>JAIXYP010000069.1 GCA_027490155.1 Cytophagaceae bacterium | reverse complement strand
CCCAATCTTGAGGCATTGCCCTAACCTATCGAACGTAGTACGTTGACTAGACCCGCATTAGTCAAATCCCAGAGTTGAATCTTCAAACGCCGGCCCTTGGCCGGCGTTTGTGTTTGGATGTTGGTATACCCATTTTCACATAATTGGATTAGTAGATTCGATAGAGAATAAGTTAATATTCCGCCCACTCCCAACAAAAACGCCAACCCACAAAAATAGGTTGGCGTTTTGCCTAATCAAATAAGTACTTCCTTTTAACCTTATTTGCCTAGGAAGTTCAGGCTACGATTCACAAACTCACTCAAGCCTTTGCCTGTGAGTTTGCCTTGGCTGAGCAGGGCAAGGTCGTAGAGCTGAGCCGCTAGGACGTTCCTGTTAGCTTCGTCTTCTGTCGCGACCAGTTGGTTGACCAATGGGTGGTTGGCATTGACGATAACCGAGGTCAGATCCATAGAACCGAAGAAGTCTGCCATGCCTTGTGCCTTGTACATGTCCCGCATCCGGCGCATTTGCTCGCTTTGGGTTAGGGTTACTGGCAGGTCATCAGCGGTGAGGTTCTCGATCTTGACATCGAGCTTGTCATTGACCAAGGCAGCCTTGAAGGTTGCGATGGCAAGCTCCTTTTGTTCGCTGGTCAAGAGGTCAAGCTCAGGGGTGCCTTTGTCGATGAGTTTGTCTGGGCTATCCCCATCAATACGTTTGACGGTGATTTTCTCAGCAACACGCTCAAGGTGCTGGGCGAAGTGGTTGTCTAGGACATGGTCTAGGACAAGGACGTCATAGTCACGTTTTTTGACCGCATCGATATAGACAGCCTGTGCATCAGCATCGCTAGTGTAGAGCCAGACGAGGTTGTCGTCTTTGTCAGTTTGGTTGTAACGAACCTTCTCACGATACTCCTCGATGTTGAAGAACTTGCCCTCAGTGTTACGGACTAAGCAGAAATCCTTGGCCCTGTCGTTGAACTTGGGTTCTGTCAGCATACCATACTTGACGAAAACACCAATGTCTTGCCATTTTTGCTCGTAAGCATCACGGTCGTCACGGTAGAGCTCAGCAAGTTTGTCAGCCACTTTTTTGGTGATGTGGCTATTGATTTTCTTGACATTACCGTCGGCTTGCAAGAAGCTGCGAGACACGTTAAGCGGAATATCTGGCGAGTCGATGATACCGTGCAGTAGCATCAAGAACTCAGGTACCACATCCTTCACCTCGTCAGTGATGAAAACCTGGCGGCTGTATAGCTTGATCTTGTCCTTCTGGACCTCCATTTTGGGATCCACTTTCGGGAAGTACAGGATGCCAGTCAGGTTGAACGGAAAATCCACATTAAGGTGGATCCAGAACAACGGGTCACCTGACATCGGGTAGAGGTCACGATAGAACTTCTTATAATCTTCGTCGGTCAGATCTGCTGGGGATTTGGACCAAAGCGGCTCGCCAGTATTAACACGTTCACCATCCAACTCGATCGGTGTCGGGATAAACTTAAAGTACTTGCTGACGATTTCGCGCAGTTTGTAGCTATCCAAGAACTCCTCGCTGTCTTCGGCGATGTGTAGCGTGATAGTGGTGCCACGCTCGGTGCGGCTGCCTGCGCTGATGCTAAACTCGGTGCTGCCATCACAAATCCAGCGGGCAGAATTGGCGTCTGGCCTCCAACTCAGGGTGTCGATCTCGACCTCACGGGCTACCATAAAGGCAGAGTAGAAACCTAGACCAAACTGGCCGATGATCTGACCTTTGTCCTCGCCTTTATACTTCTCGAGAAACTCGCTAGCACCAGAGAAGGCGATCTGGTTGATATATTTTTTGATTTCCTCGGCAGTCATGCCGATACCGTTATCGCTGATGGTGATCGTTTTGGCTTCAGCATCAACTTTGACCTCGACCTTGGCTTCGCCGATCTCGCCATCATACTCGCCAATGGCCGAAATGCGCTTGAGTTTCTGAAGGGCATCCACGGCATTGGAGACTAGCTCGCGCAAGAAAATCTCGTGATCACTATACAAGAACTTCTTGATGATCGGGAAAATGTTCTCGGTATGGATGCTAATGGTTCCCTTTTCTTCTTCTACTGCTGACGACATCGTTTATGTGTTGGGGTGGTTTTGCTATTACGGATGGATTTGGGCCCAACAGTTGGACTTCGGGCCTTTTGCGCCCATTGCAAATAGGTTGCCAAGCGGGTTGGGGCTGACAAAATGGCAAGGGGTGGATCATCCCAATATTAAAATCCTCCCCCTCCTTGCACAGTCGCATTGTTTGTCCGTATGTTAGGCCTGAGGCATCTGCCCAAATATTAACCACGCTCTTCCCATCCTTTTCATACCAACCCTTTTCGTCAGATGACACCAGAGTCACTTAATATCCGAAGCGAAACCTACCCTGCCTATCAGGGTCTCGGCATCCAGCGAACAGCCAAAATCGAAGACCTAGCCAATATCATGGGCCCCTTGTTTAACCAAGTCAATGCCCAAGTCCAGGCAGAAGGTTTGATGCCCGAAGCCGGTTTCACCCTCACCGTTACCTATGATGGACCGACAAACTCCCTAACCTTCATCAGTGGCATGATTACGTCCAGCCTAGGTGTAGGTGCTGGTGAGATTGTTGTCGTAAACGAACCTGCAAAACAGTCATTGGTTGCTGACTATTTTGGTGGCTTCGATGGCTTGGCAGCAGTCTATGGTGTCATCAGCCAATGGGCGAAAAACAACAACGTAGTCTTGGGCGAAAGTGCCATTGAGCTCTATCTTTCTGACCCTGGCAAAGTCGCCACACCAGCAGATAACCACACCCGCATCGTCTGGCCTATTGCCTAATATGTCTGACTCAAGTTGGCCCAAAATCTAAAGCCAGCCTAATAAATAATAAGATTGGGCTGGCTTTGTGCTTTTTTGATCCTGTAACTGAGAACCGTATGCGGTCCCGAATCCATCCTCGGTTAGAAAATCTTGCCCGGATTGAGGATACCATTCGGGTCAAACACGCGCTTGATGCCCCGCATTAGTTCTAGCTGAATGGGCTGAAGTGCAATGTCCATATATGGTTTCTGAACGAAGCCGATACCATGCTCACCACTAATAGTACCACCAAGGCCAACCGTAAGAGTAAAAATTTCCCTGATGGCTTTTGGCAACTCTTGCTCCCATGTATGCTCGTCTAGATCGCCTTTGATGATGTTGATATGGAGGTTGCCATCCCCAGCGTGACCGTAGCAGACGGACTTGAAGCCATATTTGTCACCAATGTTTTTTACACCACGCAACAACTGAGGCAAGGCGGCACGAGGTACCACAGTGTCTTCTTCTTTATAGACTGAATTATGTCGCACTGCATAAGGGGCTTTGCGACGCAACATCCAGAGCTGGTCCTTTTGCTCGGCACTTTCGCCCAACAGGACCTCGCCAACGTCAAAGCGCTCAAGGGCAGTATAAATACGCTCAGCATCTTGATATAGCTGGTCCATTTCGTTGCCATCGACCTCCACTAACAGGTGGGCCTGGATGTTGGCCGGGACCACAATAGAGCTCTGGGTATAGCTGATGGCCCAGTCGATTGCATCGCGCTCCATAAACTCCATACAGCTTGGCACGATGCCTGCCATAAAGATCGCCGAAACAGCCTCGCAGGCCTCCTCAGCACTGCCGAACGGGATCAGCATCACCAGATTATGCTTGGGGAATGGCCGGAGCTTAAACACCGCCTTCGTGACGATGCCTAGTGTGCCTTCACTGCCCACCATCAGCTGCGTGAGATTATAGCCAGTGCTGTACTTGAGGGTATTGGCACCTGTCCAGATCACGTCCCCATTCGCCAAGACGACCTCAAGGTTCAGTACATTTTCACGCGTGGTGCCATATTTAACAGCCCTAGGCCCGCCACTGCTTTGGGCGATGTTACCTCCTAGGAAACAGCTACCCTTGCTGGCTGGGTCAACAGCATAAAATAGGTCGTGCTTCTGAACCTCGTTCTGGAAGGCCTCATTTACCACGCCAGGCTCCACAATCGCTTGGTGGTTATTCGGGTCAATCTTCAGGATACGGTTGAAGCGCTCCATGCTAAGGCAAATACCACGCTGGATAGCCAAGGCACTGCCACTAAGGCCTGTGCCAGCACCACGTGCCGTAATCGGTATCAGCTGCTCATTACAATACTTCAGGATCTGGCTGACCTGCTCAGTTGTATCTGGCTTAACGACTAGATCTGGTGGGAAAGAAAGGTCCTCCGTTTCGTCATGTCCGTATTCAGCTAGGCTTTCCTCGTCCACTAACACGAACTGGTCCCCCACAATTTCACGCATTCTCACAATAGCTGCCGCCACTTTGTTGGCAGTAGGTGGCAATACAAGGTCCGTTGCGGAGATGGTGATCATAGTATCTAGGTCTGTCATCATAAAGCAAGTCAGGGCGATAGGCCCGAGTATCTAAGGAACAAAATGCCCAAAAGCTGGGCGGTAAAATCGGAGCCGCTGGTGGCCTGTTGGCATCAAAAATGCGAGACCAGCACCATAATAAAACAGACTGCCGTACTTTAGTATTACAGAGCCTCGGCTCTGGCACAGCCAACTTAGTAGCATTTTGGCGCCGCCTTTACATTTGGCCTCCGGATGCGCAAAATTACTAAGGTAACATCGTTTTTATTGCCTAATGCTCAAACTAGGACACAAACTCATATCAAAAGCTCCAGATTCTCTAAAGAGTCTGGGTGGGTATATGCAGTTAGGATTGATGGCCTTCGCATTTATCTTTTTAGGCATCCTCAGCAGTTGTTTTGCGCTGCGCGAGCCAGCGGTGCCGACCGCAACCACCAGCTGGATAAGCCCTACTGAGCCTGACGTCCTGCTTGATAACTTCAGACAAGCCATCACGACCCTCAATCTAGTCAATTATGAGCGTTGTTTTCGCAATCCGGGTTTTCGTTACGTGCCTGATCCATCAGTCAGCGGACAGAACGTAGGCATTTTTCAGCGTTGGACAATCCAGGAAGAGTTAGAGTACCTCAAGAACTTGCGAAACAATGGCACAACCTTAAGCAATAACAGGTTAGAGCTAAGTAACCCGAGGCAAATCTTCCTCAATGCAGACTCCTTAGAGTACACGGCTACCTACAGCCTCCAGATGTACCATGCAGACACTAGCTTCAATAAATTTCAGTTTCAGGGCAACGTCTTGCTAACTTTGGTACGGAATCGTAGCAACGAATGGGCGATCCGGAACTGGCAAGACACCAAAGGTAGCAGTAACCCATTTTGCTGGACGGACCTTAAACAACACTTTGTTTCACCCTAGCAAAACAAGGCCATGGCACATCTACCAGTCAGCATGCGGCATTTGTTTTTCGGGCTAGGCATTGTCCTGAGCCTTGCCCTAGGTTTGATTAGTTGCAATCCGTTTGCACCAGCCCTTGATGCCACACTTACCGACAGAAATACCGTTTTAGGGGACCGCCGATCGATCAAAGGCATGTTTGAGTACTTCCGGAACACGTATGAGCTACGTGACTCTTTACTCTATGGACGGATGATCACCCGTGACTTTAGGTTCACCTTTTTTGACTTTGCCAACAACAACCTCGTCTATTGGGACCGCGACCAAGAGATGCAGGCTACTTTTAATATGTTCCGCTCAGTCAAGTCGGTGTCACTGATCTGGAATAACTATGTCTCGACTGATACAGTCAATAACGACACCTTGGCACAAGCCGAGCGGTACTTCAACCTGACGATTGTGCAGGATGACCAGAATATTTTCAGAGGTACTGGCAGCGCCCAACTAACCTTTGTAAGAGCCAACCGGGGGTCCGAATGGCGTATTAAAAGTTGGTATGATCGTAGTGATTTCTGATCACTATCACGACTGGAAATGCTGGTATAGGTAAACTGAGTTTAACTTCTGGGGGGGACATCTTATCCTACTTTTGAGCTCCCAACTTTGTCAGGCCTCTTATTTGCTTTGCTTTTTACCTGACACCAACTGTAATGCCTTCCGCCCATCTGGATTTGCTCAACCTTCTCGTGTTTCCGCAAGATCATCAGCACACGTCATTGCCTAGTCGTCACCCCGATCATTTGTTATGTTTTGTTTACCCAATGTCCCTATCCTGTTGATCTCGGCTAACATGCCATGCGGTTTGGTAACATGTAAGTAATGTTTCGTTTTCTGACAGAACAAATCAAATAACTACCTGATAATCAATTTATACCTACACAATCGCATCTGTTACTTCAGGAACAGACCTGAGTCAATTTTATCCAAATAGGGCCCACCAATACGCAGAAATACCCATTTGATCACCTGAGTAGGAATCTGCAGAAGTCTAAGTCGCTGTCAAAAACACCCAGCAGTAATATTGTACCGAGGTCCAGAACACACATATAAATGTTTGTTCTAGTCATCATACTAGTACCTGAATAAATCCGAACATGATTACCTATTCGCACCCCAAAGCATTGGTGGCTTTATGCCTAATGGTGTTTGCCACTTGGCTTTTGCCAGTTTTAGCGCAAGCTCAATGTACTTCTGGCTGTAACATCAGCCAGTCGATATCTGGCACCGTCAACAGTACATTCAACATACTTAGTAACAACCAGACCATTTGTCTGACAGGTAGTGGCACCTATAACGGTACCATCAATTGCCACAACAATTCAGGCATAACTGTCTGTATTGGGCCTGGCGTTACGTTTAGTAGTAGTGCCAACATCCAGAATGCTACTGGTGGTACCAATGTCAACAACTTTGGTACGTTCCAGCAGTCAAACTATACCATTGCCAATGGACGCACCTTCACCAACAATACAGGCGGCGTCGTCAATAGTGCCCTAACAGTCTCGAGCGGCAGCACCTTTAACAACGCTGGCACTTTTTCATCTAATTCGTTCAATATGTCCGGAGGCACCGTATCTAATACTGGCTCATTCACCCTTTCGGGCAGCTTCAACCCTTCTGGTTCAGGTTCTTGGTCTGGTGGTGGCTCTATAACACTAAGTGGCGGTGCCTCGATAAACTCGGGCACCTTTAACTTCCAAGGGTCAACAACCATAGCAGGCAACTTTAGCCTTGCTACTGGCCCTAGTGTCACCTTTGCTGGCCCAACTATCATTAGTGGGCATGTGAACGTCAATAGCGGCTCAACCCTTAATGTTGCAAGCTCAATTGCTGTTACAGGCAACATCACCAACACTGGCACCATAACAGTTCCGTCTAGTGCCACAAGCTGTGTATCTCTTTGTCCTAATGGCAACATCAATAACAGTGGCGGAACACTCACAACGGCCTCGGGTAAAACCATGAGTCTTTGCAAAGCACCTAGCCCCGCCGGAACACAAGGCGCCAACGTATCAGTCGTAACTAACCCTTCTACGCAGCCAACCAATTTATCCCTATCAGTTGGCACTAGTAACATTATCGGGACGTTTGATGCTGCCGCAAGCTCGCCACAAGGCTACATCATCGTACGCCAAATCAATGCTGATCTCGCAAGCCAAGATTATCCTGTTTATGGTCGTACCTATACCGTTGGCGAAACCATAGGGTCAGCAAGGGTGGTCGCAATCAATAACGCTAGCACCACAACCTTTGCGGATAACATAAGCACCTGTGGCACCTATTATTATGCAATCCTGAACATGAGCAACGGTACCGCAACCTGTGCGGGCTATAATGTCTCATCACCATTGAAAAGAAATACAACCAACCTCGTATCTGTCGGTGGTACTATAACAGGAGGCAGCACCCTTTGTGCAGGCGATACACCACCAACACTGTCAGTTAGCGGTCAGACCGGAGGTATTGTTAAATGGCAAAGAGCTACCAACACGGCTTTTACCGCAAACCTTGCTGATATCAGCCATACCGGCACAAGCTATACCCCGCCAAGCACACCAAGTCAAACTACCTACTACAGGGCCGTCGTTCAGTTGGGGTCTTGTGCCACCCAAAATGCTAATTATACCACTGTTTCCATCATGACAGACCCATCTGTCACAACCTGGACCGGCAGCACTAACACCAGCAGCAACGTCTGTAACAACTGGAGTCTTGGCAAACCGATTACCACTACTAATGTCACAATCAACGGTACTGCCACAACCCCAACCCTTAATGAGGATCTGACAGTTAACAACCTCAGCTTTGGTGCGAGCAATCCTGCCACGGCCTCTCTCGACCTCAATGGTAGGACCTTGACTATAAATGGGACTCTTACACTGGGCACCAGCTCAGCCCTTTCAGTCAACAACGGCACCCTTGTGATCAATGGTTCAATCTCTGGCAGTGGCACCCTTACTGGTGGCAGTACCGCCAATATTAGCATCGGCGGCAGCGGCACTTTTGGCAACCTTACCCTAGGCAGCAATACAACGATCAACAACCTAACTATTAACCGCAGTGGTCAGGTCATCAACCTCAACAGCAACCTAACTGTCAATGGTGCGCTTACAATCACTAATGGCACCCTATCCGTTGGTGCTAACAGGTTACTTACCCTAAACGGAAACGTCAACATCAGCCAGCCAATACGTGTGACGGGTAGTAGCGAGCTTAGTATCGGTGGCAGCGGCACCATCAGTAACAGTCTGATTTTTGAGTCAGGCTATCGCCAGATTAACAATCTGAGGATGAATAGGGCCAATACTACACTCACTCTAGGTTCAAATCTTGAAGTCTTCTGGAACTGTAATATCACAGCTGGTACTTTGGCAGTCGGTAGCAATACACTTAGCATCAGTGGATTTGCAGACTTCACAGGTGGCAAAATTGCCGTGACCTCTGCATCTAACATCATGATGGGGGGCGGTGGTTCCCCACCAGTCTTTACGTTCGAATCGGGCAGCAATACGATCAACAACTTTAGCTCGACCAAGACGGGCACCACTACCCTAGGATCAAACTTAACCGTGCTTGGTACCCTTACAATACCAAGCCTAGCGATAGGCAACAATACCCTTACGGTCAGCGGACCTATTGCCACTTCCACCACCTTCCGTGGGAGCACTTCGTCAAACTTGCTCATCAATGGCACAGGGGCCATTTCGTCGTTCGCTTTTGAAAGCGGTCAGGCCAACCTCAACAACCTAATCATCAGCCGCTCAGGTACCTTGGCCTTAGGCAGCAGCCTTGCTGTCAACGGTACGTTTAGCACCACAAATAGTGCCATTACATCCATCGGCAGCAATTCGTTGACCCTTTCTGGTGCCATCAGTACGCCATCATTGGCAGGAACTACCACCTCCAATTTGTTTATCACAGGCAGTGGGACCATTGACAACCTAACATTTGTCTCTGGCAGTCGTAACCTCAACAACCTAACGATCAACCGAGCAAATGCCAATGTGACTTTAGCCAATGACCTAACCATCAATGGCCTGATGACCCTAACTAGTGGTGATCTCAACATCAACGGTAATACCCTAACACTTAGCGGAACCGCAACTGGGTCAGGACTATTGAGAGGTTCTTCTACCTCCAATCTAAGCATCACAGGCACGGGAGACCTTGGTACCATCCAGTTCCGGACTGCTAATGCAGTATTGAACAACCTAACCCTTAACCGGACAAGTACTGGCATTGCAACGCTAAACTCTGACCTCCAGATTAATGGTAATCTCACGTTCAACAACGGAATCCTGATCAGCGGAACGAATATCATTACCCTATCCAGTACTGGGGCAGTAGTCAACGAAAATGCTAGTAGTTACCTCAGGGGCAAACTAAGCGTTTCCCGCACGGTGGCCCAAAATGTTACTGCTACCTTTTCTGGCACTGGTATCGAGATTAGGGCTACAGGAGCTGCACCGGGAATTACCACCGTTGTAAGGAATACCTACACCCCTTCCATCGGAAATGGAAACCAAGGCATCAGGCTGACTTATACCATTACGCCAACCTTCAACACTGGCCTCAATGCCCAGCTTAAATTCAAGTATTTTAATGACAGCTGGGGACTAAACGGCCGGTCTGGCAACAAACTTTGTTTCTGGCGCTCGACCGATGGCGGGATCGTTTGGTCCAAACGAGGATATACAACCAAGGATCTCGGAACCAACCAATATACCCTAGACGGAGTTGATTCTTTTAGCGACTGGACATTGGGTGATCCACAAGCATCGCCCCTCCCGGTAGAACTATTGAACTTCTACGGTAAGGCCACAAAAGACCAAGTTAATCTGTATTGGTCGACCGCCTCAGAAAGGAATAATGCAGGTTATAAAATTGAGCAAAGCGAAGACCAAATTACATGGAAAAGCATCGGCTTTATTGTAGGAAACGAAAATAGCTCTACCTTACAGCAACATAATTGGTCAGGTAACACCGATGTCAAATCTGCTTATTACAGAATAGTACAATCTGACCTTGACGGAACGAGTAAAGTCTATTCGGCCATTTATCTTACCTCCACCTACGAAGGCGACATTAGCCTCAATACCTACCCCAATCCAACAACTGATGTGCTGAATATCAGCTACCATACGTTGTATGACACAAAGGCGGACCTCAATCTGGTCAACCAATTAGGGCAGGTGATGATGAGTCAAGAAGCACAACTGTTATCAGGCTCTGGCCTACAGTCAATTGACATGCGTACACTGCCTCCGGGCATCTATATTCTAAAAGCCGTCTTGCAGGATGGTGCCAAAGCCCAAAGCTGGCGCATCACGAAGCAATAAGCTTCAAGACCATTTATTCAGGTTTAACCATGCTAAAGCCACCCTTCTCTGATGGGTGGTTTTTTATTGTGAGTTAAGGTTAACATAAAAGCCAACAACTATACCTTGCCACCTATGCAAGATGCCATTTTCTAACCTTGGCTTATCAGGTTTATTAAATAGACCTTATAGAAATGGGTCAATGAATTCATTAGTTTATGGTTGGATAGATAATTGTCTTCCGGAAGTCACAAACTAAATCAAGCGAATATTAATAATCAGGAAGCGTGTAGCGTCATTGAAGTGTCTTTTCATCTTGAGTTAAGAAAGTTGATTTATCTAAAACAACTACGACATAGCCTAAGCTTACTTAAACATGACTAGGAAAACTTTTTGAAACATTTAAGTCAGGCCAATCTCGAGAATTACGTTTAATCGAAATTTAACACCTTGTTAAGCGAAGTGTATGATTGCGAAGCCCAATGATCCGACTGATATCTTCACATCCCAAGAGTTTTCCAAAGTAGTTTTAAACAGATCAAGATGAAGCCCAACGCGTACAATAACATAAAAGAGGCACTGAAACAGATTTTTCTGGTGCAAAAAAAGGGCATTAGGTCAATTAAGTCCTAATGCCCTCTTCGAGAAACGTTAATAATCCCCTTGCCTACAAATGGATCACCTCGCCATAGGCGGCGGCGGCGGCCTCCATGATGGCCTCGCTCATTGTTGGGTGTGGGTGGACTGACTTGATGATCTCGTGGCCAGTGGTCTCTAGTTTACGTGCTACGACGACCTCAGCGATCATCTCGGTCACATTGGCACCGATCATGTGGGCACCGAGCCACTCGCCGTACTTGGCGTCAAAGATGACCTTCACGAAGCCATCCTTAGCACCAGCAGCGCTGGCCTTACCAGAGGCACTGAAAGGAAACTTGCCGACTTTGATTTCGTATCCGGCCTCTTTGGCTTGGGCTTCGGTCATGCCGACGCTAGCGATCTCTGGCTGGGTATAAGTACAGCCCGGGATGTTGCCATAATTCAATGGCTCGACGTGCTGACCTGCGATTTTCTCAACGCAGATGATACCTTCGGCACTAGCGACGTGCGCCAATGATGGACCTTTGACGATGTCACCGATAGCATAAACGCCCGGGAAATTAGTAGCGTAGAAGTCATCAACCAAGACCTTGCCTTTGTCATGTTTGACACCTACTTCGTCAAGGCCTAGGCCTTCGAGGTTGGTTTGGACACCAACAGCACTCAAGACGATATCAGCAGCTAGGGTAACGACACCAGTGGCAGTTTTGACAGTGGCTTTGCAAACACCATCAACAACTTCGACCTTTTCCACACTAGCATTGGTCATGATATCAATGCCAGCCTTTTTGTAGCTTTTCTCTAGTTGTTTCGACACCTCTTCGTCCTCAACAGGGACGATACGCGGCAAGTATTCTACGATGGTCACCTTAGTGCCCATAGTATTATAGAAGTAAGCAAACTCGACACCAATGGCACCACTGCCAACGATGATCATGCTCTTAGGCTGAGTCTCGAGGGCCATTGCCTTACGATAGCCAATAATATACTTGTCATCGATCGGCAGGTTAGGCAACTCGCGCGAGCGGCCACCTGTGGCTAGGATGATGTGTTTGCCTTCGTATACCGTCTTGACACCTTTGTCATCAGTGACTTCTACTTTGTTGCCACCCGCCAATTTGCCAAAGCCCATCAGGGTGTCAATTTTGTTTTTGCGCATCAGGAAGCTGACGCCTTTACTCATACCACCTGCTACTTCGCGGCTACGTTTCACGACTGCCGTAAAGTCTGCTGTGGCTCCGGTGACATTGATGCCATAGTCTTGGGCATGCTGGATATACTCGAAAACCTGAGCACTTTTGAGTAAGGCTTTGGTCGGGATACAACCCCAGTTGAGGCAAATGCCACCGAGGGATTCCTTTTCGACGACTGCTGTTTTGAGACCGAGCTGGCTAGCGCGGATTGCTGCTACATAGCCACCAGGGCCTGTACCTACCACAATTACATCGTATTGTGTTGCCATTATATTGATATCGTGAGGTTACTTAAAGGTATGGGCAAACGTTTTTTGCCGTCCCAAAAATAGCTGATGTAGGCTGCTTTTCAACACTCGCCGCCTTCATAAAGTTGGCTAGAAGTGCGGATGAGCCCACAACATGCTTAAAACAGCTCTGTTGCCCCAACTAAGTCAGGTCTATTAGGCAAGATTTAGCTCACTAACACCTTGAGACCTTTTCTCATCTAGTTGCTTACTGATATTGCTAAAGGCAAAAGTTGACCTGCAATACCCCTAAGTTATAAGGGGCTTACGGCCAAACCATATTGCCGGACATGTTCCCAAAAAGCTGGGTATGACTTATTGACCACGGCAGGGTCCTCTATCTGGATGTTTCGAAGCTGGGCTACTGGGGCAAAAGCCAATGCCATGCGGTGGTCATGATAGGTGCTGATTACAGGTGTTGATGGATCGATCGCAGGTGCCCCAATGACCAAAAACCGATCATGGTCAAGCTCCTGCATAACGGCACCTATTTTGGGTAACTCCGCTTCTAAAGCCGCAATCCGATCCGTTTCCTTGATCCTGAGGGTATGGAGTCCACCGAGGATCAATTTCTGGCCCAACATAGGAGCCATTACTGCAAAGGTCTGGGCCATATCCGGGATGTCTGAGCAGTTTATCAAGATAGGTAACCCTTTGGGTTGCCAGCCAGCTATTTTCTTGATTGTTAGCCCTTCTGGCTTGGCTAAAGTCTCTACGCCAAATTCCGTCATGATGGTGGCAATCTGGGCGTCACCTTGGGTACTTGGCAGATGCAAACCTGGCATCACCACCTCAAGGTCTGGACTTGGTGCCAAGGCTACCATACAATACCAATAGCTAGCACTGCTCCAGTCTGCCTCTATCCGATGGCTAATAGGACGGTACACACCTGCCTCTACCCTGATTGTTTGGCAGAACTCCCCTTTCGAGGTCACAAAGGCTTGATTATCAAATGTCACAAGAGCACCCCATTTCCGCATGAGGCCCATCGTTAGCTCTAGGTAGGGTTTGCTGGTGAGGGGGCCAAGCAGATTGATCTCAAGTCCATCCTCTAATAGCGGTGCTACCAACATCAGGGCACTGATGTACTGGCTGCTGATATTAGCTGGTATGTCAATGGACTTTGTGCCGTTTTGGGCAAACCCGTTGAGCCTAAGTGGCAAAAAGCCCTCCATACCTATGTATTCAATATCGGCGCCAAGGTCTTGCAGGGCCTTGACCAAGAGGGCAATCGGGCGTTGCAGCATCCTGGCTGACCCCGTAATCGTTCCAGTCTTGCCTGTGATTGCCAGCATAGCAGTCAGAAAACGGCAAGTGGTGCCAGCATCACCAACATCCCAAACAGGGCCATTGTGACCGACCAGTTCTTGCATACGGGTCGTATCTCGGGCGGATGATAAATAAGTCAGGTCTGTGAGCGGTCCACCTGCCAAATATTGTAGCACAATGGCCCGGTTGCTTTCGCTTTTTGACCCTGGCAGGTCGATGAGCGTATGCTTGGCAAGCTGGCTAGGCGCGAGGTCTAACAACTTTATTTCAGGATCCATAGCGTATTCTAGGGTTTCGGCCAGGCCAAGTGGAGATAGGACTAAAAAACAATGGACATAAAACGAGCCTTCGGATCGATTATTGCCCCTTCTGACAAAGCTATGCCAGAAAAATAATTGGGTTTAACACTCCTTTAAGAAACTGGTCCTAAAGCCAACAAATATTTTCAGGATCAGGCAACCTTAGCCTTGCTTTTGGTTGTCTACCCTATATATTTACAAACAACAAGTCATAAACGCTCACCAAATCCCCTATCTGATCAACGCACTAGCGCCCTCCATAGTATGATATAAAGCTTTACTCAGACTTTTTATTAAACCCTAGCTACGGACTATGAAGCGGACAACATTGACAGACGGCGCCTTGATCTCGATGTATCGGGAGGGCGATGACTCGGCCTTCGAGGCCCTTGTGTATAGGCATAAAAGCAAAGTATATACTGCCATCTACCTCATCGTCAAAGATCGTGACGTTGCCGAAGACCTCCTACAAGAGACCTTCATCAAGGCAATAGACACCATCAAGGGCGGACGCTACAACGAAGAAGGGAAATTTGGCCCTTGGCTACAACGTGTTGGTCATAACATGGCAATTGATTACTTTAGACGCAATAAGCGCTATCCGACCGTCGTTCTGGAGGATGGAAGCCCGTTGCTCGACGATGAGATCTTTGCCACTCAGAGTTCTGAAACGCTCCATATAAAAGCAGAGCTGCACCAACACCTACGCCAACTGATCCAAGAACTACCCTTGGCCCAACGCCAAGTCCTGATCCTCAGGCACTTTGCGGGCCTAAGTTTTCAGGAAATTGCCGTCCAGACAGACGTCAGTATCAACACGGCACTAGGTAGGATGCGTTATGCATTGATCAACCTACGAAAAAAACTAGTCCAACGAGATCCTGCGTATGTACGAGAACTCTACCCTTAGCCAAATGCTGCAATATGTTTATGATGACTGCACCCCGGCCGAGCAACAAAAGCTAGAACGCCAACTAGCCAAAAATGATCGCCTTTATTACGCCACAGCCGAGGTAATGGCCCTACAGCGCAAAATCAGCGCAGCCGCCCTCGAGCCCAAGCAGTCAACCATTGACAACATCATGGCTTATGCCAAACGCAAATCAGCCATCGCAGCCCCTGCCGCTCAAGGAGAGGAGTAATGCTCTGACCAACTACACTAGATACTAGGTCAAGACCTAAGGCCTAGCCATAAAGCAGACACCAACTAGTTCTGCTACAATGCCATACTAGCAACAATCATTGATTATTGCTAGTATGGCATTATTATTTATCTTTGAAGCATTAGTTATAGGCCTAACAAACCACCAACTAGCACATTAGCGATGAGCAACCAACTCAGCAACTCCATTGTTCTTCCCTTCAGGTCGGCCAGCAAACCATACCAATATTTGTTAGTCGGCGCTGTTGTGGGCTGCGTTGTTGAAGGTATTCTTGACTGGCTTTATATGAATAGTAATGAGGCTTTCAGGCCGAGTGACTATGTTCACTTTGGCCTTATGGCTACATTCTTGATAGCGATTCTAGTCTTGAAAAAATGGTCGAAGGGATTACCGGCAGACATAATCAAAAACAACCAGATTTTGTCCTCCTATTCCATTTTGTGTATTCTGGCCTTGCCCGTGATGATTAAACTAACTCTTAAGGTTTGGAATTACATCGAGTCCGCCCTGTAATTAAACCTTCTAGGAACTTATAGCCCTTTGAGACCTCTGCGATATGGAAACCTTCTTGGACAAACACTTGATTAACCCCTACCGCACGGCTACACCGCAGTACCGCTACCTGTTCATTTTGTCTGTATTGAGCACTTTGGTAATGTGTGGTGCCAAAATCAGCAGTCTTACAAGCCCATCTAGCATTTGGATCCAGGTCTTTTACGTTTGTGTGATGGTGTTCCTGTTAGGAGCATTGTACTACTTGCCCAAAAAGCAAGGGCTAAGTCCTAGACAAATAGCACCAAGTGATCAGGTCCTCCAATCATATATCATCATGATGTATGTGTGTTTGCCGAGCACCGTTGATATAGCTCGGTCGTGTTATACCCTTTTCTACCTAGGCAACTAGGTTGATTTCTTCCAGTACCTTTACAAAAAAGTCCTCTAACCCATTATCCACCCATGATGTCCTACCTACAGTCTAACATCCTAAGCCCCTACCGCACGGCTAGCAAACCCTACCAATATGCGGCGCCCATCCTGATGTTTGTCAGTTTGGTTGAGTGCCTTTGGGTCGCAACTCAACGTCCGATGGACTCTGGCTCATTGCTCAGTATCTGGATCCATTGTGTGATGCTTGTTGCTCTTAGCTACTTTGCCTACCACTCCTGGCAACAAAGTGATGATCTTACCAAGGTGGAGGTCCAAAGCAATCGTGCAGTGCGTTCATTTAGCCTGATCATGTTATTCCTTCCAGTCATGTTAGATACCATCCTTGATCTCTGGTCTGACTTTATGTAGAACAATAAACGGGTCCACCGCACATTTTATCTAACTATTAACCCGCGAAACAAAAGCGCCCCTCCGGAGAATCTTTCCAGAGGGGCGCTTCAGTATTTATAAGATTATTTTGGTGCCGATTAGGCAGCAGCCATTACTTCTTTCACTTTGTCAGCGGCGTCTTTCAACAAGATGGCTGGATAGACCTTCAGGCCAGAGTTCTTGATGATCTCGGCAGCCTCTTCGGCATTGGTACCTTGTAGACGAACGATGATTGGCACTTTGATATCACCGATGGTTTTGTAAGCCTCGACGATGCCGTTGGCAACACGGTCACAACGGACGATACCACCAAAGACGTTCACCAAGATGGCCTTCACGTTCGGATCCTTGAGGATGATACGGAAACCAGCCTCGACGGTTTTGGCATTGGCCCCTCCGCCGACGTCCAAGAAGTTAGCAGGCTCACCACCAGCTAGCTTGATGACGTCCATGGTAGCCATGGCAAGACCAGCACCATTAACCATACAGCCGACGTTTCCGTCTAGCTTCACATAGTTAAGGTTGCTTTCGCCAGCCTCAACCTCCAATGGGTCTTCCTCAGCAGTGTCGCGCAGGGCGGCAATAGCTGGGTGACGATACAGTGCGTTGTCGTCGATGTTGACCTTGGCATCAACGGCCAAGATCTTGTCGTCGCTGGTTTTCAGGACCGGGTTGATCTCGAACAGGGCAGCGTCAATGTCGTTGTAGGCTTTGTACAGAGAGGCGATAAAGGCAACCATCTCTTTGTGTGCTTTGCCTTCTAGGCCTAGGCCGAATGCAATTTTGCGGGCTTGGAAACCTTGGAGTCCAACACGTGGATCAACCCACTCGCGTTGGATTTTCTCTGGGGTATGTTCGGCTACTTCTTCAATGTCCATACCACCTTCAGTGCTATAAACAATGACGTTTTTGCCGGTTGCACGATCAAGCAAGATCGATACATAAAATTCTTTGGTTGGGGTTTCGCCAGGGTAGTACACATCCTGAGCGATCAGCACCTTGCTCACCAACTTGCCTTCTGGGCCAGTTTGTGGTGTAACAAGCTGCATGCCGATGATTTTGCCACTAATGTCGCGCACATCATTGAGGTTTTTGGCGAGTTTGACGCCGCCGCCTTTGCCCCTACCACCTGCGTGGATCTGGGCTTTGATCACGTACCATGAGGTACCAGTGCTTGCATTGAGTGCCTCGGCAGCTGCTACAGCAGCGTCTGGTGTATCAGCGACGATGCCTTCTTGGATACGGACTCCGTATTTTTTCAGGATTTCCTTAGCCTGATATTCGTGGATGTTCATGTGCTATTGCCACGCTTTGTTGCGCAGGGCGAAAGTAGGGCCAGAAAGTCAGATTGGCAACCTGTTTTTAGCCAGATGCTGATTAGTTGGCATCATTTTTTGGCTCATGCCCCAAAAGTAGGGTTATCATTTGCAGCGCCATCCAAAGGCTAGACACGACTTTGCTGATACCTAGATACTCTGTAGCCTTTTCTGAAGGGCCGCGATAGCTGTGGCGAGATCCTCATTAAGCTTGAGTTGCTCTTGCACGGTCTTAATGGCGTGCATGACTGTTGTGTGGTCTTTGCCACCAAAAAAGTCCCCAATCAGCTTCAGGCTGCTTTGGGTCAGGTCCTTGGCAAGGTACATAGCCACCTGACGAGGGATCACGATGTCCCGTTTGCGGGTTGTGGCTTTGAGGGCATCCTCAGGCACTTTGTAGTATTCGGACACAATACGGGTGATGGTCTCGATATTGAGCTCCTCGTCCACGTCAACAACGACGTTTGAGATTACCTGCTTAACCATTTCCATGTCGATACTGGCCGACATCGCACCTCGGGCCATCACCGAAATCAGCACACCAATTAGCTCGCGTACGTTGGTGTCGATGGTCATCGCTAGGTACTCAACGATATTTGGATCGATAACATAGCCGTCGGCCTCGAGCTTGCGGTTCAGGATGGCAAGCCGGGTTTCGAAGCCAGGTAGTTGCAAGTCAGCGGTCAGGCCCCATTTGAACCTAGTCGTGAGCCGCTCGTGCATACCCTTTAGGTCACGCGGAGCGCAGTCGCTGGTCAGGATGATCTGTTTGTTCTTCTGGTGCAGGCGGTTAAACACATTGAAGAATAGCTCTTGTGTTTGGCTTTTGCCGGTCAGGAACTGAATGTCGTCCACGATCAAGGCATCGACAGACATATAGAAGTTGACAAACTGCTGGATCACATCACTCTTGAGGGCATCCAGAAACTGGCTATAAAACTGCTCAGTCGTTACATAGACCACCCGTTTCTGTGGATGCAACTCGCGTATCTTGTTGCCGATGGCTTGTACTAAGTGGGTTTTGCCTAGGCCTACGCCACCATAGACCATCAACGGATTGAAGCCATTTGTACCAGGCATATTGCTAATCCTGATACCTGCGGCCACTGCAAGCCGATTGCAATCTGCCTCTACAAGGGTCTCGAAAGTATAGTCGGTATTGAGGTTGCCGTCGTGGTTCGTGAACTCGGACTGGACGTTGTGAAACGGATTGAGCGAGGCGCCATAATTGGGCTTGGCCCCCTTTTGAGACGGGATATTGATCGTGATGGGTTTAACCTGCTGGTTGCCCTTATCGACCAAGACACTATAGATCATGTCTGCATCTTCGCCGAGCTCTTTGCGGAGAGCTTCTCCGAGTGGCTCGAGAAAAAAAGCCTCGAGCTGCTCATAAAAATACTGACTCGGGACCTGTATCGTTATGGTACTACCAACGATGCTCAGGGGCTGAATGGGCGTGATCCAGGTGTTGAAGTTCTTCTCGCTGATTAGCTCACGCAAAGTGCCGAGACAGTTTTGCCAAACTGCCTCAGGACTTAAATTGCTTGCTTTTTCGTTGATCCCGACCTCCATAGACACTCTTTCCCAACCAAAAGCAGGGCTCCAAAACAGGTGCTGCAGTCGGAAGGGGCGTAAAATTAGCAGGTTCTGTTGTCTGCCAAACTATCTGTAAAAACAATATCAGCAAAAATTGGGTCTGTGCTAGCTGCAAGTAGGCAACCGCAGGCCTATGGGCTTTAGGAAGATCTTGGGATGCAACAAAGCTCCCGATCACCGGTGGTTAGCCAAGGCTTTTTAGATTCAGGGACGTAAAAGTAACTGCATTTAGTGGCTAGACAATAGCTTTAGGTCCTGATCAGCCAACAATTTTGCTATCAAGTGCATAGGGCAGTCTAGCACTGGTTTTTGGTACCTGTCCTGCGCCGAACTCGACCTCAATTTGGCCAAGCCACACCCCAGCCCAGCCCACTTGATTAATAATGGTCTCCTGCCCTCCTGGATGGAGAACCCTTTCGGGCTGATCCATAAAGGTATGGGTATGCCCCCCCAAGATCAGGTCAAGCCCAGGGGTGGATTTTGCCAGCAACCGATCACTAACCTTATCATTGCCGTAGGTCAGCCCTAGATGTGACAAACAGATAATGTAGTCACAACCTAGCTTTTGCCGGAGGTGGTCCACCATTTGCCGAGCGATCGGTAGTGGATCTTGCCAGACCGTCGCACCGTATGCCGTCGGCAATACCAAGCCCTCGAATGCAATACCAAGCCCGAAAACGCCAATCTTGACTCCACCTTTGTCGAAGACCTTATAGGGCTCAAACCGGCCACTTAGCACCGTTTTGCCAAAATCATAGTTCGCACAAAGATAGGGGAAGGTAGCATGAGGCAACATTCGTCCTAGCCCTTTGAGGCCGTTGTCAAAGTCATGATTGCCCAGTGTGGCAGCATCATATCCCATGGCCGACATGGCCTTGAGCTCTGGTTCGCCCCCAAAAAAATTAAAGTAAGGTGTCCCCTGTACGATGTCGCCACTATCCAGCAGTAATACTTGATGCTCGGTGGCACGGATAGACTGCACCAAGGCCGCCCGCCGCGCAATACCCCCTAGCCCACCCCATTTGCGCCCATCATCCGGAAAGGGGTCGAGCCGTGAATGGGTGTCGTTAGTGTGCAAAATCACCAGCCTTTTGGTGGATTGTCCTGCTGGGTGCGCTTGTGCCTCTGACCAAAGCGAAAGCCCAGCAGTGGCACCAACACCAATCAAACCTGCTTTTGTAATGAACGAACGACGATCCATATCCCTCTGTATCCTTTTGCTGTCTATTGATTTTTTGGGGCATCTAACTTGGCGGCCTGCTATTGTTCCTGATATCGCCCTTCTAACTTGCTGCCGAGCGGGGTGCCTGCCTTATCCATTAGTTTGAGCTCCTGCACAAAAGCATCACGCAGTTTATCTCCTGTCGATATACGCTTGTTAGCTTTGGATAGGCAAGCCATATTATCGCCACCATCGGCTAGGTAGTCGATCGTAACAAGCTGATAGACTCCAGTTGGATCTAGTGGCTGCCCACTAATCAACACACTGGTCACGACGCCCTTACTAACCACAATGGTCGCCCCTGCAAGGTTGAGGTTCCTGTACTTGGCTTGGGTCTCCGCTATTTGTCGGATCGTCGAACCTGATAGAGTCAATATCACGACTTCGTTCTCAAATGGCATCAACTCGAACATCGTACCCATCGAAATTGGCCCTTTTGCGATTGGTACCCGCAAACCACCATTGGCCAGTAGCGCCAAAGTAGGTACTGATTGCCCATTGGCCTGAGCCCAACGCACCCCAGATTTGAGCAACAAATCAGTGAAGGCATTGCCTAGCAGATTTTCGCCTGGTTGTTTACCAAGATCATGGGCAGCTGTTGCAAGCGGAATGGCCATGATACTATCAACCCGCTTCCGATACGGACTCAACAAGGTCTGCATCTTAGGATCAGCAACATTGCTTTTGCTTACTTGGGTATGCTTTACCTGAGCATCCTTCAGGACATACTGCGTTTTGCAACCTGTCGTGATGATAATAGCCAAGGCAAAAGACACTAACCAGACCATCATTGGCGGCCAAGTAGCCCCTTGGTTTTCCCTCAATTTGGGTCCTTTGTTTTGCTTCATCTTGATCTAGAGATCGCCAAAAATTGGGATTGTTTGGGTTGGAAGTAAACATACCACCGATACCTACTCCGCATGACGAAAGTAGCAGATAATGCTCGGCAAAACCTGTCAAAGACCGAAAAATGATCTCTAGATTACATTGAGGCCAAGCCACAAGTCGCAAAAAAGCCCCCAGACCATCCGGCAGCCATTGGCTTTGAGGATAGGCGACTGAGGGCTAACTTACACCTGGTAAGAACTTTGGTTGGATCTAGGGATGGCCTAGTCCTATCTACTTATTTGGTCTTGGCCGAAGCCACTAGGGCTTGGCTGCTATTCTGGCTAGGGGAGGTGACAGCATAACGCTTAACGCGTGGGGTATAGTACCGTGGTTGGCTGTCAAATTTGCTACTGGCCCGCGAGTAAGATGGTTTACCAGTTTTGCAGCTGTCGAGTGACAAGAGACTGATGATGGCAACAAGGCCCAAAAGCATGAGACGGCTTGCGGAAGCAAAAAAAGCAGGTTTGATCGGAGTGGTTTGTGTGCGTTGCATAAGCTGGTATGTGTTAGGGTGGACTCTGGTAGGCCCAAAAGGAAAACTGAATGGTGGCGTCGGAAGGTAAATTGGTTTGGTGGTGGAGGTGCTAGGTCAAGGGTTTATCAGGATATTGGCCTAAATCTGGCTGACCAAAATTTGATCAAGAACCAGAGCCGACCGCATCATGAACAACGTCCCCGAGGCGCCCCAGCCGCTACTAAACCCAGAGGCCCAGATAACTGCCTTACTATTGGTATATCCGTCTTTGGCACCATTGGTAACCACCTTTGGGCTACCAGAGGTTAATTTTTTAGCGCAGGCACCCTTTGAGGCTCTTGCTACCGCTATTGTTCATCAGCAGATAAGCACCAAAGCCGCCACCACCATCACAAACCGTCTATGGCAGGTTTGCGAGGATAAATTGGAGCCATCCACCATCCTCAACCTCAGTGATGATGCCTTGCAAAGAGTCGGTATCAGCAAACAAAAGCGGGGGTACCTCAGGAGTTTGGCGCAACATTTTCTGGATCATCCTGGGCTTATTACCCAATTGCATACCCTTGACGATGCAGCGATCATCAACTCCTTAACCCAAGTGAAGGGCATAGGTGTTTGGTCGGTCCAGATGTATTTGTTGTTCGAGCTTTGGCGACCCGACGTTTGGCCCCTGTACGACCTCGGTATTCAGCGAGGTGTTGGGCGCTATCTGGGCCTAGACGATAAGGCTACGCCCACGCAAGTTGAGGACTTTGGGCAGGCAGCAGTCGGGATGCGCTCCTTATTGACCTGGTATATGTGGCGGTTGTCTTCGATTAAATAACCAGATAAACCTGAGTAAAAAGAAGCTGAACTGAGGTCAGGAGATTTGTGATCTCTAGGTTAAAAAAGTCTTGCCATCAGCTGTTAGGACAACTAACGAAACAGCCTAGGCACTTGGTTGGCCATTAGTGAGTTTCTGATACTCCCCCTTCAGATGTGCCAAAGCCTCACGGACATGTGTATCAATGGCCAAGAAGTTCTCGACCACGAGTTTAACAACGTGGTTGGAGTCTAGGACGTAGGTAATACGTTTGGCAATCGGCAAAAATGGAACCTTGGCTTTGTAGGCCTCGGTCACCTCGCCAGTCAAATCGCTCAGAAGTGTGAAGGGCAGCTCATACTTGCGCTGGAACCGACTATGCGACTCAACCGAGTCGGTACTGATACCGACTACTGGTATGCCCCATTCAGCCAGATCCTGATAATTGTCCCGAAAAGCGCACGCCTCCATGGTACAACCTGGCGTGAAGTCTTTTGGGTAGAAGTAGATGATGCCAGGCTTGTTCGCCCAGTCTTCCGATAGCTTGAATGTTGTTCCATCTGCACATTTCAAGGCAAAATCAGGTGCCTTTGTCCCTACTGTCAAAGCCATAAAAGATGTATTTTATTCCGCCCAAGTTGGCTTTTTCAGCATGATGATGGGTAGGGTACTAATCCGCCCACTGAGGGCGGCAATGCCAAATCAAAATAAACTGTACTGACCTAACAACTAGGTGACCTGCCGATTAGTTTAGCATCCTGATAGGTTCTGTATCCACGCAGGACATAAAATGCTAGGGCCAGCCTCGCTGATATGACGGATAACATCAAACTTGATACCAATATTGTATGGGCACCTAGCCTAACTGGATTGGCAGAGGCCCTCAGCCAGATTTTAACAGACCTATCACCTACTAAGGTGCTGGTGGTGACAGATGTCGGCAGCCATAAACACTGTTATCCCATGCTTCAGCAATTGTTGCCAACGCATGATTTGGTGATCCTGCAAGGAGGCGAGCACCATAAGGATATGGAGGCCTTAGGTGACATCCTGAATGCGCTTGCCAACCTGAAAGCAGATCGGCATAGTGTTGTGGTTAACCTAGGTGGCGGCATGGTGGGTGATGTCGGTGGTATGGCAGCAGCTATGTACATGCGTGGCATTCAGTTCCTTAACCTACCAACCACCCTACTAGCAATGGTCGATGCTTCGGTTGGTGGCAAAACAGGGGTTAATTTTAATGGCATCAAAAATCTGGTCGGGAGTTTCCGCTTGCCAACCATGGTCCTGATCTCACCTATCTGGCTCACCACCTTGCCTGAGCGTGAAATCAAAGCAGGACTGGCCGAAATGCTGAAACATGGCCTGATTGCTGATCCCGTAGGTTTTTCTGAGTTAGCTTTTTCCATACAGGCCTTAATTATTCCGAGACGCCCGCTAAATGAGCTGGATTATGACTATTGGATCCCGCATAGTGTCAAGATCAAGGCAGCGATTGTAGCTGAGGACTTTGAGGAAATAGGACCACGCAAGCAGCTAAACCTAGGGCATACCGTTGCCCATGCGCTGGAGGCAGCAGCCCAGAAAATGCCTCAGGCAGATATTCTCCATGGTGAAGCCGTTGCTTTGGGGATCTGGGTCGAGGCAATTTTGGCTTATCATATGCTGACCTTGCAGAGGCAGGAACTCGAGTCGATAGAGCATATATGTCTTGCGCTGGTGCCAGACCGACAACTAGAAGTATTGACCAAGGCCCATTCGGATGACTTGATCATGACTATGCTGATGGACAAAAAAAACAAGGATGGGCAGATCAGGGCAGTACTGCTTCGCAAAATCGGCGAAACCCTTATCGACCGACCAGTGACTATACCCGAAATGGAGTGGGCCATTAGCAAAGCACAAGAGAGGGCCAACCTCGTGCTGCAAAATCGCTCCTGATCGACTTAATCAATAAATACGCTTCAGGTCCCCACGGACTTTGTATTGGGTCGGACCTTGGAAGGTCACCTTTTCGGTGCCGCTTAACATATAGGCTGCCAAGGCTGGCTTGCCTTCATGTTCGGTAAAAACGAGCTCGAGCTCTTGGTCCCCATCGTTGAGCATACTTAACTTCTGGAGGCTGGCCTTTAACTGCAAAGGGTGTCGCTCTTGATCCAGGACAACGGTCAAAGAGCGGACTGGCAGGTCATCCCGTTGAGCTGTATAAACCAAGGTAGTACCCCGCTCGACTTTGCTGCTATCAAGTTTATAGAGTCCGAGCCAGCTAGGTTTATTGATGTCAGCCAAAATAAAAGGGTCCAGCTCGTGGTGCCAGTTGATGGTGTCGAGTGTGGCGCTGAGGGCTACCCCATTCAAGATACCACTTTTATAGACCGATACTTTACTCGTCTCTAGGGTCTGGATCTGACCCTTAACTAGGCCAGCGACATCATAATACCGATGGCTGCCTGTCGTGTCAGGGGCGGTGCAGCTGCTAATCAGCAAGCTGATAAGGGCACAGCAGGCCAATATTGGCCAAGTAGTCGTAGAGCGAAAATTGTGGGTCGGTTTCATCATGGTCTGGCCACAAAGGTAGGCAGTAGGGCGGATGTTTGGACTCCCTTTTGAAGCCTACGGCTACAGGATCAATATCCCCTTGTCCTTTAACCTACCTACAAAGCAATCAATTCAGCAATGCTAGCGTGTTTTTTCTCCTGACCTAAATAGGTGTGGTAATGATCAAGCCCCGCCAAGATATTATAGACGATCTCTTTTTCTAGGTCAGACACGCCACGATAGACCAAGGCATTCATTTTCGTGAACTGGACATAACAATCGGCCAAGATCTCATACCCTTGAGCAGTTACCACCACGATTTTTTTGCGTTTGTCTGTCGGGCTTGGCTCCTCGGTCATCATCCCTAGTTTGATCAGGCGATTGATGATCTCGATACCACCTGTATACTCGCTCATGCCAGCTGCAATGAGCTCGCTTTTGCTTGGATTTTCGAAGTTAGTCGCTAGGCTGAGGTACATGAAGTCCTCTACATTGCGCAAGCCCATAGGCTCCAAGATTTTGCGCATGTAGTGGTTGGCATGGCGGAACATCCTGCGGAAAAGCATTCCTAATCTGGCCTCGATAGGTTTATGCTCATGCCAACGACCAGTGCCAGGCAATGCTGGTGCATCACCGTAAGGCAAGCGCGAAAGCCGTTCTGGCAAGCTCATAAGCTTTTGAAAATCGGCCTCCATAATTCCCGCGGCAACCCAATCGGTATCCCCACTGCTAGGCCTTGCTGATGACAAAGCAGCAGGTGCCAACCTTGGCTCAGCTTCTGTGGCCGAGTTATTGCGGTCAGGACTAGCCAACCAGGTACCAAATGCAGCAAAGTCTGACATAGGATGATCGGCTTTATAGGCTGCAAACTGCCGCATCAATTCGGTGGCTTCGTCGAGGTGTGTGGGCTTATTCATACGCTTAATACAGAACAAAAGTACGGTTTCGTAGTTTCAGAAACAGCAACTTTGCCCAAAATCTAGTCACAATTGGTACCAAATGAGATAAAAAGGCCCAATAAACTACAAAAATATACTACATAAACCTATAATGTTTGCGTAGTAATTTTTGACCCTATATATTTGCCACATCATGCCAGCAACTAGCAAAGCAACCCAGTCCAACGCGGCCGCTCACGTGGCGGAGGTTATCAACGCCAACAAATCTTTCAAGAGCGGCGACCAGACCATTATGGCGCTCCAGTCCACCAATCTAGTGGTCAACAAAGGTGATTTACTACTCATCATTGGGCCTAGCGGATCTGGTAAGACTACGCTGTTATCCTTGCTTGGTTGTGTGATTTACCCCACAGAAGGCAAAGTCTTGATCAATGGGGTGGACACCACAAAGCTCAACGACAAACAGATGGCAGCCCTACGGCTTGACCAGATAGGCTTCGTGTTCCAGAATTTTAATCTGATTGCCCCCCTAACTGCCGAGCAGAACGTGATGCTACCGCTCCAGTTGCAAGGCAAAAAAGGGGCAGAGGTGGATGAGCGAGTTGACGCTGCACTCAAACTAATGGGTATGAGCCATCGCAAAAAATCGATGTCCAAAAGCCTAAGCGGAGGCGAGCAGCAACGGATAGCTATCGCCCGCGCTTTGGTTACACAGCCTGCCCTCATGCTTTGTGACGAACCAACTGCATCACTAGACGCTAAAAGTGCCAAAACCGTCATGGAGGAACTACGTGCCATTGCCGATGCAGGTCGTGCTTTGGCTGTTGTGACTCACGACCCGAGGCTAAGGCCCTATGCCACCCGTGTAATCACAGTCGAAAACGGTGTCGCCCGTGAGGTCAGCCCCGACGAAGACCTAGGTGGACATTGATCCACCATCAATATAACAGAGACTTACCACCTGAAGCCTTACGGCTACATCTCCGCCTTACCAATTTTCAAGCTCGTCTCCAACCGAGTACCTGCGCCCAATACCCCTTTTGCAACTGCGATGACCACGATGAAAACTACGAAAACAAGCATCCGACACCAACTATCTGTTTTACGAACCGAAAGACAGCCTAACCTTTGGTATAGCTTTAGGGCCTTAACCTATTTCCTAATGGTCTCAGCCATCGGGTTGGCCCTGGTAAGCTGCGGGGAGAAAAAAGCCGAAACTCCTATCGCCCCACCCATAAAGGATGTTGCCATTGGGCAGATTGTCGCCATCGGCAGGGTGGAGCCAGAGGCCAAACTCACAACCTTAGCCAGCGAGGTGGGTGGCCTGATCAATGAGATCAAAGTCAAAGCAGGCGACACAGTCCGGAAAGGTCAAGTTATCCTGACCCTTAGCCAAGACGTCGAGCAGGCTCAGTTAGCACTAGCCGAGGCACGGATCAATACTTCCAGCAAAGAGATTGCAACGCAGCAGGCGCAAGTCGCGAGTGCACGTATCAAACTCAACAACCTGACCCAGAAACTGCCTAGGCTACAGGCCCTGCTAGCCCAAGGTGCAGAGACCCAACAAAATGTAGATAACTTAATCGCCGACATTGACCAAAGCGCCAAAGAGATTGAGCGTATCCAGGCCACCAGCAACGCAACCCTAGCCAAAATAGCTGAGCTGAGGGCAGACGTTAATGTCAGCCGCAAACAATTAGCCAAACGGACCGTCCTGGCCCCTGCCGATGGCGAAGTCCTCAATATGGACCTAACACCGGGTAGTATGCTCAGTGCTGGTACAGCCATCTGTGATTTTGCCCCGAAAAGTGCCCTTACCGTTTTGGTTGAGGTGGATGAGTTGTTCACTAACAGGGTTTTCTTAGGTCAAAAAGCTTTGCTACGCACACAAGGCCAAGCAGACACCCTAGCCTTTGGTGAGGTGATCTATGCAGCACCTGCTCTCAAGAAGAAGTCAATCTTTAGTGACGAAAGCTCTAACCTAGAGGATCGTCGTGTGCGTGAGGTCAGGATCAAGATCACTAGCCCCAATACGCTGCTATACAACAGCCGTGTTGAGGTGATCTTATTCGTCAAGGATGGGCCAAAAGCTACCGTTCAGGATAGCACCACAGCTTCTACAACCAAAAACTAAGCAGGCCTTATGATACGTATCGCAATTCGGTTTCTGCTCTATGACAAACCCAAGACGATCGGCGCCTTTATGGGCATCATCATCTCAGTTTTCTTGATTGGCCAGCAGACAGGAATCTTTTTGTTCCTGACTGGCGCGATGAAAAAGCTGGTAGATTCTAATCCACCTTTGGTCTGGGTCACGGATAGCAAAACGACCAACGTCAACGCCATGGCTTTGATTGATGCACGAGTGCAACGCCAGATAGCTAGTCTTCCTGGGGTTGAAGCCGTATATCCCATGGTCATAGCGGGTGCAAGTGCCAAGTTTGCAGATGGCAAAACCGCTGGTCTGCAAGTGGTCGGGACACAGGGGCCATCGTTTGTTGGTGGACCATTTTTCCTAACCACAGGCACCACAGAAGATCTCATCAACGAAGGCGCAATCACAACTGACATTTTTGACGCTAAGGCCCTTGCTGGCGCCACCTTAGGCACCTCATTCGAAATCAATGGCCACAAAGTACGTGTAGCAGCTCAAACCAAAGGCGCACGTGGTTTTGGTGGCATTTATGCCTTCACGACCATCGAGCGGGCCCGATACCTAGGCAAAATCTCAAACAATAAAATCTCCGCCCTACTCGTCAAGGTCAAGGCAGGGGCCGACACCGCCGCCGTGATCCAGAACATCAATACCAACATATTTGGTGTCCGGGCCTGGACAAAAGAGGATTTCGCCAGCACCACAGTCCGCACCGTCTTGGGGCAGTCGGGCATCGCTATATCGATCGGGACCATTATCATCTTTGCAGTCATAGCAGGGTTGTTCATCATCGGCCTTACCCTATATAGTGCCGCCACCGACCGCATCAGGGACTATGCGACGCTCAAGGCTATTGGTGCTACCAACGGCTTCATAACACGGCTTATTTTGCTACAAGCCTTCATCTTGGCAGTGGCAGGCTATGGGGTTGCAACTGGCCTGATGGAAATGTTCCGGATCGGCATTGCCAATGCAGGTACCTTGTTCTACTACACCCCACTGATGCGTATCATCTTCTTGGTCCTGACCCTGACAATCTCGTTGTGCGGAGCAATTTTCGCCATTCGTCGGATCCTGAAACTAGAGCCTGCAACTGTGTTCCGGAGCTAGACCCTCAGTCATAAAGCGAAGCGGAACGACATCTTACAGTATCGCAACATCAACAGATCAACCATTGGAGGCATGGCCACCCGACAGGGACTGAGCGCCTACCTCCTACCGATACCCCAACCATCATGAAACCGATTCAGTATTTCCTTTTCAGCTTCCTGAGCTTGCTGGGCTTGGCAACTCAGGCCCAGTTGACAAGCCCCAACACAGCAACTGCCAATCGGTTGGTGCTAGATTTAACTGGTGCACAAGCCTATGCCGAGCAAAACCTCAGCACCGTCCGTAATGCAAATGCTGATATCAACATCCAGCTCAGCAAAGCAGACGAAACCCGTGCCCGCAATCTGCCAAAGGTCACTGCCTCTGCTGATATCCGGAATAACTTTCAGCTAGCTACGATCTTGTTCCCACTTCCTTCATCGGCTGGTGGTGCTGGTAATGGCGAGCTGACACCCGTCCAGACAGGTACTCGTTGGAACTTCACGGCAGCAGCCGAGGTCACCCAGAACATCTTGGACCTGAGCAACAAAGGGGAACGAGCCATCAATACGGCCCAACTGCGATATGCCGAGATCCAGAAAGAAGTCACAGTCCAGAACCTAAAGCTGGCAGTGGCCAAAGCATACTACGCCGTCCTCCTCAACAAGGAAAAGCTCAAGCTTGCCACAGATGACAAGCTGCGTAAGTCTGTCCTGCATACCGATGCCCAAAACAAAGTGGCGCAAGGACAAGGTATGGCAACAGATACCCTCAAGTCTGGCCTCAACCTAAAGAACGCCTATTTGCTCCAGCTACAGTCCTCAGATGCCTTGGCGCTCAGCCTTCGCTATTTGGGCCAACAGATTGGCGCACCTGAGCAGACCGAAATTATCGTGTCCGAAACCCTAGATAGCAAACGTAATCTTGTAGCAAGGCCACGCTCCCTGACAGAGGATACCGCAACCTTTCGGGCCAAGCCAGAGTATCGGGCCGAGCAACAGCAGATCATGATCGCCGAGGCACAACGCCGCAAAATCAGCTACCAATACCTGCCAACCATCAATGCCTATGGCTATTATGCAGGGCAGGCCTTTAGGCAGGATCTAGACTTCCTCGATACTAGGCGCAGTTTCTATCCTGTGGGTTATCTAGGCATCAAAGCTAATTGGACCATATTTGACGGATTCCAGAAAAAAGCCCAAGACCGCCAACAATTGCTAAGCCAAGCAAAAAGCGAAGCCACCATGCTCAGCTTGCGTCAGTCAATTGCCTATGACAGGGCCAATGCGCTTAATGCACAAACCAACGCTGCCCGCAACATGACCTATCAGCAGCAGAACCTTCGCTTGGCTACCACCTTGTACGACCAAGCCCGTCTACGTGTGCGCCAAGGACAAGCACTGCAACAAGAAGTCACTGATGCTGAATATACCTTACGCCAAACTGAACAACTTTACCTTCAGTCCGTCTATGACTATCTGGTTGCAGAGCTAGACTACAAAAAGGCCACCTCCTTCTAAGTCAGTCTTGGCTTTCAGATAAGCTTCGCCTTTGACCGAAATACCATCAATCAGCAAAGCCCCTACGGATATTAGTTTCGATGGGGCTTTGCCGCATTAGCAGTAGACATCTAGGTTAATCGGCACCCCACAGGGCAGGACATAATGGTCGTTGTGTAACAGTGGCGAAGGCTTGGTCCGGCCCTTCGGAATGTTGCTGCTCATGAACAGGATCCGGCGGAATACGAAGTGGTGGTCGTCTGGGTGCATATTCTGACACCTTAGGATCGTCTGGGTGATGAAGTCCGTGAAAAGCTCACCTGCCCTAAGTTGGTTTTCGTTATTGCCAGCCTTGGTACTCTTGAGATTGGCCAAGACGACATAGGTGCGGTGGGGGCCATCGTCCAGAAAGATCACAAAGTCACACATCTGCTCTACCCCCGGCATGGCTACCATAAATGGCAACTTGCGCTGATGGATGCTCTGGGGATGATTAGGCCCACTACCTTTATCGAACTTATAGACCAATGCCCGCCGTTGGGTTTCAAGTAACACCAACCTACACATAGCTTGCGGTGCATTTTCCTCTAGCCGCAACTTATGCCGAGCAAATGGCTTATGGGGCCTTTGTGGCTCTTGGTACTGGGGCAAGATGTATTGAGCCAAAAGCTCCAGCATGGATGGTCCGGTCATGGTGTCAAACACAAGGTTGCCGAGCGGTGGGGGTGGGTAGCTACGGATTCTACCGGGATTGAACAGTATGAAATAGCCCGTTAATATTACTGTGGTATTGCAGCAACTTCGTCTAGCTCTTGGCCTAGGTAGAACGAGATTTCGTCTGAGGCCAGATTGAGCGATGTGGTAACGACGTCCAGCGTTGGGACGGCAAATCCATCAGGCTCCACTATTAGCCGTGCTGGGCGCTCGCCTGTGCCAACCCCAAATGCATAAGCCCCTATTTGTCGGTAGTCAATAAGTTCATCTAGGCTATAGTCGTACTTTGAAATCAAGGCCTTCCGATGTGCTTTGATGCTCTGGAGGGTTGTCATGTTATTCAGCTCCCGGATCAGGTAGTCCGAGTGGGTTGTCATTAGAACCCTAATACCGCTATGGACCAACCTACCGATGAGCCTTGCCAGCTGCAACTGGTTGTTGGGATGCAGATTCAGTTCAGGTTCGTCCAGGATCAAAAGATCACCTGGTTGCGCAATGTGCCGAAGGTACAGCACCAACATCGCTAGGCTTTTGACCATACTGGCAGCAGTATGAAGCGGCATAGCCTTCTTTTGGTTGGCAGGCAGATAGTCCATCTCACCATCCTTATTGATGCCTATTTTGCCTTCTAGCACAGTTTTCTCTAGCCAAGTAGCCAGTGAAGCCAAGCTACTTTTGGTCCGAATCAAGATGGTCATATCCTCGGACATAGCTAATGCATCCCGCACAGGCAATGGGTATAGATAGGCCCTAGTACTCATCTTGTTCGCTTTGCCGCGACCACCATGCGGAACGCTTGGCGCAAAAAACTGGTCAATCGCCCGACTTTTGGCTAAGGACATCTCACGTGCAAAAAGCTGGATTGCGATCCGCTCAGCCGGGATAATAAAAGGTCGGGGCAGCAATCTGGTCAAGATCGTCTGGGCTATCCAGGTCCGAAGCTGATGGGTTAACAAATCTGCCGATGGGGCCTCTGGGACACCAGCATCACATCCACCAAAACCCACTCCAAGGTGATTGGTACTATTGCTTGGACCTGAGACCAATAATAAAGTAACCTCTGGCCGACCTTCCACCTTCATAACCTCAAGGCTATAAGCAGCTCCTACTGACCAAGTCTGCCGGAAATCTTCGGCAAGCCAGCCCATACCAAATGGCGTTGTAGTCAGTACTAGTTCTACTTCGGCGGCGTCAAAATGTTTTTTGGTGGAAGCAAAAACGTCTGGCAAGATTTGCTTTAGTTCTTGGGCAATAAGAGCCAATATCTCTGCTTGATGTCGTGACAAATAAGTTTCTACGTCAACGGTGGCTGCCCCTGAGCTCATCAGCTGATCGACTGAGGTGGGCAACGGGAATTGTTGGGCAAATCCTGCAGCACTATGTGCCAGAGCATGGAGGGCATAAAGGGTATAGCTGGCGTAGGTCTTGCCTGTGTTGTTGGGCCCACAAAACACCAACAGCTGCTTTGACAGATCCAGCTCCATTTCTGCAATCAGCCCTATGTTCTTTAGCGTCAGTATCATGGCCATAAGGTAAGATTTTGTGGTCGATAGTCATAAGGTTGGGCCTATTTTTTGTCCTACGAACCGCCAATTCAGGTCCTAAGCTCGGCTATTGGTCAACTTGGTTCGACAAAAGGTGTACGAGTTGTATATTAGCGTGTTAATAACAGCCCTTACAAGCCATCGTGCCGCTCTTAGTCTGGCATTTGTGCCCACCCCCAAACACAATCACCTAGCGCGGGCCACCAACGACCCCAAATGCCTAGTCCCGACACATCATACACCAGCAGCGGACCCTCCGTTGGCAAAGCCCTGCCAACTGGCCTTGGCCATGCGGTGTTGCTGGATGTTGCGGCACCAACTAGCCGAGGTGGCACTCAGTTGCTGAAAAAGTTCAACCAATCAGCCCTACGATGGCTACTGTTGCTCATGCTGATGGGAATCTTGGGTTGGTATGGCTGGCTACGTGTCTGGAAACTGCACACCCACGCCACTACGATCGATGATATTGGTGTTGCCAATAACTACTTGCTGGCCGAGCACACGCACTCCATCGATAGCCTCCGGACGCGCCTCTACACCCCTGGCAAATCCCATCATTATGACTCCCACTCCTTCGGAGCGATGCGTCTGCTGGATCGGGTAGGAATTTTAGAGCCTGGCCATCTGATGTTTAACTACCTGTTTAAAGCCGTAGCCAATTCGCGCTATGGCAATTATGCGCCTATGCAATTCTTAGCAGGCGCATGGCTAGTAACGAGCAACGAGACCTATAATGAGCTAAAATTCTGGGGCCGCCTACCTTCTGCGATCGCAAGCATCTTGTTGTTAGCGCTCGTACCCTTGGTTGCTAGGCGGCTTTCACGCAACCATTTCAGCACGGTTCCGCTTTTGGCTATGGTCCTGATTGCTTGCAGCTGGCAGCAGTATTTCATCGCCCGACAGATGTACCCCATTGCCATTGGTGGACTTGCACTACTAATTCTGATTTGGCGCATCACCTATGTCTGTACTTATCGGGTCCAGCACCCCAATGCCTTGGTAGAAGGGCTATTGCTGACTGGTCTTTGCCTATGCAATTACCAGCTTTTCTACTTTATCCCTGGCTATTTGGTTGTATTGCTATTCTATGCCAATAACACAGCTCCAACCAGTTGGCGGATCAGGCATGCCTTAAAATCCACGATATATTTTACCCTTTTCATCACGCCCTTTTTGCTGACATTGGACCTCAGCACCGAGGCCGGCAACCATTGGAACGCCGGACGATGGGGCGAGTATCACTTCTCCCTACCTGACGGAATCGGATGGGTGGATGGTGCAAAATATATGTTCAGGTTCTGGGTTCTGAACACCCAGCAGGTAGTAGCCGCCAGTTTGGGTTTCATGCCTTGGTCTGCCCTAATGCAGGTCTTAGGGTTGGTCTGGTTCGGATTGGCAGGCTTAGGGCTATATTACTACGCGACAACAAATCATGCCATCACCCATGGCTTTACCCTGTTTGTAATGCTCAGCCTCCTGACCTGGATCTTGATGATCGCCACAGGAGTAACCAACCTAAGTCCGACCCGACAGACCAGCATTATGGCCCCCGTGATGGCATTGCTTGCAGCAAACGGATTTTGCATATCGGTCAGGCGACTCAATATCTGGCTAGGCTTTGCCCATCGTCAGGATGCCTTGACTCTTGCGGTCGTAACATTGGCCTCACTAGGGATTATCAGTAGCCATACCCTCTACTTTCGGTACATGCGGTACGAGTGGTCTGACCCCTATATCGGCGCACGGCAAGTAGTCAACAATTTGGTCAGGACCTATCCCACACGCTTGCTCATTCAGTGCCAATGGACCCTAAATGGATCTCTGTTATGGGCGCCTGATCGACCGATCAATGTCTTGACTTTCAATCGTATTTCAGACTTTAAGAATCAGCACCAACAGCATGACATTCATAAAAGTCCAGCCATGATGCCAGACGAGCGCTATTGTTTTGTCCTGTCGGCCACCAAACCAAGTCCTGCTTGGCGCAAGTCGCTGACCGTATGGCTACGCCAACAAAACCTAATTGCAGAGGACTTCAGCCCAATTATCCTCGCCCAACACCAAATCATGCGAAACCAGTATGCGGAGTATGTTCCAATTAGCTCCCTCAACCCCGTTGGCAGCTCAGTGCTATTGGTCCAGCTAAAGCCAACCAAACCCTAGGCTTTTTTTGCTCCTAAGTGTTTCTTGAGAGCATTATGGCCAACTATCTTGTTACTACTAGACCACGCTGGCTTCAATTGGTCAGGCCTAAAACGAAGCACACAAAAATTAGCCTTTAGTTAACACCCAAATAGTGAAAATCATATCATAATAATGATACATTTGCTTCCGTTAACCACGCTCCATTATGTTACCAGTTAGCAACCGCCGAACACTGATAGCGCTTCTTGCAGGCTCAGTTGTGGCCTATGTCCTGATCCCAGCTATTATGTTGGTCAACCGATCAGCACATTTGGTCACCTCGCAAGGAAATCCGCAGGAAACTTCGTTGCAGAATTCGACATTGATTAACGCCAAGGTGCTGATGGGGGGTGCGGTTTTGTTCTTCAAACACTACACCAATTCCGAACAAGATTCCGACAATTAAGAAAATGGTTTGACTTCAGGCTATCCAATAGCCCAAGGAAAACAACGCAAAAACCCGACGGCCATGATGCTATCGGGTTTTTTTCGTCTCCAGACACTTCTCGGACAGGACAAGACCTATATATATTCTGTATTATTGGCCTCCAGAACCGTTCTGACAGCTGGTGCCTAGATTCTGTTTACAATAAACTGACCAGTGTAGGGCTATTTTCTGACCTTATTTTGTCCTTGACTTTACTTACCTATGCCATTTATCCTACGCTTTAGATCGACTCTCATATTAGGTGCCATCACCCTAACCTGCAGCCTGCTGGGGCACAACAGTGCACATGCCCAAGGTAGTGCCAAGGCATGGACACCCGTGCCACCCTACAAAAATACCACCCTGCCAACCGAAGTCCGGATCAAGGACCTTTTGGCCCGCATGACCACCGAGGAAAAGGCTGCCCAGATGCAATGCCTTTGGTTTCAAAAATCTCGAATCCTAGATGATAAAGGCAATTTTGATCCCATTAAAGGGGCTATGGACCTCAAAAATGGGATGGGCCAAATTGCCCGCCCAAGCGAGATCAAAGGTAGCTTCAGCATTAGTCGGTCTCCACGCCAGACGGTAGAGCTAGTCAATGCCATCCAACGCCACATGGTGACCAAAACCCGACTCGGGATCCCGGTCATGTTTCATGAAGAAAGCCTCCATGGCAACCAAGCGCAAGATGCCACCAACTTCCCGACACCATTGGCCCTTGCCAGCACTTGGAACCCTGACCTAATGACCGAAATTTTTGGTGCCGTAGCCAAAGAGGTCCGCTATCGTGGTGGGCACCAAGTCTTAGCCCCAGTTGTGGACCTACTTCAAGACCACCGTTGGGGACGGAGCGAAGAAACTTTAGGAGAAGATCCTTACTTGATCGCCGAGCTAGCCAAGGCCGAAGTCCGTGCCTACCAGGGCCCCAACTACTTGTTAGGGCCTGACAATGTCGCTGCAACCCTCAAGCACTTTGGCGTACATGGCCGCAGCGAAGGCGGAACCAATATCGCACCAAGTCTGGTCGATGAGCTGACGATGCGCCAATACTTCTTCCCGAGCTTTAAGGCCTGCGTTCAGGAAGCTGGAGCAATGTCGGTGATGCCCTGCTATAACGAGGTCAGCGGTGTCCCTGCCCATGCCAATGTCCGGTTGTTGCAAGAAATCCTCCGGACTGAATGGGGGTTTCGTGGTACGATCGTGTCTGACTATGCTGCCGTGTCCGAAATCCAGGGCCTGCATCACCTTACAGACAAAAAAGATACCCTTGGCACTGCACTGCTAGCCTTCAAAGCTGGGGTCGATGTCGAAACACCAGACCGTTTTGCCTACACTAAGATTCCGGACCTATTGCGCCAAGGCAAAATCACCTCGCAGGAGTTAGATAGCACAGTCGCCCGCATCCTCCGAACCAAGTTCCGTCTAGGCTTGTTCGACAACCCATACAGCGACGCCGCCTTGGCAGAGAAAACTATAGGCAGCCCTGCCCACCGTTCCATCGCCCTCAAGGCGGCGCAACAGGCCATTACTTTGCTCAAGAACCAAAACCAGACATTGCCACTGATTCCGAGCCAATACAAAAAAGTAGCTGTCATCGGCCCCAATGCCGACCGCTGCATCTTGGGTGGATATAGCAACAAACCAAAACAAGTGGTTACCCCACTACAGGCAATCAAAGCTAAGCTCGCTGGCAAGTCAGACGTAGTCTATGCCGAAGGTTGCCGCATCACTGATAGTGGGGACTGGTTTGGTGATAGCGTGGCACTCACACCTGCCGCCACTAACCTCAAGCTGATTGCAGAAGCTGTGGCCTTGGCCAAAACTGCTGACTACATCGTCCTCTGCCTTGGTGGTAACGAAGCCACCAGCCGCGAAGCATGGGCATCAGGCCATGGTGGTGATCTCACAACGCTAGACTTGCTAAGCTTACAGAACCAACTGGTTGATGAACTTAGCAAACTCAATAAACCTATTGCAGCCTTTGTTTTGAATGGCCCGCCAACTTCATTTAAGCAACTGAGCGAGACAATCCCGGCCCTAGTCAACTGCTTCTACCTAGGCCAAGAAACGGGCCAAGCCGTTGCAGATGTCCTCGTCGGTGATGTGAACCCTAGTGGCAAGTTGCCTGTCAGCATTGCGCGTTCTGTAGGTCATCTACCTGCCTACTACAACCACAAGGCTACTGCACGTCGTAACTATCATTTTGATACCCCCACTGCGCTCTATCCTTTTGGTTTTGGCCTCAGTTATACCCAGTTTCAGGTAAATGCGCCTGTCCTGAGCAAAACCAAAATCAAAAGAGGCGAAAGTATTACTGTCGACGTCGAGGTGATCAATCGTGGCAACAAGGCAGGCACCGAAGTCGTCCAGTGCTACATCCGTGACCTAGTCAGCTCTGTTACCAAACCAGTTAAAGAACTGCGTGGTTTCAAACGTGTTAGCCTGCAGCCTGGCGAACGTCGCACGGTTCAGTTTGTGCTTACACCCGAGCACTTTGCGATGTACAATGCCAAAATGGAATGGGTGCTAGAGCCTGGTGATTTTGACATCATGACCGGCAACAGCAGTGCGGCTTTGCAAACCGTAATGCTTAACATTGCAGACTAGATATTTAACCGAATAAAACCTAGCTGGTGCCTAACCTCCAATGGTCAACATCATGGAGCCAGGCATCTTAGGTTCCAGCCTCCACAGTACCCAAAGTATGACAGCTCGTAATGGCATCCTGGCGACAGGCAACTGGATCGTAGATCAAGTTAAAATCATAGACCGCTTTCCGCAACAAGATGCCTTGGCCAATATCCTTGAGCAATCGGTAGCCAATGGCGGCTCTCCCTATAATGTACTTAAAGACATGGCCATCATGCAGGCACCTATGCCCCTAGAAGGCATAGGACTGATTGGCAATGACAGCCTTGGTGACCTGATCGTGGCTGATTGTCAGAAGTATGGCATCAGCATAAACGGACTGGTCCGGACAAACGAGGTAGCGACCAGCTATACCGATGTCATGACAGTCCAAGGCACAGGCCGCCGTACATTTTTCCACAATCGTGGGGCCAATGCTTTGTTGACACCTGCCCATCTGCAGGAGGCGATAAAGCGCAGCAATGCCCGCATTTTCCACCTCGGTTACCTCCTTTTACTGGATGGGCTAGACACCTTGGACCAATTTGGCCGTACAGGAGCCAGCTATTTGCTAGAGCAAGCCTCAAGCCTTGGCTTCAAAACCAGTGCTGACCTCGTGAGCGAAAGCAGCGAGAGGTTCAAACAAATAGTGCCACCTAGCCTTTCGCACATCGATTACTTGTTCCTGAACGAGTACGAGGCCGAAAAACTAACAGGTATCCCGATTGCGGTAGGAGATGGTGTTGACCTAGAAAAGGCCGAAGATGCCGCCATCGAACTGCTCAAGGCTGGTGTGCGCGAGTGGGTCATCCTGCACTTCCAACGTGGCGCGATGGCGATCAACCGCAGCACTGGCACTGTCTACCAACCCGCAGTCAAGATCCCGACAGAGGTCATCAAAGGTGCCGCTGGTGCTGGCGATGCCTTTGCCAGTGGCGTTTTGGTAGGTCTTCACGAAGGGTATCCGATGCAAGAATGCCTTCGCCTTGGTGTTAGCATAGCGGCAAGCTGTTTGTTCAACAGCACCTGTTCGGACAGCATTACGCCAATGTCCGAAGCCCTATTGCTTGGGGACCACTATGGCTATTGGAAAAACGAGGGTGGCATTTAGCCCGCATGCTAGGTAGTGCCCCAGTCTATTACTGTCGGCTGTTGCCTATTAAACTCCCAAAAATTCACAACCCAATCACTCCGAAAAACAATGTCGCTCAACCTAGCCCTTGACTTAGCGCTGATCCCTTCTGGTGCAGATTTGCACCGGCTGATTAAGATCGCCCAATCCCCTACACTCTCGCCTGATCGCCTAAAGCTCCACCCGACCCTAGGCGTACCTCATCTTACGCTGGCCTTTGACCTCTGCGAAGACATTAGCAACGGCTGGGTGAACCACTTTTTTAGCAGTGGTAGTACCAAACCTATCTTTGGTCAATCATCGCTCGAGCTGATGGTTACGTCTGTCTATCAGGCGCATACCACAACTGGGCTTGTGATTGGACTTAACTTTGGCCTTCATCCAGCCTTACAACTGGCCCATGACCTCGCTTGGAACAACCTGAGCCACCTAGCTGGCTTCGTGACTGATAACTTGTCAATAGACGCCTTGGCCGACCCTAGTACTGCCGACCCTATCACACTGGACTGGATTAGAAATTTTCCTGCCAGCACTGGCCCTAACTATCAGCCACACATCACACTAGGCTTTGCAGCAAATGTCCAAGCCATCGAGGAGTTGACACAGTACATTGGCCAAACTGTCCACTTTTCGCATGTCGGGATTTACCAGCTTGGCAACTACTGCACCTGCCAGAAACTGCTAGCTCTCAGTCCGCTTTACTGACCAGTTTTTAGCACCAAGCGAACTATCTTCAATCCGCAACCAATAAATAACACAAAAAGGCGGTATGTTGGTCTATTTTTAACGACTTTTTTACATTGCCTATTTGTTTAGTGGCTTACTTGCCATAGAAGTAACAGAGTCGTGCGCCTTTGCAAATTGAAGTTCACGGCCCTTTAGCTAGTTTTACAGGTAACCCCCACAGTGGCAGGCGGCTAATCCAATCGTCACCAGCCGAAAATCCGCAATAATATGCAACAACTATCAAAGTTAGTTTTGCTCGCCTGCTTTCTCCTCGCAGCCAGCGTCACTACCAGCCAAGCACAATTTTATGTAAAGGAGGAGCGTAAGCTGCTGGACAAGGCCGACGCCGCCTTTGATGACGGAGACTTTGAAAACGCACTACGTCAATACCAATCGCTATTGGTATCAGTGCCCAAGCATCCTTATGCTGTCTTCAAATCTGGTATTTGCTACCTGAACCTTTCGAGGCCAGAACGAGGCTTGGCTTCCATCAAAATGGCTCGGGAGCTCGACCCAGACGCCAGTGCTCAGTTCTATTACTGGCTTGGGCGTGCTTTCCACCTCAACCAGAAGGTAGACTCAGCCCTCTACTTCTACAACCGTTACAAAATCATGAGTGGCGCCCAACGCAACGCCCTTACTGATCAAGCCAACGTAAATATCAAACAGGCAGAAGAGTTCCTGAAACAACGTAACAGCACTGATGCCCAGACCTTTAGGCTCGAAAACATGGGCGGCAGCATCAACTCAGCCTATACCGAGAGCAATCCGCTGGTATCTGCTGATGGCTCTTTTTTGGTATTCACAAGCCGTCGCCCAGTCGCTGGCGAGCAGCCCAAGTATGACGGCGAATACACCTCTAAAGTCTATTACAGCAACAAATTAGCAAACGGACGCTGGGGTCAAGCACAGCTACTGACAACCCAAGACGTAGGTGCGGCAGACTATACCAGCCTTCAGTTCCTTGACAATGATAACTTTGTATTGATCTTCAAACATGGTGCTGCCCTCGATGGTAAACTTTTGGTGTCCGAGCGTTTCAAAGGACAACTCCGCGAGCCGATCAACTACACCCTTGGTGTCAGCAACAGCTACCTAGAGGTCGATGCCTATTTCAACAAGGACATCAACCGGGTGTTTTTCACCAAGTTCCCTAAGCGTGCTTACCTTGATATCTTCACTAGCACCAAAGGCAAAGATGGTAGCTGGTCCTCGCCTGTTGCCTTAGGCAATGACATCAATAACAGCAGCGAGGATGATATGGCTCCATTCATCACAAACGACCAGAAAGAATTCTTCTTCTGCAGCCGTCGCTCTGATGGTGTTGGTGGGTCTGATATATATCGTGCCAACTATGACGCCACAACAGGTCGGTTCAGCAACGTTCGGAACGCTGGTTTGCCTTACAACTCGCCAGGGGATGAAATCAACTATTACGAGATCAACAACAAGGGGCAGCGCGAAAGCTACATAGCTGCAGAACGTAACTCTTGCTTCGGCAAAACCGATTTGTTCAAACTAGTCAAACTAGAGTACGTTACGATCACAGGCCGTGCTGTAGGCGCTGGTGGCAAACCACTTGCCAACATGACAATGGCCGTCACCCACTGGGATTTTGACGATTGCGACTACTTGATCAAAACCGACGCCAATGGTAATTATCGCCTTGTGAACGTCATCGCTGGCACTGACTATAAAGTCGCTTTCATCAAATCAGAGGCAGACCGTGACACCCTTGGCATTGAAGAAATGCCCGTACAAAACCTTTCTGGCCGCACCAATATGACCCACAACTTTGAGGTCATCCAGAAGAAGTTTGTTGTCCCGGCCCACGAGAACCAACCGATCGACAAAAAGAAATAAGGTTAACTACCCCGACTGAACACGACCCCTAGTAGCCATTTGCAAACCCAGTGTTGGCAAACGTGCAGCTAGGGGTTATGTTTGTCCTGCCAATCCTATCAGGCCAATCAAATTGCACAGATAGGCTCTCCTACAGACCAATAACATGCCTTTGCGCATCCTGCTTTAGTTAATGAAACCACCCAAAGTCATCACCCTCGGCGAGGTAATGCTTCGCCTCAGCACCCCCAATCACTCGAGGTTTGTCCAAGCACGGCAATTTGACGTCACCTATGGTGGAGGCGAGGCTAATGTAGCCCTATCACTGGCCCACTTCGGACTTCCTTCGGCTCACGTCACCCGCTTCCCAGACCATGACATGGGCTATGCTGCAACTGCACTGTTTCGCACCTTTGGTGTGGATATGAGCCATGTCGTCTATGGTGGTGATAGGCTCGGAATTTACTTTCTAGAAGTAGGTGCCAGCGTTCGGCCTAGCAAAGTGGTTTATGACCGTGCTGGTAGCAGCTTCGCAACCATCGAACCTGGTATGGTCGACTGGGATGCTGTTTTTGCGGATGCCACTTGGTTTCATTTCACAGGCATCACACCTGCCATTTCGCAAGGTGCTGCCGATGTCTGCTTACAAGGTGTGACTGAGGCCCGCAAACGTGGTATCACAGTCAGTGGAGACCTCAACTACCGCAAAAATCTCTGGAAGTATGGCAAGTCTGCCACCGAAATAATGCCTGCCCTAGCAGCAGGGTGCGACATTGTTTTCGCCAGCAAAGGAGATATGGAAGAAGTTTTGGGCTACCAAATCACACTCGAGAAGGGAGATAAGTTTACCGCTGCTGCGGCTGCCCTTCAAGGGAAGTACCCAACCATCAAGAAGGTTGTAAACACCAAACGAAATTCTGTTTCGGCCAATCATAACACGTTGTCGGCCATGATCTACCAAGATGGTACGCTTCACAAAACTGGCACCCTCGAGATTAACCCCATTGTTGACCGCATTGGTGGTGGCGATGCCTTTGCAGCTGGCTACATCTATGGTGCCATCACTTATCAAGATGACAAACAAGCGCTAGAGTTTGCTCTGGCTGCCAGTGTCCTAAAGCACAGTATCGAAGGAGATGCCAACCTAGCCACCGTTGCCGAGGTTGAAGCCGTCATGAAGGGCGAGGTCACTGGCAAACTAGCTCGCTAGGTCCAAAGGCTAATCATCACCATAGTCACCCAACCTCAAACCACAAAAACGCTTTAACCCAGCCCATCGCGGCACCCAACATACCCCCCATGTCCAACCCACTATTTGATCTCACAGGCCGTGTGGCCCTCGTCACTGGGGGCACACAAGGTCTTGGCCTTGCCATCGCTCGTGGCCTTGCAGAGGCAGGCGCAACCTTGGTGCTCAACGCCCGCAACGCCGACAAACTCAATGCCGCTATTGAAACTCTTAAAGCCGAGGGACTCAATGTCATTGGCTATCTGTTTGATGTTACCAACTCTGCCGACATCGAGGCAGGCGTAGCCCGAATTGAAGCCGAGGTAGGCCCCATCCAGATTCTGGTCAACAATGCTGGCATCATCCGTCGAGTCCCGCTGGAGGATTGCCCTGATGAAACTTTTGACGAGGTCCTCCAAACCAACCTCAGTGGTCCGTTCCGGGTTAGTAAAGTTGTGGCTAAACGCATGATCGCACGCCAACACGGCAAGATCATCAACATGTGCTCGATGATGTCAGAGCTTGGTCGCCAAAACGTAGGTGCCTACGCAGCCAGCAAAGGTGGCCTCAAGATGCTTACCAAAAACATGGCTACTGAGTGGGCCAAACACAACATCCAAGTCAATGCCATCGGGCCAGGCTATTACATCACCGAGCTGACCAAAGCCCTACAGGATGACGAGAAGTTCAATAGCTTCATCATCAACAGGACCCCAGCCGCTCGTTGGGGCCACCCGCATGAGCTTGCTGGTGCGGCAGTGTTCTTGGCCTCAAATGCCAGCAACTTCGTCAATGGCCAAGTCATTTATGTTGATGGCGGTATTTTGGCGGCGTTGTAAGGGTTAACGTTTGCAGGATTAATATCATAGCCACCCCACTAACTTGCTTGGTGGGGTGGTTTTTGCGTTTTTAGAAGTCGGAAACCTAAGTTGCAGAAGGGCCCTAAACGAGAGCTACAACCTTATTAAAACTGCAATAACAGCCACTGAGGTGCCTTGGCCTCCACCCATCCACCAAAATCCCACCCCACCCCAAATCTTGGCACCTAACTTGCATAGCCCAATTATGTTAGCAGCTGCAGCAATGTCGCCTGACAACCTGTACCCTTCTACCCTACCCCCACCATCAGATACCCTGCATGCCTAAATACAACCTCCTGATCATTGACGACGAACGCGCCATCCGGTCCACCCTCAAAGAGATCCTTGAGTTCGAGAACTATAATGTGGACGAGGCTAAAGATGGCGAAGAGGCCCTGACAATGCTGCGACAGAAGGCCTATAACGTAGCCCTCTGTGATGTCAAAATGCCCAAGATGGATGGCATCCAGCTGCTGCAAAAAGCCCAAGCTGACGGCATCGAGACCCAGTTTATCATGATTTCGGCTCATGGCTCAATCGAAACCGCTGTCGAGGCTACTAAACTCGGGGCCTTTGACTTTATCCCGAAACCACCTGACTTGAACCGGCTTTTGGTTACGGTCCGGAATGCGCTAGACCGTGGTGTGCTAGTGGTCGAGACCAAAACCCTGAAACAAAAGATCAGCGGCAAAAGCGACATCGTGGGCACAAGTGCCGCCCTAGAGCGAGTCCGGGATGCGATCTCAAAAGTCGCTCCTACAGATGCAAGAGTTATGATCCTAGGCCCTAATGGTGTCGGCAAAGAGTTGGTAGCCAAGGCGATCCATAAAAATAGCCCAAGGGTCAATGCGCCCTTGGTGGTGGTCAACTGTGCTGCCATCCCGTCTGAGCTGATCGAGAGTGAGCTATTTGGTCATGAGAAAGGTGCCTTCACAAGTGCCTTGAAACAACACATCGGCAAGTTTGAGCAGGCACATAACGGTACTTTGTTCCTTGATGAGATTGGCGATATGTCGTTATCAGCCCAAGCCAAGGTCCTGAGGGCATTGCAGGAGAACAAAATTTCGCGTGTCGGTGGTGACAAAGAAATCACGGTTGATGTCCGCATCATCGCCGCTACCAACAAAGACCTTCGGAAGGAAATCGACGCCAATCGGTTCCGTGAAGACCTTTACCATCGGCTATCAGTCATCTTGGTCAAAGTGCCAGCCTTGAGCGAACGCTTGGAGGATATCCCTGCCTTGGTCGAGAAGTTCTTGAGTGACATCGCCGAAGACTATGGCAACTCTGCCAAAAAGATTGACGCATCTGCCGTTACCTATCTCCAGACCCTACCATGGACGGGTAACATCCGCGAACTACGCAACGTTGTGGAGCGGTTGGTGATCTTGTCTGGCCCAGTAATTACCGAAGCAGATGCCAAAATGTATGCTGGTTATAGTTTCTAGGCCTTAGGTCCTGACCCCCATCCAATAACAATAGGGCTACTAAAGCCCAAGATTCAGCAGAGCTAGGTATTGATGCCTAGCTCTTTTGCTTGGTTCCAATAGGCATCCATTTCAGGCAGGGTCATATTCCTGAGCTCCTTTCCATCGGCTTTGGTGGCTGCTTCGAGGTGATTAAAGCGGTTGATGAACTTGCGATTAGTGCGTTCTAGGGCCTCTTCAGGGTTGATGTCCAAGAAACGGGCATAGTTGATGAGGCTGAAGAGGACGTCGCCAAACTCAGCTGTGATTTTGGCATGTTCAGGATTAGGGGCCTCGGTTTCAGCTCTGAACTCTGCTAGCTCTTCTTGGACTTTGTCCCAGACCTGAGCCTTGTCATCCCAGTCAAAACCTGCCCCTCTAGCTTTTTCCTGGATGCGCATGGCCTTTACCATGGCGGGCAAGGACCGCGGCACACCAGCCAATACCGATTTGGCACCCTCCTGCAATTTGATCTGCTCCCAGTTCTGCCGCACGACATCGCTGTCCTTGGCCTCAACCGCGCCATAGATATGCGGGTGGCGACGGATGAGCTTAGCAATCAGCCCATCGATTACGTCCTTGATATCGAACAGTTTTTGTTCGTCCGCTATGCGAGCATAGAACACCAAATGGAGCATAATGTCCCCAATCTCCTTGCGGACCTCCTGCGGATCTTCGGACAAGATGGCATCAGCTAGCTCATAGGTCTCCTCTATCGTAAGGTGCCTTAGGCTCTGCCAAGTCTGCTCCTTGTCCCACGGGCAATTATCCCGCAGCTCATCCATCAGCGTCAAGAGGCGGTCAAAGGCATCAAGCTTACCGGCCCTATCTGGGTCTGGTCGGCTGATCTTGTCTGGTTGGAGGCCGGGAGTTACTTGCATAGTCAGAAAGTGGTTGTAATGTTAGGAGTTAGGCGTAATCTACTTGAGGCCCAACTTAGCCGCAATGTTAGCAGGCAGCGCCTTGCGGTTAACGGCTATAAAGGTGGTTTTGTAAAGCACATAAGGTTTGCTGGCATAGAAGACACCGCCCAGCTCGTTGCGCTCTGTGCCCCAGCTGTTTTTGACGAGGTAGTAACGGGTGCCACGTTGATCCTTGGCACTACCGAAGATGTGCATGCCATGGTCGTCGGTGGTTTCCCAGCTGTCAAAGGCGGCTTGGCGCATCTCTTGGGTGATGGTTTTTTCGGCAGCTGGTGCACGGAAAATCTCAGCTTTGTTGCCCTCGGTAATGGTACGGAGGTCACGATCTGGCACGACAGCCACCCCTTCGGCATGGCTGAAGTACTTTTCGCTTACATCCGTAGCCCAAGCGACGGAGTAGTTATTGCTGACGGCGTTCTCAATGACTTGGCCAAACTCCTCAAGTGGTAGGTTATAGGCCAGCTCGCCAGACCAATTGTCTTGGACCTCTACCATGCAAGGTTTATAGAAAGGATGGTGGCTAAAGCTGGTTAGCTCCACATAATCATCAGCATTGAGACCCATGGCAGCAGCCCAAGTTTTCGGCGTATAGGTTTTGCCCTGATAGCTGAACTCGGTAGGTAGTGGACCTAGGTAAGCATCCAAGATACCGTTTAGGCCACTTTTCCATGCCGTACTGATGCGTCCATTCTTGTTCTGGATTAGTCCATCAAGGTAACCTTTAAGGACTGCTTCTAGCTCGAAATGGGCATGGTTCGTCTCGCCATATTGCAGGCCAGGGTAGGCCTCGTCTGGCATCGCCCCATAGTTGCGCAGGACCGAAAGGACGTCGTGGATCTCGCCCCCTTCTGCAAAGGCTACCCTACCGTTCATCCGGACATATTTGTCAGCCTTGAGCTCATAAGCCTTGCGCACCACAAACATCACTGAGAGGGTATGTTGCCCCTTACCCATCCTGATGAGTTCGCTTTCGAGGAATGACTGGGTGCTGAAGGACCAGCAGGTATTGGTCTTGGCTTGGTTCTTGACTGGGCCGACACCAACCTCTTTGTCTATCGTGAACTGGTAGCCTCCGTTTTGTTTGTTGGCCCCTTTTATGGGGGACAGACTCTGGCCAATGGATTGGTAGCCTGCAGTGAAAGCCAAAATACCAGTGAGGGCCAGTGTCGTTAGGATCGATTGGCTCAGCTTCAAGTGTCGGATCATGGATGTTGAGGTGTTTATTGCGGGCGGATTGGTGTAGGTCCGCCACTGACATTTCTGCAAACTAGTAAGAGATGGACCCTGTCCGCAAGTTTTAGGTACAAGTATTATCAGGGTGGAGCTACCAAAATGAAAAACTATGTTTGGATGGGGTTGATTTTTGCCTACTTTTGCAGCGGCAATCTGGCACGGCCAGCTCCTGTTGAACTCCCCCAGGGTCGGAAGGCAGCAAGGGTAGATGGTTGAGCGGCGCGATGTTGGGTTGCTTTTTTGTGCCCTTTCAGGTCCTTTTGAGGCCTTTTAAGATAGATTCCGCTGGTCATACCCTGATCAGACTACCATTAGTCCACCTACGGAAAGCTGTGCTTCGGTAGGTGGATTTTTTGTTTTGGGGGACTTCGAAAATGGGGTGATCTGGAGCCACAATCGAACCATCAACTAGGCTTGATGATCGACCCACCCAAAAAATAAAGTTCTCGACACTTGACAGCCAAAAGCCCTGATCCTAGTTGTGTCAAACAAAAGACCTCAGGCTGATGTGGCGCTGAGGTCTTGATTGTTGGCCCTTTGTGTGGGACCTAGGATATTTTAGTACTGAGTTGGCTGGGTTGGTTGCCTCCCCTAGCCTCTGTTTAGGTCAATGGCTTGGCCTGCTTGGTTGCTGAACCTAAAGTCGGTCAGAGCCAATGACGAGTCCTGGACTAACTTGGTCCATGTCTTGTACTTGAGGTACCACTTCATCTGCCTGCTAGGTAGCCCCTTGGTAAAGTAGGCATGTAGGAACGGATGGAGTGCCAAGCTCAGTTTCCGTTCGTTCTGCTTGTCGATCAGGAACTCAAGGCTGGACTCGATGGTATCAGCCACCACAATGCTGGCCTGGACCTTGCCCGTACCGTTGCAGGTAGGGCAAACTTCGCTGGTGATGATGGCACGCTCGGGCCGTACACGTTGGCGCGTGATCTGCATCAGGCCAAACTTGCTCAGGGGCAGGATGGTGTACTTGGCACGCTCGGTCTTCATCTCATCCTTCATGCGGTCGTAGATCAATTTCTTGTTCTCGAGCTTGCGCATGTCGATAAAGTCAATCACGATGATGCCTCCCATATCACGCAGACGAAGCTGGCGGGCAACCTCTCGGGCGGCCTCTAGGTTGACATTCAGAGCGGTTTGCTCTTGGTCCTCGGTGTTGGTTTTGGCGCTGGTGCTACCACTATTAACATCGATGACGTGGAGGGCCTCGGTATGCTCAATGACTAGATAGCCACCTGCTGGCAGGCTAACTGTTTTGCCAAAGAGGCTTTTGAGTTGTTTTTCAATCCCGGCGGACTCAAACAACTTGTTCGGGCCTTTATGAAACTTGATAATACGTTCGGCATCTGGGGCGATGGACCGCAAGTATTCCTTGAGGTCATCATAGACATCCCGGCTATCGGTCTGGATGCTTTCGAAGTTAGCCGAAAGCAAATCACGCAACATGGTGTTGGCACGGCTGCCTTCGCCAATGATTTTATCGCGTGGCTGACCAGTGATGAGCTTCTCGAAACCCAGTTCCCATTTCTGGATCAGGCTACGGAGGTCTTTTTCAATTTCTTCGAGTTCTTTGCCTTCGGCGACCGTCCGGATTATGACGCCAAAGTGAGCGGGCTTAACGGATTTGATCATACCAAGCAAGCGACTACGCTCGTCCTTGGCTACGATCTTTTTACTGATGCTGACAGTTTCTGAAAAAGGAACCAGTACCAAGAAACGCCCCGCAAGGGACAGCTCGCAGCTTAGGCGTGGGCCTTTGCTGCTGATAGGCTCTTTGACCACTTGCACCAAGATCGCCTGCTGTTTGCTAAGCACATCCTGGATTTTGCCTGTCTTCTCTATGTCCTCTTCTTTGCTAAACTTGTCCAGGAATGGAGTCGTTTGCTGTTTGTTCTGGACCAGTTTGACGTACTTATTGAGGGATCGAATCTGTGGTCCGAGGTCTAAGTAGTGCAGAAAGGCATCTTTTTCGTGGCCAATGTCCACAAAGGCAGCATTCATCCCGGGGTTCACTTTCTTGACCGATCCGAGGTAGATGTCGCCTACTGTGAAGGCATTGCTTTTTTCTTCTGTATGGTATTCTATCAGTCGCCTGTCTTGCAACAAGGCTATCCGTTCGCCCTCTTCTGTAGAACTAATGATTAGTTCGTTCGACACGTTTTGTAGTGGTTAGAGTGAGGGGAGATGATTAAGTAGGCTGATGGGGTAGTCGTCTGGGGGGCTATGCTAGTGCTATGCTGGTGCGTTTCCTGTGTTGGATTCGTGCTTGTGCCGTGTTGTATGGTGGAGTCCTTATGAAACCAGCTAGGGGCCCAAATCACCATGATGACGAGGCCCGTGGTTTGTAACAACCTTAGCAACCAAAACAACCTAGATCGCAATGTGGCATCTAGACTTGCTCATCGCGAAAGTGACTGGCAGGATCATCCTGTAGCAAAAGGTCAAACCTTAATGGCAAAGGGTGACAGATACTAACAAGGGCACATGCCGACTTCCAGCATGATCTGTGATGAGGAAGGTAGTCTCAGAATTGCCAATCAGGAGTCATAAGGTCAGCCTTTGTGGCCAAATTGGCATCAAGGGCTAGGCAAAATCATTGCCAACGATCTTAATCCTATACTCGACTAGTATTAAACACCTAAAGCACCTTGCATACTACCGATGGATTGGTAGGTACAAGGTGCTTGAGTTATCTATAGAGGCCAATGATCTCGGACCTACCAAACGGTGCGACTGCACGCATAGCGGCCGTCAGACTACTTTTTCTTGTGCCTGTTTTTTCTCAAACGTTTCTTGCGTTTGTGGGTGGCGATCTTGTGGCGCTTTCTTTTTTTACCGCAGGGCATGATGCTTGGCAGTTTAAGGGTTTATGATGTAATCGTTTTGGGCAAAGCTGCAAGCGGTTGTGTTGTGGCCAAGGTCCGGTACACAAGAGGTGTGCAATTAGGGCTTCTTGGCTTACACCGACCATCAAGCGGCAGGTATTATTGTATAGGCAGAAGAGGTGGACTACTGAGCCGCTGGGCTCTGGAGCTCCTCTAGTACTTCGTCAATTGAGGCAATCACTGCTGGGTCCTTGTCAAGCAAACGGGCTTGGCGCAGGGCGGCGATGGCCTTTGGTTTGTCCCCCAGCTCCTTGTAGCTAACCCCTAGGTAGAAGTAGGCTTTGGTGCTGGCAGGGTTGATGACCGTCAGCTGGGTAAAACGGGTAACCGCTTTGTCCCACTGTTTGGTCTGCATGGCAAACACACCAAGGTTATAGGTCGCAAGCTCATGCTTAGGGTTAGCGGTAACTACCTCGCGCAGCATCAAGATGCCTTGCATGGGGTTATCGCTATCCACGTAGGTGAGGGCTAACTTGGCTTTGCTATCCAGATTTTTGGGGTCTGTCTTCAAAGCTAGCTCATACCACTGACGGGAGGCTTTGAGGTACCGGGCACGCTTGTCTTCGTTCAGCGCAAGAGTGTAGGCATCAAAGCTAACATCGCCAGCAAGCTGCTGATTGATCGCACTAGGCACCAACCGAGCATATTGCTCACGGTAGGCGGCTGCTGAGTCATATAGGCCGACAACAACAAATGTCGCTGCCATGCTATCGATCGTCCAGGCGGCTGCCTCTAGTTTTTGCTTGTCGGCGCGGGCGCTGGTGCGTGTACCAGTCCACTTGCTCCGCCAGGCGGTAATTTTGGCTTGCAGATTCGGTGTCAGCGTTTTCGCATGGCTTTGTTCGGCCTTTGCGTCCACTGCCTCAGCACCTCCACCAGCGTTGGCACGGGCCATTGCGGATGTGTCCTGCTTACCCCGTGATGACTCGGCGGGTTGGTCCCCCTCCTTTTTCAGCACTGCTTTGGGCAGCATCGCCAGCACTACTACGAGCACCAACGCCACTGCGATCAACAGGTATTGCTTTGCCTTCATGGTCTTTGCCAAGTGGTTCGCACCAGCTAGGCATTAGCTAAAATTGGGAGGCAAAGGTAGTGATTGTTTCTGGCTTTGCCAAATCTGGGTCCAAACGCAGGGATGGGCTTGGTCCACATCAGCCAGCAAGGCAGTAACTTTATCAACCCACAAGGACCCATAACAATCCTGTAGGGATACAGTATAAAGGTGCACCAACCTATTGCCCTTGATAATAGGTCAATGCCGTCTGGGCCATAGCCATCCCGTAGGCCGAGCCAACTGAGGTCAGGAAAGGAAGCCATCCCCAACGATTGGGAGGCAGAATAGAGACCAGGCTTAGTACACTTTGGTGGGGCAATCGTTTGCGCTGACCTAATAGATACCGTCGTACAGTCAGGAACAACATCATGTTGAGTTGGATTCCGAAGGACAAAAACAACCATTCATAGGCTGTATGTCCGCCCAATGACCCCAAACGACCTAATACCACGAAGGCCAAGAGATTGAAGGCCAATAAATACCAAGCGAAGGTTTGGAGGTTGGGGCGCATGAAGACAAAAATAGGAAAGTATCCTTAGGCCTAGGGGTTGAGATTGATATTTTTGGCTCTGTCCAACCTAAGACCATGCGTACAACCTTAAAGGCTATCCCGCACTGGATTACAGTGGAGGGCAATTAGAAGTTGGCAAGCCCACCACTAGTCATACGACCCAGTCAGAAATATCGTTACCTTTGAAAACCAAACTGGTGATTGAGACATGAAAACCTGCACGTATGACCCACTTTATAGGCTTTTGAGCGCAACTAGGACCGAGCGGGGCCGTTGGCAGTGGCCGGTATGGGTCAGTATAGTACTTGTCTTGAATTCCAATTACATACAGGTAACTGATAGTTTAAACACCAGTGAAGTTATAGGCCATGACGCTTCATGTGGAATATCAAAAAGAATATCAAGTCGAATAAGAGAATCCGTCTATGTTCTGACATCTCCAATCATAAATTCTTCACCCCTAAGCAAGCAATAAACATGATAAGACTAATTGCAATTATTGGCTTTATTCTTTCATTTATGATAGCATGTACCAGCGGCAATTCAGGCAAAGAAAAATATCTAATTTTAGAGAAAAAATATGCCCAATCTGGGGATTTTATAGGTCTAGACACAATTTTGATCTCAAAGTCTAGGCTCCAAGATAGTATTAATGGAGGAATTGCAGATTCAGTTTTCCTTATGTTTAAATATTATGATGGGTATCCTGCCTTCACTCACATTGTCTCTTTAAAAAGCAGATTTTCTCGTTGCAACTTATATTTGATTGATTCAATAGTTTCCGATAGATACTATGTTAGAAAATCAGAAATATTTAGCAGTTTAGAACGAAAAGGCTTTGTAGATGGCAATAAACAAAAGAATACCAACTTTATCTCCATTCCATATTTAGTCATTTCAGACTCTACTGACCCGAAATCAATTGTATTTACAACAAAGTTTGAAACTATGTATAAGTCAAAATTAGATACATTGGTTTACTACAAAACAGTATTTACTCAATGAAAAATATTAATAAGTTTCCATTTTATTTTTTCTTATTTGTTATTCTGTGTAATGTGGTTAGAACTAAGTTTATTTGCACAATTACTTAGTTTTCGTTTAAGCTCTTTCACCTCCCAAAATCTGATTGGGGATTAAATTTATGTACTTTGGAAAAGTCAATCCGATTATCTTACCTCTGACAACCAAACCAGTGACGGCGACATGAAAAACTGCGCGTATAACCCACTAATCGGTCATTTAGCGAAACAGGCACCGAGCGGGGTAAGATCATCGCCACCCGCCAATCTGGCTCCCACCCAGCCGAGCTCAATTTTGACTACTTTACCTATTCTTATCACCTAAGTAGCAGTACCTTGTTGGTTAGGACCAAAGGCGAAACCATTTCCCGCAAATTATACACCCCTTCTGACCATTGACACACCCATGAAAAGCGAACCAAAAAGACAATTTAAATATATTTATTCTTATCAGTTTCCTACTGAACTTGAAGACATAATTTCAGAATCTATATTTGCAGGGAAAATTCCAACAGTAGCTTTAAATGAAAAACCTAACTACCCTAACCCACCTCAAAAGAATAAATCCAAATTGGAAAGAGTTTGGGATTATATTCTATGGATTATATCCTTTGGTCCTGAAGAGCGGATAAGTCCTTATGATGGTGTTTGCTACTATTTAATGGATCCTACAAAACCTAATTTATTATATGAATACATTAGTCCATATGAACTTTATGCAAACCAAACACTAACATCTTATGCTTTAGAGGTTGAACCTGAATGGTTAAACCTGGACCTTGTTGATTTTGGTTCAGTAGAATAATAATATTGTAGACTAGGTGCAGAATTGGTGTATAATAAGATAATCTACCAAATCGCAATAAATCATTTTCCTAGCATCATGTTAAATCACACAAGACTTCGTATTCACTAGGGGCGGGTGGCAGGATACTACCCTGTTGCAAGAGTGGGACACTACTAGACCTAACAACGTCACCAATAAATATATTTAATTTCCACTTCCCAAATTTCAAGATAATGTAACCATGGCACTACTTCGGCATTCTGGTTACCTCAATTGATTCTTTTAGGTCAAATAATTACCTATACCACATGCCCCACCAACACATACCCAAACACCAGCAGCCCAATCATCACGAAGATCGCCAAAATATGCGCCGCAGAAAGTAAAAGTGCGCGTACTGCCAAAGTGCCCAGCTTGTTGGATAGTAACCCATAGCTTGCCCACACAAAATAAGCGGCATGCATCAGCTGGCCAACCATGCGCCAAGCCAAGGCATGTTGCCCATCAAATGCCAACCACATCAAGAAATGCCCCGGTAACTGAAAAAGCAATACCTGTCCATATAGGTAGCAGTGCATGTAGCAGAACTCGGCAAAGTTCCGTTTGCTGGCCCTGAACAAATGTGTTGTGACATAGGCCTTGATCGGAACGGTGAGCAGCATGATCACGTTAAAATAACTAAAGATCAAGTCTAGCGCAGCCTTGACCTGAGACCCTTGTTTGGTAGCAGTGTTGGTTCCCTCATAAGCATCTGCCAATACCCCTGTCTGCAACATAATCACCGTGCTGATGGCCGTGATCAGAATCGTGAACCTAATGGGATGAAAGTAAGGCACAGTTTTGCCCTCCCACCAGTCGCGGATCACCTCATTTGGCCTCTGCGCTAATCGGAGGACCGTATGCAAAAAACCACGATCGACATCCACCACATTACTAAAGGTGTCCTCTAACAACATCCTATTGGTGATAGGCCCCAAAAGCTGCTGCCCACAAACTTGGCAAAAGAGCCCATGGGCCTCGGCTTGGCAGTTTTTGCAGGTATGGTGGATGGATGGGTGGCTAGACATTACGAATGAGATTCGAAGCCAAGCGGTCCAGACAATTGGACCATTTGGCCCTCCAATATAGGCAAACCGTACTTGTTTGTCCGCCAGCACCAGCGTAATACCCAGCACCGCCATTCTGAAGCCACGACATGGTTTCAGCGATGCTAGGTTCGCTATCACAAGTTCATACCGCAGCAAGGAACAAATGGCCGCTATTTGAAGACAAAAAACCTACCGAATCACCATCCGTTGACTGAACTGTTTGTTTGAGCCCAGCTTAGCTGTCAGGTGATAGACCCCAGCAGGGAGCGATAGTTGCAGGTTGGTGGTAGTAGACTGATGCACAACCTGCCCAAGGGTATTCCGCACCGTGACTTGCATAATCTGCTCATCTGGATTGGAACTCTGGACACTGAAACTACCATCATTGGGGTTGGGCACCACCATCAAGGTCGACACATCCTTTGCTACCGTTTCTGGGGTAATTTCCTTGAGATTTAGGATAGGGTTCGCACTCGTATGCCCCATCCAGAGTCTAGTGTCAGTAATCAAGGCGATGGAGGTATCAGATAGTGAGCATGACCGCAGCCAGCCGAATGATTGATTGGTCCAGTTAGTAGGTGGTGGTATGCTAACCTGCCGCCACGTGCCGCCGAGGTTGCTGCTGTGGTAAAGGTTGCCCTCTTGCATAACCCATAATCCATGACGATTTATTCCACCACGCATCCAGGCCCAAGTTGAGGCGGTAGGATGGTTGCCTGGTACAAAGTTTTGACCACCATTAGTGCTGAGGTACAACCATTGAGCAGACAAGACCAAGACTGTATCCCCATACCCAGAAAAAATGGGAGGTGATGCTGGCTCAAAATTGATATTTGAAATGGGCGACCAGTTATACCCTTGGTTGGTACTGACGAATACCCCACCAGGATCAATCGAGGTATAGAGATTAGCGCCAACAGCATACGTCCCCTTGATGATGCCAGTAGTAGGCAGGCCTATGGTGTTGACCCTGAACCAAGTGCGGGCCGTATCATGGCTGACCATCAGGTTAAACAAGGTGGTGGGTGCCGAGTTACGGTTCTGGAGCGAAAACAACGAGTTCCCGATCCGGACGTTATTATATTCCCTAAACGTCACGAGCTGGCCAACGGACAACCGAACCGTGTTGGTGCGCAGACTATCAAAATTGACCGCAACCTGTGGGCCGCCACCCATCGTCATAAAATCTCGATACAAGGTCGGAGCTGGTGTGCTGGATGTCCTTGCTGCATAGACCCTCCAGTTGCGCCCTGCATCGGTGCTATATAGTTTACCTGCACCACAATCAACAATTAGCTGATCCCCAGAATGTCGCTCTAGGGTGTAAGCATAGTTTGGGTTCTCGTTGATGAGGGGCCGCCATTGATTAGTAGTTCTGTCGAGATAGCGCAAACCAACATTGGTCGAGACAAAAGGCGTACCTTGGTAAGAAACACCCCAATCGCCTATCTGGGCAGGCCAATTGTTCTTGACCCAGCGGCCATTGAGTTTGGCATACCAACCCGTCGAGTTGCCGAGGTACAGCGTATCATTGACCACCACATGCAGATTAGCTACTTTGTTGGTGCCTAGGCCGAGGGTGTCAGGCTCCCAAAGTTTAGTGCTGAAGTTGTAATGAAAGGCGTTAAAGCAAGAACCAAAGCCACTCCGACAAGAGTGGTATAATCCACCATTGTGTTCTGTGAAACGCATATCGTCACCAGGCGCCGGAACTGGATTGGGTACGCAGGGCAAACCCCATATACAATTTGGATATATGCCATCAGTCAGTGTGTCGAACTTGATACTATTCGGAAGTAGACGCTTTATAGTAAGTCGGTAACTTAAAACTTTTGTTTCAGTTTCGGCCCATGAGTAGATTGTACCAGATGGCATTATTCTGATCGTCTCCTTTCGGGTTATACTGTCTTGTTGAACCACCTGACCAGTGTTTAAGTCAACGGTGATGAAACGAGAGCGAGAGGGGTTAAGTGGGGGCACGCCTGTAAAAATTGTATCCGTTTGGAACTTCAGTAAGTTACCTACTCGGAAACAAAGTTTCAGATATTTTCTATTTAAGCTAGCTTCCGCAGAATTGAAACTTCTTGGGCCCCAAATTTTGATCAATTGCTTAGTATTAATATCATAATAACCAATTGTGTCTGGATTAATACCCCTTTGCTGATTATAAATCAGAAAAAACTGGTTATTAACGGCGGTTACCCACTTAACTGAGGGGATTTGACGAAAGTCAATAGGCGGATCAATGATTTTCTTTGTTGAAAGGTTGAAGACACCTGAACCAAAGAGAAGACTATCAATGATACTGAAATTAGGCCCGTTATTATCGCTAGTAACATAAAATGAAGGTGTATTTTCCACAGGGAAAATAACAGGTCGAAACCCCGTTTGGGCCATACAAAATGGCCCAATTAGGATGAAAAGCAGAAGGAACAGTTTAGCGGATGACATGTTTCAGTGATTTGAAGGTGCCATCAGAAAGTTGAACACGTAGGTAGTATAGCCCTGGGGCTAGGTCGGTATTGACCTGTTGGTCCTTGACGCCAAAGGTGCCAGCATAGCGGCCTAGTTGGTCGTGGCGGCAATGTGGCTGACCAGAATCAGATGTGGTAGGTTTTGGAGCTACCCTTTGTTGGTGGCACCCTTTTAGGATAAGGGGGACTCTGGTTTGAGGTTGAAAATTCATAGGTTCCTTGGCTGATTGTGCACACAATTAAGCCAAAACAATGACTGAGCCTATCGCTCTAGATGTTAAAATATTCCTAATCTGACACAAACCTCTCCAAATAAGTCAAAAACGGCATTTGTGTCGCCAAAATATTTATTCGACGTCAGTCTTACCGTCTTTGCTTGCAACTTTATCAGCGCGCCACCTTACCTGCCCGCCACAATCACATCCACCACAGCAGGGTCAAGCAAGGTGCTCGTATCCCCTAGGTTGCTAAGGTCTCGCTCAACGATCTTGCGTAGGATGCGACGCATGATTTTACCACTTCGGGTCTTGGGTAGGCCAGGCACAAACTGAATAACATCAGGTTTGGCAATGCCCCCAATATGCTGCTGTACGGTTGCCATTATCTCCGCCCTAAGGTCCACCTCTGATATTTCGGCCTGCGGATCCTTAATCACGAAGGCATAGATACCCTGCCCTTTGATGTCATGCGCCATACCAACAACCGCAGCCTCATTGACCATAAAGTGCTGACAAATAGCGTCTTCTACTTCCGCAGTGCCGAGGCGGTGGCCGCTGACATTGATCACGTCATCGACACGGCCCAAGATGCGGTAATCACCATCAGCATCACGTTTGCAGCCATCCCCTGTGAAGTAAAGCCCAGGGTAAGTGCTAAAATAGGCCAGTCGACAACGCTCATGGTCACCATAAGTAGTGCGCACCATTCCCGGGTTGGGCCGTCGGAGGCATAGGTTACCTTCTTGGTTATTACCGATAAGCTCAACCCCATCGTTATCAACCAGGATAGGCTCAACCCCAGGCAGTGGCAAGGTGGCATAACCAGGCTTCGTTGGGGTGATGCCTGCCAAGGGTGCGATCATGATGCCACCCGTTTCGGTCTGCCACCAAGTGTCGGTAATTGGGCAGTTATTTTTGCCAACCAGCTCATGGTACCAAAGCCAAGCCTCTTCATTAATCGGTTCTCCTACTGAGCCTAGGACCCGCAAGCTATCAAGCTTGTAATCCCTAGGTAAATCAGGCCCTGCAGCCATTAAGGACCGAATAGCGGTTGGTGCTGTATAGAAAATATTGACCTCATGTTTGTCGATGATCTGCCAAAAGCGCGCGGCATCAGGCCAAGTGGGAATGCCCTCAAACATCAAGGTAGTGGCGCCCGCAAGTAATGGCCCGTACGTGAGGTAGGTATGGCCAGTGATCCAGCCAACATCAGCCGTGCAGAAAAACAGCTCTCCCTCTTGGTACTGAAAAACGTTCCGGAACGTATAATCCGCCCAGACCATATAGCCCGCTGTGGTATGGACCACCCCTTTGGGTTTGCCAGTAGAGCCCGAGGTATAGAGTATAAACAACATATCCTCCGCATCCATCGGCTCGGCAGGGCAAAGGGGTGGTTGATGTGGTACCAGATCCTCCCACTTCGCATCTCGGCCTGACACCATATCCACTTTTGTCCCAGTACGATTCAGGACCAATACATGCTCCACGGTTGGGCAGGTCAGCAGGGCCTGATCAACTAGGCTTTTTACCTCGATCACCTTGTTACCCCTGTAGCTACCATCACTGGTCAGGACCACCTTGCAGCCAGCATCATTGATACGGTCCGCCAACGCAGAGGCCGAAAAACCTGCAAACACCACCGAATGGATAGCACCAATACGGGCACAAGCCAACAAAGCCATCGGAAGTTGAGGCACCATTGGTAGGTAAATACAAACCCTGTCCCCCTTTTGTACACCCAACGAAAGTAGGGCATTGGCTAGCTGGCATACCTCCTGATGAAGCTCTTGGTAGGTATATGTTTTGCTCGCCTCCTGCACGTCATTGGCTTCCCAAACCAAGGCCCGCTGGTGCGCACGCAAGGGCAGATGGCGGTCAAGTGCGTTGTAGCAGATATTGGTCACCCCGCCGTCAAACCATTTGATCTCTGGTTTCCCAAAGTCGTAGGCGCAGACCGTATGCCATGGTTTATACCAGTGGAAATCAGCAGCTTGGGCCGCCCAAAACTGGTCTGGGGACTCTATACTTTGCTGCCAAGCGGTATGATACTCAGCTAGGGAACGGATGGTGGTGGCCATTTTTTTGAGACTTGATTGGTTTTTTGTGCTAATTTGGAGGTATCGATAGTGTCCTTGCTGACTTGTCTGCCAGACACCAATGGTCAAAATATACGATGATGCAGGCGCAAATCAAGCCGCAGCATAGGACATGACCAAAAAAGCAGATTAACAGCCAAAAGCCCTTGCTCCGAGTTTGCATCACGACCTAAGGATATCCAGACCGCACGCAACCTTGACAGCAGATCAGGTACCACAATCGAATGCCTTAAGGTCTATCATCCTAAGGTTAGCCATGGGATACCATTTTTTCTCTGGCTTTTGTTTGGGATTAGTTTCAGGCTTGATGGTCATCCTATGCCTTCTGGCCACAACCTCCCATGCCCAAACTGCTGAGTGGGTCCCGGGTCCAGATGATGGCAAAGGCAAACGGCTGGTGATCAATCAGGTCAAACTGGTTGGCAATAAGCGCACCAAGGACCGCATCATCCTGCGCGAGCTACAGCTAGAGCCCGGCACCAACGTCAAACTTGCTGATACGGCCAAGTTCTTCCGGTACGAGTGCAACAAGGTCTTCAATACCAAGCTCTTTAACTTCGTGAGCATACAGGTAAAGCACTATCGTGCCAATCCTGATACTAGCATTGCCGACACGACGGATTTGGTCCTGAACATGAGTGAGCGCTGGTACTTTTTCCCTGCCCCTGTGTTCGAGCTCGCAGACCGCAGCTTCAATGAATGGGTCTATAACCGAGGGGCAAGTCTGTCTCGGGTCAATTATGGGATAAGGGTCAATCAATACAACACCTTTGGCTACAACGACCCAGCCAGCTTTACGTTCCAGACCGGATTTGCCCGCAGTTATGAGCTTGCCTACTCCTTTCCGATCTTGGACAAAAAACTCAATACCAGCGTCACGGCTCGGGTATCGTACACCACCAACAAATACATCGCCCTCGAGACCGTCAATAACAAACAAAAGTTTGACACCGCATCAGGTCCTCTAGGCCGTACCAGGTTCAATGCCTCGACCTCGGTGAGTCGGCGGGTGGGATTTTTCCAGACCCACGTGCTGACCGTCAATTATGACCAGAACACCATCCCAGAAGACTTCGCGGCCAAAAACCCAGACTATTTCCTAGATGGGCGCACCTACCAGCAATATCTGACGCTGAGCTACTTGTTCGTCTATGACTACCGTAATATCCGCTACTACCCTACTAAGGGTTGGTATTTAGTTTCTGCACTCGATGTGCTAGGTGTCCTACCTGGGGACAACAACCGCATGCTGAACCTTGATGTGGCGTTCAGCAAGTTTTTTGACCTTGGCGACAAGTGGTACTCAGCACACCGCCTAGAGGTTATCCTGAGCTCACCCAACCAACAAAGTTACCTCACCTCGCAGGGGATGCGCTATGGCCGCTATGGCATACGTGGCTACGAGCTATACCTAGTGGAAGGCCCGCAGCTCTTCATCAACCGCAATTCGTTGCGGCGCAAACTGCTAACTAAGGTCTTTAATCTAGACAGCTTCTTTGGCTGGAAACAGTTCAACAAAGTGCCGATCGAAATCTATGCCAAAACTTATGCCGACTGCGGATTTGTGAATGCACCCTTTGCCACCCCAACGAATGGAAGGCTCAGCAACCGCTTCTTGATGGGGGGCGGTTTTGGACTTGATATCGCCACGTTCTATGACCTGATCTTCAAAATGGAGTATTCTTGGAACCAACTGGGCGACAAACCTGGCTTTTTTGTCGGGATGTCGTACGATATATAATTCTGACTATTAGTAGATTACAGTGGGTACAAAAAATAAGCAATATCGAGTTTGCTTATTTGACTAGTTTATTGGTGTGAGATTAGTGATGTAAAAGCTGCCGCCAAGACCACTCAAGGCCCTCATGTTTGCTATAGGCTATAGCATGGCCTTACAAATGGCCTTATCTTGGATAAGGTCTATCCGGATGGACATCAAAGCGACCATATCGGCTCTAGGTGTCAGAACAGAACCCTGTATATAAAACTGCATATCAGACACTTATATCCCATCGTAAAAATAAGCAATATCGAGTTTGCTTATTTGACAGGGGATACTTATGTTTGAACTATGCTAAGTGAAATCAGCGATATCGAGATTATCAAGCGGATCAAGGACGATAACCCTTGGTGGTCAACCGGTCAAATCCCACAGGATTATGGCCGCATGAAACGGCGGCTCTACTTCGACCTGCTTTATAGCCTCACCAAACCGATCGAGAACAAAAGGGCAGTGGTCCTTATGGGCCCGCGCCGAGTTGGCAAAACAGTCTTGCTGAACCATGTTATCCAGCAGCTGATAATGGATGGTATCCCGCCAGCAAAAATCATGTTTCTGTCTATTGATGCGCCAATCTACAATCGGGTGCCACTAGCCCGTCTGTTTGCCCTTGCGATGGAAGGAGCTGGCACTGCTGATACAGAGGGTTGTTACGTGATCTTTGATGAGATCCAGTACCTAAAGGATTGGGAAATACACCTCAAATCACTAGTTGATACATACAGGTCTACCAAGTTTGTTGTTTCTGGATCAGCGGCAGCAGCACTAAAGCTCAAAAGCAATGAGTCAGGTGCAGGGCGCTTCACAGACTTCATATTACCTCCTCTTACATTCCAAGAATTCTTGCATTTGCAGGATCGGAGTGGAATAATGCGTCCACAATCGATGCAATGGGGAGCGTCCGAGATTCAGGTCTATGGGACCGATGACATCCAAACTTTAAATGATTTGTTCCTAGCCTATGTCAATATGGGGGGCTATCCAGAGGCCATTTTCAATCCGATGGTGGACCAAGACCCTGGTAGGTTTATCAAGAACGACATCGTGGACAAGGTGTTATTGCGTGACCTACCAAGTCTATATGGCATCATAGACATCCAGGAGCTAAACAGTTTGTTCAATACCGTTGCCTATAACACAGCACACGAATTCTCCCTTGATACGCTAAGCAAAAGCTCACACGTCCAGAAGCCGACCATCTCCAAATACTTAGAGTATCTAGAAGCAGCGTTCCTAATCAAACGAGTGCACCGGATTGACATGGCAGGTAAGGCATTCAAACGAGCCAATTTTTTCAAGATTTATCTTACCAACCCATCCTTAAGAAGGGCCTTGTTTTCGCCAGTCGGTCCAGAAGACCAAGCCATTGGGGACTTGGTTGAAACTGCCATCATGGCCCAATGGATGCACCGGAATGCGGCGGTGTACTATGCCCGTTGGCAAAAAGAAAAAGCCATAGGCCAAGACGGGGAAGTTGACATCGTCCTCATGAACCAGTTTCTAAAACCTGGTGCAGCTGTAGAGTGTAAATGGTCTGACAGGTATGCCAACAATCTTAATGAGTTAAAAAGCCTCAGTACCTTTCTAGATAACCACAACCTACCTAACGCCGTCGTAACCTCCCGCACAGTAACGATGGATTGCGTCGTAGGCAACGCTACTCTGCACTTTATCCCTGCTGCTTGTTATGCCTATACCGTGGGTGCAAATAGCCTTTTGTTGAAGCAGACGGAGTTCCCACTTTAGGGCTACAAGGAGGGATAACTTATACGCAATCGTTACATTGTGCCCCTGGGATTTTCGTCAATTTGACGCTGTCTGAGATCTGGTCACAATCGACGTAAGCAATCTGGTTACCTCCTCACAACACGCACCCAGCGCACCAACGAACCCACCCGTACCATCACACTATAGACACCAGCGGGTAATGGTGGCAAGGACAAAACCGTCCCCCCCTGATGGGAAAGGGCAGTATGCACCAATTGCCCAGCAGATGAAAATACCTTGACATCCCCTTGGCCTTCATAGTCTAGGGTAAGGTTACCATTGCTAAAAGGATTGGGGAAAGCCGATAGCCGAATCACCTCCCGTTTATCATGCGGAGGTAAGTTGGTAGCCGGGTTGAAAGGGAAACCGACATTTCCCACCTTAACTAGATAAATTGCCATAAACCCTGTGAACGGCGAAACCATACCACCAGCCATCACAAAATTACCCTGCCCATCATAATCATAGTAACCTACGGCTTTCCGGATGCCTGGCCATTGCCCACCTTGGAACAATTGTTGCCAGATGATCCGGCCAGTAGACACATGGATGCGCTTCATCACAGGGCTATAAGGAGTAGTACCATTTTGCCCTGTAGTATGATAGATAATGGCTGTGGTGTCTAAACTAATTCTGGGAGGAGTTATACCCAAATCCCCACTGTCGGACCAAATTTTACTGCCATTTTTGGTGAAGCCATACTCAAAACGTGAGTCGTTACCTGACTGGTAGCTCACGGAATACAAGAAACCGCCCCCAGGGGCTGGCTCAGCAAAAAACTTGGCAGTAATATCCCTAGCTGGGTTTAATTTTCGGTACAGAACTGCACTGTCTATTGTCCGACCAACTGCATCGATTTCCTTCATCCAGCCAGTATTGCTCCATGTACCGATTAAATAGTATCCTCCGCCAGGACGATGAAAAATACGGTCGACACGTGTAATGCCTCCAAAATCAAGAACCGTATCCTGACGCTCCTGCACGCCGAGTGAATCGGTCCAGATTCTGAAACCTGCAACCCTTGTTGGATTTAGACCTGTCGTTTTGGCCCCACAAACCAGAAATCCTTTATCAGGTCGTTTGATCCCACAAGTGACTAAATAGTTGGTCTGGGACCCTGGTTGTAGAACGTTACCCATCATATAACCAAACTTGTGTACCTGAGTGAACATCGTGCCTGGTACTGTGAAATTGCTTTCTGCTGTCACCACCATGGACGAAAAACTATCAATCGCCAAGGGAGGAAATGATATCTCTGCATTTCTGTTTTGATAATACAGATTGAGCGTATCAAGGTTATCATTCAAGAACAATACTGCCGCTCTTGAGCCCAAAGTACCGCCAGCAGCTGGCAATTTGAATGCAAAACCATAACCAAATGGCAACTTTCCAAACGCACGAAGTGAACCAAACCTGACCTCATATAGCCTCTCTTGCAATATTTGCTGTCCCCTTGCCAAATTACTGGCAAGGGTGAACAACAACAGCATCATTAGCCCTAGGCTTTTCATAATTTAGTAATTTTTACCCCCTCACAACACGTACCCAGCGCACCGAACCACCTACCCGTACCATCACACTATAGACACCAGCGGGCAGTGGTGGCAAGGACAAAACCGTACCCCCCTGATGGGAAAGGGCAGTATGCACCAATTGCCCAGCAGATGAAAATACCTTGACATCCCCTTGGCCTTCATAGTCTAGGGTAAGGTTACCATTGCTAAAAGGATTGGGGTAGGCCGAGAGCCGAATCACCTCCCGTTTATCATGCGGAGGCAAGTTGGTGGCAGGGTTGAATGGGAAACCAACATTACCCACCCGAGCAAGGTATAAGGCATATACACCTGTTATAGGTGACAACATCGATCCTGCCATTACGAAATTACCTTGACCATCATAATCATATTGACTTATAGCTTTACGGATACCTGGCCATTGCCCCCCCTGAAAGAGTTGTTGCCAAATAACTCGGCCCGTAGGCACATGGATGCGCTTCATCACAGGGCCATATTGAGGTGTGCTATTTTGACCATCGGTATGATAGATAATAGCCGTTGTATCCGTACTAATGCGTGGTGGCATGATGATAAAATCCCCACTATCAGACCAGATTTTGCTGCCATTTTTGGTAAAGCCGTACTCAAACCTATAATTGGAACCCGACTGGTAGGTAACCGAATACAAGAAACCGCCCCCTGGGGCTGGCTCAGCAAAAAAATTGGCAGTAATATCTCTAGGTGGGTTTACTTTTCGGTATAGTACTGTACTGTCAAGCGTCCTCCCCGTTGCATCTAACTCCTTGACCCAGCCAAAGGTATTTTTCGTGCCAATTAAATAATAGCCTCCGCCCGGTCTATGATATATACGATCTGCGCGTGCACGGCCACCGAAATCCTGCACTGAGTCCTGGCGTTCTTGTACACCTAATGAATCAGTCCAAATACGAAAGTTGGCAACCCGTGTCGGATTAAGGCCAATTGTTTTGGCGCCACAAACAAGAAATCCTTTATCCGGCCGTTTGATCCCACAAGTGATCAAAAAAGTCGTCTGGGACCCTAACTGGAGCACATTGCCCATCACAAAACCAAACTTGTGCACCTGGGTGAACATGGTGCCTATTGCGCTGAAATTGCTTTCGTCAGTTACGACCATCGCAGAAAAACTATCGATGGCCAAGGGAGGAAATGATATATCAGAACCGCGATTTTGGTAATAAAAGGAAAGCGTATCCAGATTGTCATTCAAAAACAAAACTGCTGCCCTTTCGCCAGTGCCGTTGATATTCGGCAATCTCAGGGAGTAACCATATCCGAACGGCAATTTGCCAAATGCACGTGGTGAAGCATTACGAATTTCATATATCTTTTCTTGCAGGATTTGTTGTCCCCTTGCCACAGTACTGGCAAGGGTTAACAACAACAGCATGATTAGCCCAATCCCTTTCATTACTTGGTGATAATTAGATTGCCTAAGATCTCACGATTAGTTGGACTCATAACAGCAACCGAATAACAACCTGCCGATAACTCCGCAAGCGATAAAGTTTGACTTTCCTGCTCCTGCAAAGCAAAACGCCTTGTTTTGCCCAGCACATCAGTGATCAACAACCAATCATACCGCTCCTCCGTTTGGTTCCTGAAAGTCAGGCTACCCATTGCAGGGTTAGGGTAGATAGAAATACCATGAAGGACTTTCGTATCATCCAATCCTGTAACACCCCGACTTTTTAAAGGCCAATTTTCCTGGCCGATTTCTGAGCAGTTATCTACCTTAAAATGCTGATCAAAGATAATATCCCAAGGGCAATTGGCCGGACAGGTAGATTCGCCATAGTTATCACCAGTCAAGGTGATCCCTCTTGAGTTCCTGAAGATCATATTACCAGTTGTGGTCGTGCCTGAAGGGTAAACATACTCATTTGAGTAGTAATAATAGATTGTCTGTAATGCTGCACTTGTTTTGACCGGCACACTAAAATTCGGCACATCAATCGAAGGCGATTCATTAATGTCATCACACAACCCTGACAGACAATTACTAGGTAAGGTACCAGGTGTAAACCCTGTTTTCGGCCAAACATTGCCAGCTGGGTCACCGCCAAAATCGGGACTTCTATTACCCCCAATATTCGGCAATTTAACACCATCCGAAATCAGGACACCTACGGCATTGTCCTCTGGGTTGTTCCCTGGTTGGTCAAATTCGTTACAGCTCAGCGTTAAGGTAGAGGTCACGGGGTAGTCCTGCGGGTCAGTGCTCCAGCGCGTACCCTGCAAAGCCACAAAGTTGCCGGCCGGCGTGCCCAGATACACCCCCGTTAGGTTCGTGTTGAACTTATTGGCCCTCACCACTTGGTCAGGTCCATAGAGCAAAGCCCCGATATGGTGCTTCTTAAAGCTGTTTTCAAGCAGTGTCGCCCGCCCAAGCCCTGCATACCCTACCGATCTATCCATATCCCCACCCACAAAGTTTACCTTGCTGACGTAGTTGTCATCCGCTAAGGTAGAGATTCCTTTGGTCTGATACCAGACGGTGGCATCTGTTTACGAAAAGTAACAAAACCCATCAGGGTCTAACCACCTACACCCCCACATTAAAATCCCCTTAACTCGATTTTTGCCCCTCCACTTCCATTATATTGCATCTTGTATAGCGTCGATACCTGCGTTCAGGCTAGGGGTCAGTGCTAGATAACCAATTTACCAAACACACCCATTGACCATGAAGAACCTCTTCAGCAAGGGCAGATTTTGGGCTATCGCTTTAGGACTATTGACCGCGATCAGTTGGCAGCACGCCAATGCCCAAACGCCTACCACAACCAACGATACGATCTGTATAGGGTCATCAGCCACCCTTCGTGCCGCCGGCTCCGTTCTGACGCCAGACACCAACTACCGCTGGTATCTTTCTGCCAGTAGCAACGATCCTATCCTAGGCCAAACAGGTCCAGCCTACACGTTCCAGCCAAGATTCTCGACTACGCTCTATGTTGCGTTGTCCAATGCGGGCGTTGTTGGCAACCGTAGCCCCGTGCAGGTAGTGGTCAAAGAGGCCCCAAAGAACATCTACAGCTTCACCCCGACTAACGCATACGCCTACTATAGCTTTAATAACGGAACCGCAGACTTTAGCGGTAACGGCAACAACCTCGGTACCACTGGGCAAGGCAATTCCAATACACGATTCGGTGTGGGCGGAGCTGCTGGTTTTAGCGCAACGACAGGAGCCGCCTCTGTAACCGTTTCTTCGTTTGACTCGGCCACAACTCCAGCATTTACCTACCTGACCTGGATCCAGACCAATGACGCAGGCGGTGGTCTCATTGTTGGCCTCGGCAACCAGTCAAACCGCGGTGTGCTCAGCACTAAAGTTGATCGTCAGCTATATCTCACAGCTGACGGCACCTTGCGTTTCCGTTTCGGGGCCGACTCCTTGGCAGCAGGCTCTGGCCTCAATGACAACCGTTGGCACTTTGTAGCTGTTAGCCGCACTGCTGATGGCCTTGTCAACCTTTACATTGACGGTCAAATCCGTGCCACCGATAGCATGAAGGTTGGCAATGACTTCAAAGGCTATCTCCGTTTGGTTTGGGACAATCTTGCAGGTGCCCCAGGCAACCCCCTCAGTAATCGACTTGGTTGTAACCTTGACGAAATGCGCATCCTCAATCGGGCCTTATCCGTGTCTGAGCTCAATGCGGTCTATCAGAGCCCAGCCCTCAGGGTTCGTTTTGTCAATACTGTTGCTTGTAATCAGGTTACCCCAATCATCAGGGTTATCAATGGCCAGACCACCGTCAAATACACGCTGATCGACATGGCTAACAATGCCGTCATTGCAGGCCCAATTGTAGGTCGCACTGACTCAATCACGATCCCTGCTACATTTATCGCTAGCGGCAATTATAAAATCAGCTCAGTTGATACTGTTACAGGTTGTACTACAGTATTAGATACAACTCTACGCATTACCGTCAACCCGAATCCATTGACTCCGGTTGCCGTACAGGCCTATCAACAAAGTTGTGGTGGAGCAACGTTTGACCTCACCGTCCGTGGTGGAACCCAAGGGCTTTACCGTTGGTACCGCACAGCTGTCGGCGGCATATCGACCTTTTCAGACTCTAGCCTAAACGTCACCCTTACCCAAGGGGATAGTGCTGTATATTATATCGACCAAATCACACCACAAGGTTGTTTCAGCCCTCGTGTCAAAGTCAAGGCCATCGCTAACCAAACAATCCTCACTGCCACAGGTAGTGGCCTTGTCTCGAACAATGGATTGTGGGCTTATCTACCCTTCACAGGCAATGTTGCTGATGCAAGCGGCAATGCTCGCCCAACTGCCATCCGCAATGCAGGTGGCCTAAGCTACGTAGCGGACCAATACAATCAACCGAGCCGTGCCATCAGCTTTAATGGCACCAATGCCGTGATTAGTATTGGCAATAACAGCGCAGCTCCTGCTGGTGATTTGACCGTGGCCATCTGGTTCCGGACAACCTCAACAAGTGGTGCCAAAATGATCGGCTTCCAGTCTAATCAAGACGGCAATGGCGGGTCTTATGATCGTCAGATCTATATGGCCAGCAACGGACAGATCAACTTTGGTGTTTTTCAAGGCAACGTTCGGGCCACCAATAGCACCCGCTCATACAACGACGGACAGTGGCACCATGCAGTAGGTACAATCAATACTATCACAGGCTTATCACTCTATGTTGATGGTAGCTTAGTCGCTTCACTTCCTTCAGCTACTGCCGGACAAAGCATGAACGGCTGGTGGCTTGTCGGTGGCGGCTCAACAACAGGTTGGCCTGGTGGCACTGGGGTTACATACTTCAATGGCACCCTTGACGAACCACGGATCTACACACGCACGCTTACAGCAACCGAGGTACTACAGCTTAAGTCGCAAAAGGGCACAGCCTTAACCCAAGCCAACAATCAGACATGCGGTGCCCCAACGGCAGGTAGCGTCACTTTGCGTGGTGTCACAGCGGGCCTTAGCTACCAACTCCAGATCGTGCCAAGCAACACCCTAGTCGGATCGGCAATTCTTGCAACAGGCGATAGTGTGATTCTATCAACCAACGTTATTGACAGCACAACTAGCTATCGTGTACTTGCCCTGAATCCTACAACAGGCTGCAACGCCTTGCTAGACAGTACCCTTACCTTCTTCGGAGGTGCTAAACCTGCTGCTCCGCTTACGCTGAACCAAAGCAACTGCGGCACAGGTAACCTAACCCTTTCAGCAACCGGAGCCACCCGTGGCAATTTCCGCTGGTTTACGACGGCCATCGGTGGCAACCCACTAAGCACGGATAGCCTCCTGACGACACCCGTCATCGCAGCTGGTGATAGCGCTATCTATTATGTCGCCACAGTCAATGCCGCTGGTTGCGAGTCAGACCGTGTTAAGGTTATTGCCAACACCTTTGCCTTGCCGATTAACGTCGCCAATTCATTGCGCAATGGCCTGATGCACCGTTGGGATTTCAGCAACGGAAGCCTTAATGACCAAGCAGGTACTAACAACGGTACTGCGACTGGAAACGTCCTAGATACAACCAACGTCAATGGCACATCACAGTCAGCCAAGTACTTTGGTGGCAATCCGGGGGACTATATCATCAACCCAAGCAACTATGTTGGCCAACTAAGGCCTGCCTACAGTATTGCTTTCTGGATGCGGACCAACACTACCACTGGTGGCCACATCATTGGTCATAGCACCACCCCGCCTCCAGGCACCGTACAAGAGCGTGTTGTTTATCTTGATAATAGCAACCGCTTGTCATTTTTCCACCGTAATGGCAATGGCGCGAACCCCGCAAATAGCTACGTTCGCTCGGCCAAAGCCCTCAATGATGACAAGTGGCACCATGTTGTCGCCACAGCCTCTGCAACAGGAATCCGCCTTTATGTTGACGGAGCTTTGGTTGGCACAGACCCTACAGGCACAACCTCGCAAAACAACTCTCGTCAATGGGTTATGGGCTATAATGGGCTTAATAATGTCCTGAATCGCCCTACCACCGACGCCTACAAAGGTTTCTTGGACAATGTCCGGATCTACCGCAAAGCCCTAACCGAGTCCGAAGTCTTGGCCCTCAACCAAGACCCATTATTGACTGTCAGCACCTCTGGCACCAGCTTCTGCGGCACTGGCAGCACCAAAATCAGGATCAACAATGCCCAGCCGAACATCAACTATCAGCTGTTGCAGGCAGGCACCCCAGTTGGAAGCCCAGCCACTGCAGTGGGTGATAGTGTTATCTTTAACACCGCTACCCTACTTGCTAGCACCGCCTTCCAGATTTCAGCTACCAATCCGCTGACCAACTGTGCCGTCACACTGGACTCAACTGTCAGCGTCACCATCAACCCAATCCCAACCGAGCCTATCGTCAATGACACAGTTCGTTGTGGATCTGGTGCTGCCCTTATGCGTGCGAAAGGAGCCACCACAGGCAATTTCCGCTGGTACACAGCACCAAATGCTGGCCTTTCGATTGCTAATACACCTACCCTATCTGTCACCATTACCTTAGGTACAGGTGTCGCCGTTGACTCTGTTATCCGATACGTCAGCCGTGTTGGTGCAGGAGGATGCGAAGGTCCAAGGATGATGATCAGGGCTCGTGCCTTTGCCAATGGCTCAGCTGCACCGACCGTCACAGCTGCTGCTGCTGGTTTCTGCCTCGGTGATAGCACCTTGCTTACAGCTCGGGGTACAGCCCCACGGTATGTTTGGCGCAATGGCACCACCATTGTCAGCACCAATGCAGGTACACTTTGGGTAAAAACAAGCGGCACCTATACAGCAGTTGCGCTCAATGGCAACCTTTGTGCATCATCCACCAGTGCTGGTGTGGCCATCACTGCCACGGCCAAACCTGCCACACCAGTGATCTCTGTCGTCAACGGAGCTACACCACGTGTCCAGGTACCTGCTGTGACAGGTGCTACCTTTGTCTGGTACTTCAATGGTACTGTCCTCACAGGCCAGACCACCAACAGCGTCAGCAACCCAGCTCCAGGTGCTTATCGTGTCCTGATGACCCTACGTGGTTGCCCAGCCGACACAACTGCTCCTTTCTTGGTGACTTCGATGGCTAGCTATATTTCTGGCGGCACCATCTCGGTCTATCCTAATCCGAACGCTGGTCAGTTCAAGGTCACTGCTGCAGACCTCACGACAGACCAAGCCACCATGCAGATTACCGACGCTTTAGGCCGCACTGTCCTAGAGCGCCAGATGTTCATCAGCAACGGTACTGGCACCGAAACCATCGAGGCCGAAACCCTCAGCAATGGCGTTTACTATGTCAAGATCTCCGCTGCTGGGCAATCGCTTTTGCACCGCATCGTGATCCAGAAATAAAGCCTACCGTCTGACCATCAGACGTTTAGGATTTGTTAACACCCTATCAAAAGCCCTTCTGCTTTGCGGCGGAAGGGCTTTTGTCGTATCATTACGTGATCAATTACGCCTTCGGACCTACCATAAGTCTGATCTGAGGTCGTTCAGATTGTAAAGGTTATCCATAAACCAGACCCTATGTACCCCAAGCGGCAAGTTGCCCTCCTGACCTACTTCTTGTTTTTGGCCTTAGTTGGCACGCTGCTCATAAGCTGCACCAGCACTCCCAAAGGCTGCAAAGAGGCACCCGAGGTCCAGCCCCTGACCAAACCCATCAAGATCGAGCGGCTAGACCAAAGTTTCTGGCAACAAGACACCACCCTGGCAGCTACCTCAATTTGGCTTGGCCAGCACAATGACTTTGTAGATAAGTACCGCAAGAGTTTCCCAGGCCAAGATGATAGCACCTTTCTGGCTTATATCGCAGGAATGCGTAAGGACAAGTACCTCGACACCATGCGGCGCGAAACCGCCCAAATGCTCGGCGAGCTCAAGGATGTAGAGGCTGCTTATAGTGATGCCTTTGCCTATGTCAAACACTACTATCCTACGGCCCCCATCCCTGCTATTAAGGCATTTGTAACTGGGTTTAGTTTTGATGTCTCGATGGCTGACAGCACCTTGGTCATGATCGGGCTCGAGAGTTTCTTGGCTGGCAAAGGGCACTATACCCCACCGATGATGCCCATGTATATGATGCGCCGGCTAAAGCGAACTGCCATTGTGCCACTCACAATGATGGCCGTCAGTAATCGTTACAACAAACGTGACATCCTGGACGCCACCCTTACAGCTGACATGATCACTTGGGGTAAAACCTACTACTTCATCGAGAAGACCATGCCCTGCACACCCGATAGTGCCATCATCGGTTTCACACCCGACCAGATGGACTTCGTGACCGCTAACGAAAAGCAGATCTATGGGCACTTTATCCAGCAAAAGTTGTTCTTCATCACCAACCATCTGGACAAACGGCGATATGTAGACGAGCGTCCCCTAATCCCCGAGATTAGCGAAAAATGCCCCGGACGTGTCGCCCGCTACTTAGGCTGGCAGATCGTCCGAGCATACGCTAAGGCTAGTGGCAAGTCCTTGCAAGAAATCATGGCCGAGACCAATGCCCAGACAATCTTCAACAAGGCTCAATATAAACCCGCCTAGGACCACCTGCACCAGTTCCTGATCTTCAGACAAGCCCCTACAAACACGAACCATACCTACCTGCGCATGAAAACGCTCAACTTCAAGCAAGACATCTTACCCCACCTAGTAGCCATTCTACTATTCGTGGCCTTGGTAGCTGTCTATTTTTCGCCTGTCATCTTCGAGGGCAAGCAGCTCAAACAAAGCGATACCGTCCAGTGGGCTGGGGCCTCTAGCGAGATTAGTAAACACCGTGACACCTATCACGAAGAGCCCCTCTGGACCAATAGCCAGTTTGGTGGTATGCCGGCTTATGTCATTTCGGTCATCTACCCTGGCGAGTGGCTTGAGTCGATCGATAAGGCTATGTCAGCAGGTTTCCCCCACCCGATTGCTGTCTTCTTTGTTGGCTTGGTTTGTTATTATTTACTATTGCTGGCATACGGGGTCAGCCCGTGGTTGGCCATTATTGGGTCGATTGCCTTTACGTTCTTCAGCTACAACTTCGTAAGCATCGAGGCTGGGCACAACTCCAAGGTGCGGGCGATGACTTTTGCCCCCATGCTGATAGCGGGCATCGTTTGGGCCTATCGTGGGCGACTGCTTTGGGGCGCAAGTCTTGCAGCACTCGGCACAGGGTTACAACTTCGGTCTGGCCACTTCCAGATCAGTTACTACATCGTTTTTGTGGTCGGCATTTTGGTGATCAATGAGCTCTATTGGGCCATTAAGGAAAGCAAGATGAAGCACTTCCTGATCGCCTCCCTCATCTTAGCCATGGCAGGTGGCATAGGTGTTGGCACCAGTGCAGCCCGCCTAATGGTCCTGCAAGAGTACACCAGCTATAGCATGCGTGGCAAACCCGAGCTCAAACCAAAGGATGTCAACAAACCGAAAGATGGTGGTCTAGACCGTGACTATGTGTTCAGCTGGTCAAACGGAGCGATGGAAAACTTCACCCTCCTGATCCCAGGCTTGTATGGTGGTAGCTCTAGCGAGTTGGTTGCTAAAAAAAGTAACGCCGCTAAGGCCCTCAGCGACCTAGGGGCAGACCCAAGTTCCATCCCACAACTGCCCTATTATTGGGGCGATCAGCCGTTTACATCCGGCCCAGTCTATGCTGGCGCCATCGTGATGTTCCTGTTTATCCTCGGCTTATTTGTTCTGGATGGTCGATACAAATGGTGGCTTTTGGCTGCGGCATTGCTCAGCATTGCCCTAGCTACTGGCAAACATTTCCCCGCCTTCAACTACCTGATGTACGACTACTTCCCGAGCTATAACAAGTTCCGGACCGTAACCATGTCCATCTTCATTGCCCAGCTCGTATTCCCTATCATGGGTGTGCTGGCCATCCAGAAACTACTGACCATGCCTGACGCAAAAGCAGCGGAGAAAAAACTCCGGATTGCAGGCGGAATTACAGCTGGCATCTGTCTCCTCTTCTGGTTAATCCCGGGCATTGCCGGGGATTTTACTTCAACTAACGATGCTCAGCTTCAGCAGTCATTCGGCAACGATCCTGCTGTTTTCCAACGTATCCTAAGTGCCATCATTGACGATCGTGAAAGTATGGTCAGGGCAGACGCCCTTCGCTCCTTAGCCTTTATCTTGTTTGCTGCTGGTATCTTGATAGTCGCTCTCCGCAAGATCATCAACCTCCAGATTGCTGGCCTAGCCATTGCTATTTTGGTCCTGGTTGACCTTTGGGGTGTTGACAAACGCTATATCAACAAGGACAGCTTTGCCAAAACGTTCTATGGTAACACCCTAGAGCAAGAGGCAAGTGACCTCGCCATCTTAGCCGACAAGTCTGACTACCGTGTGCTAAACCTCCAGAATCCGTTCAACGAAACAAGGACCAGCTACTTCCACAAGTCAATTGGTGGATATAGCCCCGTCAAGCTACGCCGGTATCAAGACCTGATCGAGAACGACCTCACGGCTGAGATTGATAGTCTGATTGGTGCCCTGCGCCAACCAGGATTTTCGCCTGACCAGTTCGGGCGGTTCACAGTTCTGAATATGCTTAACACCAAGTACATCAAGTACGGTGCGGAAGCCAATGCCGTTATCCCGAACCCTGCCGCCCTAGGCAACGCTTGGTTCGTGAATAAGGTCCGGACTGTCAGCTCACCAGATGCAGAGCTTGAGGCCCTACGCACCATCAGTCCGCGTACAGAGGCTGTTATTGATGATCAAAAGTTCAAAGTCTCTCAAACCAGCTTTGACAGTACTGCCGGCAACATCGCCCAAACAGCCTATCGTGCCAATCGCCTAGAGTACAAGTCCAACAACACCGCCAAAGGCCTAGCCGTCTTTAGCGAGATCTATTATGCAGCGGGCTGGGAGGCCACCATCGATGGCAAACCAGCTGATCTTATCCGGGTTAACTACGTCTTGCGTGGGCTCGAAATCCCGGCTGGTAGCCATACCATCGTGATGGAGTTCAAACCGCAGACCTATTACCTCGGCAACAACATAAGCATGGCCAGCAGCCTGTTGGTAATGTTGGGTTTAGTAGCGGCTGGCTTCACTGCCTACCGTGGCATTGGCAAAAACAAAGCCCTAGAAACAACGGTCTAAGCCCCCAATCATTCAATAAAATCGCCCTCAAGACGAAATTTGGGCGACATGGCGATTTATTAGTCTCCAGACCCTACTTTTGCAATCCCCGATGCAGCACCTAGCCAAATGGCCTAGCTAAGCATCAAGGGCCGGGATGGTGGAATAGGTAGACACGCAGGACTTAAAATCCTGTGACCCTTACAGGTCGTGCGGGTTCGAAGCCCGCTCCTGGTACAGCGCAAAAGACTTTGGTAGCGATGCCAGAGTCTTTTTGCTTTTTAGGGATTGATCAGCTGGGCCAGACCATCCAGATTGATAACAGTAAGGACAGATGCCGTACATTTGCCATCATGTCCAGCCCCACAGATGACATATCTAAACCAGTCAACAGCCCGGAAATAGGGGCAGACGCACCCAACTGGTTTCAGGTCATCAAACAAGGAGTTAACACCAGCCTTACAGGCCTAGGCCTAACATGGGACCACTTATGGGCCGCCCGCAACCACCGTGCCCCAATTGGCATTGCTGACCCTAAGTACTTTGAGGAGCCAGACGGTATCTTCACCCTAGATTACCCTTTCGAAGGCATTGCTGTACCCGAGGTTGGCCGGTACCAACTTCATAATGAGATTGAGGACTGCATTGTCTGCGATAAATGCGCCAAGATTTGCCCTGTTGACTGCATCGAAATCGAGGTCATCAAGTCCCCAGAGGTAACAGGTTATACCAGCGATGGCACAGCCAAAAGGCTATATGCCGAGCGGTTTGACATCGACATGGCCAAGTGTTGCTTTTGCGGTCTCTGCACGAATGTCTGCCCAACGGACTGCCTTACGATGGGCAACGAGATTGATGTCGTGACACCCGTAATGGCCGATCTCACCAAGGCATTTGGCAACCTAAGTCCTGATGAGGCAATTGCTAAAAAAGCCCTCTATGATACCTATTTGGAAGAGAAGGAGGCTGCCAAACGCCCTGTACCAAAGGCAGAACCAATCCTTCCTACAGATTTATCAGTCATGCCAGCCGAACCAGTGATTAGTAAGGCTCCAGCCAAACCGTGGCTAAAGCCTAGCACTGCAACTACCCCGCCTCCACCAACGGAGACTGCAACACCATCTGAGCCAACTCCACCTACAGAGGCCCCCAAACCTAAGGCAGCAGTGGCGAAACCGTGGCTAAAATCCAGCACTGCCACACTTCCACCTCCACCAATAGAGGCAGGAACATCATCTGACCCAACTCCACCTGCCGAGGCACCTAAACCTAAAGCTGCAGTCGCCAAACCGTGGCTAAAGCCTAGCACTGCAACTACCCCGCCTCCACCAACGGAGACTGCAACACCAGCTGAACCCACTCCACCTACAGAGGCCCCCAAATCTAAGGCAGGAGTGGCAAAACCGTGGCTAAAATCCAGCACTGCCACACCTCCACCTCCACCAACGGAGACTGCAACATCATCTGACCCAACTCCACCTGCCGAGGCACCTAAACCTAAAGCTGCTGTGGCCAAACCTTGGCTAAAGGCTAAAGTCCAGCCCGAAAACCCGGCTACAAACAGTGGTGAAAACACAGAAGGAGGCGACAAACCATGACAGCCATCCTCATTTGGTATTTGATGCTGGCCATCATGGTCGCGGGTCTAGCCATTATTTTGTGGTCAAGCAAATTGGTGCGTGCCTTTCTAGGTCTGCTAATCGTATTGCTGGGCGTGGCTGGGCTCTACTTTTTGGCAGGGGCCGAGTTTCTGGCAGCGGCCCAGATCATGGTCTATATCGGGGGTATCCTGGTCTTGATGGCTTTCGGCCTGATGCTTTCGGACCGTGATGAACACAACGAACCGATCAACACCTCAAGTGGGAGAATATACAACCTCATGCTCTGCCTTGGCCTAGGTGCACTTTTGGTCATGGTCGTAAACCGGTTTATGACTAGCACCAAACTGCCTAGCCCGCTAATTGAGGCATCACAACAACAGGTCCAACATCTGGGCATTAGCCTCATGACCACCCACTTGCTTCCCCTAGAGTTGGTCGGCATTTTGCTACTAGTGGCCTTGGTCGGTGCTCTTGTAATTGCTGGCAAAAACATCGCCTCCGAATAGGGAGAAGCCAGGACGTACAATAATCCTATCGCCCCATCACATACTCGACTAGTGGCTTTACAACAGGGTTTGAACCCGCCTGCCAGTCATCCGCAATCCAGAAGGTGGAGGTTGCGTTGCCTTGCACCTCGCCCACAACATGATCCTGATCCCAAACAATGGTAGCCTTTTGGTCTGGTCTTTGAAGTTTGACCGTCACCAACCATCCTGATTTGACTTGGCCCTTCCCATTGATGGTCCGTGCGGCCTTGTCTAATTTTGGAGTGCGCTCGTGGTGCATATAGTCCACCGATACTCCCGTCCGTTGTTCTAAAGACAAACTGCCTTTGGCTTGGCGCAGGTGGCCTAGGTGGGGCTGCAAATAGACATGCTCCGGCCCCCAACTTAGGTTTTTGTATCTGCACTTTTCGGCAGTTTCGGTGTCCAATATCGGAAGCACCACGTCATGGGTGATGCCGAGGACCATGGTATAAAAGTGGTAGTTTGGGCTACTGCCCCAAGCATGACAATCACTGCGTGATGGCTCAGGCTCCTCGGCCCAGGTGCTGAGATTAAGTTTGAGCTGATCATCCCAAATGCCTAGGTGTTTGACGTAATCATTGGCTGGCTGGCCAAGGGCACGCATTGCCTCTGCTCGATAAAAACTATAGTAGATGGTGGTCTGCATTAGGGCCGTATCCATCAAGAAAGAACTGTTTATTGGCCGCACACGCACATCGGGTTTGGTCAGGTAGTTCCGTCTTGCTTGCTCTGCCCCAGAAAGCAATGCCAAAATATTGACATGTTGGCTAGCCTCATTGCCAGTGGTATTATCCTGATAGTAACCACGGTTACCATCAAAATACTGAGCCGCTAGGCTGCCCACGCCTGAGGTTGACCCAGCCTTGCCATAGTGCTCCCAGCTAGTGGACTGATGAAACCGATGGGCTAGACTTTGCGCATATTTCCTAGCCAGCTGATAATGAAAATCCAGAACGGCTGACCTACCGCCAGAATCTAGGCTCGGTTTGCCCCGAGTTTTGGTCCAGGACCAGTCCACAAAGTCCCAGTGTCCGGGGTCAGCTAAAGTGCCATCAGGCCGCTGCAGTTTGGCAAAATAGGTCATGACGGACTCAACACCTGGCCAGACATCCGCCACCAAACTACTGTCCCCAGTCCAGAGGGCATAGTCATATACCATCCCTACCCACCAGAGCGAAAAGCCTGGGATCCGTTGCGAGAGGCGGCTGGGCCAGCGAGATTTGGTTAGGCCCTCTGTCCCACGGCTTTCCTCAAAGTGTTTGATCGCCTGCCTCCAAAGGGTCGGGTCCCCAAAGTTGAGGTAGGAGACCAGGCCTTCAATGCGGGTATCACCCACATATTGGCTTTGTTCGTAATAGGGGCAGTCCATAAAGGTTTCGTGCGCGCAGAGCTGTAAGGTCCGTTGGCCGATGTCCATCATTTGCTTAGCCTTGTGGGTCAGGCTTGTGTCTTGATCGCCTACCAAGGTCAGGGTATTTGTGGCATTAAACGGATAGTAAGTCAGCCAATGATCTAGCCCTATGCGCTCGACGGGGCTATCCTTGGTCTGGATCGTGAGCTCGAGGTACCGATAGGTCCGCCACCAAATAGGTCGAAAATGGTTCGAACCTTTATGTAGATAGATGGTATCTTCATAGCCTTGCATAACCTTGCCCTTCACCACATTGCGGTTACCCTTGGTTTGATGTTTAGGGTCGGCTGGGTCAAATAGTGCCTCATCATAACGCAAGACAACGATGCCCCCAGCACCCCCATCGATCGTTAACTCTGGGTAAGCCGTGACCAGCTTTTGCATATCGACCAGCACCTTGACTTTGGATTGCGGGGCCAATTTGCTTGGCATTGTTGGCAACACCTTTGCCCCAACCGCATCATAGTCTGTCCTGACAATCGGCTGAGGCATCATCACCGGACTTATTGATTGTTTGGCATCTGGGCTACCCAACTTCTGGTCCAGCATAGGTGGCAACTGATCTGGCACCAATTTCCAGAAGCCAGTCCAAGTATAGCCAGCAGGGCTACCTTTCCAGAACCTTGTGGCGGCCTTGGTTCCGATTTGACGTATTACGGCCTGTGGGTTCTGGCTATGGTCCACAAAACCCTCTTGGCTTAAACCAACGACCTCGGTTGGGCCGGCATGATAGTAGCCATAAACCAATTTGGCGGGACGAAATCTGTCAGCAGCCTCATCAATCGCAAACCAGTTACGGTCTGTGTTCAAGAAGGCAAATGCTGGGGTATGGGCCTTGAGGATAAAGGCCAACTGATGTGATATTAACGGGTCTTGTGCCAAAAAGGCTTGGTTCCAGACCAAGGCAGATACCACATTAGACCCTGCCAGAAGATAGGGCCCAATATTGACCGTCTGGTACCGATAATGCTCCAGATCTCCATTGTTGTGGGCCCGCCGGACCAGTTTGCCATTAACATAGAGTTGGTATCCTTGGTCAGCTGCAACATCTACTTCGACTGCTCCTGTTGGTTTGGTGCCTAACTCAAACGGAAGGGCAAAATGGACCACTCCTTGCCTCAACACCTCTTGATGTCGTGCGGTCGAGATCCACTTAGCGGGCCACTCTTCTAACTTTTGGCCTGTTTGCTGGGCTGTCAACTTGTAGGATGACAGTAGCCAAAACGCCAGTAGGCCCCCTAAACCAATCGTTAAACAGAGACCTTGCTTGGCAAAATAAAGGGCAAATCGAAGCTGGAAAATGGTTTTTGGTCTCATGATTCGGGTGTGCTAAAGCGTATCGGGAAGTGCATCTATGGATGTTAGCCCATTGATGCCTTATGTACAGGTTAGAGGCCAGTTACGGATATACGATCCGCTTAGGACGTCGTGGATGCCAGTCTATGAGTTTGTAGTGCCTTGGCTGATCCTTATGCCTCAAATACCACATATCCCCTGCCAAGGCGGCCTTGAACGTTATGGTTGATGGCTGATTGGTGCGGAGGCTATCGTTATAGAATAACGTACTACCGATGTTGTTCTCAAGCGTGATGGTGCTAGCCCTAGTTGCTTCAATCACTACTTCGGACAGGCGGCCTTTGTCAACCAAGCCACTGACACGGAAGCCACCCGCCACCATCACGTTGCGGAAACTGAAATGATCCCAACCACGAGGGATAGATGGCACCAAAGTCAAGACCGTGGGTTTCTGCTGCACCAAGAGCTCTAGGACAGCGTTGAGTCCACCTAACCTTGCATCCAACTGCATGATTTCTTTATTTGGTTTGCCAGCTGCCACTTGCCGCGCAGGATCATCTCGATAGCGGGTAGAAATACCGGCCCAATTGGGGTCATGCAGGGTACCACGTCCTTCGTTGACGAAGTTGAGGTGCCAATAATGCAGCCAGCTAACCGCCGCATCACTCATCCCGAGGTGGGCATAGAGCATACTTGCCCAAGTGACGCACCAACCCGTCCAGGCTCCTGCACCCTTTAGCTGCCAGTTATGGATCGAATTGCGGACAATCTCATCATTCTTGCCAACCGTATCCTTTGGGTCCACCGTCAAGAAGGGATAGATACCTGCCAAATGCGAGTGGTGTCTGTGCGATTCGATCAAGTCCTGACCTTCGAACAACCCAATGCGGTTATGGCGATATTGATCATACTCTTGCATCTTGACCGAATTGACAACGGCATAGTTTGGCAAGAGTTGGTCAACCTCAGACCACCGCTGGTCAATGGTCAGCCCCAAAACAGCCGCCGCCTCTGGTAATATCCTGCTGATGCTATGGACCGCCGCAAGCTGAAAACTAGCATTAGCTCCCACAGCCCGCAGTTGGCTACCGCGCCACTCTGGGCTCACGGAAATGGGCAGTCTCATTTGTCGTTTACCATCGATTGTGGTATCCTGCATCATTACCCGATAACCATTGAAAGCGCCTGATAGTAAGGGATAGGCCACCTCACGTAACATAGCTGTGTCACCACTGTATTGGTAGTATTGCCAAGCCATCTGGGCCATCCAGGCCAGACAACCCGCATCGATCTGCCCAGCCCAGAACGTCCCACTCACTTGTCCTCGATCGTCAGTGGCATGGGGGAGCATCAAGGCATCATCTACGCCATAAAACTGTTTGGCATTCTGCTGCATCATTGGCAGCTGTTTCTTGAGCATTGCCCAAAGAGGCTTCTGATGTTCGTAGCGCCCTGTCGCTAGGGCAGGCCAATACATCATCTGGACATTGATGTTCCAGTGATAGTCGTTGGACCAAGGCGGTAGCTGATAGTCCTCCATCAGAGGGCCTTGTAAACCAGCCGCCAGTCCATGAGGCGGGGTGATTATCGCCTGCATGTAGAGGCCATAGTCCACCATTTCTTGTAACAATGGGTCTGGCAATCTGACAACGGGGACACTAGCCCAATAGGTGCTCCACCATTTTTTGAGGCTATCAATTAAAGGTTTTTCTTTGGCCTCTTTGAGCAGTTTGGCGCTCGCAGTCTGGTCAATTTCGTCCACGCGCGAGCTGATCCAGACCATGTTACCCTTCTTCTTATACAGAATTACCAAAGGTGAATCAGCTGGTAATCGCTGGATAAAACCTCGAATGCTACCTGCCTGATTCGCCTTGCCTTCTTGCTTAAAAGTATCAGGCGCAGAAATACCTCTTGCCTCCATAGCCCCATGGCAGAGGTAAAACGCTGGTATCAGCCTGAAGACTGCCCTATTGCTAAGGGTTGGTGGCAACTTGACCAAGGCAATATCTTGCCCCACAGCCTGCCGGATTTCGATTTGCTGCGCCACCCCACTTGGCGACTTGGCCATTACAGTCACCAAACCAGTGCCAAGGCTCAGCTTTGCAGATTGGAGGCTCCAGCCGGTAGGCATCGTGATATCCAAACGTCCTCCACCCAACTGCTGGAAACTTTTGGGCGTATTGCCATCCTGTACCGCACCGGCACCAAACATGGCACGGATGCCAGACTCGTCTTGATTGGCCAAAAGGGGCCTAAGTTGCGTATAGGTTCCGCCTCCACCTGCGGGGTGCCCACCCCTATGATCCCAAAATCCTTGCTGCGCAATCGTAATATGCAGCACATTGTCTTGGCCCCAGACCAATAAACCTTGCCGACCGTTCGCAATCGGAACGCCTGTATGTGGTCTGGTAAGTGGGAACTGCCAATCAAAGGATTCGGTTTGGTGTTGCCAGCCCTTGTCTTGACCCATAGCAGTGCCAGCGAAAGCCACCAGCAAGGTCATGGCAAAACACAGCCAGCCACAACTCAACCGCATTTCTATCCTCTTTTGGGTGATCAATTTCATGCCCTCAAGTTAGCGGACATTGGCAAAACAGCACCAACTCGAGCCGAAATTTTGCCAATATATACGCAATACCTCACCACATAATCCAACCTTAGACCAAATTGAAAGACACTGGCATTGAGGCAATTATTAGCCCAATATTACAAGGTTGCTCTTACTTAGTGCAACTTGAGTTCCTTGGTATCCAGTATCTTTGTAGTGGGTTTATTGTAACCCAGATACACCAACCAGCACCTCATGTTCCCACATTTCAAACTTTGCCTTGGTGCACTCCTTTCGGTACTAGCCTTAATGGCAGAGGCGCAATCCACCAAAAAGACTTACGAGCTCGCAGTCGCAGGCAATTGCGAACATTGCCAAGACCGCATCGAAACAGCCCTTGACCAGCCAGGTGTCAAACAAGTCCGGTGGAACAACAAAACAGGCATCGCTACTATCACTGCAGATAGCACAAAAGTTAACCTGCTGACCCTCTCGAGCCTAGTGGCAAAAACAGGCCATGACACCAAGGAATTCAGAGCTAGCCAGCAGACATATAACAAACTGCCTAAATGCTGTCGTTATACCCGTGATCCTGATCACAAAGGGAAAGAGATCAAATAGGGCTAAATTAAAGCTCTTAGCCTTACAACACCACGTAGAATGTTCTCCCTGACCAAGCAACATAATATTAACCGACCAGCTAATATCCGACAATTAGCCTGGCTGAGGTTCGTTGCGTTTGTATGGGGTTTATGCCTTAGCCTCATCCTGCCTTTGGGTCCGCTATTGGCACAAGTAACGCCACCACAAAAACCTGACAGCACCACACGCCAAGTCACCAAGGAAGAGACGCTTGTCGAGACCAAAGGACTCACCACGGTGCAAGGGCGTGACGCGCTCAACACCAATGTCATGAAGGAGGGCGAGCTCTTCAAAGCCGCCTGCTGTAACCTGAGCGAAAGTTTTGAGACCAACCCCAGTATCGACGTCAATTATACCGATGCACTGACTGGCGCACGGCAGATTCAGTTGCTAGGTCTGTCTGGCCTCTATGCCCAGCTGATGACCGAAAATAGGCCTGATGCCCGTGGCCTGTTTGCCAATTATGGCCTTAGCTACACGCCTGGCACTTGGGTCGAGTCCATCCAGGTCACCAAAGGGACTGGCAGTGTCGTCAACGGGTACGAAAGTATATCTGGCCTGATCAACATCGAGAACAAAAAGCCCGAAGGCGAGGAGCTGGTCTATCTCAATGCCTATGCCAACCACCTCGGTCGGTTTGAGGCCAATGCCGTCGGCACCGCCCGGTTGACACCTAACCTCAGCACTGCGATTTATCTGCATACCGACCAATGGGCCAACAAATTTGATATGAACAACGACGGCTTTATGGATATGCCCATGAGCCGTGGTAATAGCTTCATGAACCGCTGGAAATATGATGGTGATGCCTGGAAGGCACAGTTTGGCGCCCAATACCTAGTCGAAACCCGCAACGGTGGCCAACTCCATGCGGACGAAACTGGGGTTCCACACCATGGCAACACAGCCCTCACATACGAAACCAACCAAAACACCACCCACTGGAACGCCTTTGCTAAGGTCGCAAAGGTTTTCCATGGTACACCCTACCGCAGTCTCGGCCTCATCGCCCAGGTAACGGGCCATAACCAAGACGGACTCTTCGGGATGCGGAGTTTTAGTGCCTTCCAACGGTCCGCCTATGCCAACTTCATCTATCAGGATATCATCGGCACCACAGATCATAAGTACCGCACAGGCCTAAGCATCCAGACGGATGATATGCGTGAGTGGCAAACAGGCCTTAGCCCTGATACCATCAACTTCCAGAGGACGGAGATCGTCCCGGGAGCCTTCTACGAACATACTTGGTCGCCCAACCCTTCCCTAACCCTAATCGGTGGCTTAAGGGCGGACTACAATAACCTTTTTGGTGCCTTCCTGACGCCAAGGCTACATGGCAGGTATGCTATCAATGAAAAGAATACACTACGGTTCAGCGCAGGGCGTGGGCAGCGTACCGCCAACCCCATGACTGACAATGGCGCAGCACTCGGCAGCAACCGGATCCTGATGAGCCATGGGCAAACGCGCGTCAATGGCTATAACCTGCGCCCAGAGGTGGCCTATAACTATGGCCTCAGCCTCAGCCATGACTTCGAGCTGCTGGATGGCAATGGCACCTTGGTTCTAGATGCTTACCGTACCGATTTTGTTAACCAAGTAGTGGTCGATCTGGAAAATCCTCGCCTGGTCCAGCTCTATAACCTTCAGGGCCAAAGCTTTAGCAACAGCCTACAGGCCGAGGCCAACTATCGCCCCAACCGCCGTTGGGATGTTCGCCTGGCCTACCGATGGCTTGATGTCCAGACTAGCTACCAAACAGGCCTCCAGAACCAACTCTTGAGCCGTCCGCTGATCGCTACCCACCGTGCTTTTGTCAACATAGCCTATACCACCCGCAACAAGTGGGCCTTTGACCTAACAGCCACCTTCACTGGCCAGAAGCGATTGCCATCAACCACAGCCAACTTGCCCCAAGACCAATTGCCGAGCCATAGCCCAGCATTCCTGACAGGCAATGCCCAGATTACCAAAACCTTTGCAGGTGGGCTTGACCTCTATATTGGAGCTGAAAACCTGGCTGACTTCCGCCAGCAGCAACTTTTAATCGCGCCTGATAGACCTTTCGGTCCCAACTTCGACGCTAGCATGGTCTGGGGACCAGTTACGGGAAGGGTGTTTTATGTAGGTTTCCGTTACAAACTCATACGCCCATCTGCCTCAGAATCTGATTGATTTTGAACCAAGAGGCCCAATACCTAACAAATATCATGGTCTGGTGTGATCTGCAAACCGTACTTGCGGCCAAGCAGACAAAACCAAAAGAAGCCTAGCAAATTACAATCCTAGCTAGGCCCTTTATCCCACCTCAACCATGCCAACCGAACCACAATACATCACCGCCGACGAAGCTGTCCTGCTGATCAAAAGCCGTGACCGTGTCTTTATCCACAGTGTGGCAGCAGCCCCTGTCATCCTGATCGAGGCAATGGTTGCCCGCAGCCAAGAGCTTAGTGGTGTAGAGCTTATCCATCTGCACACTGAAGGGCCTACCCCCTATACCGACCCCAAATACCGAGGTATTTTCCATACAACTGCCTTGTTCACTGGGGCCAATATGCGGGCCGCCCATGCCACTGGCATGGCCGACTACCTGCCCATCTTCCTATCTGAGGTGCCGAACCTCTTCCGAGGTGGTATCCTGCCGCTAGATGTGGCGATGCTAATGGTCAGTCCACCTGACGAACACGGGTATTGCAGCCTCGGCACCAGTGTCGATGCTTCATTGGCCGCTGCCGAAAGCACTAAACTCATCATTGCACAGGTCAATCCTAATATGCCCCAGACTAGGGGCGATGGCTACCTGCATATCAGCAAGATAGATGCCTTGGTCTGGCATGAAACTCCGCTTTACCAAATGCAAGTCCAGCCCCCAACCCCGACTGAGGTCACGATTGGGCGCTTTATTGCCAATTTAGTTGAGGATGGTGCCACCCTCCAGATGGGGATCGGTAGCATCCCTGACGCCGTCCTGACCCAGCTCACGCACCATCGACACCTTGGCATCCATACCGAAATGTTTAGCGATGGTGTCGTGAACCTTTATGCCACTGGCGCCATAGACAATAGCCTTAAACGCATTGACCGAGGCAAAATCGTGGCAGGCTTCATCATGGGCACCGACCTAACCTATAACTTCGTTAACCGAAACCCAATGGTCCGGATGCGGGACATCGCCTACGTTAATGACACCTCCATCATCCGCCAGAACCCTAAAGTCACGGCCATTAATAGCTGCATCGAGGTTGATTTAACGGGCCAAATCGTAAGTGACTCCATCGGTACACGCATCTACAGCGGTGTAGGTGGCCAATTGGACTTCTTGCGGGGTGCCGCCCTATCAGAAGGAGGCAAACCGATCATCGCACTGCCGAGCACAACAAGTAAAGGCGAAAGCCGCATCGTACCCTACATAAAGGAAGGGGCAGGGGTTGTTACCACTAGGGCACATGCCCACTATGTGGTTACCGAGTTTGGCGTCGCGTACCTCTATGGCAAAACATTACGGCAGCGTGCCCATGCCCTCGCAGCCATTGCGCATCCGCAGCACCGCGAGGCACTAGAGGTTGCAATCCACGCACGGTTTGTCGAGCCATAACACCCTTGATTGCTAGGAACGGTGGTCACCCCTGAACTGCAAGTAACACTGTAGTTGAGGGCCCGTAAACAACCATCTAAAAACAGAAACTTGTAGCCTTCGCTATTGCCGAGGTTTAGGCAACTATTGCTTTGCTAAGGTAGGCGCTCGCCAAACAGAGGTCGCAGGTTGAAACGTTTTCTGACAGCATGTCCCTTGCCACAACAAACCAAGTAGGGTTTCCTCATTTGGTGTGGACGACTAGGCAATGAACATTTAGCAAACTTGAAGGGTGAGAAACTTGGCCTTGATGCAAAAAAAATGCTCAAAACCCTATCGATAGGTTCTGAGCATTTGTGGCAAAGAGGTTGACGATCTTCTTGATCGTGCCCCAATTAGGGGTAACTACTCCTTAGAATTTTTAGAGTCCTGAACGGCCAAGCGGATCTCTTGAGCCAGTACTTTCAGGTCTTGCAAACTCTTGCGGATGCGGGTTCCTGCGGCATTGTTGCCCTTGTCGTAAAATTTTTCGAAGTCAGGACCTAGGTCGTCAACGATCTTTTTTAATTCAGCGTAACGGTTCATCTTGGGGTGTTGAGTTGAAGTTTTGTAATCAGATACCAATAGTAGCAAAACAAAATCTTACTTGCCAAAACAATTGGCTTAAAACTGCAAAAAAAAACTAAAAACACTAAAAAAAAGACACTAAAAGACAAAACTAGGCGTTTACAGGCTCTAAGTGTGCAGATCCTAGACCAGCATAGTAATTGGTACGCAGCCTATCAGCCACAGCTTCGAATGCGGTAATCGTCTGCTCCACATCATCTAAGGTATGCACGGCTGTCGGGGTAATCCGCAAGACAATCAAACCTTTCGGGATGACAGGGTAAATCACGATCGAGCAGAAGATGCCGAAGTTCTCGCGCAGGTCATAGACCATGGCGGCAGCTTGGGTATCGTCCCCAGTCAGGATTACAGGGGTCACCGGGCTGTTGGTGGTCCCGATGTTGAATCCTTTGGCTTTCAGTCCCTGCTGCAAGGCATTCGTGATCGTCCAGAGATTGTGGTGGAACTCAGGGTGCTCCTCGATGAGCTCAAGGCGCTTTTGAGCCCCGACAACGATTGGGAGCGGAAGTGACTTGGCAAATATCTGAGAGCGGGTATTGTAGCGCAGGAAGTCAATCACCTGAGGTTCGCTAGCGATAAAGGCTCCGATACTGGCCATACTCTTAGCGAAGGTGCTGAAGTAGAGGTCAATACCGTCTTGGCAGTGTTGATGTACACCAGTGCCCTGACCATTAGGACCCATTGTACCAAAACCGTGAGCATCATCTACCAAGAGGCGGAAAGGATAGATCTGCTTCAGATCGACGATTTCCTTGAGTTTGCCTTGGTTACCATTCATGCCGAAGACACCTTCGGTGATCACCAAAATACACCCTCCAGTTTCTTCTGTAAGCTTGACAGCCCTAATTAGGTTCTTCTCTAGGCTCTCGATGTCGTTGTGTTTGTAAACCAACCGACGACCAATGTGCATCCTAAGGCCATCCATGATACAGGCATGCGACTCAGCATCATAGACAACGACGTCATGACGACCCAAGAGGGCATCAATGACGGACATAATGCCCTGATAGCCATAGTTAAGCAACATGACGGCAGGCTTGTCAATAAATCGACCTAAAGATTGCTCTAGCTGTTGGTGCTGAACGGTATCGCCGCTCATCATGCGTGCCCCCATAGGGCTAGCCATCCCAAAGGCACGGGTGGCCTCGGTGTCTGCATGACGCACTTCCGGATGATTGGCAAGGCCTAAGTAGTTGTTAAGGCTCCAGTTAAGGACTTCCTTCCCCCTAAATCTCATCCGAGGACCTATATCGCCCTCCAGTTGAGGAAAGGCGAAATAGCCATCGGCTAGTTCTTGATATTTACCTAGAGGGCCACGGTCGGCTTTTAGTTTATCGAATAAATCCACTCTCTAACGCAGCGGGTGTTTGAGTACCTAAACAGTATATAATTTGCAAAAATAGGCCCAAAAACCCATACTTAAAACTACCATAACATGCCAAACCACCTAAACTGCCAAAATCTTTGGCGTTCTGTTGCCCAAATGCATGATAACATTAGGCGACTGCCAATAAGGTCTGCTGGTAATGCTGAGCCACTTTCTGGACAAGGTTATGGTGGCTAGCCTCCAAAACTTGCACCTTGCTGTTCTTGACCAAACCCAGTAATGGGGCGACATGGCGTCGGCTGATGACCCCATCCCATTTGCCCAAAAACACCGTCAGCGGGATCTGGTACTGGTTTAGCGTATCGGCGATCTGGCGTGGGGCAAACTTGAGCCCGCGGAAAACGGTCCAGGTACAATAGACCTTCAGCCGTTTTTGGCGTGTGTTCATTTGGTTGCCAACAAAGGTCAGGATGTTGCGGTCCAGCAAGCCGATACTATGCAGCATATTCGCCAGCCGAAAAAACACCCCTGGCTTCGTTATCAGTTGTTTGAACCATGCTCGCCCTACACTTGTGCTAGTCGCAACCTGGTACCAAAACCGGTTTACCAGCCCATCTGGTGCGACCAAGATCAGATCTTTGACCCGATGTGGGATCGAGGCAATGGTGGCTAATGCAAACTTGCAACCGATTGAAAAGCCTCCTACCGTTACCTGCTGCACCGCAAGCTGATCCAGCAGTTGGGTCATCACATGGCGCCAGTCGGACACCGACAACACCCGCTGTTTGTCTGCCCAACTGCTCTGACCATGGAAATAGAGATCTACCAAAACAAACGTATAGGCATCTGTGAAGCTCGATACCAATGGAAGCCAACTTGTGGCATCCTGCGCATAGCCATGGAACAGTACCATATACTGTGGGCCTGACCCACAAACATGGTACGCAAGCTGCCCAGACTGGTGCTGTAGATAACCTGCTGGCGAATTGCCCATCTTGGCCGATTGTTGTTGCCCTTTACCTAAATCGCCTTCTGGGCTCTGACTAGGTCCTGGCTCTTGTGAGGCGGGATTGCTTGCGTCCATATCAATACTTCATCAAAGTCGAGACTATTATGATTGGCCTTGGTTTGGCATACTTCCCGATCATCACGATCAAAGACGCCGCAAAAACCAATCCAATGCAATATGCCTCTGACGCTGTCGATACCGCAATGCCCTTGTCATTGGCGCTTCGTCCTTGGCCTATTTTCTAACCTAAAATTAGTGGCTGAGCGCATAAATCCTAACGATCAGGCCAGAATATTTTCGTCAGCACCTAACTGATCCTGTCCAGTTATCGCATAGACCCAAGTCCATCAAATGGCAATAAGACGAACGAAATTGGGCTAAATAGCTGCTAAAATCAATCAAAAGACAGCCTTGATTTCGGGAGGTCCGCTTACAAGATAATACGCTAACCTAATACCTATCAAAAAGGGGCTGATTTTGGTTAGCTTAAGGTGGCCATATTGGCGCCCTAGGCAACTATCCCTAGGCAAGTCAGACTTGACAACTAGGCAATAATATGACTACAGAATTAAAAATTAACCAACATTATTGTGCCATACTTACTAAAGTCCTAACTTTGTTCTCTGTTTTTTGAAAACCGTGGCACTTTTGGCCCTGCATCTTAAGCTGGCATCCGAAGCCAAAACTCACCGAAAGTACCAAGATATATTGTTCACCTACCTTTCCACACAACTTGTAGTTATGCTAGCCTCCCGACGACCGCAAATCGCATCCTACCTCCCGGTACGCAACCTTAACATTTCTGGTGCCTACCGCCCGATCAAGTAACTACTCCCCCCAGCACTCTAAGGAAACAAACCAAACACGTGGAAATATCAGCTGATCTGTCCTTTCAGACAGACTTCATCATCCTGACAGCAACCGAAGCCCATGGTGGGTATGCTAGTCAAATCAGCGAATTAATTGCCGAAGGTGCCAAATCCCGAGGTATAGGCCGTGGAGGTCGTCCCGCCGCCTATCTTGTACAAAAAATGACCGATGGCCATGCTATCATCGCGTTTAGTCCCACGGGTCAACTTGCAGGTTTTTCCTTCCTTGATATTTGGGAAGGTGGACGCTATGTAGCCAATGCTGGCTTTATCGTCGCACCAGCATTCAGAGGGCAATCCCTCGGTCGGGAAATCAAAGTCAAGGCCTTTGAGCTAGCACGCAACCTATTCCCCGAGGCCAAAATATTCGGCATTACCACAACCCCTGCCGTAATCCACCTCAACAATTCTCTAGGCTACGTCGCTGCTCCTTATAGCGAACTACCTCAGGACGAAAAGTATTGGGCCGGTTGCGCTAAGTGTCCCTACTACGACGTGCTCGTTCGGGCAAATCGCAAAAGTTGCCTATGCACTGGCATGATCTATGACCCTGCAAATGCCAGCCAACACGGCTCTTTGTTGCGCGAGGCTGAACCCGTTTGGGTACGATAAGACCTCCGCTTCCAGACCTGTATCCTTTACCGCAACCCACTCCTTACGTCAAAGCGTCCACCCTTCAGGGTCTAGACCTTGGCCCTATACGCCGTTGCATCGACCGGTAAATAGAGTAACATGTTAAGGCATGCACCTATGCCAGGTAATGACATACGACCTTAGCCCCCCCTTCCCCACAAATAGAATCTTGCCTAAGTAACGACTAGTTTTGTCCCTGACGTTGAAGATAGCGCAGACGAACCTAACAACACACAAAGCGCCTCCTATACAACTTTCATTACCACATGGACGAAGCCCAACATCAGCATTTCAGCTCACCCAGTGACGAAACCACCAACACTAGGCACTACCCAACTATCTCGGTTGGCATTGCTGGTGCGGCAGGCTATACAGGTGGCGAGCTGATCCGCCTACTGATCCATCACCCCTACGTCCAGATCCTGTGGCTACATAGTAACAGTCAGGCAGGGCTGCCAGTTCATTCTATACATCAAGACTTGGTGGGTGAGACCGAGCTAACTTTTACGGATAAACCAGGGCAAGAGGCCGATGTGGTGTTTTTGTGCCTAGGTCATGGTGCCGCTCGTGCCTATCTCCTGGCTCATCCAGATTTACTAAAGGCCAAGATCATCGACCTAAGCCAAGATTTCAGGCTAAGCGATACGCCATTTATTGACGGCAAGGGCCAAAAACACCCCTTTGTCTACGGCCTCACAGATGTGGCCCAGACCCAGATTAGAAAGGCTCAGTTCGTGGCCAACCCAGGATGCTTTGCCACAGCCATTCAGCTAGGCTTGGCACCCGCAGCTACCTTGTCGGCCCTTGATGGCCAAACAGTCCATATCAATGCCGTAACAGGCAGCACTGGTGCTGGCCAATCCTTGGCCGAAACCTCCCACTTCAGCTGGCGCAGTGCCAACCACTCGGTTTATAAACCTTTTAGCCACCAGCACGAAGCAGAAGTGCTTCAGACCCTAGCCCAACTGTCATATTGCTACCAAGCCAAAACTGCTGCCTTATCCCAATCTCATATTGATCTAACCTTGCAAACACCTCAGGCAAGCACCACACGGCTGATGTTCTTGCCAAGCAGAGGAGCGTTTGCCAGAGGCATTTTTGCCACGCTGTATTTTGAGACCGACTCGAACCTTGGCGAGTGGCGCACGATCTACAAATCTTATTATGCGGATAGCCCATTTGTGACTGTGGTGGACACCAATCCTAACCTCAAGCAAGTTGTCAACACCAACAAGTGTTTGGTTTACCTAGAGCAGCACGGCAACACCATACTAGTCATCAGTATGATTGACAACCTCCTAAAGGGCGCCAGTGGCCAAGCCGTGGAGAACATGAATCTACTTTTTGACTTGCCGCAGACAACTGGGCTAAGGCTCAAAGCAGGCGCATTTTAGGCCAAAATAGATGCCTAGCAACCTGCGTATGGGCACTGAGCAGGGTACCCCGAAAAATGTTTGATTTTTTTCTACCCCTAGGCAACCTTTATTCCACAAGCCCTGTCTTCATGGTGTGACCTTGGCGCCCACCGGACTGAACGACGGTCAGGGCGACCACCAAGGTCATAAAAACAACTTGGGGCTACAACAAAGTCGTAGCCCCAAGAATATTCAACCAGCTATGGATGGGGGAAAGGCCATGCCTTACCCCCTTTCAAATTTATTTTAATTGCCGAACTATATTGTAGTCCTGAGTGGATATAGTTTTGTAAGTCGATCAAAGCATAAAAATCGCCAACTAAATAACCAATTTAGCCGACGAGTACCCTCAAATTGTATGGATTACACCTATACAACTCTATGGACATCCGTCTATAAGCCAAAGCACTCTATATCTGTTTCTTACACCGATTAAACGGTTATGAAAGACGGAAATAAGATATATCGACTGAATGAATTTGATTGGTTTGGCACTTAAGAGCCTCCTAGTTGCCTTACCCTGTAAGGCACCTAAAGACTAGAATTGGTTGGCGTTATCCCGTTTTACCGATGCGACTATATTTGGATAGGCCAGTTTTGTTGGTCATAGGTTAGGAAGCATGAACACTTGCTCGATCTATAGTTTGATTAAACCAGCAGGCATGTTGTAATAGGTCCAGACGTAGCCGTATACAAGCTAAGCCACAAAAAAAAGGACACTACCGTTGTGGTTGCATCCCCTTCTGGATCATTGATAAGAAGCAAAGTTGGCACAAGCCATAATTGTCGCACTTGTATAGGTAGCCCCTAGGCAGGCAGGAAACGGCGCTCTACCAACTTAAGGAAATTGTTAGCGGCTTTACTGGTCGAAAAATCCCAGCTGTAGTTCAATCCATACTGATTCAGCATCAGATCTAAAGCGTCTTGTTTGGACGTGACCTGGTCAAGCTCCTGGACTGCTGCTAAAAAGGCCACCTCGTCACCACCAAACAGCTCACGAATGTACTGAAAACGCTCACCCACCTGCACCGCAGTAGCGATACTAGCAATGCGGGTTTCACGGATGCGGTCTTTGATGGTCAAAGCTTGTTCGGCCTGGCCTATTGTCGTATTGAGTGAGTTGCGGTGTGTCTCAAAAGCCTCGTTCAAGATCAGGGTGCGCCTGCTGGACTCATCTTTTTCCTTTTGGCCTACGGTGCCGTTCGTCCTCGGTGGTACATCTACCAGAGACTCAGCCACCAAAGCCTGTTGGCTTTTGTCTTCTTGACTTTTACCTTCCTCATGCGACTTGTCAATCGGTGGGCCATAGAGTTCAAAATGTGGCTCCTTGACTACCTTAGTTGGCTCCGCAGGGCGGCTTGGAACCTTGTTGGTCAGATCTGGGACCGCATTGGCTGCAATCGTGATTGGCTCTGGCAGGATAGGCTCTACAGGTGCGGCAGGCTGTGAGACCTTGAGATCAACTGGGGCAGACTGCTGTTTCTCTTCAACTGCGTTGGCCACTTGCTGAAAATAGCTACCAGTTGGTGTTTTGGTGGTTTTTGCTAACTCACTAGGCCCACGTTGTTCATCAACCAAGATCATCTCCTTGTCAATCGGCAATAACTGATTAAGTTGACTCAGGATTTCGTCAGGCTTGGTAACCAAAGAGGCTTTATCCTTGATGATTTGGTAAAAAAGGACTTTAAGCTCCCCGGCGAAAAGCTCCTCAACCCTAAGCAGAGATAGCTCCTTTAGGGCTTCATCCAGGATCGCACGGTTGACTACATAGAACTTAGCTGTATCTCTTAGCCTAGCAACCGAAACCATACGGTCTGCCAATTGATGGACCTCATAGTCGAAGTATTGGGTCGGACCATAAACCAACATGGTTGTCTCACGCACGGCCTTGGATAACAAGGGCTCAAAATGCCCCCGCCGAATTGCTATATGATGGCTAAGTCGCTCCATGAACATTGTCATGGCTTCCTTTACTTGCGTGTGTTCAAAGTCAAAATAGGGGCTGCGCAAACGACTGGCTTCTACCTGCCACTGCAACAGCAAAGCCTTGACAACAAACATGTTGACTTGGCTGACGGGTGCTAGTTTCAATATCTCAGCACCGGTTATGACCTCCTTCTTCTTAAAGAATAGGTCGCATAACTTCTTGGCCACAGCGTTGCCGTACTGCTCCAGATAAGGTGTATTGAAGGCCTTAGGTATAGCCATTATATTCGATCCCGTTTATTGCGCTTAGGCAGCCAAATGTAAAAATTATTTGAGGCTATTTCGCAAAATATGTTGCCTAAACAGTAAAAATAGTAAAAAATGCTGGTTATCGCACCTATTTCCTGCTTCCAAATACACTAATGACCCAATCTGGTTACTTTTTGCCTCCTGCTACCCACATGGACTTGCTTTTGGCTAAATTTTTCAAAATAAGATCAATAAATACCTTTTACTGATCTTAAAATGGCTTTTTACACCCATTTTTTTCCTTACGCTTTACTTACCTTGGTTTGCATAAGGTCACTATAACGATCACAGTTAGCACATTTTAGTAATCGCGGTTATGGTATCTGGTGCCAATTCTTATCCGAAAAAAGATTTTTGGTACATGGCTTCGATCGAGATTGAGACCCCTAAAGACTTTTAAGAGCGGTTCGGAACCCCTATTTTTGCCAACTTGCCCATTAACGATCAGAAAACACAAGACCTATTGGCTTGGTTTCTTGGTCATGGGCCTTTGGGCGGCAGGTTTGCTTGCCCGATGGGCTTCTGCGTCCTGTACTGGCAAATAGCCACTGTCAACCCTTGTTGATGGTTAAGCCAGAAGTGCCCCAGTAGGTAATGCCCCTTTACATCGTCTAAGGATATGCAGCTAAATAGGCTAGAGATAAAAGGCTTCAAAAGTTTTGGAGATAAGATTACCATCCACTTTGATGCGGGCATCACCGGCATCGTTGGGCCCAATGGTTGTGGCAAGTCCAACGTCGTGGATGCCATCCGGTGGGTTCTGGGAGAGCAGCGTACCAAAAGCCTAAGGTCCGAAAAGATGGAGGGTGTAATCTTTAACGGCACCAAAAACCGCAAACAAGGCCAGATGGCCGAGGTTACCCTCACCTTCACCAATACCAAAAATATTCTTCCTACGGAGTTCAGCCAGGTCAGTATCACCCGTCGGTACTACCGCAGTGGCGATAGCGAGTACCTCCTGAACGGCATCACTTGCCGCCTCAAGGACATCACCAACCTGTTTATGGACACAGGTATTGGTCCCGATAGTTATGCCATCATCGAGCTTAAGATGGTGGAGGACCTGCTGAGTGATAAAGACAATAGCCGCCGCACCCTGTTCGAAGAGGCTGCTGGTATTTCCAAGTTCAAGGCTCGCAAAAAAGAAACCCTCAAACGCCTAGAGGATACCGACAAGGACCTTGAGCGCGTAGAAGATCTCTTGTTTGAGATTGTCAAGAACCTCAAACAGCTCGAAAAACAAGCCAAGCAAGCCGAGCAGTATTTCGACATCAAGAACGACTACAAATTAGCAAGTGTCGAGCTTGCCCGCTTCTTGCTCTTCAACCAAATGGGAGCCCAACAGCGACTGCAAGAGCAGGTCTCGAAGGCCGAAACTGAACGATCGAATCTCACCGCCTCCCTTGCCACAGCCCAAGCTAGTGCCGAGAAAACCAAGGCAGGCCTCATCGACCAAGAAAAACTACTGGCCAGCCGTCAAAAAGCCCTCAATGAGCACGTCGATGGTATCAGGACCAATGAGAGCGAAAAGAAACTCAAGAACGAACGCCTCAACTACCTCACCGAGCGGCAAAAACAGCTCAAACAACAGCAGCAGCAGGACAATACTGGCATCAGCCAAGTAACTGAGGTTTTGGCACAACTGGAAGTCGAGACCCAGTCCTTGATCACCGAAACAGCACAAGCCAAGGAGGCATTTGAGCAAGCCACCACCCTACTCAGCAACAAGCAACAACGCCACGCCACCGCACAAAAGGACCTTGTCGAGCACCAAGCCCAGCTCAAACAGCGGCAAGAGGCAGTTTATAAACTTCGTAAAACGCTCGAGATCGCCCAGATTCAGCTTCAGACCCTCAATCAGGAGCTAGCCAAAAGCGATGACGAGGCCAATGCCCAAACCGAAAGCCTTGGTGACTTTAGGGCCAAGCTGGAGGCCCTCAATGCCGACATTGAGGCTCGTATCCATTCTGTTGACAAGCTTGAAGCCGACGAGGTTGCGCTAGCCAAACGCCTAGAGGACAACCTCCTCGAGACCGAAAAACTCAAGGACCAAGCCACCAAACTCAACCGTGAGCTGGACGCCAAACAGAACGAATACAACCTCACGAAATCCTTGGTTGATGGCCTAGAAGGATACCCTGAGGCGATCAAGTTCTTGAAGAAAAATACGGACTGGAACGCACAAGCTACCCTCCTATCGGATGTCCTGACCTGCCCCGAAACCTACCGGGTTGCAATCGAGAATTATCTGGAGGGCTACATGAACTATTATGTCGTCGAGACCGAAAACCAAGCCTTGCAAGCCATCTCGCTTCTGAGCCGCTCGGCTAAGGGACGGGCCAACTTCTTCGTGCTCGAAAAGTTTGACGCCTTCCGTGCCACACCTACCCAGCTGGTCCCCAACACCATCCATGCTCTTGACATCGTCGAGTGTGACCTGCGCTACCAAAAACTGGTCGAGTGGCTGCTAGACAATACCTACCTAGCACAGACCGAAACCCTGCCAGACAACCAGGACATCATCTTGCTGACCCAGTCTGGCTCCATCACCCGTAAACAATATATATATAGTGGTGGGTCAATCGGGATCTTCGAGGGCAAACGGATCGGTCGGGCCAAGAACCTAGACAAACTCCAGGCAGACATTGGCAAACAAGCTGACAAGGTCGCTGCCTTGCGCCAGCAAATCGGCAACAAACAGCAAGAGGTCATCAGCCTGCGCCAGCAAAGCAAAAAGGCGGACATCGAAACGGCCAAACGTGACCTCAATCGGTTGCAGCAAGAACAAGTCGCCCTTCGGACCCGGCATGAGCAAATCAGCTTACTGATTACCTCGTCCAGCAACCGTAGGCACCAAATCAGCGAGCGTATTGTGGCCCTTCAGCAAGATGTCGCCAATACCGAGCCCGCACTATCAGCTGAGGAAACAGAACTAGCCACAGCCGAAAAACACCTGACCTACCTTGCTGCCCTGGTCGAGACCGAAAGCCATGCACTGAACGAGGCCCAAACCTTGGTCACCAAGCAACAGGTGCTATATACCCAACGCACTACCACTCTACAAGGCCGCGAACAGGAGCTCAAATACCGCCGTGATGAGCTGGCAGGCCTTGAACGCCGCATTAGTAAAAACGACGAAGAGATCACGAAACTAGCCCAAGAGATTAGTGGCCTGACAAACAAAGCCGTTATCAATGACGAAGAGCTAAGTGCCCTTTATACCGAGCGTGATGGCATCGAGGCAGGTGTAGTGGAAGCCGAAAAAGCCTACTATGCCGTCCGTGGTAATATCGATCAGCTAGAAAAAGAGGCCCGCCAACTACTCAACCAACGGGACCTTGCTGACCAACTGCTAAACAGCTTACGGCAACAGCTCACCGATAGCCAAATGGCTCTCAACTCGGTCTTGGAGCGTACCGCTATTGAGTTTGAAGTATCGCTTGACCAAGCCTCATTAGCAGACTATGTCCCGATCGAAGGCATCAGCGAAGACGCTCTTCGACAAAAAGTTGGGCAGACCAAAAACCGCCTTGATCGCCTTGGCCCCATCAACCCAATGGCCATGGAGGCCTATAAGGAGATCAAGGAGCGCCATGACTTTATCACGACCCAGAAGGCAGACCTGGCACAGGCCAAAGAGTCGCTCATGTCCACGATTGACGAGATCGAGACCGTCGCCACCCAGAGTTTCATGGAGACCTTTACCCAGGTTAGGGAGCACTTCAAGAACGTGTTCCAGAGCCTGTTCACCAACGAGGATACCTGCGACCTGATCTTGGAGGACCCAACCAAACCACTGGACTCTGCCATCGACATCATCGCTCGCCCCAAAGGCAAACGCCCACAAAGCATTAGCCAGCTGAGCAGTGGTGAGAAGACCTTGACTGCCATTTCCCTCTTGTTCAGCATCTACCTGATAAAACCGGCGCCTTTCTGCATCTTTGACGAGGTGGACGCCCCGCTAGACGACGCCAACATCGACAAGTTTAACAACATCATCCGCAAGTTTTCTGGCGACTCGCAGTTCATCATCGTCACCCATAACAAACGCACCATGGCCAGCACCGACGTCATGTACGGCGTCACGATGATTGAGCAAGGCATCAGCCGTGTCATCCCTGTTGACCTACGTGCTTTGCAAGAAGAAGGGGTATAGACCAGCTTTGCCTACCTAATATAACAGTGTTAACAACCGCATCCATGGCAACAAAATCCGGATCTGAACCTACCGCAGCAACTGGCTCAAGTGCCAAGGACCCCAACTTTTTTGCTTCGGTATATGAAGTCGTGCGATTGATTCCGCCAGGGCGAGTGACCAGCTATGGAGCCATCGCCACCTACCTAGGTAGCAAAGGCAGTGCACGCATGGTAGGCTGGGCGATGAATGCCAGCCATACCCAATCAGATATACCAGCCCATCGGGTGCTGAACCGCAATGGCCTACTGACAGGCAAACATCATTTTGGCGAGCCTAACCTGATGGCTGACCTGCTGATGGCCGAAGGCATCATGGTGGTAGAAAACCAAGTACAAAACCTAGCCGATATCTTCTGGGATCCGAATCTAGAATTATTGTAACCCTAAGCTACCATCCGCTTATAGCCAAACAAGAAGGCACCATAACTAGTCGGCAGCGTACTCACGAATTCATTGTAGGACTGTAGTGCTGTTTGGTAATGATGCAACATCTGGGCAGCTGCTACCAACTTGGGGCGCACATCATGCAAGGGAGAAGTTGCTGGGGCTTGCGCCAAAAGGGTAAACATTGCTTTGTCTGCCTCTAGCCAAGTCATTTTGCTAATTGCCTCCGGATTGGTGGCCACTTTCGGCAGCTGCCCAACCAACTTGCGTAAAGGGGCTGATAACGAATCCTGATCCAGCAACACCAGGGCCGAAAGCAAAGCAGCCGAAAGCTCCTGATAGGCTAACTTTTTTGTAACAACTGCTTTATAAGTACGCGCTAAGGTGCTATGGGTCAGCAGCAACAAGATGGTCGTAACACAAACAAACCAGATAACGAGAGGCACATAGCCCATAGTGGTGGTGGCAAGACGGTACCTGCCAGCCGCAAATTTAGCAGGTTTGTGGGGTTGTGGTGTGGGTGGGCTTGAATCGGGAGCATGTCTGACCTTAAACAATGGCAAGGGAATATGTACCAGTTGCTATTCAGGCCAAAAGATGCTGAGCAATAAGATTAAAACTACTCAAATATTTTTAATCACATTTTTGTTCTACCTACAGGAAATTTACTGACTAGCAGTAGCGTTATTGCGCTAGGGTTACTGACAAAAGTTTCCCAGACAAAGGCGGCCTTGTCTATACCTAACAAATGCGCCCACCTCTAAGACCTAGTTGCACAATGCCAACCAAATCTGAAAAAACAAAATGGTATAAGACAGTAGCTATTGTTACTGGTCTTCTTGGAGTGGTTATTTTGACCAACGGTCTTCTTGTCGCAGGGTTTGATCTTGGGACAGAACTAGTCTTAACTACTTTCGGACTTGTGTATTTGCTGAGGTATAGATTAGGAATGGTTCACATACTTAGGCAGATACCTACAATGCTCTTTGCATTTAGTCTCCTATGTGTTACGCTCAACCTAGATTCAGACGAGCCTTGGCGTGTAATGGACTACTATTATCTTTTCTTTGGGGCAATGTTGGCAACTTGCTTATTGCTAATTGATAATCCACGAATCGTTATTGGGGTATTTGCATTGCTGTTCATCTGCCGGTTTGCAATATTGTATAACGCATTGGTCAACAGCGAACATGACCAAAACCTAGCCCAACAACTCAAAGCGAACATCTCGACTGATAGTGTCTATCTGATTTCCACTCCTAGTTGCGGAAATTGTATAGTTGCAATCAACCACTATCTTGATTATGCCGAAGCGAACCCGACTACGGCCAAACCAATGGTCGGGATTATGTTAGTGCAGCAAGGTTCTAGCCCTCAGCAAATAGCCAAAATCACACATGGAGAGCCTTATCGGGTTCTCCATGTTTCTAATGCAGTCTTTAACCAAGCGATAACTCCTGTACTAATCTATAAGGATCATCAGGCCCGGATCACGACGTTTTACACCTACCTCAAAGGTTGGGACCCTTTGTATCATCGGTTTATGGCTAGGTACATTGATTGGATGGATGGTACGGATAGACCAAAAGAAACAAGTTAAACACCAAAACTAGTCAAAATGTTTCATGTTTATCATAGGTCAAATAAAAGCTCATAAAACGCACAAAATGAGGCCGATACTCCGGTCAAGTATAGATTTTCATAGTCCTCTTGCCGAATGTGACTTACAATAGATTTAACTTGGCTTTCCTTTTTGCCATAACTTTTCCCAGCCTTACCATAAATTTTATCTAGGATATCAGCTGGATGGACAAATTGGTAATCAAACTCATCGAATGTCTGGTCGGTATTTGATTGAATAATATCATTGACCTCATTCACATCTAATCCCAATGCCTTACTAAGCACGTCTGGCATTGCCAAGAACCACGTTTCAAGCTCCATGATGGCAAAACTCAAATGACAAGTTCCTGCTGACGGATGATCCGCAGGGGTAAAGCTATTGCCCTCTTTCAGAAACTTTGATACTACCCCCAAGTCAACAGTTCTCTTAGAGAGCTTCTTTCCTAAGTTACTTTGATCAAAGGCTTTTTCGTAAGCCTCTGAATACATATCACGTAGGCCAATAATCTGTTGGTAACCCTCATCCCAAATACCTTCTTGCCTTGCCAAAATTACTGATTTAACCCGTTCATCATTCCCAACATCTACAACCAGGTAGTGAGAGGCTGCCTTACCACAAGTTGGGTAATCGTCTGGATATGACGTCCTTTCATTGTTGTACGTATTGCCAACCAAACGTAACCCCTCCAAGGTGAGATTGGTATATTGATGCGTTTTCAAGATAAGGTCCTCCACAAAAATCCGCTCAGTCTGACCTTCCACGAACAATGCCTTGTGCGCCATTACACCATCTCTTTGAAATAGCCCGTCGTAAAGAAATCAAAGTTAGACAGACCTGTATAGACAAAGTGCTCGTATGCCTCCGGGTTTTGAGCCCGCGAATAGGTTACGATTTGTTCACCGATCGACTCAACAACAATAATGTTATCGAGGTCAACAACATTGATTAAATTGCGGTCATTTGTTGTGGCCAGGAGTTGAATACCAGTCCTTTTTGCCAAGTCAAATATCATCTTGCCAAATAGTTTGGCACGTTCATAATCCAGCCCTTCGCATAGGTCATCAATCACAACCAAATGTCCCTTCTTGACAGTCGTTAAGTATTCCAAAAAAATCAAGAGGGCTGTTGCACGAACCGCACCTTGGGACATCTTATCTGGTAGTTGCAGATAAACTTGGTCCTTTAGCTTAAACCTGATTACATCACGACCAAGGCTCTTTTGATATCCAATATCAATAATCGGATAGTCAAGGCTTTGTAATTGATGCACAATCCCCTGCTTACTATCTTCGGATAATTGCTTAAAAAGCGTCGGAATAGCTGGCAGGCGAGTCAATAGTTCGTATTCTGAATCAGCAAAATTGCCGTATGGACTAATATTTGCAAATCGAAAACCAAAGGAATGGTTTGCACAATCTGCTAGCAGCTCAAGTGCAGGAAACTTCTTCACATCGCGAACAGCCAGGATAGTCAATTTATCCAATGGCACTTGAAATATCTCTTGTTTCCCAGTTAGGTTGTTTAAGATAGACACATTGCTATCCTTGTGCCTGAACAAGACCTGTCTGCCTTCATACATGATCTTTTCAGCAGATATGGCAACATCTCCCCCCTTGATTGCAAAAGTGTAAACAAAGGGTTGATCATCATTGGTCACAAACTCTAGCTCCCACCTCCCGACATGATGTATCCGAAGGGTATTGTTCAAGAGGCCTACCAGGTTGTCAAGCAGGGTCAGCAACCGTGACTTACCCGAACCATTCCGCCCTACAACGAAGTTGCAATCGTCCAACAGCAGCTCTTTGACTGCTAGTGTCGTACTCTGGTATGATAACCGTCTCAGCTTCATGCCCCTAATATCGGAACAAAATACCAAGATGCAATAATCTAGCCACCCTACCAACCGAAAGGTAGCTAGCAAGGTCTAGATGCTTCGGTTGAATAAGTTAGCCGTCATATTACTGGCAATCTCCCTACTTCCTCCCCCTCAAAATAGCCCCATACTCAGCAGGGTTATTGAGCAACTTAACAGCAGCCTGGATGTCGGTATCATTATCAAAGCCGGCCTCTAGGGCACCCCGCTCGAAGTAGTAGCGCGAAACAATGTTAGCCTCCAGCACCTCTTTCACCTCCTCGCGGAACTTCACGAGGTCTTGCTCCTTGCTGTGCGACAGTTTTTTGCGCAGCGTCTCCAGTTGGTCTTTAATGGCGTCATAAGACTGCTCCTTTTTGGCATGGCTTTCTAGGTCCTTAATCGAGGCCTCGACCTTGGTGGTGTAGTCATAGTCCTTGTCGGCTAGCCACTTGTAGAAGGCATCCATCTCAGCATTCGTCAGCTGGAAAGCTTGCGGACCTGCAATAGTAGGGTGCGACCAATAGTATTCCGTGGCGTAGTCAAAGAACAAACCTTTGGACTCGATGCCAAGGGTGATTGGGGCAACAGTCTGCTTTTCGGTCACGATGTCTGGGGCAACGCCACCACCATCATACACCAAACGCCCCGACACAGTCTTGAAAGTTTGCTTAAGGGAATCTGCAATCTTACCCACACTGCCGTCCTCATTGCGGTGGCTGTAGTCAATGGCTTGGATACAACGGCCAGACGGGATATAATACTTCGCCGTCGTGATCTTGAGCTGCGAGTTATAGGTCAGTGGACGAGTGGCCTGCACCAGTCCCTTGCCAAATGTGCGCTGGCCAATCAAGACGCCACGATCGTAGTCTTGCAGCGTCCCACTCACGATCTCCGAAGCAGATGCAGAACGGCTATTGGTCAGGACTACAATCGGAATTTCAGTATCAAGCGGCGGGTTGAGGGCACGGTAGGTTTTATTCCACTCAGCCACTTTGCCTTTGGTCGTGACCACCTCTTTGTCCTTCGGTACAAATAGGTTGCAGACATTAACGGCCTCATTCAGCAGACCACCTGGGTTATCCCGTAGGTCGAGGATGATCTTCTTGGCTCCTTTCTCCTTAAGTTCAACGACTGCCTTGCGCACATCTTTACCAGCCTCGCTCATGAAGTCCGATAGTTTGACATAGCCAATCTCAGGGGTGACTAAGGCATAAGTCGGCACATTATCCACCTTGATGCGAGCCCGGGTGATCTCCAGCATAATCGGATCCGGCTTGCCAAAGCGTTTGATCTTGAGCTTCACGACCGTACCAGCCTGTCCCTTCAGCAATTTGCTGACATCGCCATTGTTTTTCTTGACCAGATCAATACCATCAATTTCTAGGATCTCGTCCCCAATCTTGAGGCCCGCTTTATCAGCTGGGAAACCTTGGTTCGGCATGATGACAAGTGTATGGTCCTTGCGTTTAGCAATCACCGCCCCAATGCCACCGTATTGCCCCGTGGTCATGAACCGGTAGTCTTCGATTTCGTCCTCAGGGATGTAATTGGTGTACGGATCCAGCGAGCCCAGCATCGCATCTATCCCCGTCTTGATCGCCTTGTTAGGGTTGACCTCGTCCACATAATAGGTATTGAGCTCCTTGTACAGGGTGGCGAAGATGTCTAGGTTCTTCGCAATGTCAAAGTAGCGCTCGCTCGGGCTATTAAAGGCGAAAAAAGCGGTACCACCCAAGAGGCAGAGACCTAGGGTAACTTTGCGTGTAAAGGCAGTGAAAAAGCGCATGGGCAACATTGGGTATGGTTGGCAACAAAGGCCAATGGTAGGCCTGCTGTGGTGGCTAAGATAAAGTCAAAGCTGGGCCAACAAATGGCTCAGCCGCTGGACTGTTAATACTGTGGATGGGAAGGTACACTGTCAATACGTAGCCAGACCTGAACTTATTGTAGTCCTGATTTGGAGACTGGAGCCTTGGCCTTACCTCTGTTGGCAGGATGACGTCCATTGCTGGTATCAGCCTTAGGCGCTGGCCCAAAAACCGAGGGCTCCTGCAAGGCTTCTTGCAACTTCCTTAGCAATAAAGATAAACGTTTTTCCAGATAATCGAAGGCCAAAACTTCGTTGCCGACATACAAAACCGATACATCTAACAAATATTTTTGACCAACGGCCTCCGGGCTTGATGCTCGGCTGGTTTGTTGCTGGCTCAAGATCACCTGTTGCACGGCTAGCCTGAGATCATGATGATTTAGCCGCCAAGCCTCCTTAATGCGGCGCCTAATCTGGTGCCGCACCACTGCTCGCTTAAACATCCGTTTCGGCACCGACACCAGTAGCCGGTCAGAAACAGGATTATCGGGTGTGGTAGGCGCTAACCTAAACTTGATGCGGTAGGGGTGGACAAAAAGACTGTGCCCCTCGGCAAAGACTAAGCCAATCGCAGACTGACTACTAAGCCTGTAAGCTTTTGGCAACTTAAAGCCCAAGGGCCTAGCCGAGACAAGAGGCCCTCGCACCAAATTGGCATTGGTGGCAGCTGGCCTAAGCCCCTCCGGTACTGAACCGTAGTTGTCCATGGCGTTTGTCTTGGTCTAAGTCTTGATTTATGTCTTGGTGCGAATCCTAGTTTATGAGCTAGTCTACGGCCGAAGTGGGACGGCAAGTTAAGCAGGGGAAACAGATCGAGAGACCCGGATACCCAACAGGAGTCAAAAAACTAGGCGTTGCCATGGCTTGCCAATCAGCAAATGGATGTTATCAGCCTTGGTAGCTATATATTTGCGACAGTCTCCTGCACCAACACACCCAGTCTGTATCCTAGGTCATAAGCCCTCAAGTCCTTGACAACCGAATCAAATCCTCCGAAGCTGTCATTACATTTTCTGGATGGCTTACGTGGTCTGGCAGCGTTTTACGTCATGGTCGGCCACTGCCGCTGGCTGTTGTGGGAAGGTTATCAGGCAGGATACCTAACACACCCCGAGGCCTACTCAGCGTTTGAAAAAGGCCTGATGTACTTCCTGACCCTGTTCAAGTACGGGCATCAGGCTGTGATGGTCTTTTTTGTCCTGTCTGGCTTCGTGATCCATCTGCGCTATTCCAAACTCATCAAACAAGAGGGCATGGGCGCCCAGTTTGACTTTTGGGCATTTTTTGGTCGAAGGCTCAAACGGATCTATCCAGCCATGCTGATTAGTATTGGGGTTGCCTACATCCTCTACTTGGTTGGCACCCAGCTCCTGCTCACGACCTATACCAACAACTTCCCTGATAAGGTAGTCCAGCTGCACCTTTATGGCCGATACGACTGGCTGACCTTGGTCCGGAACCTATTGTTTCTCGAAAAACTAAACCCTTACTGGGATGTTTGGGGCAACAATGGCCCCCTTTGGTCCTTGGCACTTGAGTGGTGGTTCTACATGATGTACCCCATCTTATTCTATTGTACCCGGCGTGGCATCTGGCTAAGCTGCCTGGTCGTGGTTTCAGCCTTTGCCGTTTCGCAATATGCCCTGCAGCAGGACAGCACCTTCTTCTTGTTTGCTGTAGGCAAATACCTATTGGTTTGGTGGATGGGAGCCCTATTGGCAGACACCTACACAGGACGACTCAATATACCCTATTGGGCTTGGGCATCTGGGGCCATCTTGTTGCCTATCGCGATCGATGACAATTTCATTACCCAAAACCTTGTCGTAGGCCTCCCATTTATCGGGGTGGCATACGCAGGCCTACTGGGCGCTGGCCTCTATTGGCAACAACGTGGCGGACGCATTCCGCTACCGGGATGGCTAAACTGGCTAGGCAAGACGTCTTACAGTCTTTATATCATCCACATGCCTGTGCTGGTCTTTTTGGCAGGGGCTGTGGTCAAATATGCCCATCAGGACAAACAAATGCCACCTCATTTCGGCTGGATATTGCCCGGTGTTCTGATTAGTATGTTGGCAGGTTACCTGATCTACCTTGTAGGTGAAAAACCCTTTCTGGCCAACCATCGGCGATGAATATTGTCGGACAGGAAATGGTCCTTGACCTACCTAAGCCTAAGCCGCCTTTTGAAGGCCGCAATGCTGCGGCGGACAATGCCAAAGGCCTGCTGATCATTATGGTGGTGGCTGGCCATGTCTATTTTATCCGTGAAGCTTCTGCCCTAGTCGAGCTGATCTACCTACTCCACATGCCAGCATTTTTGGCATTGGGGTTACTCTTCGTCAAGCCACTGACCCTGCCTTACCTACTAGATAGAGCCAAACGATTGCTGATCCCATTCGTGGTGATGATAAGTGTTGGGCCAGCAGTAGGATACATGCTTTTCTTCACCTTCCCGAAATTCCTGAGAGGGCAAATCCCAGATACCGGTCCCCTGATTTGGCTATGTTGTTGGCTAATCACCCTTGCGGTTTGGGCATTCTCCTTTAGCAAAATCAAACAAAGTCCATGGTTCAATCAGCTGAAGCTAGGTGTCTTTTATTGCTGGCTTTTGGTCGGTATCCTCAGCTTTGGTTACAACCTTTGGCAAGAGCCAGCCTATGGCCCTACCCTATTGAAACAGATTTTGTGGGGCAATTGGAACCATGTTAGGTCTGTATTCTGGTTTTTGCCAGCCTTATTCACCCTCACAATACTAGGGGCTGGCTTGTTGCGCCTGCCAGCCAAATACCGTTGGTGGGCTCTAATAGTGATTGGGCTTGGGACTTGGGCCCTTCTCCCCCAGCTGATAGAATTCCATCCCAATATTCCTTGGGGTCTCGATGTGGCGATCGTGTTGCTACCCTTGGCCATGGCTGCTCGTTGGCTGAAACAAGTTCATGATTTGGGTGACCCTGACTACAGCAGATGGCATTCATGGATGATTTTTGCAATCTTATTAGGCTTTGCATATCGGCAGATCCCAATAAGCACAGTGCAAGGCTATAGCCATAAAGTGGATGTGTCACAGCTTAATCTGCCTTGGCTATGGCTACCCCTCGTCTTTGGTCTGAGCTATTACTATTGGACTGCCTTAATATCATACCGCCGGCCTACTTGGCTATCGTATATCGGCCAACGGACCATGCCCATTTTTGCGCTCCACCTACCACTAATGGCTACAGTGAAACAGCTTAGTAACTCCATAGCCCCTTGGCCATGGCTCCAGTTTACGGTAATAGTCCTTGCTGGTGTTGGGGTCCCCTTGGCCGTAGCATCTATTTTAAGCCGCATCGACAAACGGTTCAGCTATTGGGGTTTGGCATAGTAACAGCCCAAAACCGAGCAATATATATTACCGATTTAACCGCTCCAGTTCCTTCTTGCCGACTTCTTGTTCTATGCCTTTGATCAGGGCCTGATAGGACTTAATCGTTATGCCATAACGCGCTTCAGCTAGATCAGTACAGTCGGCCAAGTTCATCATCAACAACCTACAATAGTCAGTACTGATACATTTGTTCAGGTTCGTGATCCCGCCACTGGTATCAACTACCATTCGTTTGCGCAAGTATGGTGATAGCTCTTGCGTGACTAGCTCATTGCAGGAGTTGGCCGCCATCAATAAATTAGGTACATCCTCCTGATAGAGCGTAAAAATATCGGTTAGTAACTCGTTGTTTTTCCAGATATCGAGCTCGCCATGTGCCTTCAGGACCTCATAGCAGGCAGTGTTCGGGATCAGAACAGTTGTGCTATATAGGGTCCAGCTATTAGATGCCAAAAAGGTTGGGTCATTGAGTTTGCCACTACCCATCAGATAAAAATTACGGTACGCCTCGGCCTTTTGGTGCAAGGATACAGAGTCTGTTTTGAGCTCATCCAGATCACGGAGCAAATCCTTGTGCAGGCCAACCAAAAGCTCGATAGCTCTATCCTTACGATCAAGGTCCTCCTTGTAATTCTCGACAGCAAGGCCCAAGACGATACCCACCACAATCGTGATGATCTCCCCAAAAAATGTTGCGATCCGGAACTGCCACGTAGGTCCTGGCTTCATGAATCGGCGGATGATACCCTTCATAATACCCTCAAAGTACGCCAAAATCCAAAATCAGCATACCCTAGGCAGTATGTTTTAACAAAAATGCCCAACTTAGCCCCCATGATAGAGTCGTTCTGGGACCAACATAAAGGCGGCGTGACCCGTCAGTTCCCTGCAAAAGTGCATAGTTGGCAAGCACATCACCGCCGCCCAAATTGCTGGCTAGTGCGTGATCTCAATTGCTGCCTGTCAATCACCATCCTGAGTGATTACATCATCAGGGTACGGATGGCACCCAATGGCACCTTCCTAGAAGACTTTTCGTACGGCCTTCAGCACTATGACCACGAACTAACCCAACGCCCATCCGTAACCGAAAAGGACGATGTAATCATCTGGAAAACAGCCGCAATCCAGCTTGAGCTTCAGAAGTCCAACTTCCGTATCCGCTTCAAGGACCTAGACGGTAACATCTTGTGCGAGGACAAGGAAGGCTTCAGCTGGGAAGAAAATATTGCATACGGTGGCTATACCGTCTTCAGTAGCAAGGCCTACCGCCCTAATGAGTATTTTTATGGCCTAGGGGACAAAGCCTGCGACCTGAGCCTCAACCGCAAACAGTTCACGCTCTGGAGTACCGATGCCTATGCCTTCGAGCGCGGCACGGACCCACTCTACCGCAACATCCCATTCTACATCGCCCTGGACAATAGTGTTTGTCATGGCATTTGGTACGACAATACCTACAAAAGCTATTTTGACTTTGGTGTCCACCAAGCAGACCAAGTCAACTTTGTGGCTGAAGGTGGCGAGCTGCAGTACTATTTCATTGCTGGCCCCCACATGATGGATGTCGTCAAACGATATAGCAACCTAACAGGCACCGCCCCCATGCCACCTCTTTGGGCCTTAGGTTTCCACCAATGCCGCTGGAGCTACTATCCCGAGTCCAAACTCCATGACCTAGCCAAGGAGTTCCGCACCCGCAAAATCCCGTGCGACGCCCTCTACCTCGACATCGACTACATGGATGGGTACCGTTGCTTCACATGGAACAAGGACTACTTCCCGGATCCCAAAAAGCTAACTGACACCCTTAAAGAGGATGGCTTCCATACAGTCGTAATTGTGGACCCGGGTATCAAGATCGACCCCGAGTACCCAATCTATGCCGAAGGCCACGCCAAAGGCTATTTCTGCCGCAGGGGGGACGATTACTTTATGGAAGGCCCAGTATGGCCAGGCCGTTGCCAATTCCCCGACTTCACCAACCCCGAGGTTCGCGAATGGTGGGGCAGCAAATTCCAGTCCTTGATGGACGAAGGCGTGGCTGGCATCTGGACCGACATGAACGAACCTTCTGTGTTCGGCATGGGCACCTTCCCGAACGATGTGCGTCACTATTACGAAGGCCTTAGAGGTAGCCACCGAAAAGCCCATAACGTCTATGGGATGCAGATGGCACGTGCTACGTTTGAGGGAATCGGCAAAATCACCAAAAACAAACGGCCATTCGTCATCACCCGTAGCACATACAGCGGTGGCCAACGCTATGCCGCAGCCTGGACTGGTGACAACATCGGCAGCTGGGATCACCTACGGTTGGCTTGTGTGCAAACCCAGCGCATGAGCATGAGTGGCTACAGCTTCGTCGGCTCGGACATCGGCGGCTTCACTGGCAATGCCAACGCCGAGCTCTTCATCCGCTGGATACAATTAGGAGCTTTCAGTCCCTTTATGCGTGCCCACAGCAGTGGCGACACCATCGAACGTGAGCCCTGGAGCTATGGTCCAGCTGCGGAGGCCATCATCAAACAGTACATTGAGCTCCGTTACAAACTTCTACCCTACCTGTATTCTGCCTTTTGGGAGAACCACAAGTACGGCTTCCCGATCTTGCGCCCTGTTGTAATGGCAGAGCAGCAAGAGGCTAACAACGCTTGGCGTCAAGACGAGTTCACCCTAGGGGACAAGATTTTAGTCTGTCCCGTGCTCGACCCTGGCGTCCAAAGCCGTGTAGTATATTTGCCAAAAGGTGAGTGGTATCACTACTGGACACGCGAACGCTACGAAGGCCCGCGCGAAAATCAGGTCCCGGCACCTATAGATGTCATGCCGATTTTTGTCCGGGCTGGCGCCGTAATCCCCGAATATCCCGTCTGGCAATACGTTAACGAGTTCCCGATCGAGGAGATGATCCTCAATGTTTATCATGCCAACTACACCGTCAATTCGTTTATGTACGAGGACCACGGCGACACCTTGGCATATCAGCAGGACATCTATACCGAGAAGAAATTTGTGATGGAAGGCCATCCAGACGGTTTTACCCTGCGCCAATCAGACATCGGACTATACACCCCACGGTACGAATACTATCGTTTGCGCATCATCGGTTTGCCACGCCAGATGTCAGACATCGTTGTGGACGGCAAAAAAGTATCTGAATTTACTTGGGATGACGATCTCAATCAGTTAGAGTTTGTCGTTTTCAAATCCTTTAAGCAGGTGACAGTCCAGTAGCTAGCAAAGACCAAACTATCAAAAACATAGACGAACGTGTATTTATGCACGATCGCTAACCTTTTCTTTATTTTTATTCTTTTTCAAGATTACTCTAAATCTCAAAATCATTTGTAGGATTTAGACTAAAAACGAAGCACCGAAGTACCATTGATGTAATATTTTACTAGTTTTACGAGCTTTCATAGCCTCGGGTGGCCTTCATTGAGGTGCATGCTATGGCAGCAACTTTCAGTACCCCATCTGAGTGGATGTGCTACGCTAATTTTCGCAGGGCTTATCATCCTACTTATTTCAGTCCGTATCTACGATCATCACCATGGCCAAACTCAAGAACATCATCAAACAACTCAGTGCTGACGACTATCAGACACTGTATGACAACCTGATGGTCAGCAATGCCGAAAAGTCGGCCACGCTGCTTAAGTTCATTCGCGAGAAGGCCATGAGCGACGGCAAAATCATGGAGGAGTTGGACGTTAACACCAATGCATACTACACCCTCCGATCTCGACTCAACCAAAAGATAGAAGAGTATCTGCTCCAGCAGATTGAGAACCCTCGGACCGACCTCCTCAAAAAAGTAGCAAACGTGTCCGAAGTCGTCTTTACCAAAAAGCGGGCGATCTCTGTGGCTACCCTCAAGAAGCTCGAGAAAGAACTACTGGACTATGACTTGGCCAACGAACTGACTGTTGTGTACAAGAACCTCAAGAAGCTGCATATCAACACGCCCGAGAGTTTCCAGTACAGCCAGCTCTATAACCGGCACATCGCCTACATGCTGGCCCTCGACAAGGCCGAGGACCTATTGGCTGAATATTTCAAGAAGTACGGATCATTCACCCTTACAGGGTCCGAGATAGAGAAACTCGAGCTCACCCTCATGTACAACGAGATGGTCAATGTGGCCCGTTTGTACCAGAGCCACCGCCTCTATGTTTATATGCAGTGCATGGCTATCTTCCACCGTTTCTTTGTCGAAACCACAGAAAAGCCCGAGGACGAACCGATTGAGGACATCTTAACCGCTATCGAAAAGATATTCGAGACCTATAACCTCGATGCCATCTACTTTAACCTCCGCACCGTTTTTGACTTCCTGAAGCTGGTCTATTACAACCAGTACAAAGTTTATAAGAAGGCCGAGAAGTATTATGAGGACGTCAACGAAGACTCCCCAATGCTGCTGACCAACTACAGCCTTTACACCTACCCTGCCTTGTTCCTGACCATGAAGCTGGACAGGCACCTTCGGCTCCAGAGCGAAGACACGCTCTACGAAGAAAACAAACTCCTCTTTGACGACTACGAGGCTGACAACAACGACGTACCCAAGTACATGACCTATATGTGCTACCGTGCACTTTGTTGTTTCTATAGTAAACATTACCATGAGGCCGAAAAGACCCTTTTCAACCTCCTGAACGATGTTAACCTCAAAAAATTCCCTCAGGCCATGATCGAGGCCAAGCTGCTGCTCTCTTTGCAGTATTGTATGAAGGGCGATCTTGACCTGTTCAACCAAAGCATCAATAGCATTCAGCGCACCGTCCGGATGTTAGACGACAAAAGCGAGCACGTCACCCTGCTGGTCAAGCTGATGAAAACGACCCTTAGTGAAGGCAAAGTCGGCAAAGAACAAAAACTCAGAGCCATCACCGACAAGCTGCGCAACATCAAGGTTAATAGGTTCTCGCCTATCATGCATATACGGCTTGATGACGAGCTGATCCATCGCCTCACACATGATCTGGTAATCAGCTACTAGGTGCCAGTTAGGTCAAATCAACATCCAACAACGATCACTACAGCAGATTTTGGCAACAAAGTCTGCTTTTTTATGCCTGCATAGCTCACGATCTGGGCCCAATCTGAAAGGTCGCCTTGCCTTCGCCCCCTTGGCTGATGTACCTTTGTGGAGATCAGGACCTGCTAGGGCAATTAGCCATATTACAAATTATCAAGCCTTGACGCTCCACATACAGCCAGTAGCCTGAGCCATTCCTTTGCACCTCCAACGTCTCATCCTTGCCGAGTTCAAGAGCCACCAAAGTCTGGAGGCCCATTTCGGCCCTGAGCTTAACTTCATTGTGGGGCCCAACGGCAGCGGCAAAACCAATATTCTGGAGGCCATCAGCTATTTGTGTCTAGGCAAAAGCGCTTTCCAGCCCCATGACCGCTTTACGCCTAACCAGGGTCAATCGGGGGCAGCGTTTTTCAGCACCCTCGGTTGGTTTGACAGTGGCAATGACTCGACTGACAAAGTCCAGGTTAGCCAGCAGGCTGGCACCCGCAAACAGATCAAACGCAACGACGTGCCATACGCCAAGATGTCCGAACACGTCGGTAACTATCCCGTTGTCTATATCATACCAGACGACGTCTATCTCATCCGCGATGGGGCCGAAGAACGAAGGCGTTTTTTTGACACACTCCTCTGCCAGCTCAGCCAGCCCTACCTACAGACCTTGGTCCAGTACAACCAATATTTGGCCCAACGCAACGCACTACTTAAGCAGTTTCTGGATCGGCAATACCAAGACCTAGACCTGTTGTCGACCTATACCCCCCCATTGGCTGCACTTGGCGAGGTGCTTTATCAGTTCCGCAAGGCCTTTGTCCAGGACTTTATGCCTCACTTTGTGGCCTACTACCAATACCTAAGTCAGGAGACCGAAACACCTTGCATTACCTATAAAACCCAACAAGACGATCATCAACCTTTAGCTGAGCAACTAGCCACCACCCTGCAAACTGACTTAAGCATCGGCCGTACCACAGTTGGTCCACATAAGGACGACTATGAGTTTTTGCTTAACGACCAACCACTCAAAAATTTTGGCTCGCAAGGCCAACAAAAGTCCTTCCTAGTAGCCCTCAAGCTCGCACAGTACCAAGTTCTAGAGCAAGCCAAAGGCCTCAAACCACTGTTGTTGCTGGACGACATCTTCGACAAACTGGACCAGGCCAGGATCACTGCCCTGCTCCAGCTAGTATCAGAAAACACATTTGGGCAGATCTTCATCACTGATGCTCAGCCCGATCGGTGCCGCCAGTGGGCCGCTGGCCTCAGTGCTGAACAAAACTTTTTGGTGCTCCCACTCGCCCAGCCCGAACTTGCTACCTAACAACTCCCCAACTAATACCCAAACCTATGCCCAGAAGTGTGGTCAACCCTAACACAACCAAGCACATCCGGTTTGAGACCAGGTAGGCAAATCCGAAAAAAACCATACATTTATCGGCAGATTATTTTACCCGCTGAACGCAACCAAATTTAGAATGATAACGAACACCCTGCTTGGCAGCTTGCACGCAAGTTGGCTGACCATGATCAGCTTGCTGCTGACTTTTGGCCTCAGTTGCCTCACCCAGTTAGCCCAGGCCCAAACGCCAACAGTAGTCGTGGAGCAGGACTTTGCGCCCGGCACACCTGTCAACTGGCATGATTACACCACCAAAGTATTGTGGGGTACCTACACAACACCTACTACTGCCTTCAGTATTGCACCCATTACTGATACCCGCGGGACTACCTATAACGGAATCACCTGCACCGACTCTGCAATCAAGTACTCAAACTACCAACTTCCCAATGGCCTCCGAACTAGCCAAGTCCTCGACTTTGACCTAGGCACCCTTGACCGCAGCCGTGGCGATAGCATCATCGTAGAGCTAGACCTACTATGGCCAGTCCTGAGCTCTGGTGGTGAAAAAGGCCGTGTCGTCGTGGCCCTCATGCACCAGAACCCAGACTTTGCTAACATCCCTTTCGGTTTGGTCGATAGTGTTAATCAGCCAGCTCCTTTTGGCCGCCCAGCCTACAATTGGCGTGTTACCAACCGATTGCCACTGGGCCAGAACCAATATGCCCACCTCTTCTATGGTGGTGGTAAAAACCGAGAAGGTGAAGTCGAAAAATTCAGCAACCCAACTATCGGCAGTTGGTGGCTCCCTGGCTTTATCAGCATGCCAACTGGGCTGACACCTGGCTTTCGTCCGCTCTACCCTGCTGGCCCAGGCAACTCTTGGGGCCCTTACACCATTGCCAACGCTAACCGCTGGACACGCTACAAAATGGTCTTGAGCCCTGAGTTTTGCACAGTCACCTACCAACCACCTAATGGCGGACCAGCAGAGGTTGTCAACAACATGTACATCCCCAAAATAGATACCGACACCTTAGTCACTATACAGAAACTCAATACCTACTACGGCACCTCCATCACCAAGATGCCGCCCCTATACCAGTATTGGGATATCATCACTGGCTTACGTGTCTTTATGAACTCGGGCGAGCGAGCTTACGTATCAAACATCAAGGTGACTTATAGCGGCACCCCTGTCTCGGCCAAAGGCCTAATTGATACAGAAAAGCCATCCATAAAGGTTTGGCCTAACCCTGCCTCTGCAATGGCAGACCATATCATGGTCAGCGCAAAAGGCATGTCACCGACCCAAGTAAGCCTAACAGATGCCATGGGACGCAAGGTCTATTCGGCCACCAGCCCCACGCGTGGGGATATCACCATCCCAACCAACAGGCTTGCTGTTGGTGTCTATACCATCCGTTGTTTAGGCGATAATGGACAGCAACTCAGCCAACGCATCAGCATCCAACGCTGAGCAACTGACCATTTGTGGCCTACTTCAAAGGTATGTCCAACACCAAATGAACCAAAACCAGCGTATCGATCATGAACTCATTCTCTACATCTGGGGTGGCACTTCGGTGCCTCAAGTTGGCCAGCCTCTGCGGACTGATAGCCATCTGGCCCTCTTTAACCGAGGCCCAAATCACACTCAATGCGCTGACTGACTCACTTTATGTCACTGGCCCATGGACACAACAAGGCCGGATCACCTTCAGCAACACCCAGCCACGTTACACTCCCGCCGTTACACGGTTCGGCATCCAGCTACATAACAGGGCCTTCACCAATGTTGATAACCCCATCGATATCACCAATCTTAACGGCAGCCCCATACTTGGTGCACATGGCCTAGGTACGGTCTTGGCCTATAACGGTGCAATGGAAGCCGCTGGCGGACGCACCTTTGCTTCCATTGCCCCCATCAATTATGGCAGGGTCCTAATCGGTGGGCAGGCCCGTATCAATCTAGTACTCGCCGGTAGCTACTTCACACGCCAGTTCTGGTGCTATTCGGACGGCACAGGCACCATCGAATTTGACTCAGCCTTCGTGGCCGACCGCACCAATCTCGGCACAGTGGCTAACGGACTTGGGTCGATCAGGCTTAGCAAGTGTAACCTCCTTACCCACAGCACCAAAAGCCTACCTAAGGGATATCGCCCCGGCAATGGAGGTGGCCCAGCCCTAATCAATGCCCACTTGGTTTTTGATGACCGCCCAGGCTCGGTCTGGGAAACACAAACCTATCCGCAAGAATATGTCGGCGGTCTCTGGGTTCAGTCGGCCTACATGACCCTCAATACCCAAACTGACCTCACTCTTTCCGGTGTCCGTTCCGTCTGGACTGACTATACCAACTGGGGTGGGACCTGGTTCCAGAAACGCAACGCCATACTGATCAAACGCGGACCAGCCAAGCTCATCCTGAGTGGCGACCAAGGCTATACTGATAGCAGCCAAGTCTGGGTCAAACAAGGCACAATCGTCTTTGCATCCCCAACGGTCAATCCCGGGCTTATCAGTTTCTACAACAACTCAACCGCCCTGCCTGACGTTGGCAACAACCTGCACCTAACCATTGATAGTGTTGGTATGGTCCAGCAATCTACCCCGAAAGTGGTAGCTAAATCTGTCAAACTCATCAGCCCCAACGCCAGCTACCAACTCCAAATCACCGACACCATCTCAGCGGATACCGTGGCTTGTGCTGGGCGCCTTGTCGTCACATTCCCGTCTGGCTACGATCCTTGGGCGAACGCCCGCCAAAGCATCCGTATAATACAATCTCCTAACATCATTGGCCGGTTTGATAGCCTAGACGTGCCAGATTTGACACCTTATAGCAACAGTTTATTCTGGAAAACCGACTCCATTTACATCAATGGAAGCATCTATATAGACCATGAGGTAGGCATTCATAATAACCTCAACGCACTCGGTGCCAAGGCATGGCCAAATCCTGCTAGTCAGTTCGTCAAAATACAACTTCCGCACAATAGCCACAGTGCGGCAACAATCAGCTGGATCAATAGCCTAGGCCAGACCATTGCAACTCAAACGACCGAACTGGATGACCAAGGTCAACTCCAACTCAGCCGCAAGTCAGGCAAGTCATTAATTCCAACTGGTCAGTATCGCCTCCTGATCAAAACCAACAAGGGCACCTATACAAGCCAAGTTGTCTGGCAATAACCAGCTACTCCCCCTCAAGTTGCTTTCTATACCCTTTTTGATATTGCACCTGCCAGTACCCCATGCAACTACCGAAATCTTTTGCCATAAGGCTGCCACAAAGCTGGCTAAACATCTTAAGGCCTCAACAGATGTTAGTCTTGTTGCTAACATTGATGATTAGCATACAAGGGTACGGACAAACACAGGCACAGCCAGGGCCATCAGGCAGCAACAACCCGATGGCCAACACCTGGTTTGACCCATCCAAACTGGTCGAAACAGGGGTCTATTACTACCCGGAGGCTTGGCCCAAAAACCAGTGGAGCCGAGATATCCAGAACATCGCCAAGCTCGGATTTGAATACATACATATAAGCGAATTTGCTTGGTCAACCATGGAGCCTACTGAGGGCACCTACCGCCTCGGCTGGATCGATACCGTCCTCAACATTGCTGCCCAAAACAAGCTCAAGGTCATCCTCTGCACCCCAACACCAACCCCGCCAGTATGGCTCTCACGCAATTATCCAGACATCTTAATGGTCAATGGGGCAGGCCAAACGATCAACCATCAGGGGCGCACTCATGGCAGCTGGTCCAGCAAACGGTTTGAACAATACGTCCGGACCATTACCACCAAACTGGGCGAACGATTTGGCAAACATCCTGCTGTTTGGGGTTGGCAGCTGGATAACGAACCTAGCCACTATAGCCGGTCCGACTACAGCCCCAATGCCCAACAACATTTCCGCCAATGGCTCCGAGCAAAGTATGGTACTATTGCAAAACTTAATGAGGCTTGGGGTGCCAGTTTTTGGTCCAATACCTACAATAATTTCGACCAGATACCCTGCCCCAATGGTGAAGAGAATACAGCCGCCAACCCCCATCAAGTCCTAGATTATCGACGCTTCTCAGCAAATGCCTGTGCCGATTTCTTGCGGATGCAACAGCAGACCTTGCGTCAGTACATCAGCCCACGCCAGTTCGTGACCACCAATTTTATGCACTGGCACTCCCCTGTGGACCCATGGCGCAATCAAGATCTGGATGCCGTCACCTACACCATGTATCCCGTTTGGGGCGGAGATGCCGACTCGGTCAATAGCCATTCATTTCGGCTCGGAAGCATCGGTAACATCTCTTGGGCCAATGACTATTACCGCAGCATCAATGGCCTCACTGGGGTGATGGAGCTACAACCTGGGCAAGTGAATTGGGGCAAATACAACCCCCAACCGATGCCCGGTGCCGTCCGTATGTGGTTGTGGAATGCTTACAGCGGTGGCCTCAAGCTCATTTGCAGCTATCGCTATCGCCAGCCTAGGTTCGGCAACGAGCTTTATCACAATGGCATGGTCGGTCCAGATGGCGTCACCCCATTGCCGGGTGGGCTTGAGTTCAGCCAGTTTATGCGTGAGATCAAACAACTCAGGCAACAACCTAACCTTAAAGCCGCCCCACCAGCTGCCTACACCGCACGCAAAGCTGCCATTCTCTGGTCGCCAGACAACCACTGGATACAAGAATGCCAAGGTGGCACCAAACAATGGCCAGGCAATTTTGCCCACCAGTTCCGCTATTACAACATCTTGAAGAGCTTTACGGCCCCTGTGGATTACACGGACACCCTGCGAGACTGGTCTGCCTGTCCCTTCCTGATTGTGCCTTCTTTCCAGCTCATGAGCCATCAGACGGCTGCAAAGCTCAAGGCATACGCCGAAAATGGTGGCCAAGTCGTGATCAGCGCCCGCACCGCCCAGATGGACAACCGTGGCCACCTCTGGGAAGGCCCTTGGGCACAACCTATCCTGGACCTGATCGGTGCCAAGGCCATCCCTTTCTTTGATCACCTCCCTGCCGAAGCCATACAAGCAGGATCGCTCAAAGTGAAAGACGATTCTAAAACCTATCAATGGTCCACTTGGGGCGACATCATTGACCCTAAACCGGAGACCGAAGTTTGGGCCACATACCAAGACCAGTTCTATGCTGGTCGTCCTGCCGTCACCCACCACAAAGTCGGCAAGGGTGGCATAACCTACATCGGTGTCCACTCCAAAACAAAAGACTTTGAGGCTGCAATTCTCCAGAAGGTTTATCAACTCTGCAAAGTTGAGGTTCAGCAAGTCCCCAACGAGCTCCGAATAGACTGGCGGGATGGGCACTGGGTTGCATGCAACTATGGCACGCGCTCAGTCCAGCTCCCAGTCCCGACCAGTACCAAGTTCCTAATTGGCCAGCGTACACTTAAACCTACCGAAGTAGCTGTCTGGCAGTAATTGACAATCACCGTTTGTCAGCCAGGAGCGAAAGCATCCCAAACATCTCAATATCCCGAACACCCCTATTCCCGATGGCATTCATTAGCCCCCCTATCCTTCGCCACCTCCAATCTTGCGGCACTTTCCTAAGCCTCATGGCAGGCTTGGTCCTCACATCACCCAATGATGGCCTAGCTCAATCTACGCCCAAACTTGGCATCAACGAGGTCAAACCAGCTACAACGGTCATCAATCCTAATGGTGGAGACAAGTTCTTCGACCGCAAGGAGCTGATGCCGATCGGGGCCTACTATTACCCTGAGGCATGGCCTGCAAGACGTTGGGAGCGGGACATCAAACGCATGGCAGAACTGGGTTTTACCTTCACCCACCTTGGCGAGTTCGCTTGGGCAGCCATGGAGCCGACGGAAGGCAACTACCGCTTTGGTTGGCTGGACACCACTGTGGCCCTATGTGCCAAGTACGGGGTCAAAGTCATTATGTGTACCCCATCGCCTTGCCCACCAGCTTGGCTTTCGGCCAAACACCCCGAGATCCAGATCATGAATGCCGATGGCCGCACCATGCGCCATGGTGGTCGTTTGCAAGGCAGCTGGTCTAGCCCAATCTACCGTGAGTATGTCAAAAAAATCGTCACTGAGCTTGGCAAACGGTATGGCAACAACCCCAACGTCATCGGATGGCAGCTAGATAACGAACCTAGCCATGGCGGTGCCCATTATGACTATGCCCCAGCTGCCCAAACGGCTTTTAGGGCTTGGGTCAAACAAAAATATGGCGTCATCGATAGCCTCAACAAACATTGGGGAGCGGCCTTTTGGTCTAACACCTATACTAGCTTTGATCAGATCCGAATCCCGAACGACAAGGAATCAACAGCTGGCACCAACCCACACCAAGTGCTGGACTTCCAACGGTTCCAGAGCCAAGAGATGGGCAACTATATGCGTGACCAAACCATGGTCCTACGCAAGCTCATCAACCCCAAACAATGGGTGACCTCCAACTTCGCCTTCTACAAGTTTTTGCCAGAGGTTAACCTCTATGATAACAAAGACCACCTAGACTTCAGTGCCTTCACCTTCTATTGGTTAAGCACCTATCTCGACAATGCCCCCGGCAAACTCGGCTATCGTCTTGGTAGTGGCCTAGGTACCGCCTTTGCCAGCGACTTCGCCCGTGCCACCCATGGCTACACGGGCATCATGGAGCTGCAACCCGGCCAGATCAACTGGGGAGCCTTCAATCCGCAACCACTGCCCGGCGCGGTACGGATGTGGGTTTGGCATCACTTTGGGCTCGGCAGCAAGTTCGCCTGCACCTATCGGTTCGATCGCCCAACTTATGGCGGCGAGCTCTATCACTACGGCATCATGGACCCTGATGGTGTGACCCCTAGCCTTGGTGGCAAAGAATACATCCAAGCTGGTAAGGAGATCGCCTCGCTCAAAAAACTATTCAACCCAAAGGCTAACCTCCCAGCCGATGTCGCAGCCCGCAAAGTCGCCATCCTCTGGAACCAAGACAATCTTTGGGACCTCCAGAACTATCCACACACCAACCAATGGGATACTTGGGAACATGTCTATCGGTATTTCTCGGCAGCCAAACGCAGTGGTGCCCCTATCGACTTTGTGTCTGAAGACATCGTGCTCGACCCAACCAAGTACCCTACCGCAATCGCCCCTGCTTATCAGTTGGTCGATGCTAAACTCGTAGCCCGCTGGCGTACTTATGTGGAGCAAGGTGGCCACCTGATCCTGAGTTGCCGCTCTGGCCAGAAAGACCGCAGTGGTCAGCTTTGGGAAGGCCCCTACATCGACCCGCTGCGCAACCTTATCGGTGCCAACCTTGACTATTATGATCAATTGCCTAACAATGCCACAAGTACTCTTGCATTCGCTGGCAAGGACTTCAACTGGAACAATTGGGGCGAGATCTTGAGTCCACATACCAAACCGACCTATGGCAGCCCTGCGCAAGTTTGGGGGCAGCATACCAGCCAATTCTATGCTGGCAAAGCTGGGGTCATCCATCGCAAAGTGGGCAAGGGCAGTGTTACCTACAACGGTACCGACTCTGACGATGGCGAGCTTGAGCTAGCAGTGCTGCAAAAAGTCTATGCCGAGCGCAACATCAAAGCCGAAAACCTCAAGCCCTACTTCTTTAAAGAGTGGCGTGATGGTTTCTGGGTCGCCGTCAACTACACCAGCGAAGACCAAGATGCCAACCCAGGTCCCAATGCCAAGTTCCATTTTGGCAGCCGCACCGTAGCGCCGGGGCAAGTAGCCGTCTGGACTGAATAGTCTAATCTTATATAAATCGTACTTATCAACCCCTGTTCTTATGGATAGGGGTTGTTTGGTTTTTTGGGCCTACCCCACCACCCCATTAATCGCCTCTGCCAATTCGATATCCTTGACGGTTACAATGTCACCTTCGTCATGGGTGCTAAGGCTGATATCTAACTGATTATAGACATTGGTCCAGAATGGGTGATGTTGTGCAGCCTCGGCCAATAGAGCAATCCGCGCGATCACACCAAAAGCCTCGCTAAAGTCCTTGAAGGCAAAGTGCCTCCGCAGCTCCGACTTTTTACCTACCGAATGGAACTCCCAGCCAGCAGGCGGATTGAGGGTTAGGTCATGACTTTCGGTTTTTATGACGGCTGCTGAGCTGCTAAGGTGCGACGAAAGGTGATCGTCTAGGTGCGTTGACATGAGAGAAGTGATTTAATGGAGGCTAGACGGACCAGCATTTGGCGATTGCCAAAATTTAAAACAGGATCTGGGTGTGATAAGCCATTCGGCGATCCGGATCAAAACCCGTGCCCCACATAGCCCATTGATACTATGGTATGGACAAACCTGCTATATTTGTTTTTAGGAAGGTAGAGCTAACAAGTCTTTTGCAAGGTCGCTCAATCCTTACATATTTATCCTAGAACCTAGTTATATAGTTTCCCATCACGTCCAGCTATTACTACACCAATGTATAGTCACATCGCAAGTCTAGCCAAACGGCTTCTAGTAGCCTGCTCGCTAGTTAGCTTAGGCCTCAGCGCCACCATCGTCCATGCCTCTGACGGCCCTCGTGGCAAACAGCAGGCTGGGCTCAACCGCAATAGCCAGCAGCCTGGCACACCAGGCAGCGTCAAGATCCACCCCGCCTCGCACTACCGCGAGCAGGTTATCATCTTCAAAGTGCTGCCAGCTTACCGCGAGCAATGCAGTAACAATTCGGTCCTTGTCGGCAGCATCCAGAAAATCATCACTGACCTAGGTGGCGGATCGGTTACCAAAATGTTCCCGCACCACAAGGCTCCAACCAAGTTCCAGAACGAACGTGGTGAGGCTCTGATCGACCTATCGTTGGTTTATGAATTCCGGTACAGCACCAAAACCCCAGTGGCAGATGCCTGTAACCAAATGTTACTCAGTGGGGCTGTCCAGTATGCCGAGCCATGGTACATCTATGCGCCCGTCTTCACAGCCAATGACCCTAGCATCGCTCAGCAATACCACATCAACCGCATCCGGGCCAATGCTGCCTGGGATATCACCCAAGGTGATACCAGTGTCGTTATCGGCATTGTCGATAGCGGTGTCGATTGGGACCACCCAGACATGGCTGCCAATATCAAAATCAACTATGCCGATCCTATAGACGGCGTGGATAATGACAATAACGGGTTCATCGATGATTACCGTGGATGGGATTTTGGAGGGGCCGCCTTTGCGAACATCGTCCCAGACAATAACCCAATGGTGATGGGCAATAACAACAACCACGGTTCCCATGTATCGGGCATTGCGGGTGGTGTTACCAATAATGGCGTTGGCATGGCAGGTGTTGGCTTCAAATGCAAGATCCTAGGCCTCAAATGTTCTGCTGACAATGATACCCGTGCAGGTGGTGCAGGATTTATCATAAACGGTTACGGGGGCATTACCTACGCTGCTGACAATGGTGCAGACGTAATCAACTGCTCGTGGGGTGGCCAAGGCTTTGCTAGCTCGTTCGAACAAGACGTAATTGACTACGCAACCATTAACAAAAATGCCCTTGTTGTTGCCGCCGCTGGCAACAACAACTCTGAGGCCGACTTCTACCCTGCCTACCTTGACAAAGTGCTTTCGGTAGCCTCTACCACAACCTCCGATGCAAAGTCCAGCTTTAGCAACCTTAGTTATAAAGTGAGCATTTCTGCCCCGGGTAGCAACATCCAAGCAGCGATATTCAACAACGGTTATGGGGCCTTGTCTGGTACCAGCATGGCCAGCCCAGTGGTTGCAGGTTGTGCAGCCTTAGTCAAGTCCCAATTCCCGACCTTTGGCCCACGTGAAATTGCAGCTACCCTTCGTGCCACTGCCGACAACATTTATACAATAGCAGCCAACCGCAACTTCGCTGGTAAACTTGGCTCTGGCAGGGTCAATGTCTTTCGTGCAGTCACACTCAACTCCCCAGGTGTTAGCCTAACCACTCGCAATATCAGTGATGGCAACGACGGCATCTTTGCCTCTGGCGATACGGTTACTTTCACTGGCACTTACCTCAACGCCTTGTTCCCAAGCACCCAACGCCTACGTGTCAAGCTAACTTCTTTGGCCCCAACTGTGGTTTCGATGATTCAGGATTCTTCAGTCCTAGGAGTGCTCAACACTGGCCAGTCCATCGTGCAGGGCCAACCATTCAAGATGCGCATTATGCCTGGTGCTACATCAGACAGAGTTGTTGCCTTCCGCCTCGACATCCTCGACAGCAACAACTATCGTGAGTCCGTTTATTTTGAGTTCATGATCAACCAGAGCTTTATCAATGTACGCAAAAACAACATCAAAACCACCATCACCTCTAACGGACGTATTGGCTATAGCGGTGACCAAGCCACACAAGGCATTGGCTTTCTCTACCGTGACATCCCTACCCTCTTCGAGATGGGCGTCCTGACCTCTTTAGATGCCACCACAGTTGGCGATTGTATCCGTGATGATGCCCAAGGCTACCGTAAAACCTTCAGCAGTGACAAAAACGTCTTTGAAACCCTGAGCCCAACTGTCGGCAATTATAATATCGACAACAAGTTCTCGGCCACGGCTGCCGTTGTTCAGCCTAATATCTCGGTCAAACAACGCACCTACGTTTGGGGCACTGCTGCTGATAGCAACTACATCATCGTAGCCTACAACATCCAGAACAAGTCTGCCACAACGATGACGGGCCTTAATTATGGCATCTTCAGCGACTTTGACATATCGACCAATGGTGCAACAGACGTCGTCAAATGGGAGCGTAGCGTGAACATGGGCTACGTCAAAAGCAATGCCGCTGGCGGGCACTTCGCTGGCATAGGTTTGCTATCACCATACGCCAAAGCCTTCACCCCAATCACAAATGATGGTACAGCTGGCTCTAGGTTCCAGATCTATGATGGCTTTACATTGGCCGAAAAACACCTCAGCCTCAGCTCTGGTGTTGACACCAGCAATACTGTTGGTGCCGCTGCAGGCCAAGACGTTTCGATGGTTGCAGGCTATGGCCCACTTACGCTTGCCCCAGGCGACTCGGTAACCTTGCTATTCGCCTTGGCGGCTGCCCCTGACCTCACCACCTTGGTTACCTCTGTAGGTACTGCTGTTACCAAAACTCCTATCATCGTTACTGGCCTTGGGGAGTCAGCCGTAAACAACTCAGCGCTGTTCATCAGCCCTAACCCAGCTAGCCGTTGGCTACGTGTCACTGGCCTAATGGGCGAGCAAATGATGCCTGCTAGCCTAGTCAACACCAAGGGGCAGATCGTATTCAGTACCAGTATCAATCCACAAGACCCGATCACCCAGCTGCCAGACCTCACACCAGGCATCTATATGCTCAGGGTTGCAGGGCGTAGCTTCAGGGTGGCCATCAGCCAGTAACTGATTGATAGGCTAGCAAGTATCAGCCTAGCCTCTCCTATTGATTTCATACTAATGGCGCCTAGGCATCCAGCTTAGGTGCCATTTTTGTGTGGGATGGTCCTATCATGGCAGATCACCCAATCTTGGCCCTTTAGCACCAACTCCGGCCATAGTCCATACCTTTGTGCCTCTGTCTGCCTATTGGCAACACAGGCCAAAACCTAACAACCACCAACCCACATGACAGCCGACCAGTTTCGCGATGTGAAGGAGCGTATCATCGCCCTGAGGAGGTATCTTTGACTACGATACCAAAAGATCCCAAATAGCCGACCAAGAAACTACCTCACAAGGACCTACCTTTTGGGATGACCCCAAGGCTGCTGAAATCCTACTAAAGGATATCAAAACCAAGAAAGTCTGGACTGAATCCTACGAAAAGGTATTGTCCGAGCTAGGTGAGCTAGAAGTCCTACAAGAGTTTGCCGAAATGGGCGAGGCAACTGAGCAAGAGGTAGATCAAGCCCTAAAAGTCGTAACTACGGTGCTAGAGGAGCTCGAATTCAAGAAGATGCTCAGCAACGAAGAGGACCAGCTCAGTGCCATCATCGAGATCAATAGTGGCGCTGGCGGTACTGAAAGCCAAGACTGGGCCGAGATGCTCATGCGTATGTACATCATGTGGGGTGAAGCCCAAGGCTATGGTGTGCGCGAGGTCAACCTCAATGCGGGCGAAGGTGCAGGCATCAAATCTGCCACCCTAGAAATCGACGGTGAGTTTGCCTACGGTTACCTCAAGGCCGAAATTGGTGTCCATCGCCTAGTGCGGGTTTCACCATTTGACAGCAATGCTAGGCGTCACACCTCCTTTGCCTCCGTCTTTGCCTATCCTTTGGTAGATGATAGCATCCAGATCGATGTCAACCCTGCCGATATTACCTTTGATACGTTCCGCTCTGGCGGCGCCGGTGGCCAAAACGTCAATAAGGTTGAGACCGCTGTCCGTTTGCACCATAAACCATCAGGCGTGATCATCGAGTGCCAACAAGAGCGGTCCCAGATCATGAACAAGGAGCGAGCCATCAAAATGCTTAAAAGCCGCCTTTACCAGATCGAGATCGAAAAACGCAATGCCGAAAAGGCCAAGGTTGAAGGAACTAAACAGAAGATCGAGTGGGGATCCCAGATCCGGAACTACGTCCTGCACCCCTACAAACTAATCAAGGACATCCGGACTGGCGTGGAACGCACCGATGTGCAAAACGTCCTAGACGGTGACCTCAATGAGTACATCAAGGCCTTTCTGATGCAGGCTCCAGAGCCCATCTAGTTTGTTTCGGAATCCCTAATAGATAACAACATCCGCAAGTCAACAACTTGCGGATGTTTGTTTTAGGGTGGGTCATATCCCGATTGAGCAATGACTATTCCGATCGATCCTCAACTAAGGGACGGTGGATTTTATTGAAGCGCTTGGCCCAGTACTTTTCGGTCAGTTTGGTCTCGTGCACACCGAGGGAAGTACTACTTTGGATAAACTTGATCGTCTTGTCTGGCAATATCTCCGTCACCATCCCGACGTGCGAAATGATGCCGGGCGGATCGTGGAAAATGACTAAGTCTCCAGGTTGGGCCTTGTCCTTCGGGACGTCAACCCCACACATAGCTTGCTGGTAACTAGGACGCGGAATGGCCTTCCTGATACCTGCATAACTGGCCATCACAAGTCCGCTGCAGTCAATCCCTGCCCTACTGGCACCACCAAAGCGATATGGGGTCCCAGTGTATTTGCGGGCTTCTGAAATCACTTGTTTTATCTCAGCCTTCGTCAGGTGCCGCTTTGGGATAAGCTCAGGACGTGGCGCAATGGAATTGACATTAGTCTTGGCAGTGGACTGAAACGCTGCACCAGCCGCCCGCTTTTTCTTCTTACGGCCTCGGCAGGCTTCGCCGCCAAATAATAAAGTCAACAACAAGCCCAACAACAACACCCTAGACCATGACAATAAAAATGACCTAAGCAGACACCGCACACCCATATTTCTGATTGCGCAATCAGATTTGGGGGGCTGTGTCTGGGTAAAGGTAGGTTTCATGCTTATTAGCCAACAGGTCGTCTGGGCAAATATCTCAAGACTAAGTTAGCTCAAATTATCAGCATCTAATGGTGCAAGAACCAAACCTTCGCTTTCAAACTCATACCAAGATCGATATCTGATAAGCCCTAATCCCTAACGCTTCAGCGCCTTTAATGTCCTTCTCGAGGCTATCACCAACCATAATGCAATCAGCAGGTGATAGGTCCATCTTCTCCATCCCGAGAGTGAACATGGCGGCAGCAGGCTTCTCAACGCCAGCCTCTTCACTGCTAACCATGTATTGCACATAGTCTGCAAGCCCCAACACGATTGCCTTCCGGTGCTGGATGGCAGCAGTCAAGTCCGTCAAGAGGCATACCTTGATGTTGGTTTCACGGCATTGTTCCAAAAACACCTTGGCCTCAGGTAATAGATTGATAGTCTTAAGAAAGGTATCCCAATAGACTCGGTCGAACAATAAGGATGCCTCAAAATCAGTCCGTCCCAAAAGTACCTCTACCAACTTTTGCCCATATAATAGCCGACTGTGGGACGCCGCCTGACCCTCCAGATCATGATGTACCCGTGTCCTAGCTACCTTGTAGGCTGACTCAAATGCAACGCTATCAACCCCAAGATATTCCTGCAGGGCCGTCGCAGCAGCAGCTTGTGCCACCTGATGGCTAGGTTGATAGGGATACAACGTGTTATCGATATCCAGCAATACCCCCTTTATACCAATAAGATCAATCAACTCGAAGCCAAGTACTTGCATAGGATAAGACAGAAGTATAGAGGAAAAAACCAGAGACTTAGCTCATTTTATCATAGGATAAGGAAGACCAACAGTCCTACCACAAATCAGGGCGTTTGGTACACACAGCGTCAAGCTCTATACCTTGCAACTTGGCCCTAAACTCCGCAATGCGGTCAGTACTGTAACCCTGCAATTCAGGGCTGACCAAACATAATTTGAAATGTTGCTTGAGGATTTGATAGGTCTCAGGTGTCAAGGGCATCTCATGAAAACAATCCACCCAGACCCAGTCGATCTTGCCTGCAAAGGCCAAACAGAACTCAATCGGCTCATACTCACTAAACCTGATCGCAATCTTACGCTCACCCATCCGCATGTACTTGATCAGGTAGGGTAGGGACAGGTCCAAGAAGAAATAGTTGGTCACCCCATGTTTAACCAACAGGCGCAAAACCTCAGCCTCGATCCCTTCCGTCTTGACATTCAGAATGATAAGGGCATGGTCATAATGCGTCAGGAAATCATCAAACCGCTCGCCCGTCACAAAGGGGTCATGGTGAAGGATGATGTCCTTGCCCTCATAACGCAGATCAAGCTCAATGCCATAATCCTTAGGCACATTAGCCAGCTGCGCAATGGTGTTGATACGGTGGGCTATTTTGAGCATAAAGAAAAGTAATTTCTGAACGAGGACATATGATGTGGTTTATGCAAAATAGCGATAGGGTCCCCCCAATGACAAGCCTGACTAAAACGTTTGTCATTTCGATAACCGATCAAACAAAAGACACAACTTATATCTACCTCATTAACAACAAGATAACTAACCTACTCGTCAAAACAGCGCCAGGGTTAGCCACAAAAAAAATCCTGACCGTGAGGTCAGGATTCTGTATTGATATAGGGTAATCAGGATTACCAGCTAGACTTGGTGATGCCCGGGATCTTGCCAGCTGAAGCTAGCTCGCGGAACTGGTTCCGGCAGATACCGAACTGACGCATATAGCCCCGAGGACGACCGGTCAGTTTGCAACGATTGCGTAGACGTACAGCCGAAGAGTTGCGTGGAAGTGCATCAAGTGCAACCCAATCGCCAGCCTCTTTAAGGGCAGCACGCTTCACTTTGTACTTGGCAACGAGGTGCTCACGTTTGCGCTCGCGCGCTTTGATGGATTCTTTGGCCATTACTCTTCGTTATTTTTTTGGTTAGCAAAAGGCATACCGAATGCTTTCAACAACTCAAAAGACTCTTCGTCGTTTGTAGCTGTGGTCACAAAGGTAATATCCATACCAGTGATTTTGCTCACTTTGTCAATCTGGATCTCAGGGAAGATGATCTGCTCCTTAACACCAAGGGTGTAGTTGCCACGACCATCAAAACCCTTATCAGAAACGCCTTTGAAGTCACGCACACGTGGCAAGGCAATGCTCACCAAGCGGTCGATGAACTCGTACATACGTTCGCCACGGAGGGTAACGCGTGCACCGATAGGCATGTTCTCGCGGAGTTTGAAGTTACTGATCGCGAGGCGGCTTTTGGTCGGAACGGCTTTCTGACCAGTGATGGTCGTCAACTCGTCAACGCCGATGTCCACCAGCTTTTTGTCAGCAACGGCAGCGCCGATACCTTTGTTGATACAAACCTTCGTAATTTTCGGGATTTGCATCACGCTCTTGTACTGAAACTTCTCTTTCAGGGCAGGAGCAATTTCCTTATCGTATTTTTCTTTAAGACGAGCGCCCATGACTAGATGAATTTTTGGGTTTGCTTAGAATAACGTTGGTTTTTGCCTTTGTCATTCTTCTTGATACCTACTTTGGGTGTTGGATTGCCATCAACAAGCAACACTAGGTTGCTGATGTGCAAGGCGGCTTCCTTCTGGATGATGCCTCCTGATTGCGGATCTTGTGCAGTAGGCTTAACGTGGCGCTTAACCATGTTTACACCCTCGACAATTGCACGGTTCTTGACCGCATCGACACTGACAACAGTTCCCTGTTTGCCTTTCTGATCACCAGCGATTACTTTCACAGTATCGCCAGCCTTGATTTTGAGCTTAATACGCTTCTCGTCCTTTACCATGATCTTAGAGTACCTCAGGGGCCAGTGAAACGATTTTCATGAATTGCTTTTCGCGAAGTTCGCGGGCTACTGGGCCGAAGATACGTGTACCACGTGGCTCGTCTTGGGCATTCAGCAACACAACTGCGTTGTCGTCAAAGCGGATGTAAGAACCATCTTTGCGGCGGATCTCTTTACGAGTCCGGACGATGACGGCTTTAGAGACAGTTCCCTTCTTGAGGTTGCTGCTAGATAGGGCTGACTTGACAGTTACAACAACTTTGTCACCCACTGAGGCATACCGGCGGCCTGTGCCACCCAATACGCGGATAACAAGTACCTCTTTGGCACCACTGTTATCGGCTACGTTGAGTCTAGATTCTTGCTGTATCATGATTACTTAGCCCTCTCTAAAATTTCTACGAGGCGCCACCTTTTTGTCTTAGACAATGGGCGGGTCTCCATTATACGAACTGTATCGCCGATGTTGCACTCGTTCTTTTCGTCGTGTGCATGGAACTTCTGGCTCCTGGTCATGAATTTACCATACACTGGGTGCTTTACCTTGCGGTCAACAATGACAGTGATGGTTTTCTCCATTTTATTGCTTGTCACTCGTCCTACCCTTTCCTTGCGGAAGGCGCGGCCTTCTGCGGCTACGTGGGCGTGAGTGGTTTCCACTACGTTTTCCATGTTGTTAAGGGTTTGGGTTATTTAGCCAATTCGCGCTTGCGAATTTCGGTGGCAATACGAGCGACATCACGACGGGCGATACGCAGCTCCGAACTATTGGTGCTTGGCGTAATGTTGTGCGCGAAACGCATTTTTGAATAGCGGGAACTCTGGGTGGCTAATTCGGTCGATAGCTGCTCCAGGTTCAGTTTGCTTAGGTCTTGCTTCTTGCTCATGGCTTGATGCTAGGTTTTTAAGGGTGAAGGAACCTGAGGGCTATGCCTCATCAACGTAATCAGGACGAACGACGATGCTAGTACGCAACGGCAGTTTCATACAAGCAAGGCGGAGCGACTCGGTGGCTACTGCCAACGGAACGCCACCACTCTCGAACAAGATGGTGCCAGGCTTAACGCATGCAACCCAGTATTCTGGAGCACCCTTACCTTTACCCATCCTTACTTCGGCAGGCTTCTTCGTGATGGGCTTATCTGGGAAGATACGCACCCACACTTGGCCTTCGCGCTTCATGGCACGAGTTACTGCAATACGCGCGGCTTCAATCTGCCGTGCCGTAATCCATCCCTCCTCCAGCGACTTGATAGCAAAGTTGCCAAAAGCGATGCGGTGTCCGCGAGTCGCTAGGCCCTTTACTCTACCCTTTTGCATCTTCCGATACAGGGTTCTTTTTGGCTGTAACATCGGTTTGTCGTGTTAGTGTCTCGATAACATTGCAGCGGGTGGTTTGCGAAGCCACCATGCGGACCATAAAGTACCCCTGCGAGACTTAACAGGGGTACTGGTCATTGATTGTTTGTTTGAGGTCTGTTCTGCTAAGCAAGGCCGAACGCTACCATGTATTGAGGGGGGCTGCTTGTCGCAGATCAGCGGTTAAACCGATGACTAGCGACGAGGTCCTCCTGGGCCACGGCCAGCACCACCACCAGGGCGATTGCCACCGCCGCCTGGGCCACCGCCCGGACGACCACCTGGGCCACCAGGACCACGGCCTCCACCACCAGCTCCTCCACGGTCGTTACCACCACGGCCACCGCCACCACGGCGCTGTCCACGGTCGTCACCGCCACGGTTGTTACCTTCGAAACCGCCACCTACTAGGTTGGCTTCTTGGTTGCTAGCGTTAGGGCTAAGATCTGGTTTGCCATAGATCTCGCCAGTGAACACCCATACTTTGATGCCTATCTTGCCGTAAACGGTTAGGGCTTCCGAGATTGCGTAGTCAATGTTTGCACGCAAGGTGTGCAACGGGATACGGCCTTCTTTGTACATCTCGGTACGGGCCATTTCGGCACCACCAAGACGTCCGCTGAGTTTTACTTTGATGCCTTGAGCGCCAACACGCATCGCGCTGCTGATGGCTTGTTTCATGGCACGGCGGAAGCTAATCCTGGCTTCAAGTTGCTGAGCAATGCTTTCGCCAACTAGGCGAGCATCAACCTCAGGACGCTTAATTTCGTAGATGTTGATCTGAACATCTTTGCCAGTGATTTTCTTGAGCTCTTCCTTGATCTTGTCAACCTCGGCGCCACCTTTACCGATAACAACACCCGGACGGGCAGTGTTGATCGTGAGGGTGATACGCTTAAGGGTGCGTTCGATGATAACACGAGAGATGCCCCCTTTCGGGATACGAGCCGATACATACTTCCGGATTCTCTCGTCTTCTACTAGTTTGTCGGCAAAGTTATTGCCACCAAACCAGTTGCTGTCCCAGCCTTTGATGATGCCAAGACGAAAACCTACGGGGTTTATTTTTTGTCCCATTGCTTGATTATCTGGTTATGGTATTAGGCTACCAGGGCTTTTTCGTCCACTACTATCGTGATGTGATTACTGCGCTTACGCACACGGTGCGCACGGCCTTGCGGCGCAGGGCGTAGGCGTTTCAGCATACGACCTTCGTCAACCATCACGGTTTTTACGTATAACTCAGCCTCCTCGATGCTAGCATCAGGATTTTTCTGCGTCCAGTTGGCTACTGCGCTAATAAGCAGTTTTTCCATCTTGATCGCACCATGCTGAGGCTGAAACTTGAGCAGGTTCAGCGCTGCGTTTACCTTCATGCCCCGAATGAGATCGGCAATGAGGCGCATCTTGCGCGGCGAGGTCGGTATGTTATTTAAACGAGCTATAGCTTCCATTTAGCTTTAGTGTTAAGGCGAGAGGCTTATGTCGCAAAGCGTCACCCAGAGGTGAGAAATTAGCGTTTGCCCTTATCTTTCTTGGCAACGTGGCCACGGAAATTGCGAGTTGGGGCAAACTCGCCTAGTTTGTGCCCTACCATGTTCTCAGTCACATAGACCGGGATGAACTTGTTCCCGTTGTGCACTGCAAAGGTATGGCCGATAAAATCTGGCGAAATCATCGAGCGGCGAGACCAGGTTTTCACCACGGTTTTCTTGCCACCCTCATTCATCACTCCTACCTTTTTGTCGAGTCGGGCGTCTATATAAGGCCCTTTTTTCAGCGAACGTCCCATTTATTTCTTCCTACGGCTGATGATCAATTTGTCAGAATACTTTTTGGGCGAGCGTGTTTTCTTGCCCTTAGCTAGCAGACCATTACGGCTGCGTGGCTGACCGCCAGATGAGCGACCTTCGCCACCACCCATTGGGTGATCGACTGGGTTCATCGCGACACCACGGACACGTGGCCTAAGGCCTAGCCAGCGGTTACGTCCGGCTTTACCGATGCTAACGTTCATGTGGTCTGCATTGCTAACAGAACCAATCGTAGCACGGCAGGTCACGAGGACGTTGCGCATCTCGCCACTTGGCATCTTGAGCGTTGCATACCTACCGTCACGGGCTAGTAGCTGGGCATAGTTGCCAGCACTCCGAGCGATAGAGCCTCCTTTGCCAGGACGAAGCTCGATGTTGTGGATAATGGTACCGAGTGGGATAGCAGATAGTGGCAGGGCGTTGCCTAGCTCGGGGGCTATAGCTTCGCCTGACAAAACTTGCGCACCAACTTTAAGACCTTTTGGTGCTATGATGTAGCGTTTCTCGCCATCAGCATAAAACAACAAAGCGATGTGTGCCGTACGGTTCGGATCGTATTCGATCGACTTAACAGTGGCTGGCACACCATCCTTCTGCCTGAAGAAGTCGATGATACGATAAGCACGCTTGTGCCCACCGCCAATTTGGCGCATGGTCATGCGGCCGTCGTTGTTACGACCACCAGTTTTGCGAATCGCAGTAACAAGCGATTTCTCGGGCTTGTTGCTGGTTGATGTCAGCTCCTCGAAGGCAGGGGCAATCCTGTGACGGGTGCCGGGGGTTACGGGCTTTAGTTTTTTGAGCGCCATGATAATCTCCTCCTATGTGTGATTTAGATGTCACCAAAGTAGTCGATCACATCTCCCTTGGTAAGGGTCACGATCGCCTTCTTGTAGCTCTGAGTTTTTCCGGTGATGAAACGACCCTTTGTAATCCGATTTTTGACACGGCCCAACACATTGATGGTACGTACTTTATCGACATTTACACCGTACATCTGCTCTACGGCTTTGCGGATCTCAATTTTATTGGCCTTACGAGCCACAACGAAACCGTAAACACCTAGCTCATTGAGCTTAGCGAACTTTTCGTTGATAATGGGTTTCTTGAGAATGTCCATTGTCAGTTCTGTGTGTTTAGAGGGTGGTTATGCTTGTTGAAAGTGGGCGATGATCTTGGCCACAGATTGCTCGCTAATGACCAAACGGTCAGCGTTGATCAACTCGTAGGTGCTCAGGTGGTTGACAGTAGTGACCTTCGCTTTGGCGAGGTTACGGCTGCTAAGCACAACACCTTGGTTAGACTCTGGCAAAATGTGTAGGGTCTTCTTGGCCGAAACCTGGAGCCCAGCAAGGAACGAGATGTATTGTTTGGTGCTCGGTGTCTCGATCGTGAAATCTTCGACTACGATTACCACACCAGCAGCAGTCTTGGCCGATAGGGCCGAACGACGTGCTAACTCTTTCAGTTTGCGGTTGAGCTTGAAGTGATAGTCGCGCGGACGTGGACCGAATACACGGCCACCACCTACGAACAACGGAGACTTCATGCTACCAGCACGAGCGCCACCAGTACCTTTTTGCTTCTTGAGCTTTTTGGTAGTGCGGGAGATCTCGGCGCGTTCTTTGGACTTATGCGTACCTTGGCGCTGATTGGCTAGGTATTGCTTGACGTCTAGGTAGAGCGCTTGCTGATTTGGGGTAATGCCAAAAATCTCTTCTGGCAAGTTTACCGTACGGCCAGTATCCTGACCAGCTTTGTTAAGGACTTTAACTTCCATGGCAGGACTACTTTTCGAGGATGACAAATGAATTTTTAGCACCAGGTATTGAACCGCTAACAACGATGAGGTTGTTTTCTGGCATTACCTGCATGACCTTAAGGCCTTGGATCTTGACACGATCGTTACCGGTACGACCGGCCATACGAGTGCCTTTGAACACACGAGCGGGGTACGAACACGCACCGATCGAGCCGGGGTGACGTCCGCGGTTGTGCTGGCCGTGGGTTTGGCCACCAACACCACTAAATCCGTGGCGCTTGACAACACCCTGGAAGCCCTTGCCTTTAGACGTACCAACGACTTCGACAACGTCACCAACACTGAAGATGCTCACGTCGATCGTGGCGCCTAGTGTTGATGGCCCGTCAAACTCGCGGAACTCGACAAGTTTTTTCTTGGGGGTGCAGCCAGCCTTCTTGAAATGGCCTTGCTGAGCACGTGGAGTGTGCTTTTCTTTTTTGTCGCCGAAACCGAGCTGGACTGCTGAGTAGCCGTCAGTCTCGTCGGTGCGTACTTGCGTCACTACGTTAGGCGTTGCCTCGATGACGGTACACGCGACACTTTTTCCATCGGCATCGAAGATGCTCGTCATGCCGATTTTTCTGCCAATTATGCCAGACATATCAGGTGTCTTTTTGGTTGAAGGGGAGCAGGCCACATTTAGCCGTGCGAGAACCCAAATAGAACAAACTTTAAGAGGCACACATGGCTGGTGTGCGTTAAAGGACTGCAAAGGTAAGGGTATTGGGCTGATTTACAAACAGATGGTTAAAAAATAATAACAGCTGTTAAGCTATTGCTAAGCAACTACTTTTGGCAATAGGTTTGCATGACAGTCGTTGTGCACTTCCTAGCCCCTTACATGAGCCTAACTCCCTGTCCCCAAACGCCAATAACACGCACAGCAGCACCCCAGATGCACTTGTGCTTCCAGGGCCTTGGCCCCAACCTACCGATGACCTTAACGTCTGGTTGGCCAATCATTAGGGCACTCTTGACGATTGTGGTCTGTACCTTGGCCATCAGTGGCAGTAGTAGCATTGCTTTGGCCCAGACCCAAACAAACATCGCAACCACAAAACCGACAGATCGGAAGGCTATAACGCTACGTCCGGTGGTTAACAATGCCTTCGGCCGGGGCGAGAAGATCAGCTACCGAGTCCACTATGGTTGGTTCACGGCTGGCCAGGCCGTTATGCAGGTCAATGACGACACCTATAACATTAATAACCGCCGTTGTTACCGCATCGAGGTCACAGGGGTTAGCTCTGGCCTCGTCAAACAGATCACGACTATTAGAGATGTCTGGGGTGCATTTGTGGACACGGCTGCCATTATGCCCCATAAATTCTACCGCAACATTAAGGAGAACAACTACAGCAAAAACGAGGAGATCGCCTTCGATTATCCTGCAGGCAAGGCTACCGTCACTTCATCATCACCTCCAGTCGGCGAGGTTACGCTCCAGCCCAACACCCTGGACATGATTACAGGCTACTATTACCTCCGGCTGCTGGACTATAACAACCTAGCCCCAGAAACGATGATCACGTTGACGGGGATTTACGAAAACCAAACCTATATCTTCCGGATTAGGTACAAAGGTAAGGAGCGGATCAAGACACCGCTTGGCTACATCAACTGCATAAAGCTGCAGCCTCTGATGCCCGAAAACGGTGTCTTCGCCGGCGAGAACTCTGTCAAATTCTATATCAGCGACGACGACAATCGCATTCCGCTCAAGATCCGGGCCGAGCTTTTTGTTGGTGCTGTCGAGCTTGACATCGAGTCCTACCAAAACGTTAAACATCCGCTGATTTTCGGTAAACGATAGGCCCCAATCTACCCTACCAAAATACACCTATATATAGGTAGGCTTTGGGGTTGCTGCTATCTAACCTATTGAGGTGATTGGATATGCCCCCGTACACACCAAAGGAGCTCCAATTCGAAGCCCTTGGTCATGCCTAAGCTATGGACATGCTAGATGGATTAACCCTTGCTACGGGCCAGCGGAACAATCTGTGTCGCAATCGTCTTGTCGTCCGTATCTTGCGGCCTCAAAACCCAGGTCTTCTGGGTAGCTGACCTTCTTAAATTACCTCGATCAGATACATGATACAACGTGTTCAATCCGTCTTGCTAGCCATTATCGCTACCCTGATGGTAGCAGTTCTGTTTTTGCCACTATACGTCAAGGTTGACGAGGTCAGCAAAGAACAACTGCTGCTCACTGCTCAACAAATCGTCCGGACCGATTCAGCCGGTGCTGTCCTGAGCAGTCAGAATGTCATCTATGTAGGTGGCTTGGCCCTGATTGCGGCCGGCATTTCTGTCTATAGCCTCATTAGTTTCCGGAACCGTAAAATGCAGCTATGGCTTGGCTTCGCTAACACTTTGGTTATAGCAGGGTTCCTGGGCCTGACCTTCTATCATAGTGCGATTACGATCGAGCAGAACATCGGGCTCAAGTCCCTCGGCACTCGCGAAATTGGATTTTATCTACCACTAGTAGCCTTGATCTTTAACTATGCCGCCAACCGCCTCATCAGGAGTGACGAAAAATTGGTACGGTCGATGGACCGCATTCGGTAGGTACAGCCCCTCTCTCTGCCAGCACCCACAACGCAAAGCAAAAGCCACAGCCTGACACTCCCTGATGCCTACCATCTATTTCCGACGTCAGCAGCTCCCGTTGTTCTTGCCAGCCGACTGGTATGAAAAGTTCAACCATGTGCTTTGGCTTTTGTTGGCCTTGGTGATGCCCTGGGGGCAAGTACAGTCGACGAGGTTCACTTCAATCTTCTCGATTTTATTGATCGTGGTCGGCATATTGGGGACACCTTTTGTAACCTCAATTCGGCGGCTGAAAGCAGGGATATGGTGGATTGGACCATGGGTCATGATCTACCTAATACAGATCTTGTGGCTCCTGAAGTCCAATAATTTGCCCGAGGGTATCCATTACGTAAGTACAAGGCTTGGTCTGTTATGGATTCCGCTAGTGCTGATGCTGAAACCCCAAAAACTCGTCCAATGGCGCAGGATCAGCTGGGTATTTGGGTTTAGCGCTTTGGCCGTGTTCGGATGGATGAACCGAGAAGGCTTGGTCTGGCTGCAAGATTGCCCCATCTGTTATGTCGAGATATTATCTGCACTCGAGCGACCCTATTTAGCACCCTATCTGCTTGGTGCAGGGGCTATGTTATTAGCCAGCTATTGGCCTTGGGGGGAGGCAGATCCCTTGTCTGACGTCTATACCAAAACGGAAGCCCAACTTGGTATAGCATTGGCGGCCTTGCTGATGACCCTATCCTTAGTGGTCTATGCCAAAATGAGCGCCATTAGCCTGGTTTTGGCACTTGGTGTTGGAAGCCTAGTCATCCTTCTCAGGATCAAAAAACACACAAAATGGGCCCTTGGTATAACTGGTGGTTTTGGTTTGATATGGTTGTTATTGATGATCGTCACCCCTACCCTATTAGCAGGTGCAGATTTGGTCGATCACTCTGGCGTTGTTAGTAGTGGAAAAACTGCGACACAACCATTCTGGATTATCGAGAGTTTCCGGACCCGCCTCCAGATCTGGCAGGTGGTTGGCCAATCCCTCGCCGAAAACAGTAATTGGCTACTAGGGGTCGGGACAGGAGGGGTGCAGGATGCGCTATATCGGCATTATTGCTTGGTCGGAATTGGTTATTGTCATTTGCAATACAATCCGCATAATCAATTCCTAGAGTTTTGGCTCCAGATAGGCATCCTTGGCCTTTTGCTCATGTTTTGTTGGCTCGGTACATTGGCCTATCTGGCAATTAAACACCAATTCTATCTGCTACTGATCTGGTTGCTCTACCTAACACTTTGCCTCAGCACCGAATGTATGATTAACCGTGAGGCAGGTATTTTGCTCATCGGGCTCGTCACAGCGGGATTATGGGGCATCAACAAAGAGAGGCACGAACAAAGTGGATTGCAGGATCCTCAAACCTAATTGCTAATGAGCAATATCTCGTCGAAGTTGATTCTGGACGGGATCTTTAGGCTGGCTTGCAAGCCTAGATAGAGGCTAATTCGCGGTCTAGCACCTCCTGCATCTGGAGCCTTGTCTCAAGCCCGATTCCACCAGCAAAAAAGTATACGATGCGGCCCTGGCTCAAGATAATATGGATAGGCACAGCATTCCGATAGTCGTCCCCAAAACGATCAAAATGATCCTGCAAGAGGAGGCCCACTAACCTCTTTTGGTTGGCAACCAGCTCATATCCATCCTCTACTGGTTTGAGGTTGGATTTATAGTCTAGGTATTTCCGGACAGAGTCTTTTGGCTCGGACGTAATGCCCAAGAAGTTAATTTTATCACCTCGATAGCGTTTGGTAAGGGTCAGGAGTTCGGGGGCCTCTTCCTTGCAGAAGTAGCACCAAGTGGCCCAGACCTTGATGACCGTAATTTTGCTCGCTGCCTCTGGGGAAGCTGGCAGTACCTCCGATAGTGACATCAGGGTGCTATCGCGCAAAGGCAAGTCCGAATGGCTAAGGGCCTTATACTGCGCACTGCGCCAAACCTCCATCCCGACCAAGGTCAGGGCGATGAAGCTGATCGTGAGCAGTAGCTGCTTGCGAATGTTGCCTACTGGCAATGGTTGATGCATCTATGGTATTGTTGGGTCGATCAAAATCGTCATTTTCAACAGCCACCAGACTTAGCTGATTGCAAAAGTCGGTGTCAGATAACCCTAAAGCGTATTTATGCGTTACTTTGGCAGGACCAAGCGCGATATCACTGATTCGGCAGCATGCGGCAAGACTGGCCTTAATAACCTTTGCCTAGGCTATTGCCTTATCGGTAATGATCCTGCTGGCCAAGCGATTACAGGCAATGTATAATATGGCCGAAAAAATCAGGATGTACGCAGCATAGGCCCATAGTGCCCGGCTGGTCATCCAGGTAGCATGATGTACTTGGCCCAAGATATTAAGCGGTAACCAGTAGCCAAAATCTTGATTCAAACCCTTAATGATCGACTCAGCCCAAAGTCCTACCCCATAAATTGCAACACCCCAGACGTTCCGGAAGTAGTTAACCAGAGCGAGCATAATCAACCCCTTGCCCATTAAACTTGGCAGATAGGCCAATGCATCCTGCACCATTACTGAGTTAAGCGCCAGCTCGATGTACTCTGGGTGTACAAATTTGCAAACAAACAGCCCCCCAAACGTGACCAAAATCATCAGGATAGGAACCCAAGTCAGCAGGTAAATCCATTGGTAGTAAAAGACCTTGGCAAAACTATTGGTTTGACCAATGATTTGGCCATATAGCCCATTCTGCCAAAAGGCCCCAAACTGCAAACCGACGATCATGACGACAAAATCAGCATAGATGGCCAGATAAAGTTCCGAGTATGCCTTGATAACGATACCTTGCAAGGCCAGCGGAACCTGATAGGGCTCGACGCCAACAATGGTTGGGCTGATGACCAGGCCGAGATTGATAGCAAACGCTGCGGCCAACATCAACAACCCACCCCAACCCATCCAACTTCGGATCGATTTGGCATGATAAGCCATGTAAGAGGTTATGTTTCCGGATCTGGACATAGGTTTGGGCCGTTACAAAGTTACAAATAGTTATATAAACCCAAATTAAATTTCATTCAAGGCTCAGTGGCCTTGTACAAAATATCCAACGTTGGGGCACAAGTTGAGTCAAAATCCATTAAATTTCAACGGATTGCCAACCATTTGCACCTGATCGATGACCTGTCCTACTAGCCCAAATTTTTTAGCGCCTACCTATGCTCCATCAGGCGCCACCTCGGACATTACCTCGAGGCTAACTGAGCGGCAAATGGGCTGTGCCACTTCGTCCGTTGGGCTATGGACTACTTCTGTCCAATCCCTATTTGGCTCGTTCAGTATCTTTTGGGTTCTGGTCTGGATCATGAGTGGGTGCTCGACGGCACAGTACGAAACAGGCTATCGGGCCAAAGTAACGCCTCTACGGCAAGCCAATGCCCAATGCCAAGCCGATCGATACCAAAAACTTGTCAAATCAGTCCATACAACGATTAACCGACCTGATGATGACATGCTACAGGCCGATGTCACTGCACTTGACTTAGCAGTTCAAATACAAGATTGTGGCTTTCTTGGCATCAAGACCGAGTATAATACAATGCAAAGTCAACTCGGACCGCTAGTACCCTCTGTTATCAGCAATAAAGACATTAGCCCTAGCCAGCGCACCGAGCTAATGGCAGATATAGCAGAAATCTACCTACGGCATGGCTACGGATATCTGGCCAAACAGGTCCTGGAACAGCTACCATCAGTTAGGCATACAGATAGCCTATTGGTCGCCCGTCTGGACCACCTAAAGGCAGCCATCTTGCTAGCTAAGGGGGCCAACTTTGAGGCTAAAGACCTAGCTAACAAACGTATCCTGATCCTTGAGCATGCCTTACAGCAGCAAGGGCCCAAAAATAAAGATAACAGGATTACGCTAATCCTGGCCGATCTCTGGATTGTCGCTCTCGAGGCTACCATCAGCACAGGAGACCACCCTGCGTTTGTGGCTATGCTGCCCAATGCAGAAGGTTTTTTTGGTAATAAGCTTAAGGGCAGCACCGTCCAGCACTTTTATTTCCAGCTCGCCAAGGCCCACGCTTATGACCAGCAAGCAGACCGCAAAAAAGCAAGTGAGGCCTTCGAAAAAGCCGTTAGCTTAGCAGGCAAAGGCACCTGTTACCCCAAGTCCAGCCTGCCTGTGTTGCGAGCCAATAGCGAGCTGATCGGGATGCTTTATGAGACTGGCCTTAGCCGACCAGTTGCCAATCGAGTCGAGACTATCATCAACACAGTAGACCACAAATGGGTAGGTATTGCTGAGTATGAGGCCATCAAATCATTAACCATCCTGCGCGAGTATGCTAGCCGTGGACTGCAGGACCAAACATTTGAGGAACTCAGAGCTATGCTGCACTTTGAGGACCAAACCTATCAATACAACCCAGAGCTCAGCAAACAAATACAAGAGATTGCGTATAAAATCGCCCTTCAATTTGACTCGACCGAGATGGCAACCGCTGCTTTGCAGAAACTTATCGGCCTAGGCCAACTGATTGGTGGTCCTAAATCTGCGATTTACGGCCGGCAGGTGATTAATAAAGCCTATTATGAGGGTCTCTATGCTGGTCGTTGGTCTGCTTGCCTTGATACTTTTAAGGTCTATTTCGAGCCTATCATCAAACCCACCTATGTGGCTGGCAATGCCAACAGAGTAATGCTACAAGGCTTGTATGCGCGCTGTCTGGACGAAACAGACCAACTGCGTGCAGCCCGCAAACAGCTTACCGACAATCAGCGAGCCGTAAAGTCCACATGGGGAGAATACCATCCACTTTATGCAGCCCAACTGCAGCAACTAGCAGATGTTGAGCTATCAATCGGTGGCTATTTGCAAGCCGAAGACCACTTGGTGAAGGCCCTCGAGATCGCCTCTAAACCCGAAAACCGCAGCTCACCAGTCCATGTGGCAACCATGCGGCAGCTCATACGGCTATACCTGCTATATGGCGAATATGACTTGGCGGAAGAGTTTATTGGCTATGCCATGGCAGCCGAAGGGCGCATCTACCTCACACCAACCTTGCTGGCCGAGCAAAGTGATGACCTCGAGCCTGTCCTGGCCTACCTCCGTGGTCAATATCGCAAGGCAGAAACAGGTTTCATGACTCAGCTTATCCGAGCAGAGCAGCGTGGCCCTTCGGCGAAAGCCAAAATGATTGCCCCTCTAATGTGGCTGGGACAGACCTACCTCCAGCTAGGTGACTACGCCAGCGCGGAAAAAAGCGCCAAAGAGGCTGCCCAATATGCTGTCATGATTTATGGAGATAGCAGTCGCAAACATTACCAATGCCTAGCTGTACTCCAGAAACTCTATCGGTTGATGGGTGATCAGGATAAGAGCATCGCACTCTCAACACGAATTGTTAACAAGTACCGCCGCACATTCGGCCCCAACCATGTTGAGGTGGCAGAAGCCATCACCGAGCAAGCCATAGCGACCTACCTGAAACAGGATAGCGCAAGACTGGTGCTCCCACTGTTGATAGAAGCCCGCAATATCTACCTCAACAACTTTGGCGAAAACCACCCGTTATATGCCGACGCGCTCAAGAACATAGCAGCCCTTTACATTGACCTAGAGAAAGATGACAGTGCCCACATTTTCCTTGACAAGGCAGCCCAGATATATAGACAGAAATTGGGGCGCAAACCTGTCCAGCTCATTGAGGTTCTGACCTTACTGGGCGACTTGGCACGCTACACTGGCGCCTTCGATCAGGCTAATCAGCAATATGACCAAGCCATCAAACTCCTGAGCAATAACTTTGACGAAACCCACCCAAAGCTCCTGATGCTGAAGGGACGCAAAGCACGCTGCCTTGCCCTCGACGGGCAGACTCGGCAAGCACAAAAACAAATGCAGGCCACCACTGCAGGTTACCTCAAGTACTTCGAAAGCTACTTCCCCTACCTCAGCGAGCGGGAAAAGGCCAACCTTTGGCAACAAAGCCAACCCGAATTCAACTTCTTTGCGGCCCTGGTGGCACAATCCGAACAAGAGGACAGGACTGGTCCTGAGCTACTATATAACCATTGCCTAGCAACAAAGGGCATCCTCCTGAGCAACAGCCAGTCCTTGCGCAACAAAATGCTCAAGTCCCTTAGCCCCGATATGCTCCGGAGCTACCGCCAATGGCAAACCAACAAAGAGCAACTTGCGGGCCTATTGGCTAATGCCAAAGACACCAAAGAGGCCGCAGCCACCGACCTGAACAAACTGCAAGAGCAGACTGAATCGCTTGAAAAAGAGCTAAACGAACGCAGTGCGGACTTCGCCCAGATGAACCGAAGCAGCCGTATGCCGACCTATGATCAGGTCCTGAAACGCCTAGGCAAACAAGAATACGCCATCGAGATCATCCGGACTGTCGGCTATGAGGCCAGCAATGCTGATACAATTAGCTATGTCGCACTGCTGATCGGTGGGCCACACAAAAGGCCAGAAATGATCCCTCTTACAAGTGGCAAGTACCTAGAGCAAAAGGCCATCCGATACTATCGTAACGCCATGCGATACAACCTGCCCGACACGCTTAGCTACCAAGCTTTTTGGCGTCAGCTGGCCCCTTACATCCCTAAGGGTAGTACTGTTTATCTCTCCGCCGATGGGGTCTATAACCAGCTCAATCTAGCGGGTTTACAGCGCCATCTAGGCCAGTTCCTGAGTGACGAAATTAACTTGATCTCCGTCTCTAATACTGCCGAGCTAATCAAGGCGGCAGATTTAGCAACCGCTAACAATAGTGGGAGGTCGACCAAAAATGCAAAAGCGCAAAGCAAAACCTCCGGCACACCAAAATCTGCGCTTTTAGTCGGCAACCCATCTTATTACAGCACCGCGGCCCAACGGCAGGCCATGACGGCCCTCGGCACGGAGCTGAAACAACTACCGGGCACCGAGGCCGAAACACAGGCAATTGCCAAGGTGCTAAAAGGGAGCCAATGGTCTATCACAACCCTACTGGGAGCACAAGCCAAGGAGGAAACCATCCGCAATACTGACATCCCTGAGGTCTTGCATATTGCTACACATGGGGCATTTGTATCCGAGGAAGATGAGAACGCCAAAACTGGCCTCAAAGCTGAGGTCCAGACGGCAGAAACCAGTTTGCTCAAAGTAGGCTTGGTCCTAGCTGGTGGTGGTGATTTGGTCAACGAGGACTCTACTACCAACCTTAACCAACGCTCTGGTGTCCTGACTGCCTACGAAGCCATGAACATGAACCTGAGCCGGACCGAGTTGGTTGTGCTATCAGCCTGCGAAACAGGTGCCGGACATCTTCAGAATGGTGAGGGCGTCTATGGCCTGCAACGTGCCTTCTTGGTTGCAGGAGCGCACAACGTCATCTTCAGTTTCTTTAAGGTTGACGATAAAATCACGACAGAGCTCATGACTGCCTTCTACCAAAACTGGATTGGTGGCCAGACCAAACGGGCCGCCTTTGCCGAGGCCCAACAAATGACAAGGCGCAAACACCCAAGCAATCCTGCCTATTGGGCCAGCTTCACGATGTTAGGGCTTTAGATCCCTTAGTTTAATAGATAGGCCACAACCCGATGGTCAGATTTATTGGGTCTGTAGGTCCAGCTTCCGCAGACTTAGCAAATGGAGCACCGCCGCCATCGGGACGATGATCGTCGGTAGCAGAATCATGGGAAAGAAGGCTACCATGGTGTTGGCCGGTGCGTTCATGAACTGCCTAATAGGTAACGGCGCCGACAAAACTGCTATCATCACGATGGTAACCAGCAAGGTCAAGCCAATGTAGTTGTACCACTTGATGATCTTGGGAGTCACTTGGTTTGGTTTCAGGACTAAGAGTAGGCCTAGCACTAGGGCACCAATGCCAGACAGCACATCAAAATTATAGCCCTCAAATGTCATCTGGAACGGGATTACCTTGTCCCAATAGAGCTCTGCCAGCACCCACTCAACTCCGATGCGCAGCGCGTGAGGCAAAATCAACCAGACATTTGGTAGGCGCTTTAGCCCATCATCTAACCGTTTAGTCCGCATTGCCAAAAACCAAAAGGCGATCGGCAGCGTCGGCAATAATATAAAGAGTGGTGAAATCTGATCCTGATTGATCAACCTGCCAGACCGCGCCACAACGGTTGCTACCACTGCCCAGCCCGGCATCAACCAAACGAGCCATAGGGGCGACTTGAGCCGAACCGTGAGATAGACGGCATAGACCAAAGTCAGCAACACCATGATGCCAAATGCCGCTTTGATGTCTCCATCTATATAGGGCGGCTGTAAGGTCTCGATGATGCGGAACAGGAACATAGCGTAAAGACTTAGGGGATGGGATAATATCAAAGGTCAATCAAACAAGATTAGGCCCACCAATAGCAACTTGAGATAACCGCGCCTCAAGCAGGGCATCCGCCAACACGATAGCCGTTAGGGCCTCCACGATAGCCACCGCCCTTGGCACAACACATGGGTCATGACGGCCTTTGGCAGGCAGGGTGATGGCCTCCTTGGTTTGATTGACTGTCTGTTGAGCCTGCAAAATAGTAGCCGTTGGTTTGAAAGCCACCCGAAAGTACAAGTCCTCTCCGTTCGAGATACCTCCCTGGATGCCTCCACTGTTATTTGTCAAGGTAGATACTGCCCCTTGGTTAGAGACTACAAAAGGATCGTTATGTTGGCTGCCACACATGGCTACACCAGCAAAGCCGGACCCGTACTCAAACCCATGGACCGCATTGAGGCACAGCATGGCATGGGCTAGCTCGGCCTGCAACTTGCCGAATATGGGTGCCCCAAGACCAGCCACCATCTGCCGTACAACACAGGTTACAACACCACCTGTGCTGTCATGTTCGGCCTTTACCTGCTCGATGTAGGCCATCATTTGGGCGGCAACATCGGGGTCAGGACAACGGACAGGAGTAGCATCGACTGCCTCTAGATCAAGAGATTGATGTTGTTTGTCAAGGATAATCGGACCTACTTGGCTCACGTATGCAACGATCGCAATACCATGAATGGCCAATAGTTGCTGGGCAATTGCGCCTGCAGCTACCCAACCTGCCGTTACCCTAGCTGAGCTACGCCCACCACCTCTTGGGTCACGGAAGCCATATTTGAGGTCATAGGTATAGTCTGCATGGCTAGGGCGATAGGCCAACGCAAAGGCATCATAGTCCTGCGGGCGGGCATCCTGATTGGCCAGTTGTAAGGCGATTGGTGCACCAGTGGTCCGGCCTTCATACAACCCGCTCAATAGTTGCAACTTGTCCTCTTCCTTACGTGGGGTCGTGATACTACTTTGACCTGGTTTGCGGCGATCCAGCTGGTACTGGATCTGCTCTAGGTCAAGTGTTAGGCCTGCAGGGCATCCATCCACCACCGCACCAACGGCAGGTCCATGGCTTTCTCCCCAGCTTGTGACACGAAAAAAACGACCAATTGTATTGCTCATGATAATTATCTGCCAGCATCAGTGGGTTTCATTTGCTTTGGCAGTTGATAATAATTTGATTTACCAACTTGTTCTGACCCCACCAGCCTATCTGGGCTAGGCAGGCAAGATAAGCCGAGTTGCGGACTCCTGTCGCATCTTTGCAACAATACGATGCGCTATGCCAACAATCATTGGTCCTAGCCACAGAAACTAGTACACCAAACATCAATTCTTCAACATCACCGTGCAGCAGCTCATCGAGTGCGTCCCCAATTTTTCCGAAGGTCGTGACCTGACCATCATCAAAGGCATCACAGACCAAATCAGCTCCGTAGCTGGCGTTCAGCTATTAGATGTGGATCCGGGAGCCGCAACCAACCGCACCGTAGTCACGATGGCTGGCAGTCCCGAGGCAGTACTTGAGGCTGCATTCCGTGCCATCAAACAAGCCAAAGCCACCATCGATATGCGCCACCACAAGGGGGAACATCCCCGCTTTGGTGCCACAGATGTCTGCCCAATTATCCCGGTCAGTGGTGTGACGATGGAGCAAGCAGCCGAATATGCTCGCCAATTGGCCGAGCGAGTCGCGCGTGAGCTCAACTACCCAGTTTACCTTTATGAAGCCGCAGCTAGCAGCCCGGCACGTCGCAACCTAGCCGATGTCCGCTCTGGCGAGTATGAAGGACTTGCCAACAAACTCAACAATCCTGACTGGAAACCAGACTTCGGACCAACCACCTTTGTACCCGAAACAGGGGCCACAGCAATTGGCGCACGTGATTTCCTGATTGCCCTCAACTTCAACCTCAATACCACCAGCACCCGCAGGGCCAATGCCGTTGCTTTTGATGTTCGGGAAGCAGGCCGCCTCATCAAAGAAAAACAGGCCGACGGCACTATCACCGAAATCAGGCAGCCTGGCACCCTCAAAGCTGCCAAAGCAATTGGCTGGCTGATAGAAGAATATGGCATCGCCCAAGTCAGCATGAACCTCACCAACATCAGCATCACCTCCGTCCATGAGGCTTTTGATGCCGTTGTCGCCAGTGCCACTGCCCGTGGCCTAAGGGTCACCGGTACCGAAATCGTCGGCCTTGTGCCCCTATCCGTCCTTACCGATGCGGGCCGGCATTACCTGCGCAAACAAGAGCGTTCTGTCGGAGTCTCTGATGCCGAATTGATCAAGATAGCTGTCAAAAGCATGGGCCTAGATGACCTTAAACCTTTTGACCCTGCTAGAAAAGTACTTGAGTACCTGCTAGCCGATCCTAAACAAAGTCGTTTGGTCAATATGACCGTCGCTGACTTTGTCAACGAAACCAGTAGCGAAAGCCCTGCCCCCGGTGGTGGATCAGTATCCGCAGTACTCGGTAGCCTTGCCGCTGCCCTCAGCAACATGGTCGCCAACCTCAGCAGCCACAAACGAGGCTGGGACGATCAGTGGGCCTATTTCAGCGACATCGCCGACAAAGGTATGGCCCTACAACGTCAGCTTATTGCCTTGGTAGATGAAGATACCCGTTCCTTTGAGTTGGTTATGGAGGCCTTTGGGCTTCCCAAAGCCACCCCTGACGAAAAGGCACAACGCAAACACGCCATTGCCGAAGCCACCCTCTATGCCACCCAAATACCACTTCGGGTGATGGAAACCTCCCTAGCCACCATGCCTCTATTAGCTGCCATGGCCGAGCGAGGCAACCCCAATTCTGTTTCGGATGCTGGTGTCGGTGTGCTTTGTGCCCGTGCCGCCGTCCGAGGTGCGGGGCTCAATGTCCGGATCAATGCCGCTGGCCTAGACCAAACCAACCCAACCGTAATCGAAATTTTGGCCCGCGCAACTGCCCTAGAGCAAGCCGCGGCTGATCATGAAGTCGCGATCATGGCTGTTGTGATGGGGAAGGTGTAATACATTGATTTCCACCTTAAATTTCCCGAGGTATATGCCCCTACCTAATGCCTCGGGACATGTTAAGGAAACTGTTACCTTTACGATATGGAACACCTACATAAACTGTCAGAAGTATATGGGTCAAATAACGAGCCTCCGCTTTCGTACGTGGAGCGCCCAACTGTGGATGGAGCCTTCAGGCAGGCGTTAGATAGTTATGGTATTGCGGTATTGCACGGGCGTTCCAAACAAGGCAAATCTACACTACGCAAAAAGTACATTAAACAAATTACTACCTCTGGGCAAATTAATAAGCAGGCGATCCCGTATGTAGAAATAAAATGTAGTTACAAAACTACTATCGGTTCGTTTTACAAGGATCTCCTGAAAACAGCTGGGTATGTGGATTATACCCAACATCAAACAACCGAAACCACGCAAGCTAGAACACAAAAAAATCTTAATCTATCTGTCAAAATCCTTGGAGGTGGTATTTCGAACGAAGATAATCAACAGACAGGTAGCACCAAAACTGGCTCGACTTTTCCAGTTGATATCGAAAACATCAATGATATTCTTAGGGCTCTCGAGAACGTCAATTTTGATAAATTAATCATTCTAGAGGACTTTCAGTACGTCAATGATGATCAGATTGCGGCCTTCACGGTTGAGTTCAAACACCTGATGGAAGCTGGCTATAGGATCTTGGTTATTGGGGTCTGGATGGATAAAGGTCGATTGGAGAGCTATAATGGTGACCTAGAGACACGTGTCAATAATATTGATTGTTCGGACTGGACAAGGGAACAAATGCGCGCCGTTATCCTAAAAGGTGCACCCTACCTCAACATCAAATGGTCAGATGAAATCATTGAATATATCATTGTTAATTCCTTCGGCAATATTGGCATTCTCCAGAAGATTTGTTACCAAACTTGTTATGACCTCCTGATTTACGAAACGCAACCATCGGAAATCCAACTAAACGATATTACACCTGTTGAACGTGTCGTGAGCGCCATCAATGACACCATCACCAACCGCCTTACGGGCAATTTTGATCGGTTCGTTAAGGGACTCAGTAGCTCTAAACTTAAACTCCACAGCTGGATACTTCGGTTTATCCTTAGCCATACAACAGACGAACTTCGGAAAGGGCTTAGTAAATACAATCTACAAAAATGGCTACATCAACACCATCCTCAAAATGGAAATATCCAAAGTAACTCGGTGGATGATGCCCTAAGAAGAATCGTTCAACTCCAGCGTGTCAAAGAAATAAATCCACCCCTATTCGACTATTCATCACAGAAGATAATGGTAGTGGATGACAACCTACTATTGTTTATGGACCGCCTCAGCTCCGCTGATCGGATTGAATTATTAGAACGGTATGGTGGGTGATAGAATTTAATCTTATGACTAATTGAATGACACAAATGGGGTGGCAATACCCACACCTCCTCCATCACTTAGGCAGTTTAGGGGCACGTTTCTTCGTGACCATTCCTAGGTCCTGAAGTTTGCGGCCCAAAACGTCATCCTTTGCTAATTGTGCAAAGTCCTGAGCCAGACCTAAAACAAACAGCACTTGCAGATAGGCCGCAATAGCCACCATCGGTTCACCCCGCTCGACCTTGTATAGCGTCATCCTAGAGATACCCGCTCGCTCAGCAACTAGTGTGGCCGACTGGCGACGACGCAAACGGGCCATGCGGAGGTTATCCCCTAGCTGATGCAGCTAGGCCACATTTTGCGGCAACATAATCTCTGGTAGTCCAACAGTCATAACTTCTCTAATGAGCTACAAATTTAGGATTAATGTATCGCAATAGCGCAGTTATTAGTACTACTTGCGATGGATCTAGCTATAAAGTCGGCCTTATATTATACGATAGGAGACAAAATAACGTTTACTATAGTATACATTATTAATTTAGAGAATTTCAATGCTAGTCTAACTCAAATGTTGTGCGTTAAACACATACACAAAAAAAACACCCCCACATTGCTGCAGGGGCGTTTCAGGATTTTTAAGTAAATCTGGGTGTCAACTAGCGTTGGCTAGCTGGGGCCAAATTATTGCTGCACTTTGTAGGTGATGTTGACCTGACCAGTACGACCTGTTCCAGTCACTACTGAGTTGATCACCATGATACCATGTTTGCCTTCAGCAGTTTTGAAGACCAAAGTAGAACCTTGGGTCAAGTTACCAACACGTGAGTTGACACGGCTGCTGATACCAGCATTAGCAGCGCCTGAAAGCACGTAAGAGGTATTAGTAGAAGCACCAGCAGTGCCAGCATTAAAGGCAGAAGCCAAATCAGATGCCGTTAGGTAATCAGAAATCTTGGCACCGCTTGAAAGCCAGATTTGAGTTGATTTACGGTTAGACCAAGCACCAACTTCAGCCGCGTATGGCTCTGTTGTACCGGTGAACCAGTTGTCTGGTGACATTAAAATACCACCAACGGTATTGCCTACGGCAAAACCAAGATCAACAGCAGCTGGGCTGTTTGTAGCCTGCAGAATAGTCCAGGTAGCACCAGTAGTAAGCGTGATAAAGGTTTTGCTGGTGTTGTCAATCAACGGAGCGGTTAGGATGGTAGCTTCGTAACGGCTCAAGGTCCTGTTGAGGGTCACGATAGCGCTATCAGCACCACCTGAGGTACTACGGACTTTCAATTTCCAGGTGCTGCCAGAAGTAATACCAGAGGTCAAGATGGTAAAGGTAGTATCACCCACTTGTGTCGGAGACTCGGCACCAACTGTGGTCGATGAAAATCCCTTAACCGAGCGGAGCAGGTTAGATCCACCTTTAGTGAAACGGACACGTAGTGTATCACCATCGGCATACTCAACCGAAACGGTCTTGCCGTTTACAGTTGCATTGCCATTAACACTAGCCACAGTGACTGTAGCGTTGGTGCTAGGTGTAGCATCGTCTTTTTTGCCACATGAGCTCACAAAGGCCATAGCTGCCACACTGGCTGCTACGGTAAATAATCGAAGCGTGTTTTTCATATTCGTTTAAAGATTTTGTGGGTGTACGGACAGAACCACTTTGGTGATGCCCTAGACCTTATGCAAATATAGGCAAATACAGTGCCTTGTTTCCAAATCCCTTAACATCCTTAACCACACGACAACAATTCGGAACCGCACATTTAATCCGCACATAAGGCCAGCCGAGCCCCAATTATGGACGTCCTAGCCCTAAAATAAACAATCCTGACCAAATCAGTGGTCAGGATTGAGTGCAAGATTAAAAAGGAAGAATAGTTAGGAACACTATTTTGTCTTAACAACCACAGGACAAGGCCCATTTGGGGGATTGCCCTCGGCTGGGCATGATTACATACCTAGGTTATGTAGATCGGTGGCTTTGGCGTCTGACTCAGCAGCAGAAAGCGTCGTATCATGTGGGCCATCCTTACGCAGGCGCTGTTTGATACGCTCTACGATCCAGTACTGGCTTGGTACGATGATTAGGGTCAGGAATGTGGCGAAAGTGATACCGTAGATAATGGCCCAAGCAAGTGGTCCCCAGAACAAAGCACTATCACCACCTAAGAAAAACTGTGGGTCCAGCTCAGTGAACAATGTCGCAAAGTTGATGTTGACACCCATCGCGAGCGGGATCAGACCTAAAACTGCTGCACTAGCTGTCAGCAACACAGGGGTCAACCTGATGGCACCAGCCTCAATGATGGCGGTACGGGTTGGCACGCCACGGCTTCTGAGCTCGTCCGTGAACTCGATCAGGAGGATACCGTTCTTTACAACAATACCAGCCAAGGCAATAATGCCGACACCAGTCATCACGACGCTAAAGGTCATATTGAAGATCATAAAGCCCAGCAACACACCTATCAGCGATAGCACCACGGTGCCTAGGATAATGAGTGGTTTGCTCATTGAGTTGAATTGCGCAACCAAGATCAACAAGATCAGGCCAATGGCACTCAGCAAGGCACCAACCAAGAAACTACCAGTCTCTTCTTGTTGCTCTTGTTGGCCCGTGAGCCTTACGGTGTAACCTGTTGGGATGCTCATATCAGCAACTACACCTTTGACATCAGCCACCACATCGTTGGCATTGAAGCCAGTCAAGACGTTACTGCTAACAGTATTGGTCCGGATCTGGTTTTTGCGGTTGATGCTGCTATAGCTGGTGGTGTATTTGACTTTGACCAATGAGCTTAGCGGCACTTGGCGGAACGTCCCGAAAGCCATATCCAAAAATCCGATCTGAACATTCAGAAGATCTTCAATGCGTTTACGTTGGTTTGGTGCAACCCGCACCATGATTTTGTACTCATCGTCATCCGCACGGAACTTGCTAGCCTCCTTACCGTATAACGCAGTCCTGATCTCAAGGGCAATCTGGGCAGTACTGATACCTTCGCGCGTTGCTTTCTCCTTATCGATCTCGACCAAGATTTCTGGTTTGTTGAGCTTAAGATCTGATTTCAGATCCTCAATGCCTTGTACACCAGCCTTGGCAATAGCTTCTCGCAAGTCCTTTTCAAGTTTCTGGAGGACTACAAAGTCTTCGCCAGCAATCTCGATGTTGACAGGTTTTTCGGTTGGTGGCCCGCCTTGCTCCTTGTCCACCGCGATCTGGACACCCGGGATTTGGCCAACAGAGGCCCGCACTTTGGATAAGTAAGCCTCCGTCGAAACCCCATTACGGTGGTTAAACTCAACAAACGAAACTGACACTTTGCCTTTATGAGGTGTCGTTGTGCGGTCTGGGTTGTTAGCCTCGCCCGCACCGATACCCACATTGCTGATGACTGACTTTACGATGGGGTTGTTCGGCCCAAGGACACGCAACACCCTACGTTCGGCAATCCTGGTTACAGAGTCCGTTACCGAGGCATCTGTACCGATCGGTAGCTGGACATAGACATAAATAAAGTTTGGCTCGTTCTCGGGGAAGAAGTTAGACTTAGGCTGCACGATGGCCGTCAGGACAAAAGTGCCAATCAGCAATGCAACAGTACCTACCAAGAAGAACACAGGGCGATAACCTTGTATGATCCAGGAGAGCAAACTACGATACCCCCGCATAAATGCTGGCAAGGTTGTGTGCTGGAAGTAGTAGATCATGGCACGGAACGCGTACTCATTTACGAGATACAGGACAATGGCCAAGACCATAAAATTGCCCCAACCCGGCCCAAGCAGATAAGCTAGGATAGTGATCACACCCATTACAGACAGGTTCCGGACCACCTTTTTGAACGGGGTGCGTTTACCATCATCATCCTTGGTCTGCATAAAGCTGACCGCAAAGACTGGGTTAATCACAAAGGCAACAAAAAGCGAGGCAAAAAGCGTGATGATCAGTGTGACAGGCAGGTACTTCATGAACTCGCCAATCAGGCCAGGCCAAAATAGCAAGGGGAAGAACGGAGCAATCGTCGTCAGTGTACCACTTAGTACCGGAACAAAGACCTCACCGGCCGCCATCTTTGCCGCCTTCAAGATCCCCCATTCGGGGTGGTCATGGAACAATCGGTGCGTATTCTCGATCACGACAATCGCATCATCCACCACAATGCCTAGTGCCAGCAAGAAGCTGAACATCACGATCATGTTGAGGGAGTAGCCCAGCAGTGGCATCACCAAGAAGGCAACCAATACTGACAGCGGAACAGATAGACCCACGAAAAAGGCATTGGTAACCCCCATGAAGAACATCAGGACCAGAACCACAAACACGAACCCGATGATTACCGAGTTGATAAGCTCATTCAGCTGGTTCTTTGTGAAGTCAGCCTGGTCGCCAGTAACGGTGATTTTGACACCCGAAGGGAACTTTTCGGCCTTTAGTTTTGCAACCAAACTCTCGATTTTCTCCGAGGCATCGATCAGGTTCTCGCCACTGCGCTTGATGACGTTGAGCGTGATAACCGCCTTGCCATCTAGCCTAGCGTAATCTTGTTTTTCGGCAAAGCCGTCCACAACGGTCGAGATTTCTTTCAGGAACTTCGTCTGCCCCCTCGAGCCACGCAAGATGACATTCTCTAGGTCCGACATCTTCCGGAACTCGCCAGTAACACGCAGGGTACGGCGTAGGTCGCCAACACGAAGCTCACCACCAGAGATATTGACGTTTTCGCGTTGGAGCGAGGCAGCAATATCATTAAAGCTCAGGCCAGCAGCCTGCATACGGTATAGGTCAACATCAATCTGGATTTCACGCTCAAGCGCACCAATCATATCAGCACGGGTGATTTCGGGCAAGGCCTCGATCTCATCCTGCATCGTTTCGGCATAGCGCTTTAGTTTGTCCAGCGGGAAATCCCCTGCAATGTTCACCTGCATGATAGGGAACTCGCTAAAGTCAACCTCCTGCACTGCAGGGTCATTATCTAGGTCGGTCGGCAGCTCAGCACGAGCCTTGTCAACAGCATCCTGTACGCGTTGTTTGGCAATCGGTACCGCAACATTGGTCTTGAACTCGACCATCACAAGGCTAAAGTCAGATACCGAGTTACTTGTTACCTTCTTGACCCCTTGGGTGGATTTAAGTTGTTTCTCGATCTGTTTGGTCACTAGGTTCTCGACATCTGCAGGGCTATTGCCGGGGTAGATGGTACTGACCACAATGGTCGGCACGACAATATCAGGAAACTGCTCTTTAGGTAGCTGTCCGTAGATGAACAAACCAGCCAAGCAGATGATCGCCGTGAAAAAATAGATGGTGGTCTTGTTGTCAAGACTCCATGACGTGGGTTTGAATTCTTTGATATCCATATAGCTCAGGGTATGGCGTCAGACCATCCGCTGTTAAGCAATTTGATAGGAGATGTTAGGGGTGTTTAGACCTATGGAAACATGGCAAACCAGGCCCGCAGCGCGAGCTGGTGACAAGTCAACCAAGGGCCAGACTATTTGCTTGAAGCCTCATTTTCGACGGTGATTGGCTGACCATCAACTAGGTCTTCGCCACCAGCCGTAACCAGCTCATCGCCTGTTGCAAGGCCAGATTTTATCTGGACCTTGCCACCATAGGATAACCCAGTTTCGACAATGTGCTGGACAGCAATGGTCTTGTTGGCCTTGGTGCCTTTGGTGAATAACATTTTGCCACGTTCGGTATTCTGGATCAGGTTTTCGTCGATGACGATGACATCCTTAAGCGATATGTCGTTGATGCTCAGCACAGCAATCATGTTCGGGCGGACTTTAGCATTGTTGGCAGGCAGTTTGACCTCGATCGTAAAAGTGCGGCTGATGGGGTCCACCGAGCGGCTCACGAACGAAATCACACCACTAATCCGTTGGTTGATATCTGGCAGATAGACATCAACTTTTTTACCTTCGTCCACTAGGTCGATATAGCTATCAGCAACTTTGGCGGTGGCCTTCAGCTGGCTAGAATTCACGACACGGAAGACACCATATCCTGGGGCGGCCATTTCGCCTTCTTTGACATTAACCGCATCAATGACGCCACTGATAGGGCTCGTGATTTTGGTCAGTGCGATTTGGGACTTGAGTGTACTAATCCGATTTTCGACGGCCTCTTTGTTTGACTTGGCATTGATGTACTGGATCTCAGAGCCAATTTTCTGTTCCCAGAGTTTGGCTTGTTTTTCATACACCGTTGTTGCGAGGTCAAGCTGGGTCTGAGCCTCGGCTAGGCCAGCGACCATGGTGCTAGCGTCGGTTTCGGCCAGTACTTGGCCAGCCCGCACCGCTTGGCCTTCACGTGCATATACCTTGGTGACCACACCACCCATTTTGGCATTGACCTGAACGTTGTTCTCAGCATCAACACTTCCTTGGAGCTCCACAAAGTGATCTAGGGTTGTGGGTGTTACGTTTGTTGTCGCAACAACAAGGTTTTTCATCTCATTGGCTTTGGCTGGGTCTAGCGTCGCGATTTCGCTCTCTAGTTTCTTGACTTTGTCAGTCAGCTCGATGAGTTTTTGTTTGGCCTCGGCCAATTCGGCCTTTTTGGTCTCTAGTGCTGGTTGTTTAACACAGGAGCTTAGCCCAGTAGTCAGGAGGAAGGCCAACAACAACATCAGGATGTGTGATCGTGAGGTGTTGAGGGTGGATATAGAATGAGAAGTTTTCATATAACGAGTTGCTTGTCTGAGTCAGGCAGGTGGACTATTATGAAACAGCGCACCAGATTGATGATAAGAGCGAATTGTAGCAGATCTAGAAGCGTAGGCACATTAGCGAAGGCAGAAGAAAATTTTTCTTACAAACCGGCTGCCTGGGCATAGTCCTCAATCACTGCAAATGGTATTGATACTTTGGGGTAATTGGTACTAGTTCGGGTGATCGTGGTTTAATTATGTTGCAAAAGCGGTCACAGACTGCCATTAGGCCTTGGCCAATAGGCAAGTCAGGACGAGAAAATTACTCCATGTAGAGTGTCCCTGCTGCCTTCTGCTGATCTACTTTGGCAATCAGCAAATCATAGACAGCATTGAAATAGTTAATCTGGGCCTCTTTGAGCTGAGACTCAGCCGTCGTGACCTCTAGGTTGCTACCAACCCCTTGAGTGTATTTGACTTTGGATACCCGCACAACCTCAGTGGCCAGATCCATATTGCGTTTCTGGATCAACATGGTCTCTTGGGCATTCTTGAGGCTGGTATTGGCAGATACCACTTGTAGGTCGATGCCTTGTTTGATGGTCTCGAACCCATTTTCGGCCTTCCTGATGTTAATCTTCTTTTGCTGTGCTTGGTGATAGCGGCTGAACCCATCAAAAATTGGCACCTGCAAGCTGACTGCTAACTGATCATAATAGAACCAGCGCTTTGACTTAGGCAGATTTGTAATGTCAGAGGCTGCAGTGTTGCTACCAAGCGAAAACTGACCAACCAAACGTGGCAAATAGCCCGCATTCACGTTCTGTAAATCAAGCTCTGCCAAGCGTTTTTGGGTCTGTAGGGTCGAGTATTCGATCCTTTTGGTATAGTCAATCATCTCCGGATTGATGACCTCTAGCTTAAGGCCATTTTCAGTGATTTTGTCCGTCAGGGTCATGGCATCGCGCTGTGGATAGCTCATCTGGAACTTGAGTAATTGCTCGCTAAGCTCCACCAAACGACGGGTCTTGTCCCGCTCGGACAGTAGATTGTTGCGTGTCACCTCTAGGCGGTCAACATCCAGTTTTTCGGCAAAACCAGTATTGTATAGTGCCCTGATCTCACGCATGGTGCTATCAAGCCGGATGATGTTAAGGTCAAACAAACCTAGCCGCTCGCGATTAACCAAGACACCATAATAGGCCTTGGTTACGTTTTCGGCGATCGTGATTTTGCTCGCCTCTAGGTTCTTTTGGGCTAGTTCGATGTAAGTCTGGCTTGCTTTGATCCCGATCAGGTAGCTGCCGTCAAACAACAATTGTTGCCACTGCAGCTGTGCGCTGAGGGTATGCGGTAGCTGCAGGCCAAAAGCCACAACATCGCCATTACCTAACATTGGGGTATAAAACGGAGAGCCTAGCTCGTTCTCCAACACAAATTTCTGGACATTGTAGGTGTTGGCATAGTTGGCCGTACCACTGATTTGCGGTAACCCAATCGCGATAATCTCCTTGACCTTGTGCTGAGAGGCAGTGACATCGAGCGCTGCGTTCTTGGTTGTGAAGTTGTTCTCGATGGCATAGCTAATGGCCTCACGGAGCGAAAAACTTGATTTGGACCCGACCAACTTAGTATCAGGACGAGCTTGAGCGAGTGCATTAGTGGCCAACAGGCCTAGCGCCATCGCTATCGTCAGCACACCAGCTCCGGTCTGTTTCAGCAGGCGGGTCCAATAATGCAAAGTATTGATTGTCATAAGGTTATCGTGGAATAGGATTGATTGTGGGCGCAAATTGGGGTGTGGTGTCTAAAACGAGACAGGTAATGGGCTAAGTGGTATCGAAACGGGATAGCTGGTATCACCATCCTATCGCCGGAAAAAAGACGGTGGGTGAGGTTGGTTGGGCTGTGCCAGGCGTAATGCCTCGAAGGCCTTAGTACCCTCTAGGGTGAGGAGGCCCCTAAAAAAATGCTCCATTAGTTGCTGCTGCACCTCTGCCATTACAAATTTGGAAGGCGGAAAAACTAAGGGGTTAAAGGCCATCTCTACCTCCTCGAGCCGTAGCTTGGCTAGCACCAGCACATTGATATCAGACCGATAATAGCCTTCGTCGATGCCGCGCTGGATACTCTTGATGATACCAGGCATTACATCGAGGCTCTTATGATCTTGGATGACTGAGTAGCCTGTCGGGTGGTATTTATGCAGGTCGTGCAGCAAACCTGGGTTCATTTTGCTGAGCGACTCGCGCATGTACTCTGTAAGGGCCAATAACTCATGTAAGGCAGAAGGGCTATCCTCGGCGATGGACTTGAGCTTTTCGGTGTGGGTTTTGCGGTGCCAACAACAATAGTTGGTCACGATGTCATCCTTATCCTTAAAGTACTGGTAGATCGTCTTCTTCGACATCCCCAGTTGCCTCGAAATATCATCCATCGACACCGACCGAATGCCTAACCGCTCAAATAGTGAGCTAGCTGCAGATAAAATACGGTCCGAAACGTCCATGTTATAGTGGTTGATGACTCTGGGCCACCTGCTGTTACAAGCTTGTAGCATTAAGTCGGGTGCAAAACTAAGGAAACATTTTTAACATTCAAAGTTTCCTATGTGCTTTTCGTTTCCATTGTGTTTCCTTTCTATGAACCAGACCTAGTAAAGATCTCCCCCCGCCGCCTGAATCCATTTATCAGAATCAAAAGTTGAAAATGCAATCTGCCCTTCCTGAACTCCCAATTGCTGCTGCTACTAACTAAGTGATCTTACCCTGATGATAGCCTCAAAATCAGATCACAAAAGAAAACCATGTCACATGGTGAGGCATCCGATAACCGTAATAAGAATAGAAGCAACAGAACGATGATTAATTAATAATCACTATCGTGACGGGTAATATAGCATCAGGGAACAAAAAACAAGGTTGGCTTAGCAAAAAAAACGACCTGATAGCCAGCCCCATCATTTAAAGGGCCAAACGTCTTGTTTAGCGCAGAATAGCAACATAGGCCTAACCGCCAAGACCAAAACTATATCCTAGGGTTGCCATAAAGCATAAAAAAAGCCCAACAACTAAATGAAGGGCCCTTCTGAACAATACAAACCTGAGGATTACACGTTATGCCTAGTCTACCACCATCAACAAAGGGATAGCATCTGGGTCTTTGGCCATCCTGACCAAGTATTGCTGGCGTGGTAGCTCGTCGGTGCTAATGATGCCAGTACCTGTCGCAACCACCCGGCCATCCTTAGTTGTGATGAGGTACGGAGTGCTGATGGCATTAGCGCTCACTGGGAGCAGTATTGAAGACCCCTTCCGGACTGATACAGACTGGGAACGGAACACTGGCTTAGGCGCAATAGTGGGTTTGCGACTACCAGTAGTGACATCATCTGAAATCCTGACGATTGGCTCGGAACCATCAAATGCCCAAGCACCACCTAGGGAGGGCTTTGGGATAGGCAGTCGAGACTGAGCGGATGCGGTGGTTGCCAGCACAAAAAGGCAGGCAGCAGCTGATAATGAAGTGAGAATTGAATGGATTGAGCGTGCCATAACGAGGTGTGGTGGATGAGGGGATTGAGTTACCTGAAGAGAATTATGGACTTGATTACTGCTTCAAAGGTCAGTACACTTACTCATTAAGCCCATCCATACTAGATGAAGTGTGGACTGCAATGGCCAAGTGGCGTCAGAAGCTTATGAACAAAAGTAGGCCCCTTTCGCCTCGTCACAACACATCTGATCCTACCCTAACAGGACTTTAACACGTTCATTATCAGGCATTAACAATTAATAAATGACCTTAACATATTCATCCTTTGTAGCTGCCAATCATCCTTTGTTTTGGCCTACCATGGTCCACGCCTTAACATCCGGACCGACTGCCTATAAAAGCTACGCCATCCACTTCCTGCCGCTACCCAACTAAAGAACTAGGCACCATATTGATGGCTCTGAGTAACTACTCGGGTTTATCTCGGGCCAAGACACAAAAAAAGTCCTGATGTAAACACCAGGACTTTTCAGGATTTTCTGGCCACTGACCAAGGTCAGTGCCAGCACTAGGCTTTCAGCAGATTACTTGACAGTGATCTTCTGGGTCATGCGACCAAATTGGCCTTCGAGGGCGACAGTGTAAACACCAGAGGTCAAAGCAGCTTTGATGTTGGCAACTTGTGTTTCTGTACCGTTAACAGCGAAGCTGCTGGTATAGGCAACACGACCAAGGACATCAAGGACACTTACTTTGACAGTTTGGCTACCAAGGTTGGCAACTGATACACTTAGCTCATCACCAGCAGATGATGGGTTAGGATAGACAACCATTGCTGCTTTGGTGTTGATGCCATTAGCAATAGAGGTTGGTGTACCTAGACCATAGGTCAGGACGAAACGACCTGTAGCTGAGCTAGCAGGATTGCTTGTGCTGATGGCGAAGCTGTAGTTGGTGCCTTGTGTAACTGGAGTCAGGGTGTTGGTTAGGTTATCTTTCAGATAGATCTGAGCAGATGGGTCGATGCCTTGGAAACCACCGAAGGTCAAGTTGTAAGTGCCAGAAGTACGGGCATATACAGACAGGACGAGGTCTTCGGTAGTAGCAGTCATTTCTGGCATGCTATTGATGCTCATGCTAGAACCAACAACTGGAACAGTAGCAAGGCTCAGGATAGAACCAGCCATTTTGGCTGCGTCGAACTGACGATCATAACCACGGGTAGCAGTTGGGCGGAAAGCAACAACAGCTTCGTCAGTGGCAGTAACGCCAGCACCAGACAGATTGATACGGAACAAGCTAACAGCACCTGAGCGCAGGAACGATGTACGTGCATTGGTTGACTTGTGAGCCTCTTGGAAGTTCACGGCAGCACCCGGAGCGTTAGCGCGGACGAAGAAACCAGCACTTGACGGGATGACAGCAGTCTGACCATTGGCACCAACACCACCTACGAACGAACCATAGTTGCCAGAAGCGGCATTCCAGGTCCAGATGGCATCATCTACGTTTGTAGAGCTACTACGGACAGAAGTCCAGTCAATAGCAGAAGGATATGGGTTACCAATCAAGTTAAATCCGTTTGGATCGGTGCCTGAGTAAGCACAACCAGTAGCGCAGAAGTCTAGGAAGGCTGAGAAGCTACCGATGTTTGGCAAACCAGTGACAGTATAGGTACTTGTTTTGTCAGCAAGACCAGGGATATGGAACTGATTCAGGAACCACATACGGGTTGATTTACCAGCAGTCATAGCATAGTTACCACCGCCAAGGGTTTCCCAACCGTTGCTAGCCATTGAGGTAGAAATCGGGTTGTATTTCCAGACGTTAGCATAATACCACAAGCCGTTGGTCCAGAGGACGCTGTCATAACGTAGCCACAGACGACCATTTGAGGCATATTGAGAGAACATGCTGTTCATGGTTTGGTTCTGGATAGGGCTAGCCACTTGGTGGTAAGCGCCAGAAGTCAAAGCACTAGATGGCGACACATAGCGATCAACAGTGATGTTACCGATGTAGGCACTCAGACCATCAACAGTAGCTAGGTTAGCTGTAAGGCTGTCTGTGCTCAGTAGCGCAACAGATCCGTTGTTGGTGAAAACAGCCTCGCTGTTGAGTTTAAGCTCTTCAGCAATTTCCAACTTGGTATTGGCAGTTGTTGCAACAGTACCAGAGATAGCTAGTTTTTTGAAACGTTTGCTGTTACCACTACGGGTATTGAGGGTCGATCCGGCACCACCATCGATGGTCGTACCTAGCGGTGCGCCGTTATCGATAAATTGTGAGGCAGACTCAAGCTCGACATTACCATTGACTACGAGGCCAGTACCAGCGGCACTACCTAGTGTCAATGACTTGCCAACCCATACACGTAGGCTTTTGCAAGATGCCAATGCGCCGCTAACAACTGGGTTAGAAACACCAGCGTAAGCTTCGATATTTACTGTTGTAGCAGCTGTAGGCACAGTGCCTGAGCACCAGTTGTTACCGTCAAACCAATCGTTGGTAGAACCCAACCAAAGGCCACCAGTACCGCAGTCATAGATCTGGATATCGTGGACAGAGATGTCACGACCAGTGAATATGCTACCTTTTTTGGCGTCAAGCGCAATACGGAGGTTAGGGGCAGCAGCAGCACTTGGCAGGTTGACCTTAACGACCCTCCAGCCAGTACCGGTGTTGGTCCTTGCATAGTTGCTATGGAACCTGTAGCTCAAGCCACCATCTGTAGAGAACATAATGCGTAAGGAGTCAGGCTCTACGTTGTTGTCTTGAGACATGTAGAATTGCAGAACAGGGAATGCTGCATTAGGCGAGGTAAGGCATGGCAACTGAACCCGTGCCGTAGCACCTGAGCTCGAGTTATTGAAGATGGTAGTCGTCAGGACGCCGGCTCCGGTCAACGGAACTAGGTTTGGTGAACCTTGTTGGTTAGAGAAGTTCCAGTTAAGACCACCAGAAAGTGGGAAACGGTCCAGAACGTGGTTGCTATTGACCGTACCTGTTGGTGTGAATCCAATGTTGATTGGGTAAGTGCTGAGGCGAGAAACAACGAACGGACGAGCTGGTGTGCTGTTGTTATCAGTAACCAGATCGGTTGCCCAAGTAACAGAAGCTGATGCAGAATAATTACCGTTAGAGAACAGCTGAGCTGGGGTAACAACACCAATCTGGAAGTCTTGGAAGGCATCCCTAGCAAGGGTACCTGAAGACACAACCATTGAATAGTTGTAAGCACCGCCAGATGTTGTTACAACACCATTGATTGTCATTGGCTCAGCGCTGAAGTCAGCAACGTTGTTACCTGCATTGGTGACACGTACCGTAAACGGAGTGGCAGCAGTGAAGCAACCTGCAGCTTCAGGGCTTGTAACCATAGAAGCAACAAGATCATCAGAGGCACGAAGACGTGGCTCGATCAAGAAACGGAACGGGCTGTTAGATACACCGAAATCTGTCCAAGCGCCAGTGCTTGTAAACGGACTGCGCGAATAGAAAGCGTTAGAACGCGGTGGAGCTTCGCTCTGATAAGAGAACGATACGTTGGTGGTTCCTGGCTGACGAACGCCGATAAAGAAGTTACCATTGACGCTAATTGCTGGTGAGATGTCTTTGGTATCAAAACCAGTAGCTGCAGTTACTGAAGTATAGCTTGGCGAAGTGTACAGAAGCGTACCTGGCGAACCTGGATCAGTAGTATTGTCGTCAGCATAAATGACAATGTTGTAGGCAATACCACCTGTTGAGCTGAAATAAACCCGTGCTTGGTTGATCTCCGAAGGAGAGCTGCACAAGAATTTTGCTACGAAGTCACCTGTGGCACCGTTGTAACCAACACCACCAGCTGAAACTGGGTTAGTAGCTGGCGGCACGCGATAGCCTAGGCTATAGGTAACGACTGACAAATCTTGGTTCATGCTCCGCGAATCGTTAGAGGTAACATCATCTGCAGGTAGCGATACGGTAAGGGTCTGGCTACCAGTTGTTGTCGTGATATCGCTTGCGTCGATGGCTGGGAAAGAAACCATGGTTGACGCACCTGCTAGCAACGAAGGAATAACTGCAGTCCGGGTGACAGTATTGGCACCAGTAATGTTGAGCGTGACAGTCACGTTCGTGGCATCAAAAACACCTACGTTTTTGACATTGGCCTGCACAACATGCGGGAAGGCATAAGGATAAGGAATCTTACCTAGAGAGTAAACCTGAACAACAGTAAGATCGTTCGGGAAGGCAGAACCTTCGTAAGCACCAATGTAAGGAGGAGTACCACGGGTAGCACCGCTGAAATCAGTGTTCAAACCTGTGATAGCTGTACCGATCAAACGGGTATCCTTATCAAATGTTGATGTAAAGGTTGGCGATCCAGCACTAGGGAAGGTAATTTGGGCCTCGCTAGAGTTGGTTTCTTGGTTACCACCGTACATCTCATTTAACTCACCACCCAAGGTAGAAACAACGGATCCCGCCGGGAAGATAAAGCCACCATTATATGGCCCAGAAACGATAAAGCCGCTTGCGGTTGAGTTTTTGAAGTAAATGTTAAAATTAGACAAAAACGAAAAACCTGTTGGCGGTGCATTATAGTTGTTAAACGCATCTAGGCTGGTAATAGGGAATTGACCCCAAATATGCCTTGTGTTAGCAGTACCAGTCCTTGTCACAACGATGATGTTGTTCATCGACCTTACAGTAGTGTTCTGGGAATTGCTTTGCAAAACAATACCACGTGTTTGCGATGTAGTAGACACAACACCACCAGTGGCATTGCTGCCTCCGATACTAATCGTGTTATGATAAAACTCGAAAGTACCACGGATATCGTCTGCATTAGATGTGGTAGAAGCCCCAAAAAATGCAAGGCCGATCACGACTAGACCCCTTGTAGTGGTGGTTGGCGACAATTGGATGTTATTATTGGCCACAAAGAACTTACCAGCTCCATTTGTCATACCACCTGCAATACCTGTACAAGTAATCGAGATACCCCTAAGCGCAGGGTTACCGGTTGATGGGTTTGTCGCAAGGTTGAATATTGAGTTATTGGTAATCGTAAGCGTGTATGGGTTTCCTGTACTGAATTGGTTTCCCGTACCAGTAATTTCAATCCCCATTACAGAGCTTGTGGTGGTCGAGTTGTAGCTGCTATGCGAAATGCTGTTTCCAGATATCGTAGCAAAACCTTCTGCAGTGCTATTAATATTACCGTTAATAGAGGTTGTAGTAACGTTTACGATCGTGTTGTTAGAAATCGTTACGTTCTTGGTAATATTTGGCCTTGTATTAGAGCCAACAATAATACCAGAACTTAGCGCCCGGACTGTGTTGAACTCAGCAACTAGGTTACTATCTTTAGAAGCCTGTACACTAGTACCAAGGAAAATACCACTACCTGTTGAGGAAGTACCTGTTCCTGTAATCTGGGTGTACCTGATGCCACAACCTCCCATTGGGAAGCCAGCTGTAGATATAAAGCGGACACCAGAAGAGGTGGTAACAGTAAGATTAAGCAGTAGTTGTGAGGTTGAACCTGTTTGACCAGGGCGACCATCAATAACAACGTTGCTACCGCTTACGTCAATCAGGCGGTCAGCGGCAACATTGCCTGTAACGGTGATCAGACTAGATACGGAAGAACCGACACCGATTGTAAGGTTGGTATAGCTAGCAGCACCAGAGCCACTAGGGTTGACCACAGACTTGGCAGTTTCGGTCGTGTTGTTTACGAACAAGACTTTAACATCACCAGTGTGTGTACCTGCATTGACAGCGTCAACGGCTGCTTTGAGGGTTCCATAGGAAGCGTTTGTGCCACCTGTTGCCTCAACATTTACGTTCTGAGCAAATAGCGTACTAGATGCCAAAACTGCAGCAAACACCAAGGCTGACTTGGCGAGCGAAAAAACTTTTTTCATTTTGGCTAGGATTACTTGGTTAACAAAACAGGTTGATTGTTAGAAGCCTTAGCCGCTGGTGCTACCTTAGCAGGTGCTTTGGCAGCTTTGGCAGCTTCGGCCCTGAGCTGTACGAACTCAGGATCAGAACCAGCTAGGCTTCTGACTTGGTCGCTAGACTGCTCTAGCTCTGTGCCTACACGCTCGCGAGCGATGTTTGTTGCTACAGACTTTGATGCTCTGTCAGCGTTTGATTGTGGAGCTTTCACCGCCTTCTTACCGCCACCTGGGCCCTCACCAGCGATGGCCGCATTGGCACATACACCTAAGGATAACCCGACGACAAGAGAAACTTTCCACCAATTGCGTGTTAGTTTTTTCATGTGTTTGGACTTGTTAAAAAATGAACTGGATGAGGTTTGTTACGGGCAAGACCTACTATTCAGACCCTTAAACTACCGATTTGCCAAACAATCTCCAAATATTGTTGACCATGCACAAAATATTTTTGAGACCCATGTCAAGCACAATTTGCGATACATTCAACCAAATCCTTACATCTAACGGCCGATTTGTTAGCAAATTGTTAAGGATCGGGCCCAAAAACAAATTTTCATCTAAGGGATTAAAATTTTGGTAGAGACAAAAAAAAGCACCTACATGACAGGTGCTTTGACTTGATGAGTGGGTTATGGACTCCACAAGCATTAAAAGTGGGTAATGCTAGAGCGATACGCCACGTTTCCAAGGGATAAAATCGTCTTGGCCTAACAGCACTGCTTTAGGAGTTACCCGGCCGCTAGCGCAGCTGATGCAGTAGTCCAGAATCTTATGCCCCATGGTTTGGATGGTATCCTCGCCGGTGATGATGCTCCCCGTATTGATGTCGATAATGTCGGCCATGCGCTCGGCTAGGGCATTGTTGGTCGCAACCTTGATAACAGGGCAAACTGGGTTGCCAGTCGGTGTGCCCAGCCCCGTCGTGAACAAGATCAGATTGGTGCCGCTACCTGCTTTGCCTGTGGTGGCCTCGACGTCATTGCCAGGAGTGCATAATAGGTTCAGCCCTGGCTTGGTGACAGGCTCGGTGTAGTCTAGCACGTCTACCACGGGGGCATTGCCGCCTTTCTTAGCAGCACCTGCACTCTTGATGGCATCAGTAATCAAGCCGTCACGGATATTACCCGGGCTTGGGTTCATGTCAAAACCACTGCCTGCGGCTTCGGCTTGGCCAGCGTATGTGCGCATCAGGTGGATAAACTTATCAGCAGTGGCTTGGTCAACACAGCGGTCCACCAGCTCTTGCTCAACACCACATAGCTCGGGGAACTCCGCTAGTACGACTGAGCCACCTAAGGCAACAAGCATATCAGCAGCATAGCCCACAGCTGGGTTGGCCGAGATGCCACTAAAACCATCCGAACCACCACACTTGACGCCCAAGACCAGTTTGCTGAGCGGTGCAGGTTGGCGGGTTTGTTTGTTAGCCTCGACAAGGCCGACAAATGTCTGGCGGATGGCCTCAGCAAGTAGGGCCTCTTCGCTTTGGCTCTGTTGCTGCTCGTATATATATAGTGGCTTGTCAAAACCTGGGTTGCGTTTGTAGAGTTCCTCTTTCAGCTCGGCGACCTGTAAGTGTTGGCAACCAAGGCTCATGACCGTGACGCCACAAACGTTCGGGTGGTTCATATAGCCAGCCAAAAGACCAGCTAATGCACCACTATCCTGACGCGTACCGCCGCAGCCCCCTTGGTGGGTCAGGAACTTGATGCCGTCAATGTTCGGGAATACCCGATGTTGGGGTGCATCCGTCTGGCTTGGTAGCTGGGTTTGTTGCAGGATCTCTTCGGTAGTTGCCCCACCTTTATAGAGGTCAAGCAGGCGTGCCGCATAGTTTTGGTATTTTTCGGTTTTGCCATAGCCAAGCTGCTTGTCCAATGCTTCCCGAATGAAGTCCAGGTTCCGGTTCTCGCAGAAGACAGTTGGGACGAATAGCCAGTAGTTGGCTGTACCGACTTTGCCATCTGCCCTGTGGAATCCGTCAAAGGTCTTGCCCTCATAAGCCGAAACATCAGGTCCAGTCCAGCTGTAGGCTTTGGTCTTGCCAGTAAAGGTGCTTGCTGCGTGTTTGAGATTGCCCGTATGGATCAGCCCACCAACGGGTATCGGCTGGCTAGCCTTACCGACCAAGACACCGTACATCGTGACCTCGTCACCCATGGCTAGGTCTTGGGTCACAAATTTATGTTTGGCCATAATGTCGTTGGCCAAGGTATAGGCCCTGCCTTCAAAGCTGATTTCCTCGCCTTGACGAAGGTCCTGCAGGGCGACGATGACATTATCAGCAGCGTGAACCTTAAGAACACGTTGCGGGGCGGTTGTGGCGGTAGGTGACATGGTTGGTATCTAAGCGTGGCTGCAAATTAAGCTGATTTTTTTGGCCCTACCAGCCCCTGACCACCATACTTGCATGATGTTTGCAGGCCTAGGACAACAATGTAGGCCACCATAGTCTGTCCTACAGTCATAACCAGAAGCACCCAAACAGCCCAACAAAGCTATGCTGCCAACAGTCCAGGTACGTCAAGCTACTTTTGACAGAATTTGAGGCAATATGTTGGGACATTAGTTGTTAATTGGCCCTGACAAAGACGAGGTCCAAAGCCCTAACCCGGCCTAGGTTTGGTCCTGCGGAAGCCAACTGCCCAATACGCTTGAAGCCTCTCTGGATCCCGAGACTTGGTCAGCATAGCCTTTAGAAGCTGTTTTTTTGATTTTATCGACATGAATACCCCCAATCCAAGGCTTTCTGACGCCTTCCCCAAAACAGAGCAAGATGTACCGGACTACGCCCGGCTCAATGGTCCCCTCCATCAAGACACCTACCTAGTCGATGGGCAAATGCGGACTTGGGCAGGTGCCACCCATACCGTCACCTCGGCCCTAGGCTATAACACTGACGATGGTTTCAAGCCCGTAGAGGTCGGGAGCTACCCGCTACTAGGCCCCACTGAAGCACTCGAAGCACTAGATGCCGCCGTCAAGGCATACGACCATGGCCGTGGCGAGTGGCCAACGATGAGCATCGCTGGGCGCATTGCCTGTATGGATGCTTTCACCAAAAAGATGATTGCCGTCAAGGACGAAGTCGTCAAGCTCCTGATGTGGGAGATCGGCAAAAGCCATGGCGATGCTGTCAAGGAGTTTGACCGGACCGTTGAGTACATCGTCGCCACCATCGACGAGCTCAAAGAAATGGACCGTGCTGGCTCCCGTTTCACGATTGAGCAAGGCATCATTGCCCAAGTTCGCCGTGCGCCCCTAGGTGTTGTCCTATGTATGGGACCGTTCAACTACCCGCTAAACGAGACGTTCACGGTCCTGATCCCGGCCCTACTAATGGGCAACACGATCTTGTTCAAGCCACCCAAGCATGGTACGCTCCTGCACTTCCCGTTGCTAGAAGCCTTCCGCACATGCTTCCCTGCAGGGGTCGTCAATACTGTCTACGGGCGTGGCAACTCAGTTGTACCTGTCCTGATGCACACTGGTTTGGTCAATTGCCTAGCCCTAATCGGTAGCAGCCGTGTAGCCGATGAGCTCAAGAAAAGCCACCCTAAAAGCAATCGTCTCAGGACCATATTCGGGCTGGATGCCAAAAACGCTGGCATTGTCCTTCCCGATGCCGACCTCGATCTGACTGTCAAAGAATGTATCCTCGGTACCTTGTCGTTTAATGGCCAGCGTTGCACCGCCCTAAAGATCTTGTGGGTACACCGCTCGATTGCTGACAAGTTTGTACAAGCCCTCAGCAAAGCAGTCGAAGAGCAACAAGTCGGCATGCCCTGGACGGATAAAGTCAGCATCACCCCCCTACCAGAACCTAACAAACCCGGCTACTTGGCTGAGCTGATCGCTGATGCCAAACAAAAGGGCGCTATGGTCATCAACACCACAGGTGGGCAGGCCTTCAACGGATTGGTGTTCCCAGCTGTCGTCTATCCAGTATCATCCAACATGCGCCTTTATGACGAGGAGCAGTTCGGCCCTGTAATCCCGATCGTACCATTTGATGATGTCCAGGAGCCTATCCAGTACCTCATCGACTCAGACCATGGCCAACAGGTTAGTATTTTCGGTCGGGATAGCCACCAGCTTGCCACACTGATCGACCCATTGGTTAACCAAGTCTGCCGTGTCAACATCAACGCCCAATGCCAACGTGGTCCCGATGTTTTCCCTTTCACAGGTCGTAAGGATAGTGCCGAGGGTACCCTCTCAGTTTATGATGCCCTCCGATCCTTTAGTATCCGGACCTTGGTAGCCACCAAACAAACAGAGGACAACAAACGCATCCTGAACGAAATTGTCTCAGAGCACACTAGCAAGTTCCTAAGCACGCACTACATCCTGTAACGGGGTTTCAAGGTTTTACGTCTCCGAAGGGAGCAGCCATCCGGATGGTTGCTCCCTTTCTTTTTGCTAGAACATAAACTAGGCGTAGTTCTTGATCAAATAAGAGTGTTAGTCTAAAAGCATCACAGCAAATAGCACTTGAGCACCAAATCGCCAATCTGCGGTGCAATTGGGGCAATTTCTAAATTTACATGTTGCAACATACATATTTCGCTTAGCTTTGCGTCCATTGCTGGAGCCCCCATCGTAACAGCAAACAATAAACCACTACACCCCCCGACTCGCAGGACCTATGAGTACCGCAACCACCCCATCGCTGGCCACATTGCTCAGCACCTACCAACTTGGCCCTATCACCTTGTCTAACCACATCGTGATGGCCCCAATGACGCGCAGCCGTGCCATCGGTAATGTCCCCAACCCATTGATGGCCACCTATTACCACCAGCGTGCCTCTGTTGGCCTCATTATTACTGAGGGCACCTCCCCTAGCCCCAATGGTCTGGGCTATGCGCGCATCCCGGGCCTATATAATCAAGAACAAGCAAATGGTTGGAGCCTCGTTGCCGATGCTGTCCATAAGGCCGGTGGCAAAATCTTTGTCCAACTGATGCACACTGGCCGTGTTGGTCACCAAGATAATCTGCCGACTGGTGCTGAGATCATTGCCCCATCCGCTTTAAGCAGTGGCGGCCAAATGTGGACGGACTCAACTATGAGCACACAGGCCGAACCAACTCCGCGTGCATTAGAAACTGCCGAGATCGAGGCCGTTATTGCTGAGTACGTTAACAGCGCCAAACTCGCTATCGAAGCTGGCCTTGACGGCGTTGAACTGCATGCCGCTAACGGGTATCTGCTCGAGCAGTTCCTGAACCCAATCAGCAACCACCGTACAGATAACTATGGTGGTACCGCCGAGAACCGCAATCGTTTTGTCCTCGAAGTTGCCAAAGCAGTTGCAGCGGCTATTGGTGCTGACCGTACCGGCATCCGTATCTCCCCTTATGGTGTTTTCAATGGCCTAGGGTCTTTCGAAGGTATTGATGACCAGTTCTTGGCCCTAGTCAAAGGCCTTAACGATCTTGGCTTGGTTTACCTCCACCTCGTCAACCATGAAGCCATGGGTGCCCCTGCTCTACCTGCTAACCTGACGAGCGATCTGCGTGCTGCTTTTAAACAAACCTTCATCCTATCTGGTGGATATGATGCGGCGAAGGCAGAGGCGGATCTTATTGCTGACAAGGGTGACTTGGTCGCTTTTGGCCGCCCCCTAATCGGTAACCCAGACTTTGTAGCGCGTGTTACAGCTGGCCATGCGCTTGCAGCCTTTGACCCCAATTTGCTCTACACCCACGACGAAAAAGGCTACTCTGACTATCCTGTTTTCGGGGCTTAATCCCCCTCTAGCCTAGGTCTGAAACCAGAGCCAAGTTCGTTTAATCAACGGACTTGGCTTTTTTATGCGGTACCGGGAGGCATCTGGGTCTTATGGCAATCCTCAAATCATTCCTTAAAGAACTCACTACGCGACTTTGGTAGCTCCCGAAACTGAGCATAATTGTCAGGGTTGCGCCAAAACTCAAAAACACGCTTAGCCTCTAGGGACGCAAACTGAGGATCAGCAAGCTCGTCCAATGGTCGTATATTCCACTCAAGACAATAGCCCGTCACACGATAATCTATCTTCGGCACAAACTTATACTCCCTGGCCAAAAATACCAGTAGGGGCCTGTCAGAGACGTGCTCAATGGACATAACCTCAATCAGAATGCTCGAGATATGCCGAGGCAAGAATTCTGTCTTACGCTTGAGATTTTGGTTACAATGGGCAGCTAGCTCATCATAGGACACATACTGATCTTCTGGTCCGTTGGCTACATCGATCAGGTATTGCCGCACAAGTTTGGACTCAGGAGACATCATAAGTATAGAGGTTAAAATAGTTTGGACAATGTTATCGCATAGCAAAGTTGGGCACTGACTGCCGAATTCCATCTTCGGCAATCGCCCAACGAAAATGTCCTCAAATTCCCAGTCAGGTCTCATGCCAGGCATCATGGCAACCAATACCTTGTGGTATTGCCCCTCCGAATGCGAACGCTTTATTGCCCCTATTGCTTTACTTTGCGCCTGCAAGTCATGTTGCTAGACAATTTGCTATTTGGGAAGTTGCTATCCACTTCTAGCCACAATTGAAGCCATTTAAAATACCAATCATCTTGAGCCCCATCCCTAAGCCCTCTCTTGTCAATAACTTCGATGTACTTAGGCTCATTTCTGCTACCCTAGTCATTTTTGCCCACGGATTCATTCTGTATGGTTATGACACGTCGGTCCAGACCAGTGATAGCTGGCTCGGGACTCAACTCTGGAGCTTTTGGCATTTCCTTCAGATCAATGCAGGAAACCTAGGTGTAGAAGTCTTTTTTGTCATATCAGGGTTTCTGATCAGCAAAAGCATCATATCGAATTCGTCACAATGGATATATTGGCAGAAACGACTATTACGAATTATACCTGGCTTGGCAGTTTGTGTGTTTTTGTCTGCCCTATTGATGGGTCCGGCATTTAGCAAATTACCAGTTGCGACCTACTTTTCAGAGCCTGGCACTTGGCATTACCTAGCAAGCATTTCCATGTACAAACTAGGAAGCGAGCTACCTGGGGTTTTTAGCCAAAATCCTTTGCCCGAGATCAATGGTTCGCTCTGGACCTTGCGTTACGAGTTTACCTGCTATATTATGGTTGCGGTATTCAGCCTCATTGGCATCATCCGTAGTCGTGGTATTATGCTTGGCCTCTATGTCTTTTTACTGGTGTTGATCACAGCCTTGCAATTCTACCCACTGTCCCACAAACTGGAGTATGTCTTGATCTACACGGACCTAGCAACGACAAAATTGTTAACATTTGTGGCCCTTTTCATGACGGGTATTGTTTATAACTTATTCCAGAAGAATATTCAGATAAAAGGATGGCATGCTGGCTTGGCCCTTGCCCTAACAGTAGTAATACATCAATTTCCGGGCCTTAATTTAGCCGGCTTCACTGCTCCCCTATCGGGTGTGATTATATTCTGGCTAAGCTATTTGCCTACCGCGGCATTCGTCAAGCATCCGTTAGGTAATAATGATTATTCTTATGGCATCTACATCTACGGCATGCCAGTCCAGCAAATGGTCATGGCCATAATCGGGACAAGTGTTTCTGTTGGTTGGTATATCACCATATCAGTTTTGGCAACCTTGCCTTTTGCAATGCTAAGCTGGCATTTTATCGAAAAACCTATGCTCAGCCTCAAGCCTAAGACGGTCGCCTAATTATCTGCAAAACGCGGTTACTAGCTGCCATCTGTGATGATGAGGAATAGGCTTGAAGCGCCAAAAACAGGCACTACCTACTTCGTCCGTGCAATCGTGAACGCCAACAGATCTTCCAAGGATTTGCGGTACTGGCTTTCTGGCCACAACCCAAGTAGGTCCTTAGCCTCTTGGTAGAAACCGTTCATGCGGGTAGTGGCATATTCCATCCCGCCCTTGCGTTTCACGAAGTCGATCACCTCGGCTACCTTTTTGGGTTTGTTGCTTTGGTTCCTGATCATGAAGATGATCTGCTGTTTCTCTAGCCAGCTGGCCTGTTGCAGCGCATAGATCAGCGGCAGGGTCATCTTCTTTTCCTTGATATCAATGCCGAGTGGTTTACCTACCTCGGCGGTACCATAGTCAAAGAGGTCATCCTTTATCTGGAAGGCCATCCCGGCTAATTCGCCGAATCTACGCATCTGGGCTACTTGCTCTGGGCTTGCGTTGGCACTTTCGGCCCCAACAGCACAGCAGGAGGCAATCAAAGAAGCAGTTTTCTGCCTAATAACTTCGTAGTAGACATCTTCGCTAATGTCCAGCCGACGGGCTTTCTCCATCTGGAGCAGTTCGCCTTCGCTCATTTCACGCACGGCATTGCTGACTAGGCGCAGGAGGTTAAAGTCCCCATGATCGATGCTCAGTAGCAAACCACGGCTCAACAAATAATCCCCGACCAAGACTGCAATCTTATTTTTCCAGAGGGCATTGACCGAAAAGAATCCACGGCGATAGTTCGAGTCATCCACCACATCGTCATGGACCAACGTGGCCGTATGCAATAATTCGATGAGCGCTGCCCCACGGTAGGTAGCTTCTGTCACCCCACCGTTCATTTGGGCGACCAAGAAGACGAACATAGGCCGCAGCTGCTTTCCCTTGCGCTTCACGATGTAGCCCATGATCTGGTCCAGCAGCATGACCCGACTTTTCATAAGGTCCTTGAACTTGCGCTCGAACACCACGATTTCCTCCGTGATTGGCGCCTGTATGTCAGCTATTGTGAGCGGCATTGTTAGGGACAAACTTACGGCCAAAATGCACCACAGTTTGCAAAGCGAGTCAAGATAATTGTCAAAGTTTTGGATGCTTATTGGCCCACCATTTGGCCAAACCGAAAGCACTAAAACCAAAAAGGGTGACGAGCTTAAGCCCACCACCCTTTTAAAATACCTTGTGTAGGTGTTTTGTTACAAAACAACAAGCTTGTGGCTCTGGACAGCACCATTTGCTACCAACCGAATGACGTATTGGCCTGCAGCAATATGACCACTTAGTGGCAACTTAAAGCTCTGATCACCAACCGATTGATTACCCAAACTATAAGTGCTGACCATCTGGCCTTTGAGCGACATGATCTGAACAGTGACATCAGCTTCCTTGTCTAGGGCATAGCCAATAACAGCATGCTCTGTAGCTGGGTTCGGGAATATCCGGACAGAAGAGCTAGCAATCGGACTTGGCAAAGCCACAGGACTAGGCGATAGGGCTACTGCGCCCGTACTAACTGTCGACCGACCTTGGCTAGGACCATTGTGGCTAGCGACAAAAAACAAAACATCGCCGACATTAGTCGCAGGAGGGGTCCATTGGAAGGACCAAACACCAGTTGTGTTAGGTGTGCTATGGCCAAGGTATTGACGGCCACCAGAACTACTGACACGCTGTCCAGTACCGGCTGTCATAGAGCCTGCCTGAACATTGGCCGAAGTTACAGACTTGACTTGGAAACCAAACCTGCCACCAGCGGTACCTGCATTGGTCACGGTGACAGTCACTGGCGGACCACCGGGGGTATAGTTTTGCGTGCTAAAGCTAACGCTGAGCGTAGTAGGGCTCTGGAGTACTGTGCCAGCATGGCAACCACCAGAGATGCAGGTTGCCTCGCCTAGGCCACCAGTACGGCCCACTGGAGGTCCGCTACCATTGGAAAAGACCGAGGAATGATAGCCCACCAACAGGATGGAGCTACTGAAAACAAGACCTGCTAATAGGTTTAGTACTAACTTCTTCATGCAATGGGGGATGGGGTTGTAACTGATGATACAAAGCTTCAGTGTTGAGATAAAAGTAGCTAGAAATTTTTAGCATACAAATGCCAATGAAGGCTTTTTTGTTTGGCATCAATAACTTCTATCCGCAAGACAACCTTAATGTTCTTTGGGTTGCCTCAGCACCAGAATAATTGCAGACTTTAACATTTGGGTGGTCGTGGCCCGATAGTTTTTTTTGCAATTACCAGTCCGCAATACCCTCCCTCTTACCAGCAAAAAGGTAACCTATACCAGTACAACCTTAGCACCAGTAGGAAGGTCATCTGCTGTATCTATCCATACCGTAAACGGCCCGTCGTTTACCGAGGCAACATCCATCATCGCCCCAAAGACACCAAAGGAGATCGGCTTGCTCAGTAAACGCCCTAATTGGCTACCCACTAATTGATACAGTGGCTCTGCCTGGGCTGGTGGGGCTGCCATGATGAAACTAGGCCGGTTGTTGCCCTTCACCGAACCATATAACGTAAACTGACTCACGAGTAATACCGATCCTTGGCTGTCCTCAACTGTATTGGTGATGCCTTTAGCTGGGTCATCGCCTTCAAAAATCCGGAGCTTGGCTATTTTCTGGGCTATCCATATAGCCTCACGCTCAGTGTCACTGGTACTGATGCCGAGCAGCACCAAAAGCCCTGCCTCGATCTGGCCAACTACCTGTCCACCAACAGTCACATTGGCCGACCTCACACGCTGTACTACTGCTCTCATAAACGACAAAAATAAACCCACCTAGCCTTCGGAGACCAGATGGGTTGTATATGTTTTTTTAATCCTTACTGGGTTGTTATCCCTATGTCCGATCTTTAGACGTCAAGTTTGTTTAGCACATCCAGCGACAGTGGCTTGTTGATGTACTTGCGTACATATTGGCTCTTTTTGGCTTTACTAAGATCCTGTGGGTTTAAGGAGCTAGTCAGCATAACGATCTTGATATGGTCGCGGACCTTTTCTGGCATCTTCTCAAACTCCTCTAGGAACTGGAAACCATCCATTAAGGGCATGTCAATATCTAGGAAAATAATGTCAGGGATCAGGCTTATAGCTTCTGTACTGAGCTTTTCCAGATTTTTGAGGGACTCAATAGCTGCCCGAGCACCAGAGTGGGTCAAGATACGTTGGCCAAGCTGTGCTGCCTCTAGCATTTTCTGATTGATGAGATTATCGATCTCATTATCGTCAATCAGCATTATGGTGTTATAACGGACGGGCATTGGGGAATCCGGAGTAAATGAGTCTACACTATTCAGGCGTAATGTAGCGCAATATGGTCAGCAATTAGGCAAAAATCAAATTTACGCTAGCACATCTTTGTTTTTCTGCACTCCGATGGGCCAACTTTGTACGAACTTTTACTTGGTCAGGGCCGAAGCCTAAAGTAAAAAAGAAGCTGGAGGTGCTTACATCATCAGGTTATCAGCCATCTGCAATACCTGCTGGACTGGTGCTAATTTGATGGTCGTCGTCATACCTTGCATGGCCTTTATAGCAAACTCGGACAGGAAGATCGACTTAAAACCGAGCTTTTCGGCCTCAGCCACCCGCCCATCGATCCTGCTCACGGCCCGAACCTCGCCACCTAGGCCAACTTCGCCAGCAAAACAAATTGTACGGGGGATGGCCACGTCTTGCAAGGATGACAAGATACTGGCGCAGACGGCTAGATCAACAGCTGGATCCTCGACCTTAAGGCCACCTGCAATATTAAGGAAAACATCTTGATTACCAAGGCGATAGCCACCTCTTTTCTCTAAGACGGCCAATAACATCGCAAGGCGCTTGGGGTCAAAACCGGTGCAGCTACGCTGAGGGGTGCCGTATGCCGCAGGTGTCACCAAGCTCTGGACCTCGACTAACAAGGGCCTCGTTCCTTCTAACATAGCCGCGATCGCAACCCCGCTCAGGTTGTCCTCATGTTGGGTCAGTAATAGTTCGGACGGATTGGAAACTTGGCGCAGGCCTCCACTTTGCATCTCATAGATACCAAGCTCGCTGGTGCTACCAAACCGGTTTTTGATCGTCCGCAAAAGCCGGTAGGTTAGGTGCCGATCACCCTCAAATTGCAAAACTGTATCAACAATATGCTCTAGCACCTTCGGGCCAGCCAAGGTGCCATCCTTCGTTATATGACCTATCAGAAAAACCGGGGTGCCGGTCTCCTTCGCAAACTTCATGAACTGGGCAGTACACTCGCGCACTTGGCTTACCGAACCTGCTGCTGCCTCTAGCATAGGCGTATGTAGCGTCTGGATCGAGTCAATGATAACGATGCCAGGGTTCAGCTGCTCGATGTGGCGAAAAATATTCTGTGTATCCGTTTCGGTCAAGATGTAGCAAGCAGTCTCGGGGGCGCCCATCCGTAAAGCCCGCATCTTGATCTGGCTATCACTCTCCTCGCCACTGACATAAAGTACCTTATAGCGCCCTAGGTTGAGGGCAATTTGGAGCAGGAGCGTGCTTTTGCCTATACCAGGCTCGCCACCCAGCAGAACGAGCATCCCCGGTACGATCCCACCACCCAGGGCCCGATTGAGCTCGGCATCTTGCGTATCGATACGTGCTAAGTTCTGGTCCTCGATCTCGGATAGTAAGCGTGGTTTGGCTAGCCGAATGCCTTTGGTGGTTTCGGGCCCTCGCCAAGTGCCAGATGTTGGCGCGGCGGTGCTGGAAACCTCCTCCACAAACGTGTTCCAGGCCTGACAACTAGGGCAACGACCAAGCCATTTGGGCGCCTGTGTGCCACAACTTTGGCAATAAAATACCGTCTTTTGTTTTGCCACGTTATTAAGAGTAGAATAGCTGTTTAGTTAGTTTTTGAGCTAAAGGTTTGACCATTTGATCATACTGTATTAATTTTGGTTAATGCCACTAACGAAAGATACCAGCGGAACGAAGACCATCCTCATAACTGGGGGTAGCGGATTTATCGGCCAAGCCCTTACTAAGGAAGCCCTCGCAAGGGGTTACAAGGTACATTGGATGAGCCGTGACGTAACAAGCCCTGTGCCAGACGGAGTCAAAGTTTTTGGCTGGAACGTCAATAACAAAAGCATGGACCACGATGCCTGGGCAGGTGTCACACATGTTGTCCATTTGGCTGGTGCAAATATAGGCGAGCGGTCATGGTCTCGCATCTGGAAAGATGCCGTCATCAAAAGCCGTATCCGCTCCAACGCCGTCCTATCTGGCTATGCCCCCAAATACGCCAACCGCCATCTGGAGGCTGTTGTTCTGGCCTCAGGAGTTGGCTTTTATGGCACTGCCGGCAAGGATCATATCTGGACCGAAGCCGAGGGACCAGGCACTGGATTCCAAGCAGAGGTCTGCATCAAATGGGAAACAGCGATCGCCCTATCGTTCGAAAACCTCGGTGCCCGCGCCGTCACTTTGCGGACAGGGGTTGTCCTTAACCCAAAAGGTGGAGCATTGGCCAAGATGATTCCGCCCGTGAAACTGGGCATCGGTAGCCTTGGCAATGGTAAGCAGTGGGTCAGCTGGATAAGCCTGCGCGACCATGTTAACCTGATCTTGTTTGCGCTCGAAAACCCCAAGATGTCCGGCACCTATAACGCTGTTGCACCCAATCCGGTCACCAATGCGGCCCTCACCAAAGTCATCGCAAAGTCCTATAAGGCCTTCACTCTACTTCCGATGGTGCCTGCCTTCCTGATTCGGTTATTTGTTGGTGAAATGAGTGAGCTTGTTCTTGGTAGCATCCGCTGCAGTGCAGACAAAGTTTTGGCCACAGGCTTCAAGTTTGGCCTGCCCACATTGACCAAGATCGACGAAGAAATGTAGGCTCTTCGCCAAGGGCTAGGTCTGCATTTTGTCTTTGTTCCTGAGCTCCAGATTGACAAAAGCCATCCATGTTATCAGCAGGCATGGGGCTAGCAACCGATAGTCCACCACATCCAGCTCTGTTACCCTCTCGGTACTCCAGATCCAGAGGGTATAGCCTATTGCTAACCCCATTATGAATGCGGATCTCCCTCGTATCCAGGCTAGGTCCTTACGTTTAATCAACCACAACAACAATATTGCTTGGGCAATCCATAGTCCTACCCTTAGCCCAAGTGATCCCACCACAGGATCACGAAACCAAGACACTAGCTGACTGATTGCTACCATCCAATCTTGGGCCGAACTAGCAGAAACGGACACCTCAGGCCCAGTCTTGTCATAGCCTAGGAGATACCCAGTGTGATAAAAGTTCAGCATGCCGACTGAAACGACAACTAAAAAGCTAGGCGCAATTAGCACCGCCAATCGCTTCATGACTTTGATGTTAAACCAGTTTTGATTCCGAGCAGCTTCTAGCGCCCAGATCAAACAAACGGCCCCACCGAAATACAGATTTGCCCAGCGCGTCAGGACCAAAAGAACCAATAACAAGGAAGTGGTTTTGTCACCCGCCGGCTCGATACTCTTCTGATTTTGTCCATCAACCGGCCATTCAAACGTGGCCTGACCAGACCTTGCCAAGTTGACAAACAATAGCATAATCAGAGGCAAACTCAAGACCTCAGACCACGCCAAAAGGTAGTTATTCAGGATCGGCAGGGTTAAGAATGGCACAAGCACGATCCACCTTGGCCCTACCAGTCGATAGAGCCAGATCAAAAAGCCTAGCCATGTAACCGTAAAGGCAAACAGGGTACCAAACTCGATCTGCTTGACCCAGAACATTGGCACCATCAGCAAGGCATAAAGCGGCATAAACGGCGCCTGCTGCTGGACATCCCAAAACTGCCCTTTCGACAAATTTCCCGCCATCCCGAGGTACCAACAACTATCCACATCTGCTAGTAATTGCAGGGCAGCTGGGTGGGTAAACATCCGCAAAGTCACCACCAGATAAACCAAAAGCCCGATGCCCCAAAACACCAGAAAGTGGAGCTTTGAGATCTGGGGCCGAGGTTGCACGTCGTCTGATCGATTGTTGTCCATCGGTTGCTGCCGTGCTTAAGGATTGTCTTATTTCAGTCTAGGTCCGATGGCTGACATTGGCCTCAGATCTGGGGAGGGACTAGAGCCCTAGAATCTTGCGGTTAAGTGCCTCATCTGCCCCTGAACCCGCGAAGTCATCAAAGGCACGCTCCGTCACCCTTATGATATGGTCGGCCACAAAAGGAGCCCCTTCGGCTGCGCCATCTTCAGGATGTTTGATCGCACACTCCCACTCCACGACAGCCCAGCCGTCGTAGTTATACTGTGCCAGTTTGCTAAAAATGGCCGAAAAATCAACCTGTCCATCCCCTAATGACCGGAACCGCCCAGGCCGATCGACCCAAGACTGATAGCCACCATAAACACCACTACGTCCCGTCGGGTTGAACTCCGCATCCTTAACGTGGAACATCTTGATCCAAGGATGGTAGATATCGATGAAGGCCAAGTAGTCCAGCTGCTGAAGCACAAAGTGGCTAGGATCATAAAGGATATTGGCCCGTTTGTGGTTACCTGTAGCTGCCAGAAAACGTTCGAATGTAACCCCATCATGCAGATCTTCACCCGGGTGAAGCTCATAACAAACATCTACCCCATATTGGTCAAAATGGTCCAGGATCGGCAACCAGCGTTTGGCAAGCTCCTCAAATCCTTGCTCAACAAGGCCAGCTGGGCGTTGTGGCCACGGATAAACTGTTGGCCAAAGCAAGGCACCACTAAAGGTTGCATGGGCATTAAGGCCGAGGTTGGCACTTGCCTGCGCTGCCCATTTCAGTTGTTGGACGGCCCACTCAGTACGAGCTTTGGGGTTTCCGTGGACAGAGGCTGGTGCAAAGCCATCAAACTGAACGTCGTAAGCTGGGTGGACTGCCACTAATTGCCCCTGCAAGTGGGTGGATAGCTCCGTGATTTCAAGCCCCCATCCGTTGATTTTGCCCTTGAGCTCTTCTGCATAGGTTTTGCTTTCGGCTGCTTTTTGTAGGTCGATACAGCGGGCATCCCAGCTCGGCAGCTGGATACCCTTATAGCCAAGTGAAGCCATGTGCTTTGCAGCCCCCTCGAGGGTGTCAAACGGAGGCGCATCACCCATGAACTGGGCCAAGAAAATAGCAGGTCCTTTTACGGTTTTCATCTGAGGCGTTTTTTGATAACTAAGGAGACTAACAAGGGCCTAACATCCTGATGGCAGATGCGTAGCCAAAGCCGTGTTGCAAGTAACGAAAAAAGGGCAATACCTAGCCCCACATCATGGCCAAGGTCCTTGGTTGTACTAACTTGTTTAGCATAAGGCTATAGTTGGTCCAAAATCCATAGAAGCAGCCTGCATGAGATTATTGCCGTATTTTGCAAGCCGATGTATTTTGACAACAACTGGGCGGTCATCATCCCGATGGCCAACGAAGAGCAAGAGTTTGAGCCGTTCACCACGGCCCTCAAGGCCATGCTCGACCGTTTAGCATCCGGCACAGTATACTTCATCATCGACCGTGTTAGTACTGATGGTACCTTGGCCATGGCACAGGCACTTCAACTGCAAGATCCGCGGTTCCAGACCGTATTCTGTACCCAGAACCGTAATGTGGTCGATGCCTACCTCAATGGATACCGCTATGCCTTGGCCCAAGGCCACAAGTTCATAATCGAGATGGATGCCGGCCTGAGCCATGACCCTCGTGCCTTGCCCATGTTCTTGCGGGTCCTGAACGAGGGCAACGAATGCGCATTCGGGAGCCGCAACATCAACGGGGGTAGTATGGCTTCTAGCAGCCCAAGAAGGCGGTTTTTGTCTTGGTTTGGCACCGTTTTGGCCAACCTTATGCTCGGCACCTCCCTACGTGATATGACTAGTGGTTACCAAGGGTTCCATGCCTATGTCGTCGAGGCATTCTTGCAATATCCGTTGCAAAGCAAGGCCCATTTTTACCAAACTGAGCTGCGGTACCTCCTACGTGACACCCGCTATATGGAAGTCCCGATACACTACCGTGCTCCAAGTCCATCGGTGTCTAGGTCCGCCATCGGCAACAGCCTTACCACCCTTTGGCACTATACTTGGCTCAGGATCAGGGGCGCTAGCCCAAAGATCAATGTGGACTTCCGTCCGCTTGACCACTGAGCATAGTCTTGATACCGACCTAACAGAACTGCTACCTAGTTGCTATCGCTTCCGGGATTGTCGATCTTTGCAGCCCTGATACTTCAGCTTAGTCCTTGGCCGTTAAGCACTATATTGCGCCTCGGGTGGCTTATGTGTCATGTCTTGGGTGTTAAATCTAAGGTATTACATTGTCCCCCACTGTTTATCAAGTTGATCGTCACTTCCTTCTAGTTTCCCTGATCCAGAGGGCTGCCTCTAATGGCGCCCCAACTGCTTTACAACATGCAACCTCATCAGCCCAGCAACCAATCAACTGACATCGACCTATTTGAGCTTTTGGGTAGGCTAATGCGTTTTTTTGGCCGGCATGCCGTCTGGTTCCTAGGCGCTAGCATCTTTGGTGTATTGGTAGGCTTTGTAGCCTTCAAGATTAAGGATAAGGAGTACCGCAGCAATATGGTTGCCACATCGCACTCTTTGCCCGATGGCAGGATCATCGAGATCGTTGATGACCTCAATCAGCTAATCACTGACCAAGACTATCCTCGCTTGGCAGCTGCACTAGGCCTTACAGTTGACCAAGCACGGTTGATCAATGACTTTGAGGTGACCTCCTTCTATGAGATGGAGAAGAAAACCAAGAAGCTCAATGACGACAAAATGGAGCTGAAGGAAAGTTCAACATTCAAGCTCAACGCCTCGGTAAAAGACACAGCCCTATTTGCACCAATTGCCCGAGGTATTGTGTCCTGTCTGACCAACAATACATACGCCCAAGAGCAACTAAAGACCCACAAAAAGGCACTCATGGTACAGCTTGGCGAAATAGAACACCGCATAAAGCTGCATGACTCCTTGCGCCAAGTAATGGAGGACCATTTGCGCAACAGTCGAGGTTCAATTGTTATCAGCAATGACCTTAGCACGAGCCAAACCGTGGTTTTTGAGCTAGAGTCGAAACGAGCAGGACTAAACCAAGAGTTGGAGCGATTGCAAGAAGTGCGTGTGATCAAGCCCTTCACGATCTTCAAGAAGTCACGTTGGCCAAAACTCTCCATCAGTGCCAGCATAGGATTTCTGATCGCCAATATCTGCACCATACTAGGCATTTTGATACTAGGCCCTAGGTTCCGCAAACAATAACAACCAATTGACCATCAGTCAATCAACTAGCACTTGATAAGTTAGGCAGCACAGCATAATGGCCCTGTCAAACAATAAGTTTATCTAACACCCACCCTTGCCCGAGTCCCACTGATGCACCTATTGTTATTTGACCAGCAGGACAACTGGACGCAGCTTCTGCCCCTAACCTTCACGCGGCCTGTCGCAGCATTGCGCATCGGCATCCTGACCATTGCCGACAAGTGGGCTATGTATGCCAAAGAAGCTGGACTCCAAACTTTGGGTTATTTAGCATTCCCGTTTTTATCATCCCTTTATCCGACGAATGTCAATCGGGAAGAAAAATTACTGGTCGCTGGGTATGCCTTACCCAACCCTTCACTTTGGCAAGCCATACTAGCACTTGAGCCCGAGCAGCAACTTTGGCACAATGACACCCCATTGGCTTGGCGAACAAACCTCGAGGTCTCTGATGCCTTGGTCAGTACCTTCCCTCGTCCAGCATTAGAGGATGGCATCGTACAGTATGACAAAGAACTTGTCCTGATCGATAACCCCACTGATATTTTTGCCCTCAACGGAGCGCAGATTCGCCATGATTACGCCTTAGTCACTAAGGGGCGCATCTCTGCTGGGATCGCCGATCCACATACCATCGTCTATGGTGCTGAGAACCTATTTGTAGAAGAAGGTGCATCGATCAAGGCCGCTATCATCAATGCCGAGGATGGTCCCGTCTATATTGGCAAAGGTGCCCAGATTCAGGAAGGCAGCGTCGTCAAAGGCCCATTTGCCCTATGTGACAATGCCGTTGTCAACATGAGTGCCAAAATCAAAGGTGACACCACCATCGGGCCTTATTGCAAAGTAGGCGGTGAGATCAGTAATACCGTCTTCCAAGCCTTTAGCAACAAGGGGCATGATGGTTTCCTTGGCAATAGCGTCATTGGAGCTTGGTGCAACCTCGGTGCTGATACTAATAGCAGCAACCTCAAGAACAACTACCAGCAGGTCAGCATCTTCAGCTATGCCAGCAATAGCCAACGGGATACTGGGCGGTTGTTCTGCGGCCTCATCATGGGCGACCATAGCAAGGCAGGCATCAATACCATGTTCAACACTGGCACTGTAGTCGGCGTCGGATGCAACATCTTTGGTGGTGGGTTCCCGGCCAAACACCTTGAGCCCTTCACTTGGGGTGGTTTGCAGGACGGCTATAGCCACTACAAAATCAACAAACTGATCGAAACTGAACGGTTGGTCATGGCCCGCCGCAGCCTTGACCTCACACCCGAATATGAGGCCATGATGCGCTTTTTGCATACCTACATCCATGATCACGCCAAACCGATCCGGGATCTAGGGCAATAAGCTGGCAGATACAGCCTCATCATGGTACCGAATACGTTTCAGCAACACCGCCTCTAGTCCAGACGCAAATCCTATGGCCCCATTACCGATAGCACCCAAGGTCTGTATCATCCAGACAGCCTTTCCGGGGGATGTCGTTTTAGCCTTAGGCCTTGTGGAAACGATACGCGCAATAGTTCCGGAGGCTACTATCCATTTTGTGTTGCGGGATGGCAACCAAGGCCTGCTTAAGGATCACCCTCATATCACCCAGGTCCATATTTGGCATAAGCGTGATGGCAAGTTTCGCTCAATTTGGGCACTAGGCCAGACACTCAGGGTACAGCAATTTGATGTCGTCATCAATGCCCAGCGCTTCTTCAGCAGTGGGTTGATTGCCTACTTGGCAGGAGCCAAAACAACCATTGGTTTCCGCAAAAATCCCCTATCATTTCTCTATACCCACAAAGTCGAGCACAACTTCGGCCCCACCATCCATGAGACGGACCGTAACCATGGGCTGATTTTGGCCTTATGGCCTACAGCTACCAAAAACCTGCCTAAGCTCTACCCTAGCCAAGAAGATTACGCCAAGGTCCAACAGTACCAATCAACAAAATACATTTGCATAGCCCCAGCATCGGTGTGGTTTACCAAACAGTGGCCCGCAAAGCAATGGATTGATTTTCTGGATCAATGCCCGGCACATTATAGGGTTTATGTCCTTGGTGGCCCAGGCGAAAAGGCACTAGGTGACCAGATCACGGCCTCGACCAAACATCCATCGGTCCAGAACCTTGCAGGCTCATTATCGTTCTTGGCCTCTGCAGCCCTAATGGCAAAAGCCGACATGAACTACACCTGCGATAGCGCTCCGCTCCACATAGCTGGGGCGATGGCTGCACCCGTTAGGGCTGTCTTCTGTAGCACTATACCCGCCTTTGGTTTTGGCCCGATGGCCGCCTCTCCTTTTGGTGGCACTATACAAACCACCGAAACCCTCCACTGCCGCCCTTGTGGCCTGCACGGACATAAAGTATGCCCCGAAGGCCATTTTCGCTGTGCCACTACCATTTCTGCGATACAGTTGTTGGAAGCCCTTCCCTTGGCCTGATAGCCTAATCATGTTTTGTCCTTACCTTTGACAGGCTCCTTTGGGTGTATCAGAGCAACTTTGTTGCCGTTCACACTTCAGGTATCTTCAGCAGAAGGGTCAGGGCCCAGACTAAGGTCCAGAGCCAACCCTGCCTCAACCAATACACCATCACAACAGCATCCCCATCACTATGTCGGCAGCCGAGACAACAGTCAAAACCATCACCCTCAACGATCTACACATCAACCTAGGCGCCAAGATGATGCCCTTTGCAGGCTTCAATATGCCGGTGCGCTATTCGTCTGACCTAGACGAGCACCACACTGTGCGCAATGCTGTTGGTGTGTTTGATGTGTCACACATGGGCGAGTTCGTCGTGGAAGGCCCGCATGCGCTTGACCTCATCCAACGGGTCACGACCAACGATGCTAGCCTCCTGACTGACTATAAAATCCAGTACAGCTGCATGACAAATGCAGAAGGTGGCATCGTGGATGACCTATTGGTCTATCGATTCAGTGCCGAACAATACCTTTTGGTTGTCAATGCTGGTAACATAGACAAGGACTGGGCCTGGATCAACCAAAATAACACCAATGGTGCCACCCTCCGGAACCTGTCGGACGAGTGGTCCTTATTCGCTGTACAAGGGCCCAAAGCCATTGAGGCCCTCCAGCCCCTCACCAATGCCGACCTGAGCGCCATTAGCTATTACACCTGCGTGGTGGATACATTGGCAGGGATACCAGGTGTCCTGATCTCAGCAACTGGATATACTGGTGCTGGCGGATTTGAGCTGTACGTCAAGAATGCTAACGCCCTTGAAGTCTGGAATGCCATTTTCGCTGCTGGTACCCCATTTGGCATCAAACCGATTGGCCTTGGTGCACGTGATACCTTACGCCTCGAGATGGGATTCTGCCTTTACGGTAACGACATCACCGACACAACCAGCCCACTCGAAGCTGGCCTGGGTTGGGTCACCAAATTCAGCAAAGACTTTAATGCAAAACCTATCCTTGAGGCACAAAAAATAGCTGGACTGACACGTAAATTGGTTGGTTTTAAACTGTTGGAGCGCGCCATCCCACGCAGCCACTATCCCATTACGGATGGTGCTGGCAACACGATCGGCGAGGTTACCTCTGGCACACAAAGTCCCACCTTAGGCTACGGCATCGGCATGGGCTATGTCACGATCGAGCACAGCAAACCAGGGTCTAGCATCGCCATCGAGATCAGAGGCAAACAAGTCCCTGCCGAGGTGGTTAAACTGCCATTCGTTACCAAAGCGAACTAAATCCCAACCTCAAGCCAATTTGCCTGAACAATAACAAACTCTTAACCCAACCCTGATGCCTAAAATCGACGTTTGCCATAGCCCTACCCTTCTTCAACACTATCAACTGGCCGGCAAATGTGTGGTGATCATTGACATCCTGAGAGCAACATCCACCATAGTGGCGGGTCTAGGATATGGTATCCAATCGTTTTACCCAGTCGCTACACTGGACGAATGCCGCACGCTTGGGGACAAAGGATACCTAACAGCAGCAGAACGAGAAGGCATCAAAGAGGCAGGATTTGACCTTGGCAATTCACCCTTGGCACTATACAATCCGGACTACATTGGTAAGGATATCGCAATAACTACGACTAACGGCACCATAGCCTTGCACGAAAGCCGAGCCGCCAAAATCATCCTGGCCGCTGGCTTCATCAATCTGGATGCCACGTGCCAATATCTAGCGAATCAGGAAGATGATGTCTTGATGGTCTGTGCAGGCTGGAAAGGTCTACCAAGCGCCGAGGATACCCTTTTTGCTGGCGCAGTAGCAGATCTATTGATCAATGACGCAAGGTATGACAACCTTTTTAAGGCCACTTCAGATGCGGCACACATGGCAATCGCCTATCATCAACAATCTAGTGGCAACTACAAGGCCTACCTTAAAGAATGCAGCCATGTAACTAGACTAGCGCATCTGGGCATAGGCGATGACATAGACTTTTGCCTTACACCGAACACGCATAACCTAGTTGCAGGGCTAGTGGACAACCATTTGGTACGACTCTAGACAATATTTGCTGTGTCAAAATCAAAAGCCCTTGTTCTGAAATTCCAGAACAAGGGCTTTTTTAGTTACTAGTGCAAAGAAATGGGAAAGGGAACACCCTACTAAACTACCTAGGTCAGAAGGCCACCATCTACTTGCAGAACCTGACCTGTAACGTAACTACTTAGGTCAGAACCGAGGAAAACAACAGCATTTGCTACCTCTACTGGGTCACCACCGCGTTTAAGCGGTATGCCCTTAGTCCAATCTTCTTTGATCTTTTCGTCCAAGACTGCAGTCATCTCGGTCTCGATAAAGCCTGGCGCCACGGCATTACAGCGGATCCCACGTGACCCAAGCTCAAGCGCTACAGACTTTGTAAAGCCGATGATACCTGCTTTGCTAGCGGCATAATTCGCCTGACCGGCATTGCCCTTGATACCTACGATGCTGGTAATGTTAACAATGCTACCTGACTTCTGTTTCATCAGGTGCTTAAGGCTTGCCTTGGTCATGTTGAAGCAACTCTTGAGGTTGGTGTTCACCACAGAATCCCATTGCTCCTCGCTCATCCGCATCAGCAGGCCATCTTTAGTGATACCAGCATTATTTACAATGATATCAAGGCCACCAAAGTCAGCCAAAACAGCCGTCACAAGCGCTTCTGCTTCTGCCATATTAGCTGCATCACTACGGTAAGCCTTGGCCTTTACTCCTGCTGCCTCCAATTCTGCTTGTAATTCCAGCGCTTTGGCTTCGCTGCTAAGATAAGTAAAAGCAACAGCAGCACCTTGCGCTGCATAAGTGGTGGCAATGCTACGACCGATGCCTTTGCTTGCACCAGTTATCAACGCTATTTTTCCGGTTAGTAAGCCCAATGTCTTATATCTGAGGGTTTGTACGACACAAAAAACGGCCCTATAATTAAGGCTAGTAATGCCGCAAAGGTCAATAAAATTTCAGGATTTTGTCTGCAATTCCATGGCGATCGACAAAAAAACGCGCAGTAAGGGTGGTATTAAACTGATGCCTATCTAGCTCTGAACGAGGATTGATGGTCACGACATAATAGTCAGCACGTAATCCTAAAGCACCTGTCAGCATAAACCGAGGGCTAGCAACAAAGCTAAGATTCAAGTTCCAGTCTAGGCCACTAAGGGTTCGATTGGCAACCACAAACTCCTTGTCGTCATAAAAACGGCGGAACGGTGCTACAGAAAGACCCGCTCGCAAGGATGACACAGCCCCTATATGTATCGGCCAAACCAAACCAACCATACCCGTGAACGCAGTGGCATTGAACTGGGAAGAAGTCGCCAACTCACGGGTCAACATCCCTTGCAAATAGAGCTCCAAACGGCCAACTTGCCCTCTATGACCTGCCAAGAAATCCAGATCAAAGGCGGGCCTAGACCTATCCGTAAACGTCATCTTCAGCCTAGGACCATAGTACCAACCAGCACCTGAACGCCACTCTTGCCCGACATCAACCCTAATAGCATTAGCGGCCAGAAAACCAGACCCCAACTGGTTAAAGGCAGCGTTAGTACTTACCACGGCTCCTACCGAAGCATCAAGAACGGACCTATTGGCAAAGAAGTTGCTGAGGTAGGCCCTATTCACCACAAAGACATCTTGACTGGTCTGGCTGCTCCAAGTTGTTGATTGTGCAAAGCAGCCGTAAGCGGACACAACTAAAACCAAAATCCAAGAACCAAGGGCTACAGCTATTCGCCTAAACAAAAAAAGGGAGCCTAAGCTCCCTTTCATGATACTGCTGCGGCTATTAATAGTCGTAAAGCTCATTTTCTTGGCTGACCAAGTCATACTCGAATTGTTGTGAGGCAAGCAACCAACCTTTGACACCGAACTTCTCGTACTTCGGAAGTGCAGAAATCTCTTCGTTGATTGGGTTGTCTTTAGACATTTTGATGATACGGCTACAGAACAAACGCAAACGGAAAGCATCGGAAAAACGACGATCTTCGATTGTGTTGTAAGAGTTACGCCATTTAGCCCGTGGGTTGGCATCTAGCACACGCTCGACGTCTTTGTAACGGAAATAGCAGATAGGCTCTGTTGCAGATTTCTCACTGTACTGAGCAGGAAGGATCAGACCAACTGACTGGATGTCGTAAAAAGTTTGTGAACGCTGACGATCAAACAAAAGGTCTTCCTTGATTTCTGCCAAGTAAAAGTTCTGATTGTCACGCGGACGAGAGTCGGTAACCTTACCGTTTTCGTCGCGCTCAACGTTCATGAGTTTCTCTAGGACATACTTAGAGTTCTTTACCTTATTAAGCGAGTCGTCAGTAAATGCTTCGAGCTGACCTAGGCGGTAAGCCTCACACACATACTTCCAGAACTCGGCTCCACGGAACCTAAAGTTGTTGTTACACTTTTCGCGGAAATCAATACGACGAATCATCTTGGTACGCTGCATCACATCGCTGACGTGAACTGGCATTACACTAAGCGGATTATAACCACTCTTGACCTGATAGTCTGTGCTATCATAAGGATAGACCTTAATGATCTCAGAGTCATTCTCAGAAGTTGTGGTAGTCGTCTTAGTAGCTCCGGCTGTAGACAACAACTTTTGCATATCCGCCTTTTGTGCCTGAAGAGTCTTGAGTTGCTCCTGCAAGTTTTTCTTCTTTGCACCTTTGGCAGTTTTGATCTGCTTGTTGGTTGTGGCTATCTGAGCATTAATGCTCTTAAGCTCAGCATTGATGGCAGCTGGGTCTTGCTGCGCCATAGCCACAGTGGCAGTAACCACCATAGCAAGGGCAAGAAAGAAGCTGTAGATTGATTTCCGTAGCATATTACACCTGTTTGTACCAGAACCTACTCAATGAAGCTGATGTTGAAAATGCGGCTCTGATCTGGCATTTTCACTTCTTTTTGGTCACCTGTCGCAGTGATACGAACAAGTTTTTCAATCTTAATAAAGATACGTGATCCTGGATTCGGGTTAAGATCACCCACACGAATCACACCACTAGTAAACCTAGTTGTTTTACGGACACCACCACCAACGATGAGTGCAGCCTCGCAAGAGGCAATTTGGTAAACAGCATCATCAGGACAGGCAGCAGCAAAACCAGCATCAGGAACGGCCTTGATAGTCACGTTAATGATGTTGTTACGCTCACCTTTCAGGAAATCAACTGGGCGACCACCTGTTTTAACCTCGAATGATGGGTTAGGTACAGCTTTGGTTTTGAACTTAACACTACCAAGGTTGGTACCATCACTGTTGACACCAATTTCAACACCAGCTGGGTTGGTTGGGTAAACAATAGCATCACCGATCGAGGCACCTTTCTTGATCGAACCACCAGAGCAGTTGAAGCTCGGGTTGTATTCTGCACCAAGGGCCGGAACTTTGATTTTCAGCGGGTTGTTACACTCAAGGTAAAGAGCTGATACTGCACCAGAGCTAACCTCGATTTGTGGCTCAGCAACTTCGTACTCAAGCTTGCCATCAAACTCTTTGGTAGAGCCCTTGAACGGCATAGAGATGTGGAAGGCTTTGGATTGCTTAACACGACGTGTTTCTGGGTCATAAGCACCACCTGAAGCAGTGAACTCAAACTCACCAACACCTTCAACAATCTTAACAGGGGCACCTGTCAAGCTGATTGTAGGAATCAACTTGCTGTCTTTACCAGCAACGAAGATTTTACCTTTTGCTTTGGTACCAGCAGCTACGATGCGGGACTCTAGTGAGTACATCGGAACAACTTCGTCAAACGTAATCACTTCTTCACCAACGCTAAAGCTTGACAATACGTCAGCCTCATAGTTCAGCACCTTGTTTTGCTTGTCAGCAAGTACTGCAACAGCAGCTACAAGTGGTGTATGGTGGAAGTTGAGCTCAAGGAAGTTCTTACCTTTTTGCTCAGGATTGTTCTTGAATATAGGGTCGTCCTTACCGTCAAAGGCAAGCATCTCAAACTTCTTGTTGGCAAGCTCGGGGAACTTAGCCTTCAATCCGTTGAGGTAATTAACATACTCATCAAGACCATTTTTGAGCGCCTTGCCTTCTTTAGAGCCATTAAGCTCAAGATACTCAGCAACTTTTTGCTCTTCTTTGGCCTGGATGTACAATCCGCCTTTTTCAGGATCTACAGTTTCCTTTTCGTTCTTGGTTCCTGAGCAATAAAAAATAACGCTCTGACGAATTTCTGCTATCTTTTCGACCAACTGTTTGGTCTTAGCACGAAGCTCCTGAGCCGCAGTCAACTTGGCAACGTCAACAGGCTTATTACCCATCTCTCCTACCTTCTTGACCATTGCACCAACACGGTTAATGTTACGTGTTGTAGACTCGTCTTTAGCCCGAATTAGGGAGCTCTCCAAGAAGAAGAACCGCTCCATTACGGTATCAGATACTTGTAGCGCAAGTAGCGCTAGAAGCACCAGGTACATCAACCCAATCAGCTTTTGCCTTGGGGTCTCTTTTCCTCCTGCCATTTCTTTTTATGATAGACCGTATAAGGGCCTATACTTTAGTAGTGTGTGGGTATATGAACAAATAAGGTTTTCAGTCGACGCAATGGTGATTAACCACGCATAGCTGACAACATATTGCCGTATACTGAGTTCAGAGAGGTCAGGTTTTTGTTGAGTTTGGACATCTCGGCCTTGAAAGCCTGAGTATCCGCTGCTGCAGAGGCCATTGAGTCCATTGCTGTGCTCATGTTGCCCATAAATTTGTTCATGGCCTTGATGTGGCTGTTGGTATCCTTCAGCTCATTTTCGTACACCATGTTAAGTGCGGTCAAATTCTTGGTCACTACCTGGACTTGAGCATGGTATGCTTTGCTGTCGTTGGCAGTAGCAGCAGACGAAGTAGCGATGTCACCCATAGCAGTTGCTGTGGCAGACAATGACTTGTTCATGTTGGCCATTGCATCAGCAGTGGCTTTGGTGTTTTTGCTGTACTCGGCAGTTGCGACAGCAGCATTGCCTAGTTCAGACATTTTGCTTGCGCTTTCAGCTAGGGTGTTCATGCCACGTCCAAGTTTCTCAACCAATGACTGATCAACTTTGGCTTTCTCGAGCATATCCTCAAGACGTTTCACGACAGAGTTTTTGGCACCGTCTTCAGCAGGGTTGACGCCGAAATCACCTTCGTACTCTGGGTCAAGCTCTTTGTACACGATAGACCAATCTGGATCAGCATGTTGTGGTGCAAAAGCAAAAAGCAAGAACAATAAGGCCTCAGTACCGAGACCAGCAATCAAAAGAGGACCAGAACCTGGCCAGTGTTGGATTTTGAAAAGGGCACCGACGATTACGACAGATGCACCAACGCCTGTGACGATAGGAGCAATATTGTTGTAAAACTTGTCTTGGAAGGTCGCCTTCCTTTTGGTTCTGTAATGGGACATGGCCTGAACGGAATGATTGGAGTAGTCTTGTGAAAGATTTTGGTTGTGGTTGGTAATTAAAGCGGAGATCAGCTTCCAGAAATTAAAGGGCAATTAAATTGTCCTAGAATTCCTCGCCTGACGAACGACCAAGGTACGTAACCGCGCAGCGGAAACCAACGTATGACTTGGATGTGTCCTCGTACTCGTAGCTACGGGTACCAGTTTGCAGATAGAAACTAATGTCCTTCCACGATCCGCCACGGATAACTTTGCGTGGCTCGGTGGCTTTATAGTAGGTTGGGTTCAAGTCCCAAACGATAGGATAGCTAGCCTCGGCAAATGCATCAGCACACCACTCGCTAACGTTTCCGCTCATGTCATATAGGCCGTAATCATTACTGAAGAACGAACCTGCTGGCGCTGTGTAGCTATAGCCGTCATCATAATAGTTACCGCGTCCTGGCTTGAAGTTAGCCAACAAACAGCCTTTCATGTTCCGGATGTACGGGCCGCCCCATGGGTATGGAGCAAGGTCACGACCACCGCGAGCGGCAAACTCCCACTCGGCCTCACTAGGAAGGCGGAAGTTAGGCATTTGCACCTCACCGTTGATCACACGTGATGTGTTGTAAAACTCAGTACGCCACTTGCAGAACAAGTTAGCTTGTTTCCAGTTGACACCAACGACAGGATAGTCATTGAAGGCAGGGTGGAAAAAGTAGTACTGAACAAGCGGATCACCCATGTGGTGGGAGAAGTCACGCATCCAGACTGCTGTGTCAGGGAAGAACTTCTTGTCGGCAATCATTTTAGCCTGATCAGCATTGAAACGATAGTCCGTCGTGTCATTACCTTCCTCACCAAGCTCTTTCAGGAACTCGGTGTACTGACGGTACTCATTATTAGTGATCTCGGTGTCATCCATATAGAATCCACCGATTGTGATCTGCTTGTTAAAGTTAATGTTGGACGAAGCGATATCCTCGTCAGACTGTCCCATGTGGAACGTGCCTGAGGGAATCACGACCATGCCATAGGGCACTACTTGGGTCCAAGCTGGTCTGCCTTCGTAGCCTACTAGCTCACCCTCAATCTTTCGGTTGCCAACTCCGAAGAGCGCACAGCCTGTCAAAGCCATAAGCCCTGCAACCAGTAACACCCCTGAGCGGAAACTCTTCATGTTCGAACGATTCATATCACCTTGTAAGTAAGTACTTGTCACCAGCGCCCAAAGTGTTTAGCCTAGGTCTTGGTATCACAAAAATATGTAAGTGATTCTTTATTACAAGTGGTTGGCCAGTAAAATAAAGGCCTAGCACCCGCATTTTTTGGTTTTTTTGTTGTCAACCCTACCTTTTGACACCTCAAATTCCGCTCTGAGCCTACATATCAGCTGATTTTGAACTTTGGGGATCTTGATCCGTCGCTGGCTGATATTTTGTCAACTGACCATTTTTTTTGGTCAAACTTGACATCAGCTTGGCAGGATTGGGCGTCAAAACCCCAAAGGCAGTGGTGGTACTTGGCTTTCAGCGCCAATATCCAGACCGCAATCGTGCAGCACAGCGAAGGAAATATGTGGTGGGGGGATGATCAGACTACCCTACTCATGCTACGCCATTGGGCAGCAAACACATCATCATCTAGCGGACTGATGTTACTCTGGAGCGGGCAATCATGGTGTCAGATAAATTAGACTGCAAGTTTGCAGCTGCTATCTGTCAAAAAGTAAAGGTGTCAACGGTTTGTCAGCTTGCGAGACAACGGTGTTGGCACCTTTGAGAATATGTCTGGTATTAAGCAACTAGTGAGTCCGTTTAAGGATATCCTAGTAACGGAACCTTGGAGTTTTGATGGCAGGGCGTGGCAACCTTGGCACGAAAGGCAAAGCATAGCTTAGGCTGATTTCGTGGCTAGTGCGGGCAGTTGCCTCTACTGTTTGACCTGGGGTAACCAAATCAGCAGCATAGATAATCCTAAGGTTTTTATCCTTTAAGAGGTTAACACCTACTACAAGGCTAGCATCGCTACTGCGGTAGCGGTAAGAAAGTCCTCCAAAGATAAACTTGTCGTAGTCAACCATCAAGTTGGCGTCAACCATCAATGATGCGTCAGACGGTGTGTTGGTGATGTAACGTACAAGGGTTGATGGGGTCAGGGTCCAAGTATCGTTCAGGAAAAAGTTGTATCCGCCAGTGAGGTACACATGAGGCACAGATTTGTTTTCGAAGCTTAGGCCCGGTACGTTGATGCCAAAGTTGTAGTCAGGGGCCAAAATACGGCTTGCAGACACTCCTAGATAGTAGTCTTTGGTTTTGTACATCACGCCAGCGCCAAGGTCAAAGCGGTAAGAGCGTGCATTGTTAAGCTGAGAAAGAACCTGGTCGTTCTGGTCACGGGCAACTAGCCTGTCGCGGTCGATGCTGACACCGTTAACACCCGGACGCAAAGCAAAGCTGAGTTTTCCTTTGCCTAGATCGATATGGTGAGCAAGTGATAATTGATATTCTTCTAGGCGGCGTGGCCCAATATAGTCCAGCACGGCATGGAAACCGATGCCGCTATTGATGGCCTGGATCGGAGCATTAGCTGACACCATATAGGTGTTGATCCCGCCATAACCGTTACTGGTTGTGTTGTAACCCAGCCATTGTGCTCTCGAAAGTACTTGGAACCTTGTGCCTTCGTCCAGACCTGCATAGGCCGGGTTGTAGAACAAGGTGTTAAACATATATTGGGTGAACTGAGCATCTTGCTGCGCATTGGCACTATGCCAAGTAACCATCAGTGCAGTAACGACCAGTAGAAGTATCTTTTTCATTTCAGAAGATGACCAGTGAGAGACCTTTTAGGCGAAAGTAGCGTAACCTGTATTAGGAACGGTGCGCTAAAATATGGTAAAATCAGATACGCAAGTTAATATATTTGGTTTTTTTGGGAACCTACCATACTGCTTCCATGCGTCAAAAGATCGAGACAGGAAGCTAACTTGGTCAAAATGAGTAGGACAGCTACTTAATGTTGTTTGCTTTTTTGATGTATAGCTCGATGGCGCCTGTCATGCTAGGGGCATTGGGGTGCGGAGCTACAATATCGAGGACCAAACCAGCATCCGTAACGGCTTTTGCAGTGGTGGTGCCAAAGGCAGCAAGGCGGGTGTCGTTTTGCTTAAAGTCCGGGAAGTTGACCCTCAGCGATTCTAGACCAGAAGGGCTAAAGAATGCGATGATGTCATAATTGACTTCCGCAAGGTCAGAAAGGTCAGAACTAACGGTTTCGTACATGACGGCCTCCTTGTAAGCTATGCTATTCTTGGCCAGAAACTCCGGAATCTCGGGCGTACGGATGTTGCTGCAAGGGAAAAGGTAGTTTTCCGTCTTGTGTTTCTTGAGCACTTCGCAGAGGTCTGCAGCGGTGCGTCCGCCCGAAAAAATCTTGCGTTTCCGGATCACAATGTACTTCTGCAGGTAATTTGCGGTTTGCTCGGTAACACAGAAGTACTTCATCTCTGGGGGCATCTCGAGCTTGAGCTCGCCGGCCAGACCAAAGAAGTTGTCGATTGCGTGGCGGCTCGTGAAGATAATGGCGGTATGCTCCAGGATATTGATCTTCTGCTTCCGGAACTCGCGCAGGGGAACCCTAGCAATCTCGATGAAAGGCCGAAAATCGATCTTGAGACCATACTTCTTGGCGAGGGCCGAATACGGATTGTTTTCCTCTGCGGGGGTCGCCTGGGTGATGAGTAGGGTCGTAACTTTCTTGATTCTGTCGTTAACCTCTATTGAGTCTTCGGTGGTCATAGGCAACAACCGTGCGGGGGGGATGATGATCGATGATATGGAGCGGACGGAGCCAAAACACTAGCTAGTGGGTTGGCATCCTCGGCACGTAAAAGGACCTACTTCGTGATCAGGCAGTTGGCATCAGGATGCGCAACATCAGGACCATAGGTACAATTTCGGTAATGCAAAGGTAGGCAATTAAGTACAACAATCTAAAGCTGGCCATCCGCATAGCCACCAGGGTCACCTTCAGCACGCGCAAGCCCTGCATTAGCGCTACCAAAACAACAAGGCCAACCCACAGGACTGATAGGCTCAGGAAGAAGGTGTTATAGACCAGCACAACCAAGACCAACAAGCTGATGCTCAAGAAGCTGGATAGGCGCAGAAACTCATAAAAGTGGATGGTACTAACCCGACTTGCCTGAAAGATGGTACTCGCAAACTCAACCAAAACATACTTGAGCAGGTAGTAGGCACAACCCGCCAAGAAAAACAAGATCGGTACCAACCATGCCAATGGCAGTAGCTGATAATCCACAAAAAAGTCCTGCACGTACCGGATGGCAGGCTCATATCGGTCACTGAGGCTAAAGACGTAGGTGATGGCCAAGCAGTTGGCGGTCATCATGAAGATGTTGGTGCTGGTCCAGATCTTGCGCGCTGCTCCGCCGTAACCTTCTAATGGATTACGGACCAAATCGGCTACCGATAGCAGCTGCGTAAACTCGCGCGGATCAAACTGCTTGATGATACCGTACAGGAAGATGATCAGCAGCAACAACAAGGCTGACTCGTTCCGTAATGGGAGTTTAGGCAGGACAATAGGCTTCTGGTCTGGAGTGGTGGTACTGCCTTGGGCATAAACCAGAGCCTTGGTGGTCAGGGTCGGTTTGGGCTCGTTGACGATGCCCATCTTATCAACTGATATTTTGCCTCCGGGCGAAAAAATGGTTAGGAAAACAGGGATATGGCTAGGTGACTCTTGGGCAAATACATCCTGTAGCAAGATATGGACCGTACCAGGCTTGGCAACCTTGTACCAAAGGTGCCCATTGAAATACACACAGGTCCCGACGGGCTGGCTGAGCTCAAGATAATAGTTATCACTACGCGGATTGATCCAGGTACTTACTGTCAGTGTATTGCGATCGGTCTGGTAGTCGTAGGGTAAGTAGTTTTTACCCACGGGATGATATACTAACCAATCGTCTAGCAAGGCTCGCACAACCGCCGCCTGTGCCCCAAAAGGGAACAATATCTGCTGACTGAACAAGCAGAACAGGAGGATGCCAAAACGCAAGATGCTGGATCTCAAGGAAGGAGCTGGGATGGATGGTACTAAGATGGCTAGGATACCTTCGCCCTTGTGGCAGATGTGGCACCGCGTTTTGTTGCCATCACGATACCTACCAATATCAGGAATGAGCGGAGGCCTCTCATTTGCGATGCCTACGCCAAGCAACAAGACGCAAAACTAGTGTGTCTGGTTAACATCTATCACCAAAAGTTTGATTTGCCAGTCTTCCTTGCCCTTGTCGTTGCGGCAATGTTTGGACGTCTTGCACCCGTTATAATCGGCGGATCATACCTATGAGGCGTCTCAGCAGGTCCTAGACAGGCTCCTGCTCTAGTAAGGCATCTGGCACCACCATCTTGGGGTGCTCGGGGTGCTTTTTGGCTAAGAACTCTAGGCCTAACGTGACTGCTGCAAACAGCCCTATCAAGATCGGTAACAGGATGTTGTCACCAAGGCCACGTAGCAGGAAAGTAATCCCGATAAGAACCATATTGATGGCGATCAAGGTACCGACTATCTGGAGTTGCGACAGGCCAGATCGGCTCAGAATGTGGTGGATGTGATTTTTGTCTGGCGAAAAGGGCGAACGGCCTTTTAGGATACGCCAGCCAAAAACACGTAGGGTGTCATACAGTGGGATGCACAATATGGCTACCGATATGGATGGACTAGCCTGAAGTTTATCCTGATGCAAGAACTCGATGGCCATCACCGAGACCAGAAAACCGCATGTCAAGGACCCAGTGTCGCCCATAAAGATGATGGCCTTGTGGATGTTGTAGCGTAAGAAACCTACAATGGCACCAATTATACAGACAGCTAAAAAAGTGAAGGGTAGGTCATCCATCACAAAGAACGCCAAACCAAAGACACTCGAGATCACCATCGTGATTGACCCGGCGAGGCCGTCGAGACCATCAATCAGGTTGACCGCATTCGTAATGCCGATGATGGTCAGGAAACTAAACGCATAGCTGATCCCGTCCGGAATCTCGCCAATATTCAGAAAACCATGGAAAGAGGTTATCCGGATATCCCCCAAGAATACCACGATGCCCGTGGCCAGAATCTGGACAAAAAACTTCTTGAAAGGCGAAATGGCTACGATGTCGTCCTTGAGGCCGATGAAAAACAAAAGCACACTGCCCGCCAATATTTTCTGGATCGAGGGCGTTGACATTCCAAATAGCGTCATCGATGAGATGAAACCGGCAAAAATGGCCAAGCCGCCCAGACGAGGGGTCAAGGACTGGTGCATCCCCCTGAAGTTGGGTTCGTCCAGCAAGTTCTTCCGGTGGGCAACGCTGATGATGCTTGGTATAGCAAACACAGCAATCACAAACGACCAGAGGAACGCTAAAAACAGATTGAGCAATGATTCCACTTGTTCTCAGTTAGCGCCATATGATGCTGCGCATAGTTATTGGGTTAGGCAAAAGTAGTCAATATCGCCAAAATCGTTGCACCAAAATAGGGCCTTCTAGCCATCTTTTATCGCAATCGGGCCTCCCAAATCGATCAGTTGGTCCAAGTTTATGGCCAGAGCCTGCAAAAACACTACTGGACCTAGGCCCCACAATGCAAACAGCAAAGGTCTTGGTTGACCTTAGGTTATAAGCCCCTATCGCAATACTCAACACCGAATGGGTATCTATCGGTCTCTAAGCATCTTATGCCTAAGACTAACGATCAGCTGATTTGTTTAAAGCCATACGCAACTAGTATTTGGGCTGATCAATGGACAATGTCGGAGTCTGTACCACCCGATCGAGCCGCAACCCAGCCTGAGTCAGGACCTCGGCCAATAGCGCTTGGTAGTGCCAAGCCATGCCGCCCACACAGCGAACAGCTTTGTACCCCTGCATGGCACTAAGCGGTAGCACATAGGTCCTGACAAAGGCCTCAAACCCAGCCCTAATATAATTATCAAGCCAAGGTTGCAACTCAGGATGATCCGCCCGTCCTATTGTTGCTAAACTAGACAAGATTGCGCCTGCCATGGCAGCAGGGCTTGCTGCCTGATAAAACCGCTGCAACAGGGTCTCGGTCGGACCAAGTATCTGGCTTAAGATAGGCACAATAGACTTTGGTACCTCGCCCAAGAGGTATTCCCTCATGATCTGCTTACCAACCCATGCCCCACCCCCTTCATCACCAAGCCAAAAACCAAGGCTCGGTGCGGCGTAAACGATTTTACCAATCGGTCCTTTTGCCAGTTGCCCATTCGCTAAACTAAGGGGGATTGGCTGCCAAAGCCCTACATTACAGCCAGTGCCCAGTATGGCCACCAAACCAGCCTCCTCCCCCCACTGACTAAGACCGGCAAAGGCCAAATCAGTATCTACATGTACGATTAGTTCTTGGGAACCCTTCCCTCCATAAACCTGTTCTATCAACCCAGCCATCAACTCCCGATTGGCCTGAGCCCCACAGCCGGCCCCATAATAATAGACCTCCGTCAGGATAACCCTACATGTTGGTTCAGATTCGGAGTTAAAGCCTTCGGCTGACCACATACCCATGCCATGGACTGCAAGTTGTTGCTTCAGTATTCCCTCAGCTGCCAACAATACTGCGCTGATTGCCTGCTGACCCATGGTATTGGGATTAATACCTAATGTTACGTAGGCGTTATCATGTCGACCGATACCCCCATTTGTAAGGTCGCTAGGATTAGTCGGAATGCATAGGATAGGTTCGCAGGACCAAGTCCAGGTGGTCTTGGTGCCGCCAGCATCTGCATAAAGGCAAAGGCGACAATCAGTAGGCATAAGTTGTGGGATAGTAGTTGTCGACAGAATAAATAATGGGAGATAAGCCCATCGTCAGAATACAAATTCGGAACGAGCGCAAAAAAATCAAGAAAACACTTGTTCAATGTTAAGTTTTTTGCGTAACATTGCCATAACATAAGCGTAATTTGGAGATAATCAGTACCTTTGTGCCTAGATAACAGCACCCTACGTTATCAAAATCCCATTTATGGAAACTGCAAAGCCAACCAAAAAGCAAATCACTGCTCAGCTAGCTGACCAGATTACGAAAGCCCTAGGCAGCATTAGCCCCATCGCAAGCGAAAGCGTAACCAAGTCGGCCAAGAACGCTGCCAAAAAGCTGATCAAAAAGCTAGATAAGGTGGCCGAAAAGCTAGAGAAGGGTCAGAAACATGACCTCAAACTTAGCCAAAAGAAAGCCAAAAAGGCTGCTGCCAAACAAGCCGCTGCCGAAAAGAAAAAACTGAGCAAAGAAGCTAGGTCGCAAGCCAAGGAGCTCAAAAAAGCCCAGGAGGCCGCCGCTATGGAGACCACAAAGGCGCCTGTCAAAAAAACCGCCGGCAAAAACACAACCACCAAAGCCAAAGGCTAAAGTCCTCAGTAGCGCAAACTGATGCTACTACTACTTAGTCGCTGGCAACCCACAACCTCCCCGAAAAGGACCTTTATTTTTTCCAGCCTTTCAACCAGTCATTACCATGTGGATAGTTCGTCAACGTCTCACCTTAACCGAAACTGAAGTGCCGATAACCTTGTTAGCACGTTTTGGGGTAGTAGTCCTAGCCCTCTTTGTCGCCTTTTACAAGCTGATGCACCTCCACCCAGCCTGGTTGGTAGTAGCGATCACTTGCTGGATCCTCTGTATGTACATATTGGTAATCAGCAAGATGATCACCTCGGGCAAAATCAGAGCCAAAGGGGCCAAAAGCCGCCGCAAAAAGTGGTTCCCTTTCTTTTATAACTAATTATTTTTCAGGCTGATAAGTCTGACAAGCTACCTATCTTTAAGGCCGCCTGATCTAACCACTAAGGCCAATATCTAGGGTTTGGCCCAACACCGATCGAGCAGCTATATTGATACTACCAGACCAAAGCCTGTCATAGCCTGTATGATAGGCTTTTTGTTTTGCTCTTGTACAGGTTTAGGTACACCTTGCCTCAACACCGGTCCTCTGAGGCAATCATCTCACTGTAGTACATTAGGAATAGGCTTATCTGGCTCAATTATCACCCTGACACCAAGGCTCAATAACGACCATCTGGTACGGATTGGTTTACTTTGTGCCGCCAAAGGCAGGGCCATCTCGTCAATGGCTAGATCAAGGGTTCACCTCCGTTTGATTGGCGAAGCCACTCAAGCTTCAACCTAGCCTTACTTGCCTCGTTTCTGATATGCTCTACTACCTATTCGGTTACCTCGACAAACATTATGACTTTATCGGGGCTGGTGTTTTCAAATACATCTCTTTCCGGGCAATAGCTGCCCTGATCATGTCCCTGCTGATCACCTCGGTTTATGGCCGGCGGGTGATCAATATGTTGCGGGTGCTACAGGTGGGTGAGTCTGTCCGGGACCTTGGCCTTGCAGGTCAGATGCAGAAACAAGGCACTCCGACCATGGGCGGGATCATTATTTTGGCTGGTGTCCTGATCCCTACCCTGCTATTTGCCCAGCTGGACAATGTATATATTATCCTGATGATGATCTCCTTGATTTGGCTAGGGATCATTGGGTTTATTGACGACTACATCAAAGTTTTCCGCAAAAACAAAGAGGGCCTCCATGGCCGATTCAAGGTTGTGGGGCAGGTAGGCCTTGGCCTTATCGTCGGTCTGACCTTGCATTTCAATGACAGTGTCCGCATTCGAGAATATAGCAAACAGCAACTCTCGATCTCAGCTACGCCGCAGGACGACTTTGCGCGAAAGCTCGACAATTATGCAGCAACTAGCTTCCAGTACCAGGACATGAAGTCCCTGACTACCACGCTACCCTTTGTCAAAAACAACGAGCTGGACTACCAGTCGATCTTTAGCTTCTTAGGGGATTATGCTTGGGTAGGATTTGTGCTGTTGGTAATCTTCGTCATCACGGCAGTGAGCAACGGAGCCAACATAACCGACGGCATCGATGGGCTGGCCGCAGGGTCTAGTGGGATCATCGTATTCACGCTCGGCGTTTTGGCCTATGTGTCGGGTAACGTGATTTTTTCGGAATACCTAGGCATCATGTACATCCCGAAGTCGGGAGAGTTGGTAATTTTCTGCGCCGCCTTTTTGGGATCTTGTGTTGGATTCTTGTGGTACAACAGTTTTCCGGCCCAGGTCTTTATGGGGGATACTGGTAGCCTGAGCATTGGTGGGATGATTGCAGTCTTGGCCCTGAGCCTCCGCAAGGAGCTGCTTGTGCCCGTACTTTGCGGCATCTTCCTGATCGAGAACATCAGTGTGATGCTTCAAGTGTCATACTTCAAATACACGAAGCGCAAGTATGGCGAGGGCCGTCGCATCTTCTTGATGTCACCACTCCATCACCACTACCAAAAGCTCGGCTATCATGAGTCTAAGATCGTGACCCGGTTCTGGATTGTTGGCATAGCACTGGCTGCCATCACGTTAGGCACCCTCAAGTTGCGCTAGAAAACCCTAAGGTCACATACTATTATTATTTTCACTTCAGCCCAAGACCGTTGATGGCCGACCAAACCAGCTCGGACTCATAGCCCAGCTGGCTGAGGTAGTGAGCCAACTTTTGCTTTTGGGTATATACATCATCTTTGGTCTTTAAGGTCCTGAGGCGTGATGCTAATTTGGATTGTAGGGTCTCGAGATAGAGGCTATCTGGCAACTCTTCGAACAAGGCGTGGGTGATATAGTGGATTGGAACGCCCTTCTGGCGGAGATTAAACCTGATCTTGGCCCTACCCCATCCATTATGCCGATGTTTGCCCCGCACGTAGGCCGAGGCAAAGCGCTCCTCGTTCAGGAAGTTCTCCTCCTCTAATAGGCTAATCAATGCAGCCCATTCGGTCTGAGGGACCTCTAGCAACTCCATTTTTGTCCGCACTTCTGACAGGCACCGCTCCTGATAGGCGCAATACCGCATCAAAGGCAGAATGGCCGGGTGCCGAGGGTCAATCTGGTTTGCCAATTTGCTTTGATAATCTGGATGGTTATTGCGGTTAAGTCTGGCGTGCTGTCTGGGTCGATCGCTGTCAGAACTGGTCAAACTGGACCCAAAAAAAGCGCTAGTCCAAAAGCAGGATCTTGCTTCTGGGCTACCGCTTTCGGTTGCAAAGTAAGTCCCATCGTGTGTTAGGGACAAGTATTTAGTTTATCGTACCACCCACCGGATTGATTGCGGCGCAGTAGTTTCGGCAGTTGGCACAGCTGGTGTGATAACAAGCTGATAAATACCTGCAGTGGTTGGGCGTAACTCAGCAGGCAGACCAGCTCCATTGGCCAAAACCCCACTAAAGCTACCTATTTGGCGACCATTAGCGTCAAAAAGTTGTGCATTTATGGCCTCGTCAAGCTCCAATCCGTTGACATTAACTAGGTCAGCAGTCGTGCTTGGGTTCGGATAGATGGTCAGGGGTGCTTTTGTGCTGCCAACGGCCGTAACAACTGCTAATGGCGAGTAGCTAGCGGTACCGTCCAGATCCACTTGTTTGATCCTGTAATAGATCGCAGAGGTTGGGGCGCTGCCATCCAGAAACTCATAGCGAGAAAGCTGAGTGGTGTTGCCAGCGGCCTGCACACTACCGATCGTGACGAAGGTCAAATTGTCCTCGCTACGCTCTACTACGAAGTGGCTATTGTTTTTCTCTGTAGCAGTGGCCCAAACAACATTGACTTTGCCATCTTGTTGGCGACCTGCAGCTTGGCTATAGCCTGGTTTGCGGTTGGCACCAACTGATGCCCAAGTCACTGGTAGTGGCGAGTCGCCATAGCCAACGGTATAATCCGTAAAATGATCTGAAAAACAACCTGTCTGGCGCATCCCGTTACCAAGGTCAGCATTTTGCCAACGGGCATTAGGGCCAGCAGAGCGGACACGGGTCCATTGGGTTTCGGCAGCCGCTTTGCGATAAACAACCATCTTATTGAGGTTGCAGCTAGCTCCACAACTATTATCGTCGTTCGACACCCAGCTGAACTTGATGTTGACAAACCCTGGCAGGGCTCCAACTGCGCTAAAGGACCACCTACGCATGATGCTATTGTTATCCTCAAAACCTGTATTTCCGTTGCTGATATGGCCTGCACGACCCGAACGACGGATTACTTGCAGCGAGCCACCGATAGAGTTCATTACAGCTGCCTCAGCAGCGTCAACACCCTCAATGGTGACACCCACACCCGAAAAGTTGTTGGACTGGTTTGCCTGGATCACATCCTGTGCGGCTAGCGCACCGACAACATAGCGACCAGGGGCCTCACCACTTAGGGTAGCAGTTGGCGCTAGGGTCAATAGCTTGGTTTCGTCTAGGGGCGTCTGGATAGTTGTGGCAGCCGGACTTGAGGTAAAGTTCAGGCTTGTACTGACGACCATCCCTTGGTTAGACATCGTTACACCATCTGGGTGTGTATTACTGATCCGGAGGGTGCCGACAGTCGGGGTGGCGTCGACGAAGAGGTCAGTTGGTAGATTTTGGCTAGTAGTGCCGTTCAGAACTAAGGTTGAGGTTGTACTGGTTTCTAGTTTACCACCACCTGTCCTGTCAATTACACCACCCAAAGTCAGGGCTGCATTATCAACACGAAGTGTACCGCTGGTTAGCACCAAATCCCCTTTAACAGCACGGCTGACACCACCTAGGCTAACAATATTACCAACTCCTGCTGCTATCGAGAGTTTACGCAGGGCACCACTTGCCACCGATGGTAGAGGTGTGGTAGATAGGTTGATCGGCGTTTTGATCTCAAAGTCAATGCTATTGACAGCTGCGTAGTCAGGCGAATTCGAAGTTGTACCACCTTCCATCAAGACTTTGCTGTTGGCCGCATCAAAACTAATATTATGTGTACCGTTGTTAAGGGTACCGGCCATCAACCTTAAGGAACTATTGACACTACCGACAATGCCGATTGGGGCACCTAGTGCATAATTTTGGCCGGTTTTGTTATAGACTAGCTCGTCGAGGTTGTTGTTGGCTGGGTCAAAAGTTAAAGCACCAATCACGTTGGCACTACCAATGAGCTCAAGGGCAGACGTAGAAGGGGCACCATTTGCATCACCACGAAGGATGGGGTTGGCGATAGCACGATAAACGCCCGCCAAAGTCAGTTTTTTGGTGTTAATCGCTAGATAGCCACCTGAGGCTGAGAAATTGAGTAAGATCGAGTCCCGAACTGTAACTGGGCGACCAAGGCTGATATTGCTATTGGCGACGGCATCACCTGCCTGCAAGACACCGAAGGTTGTTTGACCAGCACTAACACCTGTAATGGTAGCTGATTGCCCCAAGACACCCATTCTGATTACTTGGTTGGCGGCAGGCAAAAAATCATTGGCACTGGTCTGGGCAAACTCACGCGCTACGGAAAAGTTGCTGGACAAGGCCAATGTTGGAGGCGTAGCACCAGTGGTGTTGACTTCCAATTTCCCAAAAACAATATTGGCAGGATCATACTCATAGTTCCGGACCGGATTGTCGCTGCCATGTAAAACAACTGTCAGGAAGTTGGCACCACTGCTGAAGTTTAGCTGGCCACCTGATGTCTCGAGGTATGCTGTATTGGCTACTAGTTCACTACCAACACGGAGGACCCCTGTTGTGCCTGTAGGTACAACTGGTGCTGGGCCTGGGCCAAACAAGGCACGGTTCAGGACAATAATCTCGGAGGCTGGTAACGTCCGGGTGCCGATCCCGTCAATGGTGAAGTTGTTGAAAACCATATCACCGTTGCTAGCAGCACTCACGATGGTTTGGTTACCTACACCTTCGTTTCCTGTGCGGTCCATCATAAAGTTGCGACCCTGCAAATCGATCGAGATGCCAGCCAAACCTGTGCTGTTGTTTGTGAGGGTTGTACCGTTGAACGTAACATTAAGATCCGAATTGAGCCTTGCACCGCTGTTAACGACGACAGTACCAGACCAGGTGATGAGTCCGCCCGAACCTTGATAGTTAAATGTATTTGCTGGGCTTGGTGCATGTGTTATGGTATGGGCACCATTAAACTCAACAGTATCTGTAGCTAGGAAAGGACCATCCAATGTCGTTGGCAGGATAAATCGGGTATTGCCTGTCAGGACCTGCACTTTGGCCAAAGGCATAGAGGTCAACGTGCCACGGATGTCGCAGGTCCAGTTGTTGGTGGGCTGCACAATGCGGAACAAACTGCCAACGGCTGATTGGTTGAACGAGTTGGCATTGTTGCTGATCACGACAGAACTCGCATCACGGCCAGCAAAGTTCACTGTCCGGCCATTGAAGATAAAGCCGGTGCTGGGGGTGTTTTCGACCCCAAAAGCACAATCCCCAGCGTTATTGTTACTACCGCCACTGTTGCCAGTGACAGTGATGTCACGCTCGAGTGTATAAACAGTATTAGATGACCTGATCCGGAGGTTACCGAAGGTAGTCACACCAGTGCTAGTACCCGAGATCAAGAATCCACCGCCAGGGTTCGCCGTTGTTGTATTGTTGGTGCTCTGCGTAAAGTTGTTGTTACTGATATGGCGGAAATCACCCTGAAGTGTGTAGCTGATGCTAAGGGTTGAGGCAAGTGGTACCGCACCAGTTGTTCTGATCCAGATATGACCAGTGGTGAAGCTACCGTTACCAGTCATGAAGTTGCCGCTAGAGCGGACAACCAAATGCATCCTTTTTGTGTTGACTAACGACACTGTACCAGCGGCGTTGTTGATGTTAGCGGTGTTGGCCAAAGTTCTGCTTCCTAAGATCAAACTATCGCAACCAGTGGCTGTTGCCCGGACAGTGATGGTATTGAGGGTAATGAGGCTAGTAAGCACTTGGGTTGCAGCGGCGTTGGGCGCATTGGTAAAATTTTTATTACCGCCATTGGTGACCTCAAGCCTATCGTAAACCGTCGAGACCATGTTTTGGTCACCAGACCTGAAGTAACGCACAGTGCTCCCAGCTGCCGAAAAATCAAAATTGGTCAGGTCATTAAGGTCACCACCTGTCATTCCGTTTACGGTAGTGGAGTTGATACTCAGGATGCCATTGGTACCCATCCGGAACTGACCGGTGGTATTACCTGTGATGTTACCGATGGTTCCGTTCATGGTTAGACCAGAGCCAACACCGCTGGTCATTACGTTCACGATGCTGCCGTTCAGTAAGTTGATATTGGTAAGGGTTGCACTACCTGTGCCAAAAATATTGCTTGTCGTGCCTCTGAAGTTGACAGTACCTGCAATTGACAACCCATCCTGATCAAGATAAAGATTTTTGAGGATGTTGAGCTCTTGCGTACCTGTTGAGACTGTGCCTGCAAAAATAAGATCCCCACCAATCGTGATCGTGCCTGTTGCGTTGTTGTCAGTAAACGATCCTTCAATCAGGAAATCATTAGCTGTTGTTATATTGTTGGTACTCGCCGTCAAGGATCCACCAGCCACAATTGAGATTTGATCCATTGATATGGTGGCGGGGTCCAAGGTCACGTTAGAGGCAATAATCACTTTTGAACTTGCAGTAGGGACAGACCCGTCCTGCCAGGTACCTGGGGTGCTCCAAGGACCATCGACAGTGGCAATCTCAAACCCAGTTAGGTCAAAGCTACCCGCGGCACCAGACTTTCCGGCAGACCATGTACCCATAAATTGGGTTGTGTTGGTAGGGATATTGAGCTGGTTGGCACTGTAGGTAGCGCTGTTTGGGTTGACAACCCAACTTGTGCCAGTGTGGGTTGCGACATAACCCACGGCATTGGTACTGACAGTTGCTTCGCCAGCCACGTTATTCATGCGCCCAGCCCAGTTAGTGACCGCCAGACCGCCACCAGAGCCTAAAGTCCAGTACCGTGCCAGGGCATCAGTCTTCTGAAGCGTTAGATGACGGTGGGCAGTTGTCCGCAAGCTAATGAAACCAGTGCCGACCCTATTCATGGTCGTGATCTGGATAGGTGCGTAAGATGCGCCGCTACCAATTGGGTAAGTGGTTACAAAGTCAGCGTTGGCATTACCTTCTTTTAGGAAACTACCAATACCATTGGTTACGATGTGTGCCGTTGCTGATCCACCGCTGAAATTGGCACCATCAGCCGAAGTAAGGTTAAAAGCATTGAGGGCGATGAAACCAGATGATAGGGTTAGCGTTCCATAATAAGTTTTGGCTGTATTTAGGTTCAGGTAGTTATTGGTACCAACACCTACAGAGACCCCGTTAATTGTGCTGAGGGCAGATGTCCACTCAGGGCCAACAGTGATACTACGGACCGTTGACAAGGTGGTATATGAAAGGCTATATCGGCTTACACCAGGGTTATCTACTGTAAATTCTGGGCCAGTAAAAGCACCACGTTCCGCCCGCTCTACTGTGCTACCGTTGCCCATTACCACTTTGCCAGTACCGCATGTCAACGTTCCGTTCAGCAGCCTTATCCGGCCCGTGACCGTAATGTCTGAATTGGCAGGGGCTGTAGTTTTGGTTGCAGTGTTATTGCCACTGATCTCGAGGTTAAAATAGGTTTTGTTGCCTATCACCTCTTGGTTGGCATTTTCGTACCGCACTGAGCCACTACCAGGAACCAGGGTACCAATCGCATTGGTAGCACCATAGAGCTGGAGGATGTGTGCCCGAGCTCCTCCAGACATATCGATGGTTCCTGTACCAGAAAGCACACCATTGACACGGAGGGTCTGTGCAGCCGCGGTATTGAAAAGAACTGAACCTGTTGTGTTGACCACTAGGTTCCCAGAAACTGTAATGCTACGGGCAAGGGTCAGGTTATATCCGACAGGTGTGTTGTTGATGTTGACGTGGCAGATGTTGGAACCATTTGAAAGGTTCACGGTGCCAGTGCCCTGAATGGCGGCATTGGCGAGGCCACCAGCCATACCCATGTTGAGCGTTGTGGTGCCTACGTGCTGGATGATCGTACCGTTGGCATCGACATTGATGTTGCCACCAACATTGAGGTTAGTCACGCCACCAGAAGTACCAAAACGCAAACTCAGGATTGACCTGATGCTGCTGGTGCCAACGTTAATATTGCCCGACACATTCCAAGTCACTGTACTATTAGTGCTGTTGAGGCCAAAATAGTTAGATGTGCGGCTGCCGGTGTTCCTGATCTCGAGGTCATTCAGGATATTAACTACCGTTGGTGATGAATTCTGAACAGCAAAAGTTGTTTTGTTGTTAGGGCAGTCAATAAATAGGGTGCCAAGGGTAATGGTACCTAAGTTGAAAAGGCCAGTCGGTGCCGTGTTGACAATGCCAGTAATCCGGAAGGTACTACCAGCTGCAAATGTGCAAAGCGTTCCGTAGGTGAGGGATCCACCATCGCGGTTATGGTCATAGACCGACCCGCTATTAAAAGCCCAGATTCCAATCGTCAAGTTTGTGGATCCTGTCGGGGTCATCGAACCTGCGTCATCAGTCCCGACCAATAAGGTGCCTGAGATAGAAGCCGTGGTTGTATTAGAGACCAACCGAAACTGTAAGTCAGTATCGTTGTTGCCGAAGTTGCGGCCTCTGATGGTTAGGCTACTACCTGCTGGGATCTGGAGATCAGTGGCTGAGGCCTGGTCATTAACAGTAAAGATGCGGCTAGCTGTCGAGTCTGACTGAAGGGTGACATTGGCATTGTTGACCAGATATAGGCCCCAAACGTTGATGTTAGCCTTGATGTTTACCGTTGTGGTGCTGCCATCAAACCGCGCAATTTCGTTGGTTGCATCTGGCACACCAACTGGAGACCAGTTGTTGGCTTGGGTCCAGAGCCCTGTACCGCCACCGACCCATGTATAGGTTGTTTGTGCACTGAGGCTTGACAAGAAACCTACGGTTAGGACAAGGATCAAGCTCAGGATGAGCGACTTTGATGATGCTGCACACAGGATACTATTGCTGCGCCAAGCTAATGGATTAGAGTACTTTTTCATAGTCAGTTATTCAGGTACTTAATGCATTACAAATGTGGAGCCTAGTTTCTCCTTGGCTGCCGCAATTGCTTTGCTTAACTTTTGCAGCTAAGTATTTGTCAAAAATTGAAGGCAGCGCATTCCAAATGCTCGATTTGATGCCAAAGCATACGAAATATCCGGATCGTATAATGGCTTCTGATGGACCATATAAACGACCGAAAAAGTGGCCCCTGGATGGCCATAGATCAAAAAAACTACTAGTTCGTCAGCCAAAGTAGCTCGATTGGATGCCCTTTTGGCCCAATCCAATCACGCATCTCTACCATGTAAGGTTCAGAGGTCGATGTGCTGTTTTTCAATCGAAAGCGTACTTAGAATTGGCACTTGGCCCAGATAGCCTTTGACTTCAAAATAAAAATGGGATGGGGCCCGACAAAAAAAGGGACATCAATAACCCAATAATGCACGCCTACTGGCCCAATCCCAGTAGCTGTGCAAAGCCTTAACGTGAGCATACGGTTGTCTATTAAGGTCTAAAAGCAAGACCCTTATCTTACTTTGAAGGCGTAAAGTAGGATAACGCAAACCCTTATCACCCCTTCATCAGTACTTTGGTGATCTCCCACATGGCGACACCGGCAGCCACGCTGACGTTAAGCGAGTGTTTGTGGCCCAGCTGCGGGATCTCGAGGCAGGCATCACAGGCATCCACCACTTGCTGTTGTACACCCTCAACCTCATTGCCTAGGACGAGAGCGACAGGTTGGCCCAATGGTAGCGATAGGTCTTGAAGCATGATGGCGCCTTCGGCCTGCTCAAGCGCTAGGCAGTAATATCCAGCCTGCTTCAGATCATGGACAGCAGACACTGTGTCTGCGTAATGCACCCAACTAACGGTTTCCTCGCTTCCAAGCGCCGTTTTCTGAATCTCACGATGCGGAGGCGTGCCAGTGATCCCACAGAGGAGTAATTTAAGGCAACCAAAAGCATCTGCCGTCCGGAAAAGTGATCCGACATTGTGCATACTCCTGATGTTATCAAGCACCACAACGTAAGGCAACTTGGGGGACTGGGCAGCCTCTGCAGCGGAAGGGCGACGGAGGTCCGCCATGGTGAGTTTACGCATCTTGATATGGTTTGGCGGCTTGCTCTGGACCAGAATTGTGGTTTGGAACCCTGCCAAATAGTGCTTTGCAGTTGGGGTATATCTTATTGGAGGAAGGCTAAAATAAAGTCCTCGCCACTAAAGTGCCAACATTGTTTTGCTTTAGAAGTCACGATAATGTCTTAGGCAAAATGCTAGCCAGCACAATTTTAGGACAATTGTGCCCAGCCAGCACCCAAAGACTGGCAGAAACAGTATTGACTCCTTAAATTAAGGTCATGCAGGCACCCGAACTAAAAAAGCTAAACAAACTCTTAGTCGCCAACCGCGGCGAAATTGCTATCCGCATTTTTAGGGCGGCAGCCGAGTTACGCATCAAAACCGTAGCGATCTACACATACGAAGATCGATATTGCCTCCATAGGTACAAGGCTGACGAAGCATACCAGATAGGCAGTAATGAGGACCCGCTCAAACCCTATCTGGATATTGAGGCAGTCATCACGGTTGCAAAAGCCAACCAAGTCGATGCCATCCATCCAGGCTATGGTTTCCTGAGTGAGAACGTCCTGCTGGCACGGCGGTGTCAAGAGGAAGGCATCATCTTCATCGGCCCTGACCCTAGCGCTATGGAGGCCTTAGGAGACAAGATTGCAGCTAAAAATGTGGCGCGTGCTGCGGGTGTGCCAGTCATTGAGGATGCCCAAGTCAGCGTGTTGGAGCCTGCCCTAGCCCTCAGCGCTGCCGAAAAAATTGGCTACCCGATTATTATCAAAGCGGCAGCTGGTGGTGGTGGTCGTGGGATGCGTGTTGTACGGAATCAGGACCAATTGCTTAGTGCTATCACTGAGGCGGGGAATGAAGCCAGCAAGGCCTTTGGCGATGCCACGGTATTCTTGGAGCGTTTCCTCGAGAATCCCAAACATATCGAGGTCCAGATCATGGGGGATCTGTATGGCAACTTGATCCACTTGTTCGAGCGGGATTGTTCGGTGCAGCGCAGGTTCCAGAAAGTGGTGGAGGTGGCCCCTGCCCCAAATATGCACCAAGACCTCAAGCAGCAACTATATAGGTATGCCCTAGCCATTGCACGCAAGGTCAACTATAGTTGTGTAGGCACGGTCGAGTTTTTGGTGCAGGCCGATCAGATATACTTCATCGAGGTTAACCCTCGCATCCAGGTTGAACACACGATCACGGAGGAAATCACGGGCATCGATATTGTCCGGAACCAAATCCTGATCTCTCAAGGCTACCCATTACATGATCGCCGTATTGGCCTAGCTGACCAAGCCGCCGTAACGATGAATGGCTTTGCGATTCAGTGCCGCATCACGACCGAAGACCCCGAAAACGGCTTCAAGCCCGACTTCGGGACCATCATTGCCTACCGTAACGCTGCTGGCTTTGGCATACGGCTCGACGAAGGCAATGCTTATGCTGGGGCAAGAATTTCGCCTTTTTTTGATAGTATGTTGGTCAAGGTCAGTGCGCGTGGGCGAAGCCTAAAAGGTGCCTGCCAGCGTATCCATCGTGCTCTGCGTGAGTTCCGGATTAGGGGAGTCAAGACCAATATCGGCTTCTTGGAGAATGTGATCGTCAACAGCACCTTCCAAAATGGCGAGTGCACGGTAAGGTTCATTGACGACAATCCGGACCTATTCCGCATCATCCGCAAACGGGATACGGGCACCAAACTACTGCGCTATGTGGCCGATGTCAGCATCAATGGCCACCCAGACATCCCGCATCCCGACCCAAACCGCCACCAACACTTTCGGACTCCTAAACTGCCAGCGGTCCCTCCCCTTTCCCCACATCCTGATGGAACCAAACAACTGCTGACCGCATTAGGCCCAGCAGGGTTTGCAGGCTGGATCAAGGACCAAAAGCAGGTCCTGTTCACTGACACAACCTTGCGGGATGCGCACCAAAGTCTGCTTGCCACCCGGATGCGGACCGTGGATATGGTGGGGTTTGCCCAAAGTTATTCCTACCACCATCCGCAGCTATTTAGCCTCGAGATGTGGGGCGGGGCCACGTTTGACGTCGCAATGCGGTTTTTGCACGAGTGCCCATGGGATCGCCTAAGGCAAATTAGGGAGGCAGCACCTAACACCCTGTTGCAGATGCTGTTACGCGGATCAAACGCAGTGGGATACAGTAACTACCCCGACAACCTCATTGAGCGATTTGTGGAGCAGGCTGCCGAAAGTGGCATTGATGTGTTCCGCATTTTTGACTCGCTCAACTGGGTTGAGGGTATCAAGGTGAGCTTAAAGGCAGTTACCGAACGGACCAACAGCCTAGCTGAAGCCTCGATATGTTACACGGGGGATCTGCAAGAACCCAAGCGGATCAAATACAACCTCCAGTACTATATTGAGCTGGCCAAGGAGCTGGAAGACCTCGGGGCACATATCCTCTGTATAAAGGACATGGCAGGTTTGCTCAAGCCATACGCCGCAGCCGAGCTAGTGAATGCCCTCAAGCAAGAGATCAGCATCCCAATCCACCTACACACCCACGATACCAGCAGCATACAGGCTGCAACCTACCTCAAGGCTATCGAGGCTGGGGTTGACATTGTGGATGTGGCCTTGGCTGGACTCAGTGGCCTGACTAGCCAACCGAACTTCAATAGCTTAGTGGCAGGCCTCCAGGGGCAACCAAGTCTGGGAGATCATGACCTCAATAGCCTAAACCGGTTCAGCAACTATTGGGAGGATGTCCGCGAATGGTATTACCCCTTCGAGAGTGACTTGAAGGCCGGCACAGCAGAGGTCTATACCAACGAAATCCCGGGTGGGCAATACAGCAACCTGAGGCCTCAGGCGCGGTCATTGGGGCTAGAAAACCAATTCGAGACCATAAAACAGAACTATGCGGTGGCCAATGCCCTGTTTGGGGATATCGTGAAGGTGACGCCAAGCAGCAAAATCGTTGGTGACTTTGCCTTGTTCTTGACAACTAACCAACTCAGTGCCACCGAGGTCATGTCCAAGGGAGCAAGCCTGTCTTTCCCAGAGTCCGTCAAGGGATTTTTTAGAGGCGAAATAGGCCAGCCGACTGGTGGATTCCCTCCCGAGCTTCAAGCCATTGTCCTGAAAGGCGAAAAGCCAATGACCGATCGGCCTAACACCTACTTACAGCCGCTGGACCTAGACGCTGAAATGCGGCTTTTTGGCCAGACCTTCCCTGACAAGGCGACCCCGACTGACTACCTGTCGTACAAGATGTACCCCAAGGTGTTTGAGGAATACTATGCGTTCTGGCAACAGTACGGTGATGTTTGGCACCTACCGACCGCTGCCTTCTTTTACGGAATGCAGGATGGCGAAGAGGCCTTGGTCAACATCGGTCAGGGCAAATCGATCATTATCAGGAAACTGGCCACCGACTCTAACGCCGACGCCGAAGGTATCCGTGGGGTGAGTTTTGAGCTCAATGGGCAAAATCGACAACTCCGTGTCAGGGACCGTAGGGCACAAGTCAGCAAAGCCAGTAACCGCAAAACCAGCCTGCCTAGCCATATCGGCAGCCCGATGCAAGGCAAACTTGCGCAGGTTTTGGTCCAGGATGGGCAAGCAGTGAGTCAGAACCAAGCCCTTTTCGTGATCGAGGCCATGAAGATGGAAACCACCATTGTGGCACCTGTTGCTGGCAAGATCAAATCCGTGGCACTACTGGCCGGCGCTTTGGTAGAGCAGGATGACCTTGTGATCGAACTGCTGAGCTAATCCTGATACGCAGTAGTTTGTATATCCTTTAGCCAAACAAGGCAAACCTCCATAATGAAGCCCTGAAGCACTTTGCTAACTGGAAATTACTTAACTTTGGAAGACCTAACCGTATCCCAGAATCTAATCAACACCAAAAGTCCCGACCTGCAATGTGCAAGTCGGGACTTTGATTTTCGAAGCGAATCTTATTGGATTAATCGTTTTGGTTTACCACGAGGCACTATCTCACGACCAAGGCCTTGCGAACCGAGGTGCCCATGACATGGACCATATAGGTGCCTACGCTGACGCCCGACAGGTCCAACTCGGCGGCTTGGTTTTCGTCTGTGCTGATGTTGTAGGTCCTGACCATTTGGCCAAGGGTATTAAGCAATCTGACTTCGGCATTGTTCATTGGCGTAGTCAGCTGGAGACGAACTTGGCCAATGGCAGGATTCGGCACTAGTTTCAGGTCTCCAGCTTTGATACCATCCGCAAGTCCGACCACCAACAGTGGTGCAGATGGAGTAACACAAGTACCAAGGGTAACAGTGGCTGCATAGTTACCACCAGCACGAGCGACAATGTAAGGCGTCGTGATGCCAACCTGAGGAGAGCCATTGAAGCTCCATTGATAGGTCACACCTGGGCTGGTGCCGACTGCGAAGACGGTATCGTTGCGCAACACTAGGGTCACTGCTGAGGATGGATTAAGAGTTACGACTGTTGGTGCCGAAACAGCACTAGTACAGCTACCGTTAATAACCCTGAGGGTGTAACTGCCCGCCGCGCTAACCTTGATTGAGCTAGTCGTCCTACCAGTGGACCAGATATACCCCGAAGCACCAGGTGCAATGGCACTCAGAATAAGGGTATCCCCTTGGCAAAGGGCGGTTGATCCATTGGCATTGATAGTAGGCAAAGCAGGTGTCGGATTGATGGTCACGACTGTTGGTGCCGAAACAGCACTAGTACAGCTACCGTTAATAACTCTGAGGGTGTAACTACCCGCCGCGCTAACCTTGATGGAGCTATTCGTCCCACCAGTGGACCAGATATACCCCGAAGCACCGGGTGCATTGGCACTCAGTATAAGGGTATCCCCTTGGCAAAGGGCGGTTGATCCATTAGCATTGATCGTCGGCAAAGCAGGTGTCGGTTTGATGATTACAATTGTTGGTGCCGAAACGGCACTAGTGCAAGTGCCCACAACAGTCCTGAGGGTGTAACTGCCCGACGCGCTAACCTTGATGGAACTAGTAGTTGCCCCTGTAGACCAGATATACCCCGAAGCACCAGGTGCATTGGCACTCAGTATAAGGGTATCGCCTTGACAAAAGGTGGTTGGTCCATTTGCGTTAATGGCCGGCGCCGCAGGAGTCGGGTTGATGCTTACAATTGTTGGAGATGAAACCGCACTAGTGCAAGTTCCGATAACCGTCCTGAGGGTATAACTACCCGCCGCGCTAACCTTGATGGAACTAGTCTTAGCACCAGTGGACCAAATGTAACCGGAAACACCAGGCGCATTGGCGGTGAGTATAAGGGTATCACCTTGGCAAAATGTAGTCGTCCCATTTGTGTCAATGGTTGGCATTGCAGGAGTCGGATTGATGGTTACGACTGTTGGCACCGAAACAGCACTAGTACAAGTACCAACAATAGTCCTGAGGGAATAACTACCTGCCACACTTACCTTGATTGCGCTTGTAGTAGCACCAGTTGACCAAATAATTCCCGAAGCACCTAGCGCATTGGCACTGAGTATAAGGGTATCACCTTGGCAAAAAACAGTTGGCCCATTTGCGTTGATGGTCGGCAGCGCAGGAGTCGGGTTGATGGTCACGATAGTTGGTGCTGAAACTGCACTAGTACAGGTGCCAATAACTGTCTGGAGGGTATAACTACCTGCTTCGCTCACCTTAATGGAGCTCGTTGTGGCCCCGGTGGACCAAATGTAACCAGATACCCCTGGCGCATTCGCAATAAGTATAAGGGTATCCCCTTGGCAAACTGCGGTCTGCCCATTGGCATTGATGGTCGGCAAGGAAGGCGTAGGACCAACACTTAAAGTGGATTGATTAGACCTCATTACACCACCAACAATGCGTACAAAGTAGGCACCTGGCTGGGCGGCTGGTGGCAAGGTAGCTGTCACCGCACCATTATTGATACGGGTAATGGCCTGACCAATCATAAGGAGGGTATCGAAGGTTGCCGATTGACTAATCTCGACCTGCAATGTGTCAGGATAGACGAAAGGCCCGATCAGTGAAAATGGAACAGTAAACGAACCACCCGTACAAACTGCCGAACTGCTTAGCGATCCCATGGCAATAGAAGGTGGAGCGTTTTCGACGCAATTGACATCGACAATGAAGCCGCCCATTGAAAACGAATTGGCTTTGGCAACAATGGTCAACGCAGTGTCAGTGGATAGGTGGGTCTTGTTAATGGTTGAAAAACTACCAAACAGCTTTGTCATAATAGGACTAGTCGTAGAAGGCCCATCATAGATCAAGAGTGTATCACTGCCCCCAATAGCGAAGGAACGGATATTGAGCTGGACTATCCGACCAGCGCCCGCCCGGATGGTGGAGCTTACGGTGCCGTTAGTTGTATTTTGGGCTGGATAGGTACTGTGCACCAGTTGCTTACCACAAGCATTGGCGGTGCCATTGATCATGGCCTGGGCAGTAGCAGAAGTTGTAGGGCAGTTGAGCCAAGCACCAAAACTGGTACCTAGGCTAGATCTAACTTCGATAACCGCAGGACCGCTAGTAGCATTGTTTGGGCTGTAGAATAAGTTCCGCGGATTGGAGACCGAAGGAGAAGCGAATGCAAAACTAGCCCCTTGGTAATAGATTCGGCTGCGCAATGGCACCACACCTTGGTCAAACAAAACCAACATCGTCTCACCTTGATTAGGAACAGTTGTCTCATAGAAGGACAAGGTATCGGCACCAGTGCCTCCACCAGTGAGCCTCTGACCGCAAGCCACAACACCGTAGTTCCGGAATGCACTCTCTGCAAAACAACCTTGGGCGTTGATGGCCCTAATGATGTGGGTGCCAGGTGCTGCGGTAAAAACACCAGTCGCATCAACAGTTATTTCGCCATCTAGCAGATAGGTCAAGTTTATACCTACGGGAGTTGAGCGAACACGGAACTGGTTGTTACCAAGCGGTGCCATCGTGAAAAGGACACGGGTGCTTGCACAGTTGTTAACCGTAAAGTTGAAGGTGGATTGGACCCTGCCAAGTGGCGTTGTCACACTGACTCGACCAGTGGTTGTGCCAGTCGCAACGATGGCAGAGATCAAGGTGTCAGAAATGATCGTAAAGGCACGGGCACTTGTGGTGTTAAAGCTAACATCACTGGCATTGGTAAAATAGCGGCCTAGGATCCGGACTATGGTGCCTGCAGTACCGAAGGTAGGGCTAAAGCTGGTGATAATCGGCGTACTAGGGACAGGCAAGGATGAGTACTTGAGCTCACCATTATCTGCCAAGACATCGCAGTCATTATCAGTGACAAGCACAAAATAATCACCCGAAAGGGTTGGTACGAAGTTAATGCTGGCCTTGTTACCTACGCAAAAAGGTCCGTCGTTGTCATTGGTGGCAACAACAGCACCAGCGGCATCATAAATTCTGATCTTGGTATCACTTGTGCCGACGCCACAGGTACTGAAGGCATAAGTGGCATTAGCAGTGCCTGTAAAATGAAACGCATGACGGCTACCACTTGCTAAAGGTACTGATCGCTGACTAAGGATGGGGTTTAGCAGCCCAGTATTTGCCACACCGCAGAATGTCGGGATTGCAGTTAACGTAAACGGACTGGAACTACAAGCGGTTTTGGTACCAGCCACAATACAAATTGAGCCACTGACGGCGCCAGCTGGTACCCTGACATTCAGTGTACTATCTGATGTAACACTGAAGTTTGGCGCGTTCACGCTACCTCCGCCAAATTGCACGGCGGTAAGCCCTGTAAATCCACGACCTCGAAGAGAGACATTTATCCCAATAGGCCCTGAGGGTGGGACAAAAGAAACGACCCCAAAATTAGCCCCTATCCTGTAGCGCAGATTGACTGAACCAGGAAGGCCTGTACAGTTGGCCCCCGTCAGGAGCACGTTATAGGTACCACTAATTGTAGGTGTAAACTCAAGGCTGGCAGCGTTACCGACACAAATAGGGCCATTATTATCATTGCCATCTTTAAGAGCCCTTAGCGTATCATAAATACTGATCTGGGTATCAAAGCTAGATCCGCAGGTGCTAAAGGTATAGGTCGTGCCAGCAGTCGCAACAAAACTCCAATGAGGCGAAGATCCTTGTAAGCCATTTACTGTTTGGTAAGAAAAGGCTGGGGTAATGGTACCACGAGATAATGGTACTACCGTGCAAAAACTAACACTTGGGGCCGTGACAATAAAGTCTTGCGGAGCCGTGGTAAGTGTGCCGCCACTATAATTGAGACGAATAGCACCAGTAGTAGCACCTGCAGGTACAACAATGTAAATCAAGTTATCGGTCTGGCTCAAGATAGCACATGTCTGACCATTGAGCTCAGCTGAGGTGATTTGGGTTAAGTTGGTGCCAAATAAAGCAACTGACGTGCCTACCGGACCTGAGGTAGGCGCAAAGCTTGAAAGTGTTGGCACAGCTGAGGCTTGGCTGTACTTATACTGCAGTGTACCAGGTCTGGATAGCAAGAAACATGGACTATCAGTAATATAAACCCAGTAGTTCCCACTTACTGGAGGGGTAAAGTCAATAGAAGCAGTATTGCCAATACAATACGGCCCGTCATCGTCATTGCTAGCAATTAGGTTGGTATTTGGGTCATAGATCCTGATAATGGTATTTGACCCAGAACCGCACGTTGAAAAGCTGTAAGTACGATCAGCTAGTGCATTCAAGGCAAAGTTATACCCTGAGCCTCTTAGCAAGGTAAATGCACTCCAGGTAAGCGAAGGCGTGATGTTACTAACGCCAGGGAAATTACTACAAAAACCAGCTGCAACACTCGATACCACAAATAGCCGAGTTGAGGTGGCAATACCAGCAGATGTAACAACCACAATGGTCCCTGTTGTGGCACCTACGGGGACATTGACAATTATCTGGGTATTGGTGCTGCTGGTTACAATGGCAGGTGTACCATTAAACAAGACGGAACTCAAACCCGAAAAATTGCTTCCATTAATCGTGACTGTGGTACCGACTGGGCCATTAAATGGCGCAAAATTCGTGATCGTGGGCCTTCCTGTTGTATTAAAGACCTGAAAGGGCACTGTGCTTGTGGCAGTACCGCCTGCGTTTGTAATCTGAATTACGCCTGTGGTAGCGGTTGGTGGTACGATAAACGTAAGGCTATCCTGGCGATGTGCTGTGTAGGTTGTTACTATTGTGGTGTTGAGCATGACTTGGGTTAGACCTAAAAAGTTACTGCCTCTAACCGTTACCAAAGTGCCGATTTGGCCAATACTAGGCGTAAAACTTGTAATTGTGGGCCGACCTGGCACCAAAACCTGAAAAGCAATTGCACTTGTTGCCGTACCATTTGGAGTTGTAATCCTTATAAATCCTGTGGAGGCCGCAGGTGGAATAGTCAACGTCATGCTATCCTGAGTATGAACCGTATAGTTGGCAATAATTGTAGCGTTAATCCTAACCTGCGTAGTACCAATAAAGTTGCTGCCCCTTACGGTGACGATTGTACCCACAAAACCGCTGGTCGGCGTAAAACTCGTAATCGTTGGGGCCAACGGATTTGTGACCTGAAAAATCGAACTACTGGAAACTGATCCGCCGGAAGTCGTAACACGAACAAGGCCACTAGTAGCAGTTGGCGGTACAATAAATGTGATACTATCTGGGCGATGGACTGTATAGTTAGGAACAACTGCATTGTTGAGCGTAACTTGGGTGACACCAAAAAAGTTGCTTCCTTTTACACTAACAACAGTGCCAGGAGGTCCGCTAGTTGGACTAATAAAGATAATGGTTGGCGGAGGTGTGGGAACCGTAAAAACACCGCTACTAGCATACTGAACCCCTTGATAAAACAGCTCGATGGGCCCAGTAGTGGCACCAACAGGTACAACACCAACTATGCTGGTCACACTAAGGAAATTGTAGGTAGCCCTTTTGCCATTGAACCTAAGGGAGTCGATCAGGTTGAGGTTCTGGCCTGTGATGGTCACATTGCTACCAGGAGTCCCTGTCGCTGGCGTGAAACTCGTGATCACTGGGAAAGATTGGGCCACATTGAACGGAGTGGCGCTAAAGACCGTATTGCCACCAACCGTGACCGAGATCAAACCCGTTGTTGCACCAGAAGGCACCTGGGTTAGTATGGTGGTATTATCCTGCACAAATAGGGCACCCGTTATCCCGTTAAAAGCCACAGTACTTGCGCCTGTGAACCCTGTGCCCCTGATAGTAACTGTTGTGCCAGTAGAGCCAGAAGTGGGTGCGAAACTTGTGATTGTTTGGGCCTGTACTAGGCTACTAGTACAGAAAAGCACCAGTGACAAAACCATCAAACCAAAGTGCCTTAAATGGGCATAAAATGGCCTTTGGAGTCTTAAAAAAATTTGCGGGTTTAGAATTGGCATCATGGATACAAAGGTAGATAAAATGTCATCCGACTGATTTAGTTAATAACATGCGGACATTAGTGCTATTGCAAAAGATAATGGTTGCGAAAGTCAACATACTTAATGACTCCTTAACATATAGCTTGTCATGCTAGGCAACAACTGTGCCCAACTATTACATTTTATTGGTTGTGAAACCAATATCCACTTTAGGGCCTCGAAACTATTGCTGATCGGGGTGCACCACCTTTGGCAGCAATAATTAAGCTTCTGATTTAGTGGGTTAGTATGATAAATCGCCGATTGATTAGGGTAATGATTTAGCTACCTCTAATGACAAAAGTCCTGACCTGTAGTTAGCAAGTCAGGACTTTGTGTATTGAAGTGAATCTATTTGTTAAAAAGGGAAGCCCTACCTCACGACCAAGGCCTTACGCACTGAGGTGCCCACTACATGGACCATATAGGTACCAGCGCTGATACCAGATAGGTCAAGCTCAGCTCCTTGCGTTTCGTCGGTACTGATGTTGTAGGTACGGACGGTTTGGCCAAGGGTATTGACCAATACGACTTCAGCATTTGTGATAGGAGTGGTCAACTGGAGGCGAACTTGGCCTGAGGCTGGGTTCGGCACTAGTTTAAGGTCACCAGCTTTGATACCATCGGCAAGGCCGACTACCAATAGTGGTGCAGACGGTGTGACACAAGTACCGAGGGTTACAGTTGCTGCATAGTTACCGTCGAAACGGGCAACAATGTATGGAGTGGTAATGGCAGCCTGCACAAATCCGTTAACTGACCACTGGAAGGTAACGCCTGGGCTAGTGCCTATGGCAAAGACCGTATCGTTGCGCAACACTAAGCTCACGGCTGATGACGGATTAACAGTGACAATTGTTGGGGCCGAGACAGCACTAGTACAGCTACCTACTACCGTCTGGAGGGTATAATTACCAGCAGTTGTTACCGATATCGAACTAGTTGTGGCACCTGTTGACCAGATGTAACCAGAGACCCCTGGTGCATTGGCACTGAGCGTCAGGGTGTTGCCTTGGCAAAGCGCAGTAGGCCCAGAAGCAGCGATTGTAGGGACGGCAGGAGAAGTGACAACGGTAAAGCTTGACTGGTTGGAACGACTATTGCCATTCGCAAGGCGCACATAATAGATCCCTGGTAGGCTATTGCCCGGTACGATAGCTGTCACGATACCATTTTGGACGGTGGTGATGACTTGGCCTAAAACGAAGGTGTTGCTAAAGTTGGCAGTCGGGCTTACCTCGACCTTGACAGTATCTGGAGAAACGAAAGGCCCTGTAAGTACAAATGGTATCGTTATGGTACTGTTGCGGCAAATCAAAGAACTGCTGAGAGTACCCATCGCGATGGATGAAGTTGTATTGAGGATACAGTTGACGTCGAATATAAAACCACCACGCCCAGCAGCAAGGCCAGAATAGACAACCGTCATGGCTGTATCAGTTGAGGTAATGATGGTGTTGGTTACGGTTGAGTAGTCTCCACCTAACCTAGCAAGCAAAGTACCAGCGGCCGTGGCACCATCATAGATCATGATCGAGTCACTTAAGCCCAAGGTCAGCGCCCGGATATTAAGCTGAACCAGTCGGCCTGTGCCAGCTTGCAAAGTCGAGATCACAGTACCAGTATTTGTGCTGCGGGCAGGATAAGTACTTAGGACCAATTGTTTGCCGCAAGCATTTAGATTGCCAGCAGTCAGTGTCTGGATCGTGGCAGCAGTGGTTGGGCAGTTGAGCCAAGCACCAAAACTAGAACCAGCCCTGGTTTTGACCTCTATGACTGCAGTACCCGTGGTAGCATTGCGTGGGCTATAGAACAAATTGTTCGGATTGGTAAACGCATTGACCGTCGCAACAGTTGCACCTTGGTAAAAGAGACGGCCACGTTCTGGCGCGTCACCCTGGTCAAACAACAACAATGATGTTGCACCCAAGGCAGGGGCGGTGACTTCGTAGAAGGTAAGTGTATCGGCCCCAGTGCCACCACCAGTAATGCGTTGACCACAGGTCACGACACCAAAGTTCCGGAAGGCAGTCTCAGCAAAGCAACCTTGCGCATTGGTAGCCCTCAGGGTATGGATGCCTGGTGCTGCAGTGAAGATGCCAGTGGCGCCAACAGTAGTTGTACCATCCAGTACATATGTTGTACCTCCACCAGGTCCTCCGCCGCCAAACACCCTAAATTGGTCGCCGCCTTGCGGGGTCATATTGATGACGATGCGGACATTTGTACAGTTCGTGACCGTGAAGTTGGAGGTGGACTGGCCTAAGCCAAATGGCGTAACAACACTAATGCGGCCAGTGGTTGAGCCTGTACCAACTGTCGCCGAGATCAAAGTATCCGAAATAACAGTGTAGGCGCTAGCGGCAGTACCGTTGAAATTAACATTTGTCGCATTCGTAAAATAACGACCGAGGATCCGGACTACAGTACCTACTGGGCCTGTGTTAGGGTTAAAGCCCGTGATGATAGGGGCGCTTGCTACTGGCAAGGTATAGTAGGTCAGATCCCCGTTGGCAGATAGTACATTACAGTCCGCATCTGTAACGATTAGGAAATAATCGCCAGCGATTGTTGGGGCAAAATTGATGCTTGCCTTTGTGCCTGTGCAATACGGGCCGTCGTTATCATTGGTGGCAAGGATTGCACCACTCGCATCATAGATCCTAATTTTAGTATCATTGGTTCCGACGCCGCACGTACTGAAGGCATACGTAGTGTTGAGGGCTCCGGTAAAGAAATAGGCTTCGCGGCTACCAGCAATGATCGGAAGGGTCCGGACAGTTAGGACTGGGTAGATAGAAGTGATATTGGCCGGTCCGCAGAAGGTTGGGGTCGCGATAACCGTGAATTGTTGTTGGCTGCATGTAGATTTGGTACCTGCCACGACACAGATGGTTCCGGTGACTGCACCCGTGGGCACTGTAACGGAAATAGTTGAGTCAGTTGTGACGGTGTAGGATGTTGCGTTAACTGTCCCGCCGCCAAACTGAACCGCAGTAACACCAACGAAACCAGTTCCTTTGACCAAAACATTGATCCCGACAGGACCAGAGGTTGGGGCTATAGAGTTGATGCTAAGGCCACCACCTAGGCGATAGCGCAAGTTAGCCGCGAGGGCTAGACCAGTACAGTTGGTCCCTGTTAGTAAAAGACTATAGGTGCCAGAGGTTGTAGGCGTAAACTCTAGGCTAGCAGCATTGCCAACGCAGACTGGGCCGTCATTGTCATTACTATCCTTGAGGGCTTTTGTGGCATCATAGATCCTGATTTGGGTGTCGAACACCGAACCGCAGGTACTGAAGGTGTAGGTGGTGCCTGCTGTGGCAACAAAGTCCCAATAAGGTGATGAACCTTGTGCCCCGCTGACGGTCTGATAGGTTGTGATTGGGGTGATGGTACCACGATTTAATGGTGTTGCAGAGCAAAAACTAGCACTTGGGGCCGTTACGGTAAACTCCTGAGGCGCTGTGGTTAGGAAACCAGCATTATAATTAAGGCGAATAGTGCCTGTGATGGCGCCAACTGGCACCGTGATCAGAATCAGGGTATTGGTCTGGCTACTGATAGTGCAGGCCTGGCCATTTAGCAAAACAGAGGTGATCTGGGTTAGGTTGGTACCTACAAGTGAAACTACTGTACCAACAGGGCCTGATGTTGGCAAGAAATTCGTAAGGCTAGGGGTGGTTGTAACAGCACCAACACGGTGCTGGAACGTAACGGTACCCGTTAAAGCTATACAGGGAGACTCAGTAACTAGCACTCGGTACTGACCAGGTGTCGTTGGTGTGAAATCGATAGAGGCCGCACTACCAAGGCAGTAAGGACCATTGTCATCGTTGCTGACAATGAGAGTATTGCGCTGATCATAAATCCGGATAACCGTGTTGCCTGTTGCACCACAGGTGCTAAAGCTATAGGTACGATTGTTCTGGGCATTGAACGTGAACGCATACGCATTTCCTGGTTGTAACGTAACTGAGGTCCAGGTGCCAACTGGGTTTATGTTATTGGTATTCGGGTTGTTAAAACAGATACCAGCACCGGTGGTCGTGACAGTGAAGGGGAAATTGGAGGTTGCAACGCCATTTGTTGTGACGACTGCAATATTGCCAGTTGTGGCGCCTACCGGTACATTGACGATGATTTGAGTATTAGTGCTGCTAGTTACCGAAGCGACAGTCCCGTTAAACAACACAGTGGTCAGACCATTGAAGTTGGTCCCGGTGATTGTAACCGTTGTACCAACTGGTCCGTTGAACGGGTTGAAGTTGGTAATAGTAGGCCCCGTAGGATTAAGGACCTGAAAGGGCTGACGTGAACCGCTTGTGCCGCCAGATGTTGTGACCCTGACCTGTCCAGTGGTAGCAGAAGGCGGAACGACAACTGTGAGGCTGTCTGGACGATGGACCGTAAAGATCGGAGCATTCACGTTATTGAACGTGATCTGGGTGATGCCTGTAAAGTTGGTACCGATGATAGATACAGTGGTACCAGTAGGTCCGGCAGTTGGGCTAAAGCTGATGATAGTAGGCGGAGCAGCGACAACAGTATATGGAGAGCTGCTTGTATATCGGATACCTTGGTAAAAGAGCTCAATAAGGCCAGTGGTGGCACCAACTGGAACAATGCCAACGATGCTTGTCGCATTCAGGAAGTTATAAGTCGCTCTTGTGCCGTTAAACCTGATGGAGTCAATGAGGTTGAGGTTTTGTCCATTGATCGTGACATTACTACCGACTGTACCAGAGACGGGTGTGAAGCCTGTGATGGATGGAAAGGATTGGCCTACATAAAAAGTATCAGCACTAGACACCGTGTTGCCGCCTACAGTGACCGAGATCAGGCCTTTGGTGGCACCAGAAGGCACTTGGGTCAGGATTGTAAAATCATCCTGGACAAATAGGGCGCCTGCAATGCCGTTGAAGGCAACTGTACTAGCCCCAGTGAAACCTGTACCTGTAATGGTGACCGTGGTGCCAGTTGTGCCGGAGGTCGGTGTGAAACCTGTTATTGTCTGTGCCTGCGCCTGACCAGTGGCCCAGAAAAAGGCAAGGCTGAGCATCAAGAAACCAATACGGCCAAGTAGGCTGGACATTGGTTTCATAAATGGCATCAATTGCCGCGTGCTAAAGTATGGTGTCATGGCTACAAATCTAGATAGAATTTCGTCTACACCCGTTAGACACCTTTTGATGGCTAAAAGTTGGAAGGGATAGGACGAAATTTGGAAAAATTCAGCAATCTTAATGCGTTATTAATAAAGTCAGCCCTCTTTTAGCGACCCTGCACTAACTAACCACCCACCAAATGACTTAGGAAAGCAGTATCTGCTTCAGGACCTGATAGTCATTGCTGATAGGGATGGCCACCTTAGGGCGACCTTGCAAAACAGCCAGTCGCTCGGGGACATCGATAGCCTTAGCTACCTGAAGGGGCATAACATCCGTAAATTTGGCAGGGTGGGCGGTGGCGAGCAACACGCCCGTTGACGGCAAGTTCTGCTTGAGGTAGGTTTTGAGGCCGAGGTAGGCCACGGCGGCATGGGGCTCTAGGATATAGTGCCGCAACGCAAAAATCTGGGACATCGCCAAGGTCGTCACCTCATCGCTGAAGTCAAAGCCGGTGATCAGCTTCCGAATCTGGCCGTAATCGTTCTTAAACAAATGAGCGATACGTTCCCAGTTACTAGGGCTGCCAACATCCATCGCATTGCTGATAGTCGGGATAGTAGGCTGTGGGTCATAAAAACCCGTACTGAGGTAGCGTGGGACCACGTTGTTGACATTGGTGCTGGCCACAAACTGGGTTATGGGGCAGCCCATGCGCTGGATCAGGAGGCCAGCACAGAGGTTACCAAAGTTGCCGCTTGGCACCGAGATCGTTAATCGTTCCTGTTTGAGCTTACCTTTCAGCTGGGCATAGGTCCAGGCGTAATATAGGCTTTGCGGGATAAGCCGAAACAGATTGATGGAGTTGGCAGACGTGAGCCACAATTTACCCCTCAAAGTAGGGTCATTAAATGCCTGCTTGACCAAGGCTTGGCAGTCGTCAAAAGTACCATCCACCTCGATGGCTCTTACGTTCTGGCCCAAGGTAGTGAGCTGCAACTCTTGCAGATGGCTCACCTTGCCTTTGGGGTACAGGATCGTGACCCTAATGCCAGGTGTGCCCAAAAAACCCATTGCAACAGCCCCACCTGTGTCGCCACTAGTCGCTACCAAGACGTCAACCATTGGGCCTATTTCGGATTCGGTTTGCTCAATCTGGCCCAAAACCTCACTCAGGTCGGTGCCTGACTGTAGCAAGTAGCTCATAATCAGGGACATGAACCGAGCCCCAAAATCCTTGAAGGCTAAGGATGGCCCATGGAAAAGCTCTAGCACATAGACATCATCCTCTAGCCAGGTGACTGGTGCCTCAAAGTCGAATGCCTCATTGCAAATTTTGCGAAGGGCGTCGGAGGGTAAAAACTGACCAATTAAGGCATGTGTTATCTGAAAGGCAATCTCCTGAAACGAAAGCGAATCAACTTGGTCCCAAAACTGGGTGCCTAAATTGGGGATGTTGGCTGGCATGTACAGACCACCATCAGGAGCCAAACTTCGGAAAAGGGCATGTACGAGGTCTGCTTTTGGTGCAGTACCACGTGTACTATAGAAAAACTGCTTGGTCATTTTTCAATCTTATTGTTCGATAGGTATAGCTGGCGGTATCCCCACAAGACGGAGGCCCTAAGAGGCAAAAAACCCAACAATATCTCAATAACGCAATTCTGGGACTAAAAAACCACCATTTTAGCCAACTAAAGTCCTGTTGCCTTTGTCTAGTCAAAAAACGAGGGCAGTCAAATTAAGATAACCGTGGCGTAACATAGGCCCTAAAGTATCGGCCTACCTTTGCCTTCCATCATACCGTATTATTACCTGCATGTTCGGACTCGAAGGCGGATTACTCGTTACCCTAATCCTGAGCATATTTGCAGCTTGCGCTTTTGAGTTCGTCAACGGATTTCATGATACGGCCAATGCTGTAGCTACCGTTATCTATACTAGGTCGCTCAAACCTCAGGTTGCTGTCATATGGTCGGGGTTCTGCAACTTTTGGGGTGTTGTCCTAGGTGGCACATCCGTTGCGATGGGTATCCTGAACCTATTGCCAACTGACCTGCTGGTTGATCATGACATAGGACATGGCCTGGCGATGATCATGGCTATGTTGCTAAGTGCCATCATCTGGAACTTGGGCACTTGGTGGGTGGGCCTACCAGCCTCTAGCTCGCACACACTAATTGGATCTATTATAGGAGTCGGGATCGGCTACGCTTTTATTACCGGCCACTCTGTGGCTGATGGGGTCAACTGGTCTAAAGCTGGCGAAATTGGGATGAGCTTGCTGTTATCACCATTATTTGGGTTTGTGGTGGCATCTTCCTTATTGTGGTTGATGATTTTAGCACTCAATAAATCTAATCCGGTCTTGTTTCAGGAGCCACCAAAGGACAAACAACCACCTATCTATATCCGTGGCATATTGCTCATCACCTGTTCGTTGGTTAGCTTTTTCCATGGCAGCAACGATGGGCAAAAGGGCGTTGGCCTCGTGATGCTGATCCTGATCGTACTGGTTCCTGGGCATTTCGCCCTAGACCGAGATCAAGATCTATCTAAACTTTTCGCCCCTGTCGAAACCGTTGCAAGGATCAGCAATCAGCATGCAATAGACGGCAAAATCAAGATTGCCAACTTGGCACCTCAAGCACTTAAGGCTGATAGCATTGCTCATCTACTTGTCAAAACGAACCAAGTTGACGACCAAGCAAGGTATAACGTCTTGGCGGCTGAACTTCGTGGGCTGTTAGTTAACATCAACAAAGGACTCAAGAGTATCATCCAAAACAATCATATCTCGGCTCAGGAGCTAGAAGCACTCAAGGCTGCGCAAAATCAGATCGTTCCGTACATCGAATACGCCCCTAGTTGGGTTATTATCATGATCTCGGTCTGCTTAGGCCTAGGCACGATGGTCGGTTGGAAAAGGATCGTGATCACGATCGGCGAAAAGATTGGCAAGGAACACCTGACATACGCTCAAGGTGCTGTGGCAGAGCTGATTGCTGCGGGTACAATCGGTCTATCGTCTGGTCTAGGTCTACCTGTTAGCACAACCCATGTGTTGTCGTCGGGCATAGCTGGTACGATGGTTGCGACCAATGGGGCCAAAAATCTACAAGCCAAAACTGTGCGCAACATCGCCACTGCTTGGGTCTTGACACTACCGGTCACCATCACCCTCAGCTGTTTGATCTTTTTGCTATTCTGGGCGATTATATAGGCCTAAGAATACCAACTAGCATCTTCACTAAGAACGTTGACATAAACAGAAGGCCTCCCCATTCAAGTAGATTAGGGAGGCCTTCTGTTTTGATTGCTTGTGGCAAAGCAGAACAATCCTAAAATGCCTAGGCACCAAACTGTAGCAAATGATGGTTGAGGTGTTTGTACTGGATCCTGGCCCAATCCGCAGCAGATAATTTACCCCAAAATGGGCTCACCTTGCCCTCTGCTCCTGCTGGTCCGCGATCATGAAACTGTTTGAGGGTGAATAGCAACTTCGCCTTCTGCTCCTCAAAGTCCGCCGGCTCGCTGATCTTGAGACTGGGAGCGGTTGGGCTATTATGCGGAAGCGGTTTCTCGTTCAGGTAGCCTGGTTTCAGGAACCTAGCAAGCAAGAAGCCAACTAAGTTTTGCTTGCGTTGCTCGTTATCCACAGCTGGCAGTAAGGCAAAACGGCAATGCATACACATCTGTGATACACTCATTTTGCCCCATCGGCCTATGCTGTCTGATCTAAGCGTCATGATGCGAGCCACGGTTTGATCGTAGGTCTGGTGGTCGTGTAGGTTTGGTAACATGAGGAGCTAAAATAGTATTGGATAGGGCAATGCGGGGGCTACATCATGAAAACGTAACAACGCCCCAAATTGACATTGCTCAAAGCACTAAAACAACAAATGCCCAGCAGAACCTAATCTGGTGAGCATTTGACCAATGGTTTTATTTATCGACATGGCCTAAGCAAACAAATAGTCCGCTCAGTAGCCTGATCGCATTATAATAATTACTTACCTGCGTCAGGTGCGGTTGCTGGAGCAGCTTCTTGTACAGAGTCTGGGCTAGCAGGGGCGGCTTGTTGTGGCTGTGGTGCAGACGGAGCTGGAGCAGCACTACGAGTCGAGGCAGCCTTTTCGATGTTAACGCTGGCCGGAGCCTCGCCATCATCGCTTTTGATGGCGAAACTAGACGAGATACACAGAACCATGATGCCGACTGCAAAGCCCCAAGTGAGGCGTTCCATGAGGTCACCTGTGCGTTTCACGCCCATCAGCTGGGTGGCAGAGGACTGGGCGGTGAGGCCTCCTTTAGAGTCCTGAACCAAAACGATGATCACCAGCAAAACGGAGATGATGATAAGCAATACAATAATGAGAGTAAGCATGCTGCTTAGGATAAGGGCGGGTTAACGACTAATCAAGCCGGGGTAGGCATTGGTCCGGTTCGGATGTTGGAAGAAAGTGTCCTGCGACTACTTTTCTCCCATGGCACCAGCCAAGGCATTGATTCGGCTTGCGAAGTACGGGGTTTTTTCTGGATTTTTCAAAATGAGCTTACAGTATATCTCGATTGCCTTGTCCATTTTGCCTTGCTTGACCATGATTTGTGCCAGATTTTCGGTTAGATCGTCATCCGAAAGGGTCGAAGCCTGGGCAGATAGGTCATAGACGGTTTGATCGGTAGAGGTGGATGGAATAGGGCTAATCTTTGGGTTCGCCTCCAGAAACTGGTTGATTATCTCGTCCGCACTAAGCTCTTCGGATGTGGACGCTAGGTCTACAGAGGTAGTGGCGAGGCCAGACGGGGGCGAAGCGGCTACTGTTTCTGTTGGGCTTTCGGCTTGGCTGACCGTATCAATTGTTGCAGCCTCTTCATCTGACAATAGGGCACCTTCGAGGTCATCATTGATGATGTTTTGCAACATCTCCTCGATGGCTTGGTCTTCGGCTTGCGCTTCGGCCATCAGCTGCTCGTAAAGGGACAAGGATTGCTGATCTGGTCCTGATGCATTGACCAAATAATCAGGCTCGAACTCATTTGCCACCTGTTCGGTATCAGTATCAGAGGCCATGCTTGGACCCTGATTGTCAAATTGTTGCTCGGGCTCTAGCTCGTCTGCATAGTCCACCTCCTCAGGGTTTGATGATAAGTCAGTGGCAGTTTCTAGCTCTGTGGCATTCCGCCATCCTGATGTAGGTACTTCCTGTACAAGGTCGATCAGTTCCTCCTGGTCAGGCTGCGCAGCCATGATAAAATTGTAAGCATTTTCCTCGCCTTCTGGAGCGAAGAGGGCTACAACCTCTGGCATATCAGTGATGGCGTTGTGGTGGAGGTTCGCCAGCTCTTGCACATATTGATCCTGTGCACTTAGTGACGATAGTTGCTCGGGGCCAAAGTCAAACTTACTATCGTGCTTTAGCTGCCTATACTTATCGAGTTCGCCTAAAATCTCCTTGATCAAGGCATCGGTATTGCCTTGGGCCGGCATTTCGGCTTGATCTAGATCATTGAAAAAGGAGTCCGTCGAAGCTTGTGTGGCCTCTGTGGTTTCGTATTCCCATTTCTGGGTCTCGGTCGGGACTTGCCCTGCCAAGATATCCGCCTCGGTTAGGGTTGGCAACTCGGTTTGCCCTGGCTCTAGGTCTAAATCTGGATTAGTATCTAGGTCCAGCTCAGTTTGTATCTCTTCGGCTAGGTTCTGGGCTTGGTCAAGGTCTAGGTCGGTTACCAAGGCAGCTTGGCCGTGGTCAACGAGCTGTTGCTGGCCCAATTCAGTTGGGCTATCCACGTCCTGCGTCAAGATGAGCTCATCGTCAGGGTCTGGTAGGGTAAGGCTATTAGCCTCGACCATAAAGGCCCCGCCCTTTTCGGCTAGTTGCTCTTCGGTCACCATTTGTTTGGGATCAATCTCAGGATAGGCATGGCCACGGAATGGCGCAGGCTCGTTCTCCCCAGCCGTTGTGTGATCGAGATGTTGCTGGGTGTCCAAACCAGGCCAAGCACCGATGTTAGCATCTTGGTGCGAAAAGTCAGCCTCGTCATCAGGTAGCCAAATTGGTTTTTCGTCCGGCTCGATCATCCAACTTGGCTTGCTTGGCTCAGCTGTTTCGGGTTGAGCCGTTACTGGTGCGATACCATTGAGTTTGTCAGGCTCCACGACCCATACCTCAGGCGCATCTGGTGCTGCAGCGGCATCAGTCACGATCGTGATTGGCTGCGGAGGCTTGGCATAGGACTGATGGGATTTGGCTCCAGGGGCCTTACTCTCGATGATCTGGCGTAGGATTAGGCGATCTGGCGCATAGGCAGCTGCCTTGACCAGCAATGGTTTGGCTTCTTGGTCCAGCCCACGGACTGCAGCCTGTTTGGCCAAGATGGCATGCAAGGTGGCAAAATAAGGGTACTTGGCAGCCAATAGTCGCAGCACCGAAAACTCCTTTTGCGTCAAGCCCATATAGGGCTGGGCAAGCAACGCTCTAATTAAAGCCTCTTCCATCTTGCAGATTCGTCGTTTACACCTGTTACTATTTACTCAGTGGTTACGGGCATGCTGGGCACTTGACAAGGAAAATACAAATGATATCCCTTATGGAAGCGCTACACGCTATAAAACCACTATATCCTTCAACCTACCTAATACAATACTTGGAAGATGCTCCGGATACTGTGGCAATATAAGGCAGGCATGGGCAAACTACCAATCAGCTTATGCTGGTCAGTTCGGATGGCCAATATCCAGACCACACCCTAAAACTACCAATAAGTTTCAACAATACAACACTACCAATTTGCAACGGTTTTGTTGAATATATCTAGCATGATCTGATCCGAGATGGTCTCGATCAGCTGATTCTGGATCGAGGCCAATGGGGTTGCCTGCGGGAAGTCGGCATAGAAGGAAAAGGGCTGTTCAAAATTGGCCTCAGTGTCCTTGGTATTGGCATACTTAACCATTACCGTGATTGTGAGCCTAGTCTGGGCTGCTACGTCGGGCTGGTTGGGGTTTGATGCTTGGGCGGCAATAGGGGTCAGGGAATACCCAGTGATGCTGCCCTCAATCTGCAAGTCTCCATTGCTGGAAACGCCCGAGAGGCTGGTGTTCCGCTGGAAATAATCGCGGGCTTTTTCGGTGAAGAGCTGCGACAATGTTGGCGGACCACCACCACTACGGTCCACAAAGTTGCCTATCGAGATCGTCTTGATGTCTGGCGAGATATTGGCACCAGTAAATGAGTAATACTTGCAACCCGAAAGGCAGCAAAGCAGCAGCACCCAAACCAGCCAACCAGTGGTCGTCGGGCGCAGAAAGGACGATTCTAGAAATGGCTTAGTTGTCAAGGTTGTATTCTTTGATTTTGCGGTAGAGGGTACGCTCGCTTATGCCGAGGTCTTGGGCGGCATAGCGTCGTTTGTTGTTGTTTTTGCGCAAGGCTTTCAGGATCATCTCCTTCTCCTTTTGATCTAATGAAAGAGACTCCTCAGCGGTTTCCTCATGGATGATGTCCTCTATCGGATGGTGATGGTAGGTTTCGGCAGCGGTATGATGGGTATGGATTGGCGCGCCATGCTCGTCAATGACGATTGGGCTACTTTTGGTACCGGTATCATGGCCACTAAACTCTGTCTTAGGGTACATATTACCCCCATAGGCAGGTGGGCTATATTGAGACGGGGTGTAGGTATGGTCAGTCTCTGGTTTGGTTGCGAAGACTTCCTTATTGGCTCGGTAAAGGTCTAGGTTGGTGGCCTCGCCATTGCTTAGGAGCTGGGCCACTAGGCGCTTGAGATCATCCATGTCTCGCCGCATATCGAACAGGATCTTGTACATCAGCTCCCGCTCGGTAAAGTTATTTTCCTCTTGCCGCAGGTCGGCTAAGCGAAGCAAGTTGGTGGATGGTTTCCGGTTATTCTTCGGGAGATACTTCAGCAGGATCTCAGCTGTGATCTCACGCTCCATCTCCAGGACCGAAATCTGCTGGGCGAGGTTCTTGAGCTCACGGATATTGCCTGGGAAGGCATAGGTCGTGATCAGTTTGCGGGCATCGTCCAGCAACTTGATGGGTTTGGCACGGTACTTTTCGCCGAAGTCACCTGCAAACTTCCTGAACAAGAGGTCGATATCGTCGCCGCGCTCACGCAAAGGAGGTACAGAGATCGGAACCGTGTTGAGGCGATAGTATAGATCTTGCCTAAAGGTGCCCTTTTCGACTGCATCTAACAGGTTGACGTTGGTTGCGGCAATGACCCTAACGTCCGTCTTCTGGACTTTGCTGCTACCAACCTTGATGAACTCACCATTCTCAAGGACACGCAATAGCCTTGCTTGCGTACCTAGGGGCATTTCGCCAATTTCGTCTAGGAAGATCGACCCACCGTTCGTGACCTCAAAGTAGCCTTTGCGGGTATCCACAGCACTGGTAAATGACCCTTTTTCGTGACCAAAAAGCTCACTATCGATCGTACCGTCCGGGATGGCCCCGCAGTTGATGGCAATGAACTGCCCATGCCGACGCGGGCTAAGGTTATGGATGATTTTGCTGAAGGACTCCTTACCACTACCGCTTTCGCCACTAATCAGGACAGTCATGTCCGTTGGGGCCACTTGGCTTGCAACCTGAATGGCATGGTTGAGTGCAGGCGAGTTGCCGATGATCTCGAACCGCTGCTTGATGGACTGGATTTCTTGTGGTGTCATAGTGGTGGGGGGGCAATAGCAATGGGCATTGAATTTTGACTTAAATGAACCTTTAGCCCAGATTCTTCAAAAACCGATCAAAGGATTCTACCTTATGGAAAGAGTCCTTTTGATAGGTAATTCAAAAAGTTCAGACCGAGCAAATTGCATATTGGTCGATCAACTAGGCTAAGGCAAACTCCCTTGATCTACTGATCCTGCACAGCATTACCAAACAAGGTAGCTGCAGTACAATCATGGACAAAGACCTGGACATAGTCACCTTTCTGGTAATGCATCTTCGGGAAGATGACAACGGCGTTCTGGTCGATACGGCCACTGAGGTGCTCTTGGCTACGCTTGCTGGTGCCCTCGACCAAGACGGTATGAACCCGGCCTACCCAGCGCTGATTACGGGCTAGGCTACTGCGGCTCTGGACTTCGATGACTTCGGTCAGGCGGCGTTGTTTGACATCGGCTGCGATGTCGTCTTGGAGTTTTTTAGCTGCGGGGGTGCCGGGGCGCTCGCTATAGGCGAACATATAGGCATAGTCATAGACCACCGCCTCCATCAAGGACAAAGTGTCTTGGTGTTGCTCCTCGGTCTCACCACAGAAACCAGTGATCATGTCGGTGCTGATGGCGCAATCTTCGCCCAAGATGTCCCTAATGGCAGCAACACGGTTCAGATACCAATCACGGTCATAGGTCCGGTTCATGGCACGCAAAACATCGCTATTGCCACTCTGGGCCGGAAGGTGGATGTACTTGCAGATGTTGTCGTACTGCTTCATTGTATGCAATACCTGATCCGTGATATCCTTGGGGTGGGATGTGCTGAATCGCACGCGCAACAGTGGCGAAACTAGGGCAACCTGCTCCAACAGCTGTGCAAAGTTGACGTGCTCGGTACCATCCTCAGAGGCCCATTTGTAGGAGTCCACATTCTGGCCCAAAAGGGTGACCTCACGGTAACCTTTACTGAAAAGGTCCTGCGATTCGGCCACAATAGAGTGGGCATCTCGGCTGCGCTCGCGCCCACGGGTATAAGGCACCACGCAGAACGAACACATATTGTCGCAGCCCCTCATGATGCTCACGAAGGCCGAAACGCCATTGGTATTGAGCCGCACGGGGGTGATGTCTGCATAGGTCTCGTCCCGACTGAGGAAAACGTTAACCGCCTTTTGGCCTTCGTCCACTTCCTGGATAAGATTCGGTAGATCACGGTAGGCATCAGGACCAACGACCATATCGACCATTTTTTCTTCCTCTAGGAGTTTGGTCTTGAGGCGCTCGGCCATACAGCCCAACACACCGATCTGTAAACCTGGGTTACGCTTCTTGACGCCATTGAGGTGCATCAGACGGTTCCGGATCTTTTGCTCAGCATTGTCACGAATGGCGCAAGTGTTAAGTAAAATCAAATCTGCCTCCTCAGCAGACGAGGTGGTATCAAAACCATTATCGAACAAGATGCTGGTCACGATCTCACTGTCCGAATAGTTCATCTGGCAGCCATAACTCTCGATGTAGAGTTTGCGGCTACGGCCCGTATTGGTATCGACGGTGGTTTTGGGCGTTGGCTCCAGCTCGGCAGCTTTGGCATCAAGGTCCAGGATGCCAAGGTCATGGATAACAGCGTTTGACATGGTCTATCAGAAAAGTGGTTCGGGGTTATTTTGGAAGGGGGCGCCTAGCATGAATGGTAGCACCCTCATTTGAGGCAAGGTTGAAATGCAAGGCCGCTTGGGTTGGACCTCCTAAAACAGGTTTTAGAGATGCCCGCAACACAGTGGCAGCCAAGTGCATTGGTTAGTTTGCAAAGTTAGTCAGATCTCTGGATAGGGCCAGCAAAAGTATGACATTTTGACAGCGGAGGCTTTCCCTAGGCATCGTTTCTCACCAAGCATTAGTCCGGCCACGAAGGCTAATCACCTTGCTTTATTCGACAGCATCATTTGGCTTAATCTAGGCCGAGGAAACATGGGGCGACACCAAGAAAGCTAGCTGATTGAACCCTACCATACACGACAAAAAAGCCCCATACTGGGCGTATGGGGCTTTTTTTCACTGAAATGATTGAATAAACTATACAGCGACGATGGTCTCGCGACGGCGCATTTTAGCAGCCGGGATGCCGAACATCATCTTGAAGCGGCGGCAGAAATAGGCCGTGCCGTTAAAGCCGACTTTCTCGCCAATCTCGGCGATGCTGTATTTGGTGGTGCGAAGCAGGTGGATGGCCTCTTCCATGCGTTGGTACTCGATGTAGTCCTGCGGGTTAATGCCAGTCAGTGCTTTGAAATACTGGCCTACATAGTCCTCGCTGACGTCCGCAAGCTCAGCCAGAATCTTGTTGCTGAGGTCACCGCTTAGGTTACGGCGGATGTGGTAGAATATCTTGACCAGACGTGGGTCTTTGAAGTAAACGATGTTGGTCGCGATCTGCTCGAGGAAGATCTTGCGGTCCATTACGTGGCGCAGGATCTCGATCGTGAGCTGATCGGCGTTGGCCTTTACGATGCGCATACCTCCTGGGCGGGCACCGAGGCTTTCGGACACAGCCTCTTCCATCAGCCCAATAATAACTGGGTTGTCACGGATGATGAAGCTTGGCAACTCGAGCGTGTGGAAGAAATCCACGTTGTCGAAGATCTTGCAGTCAAAAGAGATGATGCTGATGCTGTCCTCGTCAATTTCTGACGGCAACTTGTCGGTCAGGAGCGAAAAGTTGTTATCCCGATTGCTCAGGAACTGGTCCGTTGTCAAAACAACACCTTCCTCGCCACCGTAGCGGATGCTGGTTTTGCGCTTGGAGGGTATAAATACGACTTGGCCAGCAGCGACCAAACCGTCCTTCTCGCCTACTCTAAGCGAGCCCTTGTTAACCAAGATGATGTTGTTGCAGTTCTCCTCGAACCCAAAAATCGTAAAATGCTTGGTCAGCTTGAGGTGACGCACCCTTGCGAAGTCGATACGAAGGTTTTCAAAAACCTTGTTATAGTCTTCCATTGTCATAACAATAGGGGCTGATTAGTAGGAAGCCCAGAACCTTGGATTCGGTTGAAAAACGGTGTTAGGTGTTTCGCAGAAAAAACGGATCATGCGGTTGTGTTAAGGTCAACTGCAATCGTGCAAAAAGTATCAAGATTAGTATGACCTACACAAACTAGTCTCCACATGCTCCGCTATCGCGGGACAAATGTAATGCACAAATCCAATATTTCAGCACCCGTTTTTATAGAAAATGTGCTATTTTAGCAGCTCGCGGCTGATAACAATCTTCTGAATCTCAGAGGTTCCTTCATAAATCTGGGTGATTTTGGCATCCCGCATCATGCGCTCCACATGATATTCCTTGACAAAACCGTAGCCACCATGTATTTGGATGGCCTCAACAGAAGTCTCCATCGCGACCCGGCTGGCGAACAACTTGGCCATGGCACTGGCTTTGGCAAAATCCCGTCCTTGATCCTTTAGCCAAGCAGCCTGAAGGCAGAGCAAACGCGCAGCGTCGATCTCGGTGGCCATATGTGCCAGCTTGAACTGAATAGCTTGGTGCTCGCTGATGCTTTTGCCAAAGGCTTTGCGGCTCTTGCTATATTCTAGGGCTAGCTCGTAAGCACCAGACGCAATACCGAGGGCTTGGGAAGCGATACCTATCCGGCCACCGTTAAGTACGCCCATGGCAAAATTGAATCCGAAACCGTCTTCGCCGATGCGGTTGGCTTTTGGCACAATCACATCCTGAAACATTAGCGAGTGCGTGTCCGATCCGCGGATACCTAATTTATTTTCCTTGATCCCGACAGTGAACCCGGGCATACCCTTCTCCACAATAAAGGCGTTGATCCCCTTGTGTTTCAGCTCGACATGGGTTTGGGCCATTACCAAGTAATAGGTAGCGGTACTCCCGTTGGTGATCCAGTTTTTGGTTCCGTTCAGCACATAGTGGTCTCCCATGTCAACCGCGGTGGTGTGCTGCGAGGTGGCATCGCTGCCTGCCTCAGGCTCAGACAAACAAAAAGCGCCAATTACATCCCCCATGGCAAGGGGCTTGAGGTACTTTTCGCGTTGGGCGTCGTTGCCATACTTCTCTAGGCCTGCACAGACCAAAGAGTTATTGACCGACATAATCACAGAAGCCGAGGCGTCGACCTTAGATAGCTCCTCGATCGCTAAGACATAGGATACGGTATCCAGACCACTACCACCCCACTCTGGGGCGACCATCATGCCCATAAACCCTAGCTCGCCCATTTTGCGGACTTGCTCGGTCGGGAATTTCTGGTGCTCGTCACGCTCGATAACACCCGGCAAAAGCTCAACCTGAGCAAACTCACGGGCGGCATCACGGACTGCAATCTGTTCTTCGGTAAGGTTAAATTCCATGCCTGGAGGGATTCTTCGAAAGTAATGGTGGTGTAAAATAGGGATGTTATCTGGTCATAATCAATCTATCCGGCATCGGCAATGAGCCCAAAAGGACGCGGTACTGGACTGGACGAAAGGCTACGGGCCACAAAACTTAGGCAAATTTAATTTGGTAAAAGCGGCAATAAAAACAAATGACCCAGAATTTGAGCGAATACTGGGTCAGTTTGACAAAATGAAATGCAAAAGCCGTAAAAAACTGTTGGGCCTGATGCCAAGAACCAAATCAACCTGTCTGATTAGTAGGATCAGGTATGACAGACTGGCCAAAGGACTTTAGTCGTTCCGACGGCCGAGCAAGATCATTACATAGTAGAGCAAAGTCACTAACGAGCCAATTGCGGCGATGACGTAGGTACTGGCGGCCCACCAAAGTGCGTCCTTGGCCATATCATACTCAGCAGCGTTGACAACACCACGACGTTGTACAAAGGCCAAACCGCGGCGGCTGGCATCAAACTCGACAGGCAAGGTAATGAACGAGAACAAGGTTGTGAGTGCAAACAAGGCTACGCCAATGCCGAGGGGGATGATCGTGAACTGGAGGGCAAACACCCCACCGATAATCAACCAAGGCATAAAGGTACTGACAGCACTCAGCATCGGGACCATGGACGAACGGAACATCAGCATGCTGTAGGCGGTAGCGTGCTGAACGGCGTGGCCTACCTCGTGTGCAGCGACAGCGGCAGCAGCAGCATTGCGTCCGTAGAACACATCCGGGCTGAGGTTGACTGTTTTGTCGGTCGGGTTATAATGGTCGGTAAGTTTGCCTTCGACACTATAAACCTTAACGTCACGGATGCCGGCATCGGCCAACATCAGCTCAGCTACCTCCTGGCCGCTTAGGTTGGCCTGCAACGGGGTCTGGCTATAAAGCTCGAACTTGCTCTTGAGGCGACTCTGGGCAAGCCAGCTGATCGCCATGATGATTAAGGATATGATTAGCATGGTTGTGCTTAATTGTACTTGTGATTAGTTGCCAATGGTAGCATGGCAGGGCCTGACAGATTGTGGCAAGATAGCCAACTACTACCAATAGGGCGTGTTTTTGCTCTATTTGTCAAATTTGATGCCAAGCCATGCCTTTCCCTTTTGCTTTGTCAGGTTTGGCAGGATGGTGATGCCAAGGGCTTGATAAATGGATGTAGCAATGGATGGATGTATGCGCCATCAGTTGCACATCGTGCCCTAATGTCCTGTCTGGGTGGACTGGCCATGATAGCTTCGTTCCCACACACGTTGGACCTGCCAACCTGCCTGCCTAAGCGCCAATGGCAATAGGCCAAACTCAGCCCGCCCATCTGGCTGCATAGCAAAGCGGTCATCATCAGTTAGGGTGAGGGTGGCTGATAGTACATCTGCTATATCTGCAACAGGTAGCAAGGAGGATGTATTAGGCACTTCAGATGCTATTATCCGCGCAGCGAGGCTACCAACTGGTGCGGCAGGCCATGTTAGCTCAGCCGGGATTGGTGAGCTATGGCCTAAATCAGAATCTTGTGGCTGGGTGCCAACCTGCCAAACATAGTGCAGCCAGGCCTTCAGGAGCCGGGGGCCCGCATTGGTACTATCATCCGTTGGGAGTTGATGCGGCAACAGGCTGCTGAATACAACAAGTTGTTGGCGAGCGCGGGTGATGCCGACATTGAGTCGATTTTCGCCCCCTGCTCGTGATAGGCTGCCGTATTGTGCCCGGATCCGCCCTGCCTTATCAGCAGCGTATGCCACCGAAAAGATGATGATATCAGCCTCATCACCTTGCACATGCTCTAGGCTTTTGACAAACCAATTGGGTGGAATTGCTAGTTGTTTATCCTGCGCAGCAGCTTCCAACAAATCCTGGATCAGTAGCTGCTGGTGGATGTTAAACGTAATCACCCCTACCGATGCCTGACCTAAGATCGATTGACTAAGGCTTTGGATTAGATGGTCCACAACGGCTTCTGCCTCGGCTTGGTTGCGCTGATCTGCCCAAATGCCATCAGGTATGTAATGCACCTTGATCGGTGTCGTAAACAATGATGGTTCAATAGGCCTATCGTCCAATCCATCATTGTTTAGGAACTGACTTGATCTCTTGCTCGCTAACTCGGAAGGTGAAGGCAGGTATAGCAATTTACCATCATAGAAATGATGGTTGCTGAACGCAATCAGGCTTTGGTGGCGGCTGCGATAGTGGCCCGTAAGGGTTTGGGTATGGGCATATCGGCTAGCAAGATCCAACAGGGAGAGGCTATCTAGGTCGGGGTTGAGGTCCAGTGCTTCGTCGGTGGCTTCGTAGCGCACTTGATACAGACTATATGGTTGCAGCTGCATTTTGTCCCCCACCACCACAACTTGTTTGGCACGGGCCAAGGCAGGCAGACCGCGCTCGGCATAACATTGGCTGGCTTCGTCCACGATCATGAGGTCAAAGACGGGTGTTGTGCCGAACATAGCGGCCATGGCCTCGGGGCTTGTAAGCCAACAAGGCATCAGGCGCAGTGCATCCTCCGCATAGTTGCTGAGGAGTTTGCGCACAGGCCAGAGGCGTTGTTTTTTAGACACCTGATCATAGAGGTTGCGATAGGTCACGCGGTTCTGCAATCGGTTATAGTCTAGGCCCAAACAGGTGCGTTCCTTGAGCCTGACGACCACCAGCTCAGCTGCGAGTTGTTGTTTATGGGTCAAGAGGGTCTGTAACTGGGCTTCCTGTTCGGTCAGTTGCCAATGGCCGATTTGGGTAAGCTCAGGGTTGACATCTTCGGTGGCCTTGATCCAATTCTCTAGCAAGGATTGCTCCGCCGTATTGATCAAGTCATCAACTGAGGTAGTCTTCCAGTTTTGCAAATCCGCCTTTTCTCCAGCCAACGGAATCACCTGAATCGAAAGGGCAACTATCCATGGTGGGCAAGCAGACTGGTATTGATCTAGCTCTTCGACCTGTTGCTGCAATTGGCCAACCTTAGATAGCTGATTAATCGTCAGGTTCGGGTCAGCGTCAATCCACCACAGTCTATCGCAGATAGTAGGACCTAGCCAAGGTAATAGGGATAGGGCATGGTGGCGCAATAGTGTGACATCGGCTACCAATTGCTCGGCTTCCTCCAGAAAGGTCTGGATGCCGAACAAGGCATTCACTGGCCAGTCCCGCAGCAATTGGCTCAGCAGCAGGACCCTATCCCGAAACAACACGACCCATTGGGCACGGTCTAGCGTTTGTAGGTCTTGATGGTCACCTGGGCCAAACCCTGCTAGGTTGGCTGATTTTATTACAGATTCACGTAGAGCCTTATACTTACTGTAGGCATCAAGCTCCGCCCGTAGGCAGTCCCCAACCTGATCCGCAGCTAGTTTATCGAACCACTGACCCAAAATGGCTTTGAGCTGCTGGCGGACATTAGAATAAGGCCATGTGAGCCTACCCCACCACCCTGCGGCTTGTTGCTCGGTTAACCGAACCAAATCGCCCAATTGGGTAATCTCGCTGGTTGGCATTCGCAAAAGGTGTGGCATTTGGTTGGCCAGCAAAGCAAGTTGAGCTGCTGCATCGTGGAGCTGCTGGCTCAAGGTAGGGTCCTTGTCCAGCCGTCGGATGGCATCAAGGTCATGAGCCTGAGCCTTTGCATAGCCTTCTTGCCAAGCAGGATAAAGCTGGACCAAGGTCTGGAGATCCGACAAGGTGGTAGCTCCTTTGGGCAAACGACTTTGCAGATGCGGCAAGGCAGCGGATATGGCCTCTCGGTCTTGCTGGATCTGGGCCAAACTATCATTGAACTGGCTGCCAGGTAGGCCATGCCAATTGGGTCGATCCGTTTCAGCTGGGTAATGGGCCAAAAGCCAACCTAGTGAACTAGCATCAGGATTAGCCAACAGCCGCTGCCTGTGCTGCAACAATAGTCGGAGTCGCAATTTGGCATCTTGCCAAGTGGGCCAATTTGGTACCTCTGGCATTTGATCCCAGCTCAAAGACAATGGAAACTTCTCCGTAACATTTGGTCGGTCTGCCAGCAACTGATAAAGTTGTTTGGCTGATATGCCCGCAGGCCCGATGGCATAGAGTTGTCTTTTGATCGCCTCTAGTGGCCTCAATACCTGCTCGATCTGGTTGCTGATTGACTGGTATTGCTGCTCAAGCCGCAGGACACCAAGTGCATTGAGCTCTTGCTGGTATTGATCCAACCGATCGACTTGGGATTTGAGGCGGGAGTAAAGGTCATGTCGCTCTTCCTTATAGTCATGTACCAAGGCCACCCATGGTTGGATACCAATCTCTTGCAATCGTTTGGCGACTACATCTAAGGCCACGCGCTTTTGGCAGACTAAGGCAACGGTTTTACCTCGGCTGACAAAATCGGCAATCAGGTTGGTGATCAGCTGGGATTTACCACTGCCCGGCGGGCCTTGCACAACCAAGGGTTTGCCACCCCGCACCGCTATGATTGCCTGCCATTGGCTGGTATCATAAGGTAGGGGCAGGTAGGTATCTGCCTCCCTTATGCTGTGTCGGGTAGTGTAGGTAGCATGATCAGCATCGGTCGCAAAAAACTGCTCGATGGTGCGGCCCTCAGCACCAAACTGGTCATAGTCTTGTTGCAAGTAGCCGTCCGGCTGTTGGAACAACCCCAAAACGGCCATTGGTTTGAACTCGAGCATTCCGGGGCCATAAACTGCTTCCAGCTCTGGCTTGCGTATTGGCACAAAGGGCATTAAACCATCAGCCATCACCTCAGGTGTTAGCCGAAGCTCGATGCCATTTGCCACCAGCAAACGGTAGAGCATGGTCATAAAGCCAACATGGTCAGGGTTGGCCTCAGTGGTTGGCACTGGCAAAATCTCGGCATCTAGCAAGTCTTGCGGCAAGGGCTGGCCCGTATAGTGCGACCATGCCAACAAAAAGGCAGGATTTAGGTAGGGCGGCTCTTGATCCTGAAAACTGAGCTGCCATTTGCCATCTTGCTGGCTAAGCTGGCAGGGGAACAGCACCAAAGGCGCCAAGATCGGCACACCAGCTGCCAATGAACCTACCACAAAAGGATACCCCAAATGGAGGTCATGGGTACCTTGCTCTTGCTGGACAAATAGGTCTTGCCTCGCCAGCTTCTGAAGGGATCGGCTCAGCAGGTTGGCATCGGCAGCACGTGGGTCGGCCACCGTACTGAGCGTAATGCGTTTGGCTCCATTAACCACCAGGTTCCGGAGCTCGGCAGCGGACTTGCCCATCAGCCAATCGGCCAAGCGCAGATCGACCTCATGGCCTAGGCGCAAACGGGGCATAAACAGCAAACGGTTGGCACTGCTGAGGTTAGACAGCCGTCGTGCCAAATGCGCCAATACGCCATGATCCCCTTTATCCGCCTCCATACCGAGCATGCAGGCAATATACGGACCAAATTGGTTGGGGGGGTATCCACTAACCTACACATACTGGACAAGGAGTAATATTTGGCTAATTATAGGCCTATTGTGGCCTTTATCGATTGGTTGGTGCTCTTTAAGGAGTAGAGATAGCCCTTCGACAAAATATTTTTTCCAAAGCACGGTATCACCCAATTAAAATAATTACTAGATTTGATCTGTCATAATTGCTCATACCCAAGGTTAAGTAAGATGAAAAGATTCAGTACAAATCCCCCCCCCCCTATTCAGGTTATGTTTAGCGGCTATAGTAGTTATGGCTATGCTTTGGGGCAATAGAGCTTACGCTCAGCAAGGCAACAACTCAGGTAGGGATTCTGCCCCACCAAATGAGTGTCCTTACATGGAGGTGGACTTCACCTTAAGTCAAAACGAAGTCTGTTTCAGCAAGGAGTATGAGATCACGGCAATCTTTCCGACTAATACAGCTTACATATATAACTGGACAGTCTATGGTCTGGGTTCTGAATTTGGATGGGACAAACGAAATCCAGGGCTTTTTTGGCCAGCATCCGGGACTGGTGCCACAACAATCACGCTGACTGTAACTGACCCTTCTACTGGATGTACATACTCCAACACAAAGGCGTTAAACATCAACGGATGTTGTGAGGTTGAGTCGGAAACCATAGGCCAAGAAGGTCAGCTCACCGAGATAGATGGTGAGATTGGGGATGACAACGTAACCTACCATGTTATCGGAGATCTGGAAGTAAGCACTTCTGCAATTTTGAAAGGTACCTACATCATAGATGGGGAACCAACATATAGTGCAGGGGTACCAGGAGGCACCATTACTAATAGCCCTAGAATTATTGTGCGGGCTGGGGCTACTTTGACCTTGGATGCCTGCACCCTAAAGGCCAAGTGCCAATCTATGTGGAACGGAATCTACTTAGATCCAGAAGCCACCCTCCTCTTGAGTGGTCGTGAAGGTGAACGAAATGGGTTGATCCGAGATAGCTACAACGGGATTACCAGTCCTGACCAAGGCGCAGTAACCATCGTAGGGAGTTATTTCAAACTGATCAATAACCTCAAAGGAATTAGTTATGATCTTTTAACAGAGAACTCCTATTTTCAAGACATGGTTTTCAGGTCTGACTATCAAGGTTTTTTCCCACCTTTAGATCAGGACCATAACGAGGGTACATATAGCAGTGATGGCCATTGGTACTCCGAATTTGGTTTAGCCTATCATACCTCAAGTAGCGCTTATGGCTTACAGAGCACGCCGCTCGGAATGTACCTAACGAATAGGTGCACTTTTGAGCAATGTTTAGTTGGTGTGTATGGTCAAGAGGAAAACCTAAACACTCAACGCAGTCTTTATCGACGATGCAAAATTGCGGGGATCTTATTTGACAATGATTATGTGTCCCATAGTCATAATGGGCATCTCCACATTGACCGTACAAATTTCTGGATGGATGATGTGATGCCGTTAACACATCAAACAAATGAGTACCTCAATCGCACGGAGATCAGCAGTTTGTTAGACTTTGGTGCAGGGAAAATTTGGGGTGTCTATGGTACAAAAGATGTACGAATTGAACATGTGACATCATGTACGTTTAGCAGTACAAACCCTGACATATCTGAGGCTGCTGGTATCCATGGGACAGAACAGGTAAGGAATGTTAGTAAAACGACGTTTGAAAGATTAGGTAGAGGTTTGGTCCTGAACTCCGAATACTACGCTGTTACCCCAGACGTCAAAGAGTGCATCTTCAACAACAATGCGATCAGCATTCATGTGGTAGATGTGACCTCCTCAAATAATACGCAACTTTACGAGTTGGCCTGCAATATTTTCAAAAGTGATGCCGTCCCAAGCGGCTACACCCGCTATGGCGTAAAAATAGAGCCAGCCGCAGATGCTACAGATATCGGCTTTGCAACTGCACCAGCGGGTAATATTTGGCCAGTTGACCCCAGTATTAACCGATCGATTTATCCGATTGATCCTATGACAAGTATAGAATATCCAGATTTGAATTCGTCAAATTGGAGTCCACTTTTAGACTTCATAGCAATTCAAAATGACGGTATAAATACCTCTCCATTTTATTACAATTTCGCCAACGAATTTATTGGTACCTTGCAAGGTAGTTACCCGTTCACCTACTCAGCTTCGACTACCTTCTTCGCCTCCCCCCTGAACACGGGCACCTATACTAATACACCTGTGAAAATTTGTACCAATTCTGACCCGGACTTCATTGTCCCTATCTACTAAGATGATGAAGAAGCTAATCATTTTGATATTGGCATTAACGCCAATGCTCGGAGTTTGTCAATCAGTATCAAAGGCAAAACGACTTGGAAAATTTTCCAATGATGCACCATTTATGTTTGCAAAGAATGGTGGCTTCTTTGATATCGTAACAACAAGTTATGACAGTCCATTCGTATATACAGGTCCTGCTGGGCAAACCATAAGGATGAGCTATGTAGACCAAATAAGGCTTAACAGTCAACTTGACACGGTTATTACCAATCGCATTGAACCTTCAAATAGCTGTAGAGGCGCTGTTAATCCTTTAACTGGACAGGTCCTTATCATGAGTACCTATCCAACCCCTCAATTCTCAAATTGGCTTCCATATTTACGAGCCACCAATGGGGTTAATCCTAATTATAAGGTACAATTGACATCTGGTCAATTATATCCTCGTTCACTAACTTCAATTTATTCAGGAGAATATTTAGGCACAGCATCAAGGATGACTGCTGAATATCCAACAACCACGACTGTTTTCAGCATTCTGCGTGTTAAGGACTATCAATTACGGTGGCGGAAAGATTATGCCCTCAGCTCAGTAAGTGCCTGTACGGATATCATCGAGCTGAATCCGGCAACCATTATGGCGACAGGGCACCAAAGTTCACGCATTTGGTCTGTCATAATTGACACGGCGGGTAATGAGCTCAACAGGGTGGAGTGGTTACAACATCCATTTGGGCAAAATTTCCAAGAGACTTGGGTTTTGCCGACAAATGTGCAATCTCGCTTTGTTGTTGTTGGGAACACGTATGGCACCAATCCTGAGGCCTATATCGGTGTGCACAACATTGATGGCTCCGTTGTTTGGGGCAGTTTCCAGGCTGGTTATGCAGGTCGTCCAGTCCTCTTTAGCGATGGCACCTTTGGTGTGCCTAGTACTGGGCTCAGCCGTACCCAAGCACAACGCCTAGCCAATGCCCAAATGCGGATCTATCCCAATTTTGGTAACCAGGTCTTGGCAGATGTCAACCTCGTAGATACCCTAACAGCTACCCAGAACTTCTTGCCTATGGGTATGGTCCATGAGGGAGGTGACTCGGTAATTGTTTGGGGATACACCTCTTCTTATGACAGCCGTGACACACGCAAAAATGATGTTATGCTTTACCGCATCAAAGGGCTACCAACAGAGCAGGCCCCAGTGGTAATTACCAACCTTAATGGGCTTGCCAGTAGCGCAAAATCCTTTAGCCTAAGTCCTAATCCTGCACATGGTCAGGTTTCGGTCAGCAATGTGGGCAAACAAGCTGCGGTTGTGCGGGTAATCAATCCAGTTGGTAAGCTTGTTTTGCAACAGGCCTTGCCAATTGGCAGCACTGCTCTGGATATTAGCAAACTTTCACCTGGCCTCTATTTTGTCAAGGTCGGTACTTGGGTGGAGCGGCTGGTTGTGGAGTAAAAATTGTCTGAACTCGGATTCATCGGATAAGATAGATTTTTGGGATTCGTATGTACTCACGCGCCCAAGTAAGACAAGCCACAAGTCCTAGAGACTATCCGCAGGCCCTATCCCAATAATCCGTCAAATCTTATTTCTAAAATCCGAGTTCAGACAAATTATCAGCTACTCCTTCACCACACGCTGCACTCCCAATCCTTGTACCTGCACCAAGTACACCCCATTAGCCAAGGCAGACAAATCTAGCTCGTTGGCACCAGCATCAAGCGTTGTGGTCATTAGGACCTTGCCCAATAGATTAGTGATTTGAATTGGCTGATTAGTCCCTGCACCCAAATCAATGGTGATGCGACCTGTGGTGGGGTTGGGGTAGATACGGAAGTATTGGTTATTTAGGCCTGCTTCAAGGGCAGTGGTTGGGGTGCCAAAGTGGTAAGTACCTTTCGGCAGCCCGATAACGGCCAACTGCTGATGGGCCTGAATGATGATAGGATATGCCCGACCAGCACTATCCAGGACCGAAAGCCCCACGAGGCTATCAGCCAAAGGCCCTAAAAGTTTTAGGTCAAAAAGACCGGTACCGCCAGAAAGGACAAAATAGCGATTACGAATTGTGCGGGCAGTAGTAATTGCCATCGGAAGCCCAGCTTTGGACCAAGCGATATTACCTAGGTCGCCATATCGTTTGGAGGCATCATAGGCCGGGTTGACAGCTGAGCTGGCGCTATCATCCTGAATCAAAATGGCTTCATCGATTAGGTTCCCTACTTTTTCTAGCTGCAGGGTAAGGCGATTAGAGGTCAAGGCTCCTCGCCTTAGTGGCGCTGGAATTGTGCCAAATGCAGCAGGACCAATACTGATACTGGCATTAGGGCTAGTGGCTTGCACAAAATATCCCTCAGATGGGCTAAGCATGCCATCTCCACCAAGGGTGCCGACACCATTGAGGTAGGTTTTCCATTGTTTGATGGTGCGGTGCCAAGTATAAACTGCAGGATACACATCGGTAAAAGTGACACCAGGGCTATCCCAATTGATGGTGGCTAGATAAGGATTTGCCATCAGGGCCCAACCATTCGGACTGACAAATGCGCAGTTGTTGACGCAAAATGGAAACCTAGGAGATGTCCAAGGACCTGCCTGAGGCACCCCAACAAAACGATGGATAACGGTGGGGCTGATTGGGGCCACCCAAAGCCTACTACCTGTTCCGATAGCGGTAGTGGCAGTCGGGGAGCTTGGTTTGACATAGCCATTGTTGACTACAAACCGACGGCTCGAGGGGTTATATTGGAAGATGCTGCCTCGATTGGGGACAGTTGTGTCATAGGTAGAAATGGCAATCTGGTTATTCTGGGCCCAGTTTTGCAACTGCTGCCCACCGACAACGGGACCGATCAGCTGCCAATAGCCACCGTCGCTAGGGACAGCTATGGGCTGCCATTGCCGCTCAACCACAAAAGAGTCGGCATTGGCTAGGCAAGTCGTACTGGTTAGTGGCAGGAAGGTGGCGTTCTGGCCAAGGGTCAGTCTACGGCGCTGGAGATCGAGCACACCTTGGTCAATCCGGAGCTGTTGCTGGATGCGAACAGCATTCTGGAGCCGAACGGTGACCGAGGTCTGGATCGTGAGCTGGGAAAGGCGGGTAGGGCAAAGAGGCCCTAAGGCTGCGGTTGTCCCGCTGATTATGAGTTGGAGGTCATTACTTAATTGCACAGGGCCTGTATTCCGGAACAGATTGGTTGCCCCCGTGCTGAGGCCTGCAACAGTATTATGCACCAATACGGTAGCCCCAGAGTCGATCTGGATGCGGCCACTGCCCGAGATATTGGTGGCACGAAGCATCAGGGTAGCCCCAGATCGAACCGCCAAAACTGAATCGATCTGGACATTGCCACTAAGGGTAAGGCTGCCACCCTTGACAACAGTGATGCTATTGGCTGCCGCTGTCCAGCTCTGGATATTACTGACCAGCAAATCAGGCGGGCGCACACCTAGCACACGCTCAATGGGGAGACGTACACCAGTTAACCAACGATTGTAAGCGGGATTACCACCTGTGGCCGTCTGATGCGGATGGCCAATGCCGGCATAGCTAAAGGCAGAGGTCCACCATGTTGGCGCAGTGGGACGATAGAGCGAAGAGAGCGCTGCTATCTGGGCCCATTGCTGGGCGGTGTCTAACACTGTCTGGACCGTATTATGTGAGCGCCAATTACCTTGGCCACTCATGCCAAAATACCCCAAAGGAAAACCCGAAAAAGTGCCAGTCCCGGTGATGTCGTTGCCGATGGCTAAAGTGCTGTCGGTCTGAAGGGTGGTGTTAGACCCTGTGTTTGACGGGCTGAAATACAAACCGTATAGCTCTAGGCGATTCCTGAAGGATGCATTAAATGGTCCCGCTGGCCCCCAATAGGCTGAGGCCTGAAAAAACTGCGCCACGTTGCCTTCGAACAAGTTGCCAACGGGCCAGAAGCCATGTAACAACAAGTCGGCACCACCATTGCTAGGGGTCTCAGTACGGAATGGTTCGCGGCAATAATTATAGCCAAAGACGTTTCCATTAGCCCCCTCCTTTGCGGTCAGGGCATGGCGGAGACGCCTAAAGACACAGTTCTCGACCCGGCTCATACCGGTCTGCTGGTTAAACAAAATACCATAACCACGGGTGCCTGTCCCGTCAAACACAAAACCATCCTGATAGTAACAGCCCGTGAACTGAAGGTGCGTACTCTGGCTAGCTAGGACATGGGCTGCGGCCGAAAAGTGGCTATCTACACCTTCCATCCAGCAGTTGGCAGCCAAGGTGTAGGTAACATTGCATGGCACACCCGGGCCATTGGCCATGCGGCGTAGCCTAATGTTCTCGATGCCGACCCACTCTTTTGGTGTAACACGGCGGGCAACTGGGTTAAGGTTGGCTCTGAAATTAATTCGGATAGGCTCGCGGAGGTAGATTTTGTTGCCAATCACATACCGTACCTGCACAACCTGACCTACTGACTTGGCAGCCCAAGCGGTAGCCGGGACTGTCTCCCAGAGGTTATCCTGCAAGATCTGGATGTAGTCCCCCGGTGCTAAGGTCTGTGCTGTCTGGCTGGACACCCAATCAGACCCCATCTGATATCCGCCAGCAAGGCCCCAAAACGCCCCGTTGGTGGAACCCGCAATACTAATGCTGCTTTCGCCGGACGTGGTGCCAAAGTCAAAAATGATGGAAGTCTGGGCCGAGCCAGCCCCGCGCAAGATCGCATTAGAAGGCAGGGCAATGGTGCGGGTAACGCGGTATTTGCCTGGTGGTACATAGATCACCCCAGGCCGACCAGCAAGAGCCGCAATGGCCGACACGAAGGCTGCCCTACAGTCCTTGGTGCTGTCCCCTAGGGCGCCATAACTGGTGACGTCCAGCCGTAAAGCAGGGTTTGGCAAAGCCGTCTGGATACCTGCCTGAGCCCATTGGCTGCGCCAAAAGTCAACTGTTTCGGCCCTTTGCGCCTGGGCTAAAAAGCAGGATAGAGTCAAAAGCATAACCAGACCAAACCACTGTGGCCAGCAACAATTTGGGGCAACAAATCTCGATTTGGGCTGGATCATTTGGTTTTGGTAGGACTGGTAGGCATTTGGCCGTCTTGACAACTTTGTTTTAACCTGTTTTAGAATTAGAAAGTTTCCCGCTTGCCCTTGGTGAGTAAATATTGGATGCTAAAAGCCGTTAGTTCCGCCTGCTGCCTTCGTGGTTAAGAGGCTCTAAGGATGGAGCTTGCCCTCAATATCTGCTGTTTGACCATCGTTCTCGAAAAACAACAAACAGGGCGTTTTCTGACTGTTGATGGCTTTGGCTTTTCCGATGGAGTAATCTGGGAAGGAGGCCAAGCAGGTAATTCCGAGAATCTGGATGGGAACATAGTTTCTCATGATTAGTACGGTAATTATGAGAGAGTTGAGCGCTTTTGTAATGCTGCTAAACTACTTAGCTGTTGCCGAAAAGTTGTACTGGCAATAAGCTACTAAACAAAAATGAGTATTAATACTTGCGTTATACCTCCCCGAACCCATAAAGCCTTAGCCTTCAACTTCAGCAACCTAATTCGACCATTCTGACAGGGATTGTGGGTGCTCTTACCAGTTCGTGGCTAATCAGCGAGCTAGGCATAAAAGCAATCTGCTCAGGACGGTCATGATTAAGCCCTAAAACTTCAAGAGCCTATTCTCTACCTGCGACACTTAAAATTAGACATTTTTGACCCTTTGAGTGCTGATTGCCGCTTTTAATTTACTTGCGGTGTTTGCTGTGCCGAAATCGAGTACCAGTCAATACTTGGCTTGGTCGGATAGGAATGTTTGGGGATGTGTGAAGGACGAATAACCCATCAGGCACAGGCTTCGTTGACTTAGGGGAACTCCTCAACCCCAGCCCAAACCACTGTGGCCAACAACAAGTTGGGGCAACAAATTTTGAGCTAAGCTGGTTAATTCTGGCTGGTCGGACTGGTAGGCATTTGCCCCTTCAATCAAAGACAGAAATGCGGGGAATTAGTGGATAAGATTGGGTCCAGAAACTACGAAATGGGGGGGGGTATCAACCTACCAACCTATTCGATGACAAGTTTTCGCATCTTGGGGCCGCCAGAAGTTTCGAGCCGGAGGATATAAGCCCCTGCTGCGATACCTTTTGTATCAATCGTTGCCTGATTACCTGCAAGTACTTCGCGAAGCACAACACGCCCCTGAAGATCATAGATAGTGGCCTTTTGCAGTTCCTGGTCTGGCAAACTGAGCCCAAACTGCCCACGGACGGGGTTGCCTGATAAGATGAGGTTGTCAGTGGCCTTTTGCTCAGATGATAATTGGCTGATGACGGCGAAGCTCAGTTTGGCAATGTAGCCCGTGCCACTATGGAAACCAGGTGGCAGATTGGTGGGTAAACCAGGGGTGGTAGGCAGGTTTAGTGAGTTGGTCGAACCAGTGAGGTAAACATTACCAGCGCCGTCCGGAGCGCAACCAAAACTATCATCATATTCGTCACCTCCATAAACCCACAGGGCCTGCCGAACGCCGAAGCCATCATACTTCAAAAAGTAGGCATTTGTTTTGTTATTGAGGATCGAAATGGGTCCCAACAAGTCTGGTACGGGACTGATTATCCTTGTCTCGCCAGTGATCAAAAGGTTACCATCTTGGTCAACCATTGCGAAGTAAGGTTTGCTACCACCATTGCCCGCATAATAACGATCCCATGACCGAATACCTGTTGATGAGTATTTCCGTATGAAGGTATAATAACCGAAGTTAGGGAGTGGCGGACGGGGATTTAATAAATTGGAGCTAGCTGCCGTCTGGCCGACCAAATAGACATTCCCTAAAGCATCAGCAGCACAAGCTAAGCCAGCTTCATAACTATCACTCCCGCAAAAAGTGGCCCATTGACAGCGTCCATCATTTACAAACTTGATCAAAAAGGCATCTTGCTCGCGCCCAGGTGTACCCTGAGCTGGTGGAAGGACTGGGAAACCTAAAAAAGCAGAACCTGCCACAAATAAATTACCTAATCCATCAAACGAGCAGGAGGTGGTATGTTCGTCCTCTGGGCCGCCGTAATAGGTGGACCACAGCACAGCGCCAGTGCTCGAGAATTTGGTAGCAAAAACGTCTCGATTACCACTCCTTGTCGTTTGCGTAGCACCTAGCAACGGGAAGTTGTCTGATTGGCTAGTGCCAACGACTGCCACATTACCCCAACGGTCCACTGCACTGCCGAAACCAAAGTCGTTCTGAACTCCGCCAAAGTAAGTACCCCATATCCGTTGGCCTGTGCCGCTAAACTTGACTAGGAATGCATCGAAAGCACCCGCAGTTTGGGATTGAACCCCATTGGCAACCGGCAAGTTGGTGCTGGAGGTATATCCAGAGAGGTAGATGTTTCCATCTAGGTCAAGGATACATGAGCTACCATTATCCCAACTATCGCCACCGAAATAGGTAGCCCATAGTTTCGTGCCGTTAGGAGTAAATCTGGCCATAAATCCATCATCAAGACCACGGACTAGCGAGCTATGGCCGATAAAAGAATAATATCCATTGGTTGATTGAAATGCCAATAACGTCGGAAAAACAGATGATGCCGTTGTGCCTCCCACGATCAGGTCGCCATTTGAGGCAACAGAACAGGTCATGCCATAGCCGGTCCCCTCAGTACCGAAATAGGTAGCCCAAACAACACTAGGGTCGATGATGAGTAGCATCGTTTCGTCATGGTTGAGGCTAAAGCCAAAGGTGTTATCAGCACGGGCAACGAACTTTGTTTGGACCTCGGCACCAGGTTGATAACTGACAGGTTTATCATCTGTGACGCTACCAAGCTTGGTGCTCATCTTGAGCTCACCATTAGCCGTGATATTGGCCTCAGCACCCTGCACAGCTAGACTGATACGGTCAGGATCAGCACCTGCCGACACCTCAAAATCATACTTGAGGCCTTGGCCATGGCTATAGACAACCCAGTCGATACCAGGGTAGACATCCTTGACCCTGATGCGTTCAAAGCTGTTGGCACGCAGACCGTTGGGGCAATGGGCGTAATAGAAATTTTCGAAATAGGGGTTCGCCTTTTCGGTAATAACCTCGGCAGCTATGTTGGCCCCTATGAGCTCCAGCCTGAATCGTTGAAACTCACCTTGTGCACCTGATTTGATGTCCTGAGGTTCAGCAATAGATCCATCACCTAGGTTGGTATTAGCGGCTGGCCGAGTCACCTTGCTGAAAACATAGTCGATGCTATGGTTGGTCAAGTAGATATTGACACCAGCACCCGCTGCCGAAAATAAGATTTCTGGATGGGCCTCCCCCACTACATCCCTGATTTGGCCTTTATTCTCGACGAAAAGTAAGGATGATTTGTCCTTGTATTGCTCCAGTACTTGGGCCTGTCCTAGCCTGGACATTGTCCTAGAGTTAACCGCCTGTGGAGATGGTTGGGCTGGAGGCGGAAAGCTGAGGACCATCAAGGCTTTAGCGATCCCGATGGCAGGATTTGGTTCGGCAGCTTTGGCAGTATCGAGGCCAGCGATCAGGACTAATAAACAAAGGCTAAAAACATAGCTGATTTTCATGGCTCATTTTTTTGCAAAAGTGGTAGATATAAAAACACAGATAAAGCTAAATTGTTTGTCTGGAAAAACAAGCACTTTGTTGTAGGTACATCAGAGATTCATCGGTGTATATCATATCCCCACCCCACAAAAAAGCCACTTGCAATAAGCAAGTGGCTCACAATGATCAATACCAATAGTTAATGCCTTAGGCAATCGTAATCTCGTCAGAAAGATAAACGTCTTGGATGGTATTCAGCAGCTGGACACCTTCAGCAAATGGACGTTGGAAAGCCTTGCGACCAAGGATGAGGCCTGTGCCACCAGCACGTTTGTTGATGACGGCGGTTGTTACTGCCTCAGCAAGATCAGAGGCACCTTTGCTTTCGCCACCTGAGTTGATGAGGCCAGCGCGGCCCATGTAGCAGTTGGCGAGTTGGTAGCGCGTCATGTCGATTGGGTGATCGCTCATGAGGTCGGTGTACATCTTCGGATGCGACTTGCCAAAACCAAGGTTGTTGAACCCAGAGGCGGCAGTGGTCGGCATCTTTTGTTTGATGAGGTCGGCCTGCAAGGTAGAGCCTAAGTGGTTGGCTTGGCTCGATAGGTCAGCGGCGGTGTGGTAGTCAACACCATCTTTCTTGAAGCCATTGCTGCGGGTATAACACCACAGGATGGTAGCCATGCCGAGCTCGTGCGCACGCTCGAAGGCGGCAGCTACTTCTTGCAGCTGGCGTGTGCTTTCTGGTGCACCCCAATAGATGGTAGCACCTACGGCAGCAGCGCCAAGGTTCCAGGCATCATCTACCGAACCGAACATCACTTGATCAAATTTGTTCGGGTAGGTCATCAACTCGTTGTGGTTGATTTTGACGATGAACGGAATGCGGTGGGCATACCGACGCGACATCATTGCAAGGCCGCCAAAAGTGGTTGCTACAGCGTTACATCCGCCCTCGATGGCCAACTTGATGATGTTTTCGGGGTCGAAATACATCGGGTTGGGGGCGAAGCTACCGCCAGCAGTGTGCTCGATGCCTTGATCAACAGGCAGGATCGAGATGTAACCTGAGTTGGCTAAGCGCCCATTGTTGTAGAGGGCAGCTAAGTTGCGCAGGACTTGCGGATTGCGGTTGCTTTTCTCGAACACACGGTCGATAAAATCAGCACCTGGCAAATGCAGATGGCTAGCATCGATCGTTTTGCAGCTGTGGTTAAGCAGGCTGTCGGCATCAGCACCCAAGAGGGCTTCTATTTTGCTAAATGACATAAAGATGTAAGGGGGAGTTCGGGGGTACTAAAAATGATTCGGTTGTGATCAAAACTGGGCGAAGATAGCCCTTTTTGCCAAGGAAGCTAGGCTCGCCACAAGTCCTGTATCAGTTATTAAAGGTATAATAACAGGGCTTGGGCACGCTTTTTATCCTTAGCAGGGCCGCTTCCTTGGATAACCCCAGCGAGGCCACCATGCTTTCATGGCAATCAACCTAAAAGTTAACCAACAATGGTCCCAGAATAATCACATTCAGACATCTAAAGCAGGGTAAAGCAAACTTGGGCACTAGGTCCTTAGGACAAAAACCAGCCTATGCTTGGCGTTTAAGTAGGTCCCTGATCTCTGTCAGGAGCTTTTCTTCATTGCTTGGCTCTGGCAAAGGCGCTGGTGTTACAGGGGTTTCGGTTGCTGCATCATCAGCTTTGCGGGTGATCTTGTTAATGGCCTTGATGAGCAAAAATACCACAAAAGCAATGATCAAAAAATCGATAACTGCCTGCAGGAACAATCCGTAGTTGATTGTGACAGCAGGTTTATCTCCTGCTGCCTTGACAATTGTCAGGGCCATTTTGCTGAATTGCTCGCCTTGCAGGAAGGCACCAATCGGTGGCATAATGATATCCGACACTAGGGAGGCACTTATCTTACCAAAGGCAGCACCTATGACGACACCGATGGCCAGATCGACCACGTTGCCACGCATTGCAAAGTCCTTGAACTCCTTAAAAAATCCCATAATTCGTTTTGGGGTGTATTTGTTGGACTAATAATCTTGATACTAAGACTGGGAGACTAGAACTTGAATAAAAAACCAAGGGCTAGTGATTGGCTGTACTGCACTTTTTTGTCTTGGTCGTAGTCATAAAGGAAGATCGCCCCAAGATTGACGTTCACGAAACGGTTGACTCTAGCCGTGACTGAAACATCCAGCCGATGAACAAGCCCTTGCGAAATGAGGTTGAGCTTGGCATAGTCTAGCGTGCTGACATACCGCGCCTTGAGGTTGAGATTCTTGGCCACGTCTTTGTCAAAAGTAGCCAAGAGCTGGAACACGGCTTGTGTCCGGACATATTGCCCTACCCCAACACCGTAATTACCATCAACCGTGCGGTAGATGTTCGTATCCGTCACGATGGTATGGCGCAGGCCACCTACTCCCATCCGGACGCTGGCGTAGCTTGTTGGGCGATACTCAACACCAAGGGCTTCGGTGAGGTAGCCTGGAGACAAAAAGTTAGACACGTAGGTTGTGGTCTCATTGCCAGCGGCATCCTTGTCGTACTTGAAGCCCTGAGCAAACTGACTATTGAACGTTACCGAGCCGAAGAAGTCCCACTTGGCGGCGAACTTATAGCCCACTTTGTTGTCAACAAAGATCAGGTCATTGGTTTTGCGTTGGCCTTGGCCTTGATTCTGGACCAGACCAAAGGTGAGCTGGGTGTCGTGCGTATAGCTGAGGTTTTCGCGTTGGTATTTGGCCGCAAACTGTGCCACCCCACCAAACGCAATCGAGTTGACACCACCCGCCTTCCAGTTCTCGCTAAAAGAGGCTTGATTCAGGAAAAGGCCTAGTTGCCCATCCGACTTCCAGTGTTTGACGGTGTCAACCTTAGTGACGTTAGGCTCTGCTGTTGTGGGCTCTTGTGCTAGGCTGGTGCCAGCTACAAACAACAAGCCAATGGTCAGGATTCTGGATAGTAGTGGTGTAATCATCAAGATGGGCAAATAGGAAGAGGCATCAAACCTAAATGAGCAATGGGGCCCTGCTTTCGGATTAGCAAAGCATACCAAACATAGCCTTAAAATAGCAAAATAGTGTTGGTCTCTGCAAACCTTAGCCCAATTTTCGGTGGATGATTTGGTCTGATCCAAATATCCAAACCATGCTTACTTGCGCCTCAGCATGGCTAGGGATAGCCCCTCAGCCCAGATTGCATAGCCAGCAAAAAGGCCAACAGAACCCATGGTATAGCCTATCCGTATCATCGGATGCCATGCGGCACCAAATAGTTGCTGCACCAACACAAGGCCTACCGCAATTGCCACATAGCGCAAGGTTTTGGCCCACTGGTAAGGCACAGGCCAATAGTGTTGGCCTAGCAAGTAACAGGCTACAGACATCAGCAAATAGCATAGCATCGTTACAAGTGCAGACCCCATATAACCCAAGATAGGTATCAAAATCAGGTTGGCAACAAGGGTAAAGGCCGCCCCACCAAGGCTGATATAGGTACCAAACCGTGTATTGTCCGTGAGTTTAAACCAGACCGTAAGGTTGTAGTAAACCCCAAGCAGCATATTGGCCAGCAGCAACACTGGCACGATGTCTAGCCCTGTCAAGTAAACTGCCTTCTTGAGGAAAAGCGGAGCCAGCCACCACAAGTTGAGACTCACCCCGACGAATAGGGCTAAGCAAACGATCACGAAGGCATGCATCACCTTGGCGAAGACCTCGGGGGCATTGCGCTCTTGGGCCTTGCTGAAAAAGAACGGATCAGCAGCATAGCGGAATGCCTGGATGGCTAGGCTCATGAAGATGCTGAGCTTATAACAGGCGCCAAACACGCCAAGGGCCTCTTTATTGGTGAGCCCATCATAAAAGCCAATGGGCAGCACCTTAACCAAAATCAAGCGGCTAAGCATCTCGTCCACCATGCCGGCCATGCCCATGATCAGCAAGGGCCAGGCATAGACCGTCAGTCGTTTGACCAGCTCAGCCGACCACACCAGCCTGACTTGCAGGAACTGGGGCACCAGCATCAGGGCCATCACACCGTTGGCGATGAGGTTGGCCAAGAATACATAACCAGGACCAAGGGCTGGGTCAAAAAGAGGAGCGACTAGCTGTTGCCAGTCTGGCCCCCAAGTACCCGAGCCTGCAGGAAGGACAAAACCCAAGAAGAAATGATTAAGGCAAAAGGTCAAGACGATACTTGTCATCCGGACGATCACGAAACGCAAAGCTTTGCCCTCAAGGCGCAGTTTAGCGAATGGCAGCACCACAAAGGCATCGATGAGCATCGTGAAGACCATCCAACGAATGTAAATGCCTTTACCTGGTGCCTCTACTGATGCCGCCACCTGGTCTGCCCAAGTGTACAGGATCAGGCTTAGCGAAACGGACACCAAAGCCAATATGCTGAAGGACTGGCCATAGAACTTGGCCTTTTCGGCATCGGTGGCCAGCTTGTTGCTCGCAAACCGGAAGTAGGTGGTCTCCAGCCCGAAGGTATAGACCACGTTCAGGAAGGCCACCAAGGCATAGATGCCCGTTATATCCCCAAACTCACCCGCCTTGAAGACGGAGGTATGGAGTGGGACTAAAAAGTAGTTCAGGGTGCGGCCCAGAATGCTGCTGACGCCATAGAGGGCAGTCTGGCCCGCTAGTTTTTTGAGCATTGACATAGGGTCGGGCTTTCGGTAGGCCTATCGACCTTTGAAGGCAGGGCTACGCTTTTCGAGGAAGGCAGCAGTGCCTTCATGAAAATCATCAGTTTTGCAGGCATTGGCAAAAGCATTGGCTTCGGCCTGATAGCCATCTTCAGCAAGCAAGGCGGCATTAGCACAGTCAATGACTAGGCCTAAAGCAATCGGAGCCTTGGTCATCATTTTGTCGGCCAGCTGCAAGGCTTTGGTCATAGCTGCTTCCTTGTCGGCCTCAATATGGTTCACTAGGCCAAGGCGATAAGCCTCATCTGCTGAGATGGCAACGCCAGTCAGCATAAGCTCTAGCGCACGCCCTTTGCCAACTAGCAAGGTGAGGCGTTGGGTGCCACCATAGCCCGGAATTAGGCCTAGGTTAACCTCTGGCTGCCCAAACTTGGCACTGCTAGCTGCAATCCGGATATGACAGGCCATTGCTAGCTCGCATCCACCACCAAGGGCAAACCCGCTAACGACAGCAATCACTGGTTTGGGGCAGCTCTCGATCTTTTGAAAAGCCTCTTGACCGCGCTCAACGAATTTGCGTGCCGAAAGCTCGTTCAGGTTCGCAATCTCGCTGATGTCAGCTCCAGCAGCAAATGCCTTCTCCCCTTCCCCTGTCAGGATAACAACCTTGATCGAGGCCTCGTCATAGATATAGTCAAAAGCGCGACCCAGCTCGGTGATCGTCTCAACGTTGAGCGCGTTGTATTTGGTAGGACGGTTAAGGGTCAGGGTGGCGATACCACTGGCAGCAATTTCGAGCTTCAGGTTGTTAAAGTCCATTGGTTGGGGGCTATTACAAAATGTTGAGCTATGACAACGAACTACCAGTGGTAGCAATCAGAAGTTGCCGATAACAGGGTCAATAATCGGTATAAAAGCCAAACGAACCAAAACTATCCAGTCCGGAGCAGATGGCAAAGGTAAAGGTGCAGCCACCAGATCAATGATGGTCGATGTTCCACTGCTCGCGCAAGGTATCAAGGGTATTGTAGGCTGTTAGGTCATACTGCGCAGGGACGACAGCTATATAATTGTTCTCAATGGCCCATAGGTCAGTGTCCCGGGCTGTTGTATCCCTGTTGACAAAATCACCCTTTAGCAAAAAGGCTTGCTCTTGGGTCAGGTCAGGCACGCCATTTGGCTCAGGTCCGTCAGCATCCACAAGGACAAACTCTTCTTTCCAATATCCATCTCCTTGGCGGCAAACCCTGATTCCCTGAATCGGCTGTTCCTTCCGGCTGGGGATGTTAACATTGAGTACCACTCCTTTAGGTAAACCGTCTGCCAAAATACGACGTGCGATCTCCCGCACATGGATGATGCTATGGCTGAAATCAGCATGATGGTCAAAATCATCTACCGAAAATCCAACGGCAGGCACCCACTCGATGGCGGCCTCCATGGCGGCACTCATGGTACCACTATACAGAATACTGATACTGGTGTTGGCCCCATGATTGATACCACTAACAACCAGATCAGGGGTGCGGTCTCGCAAGACTAGGTGTTTGGCTAGCTTAACACAATCTGCTGGGGTGCCACTACAGGCAAAAGCTCTGACGGATGGCCCAAACTGCTTGCTTGGCTTTAGCCTGATACTACCATTGACTGTTATTGCATGCCCCATAGCACTCTGTGGGCTATCAGGTGCGACCACTACCACTTCACCTAAGGGGAGCACTGCCTCGACCAAGGCCGCTATGCCTTTACTGCCAATGCCATCATCATTACTGACCAAGATCAGGGGCCGGTTGTTGGGGATGGTTGGGACGTTGTATCCTTCGGTTGTGGTTGGCTGCTGAGGCATAAGTTGTTATAGTGCTCTAGTATCTTGATCAGGGATTGGCGGTTGCTATACTCTGGTGAGGTATCCTCTAGGTACTTGCGCATTCCTTCCTGCTGATCCTGCAAAATTAGAAGCATATCACGCTTTCGGTACTTCACCAACGTGATCGTTCGGTCTTGTTTGCGGATGTAGTGGTCAAAAACCAAACGTTGATAAGGTCTGCTCATCATCATGCCTGTGTATGGGTTCATGACCATGTCGTTGTCATTAACTATGGACTCTCGGCAAAACAAGCTGGCAAAACGCCCCTCCTGCACAAGCTCGAACAATCGTGGCACCTTATAACCATTAGGCGTGGCTGCGTAGTTCTGGCTGAAGATATAGCGCATGTTGCCTGTCTCCGAGTCCGAAAAGTAGGCATACCGCACCTGACGGGCGCTGAATGTACCTATTCGTTGGCCTTGCCTAGCCTGGATGATGTCGGTGCTGAGCGTTATCGTGAATTCGGCCTCTAGGGTATCCCCATCCGCCAAAATGACAACGCCTTTATGCCAAACCCCCTCTAGCCGGACTTGTGACATAGCCGCTTGGGCAAAAAGGACCAAACCAGCCGACAGAAAAATCAGAAGACTAAAGTGCCAAAAATTATGGGCATAACGGGCCTCTAACCGCCTATCTGACAAAGAAGGTGGCAGCTGATTGGGCCGAAAACCAGCATTGGCAGCGGTGAACATAAAATAGAAAGTACAGGGCAGCAATCTTGATCAGCAATATGGCTTACTTGCAAGATAAATAAGCAATATGCAGGCCAATTGTTGTGACCTGCCAGCAAAAAAGTGGCAAAAACAAGTACAGGATATTGGGTCTATCGGGCGTTTTCGCGAGTCTATCCGGCCGCGATCAAGCTTGTGGCTGGCGCTGGTCACCAAAAGGCAAAGGCTTGGGTGGACGGCCGTGACAACGAGCTCTGGCAACAGCTAGAGCGAGGCCGCAGCACCTTGCCTGGGCGTGTCGCCTGGTTTCATGCAGCCTCCTTGGGCGAGTTTGAGCAGGCACGCCCCGTCATCGAGGCATTTAAAGAGCAGTACCCTACTTGGGGCATCGTCTTGACCTTCTTTTCGCCCTCTGGCTACCTGATCCGGAAAAACTATGCAGGGGCCGATGTCGTGACCTATTTACCGTCCGACTCGCCCGAAAACAGCGTACGTTTCCTAAACGTGGTCCGCCCAGATCTCGCATTGTTTGTCAAGTACGAATTCTGGCCATTCTATTTGCTGGAGCTACGGGACCGTGGCATCCCAGCCATTAGCTTTTCGGCCATCTTTAGGCCAAACCAGATCTTCTTCAAACCATGGGGGCGGTTTATGCGGTTGGTCCTATCTAGCTTTAGCCTGATTTATACCCAAGACGAAGCCTCGGCCCGTCTCCTGCGGCGCATCCAGATGCCCCATACCGAGGTGGCAGGCGACACCCGTTTCGATCGTGTAATCCAGATTGCCGAAAGTGTCGGCAAATTGCCCCTGATCAATACGTTCAAAGGGGATGGCAAAGTTTTGGTGCTGGGCTCTGCTTGGCCAATGGACATCAAGGTGGTGTTGGAAGCCGTCCTTGCTTTGCCCCAAGCGATCCGTCCCAAAGTTATCGTTGCCCCACATGAGTTAACACCAGACCACCTAGCCGAGCTGGATAACTGGCCAGGTTACCAAAGCCTGCGCTACTCAGCCGCACTGCCCGAAACCGCAACCGCTGCCAACCTGATGATCATCGACAACATTGGCATGCTGAGCAGTATCTACAAATATGCCGACATCGCCTGGGTTGGTGGTGCTTACGGGAGTGGCCTGCACAACATCCTAGAGGCGGCGGTCTATAGCGTACCCGTCCTGTTTGGCAAACCCAAGTTCCGGAAGTTTAAAGAGGCAACTGACTTATTGCGGCAAGGTGGCGCTTTCAGCTGCGGCACGGTGGCCCAAGCCACTAGCCAGCTTGTTAGCCTGTTAACAGACAAGGTTGCCTGCAAAGCCGCTGGCGAGGCAGCATCGGCCTATTGCCAGAAACACGCTGGGGCTACACAGATCGTGATGAGCGGGCTGCATCGCGTAATTGGCGTGCGCCAAATTGCTGACCAATAGTGGCGATTTTTGTTCAATTATAGCCCTAGAATAACACCAAACCTGATTAACCTAGTAACAGCTAATCCGGAAGAATCTTGCCTTGCCTAGCGGCAATGCTGGTCTCGTTCCTACCAATAGCAATAGCTCCGTTGTACCTTGGTCATGGACTAATGACGCATGGGACGACGAAGCTAGTGGTGGATGACCCACAATGAGGGGTCAATAGAATGCGCAGCTGTGGGCCTTTGGGCCTACAACTTGGTTTCTTTTACGACAGTGTTTTTCTTGACACCTGGGCCATACCAGTGCGCAAAAATGCTATTGGGCATGATAAAAGCCATAAGCGTGACACTACCTACTATGGTGCCGATGGTGCCAAAAACGCAAGCCATCACAAATTCATAAAACCACATACGCGTCGTTCGTTTTCTGTTGGTCTGACAACACTGCCTGCTCTATACTTGTCCATCACCGCTACCCTACATTGCTGATGGGTTCTTGGGGCAGATGTGCAAAGCCGAACAGCCAGCAATCCTGTGTGGCAAATATAAGACTGGGATCTTAGCAAACAGGCTTCTGGTGCCAAATTTTGGTGCAATGGCAAATTTACCGGCACTGCTCTCACCTATGGCTTCAAAGAGGGGACGTCCAGTGCCTGTAAGCAAATCATAACTCGCTAGATCCTCTGGGCCGGAAGCCAATCAGATCAGTGACCACGGTGAATGTCTGTGTTTCTTAAACGAATTTAATCCTAAACCCCAATTGGCATTAAATTTAATATCAATTACGAAAAAAAAGTGTATCGGTTCGTTTTCTGGACCAACCTTTGACAGACAAACAATGTCTTAGGACCAATTATCAGGACAACTGGGCAGGTACCATTTGCTTGATATTACCGCAAATACCAGCCATCTCACCTCACACATTACTCCACCCCCCCCAGCACAATCATGAAAGTATTAGTCATCGAGGACGAGCCAAAAGTTGCCGGCTTTATCAAAATGGGCCTCGAGGAGCAGGCTTGGGAGGTGGAAATTGCCTATGACGGCGTTGTGGGTTTGTCATTGGCCCTCCAGAAGAATTTCGAGATCATCGTGCTGGATATCAACCTGCCCCTCATGAATGGCTTTGAGGTTTGTCGCCAGATCCGGGCCGTCAACCCGTCGGTGCCCATCTTGATGCTCACTGCTTTAGGCGCCACTGACGACAAAATCCTAGGTTTTGACAATGGTGCGGATGATTATCTAGTCAAACCCTTTGAGTTCAAAGAGCTGGTAGCTAGGATCAAGGCCCTCCATAAACGCTCGCTGGATAGTACGCGCCACACCGTCATCCTGAAGTTGGCTGACCTTGAGGTCAATACTGACGAAAAGACGGTGCGTCGGAACGGGATCAAGATTGACCTCACGGCCAAGGAGTTTTTGCTATTAGCCTACATGCTCCGGAACAAAGGCAAAGTTATATCCCGGTCTGATATTGCGGTCAAAGTCTGGGACATCAGCTTTGATACAGGGACTAACGTGATCGACGTTTATATCAACTTCTTACGCAAGAAGATCGACCGTGACTTCAGCCCCAAGCTGATCCATACCGTCATTGGCATGGGCTACATCATGAAGGACGAAACAGCCTAGGCAATTGGTCCTACTTAGCCATAATGCCACAGGAGATGTCCGCAATTTGGTATGTTTGTTTTGGTCAATGATAGTCACATTCGTGCTGTGTATATTGTGCAGCTAGCGTCTGGTCAGAGCAAGACCATATCCAAAAGCCAACTTACCAGTCCGCATGAAAATCAGAACCCAACTCACGCTGACCTTCACCCTGCTGGCAGCAACCATACTCGGGATATTCTGCTTCGGTATCTATTACCTCAGTTCTGACTATCGTAAACGCGAGTTTTATGATCGGTTGCAGGACCAAGCCATTTTTGCCTCTGAGTTCTATTTTAACGTCAAAGGGGTAACGCCAAGCCAGTTAAAGCAGCTCTATGTGCAACAGTTCACACGTTTGGTGGACGAGGACTTGGTGATCTATGACGCCCAGAAACATATCTTGTTTGAAAGCGGCACCAGCCACACACGGTTGACAGCCAAGCAGTTTACCTTACTATCTAAAGGCCTAAAACTGAACCTAGAGCTACCATCGGGCGAGGAACTTACAGCTATCAGCATCGAGAAGGCTGGACTACCATTTTATGTCCTGGTATCAGCCAGAGACCGGTATGGCAACAGCAAGCTTGCCTTCCTTCGAACTATTATGGCCTCGTTTTGGGTCGGCAGTTTGGGCCTGATGTGGTTAGCTGGCATTTTGTTTGCAAAACGGGCATTGACACCAATCGCTCAGATCATTGGCCAAGTGAACCAAATCACGTCCAGCAGCCTCAACACAAGGGTGGTCACGACTAACAAACGAGACGAAATCGCTCAGCTGGCTACAACATTTAACCAAATGTTGGCTGGCCTAGAGGAGGCCTTTGCGCACAATAAAAGTTTTGTCCAGCATGCTAGCCACGAGCTACGCACTCCGTTAACTTCGGTCCGGGGGCAGCTAGAGGTTGCCCTGATGCAACAGCGGTCAGAGGCCGAATACCGCTTGACAATGGAAAGCCTGCTGGAGGACATCCAGAACATGACGGTCCTGACCAATGGCCTGCTTGAGCTGAGCCAACTGAGCAACACAAGCTACCGACCTCGGTTCGAGCCAGTGCGGGTTGATGCGCTATTATGGGAAATGCTTGATGTCATCTCAACGGCTAAACCTAACTATCGTGCCTCAATCGAGTTTGACCCAGAGACGGACGAAAATGATCTGGTCGTGAACGGGAACCAGTCCTGGCTAGGCAATTGTTTCAAAAACCTGATGGAAAATGGCTGCAAATTCAGCCAAGATAACCGGGTCGGGGTCAAGCTGCAACCTAGAGATGGCTGGTTGGTGATCAAGTTCATCGACAAAGGATTCGGGATCTCGCCCCACGAGCTGGACCATATCTTCGAGCCCTTCTACCGGTCCGAAAACACGCTTCATATCCCCGGCCATGGTATTGGCCTTTCGCTCTGTAGGAAGATCGTACAGCTGCACGGAGGGAGGATTATAGTGGATAGTGCCCTAGGCAAAGGGACCACATTTACAGTCTCCTTACCACTAATAGCAAGCCAAGAGTTGGCAGCCTAAAGTCAATTCAGTTGAGTAGGCAAATAATAAAAGCCAATAAAAAAGCCTATCTCCAACAATAGGAAACAGGCTTTTTGTGACTTGATGCAGGTTTTTAATATCTAAAAGCCCACTATCTTCTGACCTTAAACGACAGGCTTCAGGTGAGTGGCCAAAGTCTTGATGGCGTAGGCACAACGTTGGGCTACCTCGGCAGGGCCCAAAATCGCAATCACCTGCATCAGATCTGGGCCGGCGGCACGCCCCGTGATCGCAAGGCGTATGGCCTGCATCACCTTACCGATCTTGATACCAAGGCCGTCAGTAATCTCGTGCAATAGGTGTTTGGCCTCATCTGCCGTTATGGATGGATACTCGGCCAGCTCTGCGCCAAACTTGGTCAGAACGGCGGCGGCATCTGATGACCATTTGGTGGCAGCAACAGTAGCGTCAAATTCGGTTGGGGCAACAAACAGGAAAGAACCTTCCTTCCAGAAATCACCCGAAAAAACAGTCCGCTCCTGCACCAAGGCACATACTTGGGCAGCATACTCGTTGGTGGTCGTGATGCCTTCTTTAGCTAGATCGGCTAGCAGGTACTCTGCCTGTTGCACTGAGGTCTTGGCATGAAGGTATTGCTGGTTGAACCAACGTGCCTTTGCAATGTCAAACTTGGTGCCTGACTTACCGATACGCTCGGCGGTGAACTCCTGGATCAATTCGTCCATCGAATAGACCTCTTGGTGAGTTCCGTTGTTCCAGCCCAGCAGGGCCAAGAAGTTAACAACAGCCTCGGGCAAGAAACCTTCTTCTCTGAAACCTTTCACGACTTTGCCAGTCTCTTGTTCGGTCCACTCAAGCGGGAAAACTGGGAACCCAAGGGCATCGCCATCGCGTTTGCTGAGCTTGCCATTACCGTCTGGCTTCAGGATGAGGGGCAGGTGTGCAAACTTGGGCATTACATCCTCCCAGCCCAAAAACTTATAGAGCAAGACGTGAGTTGGTGCGGAAGGCAGCCACTCTTCGCCCCGGATGACGTGGGTTATCTTCATCAAGTAGTCATCAACGACGTTTGCCAAGTGATAGGTTGGCATACCATCGCTTTTCATCAGGACTTTATCGTCTAGTGTCGCACTATGCACCATTACCCACCCACGGATAAGATCATTGAGGCGGATTTCTTCTTTGCGCGGGACTTTCAGACGGATGACGTATGGGTCACCTCCTGCAAGTCGGGCAGCCACTTCGTCAGCAGGCAGAGTAAGCGAATTTTTCATCTGAACCCTAGTGATGCTATTATACTGTGGGCTGGCAACACGAGCTTTAGTTAATCGATCACGCATTTCGTCCAGCTCCTCCTTTGTGTCAAAGGCATAATAGGCATGCCCATCAGCTACCAGCTGATCAGCATACTGGCGGTACATTGGTTTGCGTTCGCTTTGCCGATAAGGACCATATGGTCCGCCTTGGCGCACGCCCTCGTCCGCTTTGATGCCACACCAGTCTAGCGCTTCGTAGATGTAGTCCTCGGCACCAGGTACAAAACGGGTCTGATCTGTATCCTCGATCCTGATGATGAACTGGCCACCCGTTTTTTTGGCCAAAAGGTAGTTGTATAGAGCTGTCCGGACCCCCCCGATATGGAGAGAACCCGTAGGACTTGGGGCAAAACGAACGCGAACTGGCGTATTATCCACAATGGTATATGGCTGAGATGAGGTGGGAACCATAGCACGATGTTCGTCTGGCGACGACCGAGACTATGGCCTAGCTATAAATGGCTATGGCAATGGTTATTTGGCCGCAATTTAGCCCAAACTAGCCAAACAAACGGTATCAGTAGCAGGAGGATGCAGCCTATTGCCGATCTAGGATGTTCCCCAACGTACAAAAAACATGTCCCTAATCGGGGCTAGACTGGCTCTTTCTGGAGATCCTTCTGGACCTCTGGGGCGCGCAAATGGGCTGTCAGGGTGTCCGCAGCGATGGGCTTGGCAAAAAGCAGCTTGCCTAGGCGGGCACGTAGCTCAGCCATGCTGAGATTGGTTTCTAGCTCACCCTCGTGGGCGATCGCTAATTGACCAGTCTCCTCTGACACAATCAGGATCACAGCATCGGTAACCTCGCTCATGCCGAGACCTGCGCGGTGCCTTAGGCCATATTGTGCTGGCAGATCCGTTTTGTCGGTCACGGGTAGGATACAACGTGCAGACCTGATCCTGCCATTGCGGACAATAACCGCTCCGTCATGCAGAGGGCTATTTTTATTGAAGATGCTGATCAGGAGACGCTTGCTAATGATAGCGTCAATAAGGTCGCCATTTTCCTCGAAGTAGCGCAGTTCATCCGTTTTAGTGAACACGATAAGTGCACCTGTTTCGTTGTTGGTCAGCGATTTGACGGCGTCTAGTACTGGCTGCAGGGTTGACTGCTGCTGGTTAACGTTACGCCTAAAGAACATGGACAAAAAGCCGTCCTCACGCATAAAGGTGCTACGACCTACCATCAGCAAAAACTTACGAATCTCTTGCTGGAACAAAATGATGAGTGCGATCACCCCCACACCGATAAATTGGCCTAGAATGGCTGTCAGCAACTCCATCTGGAGGGCACGCACAACCCAATAGACCAGATAAATGGTAACAAAGCCAATGAAGATCCTGAACGCCACCGAGCCCCGTACCAACTTATAAAGCTGGTAAAGCAGGAAACTCACCAGAACAACATCCAAGATGTCAACCCAGCGAATCGTAAGGAAAGCGATATTGAAGCTCCAATCGGTCAAAGGCAATCGAATTTAGGCGTATAAGGGATTAAAAAAGACAACTTGGATGGGTTTAGCATACCACAGGGGCAATTGTTGCCTAAGGCATTTAGGGGCAAACGAAATTCAAGCATCCACAACGGATGCAGTAGGCCCATAACGCCAATATAATCCAATTATGTCATCAAGGCACCAATATCGGGCCACGTTTGACAAAAAGTAGCCTTTTGCGCAATCCGAGGAGCAACCTAGCCTCTGTGGTAACGTTGGTAAAGTTGCCAAATCCGGATGGCCTCTGCCGCTGGTCTGACATCGTGAACTCGCAGCATGCCCGCACCGTTCTGAAGCGCCAATGTATGAAGCACAGTTGTCGCATTTAGGGCCTCTGTGGCTGTAATGCCAAGCGGCCGGTAGGCCATTGACTTGCGCGAAAGGCCTACCAAAATGGGGCAACCAAGCAGCTCCAGATCTCGCAATTGGGCTAGTAGCTGGTAGTTCTGGTCGATCGTTTTTGCAAAGCCAAACCCAGGATCGATCAGGACTTCATAGTGGCCTAGGGTATGGAGCTGTGCGAGCTGGCCTCGGAGCTCCTGCACTACCTCATTAGTCAGATCCTGATATTGCGCCAAGGACTGCATGGTGGCTGGTGTGCCTCGGCTGTGCATCAGGACGTAAATGACCTTAGCTGCTGCCACATAACTCAGCATGTCTGGGTCCGCATGCCCGCCTGACACATCATTAACCATCATGGCCCCGGCACTGACTGCCGCCTTGGCAACCGAGGTCCTAAAGGTATCTATCGAGATGATGGCATTCGGTAAGTTCTGATTGATGGCCTCTATGGCAGGTAACACACGGTCCAACTCCTCTTGTTCGGAGATATCAGCTGCATTTGGCCTAGTGCTGTATCCGCCAAGGTCTAGGATTGTGGCCCCATCCGCCAACATTTGGGCAGCTATATCCAGCACCTGACCTAAGCCCAACCGGCTACCTTCGTAGAAGGAGTCTGAGGTGAGGTTCAGGATACCCATGATAAGGGGCTGTACCCCAAGATCATAGGCCTGATGGCCAATGCGTAAGGTACGGGTGGCGGTCTTCATAACGGTGTTGGGTGGATACTATTGGCCCTGATTGCGCCAAAAACAATGTAGTTAACTACTCAGCTCGGTTGGCTAAATGGTCGAACAAATGTAGGCTTACATCTGGCATTAGTACTGGCAACTGGTTGTTGAACGATTCAGGACTTAGGCTTCAAACACATGCTTAGGTCTTGCATTTTTTAGCCAGAGTGTCAGTAAAGATCAAAACACCCACAGCGCAGGCCATGGGTGCCTTTTCGGTTTCATGACATAGCTAAAGTTCATAGCTAATCAGGAGACCATTACTCAATATTCATTTCGTCAATCAAACGCTGACAGCGGCCCAGCTTCTCGATGATGAACAAGGTATAGCGCACGTCTAGGACAATATTGCGACACTGGTCTTTGTCATACTGGAGGTCGCTCATGGTGCCTTCCCAGCAACGGTCAAAGTTGGTACCGATCAGCCGACCACGCGCATCGAGCACAGGACTACCACTATTGCCACCAGTGGTATGGTTGCTGGCTGTAAAAGCAACAGGTACGGTACCGTTGACGGCATAACGACCATAGTCTTTACTGGCATGGAGGTCCAGAAGGCCCTTGGGAACATTAAACTCTTCGATGTCCGGATTGTGTTTGGCCACAACACCATCTAATGTGGTGTAATGCTTGTATTGGACGCCGTCTTGTGGACTGTAGCCATTGACCTGCCCGTAAGCTACCCGAAGTGTGCTATTCGCATCTGGGTAGTATTTGATGTTTGATTTCTCCTTATTTTTGGCACGGTTGCCTTCTAACATCAGGCCAGTGGCAGTCTCAAGCTGTTGGCTAAAGCGTTGATAACGTGGCACCAATGTGCTGGCATACTGCCGATTGAAGGAACGGAACAACACCAACGCTGGGTCCTTGCTAATTTTGCTGGTGTCGCCTTTCAGAAGCATCTGGAGGCCCTTACCGGCAGTTGTGGCATTGGCCAGCAGACTTTTGGCATAGAGCTCAGCCGCTAGTTTGTCAAAGTCGCCACCATGTTGTTTGACCAGTTTCTGGAGCTCTGGTGTGTGGAAGGCGGGGCTGATGTCTAGGTAGTAGGCGCGCAGGCAAATAGCCAACAATTGCCGCTCGACGGCTTCGTCGTGCTGTGAGTAGTACTCTTTGTTTTGGGCTGATAGTGACTTGAGACGGCTGGCTACTTTATCAGGGGCTGGCGCCTGGCCGCCCATCTTACGCATGGACTTGAGAGCATCCTCCCAAGTGGTGGCAAAGTTGAGCAAACCGTTGCCCAAGATGGCCTCGCGGTAATAATCCGTTGCGAGGGCCACCGTCCGGAGGCTATCTGTCCAGCGGGCGAGGCTTGGCACCACCTCGGCATAGTTACGATTGTGGCCCACCAAGTTGCTGATGGTTTCTGCTGAGTTGCTACCTGCCCAGTCCGCAAACCTAATCTCTTCTTTGCGTTTGGCCTCTAGGGTCTTGAGCCTAGCAACGCCTTTGTTTTCGCCTTGCCATTTCTTCCAGGCATTAGCAATGGTAGCTTGGGCATCGGCATACATTAGGCGCAAACTTGGCGCGCTTGCCATGGCAGCATCAATCACCTTGAGGCGCTGGGTCCGGAGGTTGATCTTGTACTTGTTCTGAACCTCAGTGATCAGCTCAAGTTGGTAGGAGCTGATGTATTCTTGTGTACGGCCCGGAAACCCGTAGACCATCGTAAAGTCCCCCGGCTGGATGCCTTGCACCGAAATGGTTAGGCTGCGCTGGGGTTGGTACGGTACGTTTTCGGCACTGTAGGTGGCAGACTGGTTGTTTTTGTTGGCGTAGATACGGAAGATCGAAAAGTCCCCAGTATGGCGTGGCCACATCCAGTTGTCGGTATCGCCGCCAAACTTACCAACACCACTAGGTGGTGCGCCAACTAGGCGCACATCGCGGAAGGTCTCGAGCACGAAGGCATAATATTCAGTACCATAGTACATGGGCCTGATTAGGACTTCGGTGCCTTTGCCTTCGTTTTTGTTGAGGGATTTGGTCAGGTCCGCAACACGGCTCCGTAAGGTGGCCTTGTCGGCATCACTCAGATTGTAGGGGTCAAGGCCCTCAAGCAGGTTTTTGGTTACGTTAGTCATCGACCGCACAAAGCTGACAGTAAGGCCAGGGTTGGGTAGCTCCTCCTTGTAGTCTTGGGCCCAAAAACCATCTTGCAGATAGTTATGCTGTAGGGTGCTATGGTTAGCAATCTCCGTAAAACCACAATGATGATTGGTCAGGATCAATCCATTTTTGCTGATAACCTCCGCAGTGCAACCTCCGTTAAACCAAACGATTGCATCCTTGAGGCTATTTTTGTCATTACTGAAGACCTCATCGGCTGGCAGCTGAAGCCCTAATGCCTGCATACGAGCATGGTTCAGTTTATCGAGGTAGAGCGGCAGCCACATGCCCTCGTCAGCACGGGCGGCCAGCGGTCCTGCAATGGATAAAATTGTCAGCAGGCCTGCCATGACCACAGAACGTGGGACTACAGAACGGAAGAATGAAGCAAAAAATCGGCTTTGCATGGTGCAGTCGTTTGGCGTGATCAGTCTGGTATTGGCCCAAAGTACAAATATCAGGACCCCAATAGCAAATCCTCTTTATTGATTGTGCTCTGGTTTAGGCGTTAAAGTAAAGCAAATGGGTTGTTTGGCCGTCGTACATGGCATAGCTGCAATGACCAAACCACTCGCCTAGGTTGATGTAACGTGCCTCATGGCCTTGTGTTTGGCCTGATTTCGTTACCTTTTCTTGGTCAGGTTGATAGGCTGTTTTTGCCGAATTTACCACAACATTCATCGGCAGATGGCGATGGCCAAAGATGTAATAGTCTTGGTGGCGTGTCGCCTCTTGCTCTTGGCAGTAGGCATAAAGCCACTCAGACTCTAGCTGGATGAGGTGCTCGCGCTTGAGGTTAGCCGCTCGGCTGCCTTTAGACCAGCGGGTGGCGATGCCTATGCCTATGTAGGGATGCAAAAATCCGAAGAGGCGCTGGCAAACTCGGTTTTCGAAGACACGTTTGAGGAGTTTATGGGCTTTGTCACCAGGGCCTAGGCCGTCTCCATGACCGATCAAAAAAGTATGATCGCCGATCTGGTATTGGCGTGGTTCGCGGACGATCTCGACACCAAGTTCTTGGCCAAAGTAGTCGAACATCCACATATCATGGTTGCCCGTAAAGATGATGACCTGGATACCAGCGTCGACCATGTTTGCCAGCTGACCCTGCAGCCGAATGAATCCCTTAGGGATGACGTCTCGATACTCAAACCAAAAGTCAAAGATATCCCCGACCAAGAACAAGGTATGACAGTCGTGGCTTATCTGCCGTAGCCAACGGACGATCTTGTCCTCACGGGCACGGCTTGCAGCGTGGCTTGGTGTGCCCAGATGGAAATCGGAGGCGAAATAGACTTTCTGGCCTGCCGGCAATTCGATCTGGACCGTTTGCGCTTGGCTAGGCAACATGATGATCAGCGGATGTTAAGCCAGAGTCATCGACCAAAAACATGACCAGCTCTTTGGGGCCATGAGCACCCAAAACTAGTGTTTTCTCGATGTCTGCAGTGCGGCTAGCCCCTGTCACAAGTCCAATCATGCTTGGTAATTTATCGCCATATCGCTCTGTCACTACAGCAAGGCCATCGCCAATGTCATCTACTAACTGGCTTGTGTATGCCACCACAATATGAGTAGGTGGATAGATGGTCAGGCGACGCCCGCAGAGTTGTTTGCTGGTCGTGATGAAGCTCCCGGTCCGGCCGATGATACACTCGCAAAACGTGATGCCAGCCTCAACTGCAGCCAGATCATTATCTGTATGGTCAAACGGGATGTTGCCTGCGGTTAGGATAACAGCCAAGTCAGGCTCCCAGACCTTGACATGTTTGAATTGGCGTTCCTGCAAAAACTGGCCAATGGCAATCCGGAGCTGATCATGATTGGCGCAGGGGATCAGGATACCTTTTCGTGAGGCAAAGTTGTCAGCAAACTCGGTGACGGCATCTAGGTCTGGGCGGGAATAGATGGGCTTGGAATAGTCTGGCTGTGGCTGTGGGGCAGATGGTTGGTCCAGCGCCTTGCTGATACGGTCCAGGATAACTTCGCGTGCGTTGCTCATGATGATGCAAAGCTAAGACCTAGACCACCAAAATTGATATGGTCCTTTAGGTTCAGGCTCCAGTTTTGGTAACAGTACCTGCAAGAGGCTGCATGGGGCCTAGCCTAATTGGTCAGCGAGCTGAAAAAACACACCTTCTTTAAGGGCATAAACACTTGCCAACAAGCGTTTGAGGCCGAGACGCTGCAAGACGTAGCGTAACATTAACATGGCAACCACACTCATATCTGCCCTGAGCTCGATCATACCCGGCACAGCCAACCGTTCGGCTTTGTTGAGGTAGGATAGCTCCTGTGTCAGGATAAAAACAGTAGAAAGTGGCAGCTCCTCCCAAGATGAATCCTCAAATGGGTGATGCTCGGACTGGAGCTTAAAGAAACACATATCAGCCAAGGTCTCAAACGTACCTGCTGAGCCGATCAGGGTATCTGGCTGGAATAGGTCCGCAGCTTGCCAAAGGGCCTGTAGGTTCTTCTCGAGCCAAGCCTCTAGGGCTGCCACTTGGCCTGGGCCTATTGGGTCTTGCTGCATAAAGAGGTCCATTAGGCGCTGCCCACCGACCTCAAAGCTCTGTTGCCAAAGTGCCCCGTCTGCATTGGCGATGATAAACTCTACACTCCCCCCACCGATATCCATTATTAAGGATGGAATAGGGGGCAACGCGTAACTATGACGGACACCATTGTAAATCAGATCAGCCTCACGTTCCCCATCGATGATGCTGACGGCAATCCCTGTTTCGTCCTGGATGCGTTGTGCAACTGCCTGACCATTTTGGGCATTGCGCATCGCACTAGTGCCAAAAGCTTGTGCACTGCTTGGAGAAAGGCCAAACTCCGCAATCTTGGCCACAAAGCTGTGCATGGCTGCCATTGCTCGTTCGATGGCGGTGGGCGCTATCACCCCAGCCGATATACCGCTCAGCCTTTGGGGTTGATCAGAGGCCACCTCTTGGTCTGGTTTGCCCAGCCTAACACCAATCTTTTCGGCATAGAGCTGATGCATCTTTTTGCCTTCCAGTTCCGCAATCAGCAGATGGAAGGTGTTGGTACCTAGGTCAATGACGGCATAGCGCTGTGGCATCTTGATTGTGGTTTCGATTAAGAATAGATAGGGTAGATAGGGTTCAGAAAATGTAGTTTCGACCAGCTCCTTTGGGGCTTTTCTATACTGACATTGGTCCAATTATTATCTGAAAACCCTAATGGACAAAATTAGGACCTAAATCCCGATAGTTGATTAGGTTAAGCGGACACTGCCTACTAGGCTAGGTAGCGACCTAGAAGATGACACTACCCTATTGGCCTCCGCCAAAAGCAACCCAACCGTTTACTGTATTCTGGATCAGGGCAGCGATCGTCATCAAACCGACACCACCAGGCACAGGCGTAATGGCAGATGTGATCGGTGCCACTGCAGCAAAATCCACATCGCCAACAACAGCATAGCCACTTTTTTTGCTGGCGTCTGGCACTCGAGTGATGCCGACATCGATCACCACGGCACCCGGTTTCACCATATCAGCAGTCACGAAACGTGGTTTGCCTAGGGCCGCAATCAGGATATCGGCTTGGCGGGTATGGTAAGCTAGGTCAGGAGTACGGCTATGGCAGACTGTAACCGTGCAGTTCCCCGGATAGGCGTTGCGCTGCATCAGCAAAGCCATCGGCATGCCAACGATGTTGCTACGGCCAACGATGACGCAATGTTTGCCAACAGTCTCAACTTGGTAGTGCTCCAACAACTTGACGATACCGAGAGGCGTTGCAGAAACATAACTAGGCAAGTTCTTGGCTAGGCGACCGACATTTTCGGGGTGGAATCCATCGACATCCTTGCGCCAGTCGATGGCATTGGTAACGGCAGCCTCACTGATATGGGCTGGTAGCGGTAGTTGGACGATAAATCCATCTACCTCAGGATCTTGATTGAGCTCCGCAACCACGGCCAAAAGTTCCGCCTCAGAAACTTCAGCAGGTAGTCTGCGAATGGTGCTCCGGATGCCTATTTTTTCAGAGTGGGCCGCCTTGCTAGCAACATAAGTCTCGCTTGCGCCATTGTTGCCAACGATAACAGCCACCAAATGTGGTGCACGTTTGCCACTGGCTACAGCCTGGGTTAGCTGCTGCTGGAGCTGGTCTAGCAGTGCTGTGCTTGCAATCTTTCCGTCTAATATCAATGGGCTGGACATGGCTGGGGCTCTGTATGTTTGGTCCTAAGGTCAGTCGGCAATTGGGTGCCTACGCCAACTTAAGGTAAGTAAGTAACGGTCTGAATCTGCTCCTGGAACATTAGCTACGCTAGCCTGCAGGATGGGCCGCAAAGCTAGCATAGCAGGTGGGCATATCCCACGGATGCTATGTCTGAGCCTACAGAATTTAACGATCAGATAATTTATAAGATCCAGACCACGTTATGGCCCAAAAGTGGTACCGATACCTTAATTTAGCGGGTTGTAAAGTATCAGGGGTACTAGGTATTTACTTAAAGACTCAGCCCATGATTCAGTCTACCACCTTCCGCACATCTGACTGACCCCTACCAGCCATTGCTAATTGCCCATAGCCCACTCATTTGGTCCTGATGCCATTACCCAAATTGGCCTAACACGGACCTGCCCATAAAATATAATCGAGTCCGCAGACCCACCTCCAACAAAGCTATAACCCCTTGGCTTCCGCATCTTCCACTTACGCACGTATTATTCTCTGGTTCTGGATAGGGCTGGTGTTGCTGATCCTCGGCAATATTCTGTTTTTCTGGTCAGTTTCTATAGACTTGTTTGGCCTCTTCGGGGCATTCCCGAGCACGGACAAATTGCTTAATCCTAAGAGTGAGCTAGCGACAGAAATCATCAGCGAGGACAATAAAGTAATCGGCAAGTTTTTCCACGAAAACCGCACCGCAGTCAAGTACGAGGGCATATCGGGCAATGTGATCAAGGCCCTATATGCCACCGAGGACATCCGGTTTGACGAACATAGTGGCATAGACCTAGGGGGCATTTTGGGTTTGTTCTGGTCGGCCCTACAAGGTAAACCCCGTGGTGGCAGCACCCTGACACAGCAGCTGGCCAAAAACTTGTATGACACACGTGCCGAAGAATTAGGCGGACATCTGAGCGGCGTCCCTGGCATAGGCCTAGGCATCATTAAGGCAAAAGAGTGGATTGTAGCCATCCGGCTCGAGCGGTCCTACTCCAAAAAAGAAATCCTGACGATGTACCTCAATACAGTGCACTTTGGGTCCAATGCGTTCGGGCTAACCGTAGCAGCCAAGACGTTTTTCAACACAAAACCAGATGCACTAACTGTCGAACAAGCAGCCCTTTTGGTTGGTATGCTCAAAGGTCCATCGCAATACAGCCCAGTCTATCGGAAGGAGCGAGCCCTCGGAAGACGTAACGTCGTGCTGGACCAAATGCGTCGGTATGATTTCCTGTCCGATGAAGAGGCCGAACGGCTTAAAGCCACCCCAATTACCCTCAACTATAATGTTGAGTCACACAATGACGGTAGTGCAACCTACTTCAGAGGCGAAGTAAAGAAGGAACTTGCGACACTGTGCAAAGAGCAGCACCTAGACCTTTACACGGACGGGCTCAAAATATACACCACCATCAATAGCAACATCCAGCATGCGGCAGAGGCTGCCGTGGCCAAACACATGCGCAAACAGCAGGGCGATTTTGACAAGTACTGGAGCGGACGAAACCCTTGGTGTGACGAAGATGGTAGGGAGATCAAAGATTTCATCGTGCATGCTGCTAAACGGTCTGATCGGTATCGACAGCTAATCCAGGACCTAGATGGGGACAAGGAGGCTGCCTGGAAGGTAATGAATACCAAGGTCAAGATGCACGTCTTCAGCTGGGCTAGCGACACAGGCGTTTATAAATACTTCAGCCCGATTGATAGCATAGCCTATTACAAACGCTTCCTGCATAGCGGCCTGCTGAGTCTGGATCCGCATACAGGACAGATCAAGGCATGGGTTGGTGGCATCACCTATAAGTACTTCAAGTACGACCACGTGCGGCAAGGCAAACGTCAACCAGGGTCCTCATTTAAGCCTATCTTATACGCCACCTGTATCGAGAACGGCTTTGGTCCCTGCCACGAGATGGTCGATGCGCCCGTGACGTTCCATAACGATGACAACAATACCGACTGGACCCCTAAGAATAGCGACGGTGTTTATACAGGCGAACGCATGTCGCTCCGGAAGGCTATGGCCCAGTCCATCAACTCGGTTGCGGCAGGAATGCTGAAGCAAGTCGGTATACCACCAGTGATAGACATGGCCAAACGCTTAGGGATCGTGAGCACAATTGACCCCGTGCCGCCACTGATTTTAGGCGCTAGCGATGTTTCGTTATACGAGCTAGTGGGGGCCTATGCCACCTTCGTGAACCATGGTCAGTACATCAAACCGATTTTCCTCAAACGTGTGGAAGACAAAAACGGAAACGTAATCCGGAACTTCATCCCCGAGCGTCGAGATGCGATTTCGCCTACCGTTGCCTATACGATGGTACACATGCTAAAGGGTGCCACGACCGAACGTAACGGTACTGCATTGGGCCTATACCGCCTTGGCAAAACATTGATCGGCAACGAGGTTGGCGCCAAAACTGGCACAACCAGCAACTATTCGGACGGATGGTTCGTTGGCTGCACACGCGACTTGGTGACTGGTATATGGGTCGGCGGGGATGATCGGTCGATCCACTTTCGGTCCAGCAACCAAGGCCAAGGTGCCCGCATGGCTATGCCGATCTGGAGCTACTTTATGGACTCGGTTTATGCCAACCCTGCGACAGGAGTAACCAAAGGGCCATTTGAAAAACCGCTGGGATTTGACGAACAGCTCAACTGCGCAGAGCTTAAACGTCAGGACCTAGATACCGACACCGCTGGCAAGAACACGTACCAAGCCCCCCGTCCGAAGGACCTCAAGGACGAATTCTAGCCTACCTTTGTTGTTGACTGGCCGCAACAGGACTTGGTTTCGTACCATACTAGCAAGCCATGCTTACTTCAACCATTACCACACCAACGCCTACTCCCTCCCTCGACATTATCCTATTTATGAGCACTCCATCGTCCCACCAGGCACTCCGGAACCAGGTCACGCAGCTGAGCCAAAAAGTGCAGCTATTGGCCGAGGCCTATCGGCACCTGAGGACCGAGCTTGGCATCGCTGACAAGGAGCGCCATGACCTCCAGCAGCAGCTCGACACCCAACGCGAGAAGGTCCGGGACTTTCAAAAGCAAATCAAATTTAATACTATTGCATCCACGTTGGCCTCTCCGGATGCCGACGCCGACATGTTGCGGTCCAGACTGGACGACTACATCAAGGAGATTGACGCCTGCATTGCCTATCTGCAACAGTAGCTTAGGCATGCACGCCGAACCACACTGCCCCCAATATTGAGCCTTCAAAATCCTAATACAGGACAACCCAAATCACTATCCCCAAACGACCATGGCACTGCAGCAGGTGATGATCAAAATCAAGATCGCAGACCGTGAGTACCCGATACGTGTGGAAGCTCATGAAGAGGCTGTAGTGCGCGAGGCAGGCCGTCTGCTAAACGAAAGTGTTAACGCTTATAAAGAGCGTTTCAAGATACATGACAAACAAGATCTGTTGGCAATGGTGGCGTTTGATACCGTCATCGACAAGCTGCTGACAGAGCAAAGGTTCACCCAGCAAGAGCAGTCGCTAAGCCAAGACATCTCACACCTAGACAAGGTGTTGACTGATGCCCTGAAGCCCTAGCCTGACCTAGAACGCTGCTGGTACTCTAGCAATGAGTAACGGTGGGCAAGCAAAGGTGCTGAAAGGGCACTAGGACAAGCCTAGCTGTATGCAGGCCTGTTGTCATGTACGGATACACGATCGTTGAGCAGAGTCTCCGATAATGATGAGAATGTTGTTTGGTCAGCCATGGACTGGCACAGACCCTATCTGAGGGGATGTGTGCAGCTGTCGGGGACCCTTTCAGTCAAGGATTTTTGGCTGAGCCTTTGCGATCTGGGGTTATTCATCGCCTTCACAACATCCTGATTACCAAAACTAATGGATTTTATCACCATCATTTACATCATCGGGGGCCTAGTAGCAGGCATCGGTGCTGGCTACATGATAGCCAACAGCGCCGTCCGCAAAACGAATGACAAGGTAGAGGCAGACGCCAAAACCCTCCTCGACCAGGCCAAACTCCAGGCCGAAACCATCAAAAAAGAAGCCACTGCCGAAGCTGAGATTACCAAAAAAACCCGCATGCTTGAAGCCAAAGAGCATTGGCAAAAAATGAAAGCCGAAGCTGAGGACGAGGCCCAAAAACGTCGTAATGCTATCAGCCAAGAGGACATCAAGATCAAAGCCGAGCGCAAGGATCTTGACAAAACCAAAGAGCAGCTCAAACGCAAAGAAGACGAGCTAGATAGCGCCACCGAACAGGTCAAGGCACAGCAAGATCAGATCGCTAAAAAGCGTGAAGACATCGAGAAACTGCGCCAAGAACAAGTCACTAAACTAGAAAAAGTTGCTGGCCTAACCGCCGACCAAGCCCGTGAGCAGATCATCGAGGCCCTACGCCAAGAGGCTACATTAAAGGCTTCGTCCTACGTCAAGGACATCGTCGAAGAAGCTAAGCTAACTGCCACCAAGGACGCACGCAAAGTTGTGCTGGACACCATCCAGCGCACCGCAACCGAGCATGCTATCGAGAATTGTGTATCTGTTTTCAATATTGAGAGCGACGAAATTAAAGGCAAAATCATTGGCCGCGAAGGGCGTAACATCCGTACCCTAGAAGCTGCTACTGGTGTCGAGATCATCGTCGATGATACCCCTGAGGCCATCATTATTTCGGGTTTTGACCCTGTTCGCCGCGAGATCTGTCGTTTGTCGCTTCACCGTTTAGTGCAAGACGGACGTATCCACCCTGCCCGCATTGAGGAGGTTGTGGCCAAGACACGTAAGGACATAGAACACGAAATAGTTGAAATCGGCGAAAAGACCGCCATCGACCTCGGCATCCACGGTTTGCACCCCGAGCTGATCCGGATGGTAGGCCGTATGCGCTACCGTAGTAGCTATGGCCAGAACCTATTGCAACACAGCCGCGAAGTAGCGAAGATGTGCGCCACCATGGCTGCCGAACTCGGCCTCAATACCAAACTAGCCAAACGTGCTGGGCTCCTGCATGACATTGGCAAAGTTTGGCCTGAAGAGCCAGAATTGCCGCACGCCCTCCTTGGTATGGAGTTGGCCCAGAAATACAAAGAGCATCCTGAAGTCGTGAACGCCATCGGTGCCCACCACGACGAGATCGAGATGACCTCACTCATTTCACCTATCATTCAGGCTTGCGATGCCATCAGTGGTGCCCGCCCTGGAGCTCGCCGCGAAGTGACCGAAAGCTACCTCAAACGCCTACGTGACCTCGAGACCCTTGCTGGTGCGTTCGACGGTGTGAACCAAGCATTTGCGATCCAGGCTGGCCGTGAGCTACGTATCGTTGTTGATGCCGAGCGTGTTACCGACGAAAGCAGTAGTATGCTGGCCTTCCAGATCTCCCAAAAGATCGAAAAAGAAATGCAGTACCCTGGTCAAATCAAGGTCACTGTCATCCGCGAAATGCGCTCTGTGGCCTACGCCAAGTAGTCACATTGACCGTAGGAAGTCGCCTTATCAGGTGCTTCTGTATCTGTCCTCTTTCCATCAAAGCGCCACCCATGACAACTGGGTGGCGTTTTTATTTTATGCATCGGTGGATCGGACATAAGTCGAGTCCTTGGTATGGTCTTTCATTTGAGTATTAATCAGGTAGTCGACTCTGGAGCTGGGATCATCCCAAATCGGTTTTTGGTATTAACTTGCGCCATACTTTTGCTACGTGATTGACCGAAAAAGGCATACCATACGACACCAGCCGCTATTGAGCGTGGCAGGCATCAAGGCTTTAGGCCAAAATTGTGTATGGGCCATTGGCGTCCTGATGCTCGTGTTGGGCAGTGCTCTGCAGGCAAATGCCCAGCTACAGGTGGTCGTGCCAGATGTCATGACCTTTGCTGACCAGCAGATTACCATCACGGCGGCAGACAAGGACTCGATCCAGAAGTGGGCCAACGTGCTGGTGCGCAACAACAAATTCTTGCGCAAGTACACCGACAGGGCCGATGCCTTTATGCCGATCATCGAGCGTATTATGGACGAGGAAGGTGCCCCGCAGGATCTCAAGTACATTGTATTGGTCGAAAGTAGTTTGATCTCGGACCTAGTGAGCACCAGCAATGCCGTGGGGTATTGGCAGTTCAAATATGCTACTGCGCGTGACTTCAAACTCCGGTGCGACTCCTTGGTGGATCAAAGGATGAACATCGTCGGGAGCAGCAGAGCCGCCGCTCGCTACCTAATCAACAACAACCGCATCCTAAACAACTGGCTCTTTAGTGTGGTGTCCTACTACCAAGGACTGACAGGTGCCCAGATGATGATGGGCAAAAGCCTAATCGGTGTCAAGGACTTTGAGCTTCGGCAGCTAAACCACAAGTATGCCTACAAAGTATTGGCCCATAAGTTGGTGTTTCAGGACCTGTTGTATCGTAACGGCCTGCCCTTGCTACAGGTGGCAGAGTATGAGGACTGCGAAGGCAAGGCTATGTCTGATATCGCTAACCTAGCAGGTGTCAAGCTCGAGGACTTGCAGGACTATAACAAATGGCTACGGCTGGATACCGTCCCGACTGATCTGGACTATACGGTCATTGTGCCCTACACATCCGAAAACAAACAACTGGTGCTGGCCATGCTCAACAAGCCAGTGGTGGGTGTGAGTGAAAACCTAGAGCCGTATGAGGGTAAGAAGGTATTCTTTAACCTGATCACTGTCAAGGACCCAGCAGTGGACACCAGCGGCAAAAGTCCTGAGTATAAAAGCACCGTACCGCTATTCTTTACTTGGAACGGCCTGAAAGCCATTATGGCACGGCCCGGGGATAACATCAACAAGCTGGCCTTGCAGGGCGCCATCGACCGAGATGAATTCCTAGACCATAACGACATGAAGGTCTTTGACCTGATCACGGTCGGACAGGTGTACTATCTGGAAGCCAAACGGCGCAAGGGCAAAATTCCGTTCCACGTAGTGCGGGATGGCGAAACGATGTGGGTCATCGCCCAGAACTATGGTGTGCGGCTCAAACACCTATTGCGCAAAAACCGCATGGATCAGGCCGAAAAACTCAAGGCTGGCCGTGTGATCTGGCTACGTCGTGATCGCCCAGAAAACGAACCTATCGAATACCGTGAGGTGCCTAAGGAGCAAACCCTTGTGCCGCGGTTCAATACTCCCATAGCGACAATCCCACCTGCTCCAAAGGCCAATAACCGTGCCGTCAGGCCAGCAGTCACTCCGCCTAAACCTGCTACCGTCACTCCTAAAGTGACCAAACCTGCCGATACCCCTGCCGTCAAAACGGCTGAGCCTGAGATCCTAGCAAAGACTGATCAACCTAGCACAAGTGTGAAAGTTGAACCACAATCTGTCAAAAAAGCTGAGCAACAAGCTGTTAACCCGTATGCTGACCTCAAACCAGTTGAGGCTGTGTCTGACCAAGAAAGCGATAGCTCATTAAGGGCGGAGTATGAGGCCGCCAAAATGGCCCCTGCCGAAGCAGACACCGCTAAGGTGTTGGCCAAACCTGTTGTGCCTAGTGTCCAGCCGCAAACTCCTGTTTCGTCACCAACCAAGGCACCTGTAACCACTGCACCTATCCCGATGCCAGTGGATACTGCCCAGCCAGGCGCCAAACTGCCTCCTGTTCCCCGCTACCAGCAGTACGTACTTGAGCCGGGCGAAACGCTGCTTACTGTTGCCGAAAAGCTCCAAGTCCCACTCGATAGCATCATCAGCTGGAACCAGATCAACGAAGGCACCATGCTGAAGCCGGGCATCACGATCAGGTTTAGGCCGGCGGCTGAGCTGCAATTTGAACAAGAGGCCAAAGAGGCACGCGAGCGGCAGGCCAAAACCAAACCTGCACCAGTAACTCCCCCAGTCGTAACGCCGAAAAAGCAACCTGAGCTAGCCCCACCGATGCCCCCTGCGCCCAAACCTAAGCCAGATGAGCCAGCCATGGTGCCAACAACCAAACCTATGCCGAAACAGGTGCCTACTCCTGCACCAAGCACAACGCCTCCTGCCAAGCAGCCAACAGAACAGCCTAAACCAGCTGAACCTAGCAAACCTAGCCCTGCAAAACCCAGCACCCCCAAACAAGAGCCAACGCCCGCCGGCCCAACCTACCACACTGTGGCAGTTGGCGAAACCCTCTACCGCATCAGTAAACAGTATGGCCTGACCGTCCAGCAACTGCTAGACCTCAACGGCAAAACAACCAATACCATCTCCACAGGCGAGAAGCTGATTGTCAAGAAGTGATCCCTAGTGCTGCTGCTTAGGCTAGTTAATTGGCCAGTGGCGTATGTAGGGGGACACAAATAGACTAGCTTAGTGGATCAAATTCGGCCTGTCTAACCTACCGTCACCCTAAGCCCCTCAGAGGCAACCAACCCATACGCAATATGTCCAGCAACACGGCCACCCAAACCATCAAACCGCTTAAGTCAGCCCTGCTATCTGTTTATCATAAGGATGGACTGGAGCCCCTAGCCCGTGCCCTGCATGCCCATGGCGTTACGCTCTATAGCACTGGGGGCACCCAAACTTGGTTAACTTCGCTTGGTTTGCCTGTGGTGCCAGTTGAGGACCTGACGGACTATCCTAGCATCTTTGGTGGACGTGTCAAGACCCTGCACCCGAAGGTCTTTGGTGGGATTTTGCAGCGTCGTGGCTATGGCCCAGATGCCGAACAAGCTGCACAATATGAGATTCCAGAAATTGACCTTGTGGTGGTGGACCTCTACCCATTTGAGGCTACGGTAGCTGCTGGTGGCACACCAGACGAAATCATCGAAAAGATTGACATCGGTGGGATTAGCCTAATAAGGGCAGGAGCCAAAAATCACCAAGATGTGGCCATCGTTAGTAGCCAAAGCCAATATGCTGAGGTCTTGGGCTGGATCGAAAGCCAGGGTGGCACTACCCTAGCCAACCGCAGACGTTTGGCGGCGCAAGCCTTCGCCACCAGCTCTCATTACGATACGGCTATCTTCAACTACTTCAATGAGGCAGAAGGTGAGCCAACTTTCCGTGCTAGTCAACAAGGGGGCCGCACCCTTCGCTATGGCGAAAATCCGCATCAGCGGGGGTGGTTCTATGGCCAACTAGACGAAATGCTGACCCAACTCCATGGCAAGGAGCTGAGCTATAACAACTTGGTGGACATCGACGCTGCCATCAACCTCATGGCTGAGTTTGACCCTGCGTTGGCGCCTGCCTTTGCGATCATCAAACATACCAATGCCTGCGGAGTGGCCACAGGAGCAACCCTTGCCCAAGCCTACGTCCGTGCGTTTGAGGCGGATACCATCTCTGCATTTGGTGGGGTTTTGGTCAGCAATAGCCCCATCGACCTAGCAACAGCTGAGGCCATGAATACCTTGTTCTTCGAGGTATTGATCGCCCCAAGCTTTTCGGAGGAAGCCTTGGTTGTGCTCAAGTGCAAAAAGAACCGCATCTTACTTGAGGCCAAACACTTCCGCAATCAGCCAAAGGTATTCCGCTCCTTGCTCAACGGTGTTTTGGCTATGGATGCCGACCTGCATACCGACAACACTGCCGACCTCAAAGTCGTGACCACCACCGCCCCAACCGCCCAGCAAGTAGAGGACCTCCTGGCAGCCAGTAAAATCTGCAAACATACCAAAAGCAATACCATCATCTTGGTGCGGGATGGACAGCTGCTAGCAAGTGGTGTGGGCCAAACCAGCCGAGTAGATGCCCTGCGCCAAGCCATAGACAAGGCCAAAGCCTTTGGCTTTGACCTAGCAGGTGCTGCCATGGCCAGTGATGCCTTTTTCCCCTTCCCGGACTGTGTCCAGATTGCCCATGAAGCAGGGATTGCAGCTATCATCCAGCCAGGCGGCAGCATCAAGGACCAAGACAGCATCGACTATTGCAACAGTGTTGGCTTACCGATGGTGGTGACGGGGTTTCGGCATTTTAAGCATTAGGGGGAATCTGGTTTTGACCTAATTGGTTTGTATATCTAATGAAACAAACCAGCAGGTATTCAATCAAAATCAACACAGCACCAAATTACTCCCCCTCCGCAATCTCCACAATCAGCTTCAAGGCAGACTCCCACATCTCGATCATAAACTCCATGCCTTGGGGTGGAATATCTAGGCTGACGGTTAATATGGTTTCGCCTTCTGTTGTGGAGTCGAGGAAATAAGATTCTTTAGCGTCATACCAACCACTAGCTTTAGCTTTGGCAATGGCGTCCTCCACACTGAGGCCTTCTTTGATTTCATGCTGATAGGCCAAGACTAGTTCCTGCTCTTCAACCCGGGATGAAACATGGGAAACTTGCCCATTCCCTTCCCCATCCAGAAATCTCATATCAGTCCCCTGCTCCCAAGTACCTTCAAAGTGGCTGGTAGGCGAAAACGGAACGGTCCATCTGCGGTAGTAGTGGTCGGTGAACAAAACCTCCCAAACCCGTGCTGGGCTGGCCTTGATGGTGACAGATTGGCGAAAAAGAGACTCCATATCAGTTGCAGTTGAAGAAAAAGAATGGTCAAAAAGTAAGGGTGGCCTGATGCTGAAAAACGCATCACTGGCCACAATGCCAATCTAGGAAACACTACCAAATCCGTCAAGCCCCACTATAAAAAACAAAACCTATCGCCATGTCCTTATTAAGGATTGGCAATAGGTGTTGTAGTAATGCTGTTTTAAGAAAGCCTATAAGCCAGTCCTACCTGTCATGCGGGTTGATTACCTCTTTGATATCACCAATAATCTTGTTGGCTAGGTAGTCAGCAGTGTTGATGCTGTTGCTTTCGGCATAGATCCGGATGATAGGCTCGGTGTTCGACTTGCGTAGGTGGACCCACTGGCTATCAAACTCGATCTTGACCCCATCGATGGTGTTAATCGGTTGGTTGCGGTACTTCTTCTGGATCTCACTCAAAACGGCATCCACATCCACATCCGGGGTGAGCTCGATCTTGTTTTTGCTGATGATGTAATTAGGGTAGCTGGCACGCAGCATGCTGCAAGACTTGCCATAGATGGCCAAATGCGACAAAAACAGCGCAATCCCGACCAAGGCATCACGTCCGTAGTGCAGCTCTGGGTAGATAATCCCACCATTGCCTTCGCCTCCGATGACGGCATTATTGGCCTTCATCATCTCAACGACATTGACCTCACCAACAGCAGAGGCGAAATAGGTGCCTCCATGTTTTACAGTGACATCCTGAAGGGCACGGGTGCTGCTCAGGTTGCTGACGGTGTTTCCAGGGTTGTGTTTCAGGATATAGTCAGCGACGGCCACAAGGGTATATTCCTCGCCAAACATGCTACCATCCTCATTGACGAAAACCAAACGGTCAACATCAGGATCAACAGCAATGCCTAGGTCTAGTTTACCCTTTTTGAGCTCGCCTTGCAGGAACAATAGGTTTTCTTGCAGCGGCTCTGGGTTGTGCGGGAACCAGCCATTCGGCTCGCAGTAGTATTCGACGACAGTCTCGACACCCAAGGCGGCAAGCAGTTTAGGCACCACGATCCCTCCGGAGCTATTGACGGCATCGAGCGCAACTTTGAAACCACGGGCTTTGATGGCCTCACGGTTCACCAATGGCAGGGCCAAAATGGCTTCGATGTGTTTGTCCACCCAGGTGTTATCCTCGGTATAGGTGCCTTGTTTTTTGACATCCACGAACAAGAACGACTCCTCGTCCGCAATCTTGAGGATGTCCTCTCCATTGGCAGCTGACACAAACTCACCTTTGTGGTTGAGCAGTTTAAGGGCGTTCCATTGTACAGGGTTATGGCTAGCGGTGATGATGATACCACCGCCTGCGCCTTCGGCCGGAACGGCCATTTCAACAGTAGGCGTAGTGCTTAGGCCAAGATCCACGACATCAATGCCGAGGGACTGGAGGGTAGCAGAGACCAGCTTGGTGATATTGCCACCACTAGGGCGGGCATCACGACCGATGATTACCTTAGGTGCGCCACCTTCTTGCAGCACCCATGTGCCGAAAGCAGCCGCATATTTAACGACATCAAGTGGCGATAGGGTATCCCCGGCTTTGCCGCCGATTGTGCCCCGTATGCCGGATATAGACTTAATTAGTGTCACGTGTAGTGGTTGCGTATAATTCGGACAAACGTGTCGGTTTGGCCCCAGTGCCTATCGGCATAGCTGAGGACTGACTCGTCTGCAAAATCTGTCAGAGAGATATAGGTATTTCGAGAGACGATGGTCGCCGAGCCACATTCGGACCGGCATTGGGGTATTATAGGCTGGCCCAGTACCTTAGGTAAGGAGTTTGCTATTTTGGGGTTAATCCGCCCAAGGCCCGATTGGTAAGCCTGATAATCCAACTTGTGGCTGATGCTAAAGTTGAAACAAGATCCAGAAGCATCCCTCTAAAAGGTGCCAAATTGGTCTTGATCAGGTACTTAACTTGTCAGAAACAGGGTACAGAATATCCCAATTGGGGTGCAAATATAGGCATTTCTTGGCCAATAGGGGCAGAAAGCGGTACGAATAATGGTGGCAGACCAAGCTTCATCCTTGTTTCCCGAAACCAACAATTCGGTCCAGAATCTAGGCCCAAAAAAGAAGTGCGGTTGTTAGACGATTGATTATGAGTGCAATAAGCAGGCCGCAAAAAGTGGCCTTAAATACCGCTACCGCTACTCTCCAAAGCTCTAGGCACTCGGGATGCTAGGTTCTGGCCCTACCTTTAGGCCGACATTATCCAGCATTGTGCCGCCATGCATACCAACTACCACTTCCTGACCAAACTTGTTGACCATCTACGTGGCCGCTGGGTAGGGCTGAAGCTATTGGCGGCCTTCAGCCAGAACAAGGACGAGCTGGTTTTGGGCTTTGGGTCGGCATCGGATGAGCTTTGGTTAAGGGCGCAGCTCGGCAACGGTGCAGATGGGCATGGAGGCGGGTATCATGTTTCGTTCCCAACACAGTTTGCTCGGGCCAAACGCAACTCGGTTGACCTGTTTGATGCCCTGCTGGATGCCCAAGTTGTAGATATTGTTGTCACCCCTTTTGACCGTAGTTTCTCGATCATTTTGCAGGAGACACGCCACAAAACGACCTATACCCTCTTCATTCGCCTGCATGGCCCACGAAGCAATGCAGTCGCTTTTCGGCATCAGAAAGATGAGCATGGCACCCATTTGGTAGGGCTTATGTCCTTCCATACCAAGCGTGAAGCCGACCTGCTGCTAACACCAGATCAGCTAGCTCTGACACCTGATTTAGGATATGGTGCTTGGCAGTTGCTGCAAGATCAGCCCAATAAATGGCTGCCGACTTTAGGTCCCTTACCTATCGCTTGGCTTAATGAACAAGGGTATCTTGAGGCCAGTGAGACCCACCGCTGGACCCTCATCCAGACCCTATTGGCTGCATTTGACGAAGGCAGCTATTACCACATTACGCACGGTGGCAAACCCCATCTAAGTCTGGTTCCGCTAGGCGAAGTGGCAGCAACGTACCAGGACCCAGTGGCGGCCCTCAATGACTATGTCAATAACTTTTTGCATCTGCATGGCCTTTCGATCGCGAAGGAGGCGGCCAAAGCCAAGGTCAAACAACGGATCAAACAAACCGAAAAGTACCTTAGTCGCATCACCGATCGGCTCCAACCACTCAGGACCGAGCGTAGCCCTGAGGAAGTAGGGCATCTGTTGATGGCCAACGCCCATCTGATCACACCACACCAAACTGAGCTGGTAGTGGCTGACTGGTATCACCCTGATGAAGCAGGCCAACCAACCGAATATGTCATCACCCTCAAGCCCGAGGTTCCACCCCACAAACAAGCAGAGCTGTTGTACCGCAAGGCAGGTAATCGCAAGCTAGAGCTCACCCACCTCAGCACCCAACTAGAGGTCAAAGAAAACCTATCGCTGGAGCTCATGACCTGGGTGGATGAGATCGATGCCTTGGTGACACGTAAAGCCCTAAAGTCATGGCTACAACAACACCAGCTAGAGCGTCCCGAGGCCCAAACAGGTGATGCTGAGGAATCATTGCCCTACAAACGGTTCGTCCACGCAGGTTATGAGATCCGGGTAGGCAAAAATGCTGCTGCCAACGACATCCTGACCCTCAAACATGCCTATAAAGATGACCTTTGGCTCCATGCACGTGGGTTTGCAGGTAGCCATGTCGTGATCAAGGTGCAGGCAGGCAAACCTGTACCTCAGGCCGTGATCGACCATGCGGCGGGGCTAGCAGTTTGGTATAGCAAAGGGAAAACCCAACCACTTTGCCCTGTGATCCTGACACCCAAAAAGTTTGTCCGTAAGGCCAAAGGCAGTGCACCTGGCTCTGTGATTGTGGAGCGTGAAACGGTCGTCTTGGCCAATGCCATCAAACCCGAATAAAGCAGCAATGGCTGACTATGACCTAATGTCTTGTTGCCAAAGAGTTGACTGGATCTTGAGGTTTCTATGGTTAGATATTTTGGTATCCTCTTAGGGGTTTAAAAGCAATATCCATAGGTTCAAAAGCATGGTAAACCGAAAGTAAGTCCGGCTTTCGATACGCCAACCAAAGCAATCATGCATCTTCCCCTGCACCAACTAGCTCCCTAACACTCAGACCCTAGGTCTAAGCAGACGGATTTAGCGAAAGCAATACTCGCCTGACCAATATCTGGGGCTGATACGACAAACAGCCTCCACCCACCCATCCGAAAAAATCACTACCTTTGCGGCCTATAATCCTGTAGTATGTCAAAAAAGATCGTTAAGGTAGGAGACATTAGTTGCGGATCGGACGATTTGTTCCTGATCTCTGGCCCTTGTGTCATCGAGAGCGAGCATATCATGATGACCGTAGCCGAAAAGCTGGCTACCATCTCGCAGCGCCTCAACCTGCCTGTTATCTACAAAAGCTCTTTCCAGAAGGACAACCGTTCGTCTGCCAAGTATTATGACGGCCCAGGCCTAGACAAGGGCCTCGAAATCCTTGCTAAGGTCAAAGCACAGTTCGGCTTTAGCCTTGTCAGTGACATCCATTACCCAGAGCAAGCTGCTCCAGCAGCTCAGGTGCTGGATATTCTCCAGATCCCAGCTTACCTCTGTATGCAGACCACCCTCACGGTGGCAGCTGCCAAAACAGGCAAAGTTGTCAACATCAAGCATGGCCAGTTCCTAGACCCTGCGAACATGGATAAGCCTGCTGCCAAATGCGTTGAAGCTGGTAACGACCAAGTGATCTTGACTGAGCGTGGCTACACCTTTGGTTACAATGACCTAATCGTTGATCCTAGGGCGTTTTATGCCCTACGCCAGCACGGCTACCCTGTTGTGTTTGACATCACCCACTGCATCCGCAAATACGGCATCCCATCCGCAGACCCAAAAGGCGGCAACCGCGAGGTGATGCCAACCCTAGCCCGCGCTGGTGTGGCTGCTGGTGTTGATGGTCTATTCATCGAAACCCACCCTAACCCTGCTGAGGCCCTATGTGATGCTGCTAGCCAGCTCAACATTGATCACCTTGAGGAATTCTTGAAACCATTGCTGGAGCTCCACAAAGTGGAGGTTGCTTACCGCTAGTCCAGCACCAATGCCATGGCCATGATTCTATCAAGGCCAAAAGGCACACCTAATACCTTCGGCTGGCCACAAATAACCTGCTGATCCAGTATCACCAATCACAACAGTAACACAAGTACGATGGAACTCTACCTCGACTCAGTAGATCAGAAAGAAATAGAAGCCGCTTTCCGCCTAGGCTTTCTGGCAGGCCTCACGACCACGCCAACCTTTATGCACCGCTCTGGCGTGACCGATATTGACGGCACGATCCTGAAACTGGCCAAAATGGTACCCGTTCTCCAGATCGAGGCCTTGGGCCAGACTGCTGAGGAAATCGTTGCTGAGGCGCACCGCCTGATCAGCATCGGGATGGACAAGAAAACCACCGTTTTCAAAATCCCTGTATCGCTCGAAGGTCTCCGCGCTTGCCGCATGCTGACCTCTGAAGGCCTGATGGTCAACGTACACTTGGTCTATACCCTGCAACAAGCCTATATGGCGATGGCTGCTGGTGCGACTTACGTCTGCCCACTCGTTGGTCGTCTGCAAGACCAAGGTCATGATGCACTTGAGCTCGTGCGCCAATGTGTTGACGCTGTCAACAAGTTTGGCTACAAGTCCAAGATCATGTTCAGCTCTGTGCGCCATGCCGAGCATGTACGCAACGCCATCAACATCGGTGTGCATACCATCACTGTGCCTTGGAGCGTGATGAAAAAACTCACTGACAACAACCTGACCCAACTGGGTACAGATCAGTTCTTCGAGCACACCGCCCTGATGACCATCAAGGTTGAAGAAGTCGTCAAAGGACGCAATCCACTGGTCAATGCCGATAGCACTGTTAGCGATGCTCTGGTACAGATGTCACAGTCTGGCCTTGGTGCTGCTACCGTTGTTGAGGCTAATGGCCACATCAAAGGTATCTTTACCGATGGTGACCTGCGCCGTTTGGTCAGCACAGAAGGCACCAATGCACTGACCAAAAAAATCGGTGATTTGACCTTCAACGCACCATTGACCATCACAGCAGATAGCCTACTGATCAATGCTGTGGAGCTAATCAAAAAACACAAAGTTGACAACTTGATCGTTGCAGACGGCCCAATACCTGTCGGTATGCTGGACGTCCAGGATCTGGTTGCGATGAACCTCATTAGCTAGTTAGGGCCGCCAATCACCTGTTGGTGGATGGTGCCCAAATTGATACATCAATAGTTTACCTACGAAACGTCCATGCTGCAAGACCTGCAACAATCGTTCACTCAGCTAGGGGCGGAATTTATTTCGCCCCTTACTGTTTTGATCCGCAAACAGCTCGCCTGCCGTGCCTACTTGGCCGACTGGGATGGTGTGTTCAACAACGGACATAAAGCGAGCACCACCCTCGGCAGTAGCTTTTCAGAGCCAGACGCCATGGGGCTGAACATGCTACGCTTCAGCAGTTGGCTGCGCCATGACCGTATGCCTACCATGGGCATCGTGACGGGTGAGCTGAACCCTGCATCGTTTTCGTTGGCCTTGCGTGACCATTATGACTTTGTGTTCTTCAGGGTCAACCACAAAACCATGGCCCTCGACTGGCTCAACCGTGAGCGAGGCATGGCCGACCACCACATCGGTTTTATGATGGATGACGTGCTGGATCTTAGCATCGCTTCCCGCGTTAACCTCAAACTATTGGTCAACAGACGTGGCAGCCCACTCTTTAAGGAGCTTATCAGGCATCGCGAATATGCTGATTACATCTCTGGTATGGATGGAGCTAACCATGCCGTGCGTGAGATCTGTGAGCTGCTGATCGGCCTGAATGGCAACTTCTCGGAAACGATGGAGCGCCGTGTCAAATTCATAGGTGAGTACAGCAAATTCCTTAGCCAGCGCAATGACATCCAGACCCGTTTCTTGACCGCTGGCCCTAATGGCATGGAAGAGCTCAGCCTGCAACAAGTACAACAACTTGTGAGCCTAGGCTAGGCAAATCCGCATTAATGTTTTTGATTGAAGGTCTGCCGAGAGGTAGGCCTTTTTTATTGGGTGGCTTAATCCTCATCCGGACATAAAGATCCCCTACCGCACCCTTACAGTCTCTCCCACCACCACAGCACTAGGGAACAGGCCCTTAATACGGTCCGCCCCACGGAGGGCATCATAGCGGTTCAGGTAATCACCAACCTTAACCCTAAAGGTTGGCTGGACGAACGAGACATATACCTCAAGGTCTGGATAGTTGCGGTAGAGTTGTTCCTTGCTGCGCATAGCTTGCTCACGATCCACACCCGTATAGACCAATAGGCGATATCCTGTCACCCCTTTGATGCGGGCGTTATAAGCATGGAGCGTATCGAGTAGAGAATCTAGCCTAGCATTGTCCTGCAGGCGAAACTGCCGCTGTCCTTTGCCCTTATTGTTAGTTGTGGTGTTGGTAGCCTCCTCAGTTACAGGACTGGCATCAAGTTTGGGCCGGAAGGTTTTCATCTTCTCGTTGGTCTGGGCTTGCAGACCAAGGCTCAACAACCAAAGGCAACAGAGGCACACCAAGTACTTGATTTTCATGAAGTCAGGCAAACAGAACAATAAGGTCATGACCGTAAAGTTAGGGGCCAAAGGCAAGATAACGGACTAATTAGGCATTAAAAAAAGGGCAGGGTCAGTAGTTGCGCCACCATTGCTCGTTCGGGATGGCGTTGGCCTGCCAGTCAAAAGCCTGCCCCAGAAGCGGTGTGGCCACATTGAGGTCTAGGCGGCTAGCCTCGCTCAGAAAACGGGTGATGGGCTCCTTCCAGCCATGCAGACTAAGTGCAAACTTACCCCAATGAACAGGCAACACTACTTTAGCTTGCAAAATACTAGACCCTTTGGCGCTATCCTCTGGGTAAGCATGGATCTGGTGCCAGTTGGTATCGTATTGGCCACACTCCATGATGGCTAGGTTGAAGGGGGCAAACCGTTTGGCAATCGCCTCAAAGTGCGGCCCGAAGCCAGAGTCTCCACCGACAAAGATGCGGGTCTTGTCTGCTTTACGCTCTAGCACATAGCTAGCCCAAAGGCTTTGGTTCCGTTTAGTCATGCGGCCCGAAAAGTGGCGGGCTGGTGTGGCGGTCAAGGTCACGGTCTCTAGCTCTACCAAATCATACCAGTCCAAAACGGTGAGTTTGTCCTCGGGGGCACCCCAGCTCAACAAATGGGCATCCACCCCTAGCGGACAAATGATATGGCCTACGATCGGGATCAGCTGCTTGACGGTTGAGTAGTCTAGGTGGTCATAATGGTCATGGGTAAGCAGCAAATAGTCAATCGGTGGCAGGTCCTGCACTGTGACAATATCCAGCCCCTTAAACTGCTTTACCGTACCCGGCAAAGGCGATGCACTACCACTAAATACTGGGTCAATGAGCCAAGTTTTGCCAGCATAGCGCATCAAGTAGCTACTGTGGCCATACCAAATTAGGGCCTGATCCATCTTTATGAAGGCATTGTAGTCGGGCTTGACAGAGGGCAATGGCAACTTAGGACTGCGCTCGGGTGTGGTGGCCATACGCCTTAACGTATCGTATAGCTTTGACGGACCCATCGTTAGATGGGTTGGCACCTGATTCTGGAAACTACCCTCTCGGTAGTTGGGGGAGGCCTGCACACGGGCAGCTGAGGCCCCGAACGGTAATTCACCTAAGAATGGGAACATAGTGGTAGGGGACAGTAAACACATCCCTAACTAGGCCATAGCAAGGATAATGCCGTCAGGCAGGCAGTCGCAAGAGGATTGCCAAATGGTCCTTTCGCTTATTTGAGCGGTTCAGCTATGGTGCCGAGAGGCATCACCTACTGACAGCCTGGCTAATAGGCACGTTTACGCGCTAGGGTCAAGAGGCCAAAGATTACCCCAACCATGATCGCACCAAGCCATACCGGATGATACCAATGCCAAGTTGAGCCCTGTGCCATATCGGTGATGCGGTCAGCCAATTCGTACGGCAGCCAATCGTGCAGCTCGGGCTTCCAGTTGCCTAAGATGTTTTCTAGTAGCATCCAGCCCATAAAGGCCAAGATGACATAGAACTTCTGGATCAGGTTGATGAGTAATAGCACCAACAGGCCCTTAGCCACAAACCCCGCCGTCAGAAACAACAAGAAGGTCCAATCCACAGCCCCTAGCACCTCAGGAATGACGCTCGGTATCATCACAAACCCAAGTGCCACATAAACCAACAGCCCTAGGATAACCGAAATCAAGAAGCGCAGGCCAAGGCTAAGCAATTGGTAGCCCAAGATGTCAGCCCGGGTGAACCCATCAATCAAGTACCGACGGAAAATGCCCTTTTGCCAAAAGCCAATCTGCTCGGTGATGAAGAACAATAAAGCTATACCTGCAAAACTCATCTCAGGCACCAGTCCGGCCATCCCAGTCCCTAGGGCCTCAAGCGCAGAGGCATCCTTGGGTGTATCCATGAAGCCAGGCAACAGGTTGGTAAAAGCTACCAACACCCACAGCAAAGCCTGAATCAGCAGGCTGATCATAAACCGGCGGCTTTTGAACTGGAGCTTTTCTAGCTGCCAATATTGGGCTATTGCGTTTGGCATGGTGGCTGCGGTTGTCATCAGTCAGTAAGGGTTGGGAGCTATTGGTCGATAGTGAATCTTGTAAACCGTTTAGGTGCTTAGCCGGTTGAATACGGAACGATTAGGCCGTAGGCAAAGGGGGCATGCCTACATCGCCAAAAGGTAGAGGACGCCCTGTGCCTGGCCCTGCCAGCTTGGCCATGAAACTATCTTCGAGGGAGGCGAACTCGCCAACGACGTCTTGCATCAGGCCATACTCGAACAACTTGCCTTGGTTCATAAGGCCGACATGGGTACAGCTCCGCTCGACATCACCTAACAAGTGACTGCTCAAGATCACGGTTTTGCCTTTGGATTTGAGGTCCTGAATGATCTGGCGCACCAGCACAATGCCTGGGATATCAAGGCCATTGCCGGGTTCGTCCAAAATGTAAAGGTCTGCTGGTTTCATCAGGGCGGCGATGAGGCTAAGCCTTTTCCGCATCCCGAAGCTATACTTGCCCACTTCCTTGCCCATTGCAGGGCGCATATCTAGGGCATCGATCCAGGGGCCAAAGTCTGCCTCGGTGCATCCCTTAATGACGGCCGTTGCCCGAAGGTTAGCCATGCCGCTGAGGTTAGGGTCAAAATAATGATCGTCCAAGGCCACCGATAGCTGCTTGCGGTACTGGTCGGCATCAGCATTCCCACGGATGGTTACGGTGCCAGAATCTGGTAACAACAAGCCCAGCACAATCTTAAACAAGGTGGATTTGCCACAACCATTCGGCCCCAGCAGACCAAGTACTTGCCCTTCCATAAGCGTGAGGCTGACATCATTAACAGCGACATTGCCATCAAAGGCCTTGGTCACAGACGAAATTTGGAGCAGGGGCGTAGTGGGCATTGGGCAGCAAGACGGGTAAAAAGACCCAACCTAGACGGTTGTAATGTGGGCAAGATAACCCAATAGGATTGATCAAATAAAATAATCAATTAGGATAGGCCCTTCTGGTAGGATGATCGGTCGTTTTTGGGGCTTGGACTTTTGGCATATAACTAGGTCCGGATCCGCTTTTTATCCTCATCATGAACATAGGTTAGGTCACGCCGTGCAAATTCATCAAAGGTAGTGGGGGCATGACCCGTGATCCTAAGGACCTCATCCGTAAGAGGTGAGGGAGCACGCCAGCGGGGTGCATAGTGCAACAAGGCCATCACCAGGGACAGCCCAAAAGAGTCTGACTGAATAAGCCTGTGCAAGATAAATGGCACCAACCAGGCATTGTGGTACCTAATATATTGCCCCGTCTGCTTACTGATGATGTTGGCCATTTGCTCAAAGCTCAGCCGCTGGTCACTTGTCAGGTCAAACCCTTGGTTAAGGTATTGGTCTGGATGGGCTAGCACTTGCGCAGCTACCTCGCCTAAATCCCGCACATCAATGAGGCTTATTGGGGTAGAGCCAGCTGGCACATAAATATGCCGATACTTGACCAAATCCTTGCGCAGGTTGCCTAAGAAGTTCTGCATAAAATAGGCAGGCCGCAAGAAGGTGTAGGGTATGCCACTATCAATAATCAACCGTTCGATTTTGTGATGTGGAATGATAGAGGTCTCGGGCGCACCCTGCACCGACAAAAACACAATATGCTGCACCTCAGCCGCCTCAATCACCTCCATCAACGGATTAAATACAGCCTTGACATCCGCTATTTGGGGTGGCCGCAGCAGGAACAACGTTGTAGTACCTTCTAGCGCAGCTGCCCAAGTACTAGGGTCCTCAAAGTCAAATTTAACGAATGACATATTCATCCGCTGACCGTTAAGTGCATTGGCCTTTAGACTACGGTCTGCCAGCCGCACCCTGGTATCAGGTTGACTATCAAGGAGGGGGATCAAGGCCTTGAGGATATTGCTACCGACGAGCCCTGAGCTGCCTGTAAGGGTGATGGTAGTCATCGTGGAGTGGGTATAGGTTCGGCAGGCGCCTGGGGATGGACACGGACCAGATCCCAATAATAATGCCGAAATCCTGCAATATGACTCATATTTCGGGATTGGCTAACAACCAGCAAGGTCGGATTAACAGGTTTGCGGGGAGGAAATCCAGGAAAGTCGTCGAAATGCCAATGATCGGTCATGGATCCACCATCGGCCTTACGAAAGCACACTGTAATAAAGAAGCCTATTCTTCTTCAAGTGATGGGTCATGTACTTTTACAGGATCCAAGGAACAGAACCTTTCTCCATCTTTCATTTCCATAAAAATTGAAACCCCATTAAAATAAGCGATTTTCGTCTCAATCTCACCTGGTTTAAGTTTAGCTGCACAAGCCTTATCAAGGACAAACACCCCTTCCTGCCATAATTTTCCAGACCAGTCTATATATATCCTTGCGTAGTATTCAATGTTGGGTCTTGCATGTATTTCAATCCAGACGCCACCATCGCTACCGCCATACCATTTAGCTGCCTTTGGCAACCCAGCAGGCCTTGGGGGCGTAGTTGGTTTGTCTGCGCACCCAGCTAAGGCCAAACACTGAAGTAAGAGGAGAGCGTAGATGATTCTTGACATTTGTGGATTTTTGGGGGTAGGTTGTTGTCACAAGACTGACTTACAATTGCATGGACTTACTTAAATGATGATACTTGTTCAAGTATAGATCGAAGGCAATCTACCAGCTCCGAATAATACCCGTCAGCCAATCCATTGTTATGGATATAGTCAAGTTCTTTTGAATAAGAACGTTGATTACAGACAGATTTATTAAAAGCAATAACAATGGCCTTTTCATTTCTATAAAATCTAGGGTCGTCAATTGAAAAAACTGATCCGTTATTTTTAGTCTCTTGGGCAACAATTCGCTTATATAAATGCTTTATTTTATTACCAAGCATAACAGATAACCCATCATTTTTCTGCACTATGGCGATAGTTCCATTCCAATAGACGCTATCAGTAAGCACATCATAAACAGGCACAGTATATAAGATATTGAGTCTAGGTTTTACCGAAATCGATACAACGCTATCAATCTCACATCCCAAATCCATAGACACCTTTCTTTGCTTATCATAAAGCAAATATTCTCCAGACGATTGCTCAGTCTCTCCAGTTAGCTTTATGGCAAACTTTTTGTTCTCAAATATAGTACGCTGGGCAAAACAATGTCCAGAGAGCAGTATAAAAACAAGTAGGCTGAACAAGGTTTTCATTCCGATTGCTTTTGATTATTAGATATCGTCTCTGGTTTTCCTTTATGCGACAAAAAGTGTGCCGTTTTTTTACTTTTACGATCTGAATGTGCCTTGTTTCAAGGTCATTGAAACCAAGAAGGCTAGGAAGGCCGCCTTTTTCCCTTAGGGCACCAAGAAACAATCCATTGTGCGGACTAATTGCGTTTTTGGCACACTTAAACCATGCGGTAATCCACTATCTCCTAGCAGATGCCAGCCCGTCACATCCACCCAGCACCAAAAGTAGTAAGCGTGACTTGACCAACTTCCATTTTACTGATCGTTTTCCAGCGCTTCTACTTTACTAACAAAAACGCGCTCGAACTCTTTGATGTATCTTCTTTTATCAAGCCAAGGGATTTCATCATCTAGCATTACCCTAGGGTCACTCTTAACCCTTATGCCTATAACAACAATATTAGCACACCTTAAGTAATCTTCATTTAATACGCAATGAAACAGCAAACTATCCTCACCACCAATATAGACAAAAATGTTATTGCTGTCTCCTTTGGAAATCAAATCCCCAGCAATTGCATATTTGGAATTTTCAGGCGAAACAAAGTGGTATTTTGTTGCCAGTTGGACAATCTTACCGCGAAAACCCGCCTTAGATAAGTGGCAGAAAGAATACTTTTTAACATTACCTATTGTACCTCCGCAACCAAAGAAGGTTAGTGAGAGCACACAAAATAGAACGAGCGTTTTCATTTTTTTCATGGTTTCTATGGCAACTGCCCTTCCAACCAGCAGCGATATGGTGTGTTGGTCAACGTCATGACTGGCAAGATAGTCCACTCCTCCTTCAAAACAAAACCTGCCGGATCTATGATGCCATCTGACCGGGCAATGCTGGAGTCGGTACCAGTGGTGCTCACGTTTACATTCCCGGACTTACGGAAGCGCACTATAATAAAGAAGGCTAATCTTCTTCAAGAATAAGATTTCTAACCTTTACAGGTACTAAGGAACAAGGTGCTTCTTCATCTTTCCTTTCAAGAAAAATCGCCCCACCATCAAAGTAGGAAATTTTATTTTCAATTTCGCCTGGTTTAAGTTTAGCAGCACAGGCCTTATCAAGGACAAACACCCCTTCCTGCCATAACTTTCCGGACCAGTCTATATATATCTTTGCGTAGTAGTTATTGTTGGGTCTTGCATGTATCTCAATCCAGACGCCGCCATCAATTCCGCCATACCATTTAGCTGCCTTTGGCAACCCAGCAGGTCTAGGGGGAGTAGTTGGTTTGTCTGCGCAGCCAGCTAAGGCCAAACACAGAAGTAGGAAAAGAGCGTAGGTGATTCTTGACATTAGAGGTTTGGGTTTTTTCGTCTTTGAAACAATTGATTTTCTTTGAGCTGTTCTTGAACCATCGTAAGGTGTGCAGGAGGCAGATGCGAGGATGTGGATTCTAGCACAAGTATATGGATTTTAGGGGGAACTAGTCCAACTTTATAGGGGCTAATCCATTTCAAACAGCATTTCTAAGGCGAGCACAGAAATGATAGGAGTTTATGGGTACCAATATAGGAAGCGTTGATGAAGCACCCACCAATGGCCACGGCTTTGGGCTAAAAGCACTTCTTTGAACTTTATGCCACCGATCAGGAGGAACCTAAAATCTTAAAGAGCTATGCCCAAGTGCGTAGCGGTTTCATATTCCTAGAAAAAAATTACAAGTTACTAACTGTTTCTAATAAACAATTACTTTATCTTTATTTATAGGTTTAATTACACAGCTTTCTATTTTCCATTTGTAATAAAAATGTCTGAAAAAATCTAAATCGTCATCTATTCTTGAAACAGAGTCATCTAAGGTAACAATATGCGTAAATCCAATTCCTAGGTAATTTTCTTTTTTAATCCTAGTTAACACTGTCCTAATTGCAAAATTAGATTCGATGCATATATAAAAAATAGAATCATTACCACCAGAATAATAGCCTGTACACTCAAGATTTCTTAAGGCGGATGATACAGCTTCAAAATTATTTGGATCTGCTCTATAATGAGAAATTGACCCTATGGTACCCCCACAATTAAAGAGGGCTAGCGCAATTAAACTATAAAAAACGAGTTTTTTCATTTTTTTCATAGCCTTTTGTTTAGTAATCGAAATTCTAAATGATTCTACGGCAACTGCGCTTCCAACCAGTTTATCGCTTACTATTTTTCCTGTTATGGAATTAGACCCTCTGCTGCATTATTATCCACCAACCCCTCCTCATACCAAGTGGCATATAGCTGATAGTTGCTGGCCGTACGGCTGAAAACGTTTAGCAAGTCTCCTTCGACAGGTTTGAGTTTTCGGGCAGGTGCTCCGGCATAGATGTACCCAGCCTCGACCCTTGTGTTCTGCAAGACCACTGCCCCTGCCGCTACAATCGCCCCTGACTCGACCACCGCACCATCCATCACAATGGCACCCATCCCGATCAGGACATCATCATGGATGGTGCAACCATGGACGATGGCATTATGGGCAATACTAACCCTGCTACCGATCAAGGTGGCTGCTTTTTGGTAGGTGCAATGGATAATGGCCCCGTCCTGGATATTGGTCTCATCACCAATCCGGATGCTATGGACATCGCCTCGGATCACGGCGTTAAACCAAACACTACAGCCATTACCCATCACCACATCACCAACGATGGTGGCATTGGGGGCCAAAAATGTGCGGTCGCCCCAACGTGGGCCAACCCCTCGGACGGTCATGATTGTTGCCATAAGTACGAAGGTAAGCACAAGTCCCGAAGTCCTTAAATTATATTACCTTTAGGTCATACAATACGGATGAAAGGCAAACCGATCACACCCTTTTGGCTTTTTGGGTTGATTGAGGGTCCAGTGCCTCGGCTGTTGACCTTGGCCTGTTCAACACCCTGTGAAAAGTCGCCGTATTTGCACCCTAATACCACTGACACCCTACACCATGCCCAAACTGCGCCCACTATCTGACCTCATACCCAAACCTGCCCGTGTAGCCCTAGCCCTTGGTTGTGCTATGGCCCTTATGGTCGGCTGCAACAAATCCCGCACACCTATCAAAGCACTTACCTATCCCAAGACGGACACTACCGACAGCGCCACCGTCTATACCAGCAGCAATGGGCCTGTCACCGTTGCTGACCCTTTCCGTTGGCTAGAGAACGATACCAGCCCTGCCACCAAGGCCTGGGTCAAAGCCCAAAACGAGGTAACCTTTGGTCTGCTGAAGGAAATCCCGTTCCGTGATGCCATTAAGGCCTCAATCGAGAAAAACCTCAGCTTTGCCCGCTACAGTATACCTGACGTTGTGGGTGGCAAAGTCTTGCTCTATGAGCGCAACGAAGGCCAACAAAACCAGTCTGTCATCTATGTTCAGGAAGGCGAAGGTGGCAGTCCCGAGGTCCTGATCGACCCCAATAAACTAAGTGCAGACGGCACGACCAGTATCAACTTTGCAGGTGATAGCCCCGACAGCACCAAGTATGGTTTTGTGATGAACCGTGCGGGTAGCGACTGGGCCACCATCAAAATCATGGATGCCAAGACACGCCAGTTCCTGCCTGACTCCATCGAGTGGGTTAAGTTCTCGGGCATCTCGATGAACAAAACGGGCTTCTACTATAGCGCGTACGACAAACCAGTCGCAGGCAAGGAGCTTAGTAACATCAATACCAATCATAAGTGTTATTTCCACAAGTTTGGCACCAGCCAATCTGCCGATGTATTGGTCTATCAGGATGCCGCCAACCCGCAGCGTTACCACGGCATTGGCATCAGTGAGGACCAGCAGCATGAGTACCTATACGTTTCACAAGGCACTTATGGCTCCGAGATCAGGTACCGCAAGGCTGGCAAAGTCAACGCGCCTTTTAGTGTATTGTGCCGAGGGTTCGACAACAATTATAGCCCGATGGGCAACGTCGGCAATATACAGTATATGCTAACCGACCATCAGGCACCCAACAAACGCATCGTCGCCATCGACCCGGCCAAGCCTGAACCCGAAAACTGGACCGTTATCATCCCCGCTGGCCAAACACCAATCGAGTCAGCTACGATGGCAGGTGGCAAAATCTTCGTCAACTATATGGTTGATGTCACTTCCAAAGTGGTCCAGTATGACCTCATGGGCAAACAAGAGCGCGAAGTCAAACTACCTGACCTCGGCACTGCCACAGGTTTTGCTGGTAAACATGATGCCAAAACAATCTACTACCAATTCACGAGCCAGCTCTACCCGCGCACTGTCTTAAGTTATGATATCGAGACGGGCAACAGCAAGGTCTTGTTCGAACCCAAACTGGACTTTGACAAAACAGCATTCGAAACCAAACGGGTATTCGTGACCAGCAAGGATGGCACCAAAATCCCGCTATTCATCACCCACCGTAAAGGCCTAGAGCTGAACGGAACCAACCCTACCCTGCTCTATGCTTACGGTGGATTTAATGTCAGCCTACAGCCTGCCTTCAGTGCCATCAGCTTGGCCAAACTCAAGATGGGAATGGTCCTGGCCACTGCCTGCCTACGTGGTGGGGGCGAGTATGGCGAAGAGTGGCACAAGGCAGGCATGCTGACCAACAAACAAAACGTGTTTGACGACTTTGTGGCCTGTGCTCAATACCTCGGTGCCGAAAAATACACCAGTCCTGAGCGCCTAGCTATTGCGGGTGGTAGCAATGGTGGCCTATTGGTTGGCGCCGTCATGACCCAACACCCCGAAATCTGCAAAGTAGCCTTCCCTGAGGTGGGTGTGCTAGATATGCTCCGTTACCATAAGTTCACCGTCGGATGGGGCTGGATTGTTGAATATGGTAACCCTGACGAACCCCGCTATTTTGACTACATCCGTAAGTATTCGCCGCTTCATAACATACACAAGGGCACCAAATACCCCGCAACGATGGTCGTGACTGCTGACCATGATGACCGCGTGGTGCCAGCCCATAGCTTCAAGTTCATATCCGAGCTACAACGCTGCCAAGCAGGTGTCAACCCTGTCGTGATCAGGATCGATACACAGGCAGGCCACGGGGGCAGCAGCCTCGGCAAGGCCGTAGATCTGGAAGCCGATAAACTGGCCTTCTTGTTCTACAATATGGGGTTTGACCCAGATATTAAATAGAGGTCAGTCAAGGATATATCCTTACTTCCTGAGCTTGCTGATGGTACTTACCCTAGCATTCACAGCTTGATAAACTGAAGTCGGTAGCGGTCGTTCCACGTCCGCTAATGCTGTTTTGGGCTTGACCCAAACCATGTAACCATTGGCCCAAGCATAAGCCAGACCAAAACCTAGCAGAGCCACAAACAACACAATCTCGATCAGGCCAAGCCAGCCCCAAAGTTTGCCATTGGCCGCAATCAGGCCTGCATCAGCATAGACCGTGGCCCAGGGGTAAAGCAAAACCAGCTCCACATCAAAGAGCAGGAATAATAGGGCCACCATATAAAACCGTAGGTTGAAGCGTCCGTGCGCAAAACCTTCGGGAGCCTCGCCGCTTTCGTAAGGGGCATTTTTTTCGGCGTTGGGGCGGTCTGGACGTAGGAAACGTCCCAGTATAATCGGCAGCAGCAAAAAGGCCACCGCACCCATCAGGAACACCAGTATGGCTAGCAAACCACTGGCATCAGCCAACAACACAGGTGCGTTTTTGTCCATTTGGGTTAGTGTCTAGGGTGGTTAGGGTTTGGCTTTGATTATGCCCAGAATAGCTAGAAGGCGCATCTAAGACCAGATTACCATTGCTACTTGGCTACAAAGTTGGGCCTTATATTGTTTCAGAAGGGCCAATATCTGGACTTTCCGCCAAATTTGAGGACTGACCACTGCTGGCCTTGCCCATCAGCTTACCTTTGTGCCTCCATAAGGCCATCCCAGAAGACACCACTATGTCAGCAACTAACACACCAGAGCAAGCAACGATATCAGCACAGCCAAACGCCAACCAACCCATTGCGATGGTCACGGGTGCTACATCGGGCATTGGTCTTGCAACAGCCAAAGCCTTAGCCGGATTGGGCTATAACCTCATCATAACTGGCCGCCGTGCTGACCGATTGGCTGAATTGCAGGCAGAGCTTACGGTGCCATCATTGGTTTTGGTATTTGATGTGTCGAACAGAGAAGCAGTTAAGTTAAACATTAACTCCTTGCCCGAAGCCTGGCAGTCGATCGATGTACTGGTCAACAATGCCGGCAATGCACACGGACTAGCTAGCAGCGAAAATGCCGATCTGGATGACTGGGATGCCATGATCGACATCAATGTAAAGGGCTTACTTTATGTTACCAAGGCCGTATTGCCCCAGATGGTGAGCCGTCAGTCAGGCCATATCATCAATATCAGCTCCATCGCAGGGCGCGAAACTTATGCCAATGGAGCCGTCTATTGTGCCTCTAAAGCTGCGGTGGATCGGATAACGGCAGGCATGCGCATTGATCTCAATCCGCATAACATCAAGGTGGCCTCCATTGCCCCGGGCATGGTAGATACTGAGTTTTCGTTGGTGCGTTTCAAAGGGGATGCCGAACGGGCTGGTAATGTTTATAAAGGCCTCTCACCCCTCTCCGCTGATGATGTTGCCGATGCGGTCGTCTACATGGTTACGCGCCCTGCCCATGTCAACATTGCTGATATCCTGATCTTGCCAACGGCACAGGCTAGTGCGACGGTGGTGAAAAGGGTGGGGTGAGTTAGTCAACCTTTTTGTGGGAGTTCACAACCCCCACAAGCCGCTCTTTAACCCCCTCCCACTCCGTATCCAGAATACTAAATATGGCACTCGTCCGCACGATGCCATCTTCGCGGATAATGTGGCGGCGGGTAAATCCCTCGAAGGTTGCGCCAATCCGAAGCATAGCACGCTGCGACCGTTCGTTCTGGTTCCAGACCTTAAAGTGTACCCGCAAGAGTCCTAGTTGCTCAAAACAATAGCCCAACATCAGCAATTTGGCGGCTTCATTATAGCCTTGACCCCAATGTTCTGCACCAATCCAGGTATGGCCTACCTCTAGGTTTTGGTGGGGGCTGAATTCGTATAAAGAGCTGGAGCCGATGATCTGGTTATTGTCCTTCCGGATCATAACAAAGGGAAACTTGGTGCCAGCAGATTGTTCTGCTAGGGTTTCGGCCACAAAGCGCTCCATTCGGCTACGGACGGAGGCATCAAATGAGTAGAATTGCCAGGTACGTGGATCCTGACCAGCCAATACTAAGTCTTCCAGATGCTCAGCCTGCATGGGTACTAGGCGCAGATAGGGCCCATCTAGCACCAAGTCTGGCGGAATCGGAAATCGAAAGTTGGCCATGGCTTTTGGCGAGGTTTAATCTTGGGCCTAGTGTGCAACCACAGCATTTACAGCCTCAACACGGATAATGGCTGGCACTGCCTTCCGGATGGCCTCTTCAACACCTGCCTTCATCGTCATGGCAGACATAGGGCAGCTGCCACAAGCACCCTCCAGCTCCAGCCTAAGGATACCCGTAGGTGTCAACTCCAAAATCCTGACATTGCCACCGTCAGTAATCATCCAAGGGCGAATGGTATCAAGCGCAGCCTCAACCTCAGGTAACAAAGCTGCTGGGTTGTCGATCACGAGGTCCAATGGCGATATGTCTTCAGTTGTCATCATGGTGGTCGTTCTTCTGGGTAGTCCGCCGATGGTTGGCAGTCATCGGCTTAGGTACTTATTTAGAATGGGTAAAGATAGGCTAAATTTCGATTGATCTGCTCCACCCAATCGCAGTCATAGGCATAATCTGCCCCTTCGCAGCCTCATTGAGCGCAAAATCAGTACTGACAGCACGATTAACAACCCAAACGATGCGGCCGTCAGCCAACGTAACCACAAAAGTGGCCTGTTTATGGTGGTCCGGAAGGCCCAATTCTGACAGTGCGTCAACGAGGTTTTTATGGCCATGAGACATCCCCCTACGCTTGATTTTATCCCCTGCCTGCATAGTCCGTAGCCATAACTCGGTATTTGCTCCGACTTTTTCAGGATCAAACAACATGTCATTGGAGGGGACATCGACTGGAGCAGTGATGGTTCTCCTTTCGATGATGCCAAGTGCCGGGGTAGGCAAGGTGTACTTCCCTGCTAGCACCAAAACAGGTTCCAATGCAGCTAAATCCTTGCAGCCTTGATAACTGGCTTTAGGCACCAAAAACAACCGATGCCGATCAAGGACCACCACATGGCTCGGTGTCATCCAGACCCTTTTGCTAAAGGGTACCAATGGTTTAGGCTGGTCAGGTCCATGTGTAACCAATGGCTTCAACTGCCCCTGCAGATACCAAAATCCATTCTTGATCGCCAAACCGATATCAGCACGTAATAATACCAAGGCCTCCTGCTGGTTAGCACTTGTCATACCAATTTTGGCCAAAATCGGCTTTAGCAAGACCAAATGCTTTAGGTAGGCCTTAGGGCTGATTTTAGGACCATATCCTAATACCACCTCGCCCACCAGCATAGCTTCTTGGCCTTGATCAATGGCACGCCGAAATCTCCGTTTAAGCTGCGCCAATAGTTTGAGCTCCTCCCCTATCCGAGCTAAGGACCGTGGCAAGGTCTTTTCGTAGATCGGGAAGGCTTGTTGCAAGGCCGGCAAAACCTGATGCCGCATGACATTCCGTTGGTACTGGTCCGTTTGGTTGGATAGGTCCTCGCGCCAAATCAGATTATTACCAATAGCATAATCCAAAATCATTTTTTTATTGACCCCAAGCAATGGCCGCAAGACGCATAGTTCCTGATCGTCAAAACGTAGGGTGGTAATAGGTGCCATGCCACCAAGTCCAGGCAAACCTGTTCCCCTCACAAGGTTGAGTAATACTGTTTCTAAGGTATCATCTAGGTGATGGGCCGTCAATACCGCCTGATACCCAAAGTCCCGACAAAGGCGAGCAAACCAACGGTAGCGCAAGTTGCGGGCTCCCATCTCGATGCTCTGATGTGATGGCCAATCATCAGGCATGATCTTGCGAAGATGAAAAGCTAGGCCATGTTGGTGTGCTAGCCGCTGCACCAGCACCGCATCGGCATCGCTATCCTCACCTCGCAGACCATAGTTGACATGGGCAAGTGCTGGCTTTATTCCAGCAGCCAACAGCAGGTCCAGCAACACAGCGCTATCCACCCCACCGCTGATCGCCAGTAGCAACCCTGCGCCAGAGACTTCCATCATTTGCCGCACAAGGCTGAGGTCAACACGTTGGGGTAGGTTGGTCATAGTTTGGGATGGGCAATAGAAAACATCGCCCAGATTAGTGAAAAAAATCAGCCCAGAAAGGCAGGCAAAACGCGCTGGCCCTTGGCATCTGGACCTGCAAATTAGGTACGATGGGCCATTTATGGCTTACTTTGCCCTCCGATACAAATCTATCAACCCTACCCAATAGACCCATAATGGCCAAAGGACTTCCTACACGTGCCGAAAACTACGCCGAGTGGTACCTCGAGATCATCAAAAAGGCCTCCCTTGCCGAAAACTCGGCTGTTAGGGGCTGCATGGTGATCAAACCGTACGGTTATGCCATTTGGGAACGTATCCAGAGTGAGCTTGACCGCCGATTTAAGGATACAGGCCATAGCAATGCCTATTTCCCGCTTTTTATCCCTAAGTCCTACCTCAGCAAAGAGGCTAGCCACGTCGAAGGATTTGCCAAAGAGTGTGCCGTCGTGACCCACTACCGCCTCAAAAACGACCCGAACGGTGGGGGTGTCATTGTGGACCCAGATGCCAAACTCGAGGAAGAGCTTATCGTCCGCCCTACGAGCGAAACCGTCATCTGGAGTACCTACAAAAACTGGATCCAGAGCTACCGTGACCTGCCATTGCTGATCAACCAATGGGCCAATGTCGTCCGATGGGAGATGCGTACCCGTTTGTTCCTCCGCACAGCCGAGTTCTTGTGGCAAGAAGGGCACACCGCGCACGCCCTGCGCCAAGAAGCCATCGACGAGACTGTACAAATGCTGAACGTCTATGCCGAGTTTGCAGAGACCGTGATGGCCATGCCAGTGATCAAGGGTGTCAAAACGGCTAACGAACGTTTCGCTGGCGCCGAAGATACCTATTGCATTGAGGCCATGATGCAGGACGGCAAAGCCCTACAAGCTGGCACCAGCCACTTCTTGGGCCAGAACTTCGCCAAGGCCTTTGATGTAAAGTTTGCCGATAAAACGGGCCAGCTCGAATACGTTTGGGGTACATCTTGGGGCGTTAGTACCCGCCTAATGGGAGCCCTCATCATGGCCCACAGTGATGATGATGGCCTTGTACTGCCTCCGAACCTAGCCCCTTGGCAGGTCGTGATTGTGCCGATCTATCGTGGGTCAGAAGGACTTGACCAACTCAAAGACAAATGTTATGAGCTCAAAGCAGCCCTAGTCAAAGCGGGTGTCCGTGTCAAGCTAGACGATGATGACAAACAAACCCCAGGTTGGAAGTTTGCCGAGTACGAACTCAAAGGAGTACCCTTGCGCATCGCCATTGGGCCACGTGACCTAGCAAACGGAACCCTAGAGCTCGCTCGTCGGGATACCAAAACCAAGGAAAGTGTACCGATGGATGGCATTGTGGAACTGGTACCGCAATTGCTGACCCAGATTCAAGATAGCCTCTACAACAAGGCCCTCACCTTCCGTGACAGTATGATCACCGAGGTCAACACCTACGATGAGCTGAAAGAAGTCCTAGACACCAAGGGTGGATTCGTGAGTGCGCATTGGGATGGCACCTCCGAAACCGAAACCAAAATTAAAGAAGAAACCAAGGCCACCATTCGCTGCCTACCTATTGACGGAAGCCTCGAGCCTGGCACCTGCATCTATAGCGGGCAGCCTAGTGCCAGGCGGGTTTTGTTCGCCCGAGCCTACTAGGCTGACAAGTTAATTGGCAACTATTTACCACCCACTTTCGGCATCTTTTTGGTGTTGGGAGTGGGTGGTTTGTTTTGAAAGAGACCAATCCATCTTATCGGCCTACTTAGTGGGGTTCACTTAGAAAATAGCTGCTTTTAGCTGATTGCATTTTTTACGGATTAACAAAGTGTTTGATGGTTTTAACACTTTACACCACATAGGAATAGTGATAGATAAACTGGCTTAGAATAGACGAGGGCAAATAATGACCCATTGAATATCGGAAAAGGTAAATTATACTTTGGCGGGGTGGGTGTTTCGGACTAGCTTTTAATGCAGGGATGGCCCATTAGTTGCTTTAGCTTTGTGGATAACAACAAAGGATATAACTATGAGATCATACCTCAACTCCACCGGTCAACTAGTGCAAACCACCATTGGGCAAGAGCCAGAGCAGCAACTTGACCTACCCAAAGGCATTTATATGCTCAAGGTTCAAGGTACTAATGATGCCAGTGTTAAAGTTGTATTCAACTAACCCATACAAGGATGAGAGCGCTACTGCTACCCTTTATAGCTATTCTTGCCACGCTCCCCCCAACCTGCTTTGCGCAGTTTGGGGGTTTTCAGGCATTTGATCTACCCTACTCCACACCGATTGGACAGTATGCCATTCTTGGCGATCATATTGTGTTTAATGGCAGTTCGTTTGGTGGTTTACCAGGCAAAGTCCTAAATCTAAACGTGGATTCAAGGAAAGTTTCAATTTGTCCCATTCCTTGGCCTGCCTCTAGAATTCTGAGCAGTAATAGTCTCATTGTCGCTATACCATATGGTGGCTATCAAGTCGTCTTTTTTGACCCACTTTCCAATCAAACCACGGTTGTTGATCTAAAGGATGGTTTGGGTTTCCAACAACCAGTGCTCGCATTTAGCTTGCCGGCCGTTACAGATACAAGTTTGAGTTACTTTTGCCATAACCAAGGAGGTGTTCTCAAGTTCGCGAAGTACAGCAGGCATACCAATCAATCAGTGGTGACCACCATCGACAGTGTACCTGGGGCAACCTACAGTTTTAGTAACAGCCCAAATCAATTGTTTTATTTCAGACGACATATAGATACAACCTTGTTTGAAGTTGATTTAGATGGCCAGAAAAGTCTCATTGGCAAAACAAAGTTCATTCAGCCTTTTTACAGTAACGATGGAATCTATAATCTGGTCAAGGAGGATACAACTATCTGGGCACAGGAATTGCATGCCGATAATGATCCAATGTTTCGCCTATATCGATTTGATAAATTATCCCAAAGTTTTATTACTGATACGATAGGATTGCAATCTCAATATGGTTTGATGAGTTATCGAAATAACGAAATTGCCTATCTCACTTATCATGGATTGTATAAGCGGTTAGGAAGCAGATGGGCGTTGGCAGCTCCATTTATCGATTCGTCAGCTGAATGTTATTTTGATGTTAGGGGTACGAACTATTATATTGGAGGTTACCCTAACAATTTATACCAAAAAGTGGGACTGGATTGGATCCCTTACCCATTTCCAAATATTCTCAAACCAGCTACGGGTACTTTCCATCTCAACCCACGTTACCTGTTTTTTCCGAGTCAACACCTATCCTTCGACCAAGGGGATCACTACTTTAAAATCAATCGGCCAATAATTGGGAATGATGAATTAGAAACCAATAGTACATCCATCTACGAAGACGTTTGGTTTGCGCGCAATTCGTTTAACTCCTATTATTCCACAGATTTAGGTACCACATGGACACCAGTAACCGTAGCTAGCACAACAAGGCGCTTAATGGCAGTCAATTCACGGCTAGGGCAATCTGACAGCCTTCTGAGTGTCTATTACGCTGCCCCACAAACTACACGCTTAGCCCTTTCCACAGACAAAGGTCTTACCTGGCGTCCCAAGTCCTTTATCGGCGTGCCGACGTGGGGTGGTAGTGCACTTTATACAGTTGGTTCTCGTATATTTCTCTATAATAGTGACAAGATTTACCGTGCCGAAAATGCGAATAGCCCCTTTGTGACCACTTTTGTCGATACCTTGAAAAACCTCAAGGTAATTGGGCGTGGAGACAGCATCGGCATTGTAGCAGATGGATATGCAGCCTCCTCCGTCGATGGGGGAATAACATATACGCGTGCTAGCTTGCCTGCCACCGGACCGTTTCGGAGCCCAACCCATCATTTTGGGGCCTATTGGGTTATTCAGGCTAATCGACTATATCGCAGCACGGACCAAATGCAAACCTGGCAACAAATCTGGACCCCTGCAGATAGCCTGCCGATTAACATTTACAATTTCCAAGGTGTTAATCAAATCGGCTTTGCAGATTCGATGCTCTTTGTTTTTGGCTTTGGTGGGTCGTACCGGGCCAAGTTTAATCCAGATATTGTCACTGGTCTTGATTGGCAGACATTGGCTAGGCCTGATGGGGAGCGGTTGGTGGTGTATCCGAATCCAACCAATGCAGCTACTGAACTCAATTTCCGTATTGAGCCTGGGCTACTGGGCCAAAAACTAACCATTAGCCTGATGGATGCTGTGGGTAAAACTTGGTCTCAACGTCAATTAACAGCTACGGAAGTAAATACCATATCGACCAAGGGTTTACCAGCTGGTATCTATTCGCTTGTCGTTCGGTGGCCTGGTGGGCAGCGTCAAACAAAGGTTGTGATTAGCCAATAGGGACTTGAAAATTTCAATACCTAGCTAGCCTTACCAACCAAGGATAGGGGTGATACCATCTTTATTTTGGTTGAGCAAACCAATCTGGAGAGCATTGCCGCTTGTTTTGCGGTTAAAAATCCCCAATTGTAGCCCTTGCGCCTCCTTAACATCATTAATTGCCCCAATCGAAACGCCACGCACAGTTTCTGAACTGTTACAAATGCTTACCTGGATACCCGAGACGTTTTTGGTTCTATTAAAGATACTAATGAAGAAGCCCTTTTGCTGATCAGTCCAAAGTAAAGCGCCAATGGCCATTCCCCTAACTTCCTGTCCACCATTTAGCAGCCCAACACTTAGTCCTCGCACCAAATTATAGCCCTGAACTGGTGCTAATATTGCTCCATTTACAGTATCTGCATAAAGCCTCACACAAACACCTGCCCCATTGAGGCGCTCAACTCTGCCCAATGCACCAATATCCAATCCATTTACTCGATGGGTATATTGAATTATGCTAGCAGAAAAACCGTTCACTTTAGTTTTGCCTAAGGCGAGGGCTAGACTTAAGCCATTCGTTTGACCCAAGTTGCTGAATACCGAGAGATCAAGTCCATTGATTAGATAGGCAGTGGCCAAACGATTCGGCCTAGGTGGTTCATCATAATATCCTGACCCAGTCACCAAAGACATATTGATGCCATTCACCCGGCAAGGTCTGGTTCCGGCCCGAGCTATGTAGCCAAACACCAACCCACTATGGTTTTTTGGTTTGCGATTGGCAAAAGCAAAACCCCAAGTCGGCGCTGTACGGGAATAAAGCGTATCTCCGTAGGAGCGGATTCTAACTACGTTAGCACTGGAACTATCCGTGAAGGTAACCACGGAAGAATCAGTCAATGAATCAGCAGCATCGGGTAGTTGTGCTAAACAGTTAGGACTTATCAGGAAAAAACCAACCAATACAATCAGGACAGTAGAGAGCAAAGTCCAACTTTTGTAGATCATGACATCCCGAATACAAATGCCATGCCAAGCAGCTACCCCATCCCATTCATGATCTCCAGACCATGCCTCGAAGGACTACCTACCCCCCATTCGTTGCAGCTCCGTATCGCTTTGTTTATCAGGCGCGCGGGACTTGAGCTGTCCAAATTGATAGCTGAACGACAGCATCACAATCCGGTTATCCCCACGGAATTTCCCTGTATAGGTCAACCACTTCGAGTCAATGGTGGTGTTATAGACCTCGGACCAGAAGATGTCCTGCGCTGCCAACCTGATACTAGCTGCATCCTCCCAGAACTTATACTTGAGCCCCGCCGATACCTGTCCAAAACCTTGTGTGCGCGAAATGCCATAAGCAGATAGTCCATTGTAATTGCCCCCGAGCTCAAACTCGAGGCCCTTGGCCAATGTAAACGTATTGGTCAGCTGCGCATTGGGAGTTATGGCCTCGTTGCCAAAATCCCCACCCAAGATGTTCCCGCTATACTTATTGAAATAGACACCAACATAATAGTCAGCATTCCACCATTTGGTTAGTGGCAGGCTGCCATATACATTGAGGGAGATATTCTGGTAGTTCGGGATATTGATCGGAGCAATAAATAGGCGGCGGCTGGTATCGCTAAAACGGAATGGGGTGTCTCCCTGTAAGTTATTATCTGCTTGCCCATAACTGGCCGAAAAGGCCACTGCCCCATCTAATATACTATAGGTTAGCTCTAAAGTATTCGAGATTTCGGCTGTCAGGTTAGAGTTGCCTGCATAGAAGGTATAGGCATCCATCTGGAACAAATACGGATTGAGGTTGCCATAACTAGGCCGATTGAGGCGACGGCTATATTGGGCGCTCAGGGTGGTATGGTCATCCTGCTGCCATGCTAGGGATCCGGACGGGAAAAAGAACAATTGATTTCGGCTGAAACTAATAGGGGTGTTAACCTGCTTGCCATCAGCTACCCAATGTTCGGTCCGCAGTCCTAATTGGTAACTCATTTTACCTTTTTTGTAATCCGCTTGCACATAGGCCGCCCTGATTTGTTCCACATACTCAAATGTATTGGTGGCATCGGCATCTGCTTGCCGCGCACCATTCATTACATTAAAAAAGGCATTGGTCGTCTGGACGGATACCTGCGCAAACTTGCCCCCCGCACTCAGCTTGAAACTTGGCCCAATCGGCAGCTCATAGTCAGTCTTGATGGCGAACACCTTGTTATCTGGTGTCGTGGTCATGTACCGCTCCTGGAACCGCAAAAAGTTATCCTGCCCATCCACCTGCCAGAGCTTAAAGGTCTGCTCGCTATTCTGCAAAAACTGTCCATAATAGGCATTGAGGCTAATATTCTGGCCAGCGGTGTCTAGCTTCTGTCTCACCTGAGCCGATAGTTGCAGGTCTGTGAACCTGTCCGGATTGTAGTCATCGGTCTGGGTGCGGGATTGGAGCTGGTTGCTATTATCAAAAAACAAACTGGTGCTATTGGCTTCAAACAGCTCACGGCTCAAACGCGTATTTCCTTCCAAACGCACTGAAGTATTACCCTTTTCGATCTCCGTGCCGAGGCGCATGCTATGGTTTCGGGTCCGGATGGCATAATAGGATGTCAGGTCCTGCAACTCCGACACGCGGCTGCCATCTGGCTGTTGGTAGGGGTAGGCCCGCCGATTCAGGATATCCATCAGATTACCACGGTCGGTATAGTCATATCCACCATAGACCTTGTAACCATTTTTGGCCCAGTTCAGGCTGGTGCCGATGTTGTACTTGCTATAAACACCTTGGCCTGCATAGCCATGGACCTCACCATTGATGCCCTCTAGCTTATTGCGTTTGGTATTGATGTTGATGATACCAGCTGTGCCTTGCGCGTCGAACCGTGCGTCGGGTTGGGTAATGAGCTCAATTTCTTTGATCTCAGCACTGGACATACTGCGGAGCAGAACGGTCAGCTGCTGTGCCGATAAGTAACTTAATTTACCATCAATCATGATCTGGACACCCGCTTTACCACGTAGAGAGATCGCCCCTTCACCACTGACGACAACACCTGGCATCCGTCTAAGGACACTCAGGGCATCTAGGCCCACATTCATGGTTGAGTTTTCGACATCGACAACCGTTTTGCCTGCCTCTTGCCTGATGATTGGTTTACGTCCTATTACCTCCACCGTGCTGGACTGATAGGCAGCCTCTCGCATCTGGATGTTGAGTGGTGCGACCTGCCCGCCGACATTGAGCTTAACCAAGGAGCTGAGGTAGGGCACATAACCAACTGCTTTGACCAGGATCTTAAATTGGCCAGCCTTGCTTGGCATGAGCTCAAACCGACCCTCTGCATCCGCCACAGTGGCCTTTGCGATGGTGCTATCAGGCCAGGCGAGTAAGGCCACACTGGCGAAAGGCACATCCTCTTGCGAAGCTGTCCGGACCCGCCCCGTAACCTGTGGCAATCCTTGGTCAGACTGCGCCATGACGGACAGACTGGTCAGGAATAGGAGGAAAAGAATGGAAAAATACTTGGATGGGTATAGCGTTGATGTCATGTGGCAGTGGAGCTTGTGATAGCCTCCCGCATTGTAGCGAAGGGAGGCTGTACAAAGGCGCAATGCTAATACATCTGGGCGATCAAGCCACGCCAAACTGGAACAACGGTCCGCTTTGGGGATGAAAGTGTTAAGGGCAATAAATCTGCCCTATTTAATGCGGCCGAAGTTGAAGGCTAGGCCTGCGTTACTGTTTGAGATGCAACACCATATAATTGCCTGCAACCTCCTAGGATTAACATCACACCAATCAAATGAGGTTACTTTAATTGCAAAAAGTATGAGAAAATTAATTAATTCCCACTACCTCATCACCTGCCCATACGTCATATTGGGCATAGCGGTCGGGACATGGTTGCCAATGTTGTTGCTGGTCGACCGGTATTTGCCAGGAGTAGGTACGTAGCTCTCAGAGCCATAAGGAATAACAGGCTTGGCCTTTGCGGCATCTGGTGCTACCAAGGCAGGGCTTTGGGTTGGCAGTAGATAGTAACCACTGTGGTACTTGCCATCCGCATCTGTCCAGCCATTCACGAAGGTGGCCACCTCAGCACCGCCACCAGTTGTATTGCTCCCATTACCTGGACCACTCTTGGCCGCAATCACAGGGCTCATCGCACCTATGGCTAGGGTCAAAACGAGGGCTAATAACGGGCGTAGGGTCATTCTCATGGTTTTGGTAGGGTGGATTTGGTGGGTGATCATGGCCATGTCGGCAGCTAAGGGCAACCTTCAAGGCCATGACATAATAAATCTAGGCAGAAGCACCCAAATAAACAAGTGGTAACCAGTGGTTTGGAAGAAAAAAACAATGGCCTAAACCAAAATCATAGCACCTGATTTGTCAATGGACGGCAATCTTGCCAGTCCAGCACGTTCTGGATGGTGGTATTGGCAATATTGGTCAGTGCATTACTCGTGAAGAAGGCTTGGTGCCCTGTGATCAGCACATTTGGGAAGGTACTAAGGCGCATAAACACATCATCCTGTATAACCTGCTCTGATAGGTCACGGAAAAACAAATCGCCTTCCTCTTCATAGACATCCATGCCAAGGTAGCCTATCTGCTTGTTCTTGAGGCCTTCGATCGCTGCTGCACCATCTATCAAGGCACCACGGCTGGTATTGATGATCATCACCCCTGGTTTGACGAGTTTGATACTGCGAGCATTGATCAAGTGTTTGGTCTGCGGTGTCAGTGGGCAGTGCAGCGTGATGATGTCGGCCTGGGCCAAGAGGTCATCAAGCGGGACAAAAGTGACACCAACTGCTTTGGCCTCCTCACTTTCCACCATGTCATAGCCCAATAATTTGCAGCCAAAACCAGCCAATATCTGCGCTGTGATAACACCAATTTTGCCTAGGCCGATCAGCCCAACAGTTTTGCCATGCATATCAAAACCCAACAAGCCATCAAGGGCAAAGTTGGACTCACGCACACGGTTATAGGCCTTGTGAGTATGCCGATTGAGGGTCAACATCAGGGCAATGGTATGCTCGGCCACGGCGTAAGGCGAGTAGGCCGGCACCCGCACCACAGTAATGCCTAGCTCCTTGGCCTTAGGTAAATCCACTTGATTGTAGCCAGCACAGCGCAGGGCCAAGAGTTTAATATCCAGCTCACGCAAAGCCTTGAGGGCAGCCGCATCCGCATGGTCGTTCACGAAGATGCAAGCGATTTCGCAGTCTTGGGCCAAAATGGCGGTTTCGGCACTCAGCCCAGCCTTGATGTACTTGATCTTAAGGTCAATATGCTGAGTGGCCAGGTCAAAAAAGGGCTTTTCGTACGTTTGAGCACTAAAAAATGCGATAGTCATGGAGATTGGAGTCTGAAAAAGAGATACTAAAAGTAATAGCCAAAAGTTGTCTGCAAGTTCCAGAGATGCTGGGTGATATCAGCAGGCAATGTATAGGTATGGGCAGTATAGCGTTGCTGATTACGGTTATAGGTCAATGCAAAGTCCATAAAAAAGTCACTGTCACGATAGCCGCCTCCAACGCTGTAATACTGGGTACCCTTGCTGAAAAAATAGCCTAGTTCGACCTTATCGCTGAGCGGATTACCATACTGGCCAAAGCCAAGGCGGCCGCGCCAGTTGTCGTACCTCAGCTCAGCACCTAAGCGCACATTGACCACCTTATTATAGACTGTTTTGATGGCTTGGTTATCCCCTGCCGCGTTGAAGTCAGGGCTGCTAATGCTAGCTGTTGCATAGTCAATATAGTCCACATCTGCCGAGACAATACCAAACTTGCGGTTGACATAGGCTAGGCCCGAGCTAAACTTCCAAGGTGTGGTGACTAGGTAATAAACATCAGGTACCTCAACTGGCCCGCGAAACGGATCAGTTGGTAAGGGCTGTGTTCTCTGGATGCCGTTACGCGTAATGGTTTGGGTCACGTTGCGGTAGTTGGCCGAAAGTTTGGTTTCGTAGCCTTGATACATCCCATAAACTGACGGCAGCTGAACGGAAGCCCCAAACCGCAAAGTCTTGGTTAGCAGGGCCTGGACACCAACCCGCAGATTGAAAGATGCCCCTCTGGTCGTGACTTGGTCCTCGAGCGTGTAGCTAGAACCTAAATAGGTGGAGTCATTTTTGATGGGGTTCGCCCCGTCATAATAGATCTTGTCAAATGTTTCGGTGTAGTTCCTTGCCTCCGTGTAGTTGTACAGGCCCATACCTGCTGATAGGCCAAACGTAATACGATCTAGTAAGTTGGCCCCACCACCAATGTCAATGCTCATGCGGCTACCACTAGTATTGATAGTCATCTTTTGGGCAAAGTCCGCTGGGGGCAGAAATGTTGTGAATAGGCCACCAGTTGTTGTGGTGTCGAGCATGAACACACTGTAACCACTCCGGACTTGCTGTTGGTCTGGGAAAAGCTGAGGCGCTTTTATAATGTTAATCCCAATACCGTTACTTCTGGCCAAGTCGAGGTAGTTATGCACCAATCCGTTAGCTACTGCAGAAAGGTTACCTAATGCATCGGTACTTACTCCGCTACTGGTCCCTGCCCAAGAAACTGAAGTCTGAAAATCAGCCTGCCGATTGATGCCAATCGCAAAGGCCCCACCCCTCAGCACACTGGCACTGTTGCTAGGCGGATGGCTGGCAAACACAAAACCAACATTGCTAAAGTTGAGATTTGACTTGGAGTCATTAACCGATTGGCCTAGGTATTTTCCGTTGGCTGCATTAATCGTGACCGCTGGGGCAGCCACCAATTCTCCATGCTGATACCAACCGATGCCAGCAGGGTTGGTAGCCAAGTTGCTGAGGTCAGCTCCGATGGCTTGGCTTGCCCCACCCATGCCCTGGATGCGGGCAGTACCAATGGGCCTGTCCATCGTCAGCCGGCTCACATCCTGAAAGTAGCCGAATTGGGCCTGAGCCACCTGAGGTATCACCCCAAGGGCAATCAAGAGGGATAAAGACAAAACAAAACGAAACGGCCTAACAAGTTTGGCATAGCCAAACCTAGTGGTCAAGTCATGAGTCAGGGATGCCGCCAAAGCCATAGTCGTTGAAGAGGTGGTCAATATGGTGCTGTCAGACAGCGTTATGTAGGCAAAGATACCTCCGCGCTGCCGTACATCATGTGCCAGAAGCAAGAGGTCAATGCACAAATAAGGTGCCCAAATGGGGTCAAAAGCAAGTCCTGAGATTATTTTTGATCAGGTCGATCATTAAAAGGCATTACTTTTACTTTGGTTTCGCAACCCCATTATCCAGCCCTAGGCTTCCCCTGTGCCCATCGAACAGTCAACCACCATGGCCAACCAAACACCGACAATGACAGAACTAAGTACTTTTTTCTTGCATTACTTGACAAGGAAAGGCCATAATCTGTTGGCGCTTGGTCTGGTATTGATCGGTGCCGTATCGCTTTTAGGTTGCAACACAAAGGATAACAGCCCGGCCCCAACCTTCGAACCAGAGGTAAAGGTTCCTGCTCGGACTGGTGGCTTTCTTGGCCTCAAGATCAATGGTGCGATGCGCAATGGCACACCCCTTAATGAGTCAATTAACCTAACCCAGTACTTCACAAACGATGATGTCAACATATCGGTCGATAGCAGCGTCAGTCCTGCGGTCCGGGTTGTCTATATCTACCGCACCGATACCGTCAGCGGCAGCAAGATGATTCTGCGTTTTGGCGTTCGTCATTGGTCCGATACTGGCGTGGTGGCCCGCAACAAAAGCGCAAATATCCAGTACTACTTCCCCAACAGAGAGAGCGCCTCCAAACTCTTTGAGGGCTCCGTACCGAACAGCAGCCTAGCAGATGCCATTATGCGGGTCAACCGCATCTACTTTCAAGAAAATGGAGGCCGCCTACTCCGTGTACGTGGTGAGTATCTAATGTCGCCTATCAGCAACTCAGCAGCAGGTACCTTGGTAAATGGTTCGTTTGACATCCCATTGGATACCTTGGTGGCGTGGTAGCTAAACTGAGGCCCAATCCATAACTGGGGCTGTAGATCGCATCGATTTAAGGTTAGCTATTTTCAACCTAGCCCGTGCATTTGAATAGGCATTGGTAAGGTAAAATTGAGAATGTTGATGATGGATGGAGAAAAGGTAGCGATGAGTTTGCCTTCTGGGAACAACTGATCGACATAGTCCACATTGAGTAAAAGCTAATTACACTAAAGCTACGAACTCAACAAATAGATGCCACTTTGCCACCATGCTTTTGCCACTACCCTGCTCACCAACAAATATGGTGACCTTCTTGACCTCTAGGTCTAGCTCGGAGATTGGCCCAAAATTGCGGAGAGTAAGGTGCACAGAGATGACAGACAGGATTTGACCTGACTAGTTTATAGCTCTAAGGGTACCCAAAAAAAACATAGACTGCAAAGGCCAGTACTCACCCGATGATTACAATGCCCCAGCCACCAAACTAGGTACAACACCCAGGAGTATGGTCAACACGGTAGTGGCGATAAGCACAACCCGGAAACGTGGGCTTAGGGTCACAGCAACACCATTGCCTTCGCGCATATACATAGCTATCACGACACGGAGGTAGTAGTACACACCAACCGCACTCATCAGGACGGCAGCAACGACCAAGGCTACATGTCCTTGCTCAAGGGCGGACATAAAGACGAAGAGTTTCCCCATAAAGCCAGCCGTTAGCGGAATGCCAGCCAATGACAACATCGAAACGGTCAGGGCGAAGGACAAGAACGGGTTGGTTTTGGCAAGGCCATAGAATGCAGCAAAATCTGCCGAGCCCTTGGTATCAGCCACACGCATCAGGGCAGCAAAGGCCGTGATGGTAGCTATGGAGTAAGCCAGACTGTAGAAGAAAATCGCCTCTGGGGTTTTGTCGCTAAACGAGGCGACGGCAATCAGCATATAACCAGCATGAGAGACACCAGAGTAAGCCATCATCCGCTTGAACGATTGCTGGGCAGTAGCAGTCAGGTTACCGATGCACAAGGTCAGGACGGCACAGATGGCTAACATCAGGAACCAGTAGTCATAGACTCCTACAAAGCTCACAGACAGAATCTTGTACAAAGCAGCAAAACCAGCAGTCTTGACGATGGTGCTCATGTAGGCCGTGAAGAAGTTAGGGGCACCCGTATAAACATCGGCAGTCCACCAATGGAAAGGGGCAACTGAGAGTTTGAACAGCATGCCGACCAACATCATGAACAGGCCGATATAGAGCATCGGGCTTAGGTTGTCATGGTTGTCCTGAACATAAAGGGCGATATCCGATAGGCTGAAGCTACCAGCAGCACCGTAGAGCATGGCAACACCATAAAGCAATACACCTGTGGCAAAAGCACCCATCAAGAAGTACTTGAGGGCGGCTTCGTTGGCCAGCAAGTTACGTTTGTCACTACCTGTCAGTACATAGAGGCTAATGGATAGGATCTCGAGACCCAAAAACAACATGATCAGGTTATCGAAAGTCACCATCATGATGGCGCCTACCATGCTAAAGAGCAAAATGGCGTAGTACTCAGCCGGTTGGGCCTTTGGGTCGACCAAAAACCGCTCGCTAAGTGGAAGCAACAGGATGCCAGTCACCAGCAAAACTGCCGTGAACAAGATCGAAAGGTTGTCAAACGACATCATGCCAGCTGCAACGGCTGGGGTGATCTCGGGGTGTTGCCACTCGTATAATGCGAGCCCAAAAGTGGCCAACAGCGACAACATCGCTGCCAGCATCAGTGCACTTTTGTTGTTGCTGAAACCCAGAAACAACACGATGATTCCGAAAACTGAGAGAGCGCTAATTGCTAGCATAACAGGTATGTTGGGTGGTTGGTAGGGATGGGCACGGGCCTACAGGCCACCAAGAAGATTAACTAAAGCGAGCACGGCAGGCTCAGAAAGTTTGAGGAAAGGAGCCGGATACAGACCAATCCAGAATGTCAGGACCACAAGTGGCACCAAAGCAATGGTCTCAGCACTTGTGAGATCCTTGAAGGATTCGGTAAGCTTAGTGGCTTTACCGAACATTACACCCTGGAAGAGCACAAACATATAGACAGCACCAAAAATGATGGTGGTGCCTGCAATGCCCGCAGCGACAAGGTTGTACTTCCCAAGGGCCAACAACATCATGAACTCGCCAATGAAACCTGAGGTTAGCGGTAATGCAACCGAGCCTAAGGTAATGATCAGGAACAAAACAGTAAGGACAGGGGCGCTTTTAGTGATCCCGCCAAGGGCAAGGATGTCGCGCGAGTTGGTACGACGCTCGATGTAGTCAATGATCATGAAAAGACCAGCCACTGAGACGCCATGGGCGAACATCTGGACAACAGCACCTTGGATACCTTCTGCAGAGAAGGTGAAGATTGCCGCAGCCATCAGGCCAACGTGCGAAAATGATGAATAGGCTACCAAGCGTTTGATATCCTTCTGACGAATGGCAATCACGGCGCCATAAACCACACCAATAATGGCCAAGAAGATCACAACAGGTGCATAGAACTTAGCTGCCATAGGCACAACTGGCAACAACCATGTGATCAGACCAAAAATGCCCATCTTGAGCATAATGCCTGATAGCAAGATAGTTGCAGGTGCCGGAGACTCGGTATAAGTATCTGGCTGCCAAGTATGTAGTGGGAAAATCGGCATCTTGATACCGAAAGCAAGGAACAAAGCCCAGAAGATCCAGATTTGGCCAGTAAGGTCCAGCCCACGTCCAACTGTATAGATGTCAGCAATGGCTGCTGATGAGTGGCCTAGGACAGCAGCAGTTTGGCTGTAGAGGTAGGCCAAAGCCACCAGCATAAACAAGGAACCAAAGACGGTATAGACAAAGAACTTAAGCGTTACCTGCACTCGGCGCTCGCCACCCCAGATACCAGCCAAAAGATAGACCGGGATCAATGCTGCCTCCCACATAAAGTAGAACAGAACTGCATCACGTGCCTCAAAGACACCAACCAATGCTGCCTGCATCAAGAGCATCAGGGCAAAGAAACTAGCAGGTTTGTCATCATGACGGCCAAAGGTGCTGAGCAAAATCAGCGGTAGCAAAGTGGATGTCAATAAGACCAACAGACCACTGATACCATCAAGGCCAAGGCTAAAGCCAATCCCGAAGTCCTGAAGCCAAGGCAAGCTGACTGACAAGCTATCAACCGCGGAGCCTGGCTCTAACCGTGAGACCGCCCATAAGGTCAGTACCAATTGAACGAGGGTTGCGCCAAATGCTACGCCACGGGCCGTTTTGCCTGGGAGTGCAAAGCAAACAAGCCCTGCTAGTAATGGTAATAAGATCAAGAGTAGCGTAATCATCGGGTATGCGTTTGGCCTGTTTGGGCTGATGGACGTTGCGGGGGATCAATGGGACCCGTACGGATCGGTCAGATTTGTCAGACGTAAATGGGCTATTCTGTTAGGTAAAGATTAGGGGACTCAGGATTTGATCGTGAAACCAATCAGGGCCAGTGCAACGACACTCAGCACCATCAGTAACACATAAAAACTCACAATTCCTGTCTGGAGACGACGCAAGGCTTTACCTCCCATGGTGGCCGACCAACCCACAATATTGACCACCAAGTCAATTATGAGGTACTCGATCACGGCATAGAGGTACTCACCAAATGCCTTGATTGGCGTCACGATAACAGCTCCGTAAAGCTCATCGATGTAGAACTTATTATAGACCAGTTTCTGCACAGGGTTGATCGGGCTACCGTCTGCGGCAGGCACGTTTTTACCCCCGCCGAACGTAAAGGCCGCAACCGCAAAGGCGACCAAAGCCACCACGGTGCTGACAGCCATCAGCATCCACTCTGTTTCGTGGGTCATGCTACCATGTCCGAATAGGCTAGCGTTAACCGCCTTGGCTTGCTCAAAAATTGGGGCCAATGTATCTGCCATCCAGTTGTTGTGGCTCAAGACAGGTGGCAATCCAAGCAATCCACCAGCAATTGATAGACCAGCTAGTACGACAAGTGGACCCAGCATCAGCCATGGAGACTCATGTAGATGGTGTTTCTGGTGGTCTGTGCCTCGGAATCCACCAAAGAAGGTCAGGAACACCAAGCGGAACATATAGAAGCTAGTCATGAACGAAACTAACAGGCCTAGGCCCCACATCAGTTTGCTATGCTCATAGACATGCGACAGGATCTCATCCTTGCTGAAGAAGCCAGCAAAGGGTGGGATACCTGAGATGGCAATCGTGGCAATCAGGAAAACAGCGAATGTCACAGGCAATTTGCCTTTGAGCCCACCCATCTTGCGAATGTCTTGCTCGTCACTCATGGCATGGATAACACTACCAGCACCTAAGAACAACAAGGCCTTGAAGAAAGCATGCGTCACAACGTGGAACATGCCTGAGCTGAAAGCACCAACTCCAAGCGCTAGGAACATCAGCCCAAGTTGGCTGACGGTACTGTAGGCCAATACCTTTTTGATATCGTTCTGGAACAAGCCGATAGCCGCACCGATTAGGGCAGTAGCGAGACCAATCCAAGCCACAAACTCAAGTGTCGTAGGGGCCAAAACATACAAGACGTTGCTCCGGACCACCATATAGATACCAGCAGTGACCATCGTTGCAGCGTGGATGAGTGCAGATACTGGTGTTGGGCCAGCCATCGCGTCAGGCAACCAAGTGTAGAGTGGCAGCTGGGCCGACTTGCCCATTGCACCGACAAACAGTAACATCGTCAAGGCAATTGCAACACCGCTATTAGGTGTCAAAACAGCAGCAGCTTGTGGGAAAATCACACCGAACTCAACCGAGCCGAACAAGGCAATCAGGATAAAGATGCCTAGCAAAAACCCTAGGTCACCAATTCGGTTCATCACGAAAGCTTTGCGAGCGGCAGCGTTGTAAGCCGGTACTTTGTTCCAGAACCCAATCAGCAGGAACGAACAAAGACCAACACCTTCCCAGCCGATGAACATAACGACATAGTTGCTACCCATCACCAACAGCAACATGCTGAACAAAAACAGATTCAGGAAAGCGAAAAACTTACCGAATCCTTCGTCATGGTGCATGTAGCTCATGCTATAGATATGGATCAGCGAGCCAACGCCCGTGATGACCAAGAGCATGATCGAGCTCAGGGGATCAAGCAGGAAGGAAAAATGGATATCAAGGCTACCAACACTAATCCAGCTAAAGTAGTCCACCGTGAGGCTTTGGCCCCAATGCTCTAGCACCACATGCAGTGTGTTAGCAAACGAACCGAGGGCGGCCAACGTACCTAGCCAACCAGCGACGGTTTTGTTGAGCTTGCCGAAGCCCAAGCCATTGATGATAAAGCCGATGAGCGGGATCAGCGGGATGAGCGCTAACTCAAGGGCCAGTTCGGATGCTTCTGCGTTCATATCTGTTTCGGTTGCCGACTAATGGGATCGGGATGAACCTGTAGAGTGATGGGTGATGTAGTGATGTCCTAGCCTTTAAGCCTGTTAAGCAACTGGACGTCGATTGACTTGGTGTTGCGGTAGATCATGACAATGATCGCGAGGCCAACAGTGACCTCAGCCGCAGCCACAGCCATGATGAAAAACACAAATACCTGCCCAACAGAGTCCTGCCGGTAGGATGAAAAACTCGCAAGCAGCAGGTTGACAGCGTTGAGCATCAGCTCCACGGACATAAAGATGACCAATGCGTTACGGCGCGTTAGCACCCCCAACACACCAATCACAAACAAAGCCGTGCTGAAGAACAAGTAGTACTCCAGGGGCACAGTCCGCATTACCTCAGGTATCTGCATAATCTTTATTGGGTTAGGCTAACATCGTCTGCTAGCGGGGCAATGGTGTAGATGGATGATCCATCTGGGGTGATATTATAACTAAGACCTTCGAGCCAATGGCTGATGTGGTCAAGAAGTCAATTTTGGTTGCCCCATTTGATACAATAGGGAAGAGGGGTTACTAGAACGTATTTTGTTCACCAGGTTCGCGACGGCCAAGCATAACAGCACCAACCATAGCGGCCAAGAACAAAACAGAGGCGAGCTCAAACGGCAACAAGAACTTACTGAACAAGACCTTACCTAGCTGCTCGACCATACCTACTTGGCTATCAAAGTCTGGGGTGGCTTGGACGGTGCCAAGGTTTACGTCCTTGAGGGCAGCGACCAGCACCACCATCAGCAAGCCTGCAGCAGTGACCGAGGCTACCTTAGACAATATGGATGTCTTTTCTTGCGTTTCGGACCTGAGATTCAGGAACATGACCACAAACAGGAACAAGACCATGATGGCCCCAGCATAGACGATGATATTGACCGCTGCGATAAACTGCGCATTGAGCAACACATAGTGACCCGAAAGCGTGAAGAAGGTCAGGATCAGGTACAACACACTATGGATAGGGTTGCGACTGAAGACCACCATAAGCGCACTCAGGAGAGCAAGGAAGGTCAGGAAGTAAAACAGCTTATCAGCCATGATGGAGCGGTACTGTTAGGGATTTGCCACTGAGGCAAGGGCCTGCAGAAACGGCAAAAATAAACAAATGGGCCACAGATGGCAACCTTTGCCTCTGCGGTGATGGGATAAACAATTAGGACAGCTTGCGCACACCGTTGACCCTGTCAAGGCCAGCGTTGGCACGTTTGTCGGCATTTTCAACAAGGCGATCCTTGCCATAGATGACCTCCTCGCGTGAGTAGAAGGCCGGTGCCATGACGTCAGGCTGAAGATAGATGGCAGCTTTAGGACAGGCATGCTCGCATAGGCCACAGAAGATGCAACGCAACATATTGATCTCATAGACCTCGGCATATTTTTCTTCGCGGTAGAGGCCTTCTTCTCCTTTTTTGCGCTCTGCAGAGATCATCGTAATGGCCTCAGCTGGGCAGGCAACGGCACATAGGCCGCAAGCGGTGCAGCGCTCACGTCCTAAATCGTCACGTTTGAGGACGTGCAGACCACGGAACACAGGCGAAAACTCCCTTTTCACTTCAGGATAACGGATCGTTGGCTTCTTCCGGAAGAAGTGTTTGATCGTGATGCCCAAGCCAGCAGCAATGGCAGGCAGGTACATGCGCTCTTTCAGCGTCATGGGCTTCACCACCATTTTCTTACTTCTGTTTGATAGTTGCATCGGTCTCTTTACTTAAAAGTGTTGATGTTGCTTGATGTCTGATTGTGGCCATTTCCTATTTTGGTTGGTACCACAGCCAAGTGTCAGTCGGTTTATTTGCCAGTCAGGAGGATAACTGCCCCTGTGATCATGACGTTAACGATGGCCAATGGCAAAAGGCTTTTCCAGCCTAGGCCCATTAGCTGATCATAGCGGAAACGTGGCAAAGTCCAGCGCACCCACATAAAGAAGAAGATGAAGAACAAGATCTTGCCAAAGAACACTGCCGCACCGATGATCGTGATCACGTTGTGGCTGAATGGCAATAGGTCTTGGCCAGGGAAGTTGTAACCGCCGAAGAACAAGATGCTAATCACGGCACTGCTGACAAACATATTGGTGTACTCACTAAAGAGGTACAGACCCAGTTTCATCGAGCTGTATTCGGTGTGATAGCCCCCAACCAGTTCGGTTTCGCACTCAGGCAAGTCAAACGGTGTGCGGTTACACTCTGCAAAGGCGCAGACGATGAAGATGATACAGGCCAGTGGTTGGTAGAAAACGTTCCAGGCCATACCATGGAAACCTGCTTGCCCCTTGACCACAGCGTTAAGGTCTAGTGAGCCGGTCATCATCATGATGGCGATGATGCTGAGACCCATGGCCAGTTCATAGCTGATGTTTTGGCTAGCAGCACGAATGGCACCTAACAAGGAGAATTTGTTGTTGCTGGCCCAGCCACCAACCATGATGCCATATACACCTAGGGAAACAATGCCGAACACATACAAGATCCCGATATTGATCTCCATGCCTTGCAGTTTGAACTCCTGTCCATCCCAAATGATGGAGTCGCCAAACGGAACTACAGCACTGGTCATCAAGGCCGTGAGCATCGCAAGAGAGGGCCCTGCAATAAAGAGCCACTTGTTAGCACTAGAGGGGATAAACTCCTCTTTGAAGAACATCTTGACCGCATCGGCCAAAGGCTGGAGCAAACCATAAGGTCCAGCACGATCAGGGCCAAGTCGGTCCTGAAGGAAACCGGCAACTTTACGCTCAGCCAAGGTGCTGTAGGTCGCGGTCAATAGCGTGATGCCAAAGACAACGAGGATAAAAATGGCCTTAAATATCAGTACTGATTCCATATCGGTGGGTCAGGTGCTTGGCAGGGCAGCTATTGGCTTAGTGAGCGGCAGGCTTTGTGCTTTTGCTTTGGGTCTTGATGGATGTCATAGGTCTTAAAATGGAGACCATGACTTGATGGGTAATAATGGTGGCGCGCTGAACCTAGTTTTTGGCAGCTAGCTGCTTATGCTCGGGCAGGGTGTCGTTGACCTCGGTATAACCCTCCGTTACCGTTTTGGTAAAGGCGGGGATAACGGTGTTTTGGGCGTATTGATTTTGTGAGATCACAGAAGCTTGGTCTATCTTCCGCGGTCCATCGATAACCCAGTCGCTTGTGGCTTTTTTGTCAAAGCGGCAGGTATTACAGATGAACTCTTCGACCTCGTTGTAGGCATTTTTGCGGGCCGTGACACGGAGGACATCGGCACCTCTATACCAAAGGACAACTTTGCCAGAGCAAGTTGGGCAATCACGGTGGGCATCAACTGGTTTGGTAAACCAAACACGGTTTTTGAACCTGAAGGTCTTGTCCGTCAATGCGCCTACCGGGCATACGTCAATAACGTTACCGCTAAAGTCGTTATCGATGCTGTTAGCGATATAAGTACCAATCTCAGAGTGATCACCTCGGTTGAGGACACCATGTACCCGTTTGTTGGTTAACTGATCAGCTGTGTAAACGCAACGGTAACACAAGATGCAACGGTTCATGTGCAGCTTGATGTAAGGGCCGATGTCCACCATGTCATAGGTGCGGCGCTCTTCTTCATATCGCTGGGCCACAGTCCCGTGCTCGAAGGCAAAGTTCTGGAGATCACACTCGCCTGCCTGATCACAGATCGGGCAGTCAAGCGGGTGATTGATGAGAAGGAACTCAACGATGCCTTTACGTGTCTTGAGCACCTCCTCATTGAGGGTGTTCTCGACGATCATCCCATCCTGAACAGGTGTGATGCAGCTAGCAACCAGTTTAGGCATAGGCCTTGGGTCCTTGGCAGAACCTGCAGTGACCTTGACCAAGCAGGCACGACATTTACCTCCACTGCCTTTGAGTGGCTCGTAATAGCACATGGCTGGTGGCACCACGCTGCCGCCAATTTTGCGTGCAGCCTGGAGGATGGTGCTGTTGTCTGGTACCTCTACCTCAATACCATCGAAGGTGATTGTTGCCATTCCTGTATCCTTGATAAGTAGGGGGTGGCATTATGCCATGACCCCTGATCACTGGTTTGTAGCCATGTCGTCAGGCCAAAGGGCACCAACGACATGGCAAAAGTAGTATAGTATGCTTAACAAATGGTGTGAACTGCAATTTATGCAGTAACAGCGGCAAATTCTGGCTTGTACACGGCACCAGGTTTGGTAGCCTCAGCAGGGTGCTGGATGTGCCACTCGAACTCATGACGGAAGTGACGGATCGCACTAGCTACAGGCCAAGCAGCAGCATCACCAAGTGGGCAGATGGTATTGCCTTCGATCTTTTTGGCGACATCAACTAGCAGGTCGATGTCATGCATGGACCCATGGCCATTCTCGATGCGGTGCAGGACCTTTTCCATCCAGCCAGTACCCTCACGACATGGGCTACATTGGCCACAGCTCTCGTGGTGGTAGAAACGGCTGAAATTCCATGTATTACGGACGATGCAACTAGTCTCGTCGTAGGCAATGAAACCACCAGAGCCCAACATTGTGCCCGTTGCAAATCCGCCATCGCTGAGGGACTCATAGCTCATCAGACGGTTTTCGCCATTGACTGTTTTAAGGATTAGCTCAGCAGGCAAGATTGGCACAGACGAACCACCTGCCACAACGGCTTTCAGCTTGCGTCCTTTCCAGATACCGCCACAGTATTCGTCGCTGTATAAGAACTCTTCGACTGGGAGGCCTAGCTCAATTTCATAAACACCTGGTTTGTTCAGGTGTCCACAAGCCGAGATCAGCTTGGTGCCAGTGCTGCGCCCAATACCGATTTTGGCATACTCATCCCCCGTGTTGTTCACGATCCAGGGCACTGCCGCAATCGTTTCGACGTTGTTGACAACGGTTGGGTTCTGCCATAGGCCTTTGACAGCAGGGAAAGGCGGCTTGTTACGCGGATTACCGCGTTTGCCTTCTAGGCTTTCGATCAGGGCAGTTTCCTCACCGCAGATGTAGGCACCACCACCAGGGGTCACAAATAGGTCAAGGTCATAGCCAGTGCCCATAATGTTTTTGCCTAGCAGACCTGCTGCGTATGCTTCCGCAATCGCCTTTTCGAGGATGCGCAATACATAGAGTAGCTCACCACGGATATAGATATAGGATAGATTAGCACCTAGTGCATAGCTGCTGACAATCATACCCTCGACAAGTGAGTGCGGGCTTTTGGCCATCAGATGGCGGTCCTTGAACGTGCCAGGCTCACTTTCGTCCGCATTGCAGACCAAGTAGCGTGGGTTGCCACTCTTTTTGTCAATGAAAGACCACTTCATGCCCGTCGGGAAGCCAGCGCCACCACGGCCACGAAGGCCAGATTTTTTGACCTCTTCGACCACTTCGTCAGGCGACATGGTCTTGAGTGCTTTCTCGACAGCGCGGTAGCCGCCCTTTGAACGGTACACCTCTAGGGTCTCGATCCCCGGGGTGTCAAAGTGTTCGGATAGAATTTTGATGGCCATCTGGACGTTAGGTTATCTTTAGATCTATGACTTCGAGCCGATTAAGCCTAGCTAGGGTTGGCTGAAAGTCCTTGACGTTGTTAGTGATAAAGTACTGTATTTGGTTAGGCCGATCCTCTAATATCTTGTTGATCACGATGTCAACTAGGGATAGGCTACTGAAGTTCTTATCTGTGTGCGTATCAGGGCCAAATTGTTGGCTCAGGTACTGGATAGAGGACAAGCGATAGTCTGTGTCATCAATGATATGGTCTGATCCCAAGACCTGCGGGAGATAAGGGCTAGCCCTAAAACGTGGGCTTTTGACACCTCTGGCCCTAAATACCTCATAAAGGCAAGGCCATGGTTTATAGATCGTGACACCAGATGCAGCAGCAAGGTTAAAGTAGGTCTCGGCACGATGGTGCTGATCCTTATCCGACAAATCGTCCAACAAGGAAATCCAAAATCCTGTATCTGCCAGTGCTACCTTACTCATCTACTTCCGAATCTTGCTCTACTTGGTAATAACCAGCCCATTGGGCAGGTTTGCGAACGCCACTGATTAGTTTACCTACCACATGATAGTAGGGCAAACCAGTTTTTGCAGAGTACTCCACGTCCTTAGGATAGACGATATAAATCCGGGCACCAGCTTCAAACGTCACGTAGGTTGATATCTCAACCTTAATGTCATCTAACAAGTTGTCTAAGCTTGATGGCCTGTACATAAATGTAGCTGTAGAGTGGCCACACTCCTTGGCATCATACTTATCCAGAAACTGAAAAAGCCCCTGGAGGTTGATCCCAAAGTTGAAGTCATAGGTTAGCCACACCCTGTATTTGCCGGATTTTGAAGCTTCCATGGTAACCTCTAGTTTTGAGCCAATGCCTTAGAGGTCAAGGTGTCCACTAATTGCTCAGCATTATCCGGAGTCATGTGCTCGTGGTAGGCCTCATGGATTTGGATAACCGGGCCGAAACCGCAGGCAGCCAAACACTCAACCTCCTTGAGGGTGAACAAGCCATCAGGAGTGGTCTGGCCAACCTTGATGCCTAGTTTCGCCTCAAGCCTTTCGACAGTTTCCTCGGCACCCAATAGGCAACAAGGACTTGTGCGGCATACCTCCAGCACATACTTACCCGTTTTGTCCAGATGGAACATGGTGTAGAATGTGGCTACCTCATAGACTTCAATCGGATTGATGTCCAGCAAAGAGGCAACATAGTCCATCGCTGGCACAGATGCCCAGCCCCATTTGGCTTGCGCCATGTGGAGCAACCCAAGTACGGCAGACTTTTGTTTGCCCTCCGGAAACTTAGCAATTAGGCGTTTGGCCTCTACTAGTTCGTCAGGGCTGAAGGTGAAGTCGATATCTTGACTAGTTTCATTCATAAGGACTGTGACTGGTTTGGGCAGTAGGGGGACTGTTATTGTTATGACTGTCCAGTTTGGGTTAAGACCCCAAGGGCGTAAAAGTCTTCTAAGTATTTTAGTTGACTAGTGCTTCGGAACAGTGATTCAGTTTAGTGAAAGTCTTAAGTTGGTTGTTGATCACAATAGCTTGGACCTATTACCCATCCAACTCACCCGCGATGACGTTCATGCTGCTGAGCAAGACGATGGCATCCGACAGGACCATATCCTTGATCATCTCTGGGTAGGCTTGGTAGTAGATGAAGCAGGGACGGCGGAAGTGCAAACGATACGGAGCACGGCCACCATCACTGACGAGGTAGAAACCTAGTTCACCATTGCCACCTTCGACACTGTGATAGACCTCACCCACTGGGGCATCGATCTCTCCCATCACAATTTTGAAGTGGTAGATCAGGGCTTCCATGCTCCGATAGACCTCTTGTTTTGGAGGGAGGTAATAATGCTCGGCATCGGCAGCAAAGCCATCGTTAGGCAGGTTGTCTAGCGCCTGCTGGATGATGCTAACTGATTGCCACATCTCCTCGTTCCGGACCAAGAAACGGTCATAAGTACAACCAATGGTGCCGACAGGTATCTCGAACTTAAAGTCCTCGTAGCTGCTATATGGCTCATTGACCCGGACGTCATAATCAACCCCAGCTGCGCGGAGATTAGGCCCCGTAAAGCCATAGTTGAGGGCCATTTCGGCAGAAATAGCACCAACACCTAGGGTACGGTCCATAAAGATCCTGTTGCGCTCGAACAAGTCAATAAACTCTTGCAACACAACTGGGAACTCCTTCAGGAAGGCACGCAGTTTGGTAATGGCACGCTCGTTAAGGTCACGCTCCATACCACCTAAACGGCCCATATTGGTCGTTAGGCGGGTGCCGCAGATTTCTTCGTAGATCTCATAGATCTTCTCACGCATCTGGAACACATATAAGAAGCCTGTGAAGGCCCCTGTATCAACACCCAAGATACTGTTACAGATGATGTGGTCCGAAATACGGGCCAACTCCATCATGATAACACGGATGTACTGGGCACGCTTAGGTACTTGCACACCCAATAGCTTCTCGACGGTCATGTGCCAGCCCATGTTGTTGATGGGCGAGCTGCAATAGTTGAGGCGATCGGTGATCGGGGTGATTTGGTACAGGGGACGATGTTCGGCTAGCTTCTCGAAAGCACGGTGGATATAGCCAACCGTTGTATCAGCTGAAACGATTTTCTCGCCATCCATCTTGAGCACGTTCTGGAACACACCATGCGTTGCGGGGTGAGTCGGGCCAAGGTTGATGGTTGTCAGCTCGTTGACATAATGCACCAGCTCTTTGTCTGGGGCGGCGGCTGCGGTGGCTAAGTTATAGTCCATAAGGCCAGTTTATGATGGGGCGAGTTGTGTTGGGGTAGTGTGTCGGTTAGGGACCTAGCCCTTGCTGGACAGTAGTATCGGTATAAAATCGGAATCTGGTGACGCCTAGGGTCTATCGACCAAACATGCGGTCGTCTTTATCACGACGTTGTTGGTCCTCTAGTGGATATTCCTTCCGAAGCGGGAAGTAGTCCATCTCATCCACGTTCATGATCCGGCGTAGGTCTGGGTGCCCAGTGAACTCTATACCAAAGAAGTCATAAGTCTCACGCTCCTGCCAGTTGGCACTGTTGAACAAACCTGTAAGGGTCGGCACTAATGGGTTGTCGATCGGTACAAAAGTTTTGATCCGGATCCGGTGGTTCTGGACAAGGCTATGTAGATGATAGACAACACCCAGCTCACGATCTACTTGGTCAGGATAATGCACACCACATAGGGTGGTCAGGAACTGGTACTGGAACTCCTTATGATCGTACAGGTACTTAAAAAGGTCAACTAGCTTCTCGCGCGAGGTCGTGAAGGTCAACATCCCGAAAGGATCAGCAACGTCGGTCACATAGTCGCCAAACTTGCTGTTGATATCTGCCAGTACTTGTTCGTTGGTCAGCATAAATAGATGGTCCGGGTCAGGAGGATACTGTGCGGTTTGGATTGATTGGAGGGCTACTAAAGACTGTAAAGCAGTTTACCCTCAGTCTCGATGTTATAGCGGGCGAGTTTGGCGGCATAGGCATCGCTGTTGCGGTACCGGAGAGACTCATTTTTGGCCAACTCCTGGATCTGCATCACACCTTCCAAGATTTGCTCAGGACGTGGTGGGCAGCCAGGGACGTAAACGTCAACCGGAATAACCCTATCGATGCCTTGCAGGACCGAATAAGTATCGAAAATACCACCACTGCTGGCGCAGGCACCAACAGCAATAACCCAACGTGGTTCGGCCATTTGTTCGTAGGTCTGCTTCAGGATCGGGGCCATCTTTTTGGCAATGGTACCCATCACCATCAACATATCAGCCTGACGTGGGCTGAAACTAGGGCGCTCGCTGCCAAAGCGGGCTAGGTCATAATGGCTAGCCATGGTGGCCATAAACTCGATGCCGCAGCATGAGGTGGCAAAGGGCAAAGGCCACAATGAGTTGGCACGGGCCAGACCTACTACTTTTTCGAACGAAGTTGCGAAGAAACCTTGGCCTTCGATGCCTTCAGGCGCTTCTACCATTTTCACTGCCATAACCTTGTCTGTTGTGTAGGGGCGAAATGTTAATGTTGAATCTCTGTCGGCTTAGGGCCGACGACTTTTAGGACTACTCCCAATTAAGGACGCCCTTCTTGATGATATAGAAATAGCCAGTAAGCAGGAAGCCCATGAAGATAACCATCTCTACAAAGCCGATCCAGCCTAGGTACCTAAAGTTGACAGCCCAAGGGTACATAAAGATAACCTCGACGTCAAACAAAACGAACAAGATTGCGACCAAGAAGTACTTGATCGAGATTGGGGCACGCGCATCACCAACGGACTCGATACCACACTCCCACTGCTCGTCCTTGATTTTGGCTTTGCGTTTGGGGCCGATGGCATGCGAGGCGATCATCGAAAGCACGACGAAGCCCAAGGCCAAGGCGAACTGAATAATGATAGGCAAATAGTCCTGCGGGGAAGAAACTTGCATAGGTATTTAGTGATGAAGTTTTGAGGGTTGGCCTTGTTGTCCTAGGGCATTACGGCCGAGTGACGAATCTTGGTCCGAACAAAAAACAAAGTACCTGCATAACTTCTGGTTCAGGTTTGGGGTTTCGTTCCGAGGCCATAAAGATCTAGGCCAAGTATCAAAACGCACAAAGAACCAGCTTTGGGCTAGGCAAGTGTGCAAAGATATTGGTATAAAGCTGCCAAACCCAACCTTATAGGGCCTATTGTGCCAAACTAATTATTATTACTACCTTTGCCCTCTGATGAAAACCGCTTATCCACAACATTGGTCTTTGACGGCTGCCTCATGGCTGCTGATCATGGCTATGCTGTCGGCTGTGGTGGGCCAGCAACTGCTGACGACCAACTCCATCAAGGCGCGGCAGAGCCACCTGGCAGCCATCGCCAATAGTGCTAAGGCTGTAAAGTTGAGCTCGGGTACCCACAAACAACCTGAGAAAGCCAACCTGCCAACAGGTACCGAGCTGCACCAAGCCCAAGCCCCTGGAGCGCCTGTCAGCACAACAGTACCTGCCTTTCTTGAGTTCATCCGGCCAGACGTTATACCATATAGTATAGGTGTCGTCCGAGTCAAGCTGATTGTCCATGCACAGTATGCACTCCGGATGCCGGTTTTGCTTACGCGCTGCATCCTCAGGACAAGTATCGTGGCCAATGCGCCATAGTTATTGCTACTAAGCAGCCCGCTTCGGCATTTGATAGGATAAGTACATTGGCCTTAAAGTGGAGCCATTGACGAAATCTACCCACTCAAACGGACGAAACGCTAGGGCACTAAGGCTGATAATTGATCACGCACCCAACTTGGTCGATCATAACATCAGTCTAACGACCACAACCAAGCGCCTCCTTATCTATTGTTACGGCAGGTAGAACTTGCTTGGCTGCAGTCGTCTAATCTTTATTACCCACCAATCCCCCCTTTTCTCCCCCCCCCCCCCGTTATGCAACAACGAGGTCTATATTGGCTTGTAACCATCGTGTTTACGGCCCTCTGCATCTACTACCTCTCGTTCACGTTTGTGGCCAACAACGTCGAGGATGATGCCCGCAGCTTCGCAACCGACACCAAAACTGGCGAAGTCGATCTGCGCAAAAAACAAGCCTATCTGGATAGCATGTGGACCGAACCCGTGCTGGACCTAGGTATCATGAGCTTCACCTACAAGGACGCCAAGAACCAAGAAATCAAATTGGGGCTTGACCTTAAAGGAGGCATGTTCGTCACGATGGAAGTTAGCGGTGCTGACATCCTACGTGTTTTGGCCAACGACAACCCTAACCCCGCGTTCCAGCAAGCCCTTAAGGCTGCCCAAACAAGCAGTACTGAGGTCAGCAATAGCGACTTTGTGGCCCTATTCTACAAAGAGTTCAAGGCCGTATCTAACGGAACAACACTGGCTAGCATCTTTAGCAATCGTACCAACGACCGTATCATCAACCTTTCGGCAAAAGACGAAGAGGTCCTGAAGTACCTAAATGATGAGGTAAACGGTACCCTTGATCGTACATTCGAGATCCTCCGTGCCCGTATCGACAAATTCGGTGTCACCCAGCCGAACATCCAACGCCTACAAGGCACTAGCCGCATCCAGATCGAGCTACCAGGTGTCGAAAGCCCAGAGCGTGTCCGTAAACTATTGCAAGGCATTGCCAAGCTCGAGTTCTACGAGACCTTCACCGTGCAGGAGTTTATCCCATTCTATCAGAAGCTCAATGACTACATGGTCATGCAGGAGCGCTCTGGCAACAAACTAGTCAAAGAAGACGAGGTAGCTGCCGCCAAACCTGATAGCGCCGCTCTTGCTGGTTCGCTGGCAACAACTTCGGACAGCGCAACTGCCAAAGCCGATAGCGCCACCAAAACTGCCGATGTCAGCAAACCAGCCGATACTGCCAAGAAAGATACTGCAGTTAGCAAGACCCTACGTCGCCTGATCAGCATTGACCCTTATGGTCGTGGCATCTTCGCCCTTGTTAAGGACACTGCCAACATCAACCGCATTTTGGGCCTTCCTGATGTTCAGAAGTTCAAGCCAGGCAACATGCGCATCCTTTGGCAGAGCAAACCAGACGATAATGGTGGCAATGGCAAACCTTTCTTGATGATGTATGCACTCAAAACTACCCGCGAAGGCAATGCCCAGCTTGGTGGCGAGGAAGTAGCAAGTGCCTATCGTGATATCGATGAGCGTGGCCGTAACTCGGTCAACATGTCAATGAAGCCCGAAGGTGCCCGCATTTGGCGCAACCTGACCCGTGCCAACGTTGGCAAATCCATCGCAATCGTCCTTGATAACCGTGTGCAGAGTGCGCCAACCGTACAAGGCGAGATCCCGAACGGTAGCAGCAGCATCAGTGGTAACTTTACCATCGAAGAAGCAAGTGACCTTGAGAACATCCTGAAGGCTGGTAAGATGCCTGTGCCTATCCGGATTGTTGAAGAATCTGTCGTCGGTCCTACCCTTGGTGCTGAGTCTATCCAACAAGGATTGATCTCGATCTTGGTCGGTTTCTTGGTGATCATCTTGTTCATGGTGGCTTATTACAGCACTTCTGGCTTCGTGGCTGACATCGCCGTTTTGATCAACATTGTGTTTATCCTCGGTGCACTGGTACAGTTTAACGCAGTTTTGACCCTGCCAGGTATCGCCGGTATCGTCCTCACCATTGGTATGGCTGTGGATGCGAACGTACTGATTAACGAACGTATCAAAGAAGAGCTACGCGAAGGTGTGCCACTTGCCTTGGCTATTGACAACGGCTACAAAATGGCCTCTAGCTCCATCTGGGATGCCAACATCACCACCCTGATTGCAGGTGCGGTTCTGGTGTACTTCGGTAGCGGACCTGTCCAAGGTTTTGCCTCAACACTGATCTTGGGTATTATCACCTCGCTATTCACCTCGATCTACGTGACCCGTTTGCTGAACGAGCGTCGCCTATCAAAAGGACAAAGCATTGGCTTCTGGACCAGCCTGTCGAAGGATGCGTTCAAAAATGTCAACTTTGACTTTGTTGGCAAACGTAAAATCGCCTACATAGCCTCTAGCATCCTGATCTTTGGTGGCTTGGCCCTGATTGCTGTTCGTGGTCTGAACTACGGTGTTGATTTCAGCGGTGGTTGGAGCTACATCGTCCAGTTTGACAAAGACGTAACGACCGACCAAGTCCGTGACGCCCTAGCGGGAAACCTCCAAAGCTCGCCAGAAGTTAAGGCCTTTGGCGAAGCTTCACGTGTCAAAATCACGACCAACTACCTGATCACTGATCAGTCAGAAGATGCCGCCATCAAGGTTGAAACTGCTGTTAAAGCTGGCCTTGATAAAGTAGGTGCCAAGTACGAAATCAAGTCTAGCGCTAAAGTTGGCCCAACTGTCGCCCAAGACATCCGTAGCAAATCCTTGATCGCCGTGATCATCGCCCTAATCGGTATCTTCGGCTACATCTGGATCCGCTTCCGCCGCTGGGAGTATGCCCTTGGTGCAACCATTGCTATCTTCCACGATGCATTAGTTGTGATTGTACTCTATTCTATCGGGAAAGACCTGTTGCCTTTCACCCTAGAGATCGACCAGAACTTCATCGCTGCCGTCTTGACCATCGTTGGTTACTCGGTTAATGACACGGTCGTTATCTTTGACCGTATCCGCGAGATGATCAAGGAAGAAGGCGAAGACGTCGATCGCGCAGATTTGCTTAACCGCGCACTCAACAATACCTTCAGCCGCACCGTGGTTACCGCCTCAACCGTGTTCTTGGTTGTCCTGATCCTACTGGTATTCGGTGGTGAAACCGTTCGCGGTATGTCGTTTGCACTCCTTGTTGGTGTCCTGAGCGGTACCTACTCAACCATCTACATCGCGGTACCTTTCGTACTCGATGCCTGGAAGAAGAACAAAATCAGCTAATTCCATTAGCTAAATTGGGGTAACGATCCCCAATCTAAAAGGCCATCCCTGCCACTGCAAGGATGGCCTTTTTTTGCATTATGCTAAAGTCTCTAACATTGATAACTACCAACTAGATAATGCGGCTGATACTAAGCTGAAACAAGCACCTGCCAAAAACGAGGTATAAATAGTGCCTTTACAGAGACATGATCTTACCCAATAGACTGGCGTTAACTACAGCTATCCATATTGCCAAAATAACCGATATGTCCCTGATTGAGCCAACTCTATGTTACTAGGGCATATCTAAGTACCTTTGTCACTAGTCTTTGCCTTAGCAAAAATCAAGGCAGGGCTTCATCTTCTCCCTATGAACCTAAATCCGCTCACACTCATCAAGGCCTTAGGGCGCTACATGATCTTCTTGGGCAAGACCGTGAGCCAAACAGAGCGATTTTCTGTGTATCCGGGCCTCATCATGGACGAAATGGTGAATATTGGCTCCAAGTCCGTCTTCATTGTTTCCGTAGTTTCGGTATTCATCGGGGCAGTTACTGCGGTGCAAACAGCCCACAATTTGTTCAGCCCATTTGTACCGAAACTGGTCGTAGGCACCATTGTCCGGGATATGGTCCTGCTTGAGCTTAGCACCACCTTTACTTGCGTGATTTTGGCAGGTAAGGTCGGCTCAAACATTGCAGGCAACCTCGGCACGATGCGCATCACCGAGCAGATAGATGCTCTGGATGTTATGGGTATCAACTCAGCTAGTTATCTAGCCCTACCTAAGATTATCGCAGGTACGACCATGGTGCCCCTCCTAACGATTTTATCCTGTTTCCTTGGTATTATTGGCGGCTATCTTGGGGCGGTTGCCTCTGGTTTGATCACCAACGCCGAGTACGTCGAAGGTATCAGGACCTCATTTGTACCTTATAACATTCTGTTTGCGTTGGTCAAGGCTACTGTGTTTGGCTTCCTGATCACCTCGATAAGTGCTTTTGAAGGCTTCTATACCAAGGGCGGATCGCTTGAGGTAGGTGTTGCCAGTACCAATGCTGTAACCAATAGCTGTATCGCCTTGCTGGTAGCTGACTATGTCATCGCTGGTATCATGCTTTAGTTGAGACGGGATTTTGCCACGTTATGTATGCCGATACCCAAAAGGGCCCTCATGATCATTATCGTGAGGGCCCTTTGGTATTTCTGGGCTAGTTGCTACGGTGTCCAAACTTGTGTCAGTAGGTAACCATGGATGGGTCAGGCTAACCAAATACTGGACCTATCCATTCAGGTGCTGAGGCAAGCCTATCGGGCCAGCTTAGGAAAGGCGGCAATAGGCCTTATACCTCGCAACAAGGCTATCTAGTTGCCGGGCATTAGTCCCGGACTGCACCCTATTCTGCCTTTGCTTAACCAGCACAAGCAAAGCTACCGGCACTAAAACGGCATCCATCAGTTCTCAATCCGTTGCTTCGTGATCCTGGCCAGATAGCAGCCATGGCCAACAAACGATAGTTAGGGCTGGGCTCCTTGGACAAATTAACCCAAGGTGCTAACTATGGCTAACAACAGCCAACCCAACTCTGATACCAAAAAAATCGGACTTGGCGTATTGCTACACCAAGTCCGATCTGGGATACTATATCATCCCTAGCTGAGGCTATTTCCGCAAGCTAGCGAGGCTAGGCTTATTGAATCACGACACGCTTGATAGTAGAGGCTTTGCCTGTGCTAACGCGAACGAAGTAGATGCCTTTGCCCATACCATCAGTGCTGATGGTTGTGTTGCCAGAGATGCTACCTGCAAGGTCAAGAGAAGCCTTTTTAACCAACTGACCAACACCGTTGAAGACAGTGATGTTAGCACGGCCGTCAAGTGCAGTAGCTGCAACCTGGAACGACTCGCGAGCTGGGTTAGGGTAGATGCTGATGGCGTTGGCAAGCTGTGCATTGCTAAGTCCGACCAAGATGTAAGAAACAACGTTAGAAGGGCAGGTGCCGTTATTGTAACGATAGAATCCGTCAGCTTGTACTGGTGAGGTTAGGTTAAGCGAAGTCTGGGTAACAGCTGGAGACAATGGTTGGAACGGTCCGATGATCGAGCCGCTGTACTCCCACTGACCACCACCAACTGTGCTAACAAGGGTGTTTGCATTGTTCGGATCGAAGCCAACAGCACCACCACCAACGTTGAAACCAAATGTGGTCTCTGTGCTAGTACCGCAACCATTGATTGCTTTGACGCCAACAGTAACCGGACCTGTATAAGTGCTGTTGAAAGAAGCTAGCGAAGTAGTACCGCCAATGCTTGGATCGCCATTGATTTGGATGCTACCAGCAGCAGCTGGCGTGATTGACCACTCGTATAGGTTGGCATTAGAAACACCGTTAACATTGAAGTTGACAGAGTTTACGCCGCAAACAGCACCACCGGCAGTGACGTTACCACCAGATGAGGTGATGTTGGTCATGTTAGTAGGTGAGCTCGGAGCACCGATCGTGACAGTGATAGGATACTCGCCTGTGGTTGATTGGTACAACTGTGGGTTGGCGTTCGGATCAGCATTGTTGATTACGATGCGGATATGGCCATTACCTTGCCAGCCAGCTGGGAAGTTAGCAGTGATAGTACCACCAGCAGCGCTGCCAGTGAAGGTACCAAGAAGGACAGGGTTAGCGAAAGATGAGTTACCTGTTGTGTCAAGCTCGGCACGGAATACGCTAGAAGCGTCAACTGGACCATAGATACAAAGACGGTTTACAGGGCTAGCAACTGGCATAGCCAAGGTAGCACCAGCACAAACTTGAGCAGGGAATGTAGCCTTAAGGTATGAACCTTCGATGTCGTTGATGCTGATGCCTTTGTAGCTGATCAGGTTACCACGCCAGTTAGTCCAGCCATTGATAGCAGCGATTGAGTTGGTACCGCCACGGGCAAGACCAGCAAGATCATCTGAAACAAACTGCATGTGGAGTTTGCCATCAGCACCGATACGACGGTTAGTGATTGGGTAAGCCTCTTCGTAAAGACCAGATCCTGACGAACCATCATCAGCAGTAAAGCAGTTATTGATTACCAGACGACCAGCGACGTTGATTGGGTTGGTCCAGGTAGTACCACCGTTGTAAGATGCCATGATGTAAACATCACGTGTTACGTTCGGGTTAGAGGTTGCTTGGGTACCCTCAACACAACCAGAGTAGGTGATGTAAAGGTTGTTGTTTGCATCAGTAGCAAGTGTTGACATTGAGATACCAGCTTGTGGATATGGACCTGCACCGTTGGTGGCAGAATAGGCTGGGATATCGATCGTACCATCACGGTTGATGTCAACAATACCGGTTAGCTCGCGGAAACCAGAGTTGTCAGACATATCGCTGTTCCAGTAGTAGAGCTGGCTAGGGATAGCACTAGAGAAGGCACCGTTCATGTAGAAAGTACCAGTAGCACCACCAAGAGAGTCAAGTGTTTGGTATCCGGCATGAGCAGTGACGTGCGACTTACCATTGTTGTCGATCAGGACCGAGAACGAACCGTCGCTAGCCAAAACAAAGTTAGACCCAACGCGGAATGAGGTATCGGCTGAGGTACGTTTCATGATCAAGCGGCTGGTCCAGGTACCTGGCAAACCTTTGTTGCTTGAACGGAACAAGTAGGTAGCAAGACCATTGTCAGGACGGGCAGTCATACACTGAACGACAACAGCAACTTCGTCACCTTTGGCGTCGATAGCATAGCCAGTACCTTTAACACCGCCAATGCCGTAAGCAGAGCTGATGAAAGGAATTGTGTTAGCTGTCCAGCTAGTACCAAGGTCCGAGGTGTGATAGACGATCAAGTTATTAACTGTACCACCAGCAAGTAGGCTAGGGTTGTTATCTACGTCCCCAGAAGCGGTCAAGAGGTAAGAGTTGTTACCACCACTAGCAGTCAGGTGGAAAACAGCTTCTTTGGTGTAGTCACGGCGTACTGTATCAGCAGCAGAACGGTCTGGGGTACCAAACTGAGCAAAATAATTGCCGACAGAAGGCTGGTAAGTATGGATACGGGTTAGCGAACCCGGATCATTAGGATAAACGCAATAAGCTGCAACAGCTTCTTTGGTACCATCCCAGATCAAGTTAGGCCAGCCAATACGACCGTTAAGGAAGCTGGAAATACCAGTTTGAGTACTACTGTTGGAGACAGGCCTAAGTGGCGATAACATGAAGTTGACAGAGTCATCCTGCGATCCTGGGGTAGTTATACCAGCAGTAAACAACCAACGGTTCAGCGAGCCGCTATAGTGGTTGTAGCCTGCCATACGGCTGCTACGGGCCACACCGCGTCCATACTGCCAAATGACAGAAATGTTGCCAGTCGATGGGTAGTACTGAAGACCAGTTGAGTTAGAGCCGTAAGACTGCAAATCGAAATAGGTATAGCCGACTTGGTCAGCCCAGTCAGAACCAACGATGGAACTGACGGTACGTGGACCAGACGGGACTGACTTTTCGCTCTCCATAGGAGAGTCTGCCCGACGAACTTCGGGACGTGCAGATGGGTCGATCGCGTATTTGCTACGCGCATTGCCCGCTGCGTTGAGTGCTTTCTGACCATAGGCGGTGAAGCCTGTGGCTGCTAGCGCTAGCAGTAAACATATTTTTTTCATGCCGACAGTGTTAGAGTAATGGATTTTTTGTGAACTGAAATTGCCTCAAAACTAAGGGCTAGGGGTTTGGGAAGCAACCATTTTGCAATACAAATGACCCGTAGGTGTCATATTTTCAAAATATTGTCGCTTCAGCGCCATCTGACAACCAGTTTTTGCAGTACAAACGCCGTTATGTTGTCAAATTGGTTGCCAATCCATTCACTTTCTTAATCTTGAAACCCAAAGGTGAGTCTGGAGGGTATAACCAAGGTTATAGTCTTTAGACCAACAAGCAACATAAAAGGTTGCCCAAAAGGTCAAAAACTATCAAAAAATTTTAGGGAACGCGGCAAAAGCAATGTTTGGAGACCTCCCGAAACCCTCAAGGGGCACATAATCTGCCGATAACACTGACTTAACTTAGCCTCCCAAACTGTATCAGATTGGTGGAAGCAGGACTGGGACTCGGATAGGGGGTTACTTTCGGGTTACCCCTTACTGATTTGCACCGCAATAAATGAGCCGCAATCAGCTGCCTCGAACATATACGCATTGGCAAAGCCGCCAGAGGGATCGTTATCGGCACAGGATTGGCTCGGGTCCACCCTAGCGCAACACCAGACGCTGAACCCCAATGGCCTTACCACTGCCGACCCGCACCAAATAGACACCGCGGGTTAGCCGAGCCGTATTGATTTCTTGTGAAACAGACTGCCCCTCGCCTCCTTGCAGTTTGCCTTGGTGTACCACCTGACCGACACCATTATAGATAACCACCTCAGCAGGGCCATCTTTAAGCGCTGCCTCAATCCGGAAGGCATCCGTAGCAGGATTGGGATATATCTGGAAAGCAATCGTTGATGCCTCTGTGGTGCTAAGGCCAAGTGTAGGGCTGTAGTATAGGATGTTACTCTGGCAGGTGCCATCATCATAGCGGTAGTAGCCATTGGCTTGCCCCGAAGCACGAAGATCAAACGTGTTCGAGAGCTGTGGTGGGCTTAGTGGCACAAAGGGACTCCGGATCGAACTAGCATAAAGCCATTGGCCTCCCACTAGGTTGGTGGTCATCACCCCCGTGCTTTGGTATTGTGCAGTGCCACCCACGACATTGACAACCATGCTAGCAGCCGGACCTGTACCACAGTCATTATTGGCGGTTACGCTGATCGTCATTGGGCCTTGATAGTTGGGGTTAAGTACAATCGTAGTGCGGGCAGGACCAAAGTAGGGATCGCCATTGGGCTGGATTGTGCCAGCCGTACTTGGGCTAATGGTCCAGGTTTGGTTGTCATTGTTCGGGGTACCGTCATTGGTGGCCCGCAAGTTACAGCCACTACACACCTGCCCATTTTGAGGGATTATCCTAGAATCAACAAGTAAGGATAGGTTTGTTAGGGCCCCGCTTGGTGACGCCATACCTACATTGATAGGGAACTCTCCTGTTGTTGATTGATACTTCATCGGGTTGGCATTGGAGTCAGCATTGTTAACCACCACACGAATATGCCCATTGACTTGCATATTGGCGGGAAAGCGAGCAGTGATCGTTCCACCAGCAGCATTGCCTGTAAAAGTTCCTAGCAAGATTGGGTTCCGGAAAGCACCAAAACCCGTGGTGTCTAGCTCTGCCCGAAATACCGAAGTAGCTGTTAGGGGGCCATAAATACAAACCCGATTGGTCGGCGCCGAGACCGTGATCGGGATTGTTGCCCCAGCGCAAACTTGGGTAGGCAAATTGGCCTTCAGGAATGAGCCCTCAATGTCATGGGTACTGATGGCTTTATAGGAAATCATGTAGTAGCCTCCGAAAATTGGTGAATACCTTGATCCAAATCCTACATAATGACTTGAGTAGAACGCAATGTGCAATTTATCATCAGCCCCAATACGTTTGACAACAGAGGGGAAGGCTTCCTCATGACAGCTCCAACCAGATGATCCATCGTCACTTGTGAAGCAATTATCAATTGATAGACGACCAGCTACATTGATGGGGTTGGTCCAGCTTATACCACCGTTATACGATGACATAACATAAAGGTCGCGCGTGACATTCGTGTTACTTGCATTTTGGGTCCCCTCTACACATGCACTGTAGGTGATGTAAAGATTGTTATATTGATCTACGCTTAAATTCGAGAACGAAAGTCCCGCTTGTCGATAAAAACCAGGATCACCCACTTGCCCATAGTCCGGTATGTCAATCGAACCATTATGATCAACGTCCAAGATTCCTGCCAAAATGCGATAGGCATTCACACCCTGCATATCTTCGTTCCAATAATAGAGTTTGGAAAACGATGCATTCGGAAGGCCTCCGTTGCCATATATCCCAATGCTAAACGAATCTAAATTGATACTACCTGCATGCATAGTAACATGCACCTTGTTAGCGTTGTCAATCAACACGCTAAACTGACTATCGTCTGCTGGCGTGACAAATTTCCCTCCAAGATTGGCCACATCGCTTTTTGTCTTAAGCGCAATTAGCCTTGAAGTCCATGTACCGGGCTGCCCCTTGTAGGTTGATTTAAACAAATAGGTAGAAATACCACCTGCTGGTTCAGTGTAGCATTGCACTATGATTGCAACCATATTGTCCTTGGCATCCATGGTAAGATTATAGGAAACGGGATAACGAATACCATTGGATACATTGACAAAAGGAATGGTATTGGTCGTCCAAGTGCTACCCAAGTTGGTACTGTGGTACAATATCAGGTTGTTTAAGATCCCACCATCCAAAAGCCCAGGGTTATTGAGCGTGTCATCAGTTACCGTGAGCAGGTAGTTGTTAGCATCCGCACTGGCTGTGACATGATAAAAGGCCTCCTTTGTTAGATCTCTCCTAACAGTATCCACTGCCACTCGGCTTTGTGCCATTTGTGCAAAATAGGACCCAAATCTTGGCTGCAAAGTGTGGATTCTGGTAGTATTCTGTGGGTCATTAGGGTAGACAGCGTAATTCACAACCGCTTCACGCTGCCCATCCCAAATCAAATTGGGGGAACCAACTCTTCCATCTTGAAATCCTGATCCCATTCGTATACTATTACAGGCAGGCATCAATGGCGAAAGTTGATAGTTGCATGAATCATCCGTAGTGCCATGATTGGTGGTGCCAGCAGACCAAAGCCAACGGTTGCTGCGTTTGTCAAAATGATTGTATCCTACTGTCCGACCACTTGGGTTGATCCCCCGTGCATAGGTCCAGATGATGGATATATCCCCTGTCGCAGGATAGTAGGCGATGGTATTGTTACTAATACCATTAAAAACCAGGTTAAAGCGGCTAAAGCCAACCTGCTCCGCCCATCCAGAGCCGTTCACTTGCCCAAAACTTGTCTGCGCCCATGCGCAAAACATACACACCAATAATAGCCTGGTGCAACTAATTAATCTTCGATAATCCATGCTAGGTAAAAATTAAACGTGATCGATGCTTCGGGGGGTCAGTACTAAGCTAGGTTGGGGAGGGTAATAGGGCAATGCCTATTAATGCTGCTTTACTAACCAATTGGTGTACTTAGGGCAGACAGTTGATTCGGTGTTAAGGTTGCCTAGCTTCTACAATATTCTTTCACATTCGCTCGTTAAAAATTTTCTTAGGCCTACACCAATTACAGATTCCGATTCCATACTTATGTTTGGGAGCCCATTATTGGTACCTAACCACATCACTTACAAGATAACGCGTGACAAAGTCAATCATTTCCTACGCATTCATCCTAGTACTATTGTTCGTCGGCAGCTTGCTCCCAACCAATTGTTTTGCTCAGGAAGACGATCAGGAGGCAGAGGCTGTAGAGCCAGATACCGCTTATGAATATGACCCAAAATACAGCGGCACCTACGATATTGGCAAAATCGGAAAAATTACCGTACCGCCAAATCACCTATTTCTAGATAGTAAGGATGCTAAACAGTACTTGATGTCTTTAGACAATCCACCAAGTGACGATATCTTGGGTTTAGTCTTGGCGGTCAATCCTGACTCAACAATGCGAAATATCTTTTATGTGATTTGGTACGTTAATGATGGTCATATCGATGACTCTGACGCCAAAAACATGGACTTTACAGAGTTGCTTGAGCAGATGCAAACAGATTTACATGAGGGAAATCGGATGCGTCTTGATGGTGGTTATAAACCCATCAAGCTACTGGGTTGGGCTTCGCCCCCATTCTATGATGACAAAAAACACGTCTTGCATTGGGCTAAAGAACTGCGGTTTGGCCAAGACACGATATCAACCATTAACTACAACTTTGTTGTCCTGACCCGTGAAGGTAAGGTCAAGATCACGGCAGTATGTGACAAAACCACACTTGCTGAAGTCAAAACGGCTGGCGAGGACCTGCTTGACAAGTTTGAAGTTGTATCTGGCAGCCGCTACATAGATTATGACAGCTCGATTGACAAATTAGCAGCCTATGGCATAGGTGGTCTGATTGCAGGCAAAGTACTGTCCAAGGCGGGGTTCTTCTCGATCATTGGTGCATTTTTTCTTAAGTATATAAAGGTCATCATCCTTGGGCTTGGCGGGCTTGGCGCCTATCTCATAAACCTTTTTAGGAAGAAGAAGGTAGTGCAAAGAACAACGGCCGTTGCTACAGCATCCTCGCCAGAAGCCAATGAACCAGAACCGACGGAGCCTGCTGCTGAATAATGATTAGGACTAATAATTTGTCCAGAGCCTAGATCAAAAAGAGATTATATTAATAGTATAGTAGCATCGAATTGCTCCCACGAGGCATCGTAATATCCAGGACAATAGCTTTAAGCACCCTTAATCATGTGGTGCGAAGTCTGCATTTTGCCCCCTAAGGGCTTCTCGATTTAGTACCGTTCCAATCATAGGGATTCGGACTTCAAATAATGTTGCAAAACCACCTGCCCTAAATTGGATCCAATGCCTATCTACCAAAGATAAAGACTGGTCGGAATGAGTGGTTAGGTTCCTGCAAAGTATTACCTCCACTTTAAAGTATTACCTCCACTTTAGCAAATTTACCTACCTGTGTGCTGCACATCAGCAACCACCCCATTTGCTAAGGCCCCAAAAAAAACCTGCCCAGCAACCATAACAGTCACTGGGCAGGTGGATAAATCTAGTTTAGCAGTTGCCTGCTATTCGGGACGAGACTAGGAAACAGACTCGCGGCGCGGGATGCGGCGAGCAGGGGTGTTGGCCTTGATGATTTCCTCAGCATAGACAGCTGGGTCGATCGTGGCAAGGCGCTCTTGGTCAGATTTGGCACCGACGATGAGGCTGTCAAACACACGCTGACCAGTACCAGCCGGGATCAAGTGACCTACGATCACGTTCTCTTTGAGGCCAAGCAAGTGGTCAACTTTGCCTCTGATGCTGGCTTCGCTCAGTACCTTAGTGGTTTCCTGGAACGATGCAGCTGAGATAAAGCTTTCGGTGCCGAGTGATGCCTGAGTGATACCTTGTAGGGTTGGGCGCGAAACAGCAGGGCTGGCATCACGCACCTCGACTAGGCGCATGTCTTTGCGTTTGAGCGCAGAGTTTTCGTCACGCAACTGGCGGGCGCTGATGATCTGGCCTGGCTCTAGCACGGTGCTATCGCCAGCTTCTACCACGACCTTCTTGTCCATGATGCCATCGTTTTCGGTGCGGAATGTCCACTTGTCAACGACTTGGTTCTGGAGGAACATAGTGTCGCCAGCGTCAACGATCTCGACCTTTTGCATCATCTGACGGACGATACACTCGATGTGTTTGTCGTTGATCTTAACACCTTGGAGGCGATAAACTTCCTGAATACCGTTCACCAAGTGCTCTTGGACGGCAGTTGGGCCCTTGATCGACAAGATGTCGTTCGGGGTGATGCTACCATCGCTGAGTGGCATACCAGCACGGACGAAGTCATTGGTTTGGACCAAGATGTGCTTGGCCAGTGGCACCATATACTTCTTCTTGATACCGTCACGGCTCTCGATCATGATCTCGCGGTTACCACGTTTGACACCGCCAAACGTAACCTCACCATCGATCTCGCTAACAACAGCAGGGTTGCTCGGGTTACGGGCCTCGAAAAGCTCAGTAACACGTGGCAGACCACCGGTGATGTCACGTGTACGACCAACTTGACGTGGGATCTTACACAGGATCTGACCAGCACTGATCACCTGACCATCTTCGACGACAAGGTGGGCACCAACCGGTAGGTTGTAGCTACGCTCATTGTCTCCGACGATACGGATCGCTGGGTTTTTGTTTTTGTCTTTTGACTCGATGATAACCTTCTCGCTACGGCCAGTTTGCTCATCAGACTCCTCGCGGAACGTGATGCTCTCTTCGATGGCGTCAAAGTGGATGGTACCGCTGATGTCAGATAGGATGACGGCGTTCCAAGCATCCCAAGTACAAAGCTCGTCGCCCGCCTTGACGGCTTGGCCAGCTTTGACCTTGAGGTAAGAACCAAATGGTACCGAGTTCGTCATTAGGACTTTACCTGACTTCGGCTCGATGATCATGACCTCACCGATACGGCTCTTGACCACATCAGTAGGTTTGCCATCGGCAGTTGTTGTTGGCAGGACCTCGACTTCTTCGAAGGCAATGACACCGTCGTACTTAGCTTTGAGGTTGGCATCCACGGTGCTGTTACCAGCAGTACCACCGACGTGGAACGTGCGGAGGGTTAGCTGTGTACCTGGCTCACCGATCGATTGAGCAGCGATGACACCTACGGCCTCACCACGCTGTACCAATTTGCCAGTAGCAAGGTTACGTCCGTAACACTTGGCGCAAACACCACGCTTGGTTTCGCAGGTCAATACCGAGCGGATCTCGACCCTGTCAATACCTGCAGCAACGATATCAGCCGCGATTTCCTCAGTCACGTCATCGCCTGCCGTAATCAGCAGTTCGTTGGTGACAGGGTGATAGATATTGTGGACCGTAACACGACCCAAGATGCGGTCAGCAAGAGACTCGATCAAGTTGTCATTGTCCTTAAGATCAGTCACCTCGAGGCCACGGAGTGTGCCGCAATCCTCTTCGTTGATGACGACGTCTTGTGCAACGTCAACCAAACGACGGGTCAGGTAGCCTGCATCTGCCGTTTTAAGGGCGGTATCAGCAAGGCCTTTACGGGCACCGTGGGTAGAGATAAAGTACTCCAATACGTCAAGGCCTTCTTTGAAGTTTGACAAGATTGGGTTCTCGATAATCTCACCAACTGAGCCTTGTAGGTTTTTCTGTGGCTTGGCCATCAGACCCCTCATACCACCTAGCTGACGAATCTGCTCACGGCTACCACGGGCACCGCTGTGCATCATCATAAAGATGCTGTTGAAGCCTTGGTCGTCGTTCTCGAGCTGCTTCATCAGGGTCTCGGTGATTTTTGAGTTCACACGGGTCCAGATGTCAATGACTTGGTTATAGCGCTCGTTATCGGTGATCAGACCGTCTTGGTAGTTATCAACAACGACCTGGACTTCGTCCTTGGCGCTATTGATCAGGATCATTTTCTCGGCCGGGATCTTGACATCGTTAAGACCTACGGATAGACCACCTTTGAAGGCAGACTGGAAGCCAAGGTGTTTGATGTCGTCTAGGAACTGGGCGGTGCGAGCCATTCCGCAGATCTTGAAGACCTCAGAAATAACTTTCTGGAGTTCTTTTTTGGTCAGCAGACGGTCAATGTAGCCGACAGCCAAAGGCACCATTTGGTTAAACAAGACACGGCCAGCGGTGGTCTCTACCAATTGATTGGACAACGAACCATCAGCATTCCGGACGTTAACCCGGACCTTGATGCGGGCATGTTTGCTCACTTTACCTTCGTTGACAGCAATGATCACCTCGTCCGGAGAGAAGAAGATCATGTCCTGGCCAGCGACGGTTTCCTCAGGGGTGCTGAGGCGCATCTTGGTGATGTAGTACAGACCCAAAACCATGTCCTGAGACGGTACCGTAACTGGGGCGCCGTTGGCAGGGTTCAGGATGTTGTGGCTAGCTAGCATTAGCATGCTGGCCTCGAGGATGGCGGCGTTACCCAGCGGCACGTGAACGGCCATCTGGTCACCGTCAAAGTCGGCGTTGAACGCGGTACAAACCAATGGGTGTAGCTGGATAGCTTTGCCCTCGATCAGTTTAGGCTGGAAGGCCTGAATACCCAAACGGTGGAGCGTAGGCGCACGGTTGAGCAGGACTGGGTGGCCTTTCAGGACGTTCTCGAGGATATCCCAAACGACAGGGTCCTTACGATCAACGATCTTCTTGGCACTCTTGACCGTCTTGACGATACCGCGCTCGATGAGCTTGCGGATGATAAACGGTTTGAAAAGTTCGGCTGCCATGTCTTTTGGCAGACCGCACTCATGTAGTTTCAGCTCAGGGCCAACAACAATGACCGAACGGCCAGAGTAGTCAACACGCTTACCAAGCAAGTTTTGGCGGAACCGTCCTTGCTTGCCTTTCAGCATGTCGGACAGGGACTTGAGGGCACGGTTGCCTTCGGCACGGACCGCATTAACCTTACGGCTGTTGTCAAAAAGGCTGTCAACAGCTTCTTGCAACATACGTTTTTCGTTCCGGAGGATAACCTCTGGCGCTTTGATCTCGATCAGGCGCTTGAGGCGGTTGTTCCGGATGATGACCCGGCGATAGAGATCGTTAAGATCACTAGTCGCAAAACGGCCACCGTCTAGCGGAACCAATGGACGCAACTCGGGCGGGATAACAGGGACCATCTTGATGATCATCCACTCTGGCCGGTTTTCGACACGGGTGTTGGCATCACGGAAGGCCTCGACAACTTTGAGGCGTTTGAGGGCCTCAGCTTTGCGTTGTTGGCTTGTATCCTTGGCAGCAGAGTCACGCAGGGAGAAGCTCAACTTGTCTAGGTTCAGACGGCTGAGCATCATCATGAGCGCATCGGCACCCATTTTGGCGATGAATTTGTTCGGATCTGAGTCGTCAAGGCGCTGGTTATCAGCTGGGAGTTTGTCTAGGTGATCTAGGTACTCTTCCTCGGTCAGGAACATGTCTTGCTCCACACCATCCTCGGCCAAGATGCCGGGCTGTATGACCACATAACGCTCGTAATAGATAATTTGGTCCAGCTTCTTGGTCGGCTGACCGAGCAGATAGCCGATTTTGTTCGGCAGGGACTTGAAGTACCAAATGTGTGCAACCGGCACCACCAATTCGATGTGGCCCATACGCTCGCGGCGTACTTTCTTCTCGGTTACTTCGACACCACAGCGATCGCAGATGATGCCTTTGTACCGGATACGTTTGTATTTACCGCAGTGGCATTCCCAGTCCTTTGTAGGGCCAAAAATGCGTTCGCAGAACAGACCATCCATCTCGGGCTTATAAGTCCGGTAGTTGATGGTCTCTGGCTGGCGTACCTCACCATGAGAACTGTCCAGGATTGACTCGGGGCTCGCCAACGAAATGGTGACCTTCGTGAAGTCTTGGTTCAGTTTCTTGTTTTTCCTGAATGCCATAAGTATGGTTTATGGGTTGCAAAATTGTTGCAATCGCTAGGTTAACCTCCTCAATAAACCAAGCCCGCGGCCTGCGTCTAGGTCCTGGACAGTTCTTCTTGTTTAGTCGGCTGCAAGGGCCCATGAGCCTTTACAGACCGCCTGAAGAAGACGGTTTTTGAGTTAAGCCTGCAAAAGTACGGACTTTTTTGGGCAGCCGCTAATTATTTAACACAAATCTGCACCAAAATCAAAAAAACGTCCTATAGCTTTTACTGATCAGGCTCATTCACAATCGGTTACCTGTAGCCAAACCTAGGGCACGACAATACTCGTCCCCTAGCCTACCACAGCAACCACAGGTCTGCTAATCCGGCCAACGCTGCGCCAACAATTAACAGCCAAGAGTCCCAACCCGTCATGGCGATGGCTGGGTGTTTACGCAAAAGGTAATGCGCACCTAAATGGGCGATCGCAAAAACATCAAACCCAATCCGGAAAGTACTGGGGCTAGTCATCGTGTTGGTCATCGTGCTTGCAACGCTCACGTCTTGCCCGACCTGATATAACACCCACCAAAAAATCGGTATGTGCGCTAACACAAAAACAATCCGTCCCCATCGGTCTGGCAGGGAGGACAGACCTGGTAACAATCGCCACTCCTTATGCCAGGTTGCGTCTAGCTCATGCACCATCATGAGTGACAAACAGAGCCAGAACATGACTTGGGCAGGTATCAGGGTCATTGTAAATCGAAGTGGTGCAGGACTAAAGTGAGTAGGGTGTAATGCAAACAGACCAAGCGGAAAGTCCACTTGGTCTGTTGTTTGGTTGTTTTCATCAGGAAGTTTAGCCAGAGATGGCTAAATGCCCAAGGCTAGGAGCTATTTCGCACCTGGCTTCTTGGCACCACCACCTTTAGGGAAAGTACTTGGCTTATTGGCTGGTTTTGCCGGGCTGTCAGTTCCACCTGCGTTAGCACCAGGGACTGGCTTAGCAATGCCTAGTTTCTTGAACACAAGGTCAGTCACATCAAACTGATCAGCGCCGAAGATCATGATCTGTGGGTCACCGTTCAGGATGTAGGTGTAGCTGTTTTCTGAAGCGACCTCTTTGATGGCCTTCGTGATCTTTTCGATCTCTGGGGCTACGAGCTCTTCACGTTTGGTGCTCATTTCTTGCTCGGCGTTCTTCTGGAACTCCTTGATGCTGCTCTCCAGATTCTTGAGCTCGTTGTATTTATCAGCCTTAATGGTTTCGCTCATGGTGTTTTGTCCACGTTGGAAACCAGTGTACTTCTCTTCGAAGTCGGCCATTTTTTTCTGAAGCTCTTTCTCGAGTTGGGTATTACGTGCCTTTAAGTCACTCTCGATCTCCTTAGCCCTAGGGGAGGCGCTCAGGATGTAATAGACAGAAGTATAGCCGATCTTGAGGGGGCCATTGTTGGCAGGATTAACCGCAAGGGTAGTTGCTGGTTTTTCTTCTGCTTGTGCTACCGAAGTAGTGGTGGTGGCTGCTGCCAGGGCGGTACCCATAGCAAGGGCAACCATCAGGTTCTTTATCATCTCTTGTTGTAATTGGACCAATGGCGATTGCCATCGGGGCATTGCGTCGTTGCTGCCGCCATACTTGTCGGGGCATTTGCGGTGCAATAATAATGAATCTGTTCAAAAAAGTAGCAATGCTGCCGCCAACTGTGGGCAAGATCGGCTTGGATAGACCGAAAGGGCCTCCGCTGCAGATGCTTTAACATGGCATTAAGGCTAAGTAGATCGGTCATATCCGCTCATAGAGCTGCTTTTTACCAGCCATGATCATCCTTGCTAGGCCCATCTCGACGAGTTTGAGGAGGTCAGTCCGCGCTGTTTGATAAGTCAGGCCATGGTATCGCTGGTGATTTTCGATACTGACAAAGTCCTTCGGTTTGCGCTGCCAGCTCGCGATTAGTGCCGCTTGGCGTTCTTTGAGATTTTGGTTGGTCATGAGGGCCTCAAACTGGGCTAGTTTCTTGGTCTTTTGTTTCTCGAGGTAGGTAGATTGGTTTAGCCGCTTACCCGCCAAACCCAGCTACTGATATCTACTAAAACCTACTAAAATTAGTAGTTGATCGACCAAAAAACGGCTCAAATAGTCTCCAAATGCTGATTTTGACCCTAAGGGATATCACAAAAAAGGAGCCCTAAAGCTCCTATCGGTAATGTTATTCAGTCATAGTCAGAGGACTAATCCCCTACCCTACTTTTTGTTGTCGATGGTATCGTTTTTGTCACCTAGGCCTAGCTCTTCCAGGATGTAGTCAGTGTAGTCGTGCTTCGGGTCGGTATAGAGCATCACGAGGTCGCCACTTTTGTCAAACATGATGGCCACCTTTTTCTGTTTGCAGACCTTTTCGACAGCTTCATAGACTTTGTCTTGCACGGGTTTGACGAGCTCTTGCCTTTTTAGGAACAACAGACCTTCAAACCCAAAGATCTTCTTTTGCTGCTCCTTCGCTACCTTTTCCTTCTCGACGATCACGCCGAGGCGCTCTTTCTTCATGTCCTCGGTCAAGAGGATTTCCTCGGCCTGGTACTCCTTCCGGAGCTTATCCACGTCCTTAAATTTAGCTTCAATTTCGGACTGCCATTGGCTAGAAACTTTGTCAATTTCGCCCTGTGCAGTTTTGTACTCAGGCATCTTGCTCAGGACGAACTTGGTATCCACATAGCCAAACTTCTGGGCCATCAGCTGGGTAGGAGCCAATAGCCAAAATGCCATAAGCAGCACAGCGCCTGCAGCCTTGAAGTTAGCAGTCTGGACAATGCCTATGGTAAACCTAAAAACCCGTGTGATGTGGCTCTGCATAAGACTACCTGATTTGTTGACCGATCGTGAAGTGGAACTCTGGAGCGCGGTTGCTGTTGTAGGTAGGCGCATCGTCGAATGGGAAACCCATGTCGAGCCCTAACATCCCGAAGGCAGGCATAAAGATACGGGCTCCGATACCTGCACTACGGTACATATTAAATGGACTGTAGTCGCGATAATTGGCCCAAGAGTTGCCAGCCTCAACAAAGGTAAGGGCATAAATAGTGGCCGCTGGATTGGTGCTGATGGCATAACGCAGCTCGGTAACCCATTTGTTGTAGACAATAGCGCCGTCGTTGGCATTGCCGTTCGTTATCACCCTAGAGTCTTGGTAACCACGCTGGCCAATGACATCATATCCCAAGATGAAGTTGAAGCCTGACAGACCCGATCCGCCCAGTTTGAACCGCTCAAAAGGCCCAATACCAAGGTCATTGTTATACGACCCAAGGAAACCCATGTGCGCACGGGTATTCAGCACCAAGTTTTTAGCAATCGGCGTGAACCAGGAGGCATCGAACATCCACTTGTGGTACTCGATCAGGCGGAAACGCTCAGCTAGATTATTGAATTTATTGTTGCTCCGGAAAGCTGAGTAAGGCGGCGTTAGGCTGACTGCTAAGCTGATGGTACTACCGTTGGTCGGGAATGTTGGGTTGTTGACGCTATTGCGCGAAATGGTGGTATTGAGGCTAATTGCTGTGCTGACCCCGTCGCTAAATCCGTCAGTGGCGGTGCCATAGATGGTGTAATTATTTAGGGTGTAGTTCTGGATATTGAGGGTGTTGACCAAAGAGAAATAATCATCTGGCCACCTGAGGCGCCTACCTAAACTGACTGTAACACTACTGAGCTGTAGGTTGCTCGCGATCCTTGACCCAAAGTTATTCTGGATACTATGGTTAAGCCCAACAGTGAGGGATTGCGGTTTCCGCCCGCCTAACCAAGGCTCGGTAAAGCTGGCAGAATAGGTTTGGAAAGCAGCACCATTGGCCTGCACCCGGACGCTGACACGTTGCCCATCTCCACTAGGCAATGGGCTCCAGGACTTGAAGTCACCAATACGGCGGAGGCTAAAGTTGTTGAACGTTAGGCCGACTGTACCCACAAATCCAAAAAAACCTCCCCAGCCACCACTGAGCTCGATCTGGTCACTAGGTCGCTCGACGACGGTATAGTTGATATCCACTGTTCCTTTGTTAGGGTCCGGAACTGGCTGGATGCCAATTTGCTCAGGGTCAAAGTAGCCCAATTGCGATAGCTCGCGCTGCGTCCTGATCAGGTCAGCCCGGCTGAATTTCTGCCCAGGCAAGGTCCGGATCTCCCGAAGCACAACATGGTCGTTGGTCTTGGTGTTGCCGCTGATGTTGATGCGGTTGATGGTGGCTTGGCTGCCTTCGTAAACACGCATTTCGATGTCGATGGAGTCTTTATCCACATTGACCTCAACAGGGTCCACGCTGAAGAACAGATAACCGTCATCCATGTATAATGAGCTGATGTCTGCACCAGTTGGGTTGAACTGCAAACGGCGCTCTAGGGTTTCCATGTTATAGACATCTCCTTTGTTGATGCCTAGGATGCTACCTAATAGTTTGCCGTCATAGAGGTAGTTACCCGTCCAGGTAATGTTCCGGAAGTAGTACTTTTTGCCCTCGTCTAGTTTGATCCGGATATCCACCGAACGGCTATCATGGGCCATAATGGTGTCAGACAGAATCTCGGCATCACGATAGCCCTCTTTGTTGTACTGGTCAATGATGGCTTTTTTATCCTTGTCGTAGTTGGCCTTGATGTACTTGCTGGACTTAAAGAATCGGTACCACTTCCTGACCTTCGTCTCTTCCATCTTGCGGCGTAAAGCGACTTGGTCGTAAGCCAGATTGCCCTCAAAAGTGATGCTATTAACTTTTACCCTTTCCTTCTTATCCACCTCAATCCTGAGCTGAACGGTGCTACCACGGGTAGCGCTATCATCGTCTTGACGGAGGTTGACAGTTGTATTCAGGAAACCTTTCTCGACAAAAAACTTCTTGATTGAGGACTTGACTTGACTTATCAAGGCATCTGTCACCTGACGACCACGAACTAAGTTTATCTTTTCGCGCAGGTCATCACGCTCACTTTTAGACACGCCCTTAAACAAAAAGCCAGATAGCCTTGGACGCTCCTTTAGGTTGAGCTCTAGGAAAACCAATTTACCCTCAACCCTAGTGACGTTTATTTGCACATCACCCAAGATATTGGTCTCCCAGAGTTTGCGGATGGCGGTACTTAGGGCCTCACTCGGGATCTTAACTTCGTCTCCTACTCTCAGGCCAGTCATGTTGATGAGGGCATTGGGGTCTAGGAATTTGACACCTGTCACGGCAATGCCACCAATCTCATAGGATTTGGGGGCAGTATAGCTGAGGTCGATGATGGGGGTATCGTCTCCTATCCGGATCTGGGCCATTGCACAAGGCGCAAAGCCAAGGGCGGCAAAAACGAAAAAGATAACTGTTGATAATTGAAGCCTCATGGATGGAAGTGCTACGCGCCCAGCGTTGTTATAGGCAGGAACGAGCTTGAATACCGCAAAAGTATGTAGAAGGGCGATAATGCGGTTGTTAGGGTCTTGTTAAGTTGGCAGAGGTCCGGAGCATTGGCACCCTGCTTGGTGATAAAAACGTCAATAGGGTCAAGTCGTTTGGTCGGTGGACTGTACCCGTCCGAACCGCCGATCTCGTATTTGGTAGGCAGCCAATGCAGCATGCAGATCCTCCTTCCGGAAGTCTGGCCAAAGGGTCTCTGTAATATAAAGTTCGGTATAGGCTAGTTGCCAGAGCAAAAAGTTGCTAATCCGGAGCTCACCACTGGTCCTGATCAAGAGCTCAGGGTCAGGCATGTTTGCTGTACTCATGTGGGCACTAATGATCTCACTGGTAATATCAGCGGGATTGAGCTCGTCAGCAGCTACTTTGGAAGCCATCTGGGCCATCGCTTGGGTGATATCCCAACGTCCGCTATAGTTGAGGGCCAAAACCAAGGTCATCCTGGTGTTGGCAGCTGTGTCCTCCATGGCTTTGGCAAGCTCAGCTTGGCAAGCAACAGGCAAACCTGCTGTATGGCCAATAGTCGTCAGCCGAATTTGATTTTTGTTCAAGGTCGGGGTCTCTGCAGCGATGGTATGGACTAACAAAGACATCAGGCCATCAACCTCCTCTTGGGGGCGGCCCCAGTTTTCGGTGCTGAAGGCATACAGTGTCAAGTATTTGACACCAAGCTCGGCACAACCTTCGGAACAAGCCCGCACAGCCTCAATGGCGTTGTTATGGCCAAATAGACGTTTGCTCATCCCTTGTTTCTTGGCCCAACGCCCGTTGCCATCCATGATGACGGCAATGTGCTCCGGGATGTTATTGGGGTCCAACGATCCAAAAACGTCAGTGGCTACACCTGCTGATGCCTCTGTTGCTGTGGGTGATCGCCTGATAATGCCTGAAAACATAGTCCGAATGCGGGGGATGTGATACTTAGGATGCAAAGGCCCTTATTGGTTAGGCCCAACTGCACGCCTACCCCACTACTGAACCTATACAACAGTTGTACAGACCCGAAGCAGTGGTGTTAACAGGCAAAGGTACGGAAGGATGGGGAAAGTTGGGGGCAAAATCCAAGTATGCCAAAGGTTGGCTCAAATTAGGTCCCCTGAAACTTCATCACCGTTCCAAACCCTTGTATGATGATACAAACTTGGATACAGGATACGAAACAGATCCTGATCAATCACCTCCGCGATATTCAATACATCATCCTACCCAAGGATGAAGCTGGAATGGATGAGCCATTAGCCTATTTGCAGGCTAATTGTGAGCCAAGTAAAGCGGAGTATTTTGTGTTTCGTTAGGCACAAAAAAACACCCCACAAACGCAGGGTGTTCTTTCAAATTAATATCTATTAGGTCAGACTAGTACCCAGCGACGATCTCAGCTGCGACTTTGCGCATTACGTCGATGGCGGCTTGCTCTAGTTTGCCAGCACGCAACAACTCGAGGGTGTCTTTGTATTTGGCTTGTAGGGTCCGGAGGTACTCAGCCTCAAAATGTTTGACTTTGTTGACAGGTACACGGTCCATAAGGCCGCTGGTGCTGGCGTAGATGATCGCAACTTGTTGCTCGACCGGTACTGGTTGGTACTGGCCTTGCTTCAAGATCTCTTGGTTTTTGCGGCCACGCTCGATGGTGAGTTTGGTTGCAGCATCAAGGTCAGAGCCGAACTTGGCGAATGCCTCTAGCTCGCGGAATTGTGCTTGGTCTAGCTTCAAGGTACCGGCAACCTTCTTCATCGACTTGATCTGGGCGTTACCACCCACACGGCTGACGGAGATACCGACGTTGATCGCAGGACGGATACCAGCGTTGAACAAGTTGGTCTCAAGGAAGATCTGACCATCGGTAATCGAAATCACGTTGGTCGGGATGTAAGCCGAAACGTCACCTGCTTGGGTCTCGATGATCGGCAAGGCGGTTAACGAACCACCACCTTTGACTTTACCACGGAGTCCTTCTGGCAGATCGTTCATGTCAGCGGCAATTTTGTCGCTGGCATTGATCTTAGCAGCACGCTCTAGCAAGCGGCTGTGGAGATAAAAGACGTCACCAGGATAGGCCTCACGACCTGGAGGGCGACGCAATAGCAAGGACACTTCGCGATAAGCGACAGCCTGCTTGCTCAAGTCATCATAAACGACAAGGGCTGGGCGACCTGTGTCACGGAAGTATTCGCCAATAGACGCACCAGCAAATGGGGCGTAGAACTGAAGTGGAGCTGGCTCAGAAGCTGAAGCAGAAACCACAACGGTATACTTCATCGCACCACCACGCTCAAGTGCTTGTACAACACCAGCAACGGTAGAGTTCTTCTGACCGATAGCAACGTAGATACAGAAAACGGGCTGGCCCTTTTCGTAAAACTCCTTTTGGTTGATGATGGTATCGATCGCAACGGCAGTTTTGCCTGTCTGACGATCACCAATGATCAACTCGCGCTGACCACGACCGATCGGGATCATGGCATCAATTGACTTGATACCGGTTTGGAGAGGCTCGTTAACTGGCTGGCGGAACAAAACGCCTGGGGCTTTACGCTCTAATGGCATCTCGACTAGTTCGCCACCGATAGGTCCTTTACCATCGATTGGTTCGCCAAGGGTGTTGACGACACGACCAATGATTTGCTCGCCCACTTTGATGGAAGCAATGCGGCCGGTACGCTTAACGGTATCACCTTCTTTGATGTTACTGCTCTCGCCCAAGACGACAGCACCTACATTGTTTTCCTCGAGGTTGAGGGCCATGCCCTGGATGCCACCTGGAAACTCAATGAGCTCGCCGCTTTGTACTTTCGTTAGTCCGAAGATACGGGCAACGCCATCACCAATCTGGAGGACGGTGCCTACCTCTTCTAGTTCAACTTCGGTTTTGAGGCCTGCAAGTTGCTCCCGCAGAATGGCCGATACCTCATCAGGTCTTATTTGAGCCATGATTATAGTTTTGAAATGTAGGTGTTGTCAATCAATTTTAGGCGCATGTTCGCCAGCTGTGTTTTCACGGTGCTGTCGATCTGCTGGTTGTCCATCTGGAGCAAAAATCCTCCGATGACATCGGGGTTCACTTGCTCAACCAGAGTGGCGGTTTTGCCAGTCTCCTTCGCAACAAGTGCCATGAATTGGGCACGTAGTGTTGCGTCAATCGGGGTGGCAGTGGTCAGCGTGGCAACAGCCACGTTGTTGAGTTCATTGTATTGCTGCTCAAACGCACCAGCGATGTCAAGCATAAGGTCAATACGGCCTTTATGTCCAAGCAGCTCGACAAAAGTAGTCGTCAGCTTGTTGACGGTGGCGCCAAACAGGGCTTTGAACACCTCTAACTTCTTGAGAGGGGTCACGATGGGGCTGGCGAACAAGAGGCGCAGTTCCCGGCTTTCGGCGGAAGTAGCGGCTACTAGTGCCATATCTGCACGCACACCCTCAACCGATGCCAGCTCTTTAGCAAGATCTAGCAAGGATTTGGCGTATCGGTGGGCTACTTGTGGGTTGTTCATATCAAATGCTGCGGTTGGTGGGTGTTAGGCTAGGCTTAAATACTAGTTGACACCATTAGTTAACACCATACTCGGCCAGCAAGGTCTTGACCAGCTCTTGCTGAGCACCGTCGGCACTCATTTGTTTTTTGATGACCTTCTCGGCAATTGCGATGCTCATGTCGGCTGCGATGTTTTTGATCTCAGCAACAGCAGCAGCACGTTGGGTTTCGATAGCGGCTTGTGCAGCAGCCAAAGAGATACCAGCTTGTTTTTCGGCTTCGGCTTTGGCCTTGTCCAACAGGTCGGTAGCTTGTTTTTGTGCATCACGGAGCATCTCTTCGCGTTTGCTGCGGGCTTCGGCCAGCAGTTTTTCGTTCTGAGAGGTCATCTGGGCGATCTGGTCACGGGCTTCTTGTGCAGCCTTTAGCGACTTCTCGATGTCGTCCTCACGCTCGCGCAGGCCAGCCATGATAGGACCCCAAGCGAACTTGCTGAGCAAAAACAGCAGCACCAAGAACACAAGGGCTGACCAGAAGAATAAACCAAAATCGGGGGTTAATAACTCCATTATCGGTATGGTCTAAGGTTCTCAGGCCCCAATTGAGGCACCTCGAACCGTTGAGGATTAAGGGTAATGATTGAGGGCAAGGGGTGCAGTTGGCCTTAGGGCCACAACCTTGTCTCAGTACTAAATGTTCTGTTAGCTGCCTAGTGGGTTTTATACCTACCGGTATGTATCCACTAATCAGGTCAACAAGTTGTATCAACATCAGCAAACCTCGGGATGACAGCTGCCACCCCAAGGTCTGTGAATGTTATGCACAATTACTTGTTGCCGATCAAGAAGCAGATAACGGCACCGAAGAGGGCCACACCTTCTACGAAAGCCGCAGTAAGGATAGTAAGACCCTGAATTTTGCCACTGGCTTCTGGCTGACGGGCAATCCCCTCAACAGCCGAACCACCAATACGACCAATGCCAAGACCAGCACCTAGCGTGACTAGACCAGCACCGATTGCTGCGCCCATAGGACCATAATTTGGAGCTTCTACAGTTGCTTGTAGCAATGTGTTCAGAACGGTAGTGAACATGTTAGTAATGAATAAAGGTTTGAATGATCTAGTCCTGGGCTGCTTTGAGGGTACCCATCCCCTTTATCTTAACAGTCCTGAGCGTTAGGCTCAACACTGGAATAGGCAATCTTAGTGAGCCTCGGCGTGCTCTTCGTGGTGGTGCTCTTCTAGCGCCTGGCCAATGAAGACCGAGGACAACAGGGTAAATACAAAGGCTTGGATGATCGCGACCAAAAACTCCAAGATCATCATGACACTGGCGCCGACTGTGGCAATACCACCAACGGCATAGCTCTTGAACATAAACACCAGCCCAATCAGGCTCAGGATAATGATGTGACCCGCAAAGATGTTAGCGAACAAACGGATCATCAAAGCGAATGGCTTGGTGAAAATACCGATGAACTCGATCACGGCCAAGATAGGCTTCAGGATCACAGGCACACCTGGCATCCAGAAGATGTGGCCCCAATAGGTTTTGGTACCACTGAACTGGGTGATCAGGAAGGTAAAGACGGCAAGGCACATCGTCAAGGCAATATTACCTGTCAGGTTAGCACCACCAGGCATCAGGCCTAGCAAATTGTTGAACCAGATGAAGAAAAACACGGTCAACAGGAAAGGCATGTAGCGCTCCCACTTGCGGCCTAGGTTTGGCTTAGCAACATCGTCACGCAAGAAACAGATAATGGTCTCGAACAATGACTGAATACCTTTAGGTGCTTTGCCACGGTTGGTGATATATCCTTTGGCAACCATGCTGAAAACAACTAGCAGCAACAAGGCACTAACCAGCATGCTAGCGACGTTTTTGGTGATGCTGATGTCATAAAAGTCTTTGCCGTCAACAGAGACTAGCTTCTCCTTTTTGCCATGCTCTAGCTTGAAGCCATTATAGACGGCACCATGCTCGTGTAGGTGAGATGAGCTGAATACTTGCAGACCTTCGCCTTTGATGTAGACAATGACAGGTAGGTGCAGGATCAAATTGTGGGCAAACTCCCAGCTATGCGAGTCGCCAATGTGGTGATTGATGGTCTCAGCGGCGTTGTACTCGCCAGAAGCGTGGGCATCATGACCACCTGCGTGATCGCCGTCATGGCCGGCAGTGTGCTCGGTTCCGTGGGCTTCAGAAATTGTAGCGTCATGACCAGCAGCAGGCTGTGCGGCATGGATAACTGAGGCCGAATCCGTCGTTTGGTGATTTTGATCTGTGGCAGGCTCATTAGCTGTCACTACCAAAGAAAGCAGAAGAAATGCAACAGCGACAAAGCCTTTCACCAAATTATCTGGAAGCCAAGAACAAAAACACGTCATATTTATTCTGATTTTTCTGGGACCTGGATCCCTAATTGCGGCGCAAGTTAGACAAAAAAGCCTTAACCTCTACCGCAGCGTAACAAGCATAGGCTAAAAAAAACCAACAAACCGCGACGATTTTTTGGTCCCAAGTCTGGGGCAACAGGTACAAGAAGGCCGCCAATGCCAACAGCGAAAACAGCATCCTAAACATCAGCGTTCCCATCTGGTACAGAAAGGCATCATCGCTGTTTTTGCCCGCCATATAGGCATTGACCCGTGCAACAATAAAGGCAGGGGCCGCCCCAATGCACAGCACCACCCATATTTGCGGATGCGCAGATGCTGGCCATACCATCGGCACGATGGCAAAAAGCAGAATCAGCAGACCAGTCGTGATTAACCAATGTTTCATAACCTAGGGTGATGGGGCATTTGAGGATATAGGTGGCGTCAGGCAGCTACCAAGTCTCTAACCCAATACCTATATATAGGTGTAGGGTGCTAGGACTTGGGGAAAACGCCTTGCCCCAACCTGAGGCAGGGCGATTTGACGTCACAAAACTAGGGCTAGTCTGCCGATTCGGCAGGGTTTGAGGATAAATAAGGCTTTCGGGGCGGAACTATGGAATCAGTAAGATGCCGTGGACTTGTTTTTGTGGTTGTGCTCAAGATCGGGGCGGATGCCGTAACTTTACGTCCGCAACCCATGATCGGCCAGTTTTGCGCCAACCATGGAACCCAAAATACAATCGGTAAGGGGGCCAAAGCAACCCTACGAAACAATAAATTACTGACCTCCATTCTCTGGACACCCTTGGGGCCTACCCCACCGCAACCAGAACAACTCACCCTCCGGCATGGCTACCACGACAAAACGCTACGTTCACCTCTATACCGAGTCTGTCCCGAACCCGAACAGCCTCAAGTTTGCCGTCAACTTTATGCTGATGCCAGAGGGCCTAGACCTTGACTTTGCCTCTAGCGCAGAAGCCGAGGGGAAGTCACCGTTGGCCTCAACCATTTTTGGGCATGAGGGTGTCGAGCGGGTTTTCTTGATGAGTAACTTCATCACGATCACCAAACAAGCCGACCTTGACTGGTCAGACCTGATCCCGAGCCTCAAAACCTTGATCAAGGACTACCTAGAGCGTGAAGAGCCGATCTTGGCCAGCTTAACCGTTAGCCAACTGGCAGAAGCCGCACAACAAAACCAAGACACCACCGCTGACTCCGAAATCGTAGGGCAGATCAAGAAGGTGCTTGACGAGTACGTTCGCCCCGCTGTCGAAAGCGATGGGGGTGCCATATCATTCCGCTCGTTTGAAGAAGGCGTAGTCCGTGTTGAGCTCCGTGGCAGCTGCTCTGGTTGCCCAAGCAGCACCATCACCCTACGTGACGGCATCCAACGCCTGCTGACCAATATGGTCCCTGGTGTTGTTGGGGTTGTGGCTGAGGGGGT
>JAIXYP010000010.1 GCA_027490155.1 Cytophagaceae bacterium | reverse complement strand
GGTATTTGTAGCGAGGCATGGTGCTAGTCAGCCAGCAGGCATTTGAGGTAGTAGTTCACGTTATAGGCCGTAAAGCCAGCCGATGGCGAGGTGTCAAAGCAGGTGATCTTGACCACTCCATTACCAGCAGGCTCGGAGTTGAGGTCAAAGTATCGGTCTGCTACAGGCACCGAGGCATAGGCATAGATGACACGAGCTTCAAAGTCCTGTGGCAACAGCTCCACCCCGTTGATCTCTAGCCGTTGGGTCAGGTTGAATACCTTTTCCTCATTGTCTGAAGTCAGGGTAATGGCCTCAATGGAACGGATGTTTTTGTCCAACACAAACTGGGCATTGGTGATGTAGCGACCAGCTTCATTGATAGTTAATCGGATCTTCTTGTACACAAACCGCCTTCTGCCGCCAGTGCCCTGAGGAGCACCAGGTGCAGCACCGTCATTGCGGTTGCGTCTGCCTTCCAGTCCTGTATAGTCTTCCATGTTCATTAGCGAAACCTTATTGGTGAATCAGCCAGAGTGCCGGTGGTGTGATGCACATCAGCACCACCAGCGTCCTCTGACCGCCATTTCTTCCTAGGCAGGGATGGTACCTGTACCGTGCAGGCCTACCAGTACCCAGACTGCCTCATTGTCGTTGTCGGCTTCCACTTCTTCACCTAGCTGGAGCTCAAACTCGATCTCCACATCATCTTGGATCAAGCGTGGGTTATCGAGCTTGTAGTAGCCTTTGGGCATTAAGGAGTGATTTTCCTTAAAGACCACGAGTGGCATTTCGCTGATTAGGTCAGTGCGGTTGCTACGGAAGGTAAAGACACCAGTTTCCAGACCAGAGAACGGACTGTAAGCCTCGTCAATCATCACCACACCTGCTGTGGAGGTCAGGGCTATGGTTTCTTCTTCCATAACCGTGGTTACAATACCACCAGCATTGCGACCTACCAGTGCTGGCTGCTTGAAGTAGGTATCCAATGGATAGAACTTGGCCAGCTTGGCGAGGCCTTCGTCATCGGCACGGATGGCGGAAGAACCAGTACCTTCCTTGAGGGTCCATGCAGCCAGTAGTTGGATGCCAGAAACCAATAGGGTTTGCTGTTTGGGGAGGCGGGCACGGTCAATGTTGCGTAGGCCGATCTCCTTGGAGTCTTGGGTCTGGAACATCTTGACGGTCTTGCCATCGACTAGGCGGATGGAGTAGATCATCATGTCGGCCAGCTTGAGCTTGCCGCTTTCAAGTCCTGATTTAACAGAATCAGGTACTTCACGGGTGGAGGCAAAGGCCAGAAACTCGGCCCTTGAGCCTTTGTTGAGCATGGAGTTGTTGATAGCCATTGTGCCAGCTCCAGGGCCATTGAGGCCGAAGATTTCAGTGTTCATGAGGGTTGGGTTGCGTTATGAGAAAGCAGTTAGAGAAGTCTTATTTGAGTGGATGTCAGGATAGATAAATAGGACTACCAGACCGATCCAGTACCCGATAGCCCAGCACCTTGCAGGTTACCTACCGAGCCAACGACACCTCCGAAGAAGGCAGGATCTTCCCCTTCACCTAGGTAGCCAGCCATTTGGGTATAAGGCTCACCAATGCCGTTGTAGGGGTTGGCGAAGTAGGTAGTATCACCAAGTCCAGCCGCAGGTTTGGCCTTGTTATCAGGGATCAGCAGCTTGCGACGGAAGCCTTTGAAGTAGGCACCGATACGGGCAGTGGCACCCTGTTGCAGTGCCTTGAAGTTGAAGCCATCCACGCCTTCTGTGCCGTAGAACTCTTCTTCTCCTTCAAGACCTGAAGTCGGGCTGGTTACTGCCTGATAGCCGTTGGCCAGGATCATACCCATGCCAATATTGCGTGCCCAGCGGTTGTTTTTATGTTGGCCATAGATGGCTACGGGTAGCCCAGCCAAGAGTGAGTATTTGCCAATGGCTGCCCCCACCAGACCACCGCCGACAAGGCCGACGCCAGCATCTATGAGGGTTTCTTTTGCCGAATTGACCATGGATTTGCTAGCCATAGCGTGTGTATTGCTTGTTAAATGAGATTTGGAACTAACTATTCTTCAGATCATCAGGCTTTAGACTAGCTGAAGCCTACCATTTGGAACCGTTGGACTTTGCCAGATCGACCTTTGCGCTTGCTGCCTGATTTGCGGGCACCACTTCTGCGCTTACGGCTGTAGCCTTCCGACTTGTTGTGGCTGGACCTGCCTTTGGGCCAGATGCTATAAATGCCATAGCCCAGCGCACCTGCTCCCGCAATTGAGATCATTGGGTTCTTTTTGACGAAATCCACCACTTGCGAGACCACAGGGATGTTGCCCAGACCATCAGCTGCGCTCATAGAGCGATTGTAAGCATCTGCCGATTCAGCCTCGTTTTCCGCCATAAAGTCTGGAGCTGAACTAGGGGCTATTTGTTGGCCTTGAGGTTGGGGCTGGCCACCACCACCTTGGTCATTGCCCGTGATCTTCTGAAGCAGACCAGAACCCGCTTTGGCAAGAGAGGCCATAGGAGCCAGACCTGGAACAAAGGATGCTACAGGTGCTGCCACATTCACCACCGAGCTTACCGCATTAGAGATTCCTTTGGCGATGTCGTTGAAGAAGCCCCAGCCCAGTCCATCAGCTGATTCGTAGCCTGTTTGAACCAAGTTGCCCATGGCCAGACCATCAACTGAATTAGGTACTTCTCCATTGCTAACCCTGTGGCCGTTGTTTTGTAAACGGACTAGGCTTGAGGACCGCAGCTTAAAGAGGTTGCGCAGTGTATTGATGGGTACATAGAGCCCCAGCCTTCGTTCACCTGTCGGGCTCGATGGTGTTGGAGTAGGTGCCACTGGTGCAGCCTGTTCAGCCGCTCCACCTCGGCCTCGCCTAGAGCGCACTGAAGCACGACGCACTCGGCCCAACCCATCCATCACCGCAAGGGTATCGCCATAGCTGCTCGTGTTGAAATAGGAACCTAGTCCATCGAGAGCTTCTATGCCCAATACTTCAAGGTCTCCATCGCCAGCTAGTCCGTTGATGTCATCACGGCCACCGCCTTCAAAGTCGCCTAAGCCCATGACCTCGGTTTCCAAAGTGGCAAGACCCGTGCTGCCCAATAGCCCTTCCAGTGCTGACAGACCATTGATTCCCATCGTTCCCTTACTGCGGTTCTGCCACAGAGTTACCAGCATTGAATAGGGAATGAATAGCCCCATACGACTTGGTACAGGTGCTGAGCCGATCTCTCCCGTTCCATGAATGGAATACAAGGCATCCAGACCTCCATCCAGTCCACCTAATGAGCCTAGAGGCACCCCAGGGTTCTTGATGTTGACCCCACCAATGCGGTGCAGACCTCGCCCGTTGCTGTAATCGGCATAGTAGAAGCCAAGGGTGTTAACCCCTCGCATTATGCCATCCTTGACAATGAAGCGCATCAGCACGGACTTACCATCCCAAGCCCCGTTAACCAAGAGTTTACGGTTCTTGAAAACCTTGCCTTGAGCGGATCCCGAGTAGGGGTTTGTCCATTCATTCCCTGGTACTTCCTCTCCTAGATCCACCTTGCGCCCGTCCTTGAGCACACCTGTATTAAAGGTCATGGTGGCAGGAACGGTGGCGGTGGCTACACTTGGGGTTACCAAGGGGGCTAATGGTTTATCGGGAGCCGCTGGATTTACGGGTGCGGCTTCCACTTTCTTGCCTTTGCGGCGGCGCACTTTGCCCAATCCGTCGATGACATAATCATCCAGACCAAGGGTGGTGCCATCAGTTGAGCCCAGACCGTCGAGGTATTGCATTTCCATGGGAAAGTCTTTGTGGTTAGTGAAGGGTTCCTCATCATCAAAGGCATCCTTTACGCAGTCCAGCACGAGATAATTGCTTCGACTAGGGGATGCTGCAAGGCTTTTGCCCACCAGAGGAACAATCGGGTATATGTGTTGGAAATAGCCCTTAGAAGCATATTCCGTGATACGGAGGGTATGAGGAATCCCGAGATTGGTCAGGATAGATGAAATGAAAGTGGTGTAGCAATCGCAGTCCACCCCAGCAAAGCGGTCTGCCCATGATCTGGCGGGCCTTCTGACTTGTTCTACCCCGGGTTTGTCTCGGGTGTAGCGGATATGGTCATAGACGAAATTCCAGATGTTAGCGCAGGTCTCCTTGCGGTTACGGCCCTTGAGTACCTGTGCAATTCGGGTTGTGTCGCTTAGTGTGGTCTTCACCACTTTCTTGACCATGGCCACCGTGTCCATTACCGTCGCATCGCTCTTGACAATCGGATCGTTGCGCTGAGGCTTCGGAAACAGGGTCTCGTAAGCCTTCCCGTTTTTGACGTTGCGGACGGTCCTTGCTTCCATGTTTGAGGGTGGCGTTGGTAAGTCGTTGTGGTCGGGATG
>JAIXYP010000020.1 GCA_027490155.1 Cytophagaceae bacterium | reverse complement strand
CTTCCTTGCGAAAACCAGATTTTGAGTCTAGCGCGTCTACCAATTCCGCCATCTGGGCGACGGATCAAAAATAGGTGGCAAATGATGTTCTTTTGCTGAATACCTATCTTGGAATCGGGGCTGCAAATGTATAGATAGTTTGGCGATTGTGCAATAAATATTTACGTGTTTTCTAAAAAAACTTTTTTCGGTAGCTAGGATAGTCAATAACAATAGGTGGGTATCGGCATGGCTACTATGGCAGAAGTAGTAAACGGCCTATAGCCTTGAAGGTATCATAACAGTAGCTTGATGGGTAATGAAGTTACAACGATGTTTTTGAGTGTATCGGCAGTAAACGTCGTGACAGTGAATGTATGAGTACCAGTGTCGGCAGGTGAGGAAATGAGGTAGTAGTTAACGCTATTGGTACGAATGCGACTTATGCCAGCTTTGAGATCGGGATTGGAGAATAGGTCTATAAGATTGGTGCCAGCGGGGTGTGCGGCATCGAAGTTCTTGTTGCTTACTATGTGTATGCTATCGATATAAGTAATTTTTGTTTCGCTTTTGAAGGCATATGCGGCACCATCGGTGTATCTGTGACTAGTAGATTGGCAAAGGTATGCTGTGTCTTGTAACAATAATTGTAGCATGAGTGATTGGGCTACTACACCTGAATCATTGACCAAAGTGGGCATTGATTGGGCATTGTTCCAAGCTAGAATGTTGCCAGAGTTGTAATAAAAACAGTATACGTCGTCATTTCGGGAGAAGCAACCTCCCAACAACATCAAAGTAGAGTTGATGAAAAACAACTGAACAAATAGAAAAATACGGGCTTTCTTCATAGGTAAAGTATATGTAAAGGGCAATTACAAAACATGAAAATAAACCTTATCTCCCAATAAAAAATGAACTACCGTTTACATAATCGGGAATTATTTTTCTAACCGCTCTTGTATGCGTAGGAGGTATTTTTTGCGATAGTAGCTATCTTTTATCTGTAGGAGTAGCTTGTAGTTGTCAGCATCGGGCTGGTAGCGGCTGGTGAGTGCTTGTGCCTGCTGCTGCCATGCCTGTAGTTGCTCAGACAGCGAGTTGCGGGCAGCAAGTGCTGCTTCCTCGCTGTGAGGGGTATTTTCGAAGTCGGATATAGCCTCGTTGAGGTCTATCATCTCCATGAGGAAAGCGGGCGGAAGATTGTATTTTTCATCGGGGGTGAGGAGGTTGTGCAGCTGTAATACATAAGCCATTGTTGCATCGGGGTGGCGCAGGGTTTTGTAAGCCTGATTGTTGCGGGCAGCCATTTGCAAGTTGTGCACCATAGCATCGGGGGCAGCGGTGGCAAAATGGTCGGGGTGATAACGGCGACTAAGCAGGTAAAATTGTTCTTTTACTGCCTGGGGGTCGGGGTGAAAGGATACTGGTAGCTCGTAAAAAGAGAAGTAATTATCGGTAGCTGGTATGGCGGTATATGTAATAGATTGGCTCATTGTATTGTGGTAAACTGCTGAATGGTGCACTGAGTGACGACAGGCATCGGGCGGGTGCAGTGATTATACTATATTTGCGGCAAAAATACGAAAGATGCTCCGGATAGGACTAATAAGGGAAAGGAAAAAATTGCCAGACGAACGTGTAGCACTTACACCGCAGCAATGCAGGTATATAATGAACAATTACTCAGACATTGAAATAGTAGTGGAGCCCTCGCCTACCCGATGCTTTGCTGATACAGAATATAGTGCTGAGGGTATAACCCTGACCGAAGATATGACCCAGTGCGATGTGCTGATGGGTATAAAAGAGGTGCCAGTAGACTATTTGATACCGGGCAAGACGTACTTCTTCTTTTCGCACACCAAAAAGAAACAACCACACAACAAACCACTAATGCAGGCTCTGATAGCCAAAAACATAAAAATGATAGACTACGAGTGCCTGACGCATAGTGATGAACAGCGGATATTGGGATTTGGGATGTTTGCAGGTATAGTGGGTGCACATAATGGACTAATGACCTATGGCAAAAAATGGGGACAGTATGACCTACCGGCAGCACACAAAGTGAAGAGCTATAATGATCTGGTGCAGGCATATGAGCATGTGAAATTGCCGAATATAAAAATAGCAATGACAGGGTCGGGCAAGGTAGCATCGGGTGTGCTGGATGTGATGCATAAACTGGATATAGAAGAAGTGGAGCCTATGGACTACCTGACACACCAATATGAGTATCCGGTATTTACGCATCTGAAAGGTGCAAGCCTTTATGCACGTAAGGATAACAATATGTTTCACAGAGATGACTTTCACGCACACCCAGAGGCTTATAAGTGTCTGTTCTCGGCTTATGTGAACCAGACAGATGTGCTGATGAACGGTATATACTGGGAGCAGCGAATAGCTAGACTGTTTGAGAAAGAAGATATAAAACGAAATGACTGGCGCATAAGTGTGATAGCTGATATAAGCTGCGATGTAGAAGGGTCGGTGCCTATAACGCTAGACTCTACTACGATAGCCAATCCGGTGTTTGGGATAGACCGCTATAGCCTGAAAGAAGTGGCGGGATATGCCAAGACTAAAGATACAATAGATGTAATGGCGGTAGACAATCTGCCCAATGAGCTACCCTGCGATGCTTCGCAATACTTTGGGGTACACTTTGAGAAACACGTGCTGCCCGAACTACTACTACCCGAAAGCGACATACTAAAAAGGGCTACTATATGCGCTGATGGCAAGCTTACTAAAAGATATGAGTATATGAGTGATTATGCCTACGGAGCAGCTGAATAATGGAACGTACAAAGAGATAATGAAGCCATGACAAATAGTGGCATAATTACAAAGCATAAGTGTGCGAGTGGAAGTACCGTACCTTTGCGCCTCTGAAACAACAAATCAACAAATATGGGCAAAGTAGCCATCAATATAGCAACAGGTAGCTTGCAAACTGAAGATATAATAGTGGGTATTGACCTAGGTACTACCAATAGCCTGATAGCTATAGTGCGCAGCGATACCAAACAACCAATAGCACTAAAAGAGACTGATGGGTTGGCACTGGTGCCATCGATAGTACACTTTGACGAGTACGGCAATACATCGGTGGGTAGTGCGGCGAGGGAAAAGCTTCTTACCGAACCCGAGCGTACAATATACTCTGTAAAAAGATTGATGGGGAAGTCATACAAGGATGTAAGCAATAAGCCGGGCTTTTTTGCCTATAACATAATAGATGATGACACAGATGCACTAGTGAAGATACAAGTGGGTGAACGTTTTTATTCGCCCATAGAGTTGTCGTCGTATATACTAAAGGAGCTAAAAAAACGTGCCGAGCACATACTGAAAGCCAATGTAAGCAAGGCAGTAAT
>JAIXYP010000056.1 GCA_027490155.1 Cytophagaceae bacterium | reverse complement strand
TTTCCGTTTGGGATTGCAAAGATGCAGGATCAGTTTTGATTTGCAAGCACTAACCGCAAAAATAATTGTAGAAATTTTTATGAGTTGGTCCCTGTAGACTCATTTTCAGGGGGTTATTGCTCCAAAGTATTTTATTGGTTTTTTCAGCGGGGCTAGGTAGAGGTCAGGACTGGGATTTAACACGCTCTGGTCGGGGATGTAAAAAAATGGGAGCAGAGGTGAAAAACACTGGCAGCCCCCTCCAATCGTCTTATCTAGACAAGCTTGGGCAATTGGAGATGACCTGGAGGTAGTAGGTCTTTGTCGGACATCAAGTCCTTTGTCTGAACTTGCACCCCAGAAGGTAGATTTAAGGGATTCTTTGGATAAGCTGCTGTAGTCTGCTTTGGCTATGAACCTTGTTAACATGTAAAGATTAGCGGACTCTAGATCCTGCATAATGGCACTGATCTGCTCATCCTTAGTTTAGACAAGGCCAAAAATAAAAAGCCCCATGCCCTACCTAAGATTAGGTGTGGGCATGGGGCTTGGAAGTACCATGAGGCGTTTGATCCTAGGACCTATCGTATAACGACATCATCCACAAAGGGAACTTGGCCTCGCAGCACAGAGTTATCATTGTATAGTTTGCGCTGATCAATAAGGGTCTGAGATTGTAGGTCTGCCTCGGAGATGTTGCCACTCTTTCCAAAGACCTCAAGGGCATTGTAATAGGTTATCTTCTGGACGTCTTGTCGGCTGATACCACTTTGCAACATCAAGAGGGCTGTTTTGGGCACTGCCAGCGGATCGCTAAGTCCCCAGTCCGCACTGCTATCCACGATAATATGGTGGCTACCGTATTGTTGGGCTACGGCAACCATACGTTCGTTACCCATTTTGGTATTGGGGTATATCGTAAAAGCCGCCCAGAAACCCGCATCAAGGACCGATTTGACGGTTTCCTCATTGTTATGGTCGATGACTACCCATTCAGGGTCGAGCCCATGTTCGAGGCAAATCTCCATACTGCGGATGGTACCCTGCTTTTTGTTTCGATGGGGGGTATGGACCTGGACCGGCATCTTTATGGATTTGGCTAGCTCGAGTTGGGCCCTAAAGTATTTCTCCTCAAGGGCAGTTCCGTCATCAAAGCCAATCTCACCAATCGCCACCACACCATCCTTAATGGCATAGAGTGGCAGCAGCTCCATCACAGCCTCAGCAAGCGCTTCATTATTTGCCTCCTTACTGTTGAGGCCTATAGTGCAATAGTGTTTAATGCCGAACTGACTGGCCCTGAAAGGCTCCCACCCTACCAAACTGCTTAGATAATCCTGATAACTACCGGCATTTGTCCGGGGCTGGCCCAACCAAAACGAGGGCTCGATGATGGCAATAATGCCTGCTTCGGCCATCCGTTGATAATCGTCTGCTGTTCGGCTCGTCATGTGGACATGAGGATCCAGAAATTGAAGTCCGTCTAACAATGCGCGGGCTTCTGCATGCGAATTGGATAAGTCAGGATTTGACATAAATAGTGTCTAGCGCGTGATGGTGAGGTACTTGGATAAGCTTGCAATCCCAGATAGAATGCTATACCACTTTTGTAACAGCCCTGTGGATACCCTTGGCCATGCTATTGAAGGTATTTTGTACATGGGCCATAAATTCAGCATCCTCAACGATGGTCTGTATATCTGCATCCCCATTTAGGTCCAGTTCAGACACCTTGTACGTTTGCTCTAGCATCGCCTGCTCAAACTTGAGGAGGTACTTGCCGTTCCAGGAGTAAACGGTGACGGCAAACTGGGGGTGTGGTATGGTCGTGACGACACGCATAAGCTGGTAGATCGGGTCAATAAGGGTGCAAAATTGGTAACAATCAGGCAATAGAGGTGCATTATGGGCCACATTTACTATTATTGTAAGCTATAGCCGTGCCAGGATGCCAAGATCAATACCCCAAGACCTACCAAGCCAAACCAAGCAAGCCTTGCCGACCCTTACCCGCAGCCACTGGGTGATGGTTGGCACAAATGTGGACAGCCTTGCGCCAAAACTGGCAGCTTGGCTCGGTCTGGAGGTCGAGTCCGTTGTGGTATACGGCAGTCTGAAGGACATATTGGAGTTAAATCCTGAACCAACTGTAGGTTTCAGGATCGTTGTCAGTGAAACAAATGGAGTTAGTTTGGATGGTTGGGAAAAAGCCCTTGATAAAGGCCACCAACTATATCAGTTTGACGATAGGTCCTGCAATGGCCCTAGCTTGATTTCACTAGTAGACCTTTTAAGTTCCTCTGCTAGTTATTTGAATAACACCCAGGCCATAAAGGAAGTCCAGCAACAATACCAAGATAAACGTGTCTTAATCACAGGCGCAGCTGGAAGTATCGGCTCGGAGCTTGCAAAACAAATTGCGCTAAGCAACCCAGCGCTTTTGGTATTGGTCGATGTGGCCGAATCACCATTGGTAGACCTCAGCCGAGAGTTGATGGCGTTTTGCCCAACGGTTAAGATCATCCCCAAACTGCAGGATGTCTGCCATAGCAATCGGCTTGATGCTGTTTTTTCGAAGTTCAAGCCCGAGATTGTGTTTCACACCGCGGCCTACAAACATGTGCCCCTGTTGCAAGAGGCGGTCTGGGCTGCGGTTAACACCAATATCTGGGGGACTTTTTTGATTGGCAAATTGTCCTTACGATATAACGTAGATCGAGTTGTCCTGCTGAGCACGGACAAGGCAGTGCAGCCTACCTGCTTGATGGGAGCGACTAAATATGTGGCCGAACAATGGGTAAATGTGATGGCCCAAGAGAGTGCCTTACGGAACAAAAAGACCAAATTCATGACAATGCGCTTTGGCAACGTCATCGGCAGTCGTGGATCGGTGTTACCACTTTGGGAAACGGAATTGGCTAACCAACAGCCAATCACCATTACAGAACCGACCATGGAGCGCTTTTTTATCCCTGTTTCGGATGCTTGCCACCGGATGCTACAAGCAGGAGCTATGGGCGAAAATGGAGGGCTATATGGATTCTGGATGCCTACCTTCACCATCGGTCAGTTAGCAAGCTGGATGTTAAGGATCAACGGCAAACCAGCGGACTACATCAAGTTAGTTGGAATGCGACCTGGTGAGCGCATTAAGGAGCAACTATTGGCCGAAAGCGAAAATCTACAGGATGACCTATGCCCTGAGGTATTCAGGATTGCCCATCCAAATGCAGATATTGTCACGATCAAGACCTTGACTGCCAATCTGATAGAAGGTATGCGTTTCTGCCTTGACCACCGGCTATGGTCCCTTATGTTGGAGGCCTGCCCCACCTTGGACAAACCAACAAAGCAGAAGCTAATGGCTTTCTAGCCTTAATAACCGCTGTTAGAGGTGATTTTAAGTTACCATATCTCGCCTAGGTGCCAAATCGCAAGGCAAACTTAAAGACTGCATTGTCCCAAAAAGCTGGCCTAGCAGTCGCCCCGTAGCGTCCGAAACCACCGATACCTAGCCCTGTCCGGAGGCCACCTAAGTTGAAAACGAATACGTCATTGAAGAACAGTCCCGATTCGTAAAATCCTTGCGCCCAGCTTGCTTTGTTAACTTGGCCATGAAACTCGCCGTGCTGCAAGCTCCCCCACCCCATGTTGTGCATGAGCGAAATGTAAGGATAGTACGGGAACCCATCAATCTCGATTGGGTCAAAACTATGGATACCGAAAAAGGCCAAGTACTCATCAGCCAAAAACTCGTTGTAACGCATAGTCTCGAAGCTATTCGTGATTACGGCACTCGCATCCTGATAACTTGGTTTGCCCGTCCAGAGTAGGCTATAGGGCACATTGCCAACGATACGGCCGGCAAGTAGCGAAAGCCCTGTACTACCCCAACCTGGTGCTTTAAATTGATACTGTGATTTGAGATCGTACCGTCGGTAGGGGGTTTGTTGCCCTGCGGCGTTGACCAGTCCGTATGTGTAGTTAACATACAAGGAGGGCCACTTACTCCCTATGCTAACCAAGTTGCGCCTTAGGCGTATAAATCGTTCACCGATCGTCCACTTGAACCCAAGTACCGCCTCATTGGTCGTGAAGCTGGATAGCGGCGTAGGAGCTAATCCCTCGATACCTTGGGCATTGAAACTATAGTCATAAAGCGGACGTATGAACCTAAAGTTATAGGCAGCCTGAAAACCTAAATTGGGCCAAATCGATACACTTGCCGTCGCTTGGTGCTGGACCTCAATATCAAACCTTGGAATCTGGTATTTCCGGAGCCGCTCGGCACTGGAAATAGTTTCTTCGCGAAAAAACTTGGGCTGGCCTGGCTCCACCAAGTCATCAAAATACTGATAACCTATGCGCACGTCATAAGTAGAGTCCAGAACGTATGACCCGCTAAGGCCATACTTATAAGCTTTGTCCTGAAACCCATAACCAACGTAACCACTAGTAGTTAGCCGGTGGTCGAACCAGTAGCGTGTCAGGCCAAGCCCTAGTCGCAAGGACTCATAATAGTTGAACGTAAAGACACGATTGAGGTCGATCGCCCAATCTTGGTAACCTAGCTGCCCATAATACAGCTGCTCGCCTATGTTCAGCAGTCGATCTACAGACTTGAGGCTCCCGACCTTAGCATAAAACCGATAGGTATTTACCTCAGGACCTGATAAAGACATAGGTCGGTGTCCGATCCAGAATACAGAATCGCGAAGACTGGCCCCAGTCACTGGCTCGACAATGATGCCATCATATCGCCAATCCTCTTTTGTTTGATCATAGGGCAAGACTACTTCCGTCGTTTGTTTGTCCAGACTAGTAAATGCCGTTACATATCCTTCCTGCACAATCTCAATCGGCACATTGCCCACTGCCTCTGGTTTGTACAGGGTCGCTTGGTAGGTTGCAGGGGCCCAACGACTCTTTCCATCTAATATGACCCGTCGATACGTCTGTGTCAGTATACTCTGGACACCTGTTATCAACCCTGGTTGAAAGATGGCGTGATAGATGCCATAATCGCGTGCCGAAACAAACAGATAGCCCCGCATGGTGCTGACTTGTTGACCCTTTTTTGGGTAGAACCTCAGGAGATAGATTACGTCGTCCAATACAGGAATTGTATCCCGTACCTCAAAGACATATCGATTGGTCGGCTCGCCAGCCAAGGGCCCAATATAGTCGACCCCCTGGAGCGCAACATAGTTAGCATATACACTAAATGCCTGGAGTTGCGCCAAGGGCAAGTTGCCCCCAAATTGTTGGATGCCCGACACACGCAAGCCATCGATCAGCTCCTTCTGTTTGCCATTGGTCTGGTAGTACTTGCGCGAGGTGGTCTCGGTCAGGAACAAATAATGAAAAGGCGACTTGGTGTCCAGCAGCGGCTTGCCAAAGATTCTGAATCCCGCATTAATCAGCTGGGTGATTTCTGCCAGACTATCCGTCCGGACCGATAGCTTATGATAAACTTGGTGTTGGTAGTGACCTATACGATCCGGATCGTTACGTTTTTTGGCCAATACGATCTGCTGGACTAGATCTTGTGTGCTTGGCTCCGTCTGCTGGTTTTGAGGCCATGGCAAAACCCTAGCCATTAGGACTGTAATCTCAGAAGCATCATTGACCTCAACCATTTGGGTGGCATGCAGATCAGCCTTGAAAGTCAGACGGGTGATTGGTTGGTCGCTACTGATATCAAAATTACCTTGCCCATCTGCCATGAAATGTTGACCCGAGAGTAAATCTTGGCCATGCGCAAACGGAACCTGCTCTTTCGGGTTGGCCATATTGCAGACCTTACCTCTGACACGAAAACTATGACCTGACTTGCCTTTGACTGCGCCATTAACCTCGCCCCTAGACTGAGCACTTTGCGAAAACCCAAGACTAGGCAACAATGATAGTTGAATCAACAAAACACCCCCGAACACTAGGCCCGTGGATAGCGGCCTAATCACAATACGAAACAAAGACAGAAGTAAGACTACCAAAAAAAGAGGGTGATGGGGTAGGTTAACGCATCAAATACATCTTACCGATGCCGTTCTTGAACATATTGTCGGCGTCTGTGGCCCGATGATCCATCGGTTGGCCATTTTTGCGCAGAATCACCCGATAGAGGTACACACCATTGGCGAGCTTGTCGCCAAACTCGTCAGTGCCGTTCCATGCAAAAGTCGTGATGTTATTCCCAATCCGGATAGGTCCAAGCTCATTTTTCGTGATTTCGCGCACTACTCGCCCTGCCACGGTCATGATCTGGATCTTGATATCGTCTGGCATCTCTGCACCAGTAAGGGTAAAGACAAACCGCGTGCTGCTGCTGAACGGATTCGGGTAAGGATAGAAGTTGGTCACCGTACTTTCGTTCAGAACCTTAAAGTTGATGGTATAATCCGCCAAACCACTTTTATTGCCACTGGCATCTTCACCCTGGACCCTCAATGTATAGATTCCGTCCGACAAGGCATCTGGCTGGTAGTCAATACGGAGCGGGGTGTTTGCTGTTGCTGGGGTGAACCTAGCTTTACCATCCGCAAAGTTGACTCGGGTGGGAGGCTCGGTACTTCCTTGCTTAGATAGGGTGATTAGCAGACCAGTAGTGTCTTGCTTGGGCAAGAATCGGTTATCATCCCTCAGAACCACTGAAATTGCTGGTGTTGGCGAGGTAATGTCCCCGTCAATGATTCTGACCCCGTCGAAGGTGACATCCAACAACGGATTGATGTTATCTCCTTTGACTTTGAAGGGAATCTCGATACTGTTGTTGGTATAAATCTGCTCGGCTTGGTATTGCGGGTTAAAAAAAACTTGGAGACTATTATCTCCCGCCCAGCCGATGGTGCTAATGTCCTTCAGGATGACACTGCCAGTATCATTCGGACCAAGGGCGCGCAAAGTAGGCACCTTGATATACTGCTGACGGCCAATGGCATTCCGCAAACGCACCCGCACCCCGATCGTATCAGCAAAAGTTTTATTGCTGATATTTTGGAAGACGACCTTAAGGTTTACCTTTTCTCCCTCCTGCTTTTCGGGGATCGTGAGTTGAGATTGGCCACTTAGTTGCGCACTTAGGGTACCTTCGGGCACGCCTTCGTACAGGACCGTCCAACGTTTGAGTTGTGGCGGCACGTTACCAGGGTGGGTAACAGTTGCCTTCAGATAGATATAAGGAAACTGAGCAGCATCTATATTACTAATGTCAGGGCTACTGCCAATCAAACTATCAACTAACAAGGACTCCTGCCCTTGCAAGCTGACACCATACAGACTCAGCTTAAACCAACTGCCGGCTGGCTTTGCAAACTGATACCTGACGGATTGCCATTGACGGGCCGGACCAATCCGTGGCGACTGAATGGTGCCTGTTGCCGACCGTACGCTAAATGTGGTATCAAGTGTCAGGATTTGGTTCCTAGGAGGGACTGCCGATTGCGGATTCGCATAAATCATTCGGGCTGAGCCATATGGTCCCCGTTTGCGCCCAACACCTATGAAGGGATAGCCGTTCAGGTTGCGTGCTACAAAGGATGCAGTATCAATCCCGATACTGGACAGACCTTGCATATAGAACCTATAGCTTGCACTACCACCAATCTGCCGAGCGCGTTCCCACGCAAAGTCCCCACTATTGAGCACCACCATAATGTCGCCATCATCCATCCAGCGTTTGGTTGGGTCGTTGGTGTTAGCACCCAATATCTGGTTCTGCATCTGGACGAATAAGAACGTCTGGGTCTGGTTGTAAAAGTTAAACGGAAATGGCCGACGACCACACAACTCACGCTGTTCGCTAAAAGGGTTGCGCACGGCAGGCTTAAATTGTAAGGTATTTTTGTCCAAGACAAGGGTTATGAGCCGATCCTCGATCGTACCCGAGGAGCCAAAGTTGGGGTAGCAATTGAAAGAGGCATCAGAGCCTACAAAAATATTGACACCATTAAGGTAGACATTGCTACCAAGCCAGCTATTGCCAGTCTTGACATTGCCACCAGCTGCTTCTATCTTGAGATTGAGGCTATTGAGCGGAAAGTCCCATGACCTGCTGCTATAAATTTTGTTGACACCTAGGTCTGTGGTTTCGGTAAATTGGTCAAACCGACGTTGTGACCAGCCTTCCTGCAGCCCATTTACGTAGGTAAAACTACTATTGTACCAGGTGGTATCACTAGGGGCACGTACATCGTTAAACTTGACACGCCAATAATAGACTGTGCTATCTTGACGTACAGGCAATGATATCGGGGCACGTGCCAGATTAAAGTCACGGACAACTGCCGTGAGTTTGATCGGACTATTGAACCTAATAGTGGTATCACACTCAAAGTAGTAGTCTCGTGCTGCAGATAGGAGGTTGTTGCTTTGGGCTGTCAGGCGTAAATTAGTGGCATTTCCTACGATACCATAATTAGGTGGGAACAAGGTACTCAGGCCCGACTCTGGCAAGAAGAAATCCAAACGACCTTCGTTATTGGACTTCGTGATCTCGTCCACTAAATCATAATAGTTAAGTGTCACGATCAAGGAATTGGTGCCACCTGAGTTGCCATCTGGCTTAGGGAGTTCATAAAAGATGGTGTCGAGACGATAGACAGGTGCAAGTTTTTCAGAAAAATAGTTGAGGGTTCGGCCATCCGATAACACCCGCCGGAACCGAATGGTCAGGCTATCGCTCGTGGCACGTCCTAGGTTAGAGACAACTACACCCACCCTAATTGTAGACGATGCTGTGCTTGGGTTTTTATCTCGCAAGAAGACCTCGGCATTGCTGGTTTTGTAGTCCACCTTGGGGGCACCAAATAGCAATAATGCTGGGTCACCATGCATCGTGAACTGGTCAGTCAGTATACTATCAATGGCATCGACAAAACCACGACGCATGTAGCGTTTAATGAGCTCCTTCTGGACAACACCTGCTGACTTTGAAAAGAAGGCACTATCCTGAAACTGGATCTTGAGGTATTGGTCCATGTAAGCATCCAGCGTTGAGGCTAGGCCTTCATCCACATTGCCTAAGAACATAACAGCACCACGATTAGGGGTGTAAAGCCAGTTATCTGCTAATACGAAAGAACCAGTCGTGAAATAGTTACCTGCTGCACATCCATTCAGGATGATCATCGGGTATTTACCTTGGTTGTTGAACCCTGGCTCGCTTGCGTTACCAATGTCGATATCAGCACCAGCAGGCGAGCTGTGCCCAAAGATGGTGATCAGGCTAAGTCCTTTATTGACCAACTCTGCAACATTGATACTCTCGATAATGGTGGTAGCGTCCTCACGAGTGATAAGTTTGCAGTCAGAACCCAAAAGCTGGCCCTTGAGTGAGGTTTGGTAGGATTGGCCATAGAGTTTGAACCCATCTGTTTCGCCAAGCTTGCCCCCTGTCAGGACCAAGGTGTTTTTGCGCCAAATATCCTTGAAACCTAGCGCCTCATGCTCCTTGATCTTATTAAGGTAGGTCAAGATATCAACGGGGCGCAAGACGGATAGTCGCCCTGTAGGCAAAGCAGGCTCTTGGCCCGATCCTCGAAGTCCCGCACTGAGCAGGACGTCGCTACCAGGTGTGCCGAAAGTATGTACCAAATTGGTCGCCTGATAGTCTGCCGCAAACCGGTCTTGCACTTGGCGTCCTTTACCGATCAATAACAAGTATTCGGCACGTCCCTGCAACATAAAGTCTAGGAAGTGGCGCGTACCCAGCGGACTAGGATCCCCAAAACCAAACTGGTTGATCACCAAATCCTGCTCCACAACTAACGTATCAAACCGACCACCTTGGGCTGATGCCCGATAGTCGGCATAAGCCCGAACAGGATTGGCCACACCTTGGGCTGGGCGCATCAACGCCCTTGAACTAATTATGAGGTAGTTATGAGCTTGTGGATTGATATTGCGGAAATTGACGCGTTTGAGGCTCAGAGCCTGTAGCTGAAAAGGCTGCACGTTGGCAAAAACCTTGGTCCCGGCAATGGCCCCATCAACCGCATACAACTGCTGGCCAAGACCTGCACCAAGACTTCTGAGCAACCGAACATTATTAGGCCGTCCGACATCATAGACCCGAAGGCCAGTTGGTGGATTAATCAATGCCAGCCGATAATAATCCTGCCCTGATGCTGGCAAAACAAAGGTTCGGTCAGTGGTATTGTTTCCAAGGTCCAGATTTTGGGCATAGCGGAGCCTAACGTAGGCAATCGAAAAGCGGTCAATGACTGTGGTGCTATTGCTCAGGACACGGACACGGACAACAAGCTGACCGCCAGTAATAGTTGCAATAGGGACAGTCCCGTCCAGATATTGAGTATCGAAACCACGCCAAGATAAACTATCAACATGGGATAGGCTCGCCGTACTGGCCCCTGCAAGCACCTGGACGCGATGCTGGTTGCCGTTCCGACCAACGACGACGACCTCAACAGTTGGCGTCAAGAACCCGCTAACAGCACTCAGACCACTAAAAACAGTGGTGTATGTAGCAGTGCCAGAAGCTGAAGACGTGATCTCGGCGCTAACCCAACCTTCTCCCCTATCAAACCAAGAGTGGAAAATATGAGCCCCCAAATCATCCAGGTGACCTTTGCCCTTAGTATAGGTTTCCGTCTGAAGGGTTAGCCTCTCTTCGCGATGCCAACTCGTGACCGGAACGCTAATGCGGTCTTCGGCATATTGCTCCATGCGTTTACCTTGTTGACCCGTCGGCAGCCAGGTCAGAAAGTAAGCAGCGGTGTCTGTATGGAGGTTATAGAGCTTGTGTGGCTGGTATTCAGGCCTCAGGTAAAGTGACGTATCAAACCCACCATCATTCTTCTGGGCGTAAAACTCGATGTAGTCTGTAGTGCCAAATGGAACACTTGGCTGGGTACCGGTCACGAAAATGGCTTGCTCGACACCTCTGCGCCAAATCTGATATTGGCCACGACCAATTGTCCCAGTCGGGATCCCTGCTTGGTCCAACGTTGACTTCCCGATGCGGTAGATACCGTTTTGCGCAATCGGGATCTTAAAATAGGTCCGACCATAACTGATCCACTCGTTACCATAACGCTGCTGACCATTTGCCACCCTTGGCCCTATAAAACCTAGCAAACAAAATGTCAATGCCAACAAAACGTGTAGCCTTTGGTGCTGCCTAGGTTTGATCGTTGGGCTACTTGCTAGGCTAGTATTGATCGTTTTGGTGGTGAATTTCAGATTCAGGTTGGACATTTCGTTGGTGCAGGTCAAATGGTAGGATTGCCATGTAGCATGTCTGCCAGTATTGGCAAAATAACCAATGCCCACCTCTAGGAGATGGGCAAGGTCAGGCAAAATCTATTTAGATGTCTTTTGTCTTTCACGCTGCATAGGATTCGGTCCTTGCTGAGGTCCAAACCTCGGACCTTGCGGTGCCTCTTTAAACAACTGAAAACGTGACGCTTTATTTTTGGCAGGGTAAAAATTATTATCAGTGTCCACATCTGCAGTTTCCAGATACGGATCGAGCGTAAACTGCTGCACGGGCTGGTCTGTCATGAAAACCTTGCTGATCGTTTTATCGTTCAGGCGCCATACCTCGACGGGTATCCTTGCAACGCTGTCTTTGCCGTTTGCAAACTCCATCCGGAGGATAATTGGCATCATGACCCCACCACGGTTCTCAAAGTTGAGTTGGTAAAAATGCAGTCCGTTTTCGTACAGCGCCTTTTCTTCAGGCTTCATCACAGCTAGGGCCTTCTGGTACTTTTCGACCTCTTCGGCCGATGGTTTGTATTGGTCATAGCTATTATAAAAGTCCTTCATATCCGGATTTTCCTCTACAACAGTTGCCTTGATGTCTTGCAGGTTCCGTTGGGACGAAAGCGTAACAGGTTCTTGCTCATCTGCTTTTTTTGCTGCCATGGCTTTGGCCGGGTCTGGGCTTCCGAGCTGCGTATGTTTGACACCCGTAATAGCAATATCAACATGGTTTGTTGTGTAGAACCATGCGCGCCAGAACCAATCTAGGTCCGTACCGCTGGCATCTTCCATGGTCCTGAAAAAGTCAGCAGGGGCAGGGTGTTTAAAAGCCCAACGGCGGCAATATTCCTTAAAGGCATAGTCAAACAACTTACGGCCAAGGATCGTCTCCCGCAAGATATTGAGACCAGTAGCTGGTTTTCCGTAGGCATTGTTACCGAAGTTAATCGCACTTTCGCTGTTGACCATAATCGGTGCCTGTCCTGCCTTGTCGCTCTTCATGTAGGCCGCAATTTTATAGGGTTCTCCCCGCTGACTTGGGTAGTCACGTTGCCACTCCTGCTCGGTCAGGTATTGCATAAAGGTGTTCAGACCCTCATCCATCCAGCTCCATTGGCGCTCATCACTACTGATGATCATCGGGAAAAAATTATGGCCCACCTCATGGATAATGACTGAGATCATGCCATACTTAGTTCGCTCTGAATAGGTACCATCCTTCAAGGGGCGCCCACCGTTGAAACAAATCATCGGGTATTCCATACCACCAATCGGCCCATGCACACTGATTGCTACGGGATAGTTGTAGTTGATAGAATAGCGACTATATACCTTGATGGTATGGGCAACAACCTCGGTGCTGTACTTACCCCAAAGTGGATTACCCTCCTTAGGATAGTAGCTCATGGCCCAAACTGGTTTGCCAGCGACATTGATCCGCATGGCATCCCAGATGAAACGGCGGCTACTGGCCCAAGCAAAGTCGCGAACATTCTTTGCATAAAACTCCCAAGTTTTGCGGCCCTTAGCCTTGGTCTTGATGGCCTCAAGTGCATCATCTTCAGACACAATTTTGAGTGGATGCTTGGCAGTTTCGGCAGTACGAAGACGACTTATTTGGGTTGCGGTCAGTACGGCTGCGCTGTTCTGGAGCTCGCCTGTAGCCCCAACGATGTGGTCAGCCGGCACATTGATTTTGACCCGATAGTTGCCAAACTCAAGGGCAAACTCACCACGGCCAAGGTATTGTTTGTGTTGCCAACCCCAGACATCGTCATAGACACACATCCGAGGGAACCACTGCGCCATTTCGTAAAGGTTGTTGTTGTCCTCGTCAAAATGTTCGTAGGCACCACGTCCGCCTTGCTTTTTACCCTCGTTAATGAGGTTGTACCAGCTCACCTTAAAGCTATAGGTCCCCTTTGATTTTAGCGGCATTGGCAAATCGACCCGCATCATCGTTTCGTTGATCGTATAGGGTAGCCCTTTGCCTGCTACATCCGTGACCGCCTTGATGGTATAGCCGCCAGCCCAAGGATTTTTGCGTTTCAAGGCCTGATCGACCGACATCCCTGCCTCTTCGATGGTGCTAGTATTGGTCAGGTTGGCTATGCCGTTGGGTTTGAAGATGTTCTGGTCAAGCTGCAGCCAAACATACCTCAGCTCGTCAGGCGAGTTGTTGTAGTAGGTGATGGTCTCAACCCCATCGACACTTGGGTTGAGGTCGTCATCATTAAGTGTGACAGAGATATCATAATCGGCACGTTGTTGCCAATATTCATGCCCTGGCGCACCAGATGCTGACCTATAGGTATTTGGTGTCGGTAGCTCTTGTCCCAGCTGCCTGAAACGTGACTGATCTGTCAGCTCTGGGGTGGTTTGGGCAATGGTGTGCACCGAGGCCAAAGCAGTTAGGCCGCCAATTAGCAGGCCCTTAACCAATGTTTTCATGCCAATTAGGCGCATGTAACCGTTTTTCATACCCCGAAAATAAGGAAAAAACCAGCACGGTGGGTATCCGGATGCACTTGGGTACTGTAATTGACCCTTAAATACCAAGTATTACATAGGACCTAGCTGGGTCATTGCCAAGTATGGATACTGTGGGTAGGTGAAGCGAGGACGTTAGTCTGGATGCCTAGTTGCAAAAATGACACTTGCCATTACGTGTATGTAAGGGTAGCTGGCGCTATGGCAAAAGGCAAAAACTAGCAGCCAATGGTCTATGTTTTGCCAAAGGCATGTACAAAGGCGACGCCTACCGCTACTAGTCTTTTTTCAGCCTAGCTGATGATAAAACCCTCCATGTAATGTGGAGGTTTTTTTTGTTTAAGGGTGGAAATCGGATTGCTGAAAATGAGTTGGGGCTAAAGTGTTGAAAATAAGTATGGCGGTAGAGGCAACTTTCGAAGCTCCTACCCTGTCTATCTAAAGCACAGTATTAGCCCTAACTGCAATTATTGCCACTTTTTTAGTTCGATAGGCGTTTTTGGTTACCTTAGGTTTTTACCAAATCACTTGAAAGTAGCCAAACCTTCATGTTATCATGCTAACCCTTCCTATGAGATCTACTTTTCAATACAACCCAAACGGTATCAATGCAGAATTAGTCTGCAGCAACCTAGCTGACAAAATCTACTTCCCGCTTGCTGCACCCAGAGTAACGGAAATCGATGGACTAGAGCTTGAGAAAACCGTTCGTGTGATGCCGAATCCGTTTAGCAATAGCTTCAGGATTATGACGCATGGTGGCGATGTTATCCGTTGTGTTACATCTACTGGCAAACAAGTACAGCTGGAGCGCAAACAAGTTGATGAGGATCAAGTTGAGCTGCGACTAATTGATGCTCCTGCTGGTATCTACCACCTCCAAGTCGGTACCACTTACACCAAAATCATCAAACAATGAGGTACCTCATCCTGATATCTTTATTGTTTATCGGAACCTCTGTTTCTGCTCAAACTATGTTTGGGCAGAAACAATTTCCGAGGCCTGATGATGCAATGGTTGTTGGAGCTATTGAGAATAACAAATCATCATTTATCTTGTGTCAAGATTATTCTATTGGTCAAAGTTTTAGGTTGTTTCTGCCTGGTGCAGGTGTACTAAAAGTCAATCAGAATCTGGATTCAATAGGATATTATAACCTAGGTATAGTGGGCTATCCAGCACAGCTCATGGTCCACCCAAATGATCCGAGTGAGATAGTGGCGCTTGTGGCGAAAGAAGATTATAGCCTGACTACTGATCAAAAAACACAGGTTATCACAGCTTTTGATACCAACGGGGTTTTGCGTTGGCGTTCAGACTATACACTTCCACGCAAATATCCTCGCCCTCAAGCTATGACAGCCAATGCCATTGGTGATTTTGTGGTTGCTGGTTTGATCGTGCCTGATACTGTCGGGCAATTGCCGATCTTGTATGCTAGCCGGGTGGCTACAGGGGGGATCTACATTTGGCAGCAGGAATATTTGCCTCAATTCAGGGCACCGTCTGTCATCGGTGTGCACGAAATCAAACCAGATACTTTTATGATCCCAGCCATCTATGGGGCCTCGGTGTTTTATATCCTGATCGATGGCAATGGCAACCAAATAGGCCAAGGGGTCCTTTATGACGAACCGACGAGCAAGGGGTTCAATACGGCCAAACTCAGCGTAGCGCCTGATGGTAGTTACCTACTTTGGGGACGGCGGTATGTAGGCGCTGGGTCCCAACATGGGTTTCTGGCCAAGTTAGATCGCAACTTTAATGTTGAGTGGTTGGATACGTTGAAGTATATTAGTTCCACCCCACCTATCATTGCAGGAGATGGGAGTTTTACTTGTTTTTACGGCTCTGGTGGCATGCAAAGCGCTGATTCTTTCAATGTCGAACGAATGTCGCTAGATCGGTCCACATTTTTCTATCGCTCCAAGACGCCAATAAATAATTCGCAACAAAGGGTAGGCACGCACTTTTGTTTTTTGGATAGTGCCACTCAAAACGCAACTTGTGCGGGCAATGGAATTGATTTAACTAGTATGTTTCAAGTTCGTCCTGGCGTCATCCGCATCAGCAATGTAGGGCGGCCTTACAAACCACCTGTTATTAATAGTACAGACAAACCCGTTACTGGTGTGCCAGACCGTTGGTATCCTCGGCTGTCTCCTAACCCAGCAGTGGGGCATACTGTTATCCATGATATGCCTTATGGCACGGTGGGTCGGTACCAACTTTGCAGCTCGGCTGGGCAAGTTGTGCGTTCAGGCACCTACTACATCGGAGAGCATCTCGACCTGCGGCAAGTAAGCCCTGGGCTATATTATGTCAAATTTGCAACACAACATGGCACCTTTGTTATGCGGCTGGTGATTGGGGGGGTAGGCCCTGATTAGGCAACTTTGGGTTTGGACATCAAGTCCTTAAGGATTACTCCTTCAACACCATAATCTCGGTCCGCCTATTCTGGAGCCTGCCGTCCTCGGTGGTATTTGGGGCGATGGGTTGGCTGCTGGCATATCCTTTCGGGACAAGGCGTTTGGTGGCAATACCATTCTTGACCAAGTAGTTGATCACATCAGTGGCACGTTTGAGGCTAAGCTTTTGGTTGTAATCGGCATTACCTACGTTGTCAGTATGCCCTCCGACCTCAACCACCATTGTTGGCTCTGTTTTGAGCAAGGCCACAACCCTATTGAGTTCAGGAAAGCTGGCAGAACGCAAGTCGGAGATGTTGTTATCATAAAACATATTGCGCAGGATCATCTTGTTGCCTTTCGCAATCGTTGGCAAAACGATGTCCCGCTTCAGGTCAACAAATCCATCAGAAACTTTGATCTGGAGGTTTTCGCTATAGAACAAGCGTTTTGACTTCTCGACAGCGATCCCATAGTTATTACCACTTGGCAAGCTGATGCTAAACTCGCCTGTGACACTGTTGGAGGTTAGGGTGGCGACTTCTTTGCCTGCCTCGTTGTCGGTGATAATGACAGTGGCTTGGGTCGGTTTGCCAGTGGCCGCGTCCTTAATCACCCCACGGACTAGGGTCACACCAGGTGGCTGGGCAGGTGGAGGCATGGAGATCACATAGAGGTCCTGACGGCCATATCCACCAGCCTTTTCACTGCTGAAGTAGCCAAACTTGCCGTCAGGCGACAAGTTGAAGTAGAGGTCATCCCCAGCGGTATTGATTGGGTAGCCTAGGTTTTCGCTCATGCCGGTGGCACCAACCGAGCTGATTGGTACGCGCAGAATATCATACCCCCCCATAGAGGTTGCCCCTTTGCTGCTAAAGTAAAGCCACTTGCCGTCAGCACTTTCGCATGGGCTCTCTTCATCAAAAGAGGTGTTGATATTTTGGTTCATGTAGCTGGGTTTCCCCCAAGCACCTTTGAACGTTTTACGGCAGATGTAGATGTCCTTGTTTCCGGCCCGGTCGCTCACGAAGTAAAGTCGGTTGCCATCATGGGACAGGAAGGCACTACTTTCGAACTTGTCCGAATTGAACTCAAATGGTTGCGGTGAGCCCCAAGTTTTGCCATCTAGTTTGGAGATGTAGATGTCGCCACCATTTTTGCCTTTGTAAATAAACATCGTTTGGCCATCGGCACTTAGGCCCACGCAAGCATCATGGTCACGGCTATTAAGTGGCTCAGGAAGGGCCTGTGGGCGACTCCAGCTACCATTGGCCATCTTGCTGATATAGATATCCTCAAGGAACTGGCCATCTGCATCTTTTTTACCTCCTGTGGTGTTTGGCCTACGTGATGTGAAAACCATCGTGAGCTGGTCAGCCGTCAGGAGGGGCAGGTATTCGTTATAGGCGGTGTTGATGACATTACCCAAGTTGCTAATGACTGCTTTAACTGGGGCGGCCACCAATCGTTTACCATGCAAACATTCGTTAATGCGTTTGGAGGTGATGTAGCGGTTGGTGCCCAGAGGATCTGCTTTGCGGTACCATTTGATGGCCTCGTCAAACTGATTGTCAAAGTGTAGCGCAGAACCATAAGCGAACATCAACTCCTTAGTTGGTTTGGGGCTACCTAGTGCCGCCTTGGCTAGGTAGCCAAGTGCCTTTTCTTTGTCCCAACCTTGTTGGTAACACATGCCTACGACATAGTTAAGGTCCACATCCTCTGGGTGAGCCTTGAGAATCGGTAAATAGCCCTCGAGGGCCATGTAATAGTTCTTTCCGCTATAATAACGATCTGCACTTTTGCGTGCCGCCTTTTCGCCAGCAGAAAGATCCTGTGCCTGAAGTCTTTGGTATCCTGCTAACAAAACGAAGCACAGCAAAACCAAATACCTGAGGTAGGGAGCTATTGGGCGGTATCGCCCATTAGGGTAATTGATGAGACCTTTAGCGGTTGTGCGAAGTATTAACATGGTGTCTCAACAGGTTAGGAACTTTGGGGTTAGGGCAATCTGGTAATTACAAAGACCCGCATTAGGCTGGTTTGGCAACTTCTGCAAATGCAATGCCTAAGGTCTCGGTTTGCTTCAGGATGAAGACGTTAACATCTTGTTGGGTTTGCCAAATGATGTCTGAGTCTAACGAGTTAACATAATACTGCACCAAAACATAGACTCCTTGATCTTGTATCTGATTGATATAGAGGTAGTTCTCAGTCGAAGTGCTGGGGTGATCGAGGATAAATCGTTTCGTATTCGCGATCATTTGCTCAATTGAATCAACCGATGTGCCGTGGTGGAGGCCCAGCATAAATTTGATGCGGGTATTGGGGCGGACCGAAACGTTATTAAGCGATCCATCCACAATCTTCCGATTAGGGATACTGACCAAGGTGCGGTCTAGCGTCCTGATTCGGGTGGAGCGAAGCCCTACCATCTCAACAGTACCTTTCTCCGACCCCAGCTCTACAAAGTCCCCAACCGAAAACGGTTTGTCAACAAAGATGATGACCGAAGCAATTAGGTTCTCGAGTGTCTCTTTTGCAGCAAAGGCAATCGCCAAACCACTGATGCCCAGTCCGCTTATTACTGCGCCTACATCCCGACCAAGTGCTAGGCCTAAAAAGACGAGAAACGCAACGATAAAAATGCCAATACGGCCAGCCTCTTTCAGAAACATCAAGGCCTGACTAGAGACCTTAGGTGCAGGCGCTTGGGTTTGAGTTACTTTGAGGGTCTCGACAAAGTAGTTCATGAGCCTCAGTGCGAGCGAGGTCATTATACCAATCAGTGCGGTCCGATAAAGGAAGGAAGATACCGCCGCAAGGTCGAAATGTCGGCTCAGAACCTCAACTAAAGCAGGAGGCCAGACTAAGAAAGTAAAGGCGATATAGATATAAAACCAAGTAAACAGAGCCTCGAGTGGGCTGTGCATCTGCTGGTAAAACTTGAGCACACCATGGCTATTGGCGTTGCCTGGGTCAGCAGCATCTTCGGCCTTAATCCGGAGTAAAACTTTGTAAACAAGCTTACTAAATGCACTGCTCACAAATTGTTTCGTAACCAGCCCAAGCACCAAGATCAGCAACCACAGTCCCCAGTACCGTATGGCGTTACCAGCGACTTCTTGATCGAAAAAATGAGGCAATGTTTGGAAAAGTGAAGGCATAGCCCTAATTTTAACTGATGTTTAATGCTCAACTGCGTGCCGAAAGTACAAAGTTGGTCAATATCGGCCCATCTACACCATATTAAGAGACCCACAGCCGCCAAAAAAGCCACATGTAAACTGACCTAACCCCCAAAGGGTATGAACTGGAAGAAAAAATATTACACCCCACCGTTTATCGCTAAAATGTTAGCGATGTACCTCATGGTCGGGATTGCATTTATGGCACAGAGAGGATACCTCAGTAGTGGTACACAGCCCCACCTAGTTGCCCAATTTTCATCAGAGGTAACGTCAACCAAGCAAACTATATTGCTTTCGGACAGGGTGACCAAATTGTCCACCCACAACAACCCCAACCGACGGATTCAGACCCAAAATAGGTCATTGTTTGCCTCCTCGGCTTCGCCTAAGGTCAAGTAATCTGACTATTTAAGTGCTTTTGTTTTTTAGCTTTGGCCTAATCTGTCTTGATCCATAGGCGATCGTATGTCAAGCGACACTAGCCGACTCCGCACTTTTCCTGCCCATCAGAAAAAAGTCCAACCAAATCTTGGACCTACAGTTCCATTTTGGCCAATGGCCCTTCAGCTAGCTAAGCACAGGGATCAATATCAACAGGCATTTGACGCCGTCCTAGACTCCGCTTGGTTAGTTAATGGTCCACAATTGGCGGCTTTTGAGCAGGAATGGGCGTCTGTCTCTGGGGCAAAATACGCCATTGGTGTCGGCTCTGGTTTTGATGCTTTGCTTTTGTGCCTTAAGGTATATGGACTAGGCCCAGGTGATCGTGTTGGCGTCCCTGCACATACCTGCCCAGCGACGGCAATGGCAGTTCTGGCCACAGGGGCAACCATAGTGCCAATAGACGTAGATCGCCAGTCTGGTAACATGGACCTTAAGGCCCTAGAAATGGTCTTGTGCGAACAAGTGCTTCAGGCTGTAATTGTCGTAAACCTGTATGGGCGTGCTGCTGACTGGATCAACATACTAGATGTTCTAGACCATTATCCTAACATCAAGATTATAGAAGATAATGCCCAAGGCCAAGGTGTCTGGTCCGATAGGGTTCCTGGAGGACAGGTAGGTTCGGGCAATTATGCCATATCTGCCACTAGTTTTTACCCAACCAAAAACATTGGGGCCTTAGGCGAGGCTGGTGCCATCACCACATCTGACCCAGCACTTGCAGAAAGACTGAGATCTCTTCGTGATTATGGAAATGGTGCTGATCGATTTGTATCTACCGAACAAGGGGGCAACTATCGGTTGGATGAGCTGCAGGCAGCCTTTCTGCGGGTAACATTGCTGGGTCTAGTGGAATTTAATCAACAAAAAATCAAGGTAACTCAACGGCTTAACCATGCATTGGAAGGCCTAGCTGCATGTTATGGCAATACACAACCTGATTTGATCCAGCTTCCGCTTACCCATGACGACGGCAACGGCCACCTTTTTGTGATCAGGACTACGAAACGGGCAGAACTCCAACAACACCTAACTGCTCAAGGTATACAGACCATGATTCACTACCCCTGCCCGACGCATTTACAGCCTGTGTTGGCCCACCTAGGATATCAGGCAGGGGACTTTCTGGAAGCTGAGGCATGGGCAGCGGAATGTTTGAGCCTTCCGTCCCATCCCATGCTTAGCGATCAAGAGCTTGACCGTATTATCAATGGCCTAGATTCGTTTTGGGCAATGCATAGCAATTTGCTTGCTTAATGCTCCTTTTTGAAATGTTCCTTTATGGCCTTCGAAAGCAAGTACTCTATCTGACCGTTTACACTCCTGAACTCTTGCGCTGCCCAGTGCTCGAGTGCTTCCATCGTTTGGCTACTAATCCTGAGGGCAAAGGGTTTCTTGCTTTGGGCTCCTAGGTTAGATTTTTCCTGATCAGGTACGGCAGACGCACTACTAGCCTCAACCTTTGTGGGATTGAGGCCAGCGGCTTGGTTGATATTGATCTGGTTCAGACCCTGATTTTGTTCGTCAGTTGCCATGATGATTGGCCTAACTTAGGTGATCAATGAAGGGTTATCTGGGCTCCATTGTGTTACAATGCGTCCAGGTTAGGCCAGACCTAGGGATGTAGTGTACCTGTATTGACCACTGGGGTTGCAGCCCGCTCACTACACAGCACCACCAAGAGGTTAGAGACCATAGCAGCTTTGCGCTCTTCGTCCAGCTGGACAATTTGTTTTTCGTTAAGGCGCTCAAGGGCCATTTCGACCATCCCTACGGCCCCTTCGACAATGAGTTTGCGGGCCGAAACGATCGCAGAAGCCTGTTGACGTTGGAGCATGGCACTTGCGATCTCGGGTGCATAAGCCAGGTGACTTAGGCGTGCTTCGGTTACCTCGATTCCTGCCTGTGCAAGGCGTTCATTTAGTTCTTGCACCAATAGCTCAGAGACCTGATCGCCACCACCCCTCAGGGTTAAGGATTCGTGGGTGTCCTCGCTAGAATCATACGGGAAACGGTTGGCCATGTGCCGGACAGCTGCCTCACTCTGGATGCTGACATAGTTTTTATAGTCCTCGACGGCAAAGATGGCCTTGGCATTATCCTTGACCTGCCAGACCACGACGGCTGCAATCTCGATCGGGTTTCCGTTCAGGTCATTGACTTTGAGGTGGGCGCCGTTCAGGTTTTGGGCCCTTAGCGATACCTTCTTCTTGGTCATGAAGGGGTTGGCCCAGAAGAAACCACTATTGCGGCTGCTGCCCCGATAGTCGCCAAACATGATGAAGGCCATGCTTTCGCCAGGTTCGATGATCAAAAACCCACACATGAGGATGATCGAGGTCAGGGTCAAGACAATGCCACCGACTATGGCGATTGGCGTCCTGAGGAAAAAAGCCCCAATGCCAACGACTAGCATCAGGAGGCTGAGGAAGAGAATGGCGTATCCGCTTTTTGTGCTGAATTGCTTTTCCATGGGTAGGGTCAACTTGAAGAGGTTTGATGTGCTTGTGATATCAATTTGACATCACGAAGGTATCTGCTTCAATTGAATCCACAATGGATGTGGGCCAGATTTTTGAGGAACGGTTTTGGTGGGTGGTGGGTGGATGAATTGAGGGTGAAAATCATCTCAGCCAAACACAAAAGGCACAAAAAAAACCCTCCACATTACATGGAGGGTCTTCATCATCAGCAAGGCTGATACAGTACTAGTAGCGGTAAGCGTCTCCTTTGTAAGGGCCTTCTACCGGTACGCCAATGTAGTTGGCTTGGTCTTGAGTTAGTACCTCGAGCTCCACGCCGATTTTGGCGAGGTGCAACTTGGCCACCTTTTCGTCCAAAGCCTTAGGCAATACATAGACCTTAGGCTCATAGTTTTCGCTATTCTGCCAAAGCTCCAGCTGAGCGATGGTTTGATTGGTGAAGCTGTTGCTCATCACGAATGATGGGTGGCCAGTGGCGCAACCAAGGTTAACGAGGCGACCTTCAGCCAACAACAAGATCTCTTTGTTGCCAACGGTGTAAAGATCAACCAGTGGTTTAATCTCAACCTTGGTGTTACCAAAGTTATCATTGAGCCAAGCGACATCAATTTCGTTGTCAAAGTGACCGATGTTGCAGACAATGGCTTTGTCTTTCATGGCCTCGAAGTGGCGGCCAACGATGATGTTTTTGTTGCCAGTTGCGGTCACAAAGATGTCACCAATTTTGGCAGCTTTGTCCATCGGCATCACCTGAAAGCCTTCCATGGCTGCTTGTAGCGCACAGATCGGGTCGATCTCGGTGATGATAACACGGGCACCAGCACCACGCAATGACTTAGCAGAGCCTTTGCCTACGTCGCCAAAACCAGCAACGACAGCAATTTTGCCTGCCATCATCACATCGGTAGCACGGCGGATGGCATCCACACAGCTTTCTTTGCAACCGTAGAGGTTGTCAAACTTGCTCTTGGTTACAGAATCATTGATGTTGATCGCAGGAAGTGGCAAGGTGCCAGCCTTCATGCGGTCATAAAGACGGAGCACACCTGTGGTAGTCTCTTCTGAGATACCACGGATACCAGCTACCAACTCAGGGTAATGATCAAGAACGAGGTTGGTCAGGTCACCACCATCATCAAGGATCATATTGAGTGGGTTGCGGTCTTCACCAAAGAACAAAGTCTGCTCGATGCACCAGTTGAATTCCTCTTCGTTCATGCCCTTCCAAGCATAGACCGCTATACCAGCTGCAGCAATTGCTGCAGCAGCATGGTCTTGTGTGCTGAAGATGTTGCAGCTACTCCAGGTCACCTCAGCACCGAGCTCGACTAGTGTCTCAATCAGGACAGCAGTCTGGATCGTCATGTGAAGGCAGCCAGCAATACGAGCACCTTTGAGTGGCTTTTGTTTGCCATACTCTTCGCGCAGGGACATCAAGCCAGGCATCTCAGCTTCGGCAAGTTTGATCTCTTTGCGGCCCCAGTCGGCTAGGGACATGTCTTTTACCTTATAAGGCAAGTATGTTGTTTCTACCATGGTGGTAATTACGGTTTCTCGTTTAACGGGCAATTTAACAAAATTGTTGGCAGCCGCCACCAAAATACAGGAGAACCGGGCTCATCGTTAAGGATTTGGCTTAAAATATTTTATCCATTTAGGTCAGCTTTACCTCTTTTGAACCGTGTGGCCACTTTGGGTTAGTCCTTCCTAATTGGCCCAGAGTTGCGCTTAGGCCTGATTGATCCTACCTAGGCTTAAAACCATAGAAGTCTCCTGCCAGACTGTCATCCATTGGGCAGTCTTGGATGGATCTTGTCAGACTTTGCCGATTTTGGCCTAGATTACGTAACTTTGTATCCCGGCATTTATGTGTCTGGTGCGCTCAGCCATTTTGCCGAGCGATTGGCACACGATGTGCATCCCCTCAATATCCAGAAGCGGGTATCGGCCAAGATCCGGACCCCAATACCACTATGTTAGACAAGTTAGAAGCCATCCATAATCGTTTCGTAGAAGTTGGGCAGCTCTTGGTTGAGCCCGATGCGATGGCAGACATGAAACGTTTCAGCAAGCTAAGCAAGGAGTACAAAGACCTCGAAAAGATCGAGAAGCAGTACCAAGCTTACGACAGCCTCCTGAGCAATATCGAAAGTGCCCGTGAGGTGCTAGAGACGGAAAAGGACCAAGATTTCCGCGAGATGGCCAAGGCCGAGCTCGAAGAACTTAACCCTAAACGCGAAGAGCTAGAGCTCATTATCCGTGATCTGCTTATCCCTAAAGACCCGAACGACTCCAAAAACGTCGTGCTAGAGATCCGGGCGGGTGCTGGTGGAGACGAGGCATCCATCTTTGCGGGTGACCTCTACCGTATGTACCAACGTTTTGCCGAGAAAAAAGGCTGGAAAATGGAACTATTGGACTACACCGATGGCACCAGCGGCGGTTTCAAAGAGATCGTTTGCAGCGTAAGCGGCGAGGATGTCTATGGCAAAATGAAGTGGGAAAGTGGTGTCCACCGCGTGCAACGTGTCCCTGCGACTGAAACTGCTGGCCGTATACATACATCAGCATCTAGTGTTGTTGTCCTGCCTGAAGCCGAAGAGGTGGATGTGGACCTCAACATGAACGACATCCGTAAGGATACTTTCTGTAGCTCTGGCCCAGGTGGACAGTCTGTCAACACGACCTATAGCGCTATCCGCCTGACACACATCCCGACAGGTGTAGTTGTCCAGTGCCAAGACGAAAAGAGCCAGATCAAAAACTTCGAGAAGGCACTCAAGGTACTCCGTAGTCGTATTTACGAAAAAGAGCTAGAGAAACACAACAACGAAATCGGCGCCCAACGTCGCCTGATGGTAGGTAGCGGAGACCGCAGCGAAAAGATCAGGACCTATAACTATCCTCAAAGCCGAGTTACGGACCACCGTATTGGCATGACGGTCTATAACCTTAATGCAGTTATGGATGGCGACATCGAGGACTTCATTGAGCAGCTCCGCATTGTTGACAACTCTGAGCGTCTTAAAGAAGGTGTTTCTGAGATGGCCTAAAGGAATAACCATCGATAAACTATTAGCCAAGACCAACAGTCTGTCGATATACTTTCTCAATGGTGCTATGCGTTCTGTGGCATAGATGGCTAGGGTACCTGCTTTGCCAGTCTGCCCATGACCCTAAATCACACTCGACCCAGACCTTACCTTATCTTGGACCAGACACCGAAACAGAACAATAGCCATAAACGTCGCCGCTGGATACCCGGGTTCCTGGTTGGCGTATTGGGGATCTTATTGTCCTTGGCTTCCTGTCGCCCACAAGATGAGGTAGTCACCGAAAGCCCAAGAGATGTCCTCTATACCTCAGCTGATACCATTCGGTTTGATACGGTTATCACCACGCTCTGGAGCCCAACCCGTCGCCTGCGTATTTTCAATCCGAACGACCAAGCCGTAACCATCAGCAGCATCAGCCTAGGGCCTAACTCGCCGTTCGAGCTGCAGATGTACGTCAATGGCAGGCCAGGCAATATGCAAAGCGACATCTTGCTGCGTGGTAAGGACAGCCTTTTGATCCTGCTGAATGTTAACCTCAGGAGTACCCAAGCTGGCCTACCTTTCTTGTTGCGTGACAGCATCCGGATCCAGACCAAGGGATTGTCCCAAGCCAAAATCGTTCAGGTAGAAGCATGGGGCCAAAATGCCATTTTCTTTGACGGAGATAGCATCACGTCAAGCACCACCTGGGCTGACCAAGAGCGACCCTATTACATCAAAAACAGCTTCCTGGTCCCTGAAGGAAAAACCCTAACGATCAAGGAGGGTGTACGAGTCTATAGTTTTGAAAGCAGTAACTTATTGGTCCTCGGCAAGCTCTTGGTCCAAGGTACCGATGCCAAACCGGTCATATTTACTGGCACCCGCCAAGAGGCTCGTTTTGACCTCCAGCCTAATCAATGGGGAGCCATTGCCATCTTGGGTAACTCTCGAGGTAACCGCATTGAGCATGCTATTATCAAGAACGGCCTTCGAGGCATTCAGATTGGGGTTCCCCAGACAACCAATCAACCTGACTGTTACATTAGTAATTGCCTCATCAGAGCCCATCAGGATTGGGGTATTTGTGCCTTTGGAGGCAAGGTTGAGGCCATCAATAACATCATCTTGGATGCTAGCATAAATGCCGTTGGCTTCTACCAAGGTGGGGACTATACCCTTATCCATAACACCATCGGCTATAGCAATGCCTTCGGGTTCAAACGTGACTACCCTGCCCTACTGGTGACCGACTTTTATGAGTATGCCCAAAGCCAATTTTCTTCAGGTAAGCTCACATTTACCATGCTCAACAACTTGGTCTATGGCAGCCGCAGCAATGAGTTTTCTAGCCTGATTCTATTCCCAAGCCTTGGACATCAGGTTTTCCTGCCTGAAGGAAACGCCATCAGGACCGATACCAACCTTTCAACATTAAGGCCTACCAATACTATCCTTGATCGTACCTTCCGGTTCCTAGACCAAGACAACGGCGACTTTGCCTACGATAGCACCAAGACCCCAAGTGGCAAAGCACGTGAGCTCGCCACACTAGGTTTCCTCAATACCTACCCTAGCTTAAGGAAGGACTTCGATGGCAAGCCACGCAACCAATCCTTGTTGGATCCAGGTGCACTAAATGCTAAGGCGCCCAAACCTAGATAACATTGGTTTCTCGGCCTATTGACTAGAAATTATTCTGCCTGAGACACGAATTCGGCATGCCCATCATGGCCTGACATGTCACCAGATCGCACCAATGTATTAACGGTTCCCTCGTTTCCATGCTCCTAAGCAGCCGTAAATCTATTTTTTACCCATCATGATGTTAAGCTGTAGTTAATCAGCAATCTGGTTCCAACCTCTGGGCTTTTTTATGAGTCTTAGTACCAGATTGCAGCAGCAGCCATTTTTTGATTCCAATTTCTTTGCGTCGCACTTTGGAGTAATGAGATGCTAAATGCTGCTACCTCCCTAACGTTTTATCTTTTACCCTTTCGCCAGATGAAAACACTTCTCTCCTCGCTGCTCTTGATCGCAGCATGTATTTTCCTCCTAACCATCAGCAGTTGCCGCCGCAAAGATGATGATGACGTTACCCCGACAACTGACAGCGCAACCCTGCAAGAAACCAACACCAGCTCCGACGAAAGCACAGTAAGTGCCGAGACAGACGATGCAACTAGTGCCGTAGATGATTACCTTAACAGCAATACTACCACCTTACTCCGTCAAGGTGCATCCACAACACAAACCGCTGGTTTCTGGAACTGTGGTGGCAATGTAGCCGTCGATGCCAGCCTTGCCGCTCAACGTCAGTACACCCTCACCTATACGAATAGCGTCTGCAATGGTCGTACCCGCAATGGCAAGATCATATTCAAACTTACCCGCGATACCAACTGGACCAACCCAGGAGCCATCCTGCGCATAACCTATGATAACTTTACGGTCAGCCGGCAAGTCAATGGAGCGACACGCACCATTGTGATCAATGGTTATCATGACATTACCAACGTGAATGGTGGCCGTATTATACAGGCAACAGCCACACGCACCATTTTGCATAAAGTCCGTGGCAATATGCTTGTTGGCCTAAATGGTGGCGGCTATCGAAGCTGGATCGTTGCACGTAAACGAAGCTATACCAGCGGCAATAATGGCCTCACAGTAAAAATCGAAGGTGATACCGCTATTGGAACCAAAACCAAGATAGACGTCATTGGTGCCAACCGGTATGACAACCAGTTTATCAGTATGATCGAGGTGCCGATCGTCAGCAATGCACAATGCGGATTCTGGAAACCAGTACAAGGCAAAAAAATACACGAGATCAACCTCCGGAATATTATTGTGACCTTTGGGTTGGATGCCAGTGGCAATGCTGTTACTGGCACTAATTGCGCTACCCATTATCGGATCAAAGCAGGCACGACCAACTCCTTGGCATACGATGTCTTGCTGGCATACTAGGCCTCGTTATTGCCTAACCCATTTAGTTACTTTCAGTAAAGAGGCCTCAATCCACTACAAATTGAGGCCTCTTCTTTAATGTCTAACATGTGGAATAGTAATTTAGGATACCCCTTTCTAAGTTAGTCGATTTCACCGGAGCATTTAGACCGGCTTTACGCCACTATAAGACCAAAGTTAGCAGGATCAAGGCCAGGCATCGGTTGTCCAAATAGCTGGACTGCTGCTGGGCTATCTGGCCGGAACTTGTTGCCGCCTACTATGGTCGTACTGCCATTTGTTACCTCTGCATGGTTGGTTGCTGCTTCATCCCGTACCCAGCTTTGCAATACTTGGTTTTTATAACAAGACAGGTATCCACCTTTGGCCTCCCACGCCTGGAACTGGTCCCAAGCCGCTTGGCCGATCATGGCTGTGGCCTGCTCTAGGTATCGGCTGCCGGCGGCAGGGTCGGCCACAAGGCCCATAAAGGCCTCATGCCGTAGCAGGTGACTTACGTTGCGGGCCCAGCGCATGGCATTGTCAATTTCCTCTGCAGTACGCCCTTCAACCCCTGCACTATGTTGCGGTAAGCTCATGACATCCGCCCCGCCAGCGATTGCTGCCAAGGCGGTTGTGGTCGTGCGTAAGAGGTTGGTGTCAGGATCTTGCGGGGTGGACCAAGCTTGGCTAGCCCTAGCCCAAATCTGGACAGAGGCAACATCGACCCCAAAGGCACGCCAAACTTGAGTCAGATTGTAGCGCAAAGCGCGCAAACCAGCCAACTCTAACAGATAGTTCGGGCCAAGGCCTACGTGCATCTCAATTTTGTCAACCAAGGTTTTTGGCTCGATGCTGCTATCCGAAAGGCGATGTAGCCACTCAGCTAAGATGCTTAAAGCAATAGCCTGCTGGCTGATGATCGAGGCACCAGCCTCAGCATAGCCCGATACATCCGCCAAAATCGATACCTGTGGGTAGTCGCTCAGCAAAGTAGCCAAGGACTTGAGGTAGCCTGTCTCACCAACATATGTAGGTGTCATACTTGGCACCCAGACCAAACATCCGCCCATATTGGGCCAGTACGGGTGGTCAGCTGCCCCTTCTATGACGCCATACGGAGCCTCAATATAGAGTCTAACTCCTTTGACACCCGCCTTACCAAGTTGTCCCAGCAATTTTGAGTAGTCAGGCGAGGCTGTGCCCCAAATACTAATCTGATCTGTACCCCAACTTAGGCAATCTAGTGCCTGCTGCACGACTTGGGCTTCTTGTCCGGCATCAAGGCAAAGCATCTCGCGATAGGCCCATCCAGCTGGTCTATTCTGTAATAACTGTTGGATTGATCCAGCCGTGGCTGGCAGCTCACTATCAGCTAGGTAAGTAGCCGCTAAGTTGACATCTGGATATTGCCTAAAAGGTTTCCAGACAAGCTGGTCAGCAGTTCCCTTTCCTTTTAAGTCCTTAGCGACTTGGGCTTGCCATTGCGGCGTAAGGAGGGGAGCAAACTCGTCAAACGAGACATGAGCGACATTAGGTTCGCCAGAAGTATCAGTTGGCATCGACATATTGCATAGGTCCGTCTATCGGATATAATTGGTGTAACATAAGCAGAGAGCCTACTTCCGCAATTACGCTTCTAACACCGCCTTTTCCAACATCTGACGCTCCAATACTTTTTCATAATAGCGCTCATAAAGTGGCCTGATGTTAGTGATGTCAAACTCGAGGGCGCGGGCCAAGGCGGCCTCTTTGAATCTAGGAAGATTTTCGGGCTGCAGGATGTAAATCGCATTCCGGACCATTTCGTCCACGTCACCAACATTGCTCAAGAAACCAGTGACACCGTCCACATTCAGCTCAGGCAATCCGCCTGTATTGCTGCTGATGACCGGTACTTGACATGCCATTGCCTCAAGTGCAGCAAGGCCAAAACTCTCAGTCTCACTTGGCATCAGGAACAAGTCAGCCACACTCAAGACCTCTTCAACGGCATCGAGCTTGCCCAAAAACCGTACATCTCCCATCACATTGAGCTCCCGACATAGGTCCTCGGCCTTAGGACGGTCTGGCCCGTCGCCCACCATAACTAGTTTGGCTGGCATTGCCTCGCGCACTGCAGCGAAAATTCGGACAACATCCTCTACCCTCTTGACCTTCCGGAAGTTGGACGTATGAACAAGCAATGGCTCACCATTGGGGCAAACAAAGGTCTTGAAGTGATCCTTGTTCTGTTTCTTGAACCTGCGCAGGTCGATAAAGTTAGGGATCACTTGGATGTCCTCTCTGCAGATCGGGAAGTGTTTTAACGTATCACGCTTCAGATCCTCGCTGACTGCCGTAACGCCATCACTTTGGTTAATGCTAAAGGTCACGACCGGAGCATAAGATCCGTTTTTACCTACAAGGGTGATGTCCGTACCGTGGAGGGTTGTTATAAATGGGATGTCAATCTGCTCGGTGGCTAGTATTTGTTTGGCTAACCAAGCTGCTGAGGCATGCGGAATGGCATAGTGGACGTGCAACAGGTCCAGTTTTTCGTACTTGATAACGTGCACTAGTTTACTAGCTAATGCAAGCTCGTATGGCGGGAACTGAAACAACGGATAGCTAAACATATCCACCTCGTGGTAGAAAACGTTTTCTGCAAAATGATCTAGCCGATGCGGTGTCGAGTACGTAATGAAGTGCACCTGATAGTTACCTGTTTCGGCCAAGGCCTTGCCAAGCTCGGTCGCAACAACGCCGCTGCCACCAAACGTGGGATAGCAAACAATACCAATCTTAATCATAGTGGTGATTCTTATTCGGACCATTAGCCTTCATACCCATTGGGTAACTGTCGACTAATAATCCATTAACAACAATTGTATTGCAATGGTTGGGGCTGCAAGTTATCTGCCAAAGTCCTTTTCGCGCCTAAAGTTACCTTTTTTGTCATACAGCTTCCAGACACCCACTTTACGTCCGCCACGACATTGGCCTTCGCTTTCCAAGAGGCCAAGGTCGGTATACAACCGCATTGGCCCTTCCTCGAGGCCGCGCACTATTACACAATACTGAATCAGGATACCATCTTCGTTATAATACCACCATTCGCCATGAGGCAAGCCTTTGTCGTAGGTAGCAACACGGTCAGGCTTGCCTGTATCGTAAAAATAGAGCCATCTCCCTTGGTATTTACCATCCTTATAAGCCCCCTTACGATGAAGCGCAATATTGCTATGGTAGTACCATGCGCTGTCCTGCAGGGTCCCATTGACCCAATTTTCAACAGATTGGACCTTGCCCCGCTCGTCATAATTACGGACCATACCGTTGAGTTTGCCATCCAAAAATGACTCTTCGGCCATCACTGTGCCACTAGGATAATAGTACTTCCAAGGGCCCTGCTTAGTGTTATCGCGTAGCTCACCCTCCTCTTTTAGGGCGCCGTCGCCATAATGCCGCTGCGTAAACTGGGCCTGAGCCGAATAAACATTGGCCAAACCTAATATCAACAACAGGCTCCATACCCACCCGCAAATTTGGCCGCCCATCCATGATGCGATCCGCCTGTAATCAAAATTTTCTTCTGTCATAATACCTCATTATACGGTTAACGTTCTGTTAATGATACCTAAAATGCTGCTTTTGCCAAATTTTGTGTATCTTTGCATTGTCATTCGACACTAGCTAATGCCGCTCAGGCCATATTTGTATCGCTAGTGTAAAACAAGTTTCAGGCACGGGCCAGTCTCCAGAACTTTGACACATCAAACGGCCCAAAGCCACTCATTATTATGAAAAAGCTAGCTCTCATCACCCGCACCCTTATCGCTACAGTCTTTGCGTTAGTGCTACTGACTTCCGCAACAGCTTCTGCCAAGATCGCAACCAACAACAATGTGCCAAGTGCCAACATCCGGGTGGATGTCTTCAAGGCGATGGACATTCGCGTGTACAAAGCTAACACCCAAAACACCTTCCGCATCGCGGTCAACAACCCAAGTGGAGAGTCTTTCAAGGTCAGCATCCGCAACGAGCAAAACCAACTCCTTTGGTGGGATACGATCAAGAAGTCGGTCACCTTCTCTGAGCTTTTTAGCCTCAGTAAATTGCCTGCTGGGCAATACACCCTCGAGGTAAGCAACGACATGACCTCCTATACCCAGCTGATCGAGGTTAAGTAACCTGAAGCATCAGGCCTAGCCAGTCGGTAGTTTTGCCTTGAGCTTATAAAGCTCAAGGCAACATAGCCAACCAGCAGCCACCAAGATAAATCTCCATTGCCACTCCAACTCGGCAAGGACGCAAACCTTAACTGAACGTGATTTTATGACTTCCATAGTCCCAGGCCATTGGTCTGGGATTATTTTTTGGGCTGATGCAACAGAAGGAGCCAAGCTGGACATAACGCAAGTGAATGTCAAATCCTCGTGCCTACGCAGCATAACATCAACAACATCAGTTAACTCAAGCCCTAGAACAAAAAACTAGCGAGTTTCTTCTTTTTTGAGATTACCAATAGAGCCATCGAGATATAAACGCTAACTTAGATCTGGTGTCAGACTGAGGATCATCCAAGGTAGAGTCCACATTGCCAGCCCATGTTGTTTGGCATTGACCATAGCTTACGACCATTCCAAGGATCCTGCGTGGGCTTCCCTTCAATTACAACAATCTGCTTTCCCGGACCATCTTTTGGCCTAGTTGTTAACCACTTTTCCTAGTAAGAGACCTGAACAATATGGTACTGCCTTCGTTCATGATGCTGATTACGTTCAACGCCTTAGGGTTGATGATACTCACAGGCCTATTCATCGGCTACATCAAGGTACTTAGGCGACATAATGGTGACCTTGGAGGACCATTTGGGCGCAATGGAAATCGCAATGACGACAACGACGGTGGAGGAAATGGCGGTGGCGGCATAGACCCTGGTCTCCCTAAAATAGACCTACCACCAGGCACCTCCCTTGACGATTGGCTCACTGACCGCCAGCCCAACACTCGCAAAAAGGCATTAAGGTAGGTCCCTCATAATTCCTATCGATTACTTAGGAGTCCTGACCTGTGTCAGTCATTGACTGGGGCAGGTCATTACACTTTGGGCGGCCACCACCCCAGAGGTATGTTTTTGTCTCTTCGCCCTTCAGGAGCCGACTGATGTTCTTTTTGTGGGTATAGACAATGCCAACTGCCATTATCAACCCAAAAACAAATAGGGACCCATCATAATCGCCTAAGGCACTTGTCACCAACAGGACCGGAAAGGCCAGAGCGCCGACCATGCTACCTAATGATACGTAGCCAAATACAATCAAGGTCAGCAAAAAGATTAGCACACAAACGCCAACCCCAGTCGGATGGATAGCCAGCATCATGCCAGCCAAGGTGGCAACACCCTTACCCCCCTTAAAGCCCGCAAAAATCGGAAATATATGCCCAATGATAGCAGCTATGCCGCAAACAAGCTGCAACTGAACTAAGTGAGCCACTGGTAACAGGTCCAGATGAACTAACAGGATAGGGCTAAAGGCCGCCAGAAATCCTTTGAGTGAATCAATGAACAATACTGCAATCCCGGCCTTGCGGCCCAGGACCCTAAACGTATTAGTTGCCCCAGCGTTTTTGCTACCGTGCTGGCGAACATCGATACCAAAATATTGCTGACCGACCCAAACAGCTGTCGGGATCGAGCCTAGCAAATAGGCAACAATGGTGGCCAAAAGTACCCATGCGATTAGCATCATTTTCGTCGTATTATCTGGCAAGGCATTGTGGAGCATAAGCCACATCCTCTTGATCTTCGGTGTCCTAAATCAGTTGACAAGGACGTCATTGTTCGGGCATTACCGAATAATTACGTCGTTACCTACCTTCCTTAACGATTGCAAAATACAATCAGAACCTCCCCTTTGTCAAATAGTTTTAAGCCGTAACTAGCCAATAGGATAGCTATACAGGGCAAAATCCAATGACAATCCGCATTTAAAGCAATCAATATGCCAAAGTCGCCTCAATACTACAAGCGCCTTAAAATTGATTGCTTGACAATTACTTGCCTGGTTCGGGCTTCGTACTATCAGCAGGCGGCGGATCAGTAGGTGGCGGCAAGATAGGTGGTGTCTCCTTCTCCTTAGCTTCTTTTTCCTTTGCCTCCTTATCAGCCTTTTCTTTGGCTTCTTGGTCGGCTTTTTCTTTGGCTTTACGGTCCTCCTCGGCTTTTTGGTCCTCGGCCTGTTTGCGTTTGGCCTCCTCTAAAGCGGCATCTTTAGCCTCCTGCTCCTTCCGCTTCAGCTCTTCTTGCTGGGCTTTTTGGGTGCTGTCAGCCTTCAGTTTAGCCGTTCGGACACTATCAGCCTTGATCCTGAGGGCAGCCGTATCAGCCGCAGGCGGCACCAGAGCAGGCGCCACAGGCTGACCAGTTAAGGGATCGACTGCTGGGGCAGCAGGTGTTTCGGTAGGTTTTTCAGCAGGTTTCTCAACTGGCTGTTCAGCAGGTTTAGCTGGCTGCACTGGTTGCCCCGTTAACGGATCAACCTCAGGACTAGTTGGTGGTGACACCGGTGGTATTACGGGCGGTGTCTCGGCGGATTTATCCGTCGATGCGGGTTGAGCTTTAGCAGTATCTACAGCAGGTGGCACAACAGAGGGTGCTACCGGTGTTTTGCTAGTTGTGTCTGCTGGCACTGGCTGCCCAGTTAGCGGATCGATCAGTGGCTCAGCTTTGGCTGGCTCTGCTGGTTTCTCTGCAGCTGGCTCCTCCTTTTTCTTCTTTTTCTTTTTGGCAGGCTTCTCTTCGGCCTTATTTCCACTGTCGGCACCTGCATCAGGAGTTGGTGTTGTCCCGATTAAAGACGAGTCTGGCAGACCCGTCAGCGGATTGAGCGGCACCTCTACTGCAGTAGGAGTTGTAGGCTTAGCATTATCCTGATTCAGGTCTTGGCTTGGTGTTGCAGTGCCCTCAGTTGAGTCAGACGATATTCCACTTTCAGTTTCGGCAGGGGCAGCCGCAGCTGGTGCGGCACCAATTTGTGGTGTAAAAGGTGTCGGCTCCACATCCTTGCCGAGATAGTTCTTGTTGAAACTTTTTACGAAGTCTACCCTGTCTGCGTCGTCCGCTAGGCCAAAGCCATAGATCCCGCGTCCAGTTTTGGAGGCCTTACCTTTGGCAGCTATTTCGCTATTGTAGTCATTATTAGTTGCGAGGGTGTAAAGCTTTTTGTTTTCGTCATAGCTGACATAATACCAGCTCTCAGGCACTGCCTGAATAATCAACTTAACAACATCACCAGTTTCGGTGCGCTTGATCTCGATATAGCCGTCAACCCGAGCATTAATTTCTGCCTTGCCAATATTGGCAAGGCCTAGCTGACCAACACTATGCCAAGCACCTTGTGTAGGGCTCCAGACTAGGTTTACATCACTAAAAACGATACCCTTTGCAAACTTACCCCCGACAATGGTTAAGGATAAATAGGAGCCGAACTTCCGTTTGAAATCCTCGGCAGCGCGCTGCCCTGCAATGTCACCCACCCGATTGACGATCGTATCAACAGGAACGCCTATTTCCCCAAGACCTACATTTTTCTTTTTATCTTGTAGGTCAAGAGCTAAGATTTTGTTTGCGTTGTCGGTTGTCTGATAGTCGAAGATCATTGCTAGTTGGGCCGTATAGACCCCACTTGTCCTGTAGCCACGCCCGCTACCAGCAGCTATTAGGTTAAAGCTCTTTTCAGTTGGGTCTAGGAGGCTAAACTTACCGTCATAGCTATCTGTCTTGGCCGTATCGCTAAACGAGAACACATTGCCTTCGTGCACCTTGCTGCCTGGTGATAATTTATCTACTGTACCAACACGATATTCTCTTGTCTCGACATCAGTCTTGAGGGTGCCACTTGCAGAAAAGATCTCTCGGTCGTTAGGAGATTTTTTAGCATCCACAAAAAGACCATAAAGACTATTGCCTTCTCCGTAGTACAACCCTGTCACAACGGCCTGACCATTGGCATTTGTTGCACCCTTAAGGTCGACAGCGAAGTTACGATCATCACCCGACTTCTTGAACTTGACCCAGGTCTTCTCGCTATTGGACTTAAGATCAAGCGCAATGGCACCGTCAAATTCGAGGTTTTTATTCATGGCAACCATCTTTACATTACCCTTAAACAAAACCCCTGGGGCTATTTGCAACAGGTTGTCCTCTGGCACATTACCATTGCCAGTCGTGAAGACCTGCTTGACTTTTTTCTTGTTCTTAGGATCACGCTTCTCTTGTTGGAAGTCCGTGAACGTTATGTTGAGAGTATCGTTTGCCGCGTTTACGTATTGATACAACGCACTCCCCTCGAAGGCGTGCCGGCTCTTGACTACAAGGTCTCCTTTGACTAATTTGTGATATCGGTCTATCGTATCAACCAAGATGATTGAGTTCCGCAACGGTGTGATCTGGGCATTTTCCAGGATCTCAACCTTGCCACTATCTGGCACCAGCTCTGCATCTGCCACATGGATAAACGGCACCCCATCTATCTTCAAAGAGTAGGTCTTGAGGTCGTAAACAGCATTTTTGGCCTGGAAGTTAATACTATCTAGCTCTGGAAGCGTACTGTAGAAGATGGAGTTTGCAAGCTCGATGCTATCAGGCTTGGACATCGTAATAAGTGCCTTATCAAAGTCCCAGATCGCTTTCGGGATCGAGGTCTTGAACTGTGTGTAGGGAAACTCATTACTCGCAAAACCAGCCACCTCGGTCTCAAAGTCTGCCTTCTTAGCGACCATGTCATACTTAAACTTGACATTGGTGCTCTTCATAGCTGGTTTACCTTCGGTGCTGGACTCGATCTCGAAGTTGGCCTCACGCCCTTTGAAGTTATCGATGGCAAAGGTCATATCACGCGACTCGACCTGCGAGCCTTGGCGTTTGACAATGCCGCCACCTTTGACCACACCACCAGAACTTAGTACCAATTGACCATCAAGCGTCGTAGTGGCCTTATACATCCTGAATGGGCCACGTGCGGTATCGTTCCGAACAATAAGACTATCGCGTTTTGGCAACCATTTCATAGAGAAACCAGCTGCGACTGCATCTGGGAAGTTCCCCATTTTGTCGTTCGCTTCGCGTAACACAAACGTATTACCCTTGGCAATCACCGAGTCCTGATAGAAGATAAAGTCATCTGACTTGATGGTGCTTGTCAGGTACTTCATCTCGCCCTTACCCCGCATACCCTTATTGTCTAGCCTAACTACACCATTGAAAACAGCATCGCCTTTGTAGAGCTTGTAACCAGTCACTGGCACTTTGTGCACAAAACCGAGTGACCTATCAGGCATAATCTTCAGCTGCTCCTTAAAATCCGGGAAAATATTGTCCGAATGGAAAGTGCCATCAAAACTAATTGCAGCCAAGTTGGTACTCGCAGTGGAGTCGATATTGAACGGAGGTACGGTAAAGTAAATCTCTTGATTATAGGCCCCACCCAAGATCTGCTTGCCGTCAAAGTAAACGAAGCTAAAGTCTACCACATCAAATATGGGATACATCGGCAGCTTCTTGCGCCCAGACTTATTGTTTGGTTTGTTAATGAAGAGGGTACCATGGGTTTTGACCTTATTCTTTTTGGCCAGAGACGCGGCCATAACGCTATCAGGGCTTGCATCGCCATGGCGCTTGTTCTCGAGTTTGACAGGAGAGGCTGGCTTGAGCTTACCAGTGATTGAGTCCCGGACAGGAGGAAGCTTGATGCCTATCGAATCAATTTGCTCGAGTACCACCTTAAAATTGGTATAATCGAACTTAAACTTCTTGCCATGGGTCAGGAAGACACCTGCATTAATCTTGCCATCAAACTGGATGTCCCGATCCTTGAGGAGTTTCATCTCCTTATCCTTCGGGATCACGAATACGTCTAGCGAGTCAGCAATGACAAACTTGTCAACTCCATTCATCAAGATCTCACGTTTTTCGAGATCCTGAATGGCATTGGGCTTGTTTGGTGACACGGACGGTATGGTCACATTGTCAAAGTCCTTTGTCCCCTTGAGGCTTTGGTAATAGTGTTTGATTTTGTCCGTCAGGACTACCTTGTCCTGCACTTTGTTAAACTTGATAAAGCCGTAGCCCGCCAAGGTATTTAGCGACCCATAAAGGGCATTGATAGGACCTTTGATGTTGCCTGCGATCTCGTTGACGTAGATGATGTCGCTTTTGTTCTTGACGTAATGCTTCATGAGCATCAGCAAGGCATTATGCTCGTAGATACCCTGTAGGGTTGCGATGCGATCCTCATCATACCGATCGATAGACTCAAAAATTGCAGGTACCCTGTTGTTAGCGGACGTGATCAGGTACTCAACCTTGGCACTATCCAGCCGGACCCGAACCTCGTCGCAGGTAACTTCAACTTTGTGGTAGGTGTCTAGGTAAGGGGTGCCTTCAAATCGACTTTTGCGTGTGATAAGCCGCAGGACCTTTTGGTTAGTGAGGTAGATTAGGCGCGCACCTGGCTGAAACGTACTATCCCCCTTCCAGTAGAAAACGTTGCTAGCCTCTGGAGAGATAACTGTGCTGTCCCGAAACTCAAACCGGTTTCCAACGCCACGATAAACCACATTACCTTTATATTTGATTGAGATGGTACCGCCATTCTCAAAAACATTGCTTGTGTTGTGGTATCGCCCGTCAAGGCTCACACCACCACTACAGGTGACATCCTCGGGGGTGTTCTTGAGGAGATAGGTAGCGAAATAGGACCGAAACTTGGGGTAGGCCGCACTTTCGGGCGTTTTGTGCGGAGTGCTTTTGAACTCAAAAGTACCCGGCACTGGTTTGTCTGTGAGTTTAGGGTACTTCAGGATGGCATGGTCGCATGCAAACTCGGCCCGCTCCAACCTAAAACTAAACTTTTTGAGCGTGGCAACAGCTTCGCTTGGGTCAAGGCCAGTAACTGTCCAATCAAAATCACCTCCCTCGCCAATAAAGGTCGAATTTTCGAGTAGAGCTGCACCGGTAGTCCCTTTTAAAGACGTGCTGTCGTAGGTTGTGGCCCAAGTCAGGTCCAGCTTGCTAAACCTGATAAGCGCTCCTTTAACCTCTGGTTGACGAGCTTGCTCAGGTACAAAGTTGCCAAAGTTGTCCCTCTCTGGCTCAGGTGCTGCTGGTGGGTCGACATAGACAGGGTTTTGCTCAGCATAAAGGCCAACAGTATCCCCTGGTAAACGCTTACCGCCTACATAGTCAAACTGAAAATTCTCGTTACTTACTCGTAGTTTCAGGAAGGCATTGGCGTAGAGTTCATGTTTGTCCAGGAACTGGCGCATACCGGCCATGATGTTGACATAGGTAGGCTGCTGGACATTATAGATCGCTTTATGGCAGGTAAGGAGCAGCTGATCAAGGCGAGTAGGATCTGTTTGGGCAGTAATGGCTGTGTTAATCAGACTACAAAACCCTGAAAAGTACGGCACCGGTCCCATACCTTGGCCTGCCATTAATTGGCTAACGAGGATAATCTTGGCCTTTTGTTGGTCATTGAAAGTCCCACCTTTGAAGTTGGCCGCAAACTCGTCAGCCACCTTATCCACACTCTGGAGCTTGGCGTTTTTGAGGTATAGGGTCATTTCATCCGGAAATTCCTCAACCTTGCCAGAAAACCGCCCTCCCTGAGCCAAAACCTGTATCCAGGAGCCCAGCAAAAGCAGTATTAGTATCGTTCTTTTTTTCGTGTTCACTCCTATCACCTGTTGGGCGGATGCAGAATTGGTGCCGCTGGGGCCCTTCCATGAATCCAAAATAAGCACTCAGAATGCCCAGACAAACATCTAGGCACGTTTTGATCAATCAGTATTCGTCAGAGTAGGTATCATTGGCTTGTTAAAAGCCAACATCGCCCAAGGCCCTTCGAGTGTATGGGTGTGATAATGCAGATCCAGGGCGGATGCCTTAGCCGTTAAGGCAGCAATATCCTCTTCATGAAATCCGCTCAGGACCAGTTTACCACCAGCCTTGAGATTGCGCTCATAACCATCCATTTCATCAAGCAAGATGTTACGGTTAATGTTAGCCAGCACCCAATCAAAGGGTTCGCCCGCTTCCACTGTCCTGATGGTACCGAGGGCACCAACAACTTGCTGGCAACCGTTACCTGCAATATTTTCGGCAATGCTCTCGACACACCAAGGGTCATTATCGTATGCAAAAACACGGTTAGCTCCTTGAAGCTCAGCTAAAATGGCCAAAACCCCAGAGCCACTACCTGCATCGAGGACTGAAAGTCCTGATAAGTCGTGTTTGAGCATGTATCGCATCACTTGGGCCGTAGTGGCATGGTGGCCTGTGCCAAATGCCATTTTGGGTGTGATAACGATGTCGTATCGGATAGTCCTGTCAGGTACATGGAAGGCAGCGCGTACACGGCAATCCTGCGCAATCCGGACTGGATCAATGCTAGCTTCCCAGACTGCGTTCCAGTTTTGGCCCTCAATTACCTGGGCTGTATAGCTGATCATGCCACTTTCTGCCAGAGGCCCAAGCAAGACGTCAAGGTCAGTATGTGGCACTTGGGCCAACATAGAGGTCACAAAACCTACCTCGGTCTCTTCAAACGTATCAAAACCAAGCTCTGCCACCATCGGGATCACAAACTCAGCCACCTCGGGCACAGCCGTGACGGTAAGGACTAAGTGTTGGGTGGGGCTTTGGCTAGACATTAGTTCAGAAGAATCGTGGTGTTGATATTGGGGAGATTAGGTATGCGAAGTTGCAAACGATCATGGTCCATACCTGCTAACAGAAAGCAAACTGGACTTGTTTCTAATAAGCCCTATACACAGGCTGTCATCGCAAAGATACCAAACCAAGGGGCTAAATCCACTTCTGAGGCACCATGAGCAGCCCAAGCCGAAGGCAGATTACCCACCCCCGCCGTTGGCAGATAACCTAACAAAGGTTGGTACCACTCGGGGTTGCTTTGCGTATCGCCATATATGCTTAGAGGGGTGGTGCCCACATCTATACCAGTCTCTTGCAAGGCTAGCAACACGAAGTAGGTAATGTCTTGAGGGGTTTTGACGGCATATCGGTTGACTAGCTGCCAGTTTTTGCCCTTAATCAGGACGATGGTGATATAGCCCTTATCCAGCAAAAGCACCGCCCTTGTGGTCCCGCCAATTGCACCCATATCCTGTACTTGCTGCGCAAAAGCCGCATTGCTGTGCAGGTGTTTGATCCGGCTGGCACGGTATTGTAACGCCAAATAGTCTGCTGCATTGCTGTCGGTATAAAAAACCGAAACAGGGCCACCTGCATGGCGATAAAAGTCAGCTACCTGGCCACGGACTGGCTGGCCAATGCTTCGACTACATATCTGAGGTAACTCTGCAATGTCAAAAAAGTCTGCAGGGACAACCACGCTGCCACCCCAGCCCCAGCTCACTTTCACCGAGTTGTAACTACTGGTCTGGAGCCACTCGTGCTGGGCTATGATGCTCTGGAGTTGCTCCTTGGTTTCGGACGGAGCCAAGGGCAGATCAAACTGATATTGCATTGCAACTACACAACGAGCCATACCTGCATGAAAAACAGCGGCCCAGAATCCGGTCGGCAACAATCGCCAGACCAGATCATAGCTCGCAACCTTGCTCAGTTGCCAATTTTCGAATTCGGCCTTGCTTTTGAGACGTGCCGTTTGGGTGAGTGTTGTTGCCACAGGTCTGCTTGTCAGGATCGGGATCGTCAAAATTTTAGTCAATTATACGAAAGAAATTGACCCAGCAGGCGTTAAAGCCCCGTTAATACCGATTTTAGTGGCACCAAAGCGCCAGCCAATACCCTAATTTGCAGCGTCTTGGGGTATTTATAAGGTTCTACTTTGGCCTAATTAGTCGTGTTGGGCTTAGGGAAAAAGACCCAAATTTGGCCCCAAAAGCCCCAGCAATCCGGATATGCAATTAGTGCTAGACATTGGCAATACACGCAATAAAGCCGCCCTTTACGACAAGGGAAGGATGCTGAAGTGGTGGCCTCAGCCTGGCGAGGTAGCAATGCCAACCGATGTACTAAAAAGCCCCATCGAGTCATTGGTATGGGCATCCGTCCGTCAGGATCAGCACACAAATGACCTAGTGTCGACCTTCCTAGGCCAACTTCAGCAGCAAAACAAGCATACCATTGTGTCATTCGGCATCGACCAGCAAACTGCTGTCCCGTTTGACAATCAATACGGCACGCCCCAGACCCTCGGCATTGACCGGATTGCAGTTGTGGCTGCAGCCTACCAACTCCAGAGACAGGTCGCAAATCACCCCCCCCCCAGCGCCGCCCTCATAATTGACCTTGGGACCTGCATCACAACCGACATCCTGACAGCCGAAGGGACCTATCTTGGCGGATCTATCAGCCCAGGTTGGCAAATGCGCCTTGACGCCATGCACCAACTAACAGCGCGCCTACCCGCACTACGCCACGACAACAATGCAGCATCTTACCAAAATAAGAGCCGTATGACGGACGTTATTGACACCGAATCCCAACCAGCTATAAGTCAAGAAGGAAGCCTGCTAGCCTTGCCTACCGTCTTGGGTGACTCAACTGCCAACTGCATGTTTTCGGCCGCGTTTTGGGGCATTGTTTATGAACTCAATGGCTACATTAGCCACTACCAACGACGATATAATCAGCTGGAGGTGTTCGTTTCTGGGGGGGATAGCCCTACCTTTGCACCCCTGCTGGCTGCCCAAGTTTCAGTCAATCAACATCTGGTTCTGGATGGACTCAACCAGATCTATTTATTTAACCAACGTGCATAACAACCAAGTTCCGTACCCTTCAGCCAAGTATTGCTGGTTCGCCCTTGCGATGATTTTGACCCTTTTTGTTGGTCAATCCCAGGCCCAAAGCGTGCTCGGAAACTCTCCAATATCACGTTTTGGCCTTGGCGACTTGATACCTGAGCAAAACGTCCGGAGTCTCGGCATGGGCATGACTGGTATTGCTAATCCTGACCCAGATTTCGTTAATCTGATGAACCCTGCTCTGTTGACTTTTCATAAAATGGTCAATTTGGAGGTAGGCCTTAGCTACATCGCTAAGGATCTTAGCGACGTCAACACCACCTACAAAAGCAGAGGAGGAGGAATTTCATACCTCAGTTTTACCTTTCCGCTTACTAACCGACTGGTCTCCAACTTGTCGATTATGCCGCTTTCTTCAGTTGACTACAGCGTGCGCTTTAGCGAAAAAAACTACTTTGGAGACGGACGGAATTTCAACAAGGTACTATCTGGCAGTGGTGGCCTTAACAAGGTTAACTTCAATCTGGGTTATAACATTACCCGTCGGTGGTCAATAGGTTTAGCTCCATCCCTCATCTTTGGCAACATCAATAACGACGTTACCTATGGCGTCATCACCCCTAATGCCAGCGGCGAGCCTTTTGTAATCACCAACAACAACTACAACATCTTTGACGCTACAGGCCGTGCCGGATTTAACTATCGCGTGCCGCTTGACACGCTCGATAAACACTTTTTGTCCATTGGTGGCTTTGCGGAGCTAGGTCGAAACCTAAACGGGAATTTATTAGGCCGGATCGAATACCTGCCCAGTTCCTTTACTACAGCCTTTCGCCTAACGGACACCGTCGCCAGTGGTAGCGTCAAGGCAACCTACCCTGCTGCATTTGGATTTGGCATTAGCTACAGTAAATTACTGAGCTATACCCTGACCGCAGATATGCAGTATCGCCTGTTCGAAGGTAGCACCTTTGGCGAACAAAGAGCCCCCTACCGTAACTCTTTAATGATCGGCGTTGGTGGCGAGTGGACGCCTAATGCTTACAGCAAAAACTACCTAGGCATTTGCACGTATCGTGGTGGACTTAACTACACCCAGCAGCCATTGGTCCTAGGAGGCTCACAACTCAATGACTACAGCGTTAGCCTAGGCATCACGGCACCAATGGTGCGTAAGGAGGCGAAATTCACCCGCCCCTATATCAGCACCGCTTTGGTGATCGGCCAACGGGGTAGTGTTGCTGCTAACGGCATTAGCGAGTACTATATCAAAGCTTGCCTCGGCATCACACTCAACGATGCCACTTGGTTCAAACGCTACAAACACGACTAGCCAGACCGAGTGCGGCCAATATGCCATGATTAAGTTCTGGCAGAATAAACCTATTTTTGTTCTACTGGTTCTTAGTGATGGGGTGCGCAACCTCGCCCACTCTTTTCGTGCCAGCAATGGCCCCCACACTTATGGATATCCGAAAATACAACTTCAACACCATCCAGATGCTGTCCGTCACGGGCATCATCATGAGTGCGGTGGCACATCTAGCCCTCCTGCTGGTCGGACGGAATATCCCTAATTTTTGGATTATATATCCCACTTGGCTTGGGGTCTTTGCATTAGGCACGCTGATCAAAGTCTTTGGTAACACTGCCCACGAGCATCCGCATGACCACGGTCATCATGACCATACCCACTAGGATTATTATTCTGACCCGCGGTTATCCCACCAAGGTTAACCGCTCTGGATCATAGGACTTTGTCGCTTTTGATTGCCATTAACACCATCCTTCGGCTGGTTTGCCCCTAGTACCCCTCATGATTTATCCTATTGTCGCCTACGGAGATACCGTACTCAAGAAGAAGGCCGCAGCCATCGATTTTAGCCAACTAGACGTCCCAAAGCTGGCTACTGATATGTTCGAGACCATGTATCTAGCACATGGCGTTGGCCTTGCGGCACCACAGATTGGCAAAAGTATCCGCCTCTTTGTGGTAGATGCCGAAGCAATGGATGAGGAAAAACTAAAGGGGTTCAAAAAGGTTTTTGTTAATGCCGAGATGATTGCTGAAACAGGTCAGCTCTGGCCATACGAAGAGGGCTGCCTCAGTATCCCTGGTGTCCGTGGTGAGGTCATGCGCCACAATACCATCCGGATCAAGTACCAAGACGAAAACGGACAACATCATGAGGACACCTTTGACGGTATGGCCGCTAGGGTCATCCAGCATGAGTATGACCACATCGAGGGCAAGCTCTTCACGGACTATTTCAGCCCACTGCGCAAACGACTGCTGAAAGCTAAGCTGACCAACATCAGCAAAGGTATTGCCGATAATGAGTACAAGATGAGTTTCCCGCTCCTTTCAAAGGCACGCTAGAGGTCAAACCTATTTCAACACCTCCACCCAGCCACGCAGCACCGCTCCACGGCGAGTAACCAGCAGGTAATAGTAGGTGCCAGCCGCTAGGCCTTGCGCTTCCCAATTGTTGGCGTAGGGTGCCCCTTCGAACACAAGCATACCATACCGGTTCAGGATGCGGAGTTGGGCCTCAGGGTATCAGGCTAGGCGGTCTAGGATAAAAGCATCGTTTTTGTTGTCGCCATTGGGGGTGATGACGTTAGACACCGTGAGGGGGTAGTTGTCAATATCACAGCCTGAGGTGGGTTGATTTGCTAGGCTATCAAACCTGATCACTAAGTCCGTTGGGCGGCAAATGCAGCCGTTGGTAGTGATCTCGGTAACGGACAGGATCCTCTGGACATTGAGCCCCTACTACCAGTTGATGACCACTGCATTGCCCTCGGTGCTGGTGATCTAGCTACATACGGCTTCCGTACCCATTCAGACAATACTTGCCTGTTACCCGCAAATTTTTGCTGCGTTTGGGCTGTAGGAAAAATGGCAGCTTGGGTGAAGATATTGGAGCAGAAATCAGTATCACTCGCAGCTGCTTGGGGTTAAAAACAGATATTCATCAACCCTTGGATGCCTACGGGTATCTTGGCTATGGATAACACAGTGACATCAAAACCTTCAAATCAATGGGCCTTCAAATTCAATGCCTGCCCCAGCCCCCACCCCAAACCACTATATTGCAGCCTAATTGTCCCTGATGTCACTCCCTACCTTAGCCCTCAAGCCCAAACGCGACAAAGCCATCCTCAATCGCCACCCCTGGATCTTCAGCGGGGCCGTTCAGCAGCTGCCTGCCGTGCCTGCCGGGAGCATCGTCCGCGTTGCAGATGCCACCAGCAAAACCCTAGGGCTTGCCTTTTTTGACCCGGCTAGCCAAATCGTCGGACGAATGTTTGCCTTTGGCGACCATGATGCAGAGCCAACCAAGGCCTTCTGGCAAAGCCGATTTGCAGATGCTTACCAGCTGCGCCAGACCTATATCACCAAGGCTTACGATAATACCTCGGGCTCCAGCACTGATACCTATCGCCTCATCCATGCGGAAGGAGACGAACTACCAGGCATCGTGGCCGATGTCTATGGTGGGCGTGTGGTCGTTCTGCAACTGCGTACACCAGCCACCAATCAACGTTTGGCCCTTTGGGTCGAGCTACTCCAAGGCCTTGGTTTCGGCCATATCTACCTCAAGAACAAAAGCTATGATGGTACAGGCGCACCCGCCGTCGGCGAAAATGGCTGGCAACTAGGCGGCCCAGAAACAGCCGACTTTGGCGACTTGGTGGGTGTAGAACATGGCCTCAAGTTTAATATTGATGTCGTCAATGGGCAGAAAACGGGCTTTTTCATCGACCAGCGCGAGAACAGAAACCTATTGCGGCACTTAGCGGCTGGCAAGTCGATATTGAATGCCTTTGCCTACAGTGGTGGGTTTTCGGTAGCGGCCTTAGCTGGTGGAGCCACAAAAGTGGTATCCGTCGATATCAGCAAAGATGCCTGTGCCCTAGCAGAAGGTAATATCAGCCTCAACTTTGGCCTAGAAGTCAACCATGAAGCCATAGCGCAAGACTGTTTTGCCTACCTCAAACAGCAACCGCAAGACTGGGACATCGTTGTGCTAGACCCACCCGCTTTTGCCAAAAACGTCCGAGCTGTCAACAATGCGGCCCGAGGTTATAAAGAGCTCAATATGCAGGGTATGCGCTGCGTTAAGCCTGGGGGACTGCTCTTTACCTATAGTTGCTCACAGCTAATCGACCGTGACTTGTTCCGCAAGATCGTCTTTGGTGCTGCAGCGGATATTGGTCGTCCGGTCCGGATTTTGCACCAAATGACCCAGCCGCTGGACCACCCCATCAGCATCTACCACCCCGAAGGCGAATACCTCAAGGGATTAGTCCTACAGATACTCTAGGCAAAAATGACCACCTCAATAAGTTACGTCACACAGAAAAGCCGGCCCGTCTGGGTTAGCCTAGCGTTGCTGTTGGCAATGGCATTATCCACAGGCTTGAGCAGCTGCCAGAACAAAGTCATCGACCCTAACGAGGTCACGACCTATAGCGGCCCCATCGTTTCGGCGAAAAATGTGGAGACCCGATATAGCGACTCGGCCATCCTGAGGGTGGTGCTCAAGACCCCCTTGCAGTACGAATTCAACAGTGGTGACCGCGAATTTCCCGAAGGCCTCCACCTAGATTTTTATGACGAAAAAGGAGTCTTCACCAGCACCATGGATAGCAAATATGGCCGTTATGACCGCCTCAATGATATCTACGTGGGTATTGGCGAAGTTGTGATCGTCAACGTCCTGGAACAGAAAAAAATGGAAACCGAGGAGCTGAAGTGGAACCGTGCCACCAAACAAATCTATACCGACAAATTCGTCCGGATCACCACCCCTACCGAGCTGCTGACAGGCATGGGATTAGAGGCCAAACAAGACTTTAGTTGGTACCGCATCCTGAAGCCTAACGGAAATGCAAAGGCCTCGTCAGACATCCTGTAATTGTAATTAACAAAACAGGGCTCTATCAGGTTAAGGATAGCTAGTCAAATTTATCATCGCTCATGCGTCTCAAACAAACCATCTACCTTGTCCTCTTTGTCTGCTGTCTGATCATCGGGCTGCACCAAAGTTGGTACCATGGCTTCGTCAATAGCTATTGGCTCTTTATGCTTGCCATTGTTTTTGTGGGCTTGTTCCGACTTGATGTTTCCAAACGTGGCATCCCTAAGGTTGATGCCTTTGTCCAGAGCCAACAGCAAGGCAGCAAAAGCACTAGGCAAGGCCAATCAACAAAAAGCACAACTAAGGCCAAAACCAACCCCAAACGAAGCAAGTAATCCACTTTGGGCTCCTTTAGCCTTGAATTAAACCTATAGCTAAAAATCTGCTGTAACTATGTCCACCATCCTAGGTATCATCCCGGCACGCTATGCCAGCACACGTTTTCCTGGCAAACCCCTGATCGACCTAGCTGGCCAAACCATGATCCAGCGGGTGTATGCCCAGTGCAAAGCTGCTACCTTTCTCACGGATGTCATTGTAGCCACAGACGATGAGCGCATTGCCGAGCATCTGAAGGCTCATGATATCCCATACGTGATGACCAGCACCGAGCACCCCAGCGGTACCGATCGTTGTTACGAGGCCTATCATAATCTTGGTAAGGACTATGACTTTGTGATCAACATTCAAGGGGATGAGCCTTTCATCTGCCCCACCACAATCGACCGCCTAGCTAACCTTTGCCAGGACCCAACGACTGAACTTGCCACCTTGGTCAAACCCCTGACAGAATACGCTGATCTAGTAGCGCCTACAACAGCCAAAGTAGCCCTTGGTGTCGATGGTCATGCCCTGTTATTCAGCCGCCTGCCGATACCGATGCTGCGCAACGTGCCAGACCAAGCTGACTGGCTCAAGCACCACCAGTACTACAAACATATAGGCATCTATGCCTACCGGACAGACCTACTTGCTGCTATCACTCAGCTACCTGTAGGAGTCCTCGAGCGTGCCGAAAGCCTAGAGCAACTCCGCTGGCTAGAACATGGCTACCGCATCAGGACAGCCATCACGACCGATGATAGCCATGGCATTGATACGCCAGAGGATGTTGCCCGTATCCTAGCTCGGTTTGCGCATTAGTCTATTTCGGCCATCGGAGATGACATTCTCTACTTACTCCCTGTTGATTTCTGGGATAAGGTTGGGATTCTGGGCTTATGGATACTATTTTAGCCCCTACGCTCCAGCTCAAACTGGTCCTAAGTCCCCTTTGATAGTAGTCTGATATTCCAGCAAGGTCCCATCCTAGTTGGTAGCCCCATCAACGTCCATGATCCCGAATCCTACTAGTAGTTATTGCCCCAATTGCGATGCGATGCTCGTAGGTCCTTATTGTTATGAGTGTGGGCAGCCCGTGCCCAAACGCATCACATGGCACAGCTTTACTTCCCGCTTTTTCGAGCGTTACCTTGACCTAGACCATGGCATCCCACATACGATTTATGAGCTATTTATCAACCCTGGCAAAGTCACACGTGAGTACCTAGAGGGTAAACGCTCTCGCTATACTGACCCAGTTAAGTTCATGCTGATTGCCGTGTCCTTGATCACCCTTTTAATGGTCAACACTGGCATGATGACTGAGTTCATGGCCGGCATGTCCGATGGAGCCGCAAATACGTCTAGGGAAGCCCAAGACCCAGAACTTAAGAAGTTTAGTGACGGCATCTACACCAACATGCTGGACTACATGCAGGTCTGGATGCTGATTTTTGTTCCTTTCTCTACCTTTTTTGGCTGGTTGATCTTCAAACGAGGGAAGTACAATATGGCAGAGCAGTTCATCTTCATGTGTTTTGTATATGGCATGCAGAACTGGCTCGTAATGCCCTTCTGGCTAATCTTTTCGGTCTTTGGCCTCACCAATGGCTGGACGATTAGCTTCACAGCAGCGCTATCTCTTGGCTACTCCATTTATGCCTTTATTTCATTCTACCGCCCAAGTTCACTTGCCTTAGGTATCTTCCAGAGTATTGTTACCATCATCCTGACTTATATCGGCTTCTTTATCCTGATGATCGTCATCATGGGTATCTATATGATCGTGATGGTCAAGGAAGGCAAACTCAAACTAGGAAAAAACAAAGCCCCCAAAGAGGTAAAATCAACCCCAAAAACTAAGGCAACAAGTCTCCAAGGCTCTGACTACAGGACCCTACCTTTGGGCTGGACTATGAACGAACCTATAGCACGACCACTATCTATCTAATAGTGGATAACGATCCAGCGGCAGGTGTTTTTTGTCCTGATTGAACCAGCGAGGTGAGACTGCAAACGTAATACCACCAGCCACACCAAGGCCAATACCAGCACCATAGCAGATGGTTGAGATGGTATTACCTGTTGCTACCTGATCCCCCACCCAGATCCGTGTGGCTGCCCAGCCTAAGATATTGGCTGCCGTGCTCAGCCCAAACCACCCAAACGATGCCTTGATCTGGTGGTGGAACCCGTTGCTGCGCTTGCGCATATCGAGCGTTAGGCTATCCTGCACCTTTAGTCTTTTGTCCAAGGCTTCCCACTTCTGACGGAATTCTTGATCTAGATAAGGACTTGTTACCTGGGCCATAGCACCTAGGCTTATCAACGTCAGCACAACTAGGGTGCTGGCTACTTTCAATAACTTCCTGTACACTAATGTATCGTGGAGATGTGCCGCTTACGTGGTTTTCTACCAAGTGCGGCTCCGAATGTTGGTGGTTCTGCAATGATCATACCCCGATTCGAATTTTGGGCTTAAGCTGGCTATTTGAGCCGTTTTTGGACACGACATAAACAAAGCGCCTGACCAGACTCTAGGTCCGATCAGGCGCTTATTAGGTCAATTTCGATCTAGCTGAGGGCTTATTTGGCTTTGTTTAGCTCAGTCGTGAACGTGATGTTTACATCATCCCCAACGATGCCGCCAGCGGTACCGATGCCAAAATCACTACGTTTGATCTTGAAAACACCTTTGAAGGCAGCTACACTCGTCATTTTACCTGGCTCAAACTCCATCTCTTGTTGACCAAGGTAGGTGATCGGGATACGGACTTCTAGGGTTTTGTGTTTGGCGGTTAGTTTGCCACAAGCGACATAAGACCCTGTTGTGCCTTCGAACCGATCAACCACTAGGGTAATGGTTGGATAGGTACCTGCATCGAAAAAGTCAGGTCCTTTTATGTGAGCATCACGGTCAGCATTGCTGGTGTTGATACTGTTGACGTCAATGCTGATATTGAGTTTGCAGTCAGCAAGGTTGTCGCTCAGATCGGCTGTACCAGTTACTTTGGTGAAAGAACCTTTGGCATCGCTTAGGATATGGCGGATACCAAAATCCACAAAGCTGTGGCTTTCGTCTAGTACCCAAGATCCTGCAAGGCCTTTAATCTCTGCACCCTGAGACTCCTCACCAACGGCAATAGATGTACCGTTAAGCGCAGCAGATTGAACTGCATTTTCTTGTTTAGCAATACCACCTGCATCTGGTGGATATAGTTGGTGCAATGCAGGCCCGATAACCAATGCCACGATCGACATCAGCTTGATCAGGATGTTCATTGATGGACCTGATGTGTCCTTAAATGGATCACCCACGGTATCACCAGTGACAGACGCCTTGTGTGGATCAGATCCTTTGTAGAAAATCTGACCATTGATCTCGACACCCTTCTCAAATGATTTTTTAGCGTTATCCCAAGCACCACCAGCGTTAGACTGGAAGATAGCCATTAGGACACCAGCCACAGTAACACCTGCAAGCACACCACCCAAAACGGATGGGCCGAACAAGAAACCAACAGCCACAGGGACCAAAAGGGCCAATGCACCTGGCATGATCATTTCGCGGATAGCAGCTTGGGTACTGATCTCGATACACTTGCCATAATCGGCTTTGGCATCTGGGTGACCTTCTTTAAGGCCTTTGATTTCGCGGAACTGACGACGAACTTCCTCTACCATTTTCATGGCAGCACGTCCGACAGCATTCATCGCCAAGGAGCTAAACACAAACGGGATCATCCCGCCAACAAACAAACCAGCCAACACTTTAGCATCGCTGATGTCGATAACGGTCAAGCCAGTGATCTTCATGAAGGCGGCAAATAGTGCCAGCGAGGTCAACGCAGCAGAAGCAATCGCAAAACCTTTTCCGATAGCTGCTGTGGTGTTACCTACGGCATCCAGGACGTCTGTATTGGCACGAACTTCTTTAGGCAAACCACTCATTTCGGCAATACCACCGGCGTTATCCGCAATCGGACCGAAGGCATCAATTGCGAGCTGCATACCAGTGGTGGCCATCATGCCTGCTGCCGCAATGGCAACACCATACAATCCAGCCATCTGGTATGATACTACGATACCAGCCGCCAAGATCAGGATTGGCAAAGCAGTGCTCATCATACCAACACCTAGACCAGCGATGATGTTGGTTGCAGCGCCGGTGCTAGACTGACGAATAATGCTCAGCACAGGTGGTTTGCCCATAGAGCAGTAATACTCAGTAACCAATGAAACTAGGGTACCGACCACGAGGCCTACGACGACGGCATAGAACACATTGATCGGATGGTAGTCCATACCACCAAGTTGGAACGTTTGAGGCAACACTTTGTCAATGATAAAGTAGGAGGCGCCAGCAGTAAGGATAACTGCAGCATAGTTGCCCACATTAAGGGCCGCTTGTGGGTCACCACCTTCTTTAACACGGACCATGAAGAACGCAATCACACTAAAGATTACTCCAGCAGCTGCAATCAACAACGGTAGCACAATGGCCGAAATGTCGTTTGGCGAACCCTTTACCGTGATTTCATGACCAAGGACCATTGTGGCAAGGATCGTTGCAACGAAAGACCCAAAAAGGTCAGCACCCATACCTGCAACGTCACCGACGTTGTCACCGACGTTATCGGCAATAACGGCTGGGTTCCTAGGATCATCTTCTGGGATACCAGCTTCAACTTTGCCGACAAGATCAGCACCTACATCAGCAGCTTTGGTATAGATCCCTCCACCCACACGGGCGAACAAAGCAATACTTTCGGCACCGAGCGAAAAGCCAGTTAGAACTTCTAGGGTCTTGACCATGGAGCCGTCATTGGCCATCTCTGGGTTGAAAACCTTCAGGAATAGGATAAACAAGCCTCCAAGACCGATTAGCGCAAGGCCAACGACCCCCATACCCATTACCGAGCCACCTGCAAACGAGATGTCCAGTGCTTTAGATAGGCTAGTGCGGGCAGCTTGTGCGGTCCGTACGTTGGCGGCAGTCGCAATGCGCATCCCGATAAAGCCAGCAAGACCCGAAAAGGCCGCACCTATAACAAAAGCCAACACTATCAACGGATGGCTATCCGGATTCGTAAGCGACAGGGCATAGAGGGCAACGCTCGCCACCGCGACGAATATGGCCAAAACGCGATACTCAGCCTTCAGAAACGCCATCGCGCCATCGGCTATATATCCCGCAATCTCTTTCATTTTGTCCGAGCCCATGTCGTGTTTGGTTACCCAAGCCGATCGCCAGAAGACATATAAGATGGAAAGCACTCCTAGGGCCGGAGCAATCCATAACAACTTATCCATTAGTGTGAATTTGGTTTTTAGTTACTGATGACTTTTCACTGTATCTGCAATGATACATTAAGGATCCAACATTACCATACATCAGCGGGTCAGATTGCCTTCCTAACGGCCCAAAAACTTGACAAATGGGGCCTTTTGTTCACATTTCATTAAAATCAAGCGCAATCTGGCCCATTTCTTCATTTTCGGACCAAGTCACATATCCCAGATAGAAGGGATATCTTAAGGCTAGAAATCCTGCTTTTTTGACCCTTGGTTGCTATGTTTGTCTGGCATCTGGACCTTAACAAAAGCCCGAACCAACCCACACTGCACAATGGAGCAGCCACGCCCTTATCTCGGAATGTCAGCCCGCGAGCGCAAAGGGGTGCTGCATTTCCTGTTGATTAGTATGGTTGCGTGGGGTATTTGGGTCCTGTTAACCACATTTATACCGCGTCAAGCGACGCCAGGCAAAGCAGATTGGGGCAAAATTGATAGCCTCAATGCCCTTTTGCAACCTGATACCACCGAGCAGGAGAGCATCCACCCGCTTCGCCTCCATCCTTTTGATCCAAACACTGAGGACTCTGCTGGCTTGTTGGACCTCGGTTTCGACCCACGTCTGGCCCACCGCCTGCTAAGCTACCGACGTCATAAAGGTGTTTTCAGGATCAAAAAACATTTAGGTCGCCTTTATGGCATCGACTCGGTATTGTTGGCAAGCATCCAGCCCTACAACACCCTGCCAGACAGCCTGTCTCGTCGCAGCTACGCCAATAGATTACCACTCTATCCGCAACGCCCTACCCTCTTGCCTAGTGACATCAATGAGGCGGATACAACCATCCTGAATACTTGGCCAACAATTGGTATTGCCACCGCCAAGCGCATCTTGGCCTATAGGCAACGGTTAGGTGGGTTTGTGGATACCGCGCAATATCAAGAGATTTGGGGACTATCAACGGAGCAAGTCCAGGCGCTCAAACAATATGGGCTGATCCCCGAAGGCAGCCAGCCAAGCCGTCTCTTCCTTAACCGTGCGGTCGAGTCACAACTGCGTCAACACCCCTACCTAAACTACAAACAAGTCAAGCTATTATGTGCCTACCGAGCGCAATATGGGCCGTTTAAATCTTGGGATGAGGTCCTGCGTGCAAAGGCCCTAACACCAAAGGATATTGACCGCCTCCGCCCCTATCTCAGCCTTGAGTATTGACCAAAGCCTGGCTTGTTAAGCCCTCAAAATCTAGGATTTGATCAGTACTTTTGCGGTATGAAGAATATTGCGGTAGTAGGTGCTGGCATTTCGGGCCTTTCGGCAGCCCGGATGATCAGTCAGTTTGCGAAGGTCACGATGTTAGAACGCGCTGATCGCCCTGGTGGATTGGTCAAATGCACCCGTGAGCACGATAGTTTGTTCCATCGTGTAGGTGGGCATGTTTTCAATAGTAAAAACAAGGCTGTCTTGGACTGGTTCTGGGGACAGTTTGACCAGGAAAGCGAGTTCCTGAAGGCTAAACGTAAAGCGGCCATCCTGATGGATGACAAGCTCATCGGATACCCCCTCGAGAACTTCCTATGGCAATTGCCCAAAGCAACAGTATCAGCCATTCTGGACGATATGCTGGCCAACCAAGGCAACACCAAAAAGCCAGAAGATTACCCGCACTTCGAGGCTTTCTTGCGTGGCAACTTTGGCGAGACCCTTTATAACCTCTACTTCAAGCCTTATAATAGCAAGATCTGGAATCTGGATCTTAGCACCGTGCCCCTTGCTTGGCTGGATGGCAAACTCCCGATGCCTAACCTCAAACAAATGCTGCTAAGTAACATCAGCAAAGAGGAGGAAGGCGATATGGTCCATGCCACTTTCTACTACGCCAAAGAGAACGGATCGCAATTCATTGTTGATCGCCTGGCCGAAGGACTAAACATCGAAACCAACTATTCCGTCAATACGCTTGAGCGCAAGGCCGACGGGTGGCTCGTCAATGGTGTGGATCAATTTGACGAGATCGTCTGGACCGGAGACATTCGCCAACTAGGCGGCCAGATCACTGGGGCACCGACTGTGGCTGAAGCATTGGCAGGTGTTACCAACCTTCGCAGCAATGCCACTACCAACATCTTCTGCGAAACCGACCCAACCGACCTCAGCTGGCTCTACCTTCCTGAAACAAAGGTGAAGGCCCACCGCATAATCTACACTGGCAACTTTGCACCAAGCAACAATCGTGGCCATCAGCGTAGTACCTGTGTTGTCGAGTTTAGCGGCACCCATAACTATGACGACATCGTCCCTCAGCTAGCATTGCTACCAGGCAACCTGACCCCAATTGCCCACAACTACGAAGCAAACAGCTACATCATACAAGACGAAGACACTCGTGCCCGCCTAGCCGACATCAAGACCAAAAGCGCTGCTATCGGCCTGCATTACCTTGGCCGCTTTGGCGAGTGGGAATACTACAACATGGACAAGGCCATTGAGGCTGCGATGGAGCTTTCGGAGAAAATCAGGGGCTAGACCGCAAAATTTTCAGATTTTTTTTTGGCCAATCTTGCCTTATGTGCGAAGCTCACTATATTTGCATCCGCTTTCAGACAATCACTGTCAAAAGAGCGGACGCCGAAAGTAACATCTCCATGTTAGTGTAGGCAAATTGTCCGATGGTGTAATTGGCAACACAACAGTTTTTGGTTCTGTTTTTCTAGGTTCGAGTCCTAGTCGGACAAC
>JAIXYP010000052.1 GCA_027490155.1 Cytophagaceae bacterium | reverse complement strand
GGCACCATCAAACATAACCGAAGTTGTACCAGAAGAAGCTGGTATGTGGAACATCGTCACCGAGTCAGTCGCCGATGGCAAGAGGCGTGATCCGCACGCAACACCCGAGCGGAAGAAGAATGCAGAAGTTGTCGTACAGTTATTGGCATCCGTGACCGTGATCACGTTGCGACTATTGACAACAATAGGTAGGGTAGTTGTAGCAGTGCCAACGTTGGTGGTAGCACCCCCGTTAACGACATAACGATATGGTGGTGTACCATTGCTGATCGTGGCTGTGACGGCGGTCCCAGACTGACCAGTGATCGAGAGACGCAGGTTGCAAACAACGGTTACAACATAGTTGACCGGACCAAAAGCACTGCCGTTCGGTGTGATTATCCGGACTGGACCTGTTGTTGTACCTGCGGCAACAGTAGCTCTTGCAGATGTACTGCTGAGTACTGTGAGGCCAGTTGCAGCTGTCCCGTTGATGGTGACACTGGTAGCACCAGTGAAATTGGTGCCTGTTAGGGTCACGACTGTGCCGACTGGGCCAGAGGTAGGGGTGAAGCTTGTGATAGTCGGTGTAACAGTAACCACGAAGTTGCTGGTGCTCACTGCGCTACCAGAAGGCGTTGTGATGCGAACCAAACCGGTTGTGCTACCATTGGCCACAACGGCTGTGGCTGTTGTCGAGTTTACTACCAGTAGTCCAGTAGCTGTAGTTCCGTTGAAGGCGACACTGGTTGCCCCCGTAAAGTTGATCCCACTTATCGTAACATTGGTTCCGACCGGACCAGAGGCAGGAGTGAAGCTAGTGATTACAGGGACTGCACTTGAGGTTTTGTAATCAAAGAAGATGGTCTGCGATACCGGATTACAGTCATAGTCAGTAATCATAACATAGTACGAACCCGTTGCAGGGGCCACAAAATCGATCGAAGCCTTGGCGCCACCACAATATGGACCATTGTCATCATTCATGGCTACCTCTAAACCTGCGAGGTCATAAATCCTGATCTTGGTGTCATTGGTACCTGTCGAGCCGCAAGTCCTGAAAGTATAGGTACGCCCAGCAACCGTGTTGAATACGAAAGTTGGTCTGAAGCCAACGTTCAGGTTTAGGGCCTGGAACGAAGTGGTCATCGTAAGGCGACCGGCATAGTCAGCAGTACTACAAAGGACGGGCAGCGTAAGGACAGTGAAGACTGATCCCGTGCAAAGGATTTGACCATTTGCCGCAGTGACACAAACTGTTCCTGTCACAGCTGCAATCGGCACTGCAGTTGTGATTGTTGAGTCATTGACCACTATAAAAGACACCACAGAAACTACGCCAGTTGCACTGGTGAATGTCACGTTGGTGGCACCTGTAAAGCCTGCACCCTTGATCTGGACGTTGTCAAAAGCATAGCCTGATGATGGGACGACTGACCGAACAGCAAAAGGATCCACTCGTGTATAAGATAGCTGTACGGTTGCTGTGAGTGGAATGCAATCAAACGTAGTCAACAAGACTGTATATACACCACTTGTCAATGGTACAAACTCGATAGAAGCAGAAGAACCCACACATAAAGGTCCATTGTCATCATTGTTGGTGACTTCGTTGAGGGATGCATCATAGATACGAAGCTTGGTATCGACCGAAGCGCCGCAAGTAGAAAGGCGATACAAGTTACCTGCAATGGCATTAAAGGTCCAGTATGGTGCTGTACCTACGTTTCCGACTACCGTGTTAAATGTGGTCGTGAACACCAGCGAACCTCGACTTGTAGCAGGTGAGTAGCAAAGTGCGTTGGCCGTGGTCACGACAAAGTTGCTTGTACTGGATACCGAACCAGTTGCAAAAGACAAGGTAATCAAGCCCGTAGTTGTGCCTGCGCCGACAGTTATCGTAACCGAGGTGGCAGATTGGCCAGTAATAGTCGCCAATGTTCCATTAATGTTGGCCGAAGTGATTGCTGTTAAGCCTGTACCAACGATCGTAATCGAGGTTCCGACCGGTCCAGATCCCGGCGAGAATGAGGTAATTGTTGGTGCGACAAACGGCGCTGTTAGTTTATACTCAAGGGTGTTTGCCTGAGCTAATGGATTACAGTCATAGTCCGAAAGGCTGACCCAGAAACTACCTGAGGTACCAGGGGTGTAGTCGCCCGATGCTTTGCTTGTAGCGCAATAAGGTCCGTTATCATCAAAGAAGGTGATCTCGTTACCTGCTGGGTCATAGATCCGGATCTTGTTGTCGTTGGTAGCGGTATTGTTGCAGGTGTTAAAGCTATAAGTTGTGCCTGCAACACCATTGATAGCCCAGCGCCTCGGCAAACCTGGTTGCGCCAAAATGCTCTGCCAGTTTGCGTTTGGCGTCAGGCTGCCGGCATTAATCGTGCTGCCATAGCAGGTACTAGCCGTAGTGACCGTGAAGGTCAGCGTGCTTAATACAACGCCACCTGTATAGGTGCCACTCACCAGACCAGTAGTGGTGCCCGCCTGTATCGTAATATTAGCAGTTGTACTATTGAGAGGAGTTAGTATTTGGGTCACCCCGTTGATCTCGATACTAGTCAGGTTATTAAGATCAGTACCACTAACTGTAACAGTCGACCCAATCGGCCCAGAGGCCGGGTTGATGCTGGTAATGGTTGGCGTTACGACAGTTGGAGCGAAGCGGAATTGCAATGGCGTGGTCTGAGACAAAGGATTGCAATCCACATCAGAGAACACTACATAATAAGTACCAGAAGTTGTTGGGACAAAATCCCCGCTAGCCTTAATACCAGTGCAATAAGGACCGTTACCACTAAAGACGGCAAGTTCATTACCAGAGAAATCATATATCCTTATCCTAGTACTGTTATTTCCGGTTGCGGAACAGGTACTAAAGCTGTAGGTATTGCCAACTGTGGCGGCAAAACCATAGCGACGAACAACCCCAGTTGGCGGGGTGGTGGTCTGCCAAGCAGAGGTGAAAGCAATGCTACCTTGTTGTGTACTCCTGGTAAAACAGGCAACGGAATTTACTGTATAAACCGAGCTACTGTTAATGCTGCCGGTGCCATAGCTGAGCGTAATTAGCCCAGTTGTTGTGCCTGCCGCAACAGTAATGGTAATGGTATTAGCACTTTGAGAGGTAATGGTGGCAGGCGTTCCGTTGATTGAAACCTGAGTGACTAGCTGAAGTAAAGTACCGCTCAAGGTGACTGTAGAGCCGATATTGCCTGATGTAGGAGCAAAGGAGGTTAGCGTTGGGGTCTGTGCAGCCGAAGTAAATTTAAACTGTAGTGGTGTGCTAGATGACAGAACGTTGCAATCAAAATCAGAGATGACAACGAAATAGTTGCCAGAGGTGGTCGGCGTAAAGTCGCCACTAGCCCTAATAGTATTGCAATAAGGACCGTTACCGTCATAAACAGCCAACTCAACACCGTTGTTGTCATATATCCTAATACGTGTCGGGTTCAATGCTCCTGTCGCACAGGTACTAAAATTATAGGTATTCCCGACTGTCCCTGTGAATCCGTAGCGCCTAACGACGCCAACAGGTGGTGTGGCAGTGGACCAAGTTGTCGTAGGAGCCAAGGTTGCATTTAGGGCGCTTATCGAAAAACAGGTTGAGGTAGCAGTAACCGTAAAATTGGTGGTGCTAGATACTGAGCCACCTCCGTAATTAAGGGTAATGACACCTGTTGTCGCACCAGCCGGAACGACAAAAGTGAGCTGTGTGCCAGATACAATGTTGATGGAACCAGAGGCAACACCATTCACCAAAACACTAGTCACGAAGTTGAAGTTAGTGCCCGAAACGGTAACAGTAGTCCCTGCCGGACCAGATGTTGGCGTAAAGGAAACAATGGTAGGAAGGGCATTGATCAGCTCCTGTTTGTATGACAAAATAGACGTAACGGCTAACGGATTACAGTCATACTGTGTCAGGCCAACATAGAATAATCCGCTTGTAGCTGGGGAATAGTTGCCCGAAGCACTACCGCCTGTGCAATAAGGACCATTGTCGTCAAAAGAAGCTAGCTCATTCCCACTAGCGTCATAGATCCTGAGTTTTGTATCTCCAGAGGTGGCACAAGCACTAAAATTATAGGTCCAGCCCACAACACCATTTACACCATATCGAGGTGAGGTCCCTGCTAAACCTGATAAGGTCTGCCAGACGGTGGTTGGTGTAATTGTCCGACTGAATGTGGTGTTGGCATAGCACGCAGCCGAAGTAATCACAGTAAACTGGCTGCTTGACAATACTGATCCGCCAGAATAGTTGAGCTGGATTAGACCGGTGTTAGTGCCTGCCGCAATGTTAAAGATGATGGTCGTGGAGCTAATTGAGGTGACGTTCTGTACAGCTCCATTGATTGTGATGGATGTAACACCAGACAGGTTTGTACCAGTCAGCGTGACAGTTGTACCAACTGGGCCGGAGATAGGCGCAAACGAGGTAATAGTTGGTGTCGTGGGGGTGAATTTGTAGTCCAAGGCGATAGCCGAGGTGGGGGCCGTACAGTTGGCGATGCTCAACAGAACAAAATACGTACCCGAAGTGGTCGTGGTGAAGTCCCCAGATGCTTTGTTGCCTATACAATAAGCACCGTTATCGTCATAGACCGCAACTTCGTTGAAGCCTGCATCAAGGATGCGGAGTTTGGTATTGGCTGTCCCTATGGTGTTACAGGTCCTGAATGAATATACATCTCCCGCAGCTGCTGTAAACGAATAACGGTTTACAAACCCTGCTGCTGGGCTAATACTCTGCCATGCTAGGGTCGGGGTGATGGGGCCTGAGTTGCTCGAGATCTGGGCACAGCTACCTGTAACCGTGAACACCGAAGGCGAGGTACTGATAGATCCACCAGAGTAGGTCAAAACAATCGGGCCTGTGGTGGTACCAGCGCCAACAGTGATCTGGAGTGCACTAGCGGTTTGGGTGCCAAGGGTGGCGGCTACACCACTTATAGTAGCACCTGTGATCTGGTCTAGGTTGGTTCCGTTGATCGTTACTAGGGTGCCAGTAAAGCCAGAAGTTGGTGTGAAGTTGGTGATGGTCGGGTTGCTATTGGCAGTTCCTCGTTTGAAAGCCACAATGACATCTGAACTAAGCGGTGCGCATGGATAGCCCGTGATTAGGATGCGATAGGTGCCAGTGGTAGGGCAAATCCAGTCAATAGAAGCCGAAGAACTAGTGCAATAGGGCCCGTTGTCATCATTAAAGTTGACTTCGTTACCTGCAGCATTGTAAATGCGGATGTAAGTATCAAGCGTTGTGTTACAAAGACTTAGGCTGTAGGTCTCGTTGGCAATGGCAGTAAAGGTCGTTAGGGTGGCATTACCTGTGCGGGCCAATGCATTTTGCCAACTTGTCGTGAAGGGCATAGCCAAGGTTATTGGTGTGCCTGCAAAACATAAACCAGCAGCACCTGTGACGGTAAAGCTAGAGGCCGTTTGAGAGCCACCAGCCGCATTAAAGACCTGGATAACGGCCGTAGGAGCACCTGAAGGTATCGTTATCGTTAGGCTGGTGCTAGAGCTGCCAGTGATGTTACAAGCGATGCCGCCAATGAAAACCGAGGTAACGGCAGCCAAGTTTAGGCCAGTAATCGTGACTGTCGTACCAACAGGGCCAGAGGTTGGCGAAAAGTTGGTGATAACTGGACCAGCTCCACCACCGTTCAAAACATTAAAGTTGCTAGAGCTTGTGACACTTCCCGCTGTAGTAAATATCCTGATAGGCCCTGTAGTTGCTCCTACAGGTACTGTGGCCGAGATATTGGTCGATGAGTTGACGGTGAAGGACGTAACCTTAGTGCCGTTGAACTGGACAGAGTCAACGCCTGTGAAGTTTTGGCCAGTGATGCTGACGTTGTCACCGACATTGCCACTTGTTGGGCTGAAGCTCGTGATACTCGGCACGGGGGCCCCAATGATGAAGTTGAACGCACTGCAACCAGTGCCGACATTGGTCGTGACGCATACAGTGCCAGTAGTAGCCCCAGAAGGGACTTGCGCCAAGATGGTGGTTGCACTTGACACGAAGTAGGCCGAGTTGACGCCATTGAAGGCCACTGCCGATACGTTCGTGAAATCTGTCCCAGTAATGGTGACCGTGGTCCCTGTCACCCCCGAGGTAGGCGAAAAAGCCGTTACGGTCTGTGCCATCAAACCGGTAGAAGCCGAAAACACCATAAGGAGCATCGGCAACAGCCAGCTTAGCCCAGCATTTGTAACCCTTTGTTTCAGGATTGAGGCTAGGCTAGGTTTGGGAGCCTGATGACTGCCAATTACGTGTGCTGACCTAGAAGCCAATTGAAGTGTATAGTTGTTATCCATGTAGTCAAAAAAAGTATTTCAGCTAAGAGCCTATTCGATGAGCGAAGGTTGGAATGTGTGTTGTAGAACTTTTCGCTATCCAAGACCTATGTAAGGTCTTAGCGAAAAAGCAACCGTAAATATACATCATAGACCCCCAGCTTTACAAGCCTTTGGCACTTTAACAATTGTTAATAACGAACAGGTGTCAGAAGCCAATACTTGACAAAACCACAATAGGGCAAGTAGAGTAGCATAAAGCCTACTTTTGCCAACTTATCCGTGAAAATACCACTGCCAACTAGCATTATCAGCCATTGAATTTCAGCTAATAGCACATCAAAGTAATCGTCAATAGACAGCCTTGTAGTTTATCAGGAGGTCATGATGGATGGTGCTATCCTGCTGGACTATGACTGGATTGATATGGCCCAAATGGTCGCTCAGGTTGGCATACCACTGGCCAGCCTCGCGCACACAGACCGTATAAGTCCCGGGTTTTAACCTTAGTCGGTAATTCCCATCCTTGGCTGACCATGTAGTTAGGACCGGCCTGCTACCCATGGCTGCGAAAAAGCCTGTCCGTATCCCAGTTTTGGTTTGGCGAAAGCTTGTGAGCTTAAAAACACCGATCTGCCGCCTTACTGGCTGCCCCCCTGACTTGGGTCCATCGGGGCTTGGCATCATGTTGCCTTGGACGAAGGTAACTTGGCCAAAGATGGCACTCATTCCTTTCGGGATTTTGGCTTGTTGAGATGGCACTTTATTGGCCAATACGTTGACTGATTGACCTTGTAGACTAGCCAACAGGAATGGGGATTGGCGGGGTAGCCCCGAAAAAGCAGTATTTGCTTGGGCTAAGCAGGCTTGGCTAGGCCAAAGGCAGGTCCCGGGTATAGCGCCCATTAGCCAAACCAGAAGCAACAATTTGACTTTGGTGGCCTGTTGGTAGGCAGTGTACAGTCGTGTTAGGTTCATGCGATTAGTCTCTACAACAACAATGCCGATGCTGCCGAGAGCCATGACCAGCAGTCAGGATTGAGGAATGCTTAACAATTGGGGTAGATAAATCGGCACCTAACCTAGTTATCGTTGCTGAATAGTGAGTCCACAAACTCGACCTTGTTGAAGAGCTGCAAATCCTGAATGCGCTCGCCTACACCAATGTATTTAACTGGGATGTTAAGCTGGTCAGATATGCTGATCACAACGCCACCTTTGGCTGTGCCGTCCAGCTTGGTGATCGCAAGGGAGGTTACTTCGGTAGCCTTCAGGAACTCTTGAGCTTGCATCAGGGCATTTTGACCGGTACTACCATCAAGCACAAGTAATACTTCGTGTGGTGCGGCATCAATAAATTTCTGCATCACCCGTTTGATTTTGGTCAGCTCGTTCATCAAACCGACCTTGTTGTGCAAGCGGCCAGCTGTGTCAATAATAACCACATCGGCACCCATAGCCACGCCTTGCTTGACAGCATCAAAGGCGACAGAGGCTGGGTCGGTGTTCATGCCATGGCTGATGACAGGTACACCAGTGCGCTCGCCCCATAGTTTGAGCTGGTCCACAGCAGCTGCACGGAACGTATCGGCAGCACCGAGGACCACCTTCTTGCCCATCCCGTGGAAGTGAGCTGCCAGTTTGCCGATCGTGGTGGTTTTTCCAACGCCATTGACCCCAACAACCATGATAACATAGGGTTTGATGCCCGGAGGCAAGGCCATGTCCGCCGCCGAAACGCCATCGTTATGTGGTGCTAATAATGCTACCACCTCTTCGCGCAAGATTTTATCCAGCTCGTCCGTACCTAGGAACTTGTCTTTGGCAACCCTATCCTCAATCCGTTTGATGATCTTGACTGTGGTCTCAACGCCTACGTCTGCGCCGATCAGGATTTCCTCTAAATTGTCCAGGACCTCTTCGTCCACTTTTGACTTACCGACCAGAATTTTGCCTAGTCGGCCAAAAAAGCTCTCCTTGGTTTTCTGGAGGCCGTCGTCGAGTGTTTGTTTTTTCTCTTTGCTGAAGAAGTCAAAAAATCCCATGTTGGTAGAAATAACTAATTGGTACTGTGGTTGGCAAAACAAGCAGGTGATATGCAGTTCACGAAATCAAGCCAATATGCTTTATGAACGGCATTCAAACATTATTCAGGAATTGGGCAGGCACTAGTACTGAGGCGAAAGCCGCCTTTAGAGGACTGAGATGCACTGCGGGTCGAGGGTCTTGTTTGGTGTGCTATGCTTTGGTATAAAAAGGTGTGCGAATTAGCAAAGTGCACTCCTAATGGGTTATTGGCTTTGGTCTGGTATCAGAAGCAAGGCACACTTCCTGTGTAGGTTTAGTCCGCTTAGTAGTTTACCTTCCCTTTTGTACACCTCAACTGTTGAGGTTGCGATGTCAAGGCCAGTTAATCCTGTACATGCCAAAACTAATCCTGAAAGCCGATAAATGGTCCGAAAACTTGTAGATCGGTCGGTTTTGGCACCTCAATGTACGACTATTGATTTCAGATCGTCCTTAATGTCCGCTCATAGAAAAACCTCGCCAAGTCAATGGCGAGGTTTTCGTAGTATCGGTGTTAAAAGAGCAGTTGGTGCTGCAAGATCAAATCTGGACCTGCGACTAAGCGCGGTTCAGGATCTCGGCAACAGTATCTGCCAATACGATTTCTTCTTTGAAGGTATAAGCACCTGTCTTAGGAGAACGTACAGCCTTGATGACCTTGGTGTAAGCCTTGGCCTCTGACTTAGTTTTGAGGGTAGCGACAACTTTCTTAGCCATGGGTTACTTGATTTCGCGGTGAACGGTATATTTTTTGAGAACAGAGTTGTATTTCCGCAACTCAATACGAGCTGTAGTGTTCTTACGGTTCTTGGTCGTGATGTACCGAGAGGTACCACCTACACCAGAATTTTTATGCTCAGTGCATTCGAGGATTACCTGAACGCGATTGCCTTTCTTTGCCATGCCAACTGCACCTTTTACGGCGCTTTTTACAAACGGACTGCAAATATAGGGGGATTATCCTTAGTCGCAACTTTTTGTTGACAAAAAACTAAAATCCCTAGCGGCATTCCTGTCCACCATTGCCTTCCAAGACCCCTTTTGGCCCTTCAGCCATTAGTAGTCGGGACAAAAGCATGTGCTGGAGATACAGGACATAGCCCCCCTTTGCCTGTATTTGTAGGGGTACATAGCCGTTTATTTTGGGCCATCACTCGCATGCAAATTACCACCGTGAGACTAATGATGCTTGGTATGGGCTATTTTTGCACAGTGGAGCCCGATAGGTACCGTGTGTTTAACCCTTGCATGAGCCAAACCTCGGCAAACCACACCAACCTCGCTAGTAACAGATACCAAGGCTGGTCATCTGGGCGTTAAACATTGAGATTGCCTTAGGTCCATATCTGGACCGTCATTAGTACCAATTAAGTCCTTTGCTAGGATATCACGACAATTGGGCTGCTTTAAAAACCTTATCCGACACCTTTCTACCATCACCTACGCAATACCTTGACCATCAACGCACAACAAGACCAACTAGTAGATGACTTTTCCATGTTTGACGACTGGGAAGGCAAGTATGAATACATCATTGACCTAGGCAAACAGCTGGCACCCCTTGCCGAGGAGCACAAACTGGATGGCAACAAAATCAAAGGATGCCAGAGCACGGTATGGTTGGTCTCGCGATATGAGAATGGCCTTATCCACTTTGAGGCTGATAGTGATGCCATCATCGTCCGCGGTTTGGTTTCGATGCTGATCAAGGTACTTTCTGGCCATAGCCCAGCCGAGATTGCAGATGCTGACTTGTACTTCATTGACCGCATCGGGATGACTAAACACTTAGCCCAAACCCGTAGCAACGGACTGCTAAGCATGGTGAAGCAGATGAAATTCTACGCCTTGGCCTACCAGCTGAAGGACTAGGACTTACCCCAAATTTGGCACGAACAAACCCTAAAGCGCTACACTTGTCGACCAAACAAACAGATAAGACTACATCCAAGCACCAGCAATATCCTGACGCTACATTTGGTGTTTGGATGCTTCTGAAGCGTGCCTTTGGAGTAGCCGCTCTGCTTTTGCTGCTGTTGGCCTCCTCAAGCTGCAACTTTGACAAGGACATCACGATCGAGCTACCGCCCCATGTTAGCAACCTAGCTGTCGAGTGCTATCTAGAGCCAAACCAACCACCCAAATTACTCCTGACCGAAACCAGAAGCTATTTTGATAGTCCGGAGCAGCCGTTCATCAACAATGCGACGATAAGGCTCTATGCCAATGGCCAGCTGACGCCGCTTCCATTCGCCCCGGTGCTGGACACAAGCAACAAAAAGGTGTTCAACTATAGCCTCCTGAGCCCCCTAAGTAGCGACACGAATATCCAGTATCGGCTCGAGATCGATGATACTGCTGGGCGCAAGGCGGTCGCCATGGCCCAAATGTTGCCAGCTGCCGTAATCGACTCGGTCTATTGGCGGTTCCGAGACGCGGACTCGATGGCCTATATCGTGACCGTCATTAAGGCCCCACAAAAAGTAGGAGGCAGCTACTATCGCGTTCTGCTTAATCGGAACAAAACCACCGGTGGCGCTATCCGAGACTACCTTGCGGACGATGCCTTATACCCCAATGGCAAGGTGCCTGTCGTTTCGGATTATCGCTACAAACGGGGTGATACGCTGATTGTACGCGTTCTGCACATCGAGCGGTCCTACTACGATTTTCTGCAAAGTGCGAAGTCAGCCTCCCAGCTTGCAGGCAATCCCTTCGCTCAGCCTGCCCCAGTCCGCACCAATATCAGGGGTGGATTCGGGATTTTTACGGCCTTCATCCCGACAGAAAGGCGCTATATCATTCGGTAATACGCATTAACTTAGCGTCCTTTCTTTTCGCCTAACCCAAAGAATGAGTGACCTGATCAGGCTCTCAATTAACACCTGCCTCAACCCGCCTGAGGGATGCCAGCCGACCACCAACCATCCGACAACGTTGCCAATAAGCCTACCGATGGGGCCCTCCCGTTGCAGGTCTTGCAGCACTATTGGCGCTACCCTAGCTTTAGGCCAGGGCAGCAGGAGGTTATAGACTCGATTTTGTTGGGGGATGACACGATCGCATTGATGGCCACAGGGGCAGGTAAGTCCTTGTGTTTTCAGGTGCCAGCCTTGTGCCTGCCCGGCCTGACTTTGGTCGTGAGCCCCTTGGTGGCCCTGATGAAGGACCAAGTCACTCAGCTGTTAGAGGTGGGTATTGCGGCTGCAGCTGTCCATAGTGGTTTGAGGCATCAGGAGCTGGATACCGTGCTGGAAAATGCGGCACAAGGGGTCTATAAACTACTTTATGTATCACCAGAGCGGCTGAGGACTGATTTGTTTTTGGCCCGCATGCCCCGGATGAATATCGGTCTTCTGGTCGTGGACGAAGCCCATTGCATCAGCGAATGGGGCCATGATTTCCGACCTGCCTATCGTCTATTGACTGACTTCAGGGCCGAATTACCTAAGGTGCCATGCCTGGCAGTAACAGCCACAGCCACACCCCAGGTATTGCAAGACATTGGGGACCAGCTCGGGATGGAAAGCCCTGCCACTTTTGTCAATAGTTTCTGGCGGGCCAACTTAAGCTACTCGGTAGTTCAAAGCTCCGACAAGGAGCAGAGGTTATTGCAAATGATCCAGCGACTCAGTGGTCCGACGATCATCTACGTTCGGTCGCGCCGCAAAGCTGAGGACCTTGCTGACTTTTTGGCCCAGACTGGTACCAAAGCCCTACCCTATCATGCAGGTTTGGACCATGATGTTCGGCAGGACCACGCCGAGCGATTTATGCAAAACCGGGTACGCGTCATTGTAGCCACCTCAGCCTTCGGCATGGGTGTCAACAAACCCGATATCGAACTCGTTATCCATTGGGAAGCGCCACCGACACCAGAGGCCTACTTTCAGGAAGCTGGGCGAGTGGGACGGAACGGCAACAAGGCGTACGCTGTTTGGCTTTATGCCGAGGCCGATTTTGACCTGCTTTACAAACAGCTAGATCAATCATTCCCCCTACCTGAGCAAATCAGGGCGGTGTATGGCCATCTATGTAGCTTTTTGCAACTGCCCGTTGGCGCCCAGCCCGAAGAGGCCATACCACTGGACCTAGACCGTTTCTGCACCAACTTCAAGCTACCCTATACTGCCACTTGGCATGCCCTTAAGCGCCTAGAAACCGAGGGCTACATTGTGCTGGTAGAGGCCGACATGGAGCCCGAACGTTTCCGCTGCAAACCAGACCGCATGGGTTTGTATGAAGTTCAGCTCAAGAAGCCAGATCTCGAGCCCCTGATCAAAGGTCTGTTACGCGTCTATGGTGGGGCCATGTTCACGGACTTTGTCCCCTTGCTACGGCGCAAACTGATGCAGGGCCTACGGCTGACCGAGGGGCAACTGATGCACCAAATCGGTCAGTTGACCCACCTCGAGGTTATTGATTACATTCCGCAATATGGCCAGCCGATGCTGTGGTGGGCCGCACCACGCGTCCTGCCCGAAAACCTGCGGATTGATGCCCAAGCTATCGCCAGCCGCAAGGCCGCCGAGCGTAACCGCATTGCCTTCTTGGCTGACTATGCTGCCGATCGCAATACCTGCCGCCAACAGCAGCTAGTCCACTATTTCGACGTCAATGATACTAATGCGCCCTGTGGCATGTGCGACACCTGCCAGCGAAAGGCCAAAGAAAATCCGCCCATCAAAACCGTGCGGCAAGCCATTCTGGACCAACTTGCAGTCCCTACCCACCACCAAGACCTTATCCAGCGGCTCCACCCAATCACTGAAGACGTCATCTGGACCCATCTGAGGCGCATGCTTGACGAAGGTCTCGTCAGCAATCAGGACGGACTCATTAGCAGCAGGACGCAACCATAGGGCTTGGCCACAATTATTAACATCAAAGCCTTGCCCCTCGGCACAGGATACAACATCTACTAGCCCAAATCAGCACACATGGTCATCATCATCGGAGCGGGCATCTCTGGCCTTACACTTGCCCATACCCTGCAGCAACAAGGCCAAGACTATGTTTTGCTCGAAGCAGCCAACCAAGTAGGTGGATACATAAGCACCGAAACCAACGGTCATTATCAGTTAGAGCGGGGGCCTAACTCATACCTCTTTGACGCCGAGACCATCAGGTGGGTTACAGAGGACCTAGAGCTAGGTAGCCAAATCCTGATGGCCAATGATGTCAGCAAACATCGGTTCATCTGGCGTAAAGGACAGTATAGGGCCTTGCCGCAAAGCCCAATTAGCTTGCTATTTGGTGGCTTTTTTAGTTGGGGCACCAAGGTCAAAATATTGGCCGAGCTATTTCGGAAACCCAGCACTACATCCGCCGAAACTACGATTGCAGACTTTTTTGGTAATCGGTTTGGCCAAGAGGTGCTGGACTATGCCGTCGGACCCTTCGTTTCTGGTATCTATGCGGGGGATGTCCAGAAGCTATTAGTGGGACAGACCTTCGGCTCTGTTGTCCGGATGGCGGACCAAGAGGGATCATTGATCAAAGCATTTGCCAAAAGCCAAAAGGGCGTTGGACGTCGCCAATCGCTCACATTTCGGGATGGAATGGAAGTTCTACCCCAAGCCATAGCAGCCGACCTAAACCATCTTCACCTTGGCCATCGGGTGCGTCAGTTGAAGCGGCAGACACAACACTGGGAGGTCTTGGTAGAAAACACAAATGGGGTCACTGAGGTGTTGGAAGGTAGCCAAGTTGTGCTTTGCATGCCTGCCTTTGCGGTGGCAGACCTAGTCAAAGGTATAATGCCCAAGCTAGCTGAGGCCGCCAGCAAGGTCATATATCCTGCTATGGCGGCTGTCCATACCGCTTGGCGCAAACAGGACATTGCCCAGATGCCTACAGGTTTTGGAGGCCTTCACCCGCAACCCGAGGGTAGGTTCGCCCTCGGTAATATCTGGACAAGCCAAGTATTTGATGGAAGATGCCCAGCCGATCAGGCCCTTTTCACAGCATTTGTTGGCGGGACCACCGCGCCAGAAAAAGCACAGCTACCAGATGATGAAATCCTGAAACAAGTCATTAAGGAGCAGCAGGAGGCATATAAGATCAAAACTGAGCCTGCCTTCAAACATATCATCCGATGGAAGCAGGCTATCCCGCAATATGATATCCACCAATTGCGGGCGGAGCAAGCCTATAATGACCGAGACAAAAACCTAGGGCTAAGCATCATGGCCAATTGGATGGGTGGCATTTCACTAAGCGATTGCATCCGGAAAGGCAGAGAAGGATTACCACCTAACCTCCCGAAATAGCCTTTTCAATAGCTGATCGATGCGCTTGATCTTAATTTTACGTAATATTGGGACCACAGACGATTTGGCTAGGGCAAGTTTTAGAAACTACGGCAGCTGAACCGGTACCAATCTGAAATCTTAGGAGTTCGTTATTCCCCCAGCCACGCATAGTTTAGCTTATGTCAATTATTGGTAGTCTCGTCAAACGCGGCCTCACCCTTCGCAAACGTGCCATTAGGCGCCCAGCAGCCCCCATCAAGCAACAATACAAAGTGCTGATCAAGCTCCTGAAGGCTGCCGAAGACACCCAATTTGGCAAGCATTACAATTTCCATAAGCTACTGAAGGCTACTGAGGATCAAGATGACCACAAGCTGTTTGAGCTTTACCAACAAACGGTCCCGATCTTCGACTATAACAGTATTTATAATACCTGGTGGCACAAAACAATCGAGGGAGAGTCAGACGTTACATGGCCTGGCCAGATCAAGTATTTCGCGCTCAGCAGCGGCACCAGCGAGGCTAGCACCAAGCGCATCCCGGTCAGCCAACAGATGCTGAAATCGATGCAGCGGGCAGGCCTAAAGCAACTATTGGCCCTGCCGACAAACGAGCTTCCCGACACAATCTTCAACAGTGGGGTCCTGATGCTAGGTGGTAGCACCGACCTGAACCACCGTGGGCACTATTACGAAGGGGACATGAGCGGCATCCAGACGGCCCAGTTGCCCGCATGGTTCCAACGGTTTTATAAACCTGGCAAAAAGATCGCCTTTGTTACCGACTGGGAACAAAAACTGGACGAGATCACCAAAAAGGCGAAGGACTGGAACATTGGCTACGTCACGGGCGTGCCGTCATGGGTCCAGATCTTGCTAGAGCGCATCATCGCCCATTATAAGGTTGATAATATCCACCAGATATGGCCAAACTTTTCGGTCTATGTCCATGGCGGCATCAGTTTCGAACCGTATCGCAAGCGGTTCGAAGCTTTGCTTGGGCGCCCGATCGTTTTCATAGAGACCTACATTGCCAGCGAAGGATTTATCGCCTACCAATACATGAAGGGTAGGCACATGCAGCTGGTCCTCAATAATGGCTTGTTTATGGAGTTTGTCCCGTTTGACGAGGCCAACTTCAGCCCAGATGGCGAAATTGTAGCCAATCCCGTTAGCCTCACCATCGATCAGGTGTCCGAAAATACGGACTATGCTATCTTGCTCAGCACCAATGCTGGGGCTTGGCGGTATTTGATCGGTGACGTGGTCCGGATAACAGACAAAAAGAATGCAGAGATCATCATCTCTGGCCGCACCAAACACTACATCAGTCTCTGTGGCGAGCACCTGTCAGTCGACAACATGAACCATGCAATGCTGCAAGCTGGCACCAAGCTGGGTATCGACCTACGCGAGTTTACAGTAGCAGGCATGCCAAGTGGGACCCTATTTGCCCACCATTGGTTTTTCGGTACGGACAGTAAGGTGGACCCTGACGCCCTGATCCACGAGATCGACGAAGCCCTTAAAGTCCTCAATGATGACTATGCCGTTGAGCGCAAAGGTCCGCTAGTGGAGATCAAATGTACGGTCGTGCCTGAGCACGTCTTCTATGACTTCATGAAAAGCCTCGGCAAAGAGGGCGGCCAAAACAAGTTCCCGCGTGTGGTCAAGGGCAAACAGCTGGACCTCTGGCTTGCGTTCCTGAAAACTAACGGATTCATGGCCTAGGGCCCAATCGTCCTAGTTATCCGGCAGACCAATAGTTCTGTTTGGCATCTGACAATAGACCAAGCAGTTGTGTTGTCTCAAAAGCCAATTAGTGGGCTACTTTTGTGTTATGCAAACAACGACCGGACCCCAAAAAGTAGTTGTCATAACAGGGGCAGACAGTGGCATTGGCCTAGAAGCCGCCAAGGTGCTAGCCAAGCAAGGATACGAGATCGCGCTTGTCTGCCGCACCAAAGAGCGTGGCAACAATGCCTTAGCCATACTCAAATCGATTACTGGACCGAATACACAACACAGACTGTTTTTGGCTGATCTGGCGGACCGTGAGCAGATCTTTTCGGTCACGGATGCACTGAAAGAAACCTATGACCATATCGACCTACTTATCAATAATGCAGGATTGATGAGCTACAAAAAACAGCTGGCACCCGATGGTCTCGAGCTGCAACTGGCAGTCCATGTCCGTGCACCCTTTATGCTGATTAACCTCCTGCTGGACCGTGTTAATGCTGCCCCAGCAGGCCGCATCGTCAATGTCAGTAGCGACCTGCATAAAAGTGGCTTTCTTCAATGGGATGACATGAGCTTTGCGCAAACACCCTACAGTATGATGCGTGCTTACGGCAACAGCAAAATGGCCCTAACGACCATGACCAACGAGCTGAGCCGTCGCCTTGCAGGCCTACCGCTCACGATCGGCTCCCTGCACCCAGGTGTGATCAAGACTAACCTATTCCGGAACTTCAAGGACATGAACTTTTTGGCCAAAGCCACTCTTTCGCTCGCCAATGTCTTCTTGATGACGCCCGAGCAAGGTGCCAAGTCTATCCTGATGCTGGCAACAGACCCTAAGCTCGAAGGTCAGAAAAGCATCTACCTACATAAAACCACTGTGGGCAAGGCCATCCCCGCAACCTACGAAACCGAAGCCGGCAAACGTCTCTGGAAGTGGCTTGAGATCCAGAGCACCCTCATCACGATGATTTAAGACTGATTGGCTGATTTTGGGTGTCTTTGCCTTACGACCTTGACATCTATGAAATTCATACGGCCTTAATTTTCGCCCATTGACGATTGCCTATCTTTGCCAGATATGAAGCCAATATTACCAATTCTGGCCTTGCTGTTCGGGCTCTTTGCAGCCAGCAGCGCCATCGCCCAGCCAACGATCGTGACCTCTGAGGACACGATCAAGGTGATGCAGTATAATCTCCTGCGTTTCCCTGGCACAACGGTGGCTACACGCCTGCCGTTGCTTATCAAAGTATTGCGCTATACCAAACCGCACATCTTTACCATTAACGAAATGAGTGTCGAGGCGGGTGGAGACATTATCCTCAACCAGGCCCTAAACATCAATGGCGAAACCCGCTGGGCCAGGGGTAAGTTCATTGGCGGCATGACACCTTACAACATGATTTTCTACAGGTCAGACCTGTTTGGCCATTTGTTTCAGGATAGCATCCAGACGGTGCCGCGTTATACCCGTGGCAGCCGTATGTACTACAAAGACCCGGCACTCGGTGGCCCCCTGCCGATCGACACCACCTACTTCGACATCTACCAGATGCACTTGCTTTCTAGCCAAGGCACTTCGCAAGAAGCCAGCAGGAACGTTCAGTGCCAAGCCTTGGTTAGTCGCCTTACCAATATCGTCCGGGATAGCAATGTGATTGTAACGGGCGATTTTAATCTCTATCGCTCTGCCGAAGCTGCCTATCAGACCCTTTTAGGACCAGGTCCTTTCAAGTTCATTGACCCGATCAATCGCCCTGGTGCTTGGTCTGCCAATGCCGCCTTTGCTGATATCCATACCCAAAGCCCGCGTACAGCCCAATTTGGTGGTGGCGCTTTTGGCGGCATGGATGATCGTTTTGACTTTATCATGACAACAACGGCCATGCAGACTGGTAGCCACCGGATGAGGAACCTTCCGGCTACCTATACCGCCGTCGGTAACGATGGTAACCACTTTAACGGGGCCCTCACGACCTTGCCTAATGGCCAAGTGCCAGACTCGATTGCATTGGCCCTGCACGACCTTAGCGATCACCTACCTGTCACGATGAAGGTCGTGATTACCAAACGGTCCATCGTTGTCGGTCTGCCTAAGGCACTAGCTGCTATTGGCCTAGAGGCTAGCAACCCCAACCCGACAGGCTTCAAGGTGGCTAACCCAGCCTTGGCCCAACATTGGCAGCTGATAAATAACCTCGGGCAAGTAGTGAGCCACGGTACCATTGATGCCAATAACGTTTGGCAGCCCTTACCTACGCAGGCTCCTAGGACAGGGGTCTATCAGCTGATTGTAACAGGCAGTAACGGAGCAGCATATACCAAAGTGGTTTGGTACTAACCCTAAGGGGAAGACCATCTATCAAGGCCAGAGGGTAATGTACTTATCCAAATCTTGGTTTAGGTCATTCGCTTTATACGATCATGAGCCCTGTCCGGGGGGCAGCTCCGTATACGCAATTATATTGATGGTGGCCCCAAGTGCCGAAATGTTTTCATTTTCTGCTACTTTTGGTATCAGAGCACCCAAAGGCCTGTCCGCATTTCCTTGGCATAGGTGCTCAATTGATCTTTAATGATTTCTAATTTCCTGATCGACTAACGAGTGAAAATCAACTGGGCCAAATGGGCTAGACGCGTCCTGACCATCCTGATGGCCTTTGTGGTCGTGACCAATATGTTGGTGCTGGTCTTCAAATTTGTTGACCCACCCCTAACGCCCCTGATGCTGATCCGGACAGTTGAGCAATGGTGGGATGGCAAACCGCTACGCATCCGGCAAGACTGGGTACCGTTCAATGACGTATCAGAAAACCTGAGTTTGGCCGTTATGGCCAGCGAGGACCAAAAGTTTTTTGACCATGCCGGGTTCGACTGGGATGCCATCGACAATGCCGTGGACCACAACGAAAACAGTAAACGCAAGGTAGGCGCCAGCACCATCACGCAACAGACCGCCAAAAACTTATTCCTTTGGCCCCAAAGATCCTGGTTACGCAAAGGATTGGAGGCCTACTTCACCGTCCTGCTTGAGTTCTGGTGGAGTAAAACGCGCATTATGGAGGTTTATCTCAACATCATCGAAACTGGCGATGGAATATACGGAGCTGAGGCCGCCTGTCGTAATCACTTCAACCATGGCAGCAAACGCATCACCGCTGCTGAAGCCGCTTCTTTGGCCGCAATCCTGCCCAACCCACTAAAGTGGTCCCCCACCAAACCGCTGCCTGGTGTCCGCCGCCGAAAGAACTGGATCCTGGGACAGATGCGCAACATCAGACCTAAGTTTGACTAGTCAAACTTAACCTCTGACCTTGGTCCTAGGTGCCATAGACGTGGGTTTGTTGCGGCACTTGGGTCCTCAATACTCCTGTTAGGCAAGGCCTACTAAGGCCAATTGCCCAGTAGATTCTCAAAGTCAAACGTCTTAATCCCCCAACTGCCCCTGTGACAGTCCTGATCATTATCCTCACTGTTATTGTGAGTTATCTTGGGTTCAATTCTGAAAAGACACTTCAGAACTGCATGAATCATCCCTACTCTGTCGTGCACCGCAATGAGTATTTTAGGCTGGTAACATCAGGGTTTGTCCACCGGGACTGGTGGCACCTGATCTTTAACATGATCTCGCTTTACTACTTCGGGTCAGTCGTCGAAATGATCCTGAGGCAGAAGTATGGCAGCAGCGGTATCTACATCTATGGCCTAGCATACGTAGTCGCAATCATCCTGTCGGATATCCCCTTCACGGTCGAGAAACGCAACCAGAACGCCTATTATTCATACGGAGCAAGTGGGGCTACTTCGGCCATGATGTTGGCCTCAGTGATCCTGAGCCCGATGAGTAAAATCTGCCTTTACTTTATAATATGCCTGCCGGCTGTCGTCTTTGCTTTGCTTTTTGTGGGTTATAGTTTGTACAGATCGCGTGCCCGTAACGAAGATGGCGTCAACCATTCGGCGCACTTTTATGGAGCCCTGCTCGGGATCTTGTTTATCATCATTGCCGTACCTGGTTCTTTCGGCCACTTCCTGACAGAGGTGACCAACTTTAGGTTTTAGGCATTATGGGTGGTTATCTTTGGGCGTCCTAAATGACCAAGATTACGACCATACCACCTAGCCCAGATGACCTTCACTTCCTTAGATTTTGAAACGGCAAACAACGAGCGCACCAGTGCCTGCAGCATCGGGATTAGCACCTTTGTGGATGGCGCCTTGGTCAAGACCGACTATTTCCTGATCCGGCCGGAGCCTTTCCATTTCAATTATCACAACATCTTGGTGCATGGCATCCGGCCCGAAATGGTAGAGGATGCACCTGACTTTCGGGACCTATGGCCACGTCTAGCTCCATTGTTACAGGGGAAGCTGCTAGTCGCCCATAATGCCCCATTTGATATGCTGGTGCTCCAGAGTCTGTTTCGGTGGTACCGCTTAGAAGTAGAGCCTATGCAATTTGTCTGCACTGTTAGCCTGAGCCGAGCAGTTTGGGGGCGTCATCAGCGGTATAGCCTTGGGCCACTTTGCAACAGGTTGGGTATCCCGATCGAGCACCACCACGCTGGCAGCGATGCCGAAGGCGCTGGCTATGTGTTGCTGCAACAATTGCAAGACACTAATAGCCCATCTGTAGAAGTCCTTGCCGAGGCTTATGGTTATCGCCTTGGAACGGTGTGCGACCGCACTTACGATGGTTTCAAACGCAAAAAATGACCGATATACCTAGTCCTGACCTAATAGCCTAGCGTACTTTACCTTCTAGTATCTTCTGGACCTGCCAGAGGTAACGCAGGTCATCTCCTAAGATGGTATTGCTGCCATGTTTGGGGTTATCGCTATGGAGTGTTAGGGTGCCGTCAGTGAGCAGCGTGTTATCCTTGATGCGCTTGACCACAAAGTGGCTGTTACCGTAGATGGCAGCATAGACGCCACTATTGGCATATTTCCAGTCGGCTTGGTTGAGGGGGGTAACCAAGATGCGGGCTCCTTCGTTGAGCTGGTCAGCCATACTATCTCCACTGATTTCGACCGCAATGGTACCAGGGCTTGGCGCTTGGTCCGAAAGGATCTCGATGGTTTCAGACGGGCTATACTGATTGTCGTCCAGGAGCGACTCGGCAAAGGTGGCGGTTGCCCTAGCACTCAGGAACGGAATCTCGTATTTGCGTAGGCCTCTATATGTAGTTTGGTTCTGAGTCTCAAATCTGGCAACTGTAGTGAGGTCATCAAGGAACATCGGTTCCAACCCCAGATAGATATAGTTGAGGCTCAGGCCATAACGGGTGGCCATCATGGTAACAACATCAGCTGGGGCAGACTGCAAACCAGTCCGGATCTTGTTCAGCATCGCGAGGTTGAGCCCATGCGCAGCCAAAAACTGGCGGTTGTTCTTGAACCCTTCGCGCTGCATCACGGCATTCACGGCTTGCAGAAAACGTAGATCTGATGCTTTACGCGTTAGTGCACCTGGCTCTGGATTAGCGTCCAAGGCTTCGTGATCTCCTGCAGGAGTAAATCCGTCAAGCTGCCAATCAGCCCCTGTTGTCGGATTAGATGGATCTATTTTGCTCATGAAACAGGACCGTTTAGCAAAACGATGAGGCACAATGGAAACATTAGCTCCAAAAAGCTGCCATATGTATGCAAACTTACAACAATATATGCATTATCATGGCTAAATCGACCATTATGGATACAAAACCAGCAACTATTGCAACCAAATCAGAAAGGCCAAGGTTGCTGATCGTACCAACTTGCCCTATTAACATGATCTCCAAAGAGTATCTCGCCAATAACACTATGGGCTTGTTCGCTTTTGCCATCAAATAAGGCTAAAAACAACAAATAAAAGCAGCCTACTGCACCAAGATCTTGCTTGATTGGTTGATAATGTGTTACTTAGCCATCCAAATACCCAAATTAGGGGCCCAAAAACTGATAAGGTGCCCAAAGTAAGCACATTTTGACCGCATAAAGCATGGGCAAGCGCCTATTTTCTGACGATTTCGTCCGTTCCTGGATCAGAGAACAAAATCCTTGGTGGGATAAACGCCCCTACCCCTTTGCCGAGCTGCCCAAACAGCGTAGGTTGTTCGTTAACCTCTTCACGAACGGCATCATTGATGACCAAACGGCCAAACCATGGGTGCTATTAGGTGGGCGCAAAGTGGGCAAAACCACTTTGCTCAAATACCTAGTCCAAGACCTGCTCGCAACCCAAACAGCAGGCGCTACCCAACTTTTCTACCTTAACCTCAATAACCCTGTCGTCTCGGGCATCCCGATTGCAGAGCTTATTGGTTTGGCCCTTGACGAAGCCCATAAAGGGAAACAAGAGCGAGTCTATTTTATGCTGGACCAAGCCGAGTACCTTTCGGACTGGCCCAATCAGCTACGACTACTTCCGCTCGAGTACCCTGCCATCAAGCTGATACTTGGTAGTGTGGTGGATGCCGCTAGAATCCAACAAGAAAGTCAGCCGGTCGAATACCAGACCTTCCTGCTGCCCCCACCGACCTTCCATGAGTTTGTATATCTGCGTGGAGCCGAAAAAGAAACGTTCCGTAAACTAGAGGAGCTAGGCGAAAACTACATCGCCGAGCCTGAGGTCTTGTTCAAGAAGGTACGCCTACCTAGGCTGAACCAACTGTTTATTCAGTACCTCAACTTTGGTGGGCTGTTAGAGCTATACCCATCCCTGACGAGCATTGGCCCAGATCTAACTACCCCCTTACGGGATATGTTGGCAGTCCACTTACTTGCCTCGGACCTGCCAGCCATTTATGGCATCGCTGATACTCGGACGCTGAACCACTTTTTTGCCTCCCTTGCCTATATCTCAGGCAACGAAACCTCTGTGGAGGAGCTGGCCAACAACTTCAGCATGGCCAAGAACACAATCCGGAAATACTTAGTCTGGCTAGAGGCTTGCCACCTCATCAAACTAGTGGAGCGTGTGGACATGGACGGCAAACGCTTTGACAGGGCCAACTTTTTCAAGATCTACCTCGTCAACCCTACCCTACGGTCGGCCCTGTTTCATGATGTGGCCGAAGATGACCTATTTGCTGGTAGCGTGGTTGAAACAGCAGTATTTGCACAGCTCCTACACCGCACCCAGAACCTGCCTTACTACAGCAGCTGGTCCCGTGGCTCAGTCGATCTGGTTAGGTTGGGTGCCAACAAGAAGCCCAACTTTGCCCTCGAGATCAAATGGAGTAACCAGTTTGTCGAGAAGCCTACCCTGCTCAAGAACCTGCGGGCTTTCTGTAAACGTAACGAGCTTACGGAGGCCTATATCACCACCCTAGACATCCGGAAAGACCGCCGCCGCAATGACATGGTCTATAAGTTTGTGCCCGCTGCCTTCTTTGCCTACCTGCTGGGCCGCAACATGGTCTATACCAAGATGCAGTTTACCGACACGGTCAAGATGCCTAAGTCCAGCACCTAAGCAGGATTGTCCTTGATCTGATTAGGCTATTCTATTGGTACCAAACAGCCTAGCGCCCACCCATCGGTCCGTATCCGAAGGTTAATCTGCCATGCCCACCTAGGCACCAAAAAATGATTACCTTTGCACCGCAATTGGCAGCAGGCTAGGCTTTTAGCCTTTCTGGACTACTATTGCGCACATGGCTGGCGGGCCTATTAACCGCGGGATTTATTTATTCACCGTTCTTAAAATCATCGCATCCGCCTGATATGAACCCCCGTAAACAAGAGCTGCTCCAGAGCACCATTGCCCACATCGACATCAAAGCCCACAACGTAGTGCCTATGGTTGACGCCATGCGCTCGATGGCTTTCCAGGCACGCAACCTGGCCCGTGGTGCCGAAATTTTTGACATGATGCAGGCCGACCAGGAATGCGCCGTGTTCTTGACCCTTGCTGGCTCCCTGATTTCAGCTGGCCTCAAACATGTGATTGTGGACATGGTCCAGAACAACATGGTCGATGCCATCGTCAGCACTGGTGCCAACATCGTTGACCAAGATTTCTTCGAGGCCCTAGGCTTCAAACACTATGTCGGCACGCCATACGGCATTGATGACAACGAACTTCGCGAGTTGATGATCGACCGTATCTACGATACCTTCATCGACGAAGAGGACCTCCGCATCTGCGACGATACCATCGCCCAGATCTGCGCCTTGCTGCAACACAAACCACATAGCTCACGCGAGTTTATCCGCGAGATGGGCCGCTTCCTAGACGAAAATGAGCAATATGCCGAGACCCGCAAGGACTCAATCGTCTGGAACTGCTACAAACTAGGTGTGCCAATCTTCGTCCCTGCCTTTAGCGACTGTAGTGCTGGTTTCGGACTGGTCTATCACCAATTCCACAATCCAGAAAGCCACGTCAGCCTTGACTCAGCCAAGGATTTCTTGGAGATCACCAAGCTGAAACTGCACAACCCAGAGTCTGGCTTGTTCATGATCGGTGGTGGTGTGCCTAAGAACTTCGTCCAGGACATCGTCGTTGCTTGCGACATCTTGGAGAAAGAAGCTGCGATGCACAAGTACGCCATCCAGATCACAGTGGCTGATGAGCGTGACGGTGCCCTTAGCGGTAGCACCCTGAAAGAAGCCTGCTCATGGGGCAAAGTAGATGTGGTTTATGAGCAAATGATCTGGGCTGAAGCCACGATCGCGATGCCAATCATCGCCGGCTATGCTTACCACAAACAAAACTGGAAAGGCCGCCCAGCCCGCAACTTCAACCAAGTGTTGGATGGTGTGCCTGTATTGGCATAATCCTTTTAGCTATTGATTTGATGAGATCCGCACTCGGGAGGGTGCGGATCTTTTTTATGGAAACGCAATAGCACTAGCGATTTTTCACTAAATTGCAGCATAGCAGTATAAAATGGAAATAGCAGTTAAAAGCATACAATTCTCCTTAAATGAGACAGAGAAGGCTATATGTGAGGGCCTTCAATTACTACATCCTACTTCAAAGGAATTCTACCTCAATTGTCTTTACCAGAAGTACTCTGATCTACCATTAAAAACGATGAATTTTGGGCATGCAGCAAGGGAGTTGGAGTCCCTAGTACGTGAACTATTAACTGGCATCCCACAAGGAAAGGGAAAACCAAGCAAACCAGGTGAGGGGCACCAAGATAGTATTTATTTAGTTTTTGGCGGTGAAGAACTCGCTAAACGAAATAACCAAATAGAAATAGCAAATAGCTGGATTAAACTCATTAAAAGCTACCCATTAAATAAATTTGCCCACAGAAAGGACCTAGATATCAGAAAAGAAGATGCATTCCATTATCCGTTTGAAATCCTCGAAAAAATATTGTTCAGATTAGTTGGAACTAAAACCGCTAGAATTGAGCGTGCGAAAATTATGTGCAACGCCTCAAATCTAAACGAAACACAAATAAATGCAATATTAAATCTATGTTATGAAGTAGAAGTATCTAAACACGTTTTTACAAATCACCCAAGTGCTAAAGTTATAGAACATTTAATTAGATCCAATTACTTTTCGACCTTAACAAGTGACAACGAACTGAAATACGGAACCGCAAGCCTAATAGCCTGTTGCAAACTATGTGAACAATACCAGCTTTCAACAGAACTAATCCTTGATTTGATAGACCAGTTGGCACGAATATTAGAAACAAAAGGTATAGAAACAGACAATATCGAGTATTACTATCTGCGATTATTATCATATTTAGATGGGAACCACATAAACACCCATCACATAGCTCTAATTACCAAGTTAATACTAGAAGGAGCTAGTGAAAAGAGGTTATCATATGGTTTACACTACTTAGTAGAAAAAATCACCTTACATCCACATTATCGCTCTGACTTTGATATGCTGATTTTTGCCCCCTTCTGCAAATCTACTTTAGGTGTACAAAATACTACATGGGATGGTGACCCCTACATACTAGATGAATTATCTTCGACAATAATTAAAAATTGCAAACCGGTAGATCTATTTAGACAAATCGAATTACTTGAAAACGAGATCTTACGAATTGAAATCACAAATAGATATGTGTTTTTGCCCTGGGACCTTCCATCATTAGCACCGCATGAAGTTAGCTCAGGTGATATCCCAGCTATTATCACACATATTCGTCAAATAATTGAAAGGTGTATTGAAGAAACTGACTTAATGCCACAAATTATATCTATATTGCTCCGGTTTCTACAATACGAATCTAGTGTACTAATAAGAATTGCCATTTATATATCATCATTTAACCAGATTGACATAGAAGAGGTAAGTCCCTTTATTCTAGATCGCCCATGGCAAAACATTGATTTTAGTCACGAGCTTTGGAGACTAATTTCTTCGAGATGTGGCGATATTATTGCTAGCAAAACCCTTTGCCACCAATACATAGAAAAAATAAAAAGTCTGAAATATCTAGAAAAAAACGATGCTCTTGATGGTAGGTTAAGCGCTAAAGCATGGCAACTATTAAATGTATTTAGACAAAAAGGATTAGATATTGAACTCAATGATCTTGACCTAATGCCAGAAACACACTACAGAAACAGTATTCCTGAGGGCTTGCCGTATTATTTTGGGATTTCGGGGGATGGCAAAACACAGTTAGCTGATGAACTACTAATCCAGACCCAAAAGTACATAAATCTACTAACCAGTTTTTCTACGCTTCAAGCAATAGAACATATAAATAGTCAGCCATTGGATTTAATAGGTATAAGTAACCTGTTTAGTACCAAAACTAGAATCACAGGTGAAACTTTCGAGCAATATAGTTCAAAATTGTCAATCGAAAAATTAAATGCTCTAATTGAGAATCTAGGAAAACTATCGCCAGAATACACAAAATACGCAATCAATATTATCATCAAAAATAGCAATAACAATTTTCAAAAGTTAATACAAAATCTAAAACCATTTATCGTAAATCTAAAACAACTACCAGATAAAACCTCAACCTATGAAATTATCAGAGCAACACTTGATAGCATGGAAAGCTCAAACAAGGAAATACCTAAAGATGAAAATGGATTAGGGGATGTATTAAACGTATTCGAGAACATATTTAGGTTGATAAAATTCGAAAAGAATAGACCGAAACGAGATGATATAATTATGACCGCAATCAACTCTTTCTATTATATGACGTGCAACATAATAATAAAAACGATGCTAGATAACAACGAATGTTCGATAAAAAATAAATTATATATACTTAATTTTTTGCTTAAACAAACCAAATTGTATAATGACCCCACCTTGTATTTTGCTTTAGGAAAGTCATTCATAAGCATATACGATCTTTCATCGACAATCGCTATCCGAATTATTGACAAGATTGCCAAACACGTTACTGATACCAAATCAATAGTCCCTTATTACTTTACTGTCGGGTTACTTTATGGCTACAAGCACATTGCAGCACACTCTAGCTATTCATTTGTAAGAAGCAAAATACTAATAAAATTAAACATTTCCAACGAATGGATCACAAGTGAAGTTACTGCCTCTGTACTCCACAATCATGCCATATCTGAGGCTGGAATTATATATAATAATAAATATAACGAGGAATCATTCCTTCACTTATTACTTAAATCAAAAATAAATAAATTGGTATCAAAATTAATACCCAATTATTGTGCATACCTACCTTCCAGAAATGCCAATACAATGTATAGGCAGATATTCAAATACTATAAAACAACCTCAGAAATACCAGATCTTTGTCTTCTGATTGGAGCGACTAAACCAGGTAAATTGTTAGATTTCCATGTTAAACTAATAGAAAAGGTAAGTCAAACTAAGATCGATAATCTTGGCCGACATGTTGATGAGCTCATGCAGCACGCTGAGAAAACCCCGTTACGTGTACTAATGATATTGCAAATATACCAAACCAAGGACGAGTATATCCTTGACTGGAGAAAGGAAGCTCAAGGTATTTTCAGAGCATTATATCTCAGCAATATCGATAAAGAACCTATCAATGAGCTTCTTGAAAAGTATGTATCAAAATATAACTCACCTGAACTCGTAGCTCTATATTCCGAGTTCAACAATACACCAATCCCTATTGAACCACGAAAACCATGATTTAGTACCCCTATGCTCCCACCTTTAGAATGCCCCACCTCCCCAGACCGCATGGACGAGCGCGTCGTCCGCATGGTAGCGTTACAAATAAGCCTTTTGGCTGGTCTAACGCTGGTTTATCCATCCTGGGTATTGGCTGCCTTCTTGGTTTATGACTTTGGCTGTCGTGCTTGGGGTTAGGAGCAATACAGCCTCCTGCGGGTCTTGGCCAAGCGCAACCCTCGGCTATTTGGTGCCGCCGCCAATCCGGTTGACAAGGCACCCAAGGTCTTTGCCGCTCGCCTAGGATTCGTGATGGCTTGTTTGCTGCTAGGTACTACTAGCATGGGCTGGATCATGCCGACCCTTGGAATCAGCATGGTGTTCCTAGCACTGGCATCGCTGTAGGCCTGGTTTGCCATTTGCGTAGGCTGCCATTTTTATACGCTGTTGCGGTTAGGTCGGCAATAATATCATTAAACTGACCCAGCTTTTTGGAAATCAGGCTAAGGCTATTGCTAATTTAAGTTTGCAAATTAGATACACATATCTGGGCTATTACCTAGCCTAAATTCCCCGCTCTGGATGCCGCCCATCAAACAACAAGGTGCGCTTAAGGCCGCCTACCTCTACATTAAGGATATTTTGCTGATCATCAAATTGATCAGTTAAGCAGCTTTGCCGAAAGGTGAGCCCAGTTGACAAACAATCGGCAGACTCTAGGTACACCCAAGTGACGTCATTAGCAGTCTCTTTGCCAACAACGCTAAGGATAATAGGCTGAGATGTCGCTCCTGTTGATTGCTGGCTAACCTTGATATGCCTAAGTAGGTATTGGATCAGCAGGGCCTCAGCTTGGCGTTTATTGTCCAGCACAAAAGGAGCTTTGCCAAAGGTGGTAAGTGCCTGCTCTAGGTCATCCGTAAAGAAGCGAATACTAAACTCTAGGTGCCGTGTTTTGGGGTTGTATTGGCAGTCGCCTATTGAGGTATGAAAGGGATGCCGTCGGATATCCTGTCCTGTATAGTAGCCTTGGTTTGGCCTATTGTATGCTTGATATTGCCCATGAGCTAGCCATCGGACTTTGATGCCATTAGTGACTGTAATGCCAGCATAGCTAGTTAGCCCCAAAAATGCAATGATGGCGACCAACAACACCCGGACTTGTTTGCTTACTTGGCTTTGGGTCATTCGTTATGGGGCATATTTGGATTATGTCTGGGCACTAGCAAGCTGTAAGCTGACCCTGATTTTGATTTTGGGGCTTAGTCCTTATCCCAACTAGGTGACAACACCAATAATGCAAAAATATCAGTTGTTTTGCAGACTGGTTATCTTTTCTGTCTCAGGATTCCATTATCCTAACCGGCGATAGCAAGATTAGACCAACGCATACATCCTTCATCACTCCTAGCACCGACTATGCCAAGCATCATTAGCCCTCAGCAGACCGATTTACCTATCCGTCGTGTAGCAATATTAGGTAGTACTGGGTCGATTGGGGTGCAGGCACTAGAAGTAATTGCAGCCAATCCAGAGCGGTTATCTGCAGAGGTACTAACGGCAGGCAACAATGCAGATCTGCTAATTGCTCAAGCTGCTCAATTTAAGCCTAATGCAGTCGCAATCGGCAATGAGGACCTGTATGACAAGGTCTTTTCGGCCCTGGACCCCCTCGGGATCAAGGTATATGCCGGGGCCAACGCCATCGCCGCCTTGACAGAGATGGACACGGTGGATATTGTCCTGACAGCCATGGTAGGCTTTGCCGGGCTAGTGCCAACGATGCGGGCCATCCGCGCACGTAAGCCAATCGCCCTAGCCAACAAGGAAACCCTAGTCGTCGCTGGCGAGCTCATCACCAACTTGGCACAAGAGATGGGTGTCAATATCTACCCTGTGGATAGCGAACATAGTGCCATCTTCCAATGCTTAGTGGGCGAGTTCCAGAACCCCATCGAGAAGATTATCCTCACAGCTTCCGGCGGTCCATTCAGAGGACGGACCAAGGAAGACCTGTTGACAGTCACGAAGGCGCAGGCCCTCAAACACCCAAACTGGGACATGGGTGCCAAGATCACAATCGACTCAGCCTCCTTAATGAACAAAGGCTTAGAGGTAATCGAGGCCAAATGGCTATTTGGCCTGCAAGCAGATCAGATTGAGGTAGTGGTTCATCCGCAAAGCATTATCCACTCGTTGGTGCAGTTTCGGGATGGCAGCATCAAGGCCCAGCTTGGCTTGCCAGACATGAAACTACCGATCCAGTATGCCCTAGGTTATCCTGATCGGTTGGTATCTGACTTCCCCCGCTTTTCGTTCCTGAACTACCCTAGCCTTACGTTTGAACAACCAGACCTAGAGACATTCCGGAACCTTGCCTTGGCCTATCAGGCGATGGCAGCAGGTGGCAATGCACCATGTATACTGAACGCCGCTAACGAGGTGGCAGTAGCCAAGTTTCTAGCAGACGAGGTAGGCTTCTTAGCGATGAGCGACTTAGTGGCTGATGCCCTAGCCAAGATCCCGCATGCAACTGGCCTATCCCTTGAGGACTATATTGCCTGTGATGCCGAGACCCGTGCCTACTTGTTGGGTACCTAAAACATCAGAAAGCAAGTTCCAGAGCCTAAAGGAATGCACTCGATTTTGTAATTCTATTTATCACTACTAGCTGATATATTGCTAGCTGAAATAAATCCTACCTGATCACCAAAGGGAGAGACAAAATATCCCTGACCTAAGGTGCCTCTGCCTGCCACTAGTTGGTTTTGCGATCGCACCCTGCTTCTGATAGAATCCTCAAAATGACTAATACGCATAAGCCCTACATTGTGGGCATTACAGGGGGAAGCGCAAGTGGCAAAACCCACTTCCTTCGCAGTTTGATGGCGGCCTTCCCAGCCAATGATGTTTGCCTCGTGTCACAGGATAACTATTATCGTGACATCGACCAGCAACCAAAAGACCGCGAAGGCATCGAGAATTTTGACATGCCTGAGTCTATCGACCATGAGCTATACTCAGGCCACATAAAGGATTTGGTAACGGGCAAAGAAGTTGTGGTTAAGGAGTATAACTTCAACAACGCCACGGCCCCAGATACCTTTATCACCTATCGACCAGCGCCAGTGATCATCGTGGAGGGGATATTTGTGTTTCACTTCCGCGAGGTGGCCAACCTGCTGGACCTGCGTCTTTTTGTGGACGCCACCGAAATGGTCAAGATCAAACGCCGTATCATCCGGGATAACCGCGAGCGGGGATATGACCTAGATGATGTGCTCTATCGGTACGAGCACCATGTCAACCCTACCTACCGCCAGTTCATCGAGCCATACAAAGACCAAGCTGACCTCATCGTGCCCAATAACCACAACTACGACAAGGCCCTTGGGGTGATAGTTGGACACCTGCAACACGAAATCCAGAAACGTCAGCCCAAGTAGCCTGCAACTAGGTCCTATCCAGACCAATGCAGACAAACAGACCAATTAGGGATCGCCTAGTTGGTCTGTTTGGTTTATAGGCTGTACTTTAGCATCTGACTAGGGCTTTACTATTACTAGCCCTTCAATAGCATCCCGGCAGGGATCAAACATCTACACCAATCCTCTTAGACGAGAAAAATCAATATGTACGGCAACCTCAAGCAACATCTCCAGACAGAGCTCGATGGCATCAAAGCCAACGGTCTCTACAAAGTGGAGCGCATCATTACCACCCCACAAGCAGCGGACATCCGGACAGACGAAGCTGGCGAGGTGGTTAACTTCTGTGCCAACAACTACCTAGGCCTTAGCTCACACCCTATGGTGCTGGAGGCTGCTAAGGCAAGTATCGACAGCCATGGGTTTGGGATGTCATCAGTGCGGTTTATCTGCGGCACCCAAGATATCCACAAGGAGCTAGAGCGGCGTTTGTCGGATTTCCTTGGCACGGAGGATACGATCTTGTACGCCGCGGCCTTTGATGCGAACGGTGGTGTGTTTGAGCCGCTGTTTAATGAGCAAGACGCCATCATTAGTGATGAGCTGAACCATGCCAGCATTATTGACGGGGTACGCTTATGCAAAGCCAAACGTTTCCGCTACCTCAATGACAACATGGAGGATCTGGAGCGTTGCCTGCAAGAGTCGCAAGATTGCCGTTTCCGGATCATTGTCACAGACGGGGTCTTCAGCATGGATGGCACTGTAGCGCAGCTGGACAAGATCTGTGACCTAGCTGACAAGTACAATGCCTTGGTCATGAGTGATGAGTGCCATAGCACGGGCTTCATGGGTGCCACTGGCCGTGGTGTGCATGAGATGAAGGGCGTCATGGGACGGATGGACATCATCACCGGAACCCTAGGCAAGGCCCTTGGTGGTGCTAGTGGTGGTTTCACCTCTGGCCGTAAGGAGATCATCGACCTCCTGAGGCAACGCTCACGCCCTTACCTATTCAGCAACACCTTGGCTCCATCTATTGTGGGGGCTAGCCTAGCTGTGCTAGATGTCCTGTCCAACAGTACCGAGCTGCGCGACAAGGTCCATGCCAATACCCACTACTTCCGGACCAAGATGACCGAGGCTGGCTTCGACATCAAACCTGGTGAGCACCCCATCGTTCCGATCATGCTTTATGATGCGGTCCTAGCCCAGAATATGGCCGCCGCCCTGCTGAAAGAAGGCATATATGTCGTCGGCTTCTTCTACCCTGTTGTGGCCAAAGGCAAAGCCCGCATCCGTGTACAAATCTCTGCTGGGCACGAGCAACACCACCTCGACAAGGCCATTGCTGCCTTCATCAAGGTGGGCAAGGAATTGGGAGTGATCTCGTAACTCCGCAATATTGTATTACTAACCAAAGCCCTCTGGTCATGATCAGGGGGCTTTTTGCTGTGGCATAGTCAGACCCAAAGTCCAACAAAAAGCCCTACCAGAATTACCTGATAGGGCTTTGAGTTATTGATCTATAACTGATAACTGGCTTTACCTAGACGGCTGCATTGGGGTCATAGTTCGTGATTTTGCGGACGGCATCGGCTTTCTCGCCTTTTTCGTTGTTGCCAAGGCTGAACTCGATGGTGTCACCTTCGCGCAGGTCGGTGAATTCACCCTCGATCAGGTCAGCATAGCTGAAGAACAAGTTTTGTGGTTTGGCAGCAATGAAGCCATAACCAGGCCGCAGGGTTGTGATGACGCTGATCAGGCGCTCACCTTCTGGAATGGTGGCGGCCGTCACTGGGCGCTGCACGAAGTTGTCATAGAACTTCTTGGTCTCTTGGCTGACGAACAACTTATCGATCACACCATTTTTGTTGGCCAAGCGGTTGTCGATGATGTTGTGCATGATGACCGGATAGGTAGCTTCTTCCAGCAGGTCTTGCGAGGTGCGGGTTTCGCGCTCTTGGCCAAAGTCATCGGTGAATTTGAAGTCCCAGCTCAGCAGCATGACCCGGACACCCATTGTGTTCAGTTTGCGCACCAAGGGCACATAGTCACCATCGCAGGCGATCAGGACCACGACATCAAAGGCTTTGTACATCGTGAGCTCAAAGGCCTCAAGGGCGAGCCATACGTCGATGCCCTTCTCTTCGCGTTTGCCAAAACGGCTACGGATCGGGAGGTAGTGGGTTACGACACCCTCGTTCATCAAGATGTCGTCAAAAATGCGGTCATTGAACAACTTGTTCTGGTCGCGGGCCTCGACTGCATTGAGGCGGCCACGGAAAAAGTGTGCATCCACAACGTGGCAATAGTCTGTGTCGATGCTTTCGAGCTCGGCCACTTGGTTCTTGATGAAACCATGCAGGCCACCGATGCTGATACGGGCCTGGCGCTCGTGCTCATAGCTGTAATAGTTGCTTACTTTCAGGAAGTAGTTGCCATCATAGAATACGCCTATCTTCACTAGTCGGCTGGGGTTCTGGATTTGCTTAGCCATTTGGTTGTCTTACGTGTTACTAAAGGGTTTGTGGTTGGTTTTGTTGCGTTGTGTTGCTGTGTCTAGTCTGCCCATGCAAGGCCCAAATTTGTCGTTATTGTCATCCCTACACATCCTTTGGTTTGCCCTAAACAAGCCTGTTGGCACCTAGCACGAATACAGGTTAGCGACGTACATCTTTCGGTCCTTATGCTAGATCAAGTGGCCGACTCTATTGGTGGCTTGCCAGTGCTGGGAAAGTCCCTTTAGGACTGGCTGGTACTATATTGATTATGCTATCGGGGTTACGGATGCTATTGCCTTCGGGTATTGTTGTGCTGGTATTCGCTATCGGGACTTGTGTCAGTTGCTGGTTTACTGCCGCTGAGCTGGGTTGTACTGGTTTGTTATGACTTGGTGCTCAGGATGACAGCGCTGGTTGCGTATATAATGACTGGGTTATTGGTCTGCATCGTTGGTTTAGACGCCGCAAATAAGGTATATAGTTCGGTACCAAACAAGATGGCCAACAAATTAGGGCCAAAAACGCGCGGGGCCTATTTGCGCGGGCCTGCTAGGCTTACATTTGCGGCATGATTTGGCTTCGTCGTGCATATATTACTTATGGCGCCCTCGTGTTTGTGGGTTCGTTTTTGGTGCTGTTTCCGTTCTTTTGGCTCTGCATCAAGATCAAGCCCCTGCAGCCCCTGACGGTTTTCTTTAACCAGATCTGGTGCTGGACATTTTTCCCTGCCATTTTGATGCCCGTCATCACCAAGGATGCCAGCCGCAACATCCCCGAGGGGCCTTGCGTTTTTGTGGCCAACCACACCAGCTACCTCGACATCGCGATGCTGACCTGGATCCTGCGGCGGTTTGTGGCCTTCGTCGGCAAGGCCAGTATCCTGAAGGTGCCACTGTTTGGCCTCTACTTTCGGGAGCTGCATATCTCTGTCGATCGGCGGAATGCGCAGGACCGCAACAAGGCCCTAGATATGGCGGTCGAAAAACTACGGGAAGGCCGCTCCGTTGTGTTTTTCCCGGAGGGAAGGATCACGCTGGACAACCAACCCCTGATGGGGCAGTTCCGCGATGGAGCCTTTAAGGCTGCGATCAGGACGGGTGTGCCGGTGGTGCCGATCACGATTGCCTATAACTGGTACATCATGCCCGACTGGGGACAGTTTGGTGCCCGCTGGCATTGGGCCTATTTCCGGTTCCACAAGCCGATGCCGACAACTGGCCTTATCGAAGCAAAAGATACCGAAGGCCTCAAGCGCACCTGTTACCAAACCATCGAGGATGAGCTGACGGCCCGCAACCCCAAAGCAATGGCAGCAGCAAGGGCCAAGTTTGCCCGCCTCCATGCTGGTTAAGCTCCTGATCCTCCTTACCTTTGTTATCCACAACTGCGCCAACCCAGCTGCCATGACCATCGACAGTGCCCTCGTCAACAAGATTGCCCACCTATCCCGCCTGGCCCTCACCGAGGCCGAAACGGTCGCCATGGCTGAAAACCTAACGGCCGTCGTTAGCTGGATGGACAAACTAAGCGAGGTGGACACCACTGGCGTTGAGCCCCTGATCCATATCAGCAGCGAAACCAACGTCCTGCGCGAAGACATTGCCCTACCCTCTTTGGCGCATGACAAAGCCTTGCTGAATGCCCCGAAAGCGGATAGTAGTTATTTTAGGGTGCCGAAGGTAATTGAGTAGGGATTGCGAGAAATCAAACTAGAACACCCAATCCTCGGCTGCTAGGAAACCATACCAGTCGATATAATCAACCTCATAGCGTTCGCAGATATTGGGTATCTTTTGACCATTAGGTTTATATTTTTCGTTCGTGAGTAATATGTATTGATGCACCTTTGCAGATGCCACTAAGAATGGATCTGCTGCTGGCTTGCCAGCCTCAATGTTGAACTTTCGGATACTATTTGGATAGCGATCAAGAATTTCTGTTACCAACACAAACTCTTCCAGCGCCGGATCTAGAAAAATTGACTTATTAGCTTTGGACCAGGTTGAACATTCATCATCAGATAATTCTAGCTCACGCAATACTTCGCGGCATGAAAAGAGTCGCTTCTCAGACACCATCTCATTCAACCGCCGCCACAAAGACGGAAACTGTTTGGATGGATAGTTTTTGAGGCCTATCAATACATTGGCGTCAATCAAGTAGATGGGATGGGCCATTGCTATAAGTAGTCGCTAATGTGGGATGATTTGATACGCAATGATTGGCATACCTCCAGTGGACTCATCAACCCTCTTTGATAGGCTGAAGAAATGGTAGATACAAATCGTTTGCTGAGCTGGCTTTTGTTGATAACATGAAAATCTGGACCACCTGATGCTTTTGGTTTGTCGGTTTTAAGCAGGGCGAACTCGTCTTGCAGCGTTTTCCGCAGGATCAATACGTCCTTTTCAGAAAGATAACTTTCGCTTTTGAGTCGCAGGATCAGGACCTCTTTGCTGACCTTAAATTGCTTGGCTACTTTGGCGAGCGTTGCGGTGTCCCACTTGTCAGACTTGAGGTAGTTTTGTGTCAAATATTGTTTGAATAAATACCTGTCCAAAACCATTTCATGGGCAAACTTATTGCAAAAAACCTCCACCTCGTTATGTTGTTTGAGCAAATCCTTTGCAATTTTTTGGTCATAAAACCCACCAAGATTGAGCAATAGGTGCCCTAGCTCGTGAAATAGGGTGAAGATCTTTCTGGCTGGCTCATCCTGACTTTGGATACAAATGATCGGGAACTGATGGTGTGTGAGGCAATAGCCCTGAATGTCCTGCAGCTTCTGCTGGAAAACAAAAATACCTTTGGCTTCGAGCAGCCCGACATAATATTTAAAAGCAGCCGCAAGGTCTAGGAGACCTTGAACGGCGACATGGTCGATGCCAAACCATTTGCTGATGGCTGTCACTGAGGCACCTAGATCATTTGGCACGGGACTAATTGATGGTAACTGCACCTCTGGGCTTGGCTCAAGCTGCTCTAAGACCAATTGTTGCGACCTCATGATCCGGATTGCTAACAGGTTATCAGGCCCGATCGTTGCCATGGCACTGGCAGGCATTCCCCTGAAATTCTCCTGTGGCGAGGGAAGGTCTGGCGGGGCAGACATAAAGAAGATAGCCAATGGCCGCTTATAAATCTTGTAGGCGAGCTTCTCAAGCTGGGTGAGGGAAGGTGCATCTTCACCAGCCTCCCAAGCCAGAAGTGTTGTTGGCTCTAGCCCCATCATGGTCGCTGCCTCCTCGGGCGAAAGGCCACGTGTTTTCCGTGCCCAGACAAGCAGCATGGGCGACACGGGTACTTTTGCTAACAATCTTTTGGCCATAAGGTCATCATTACTACTGGCACCAATGTACAACGAATGTAGTCAAAACGCAAAACTAAACTAGAGGTTTAGTGGGATGCGCGAAGACATCGCCCTACCCTCTTTGGCCCATGAAAAGGCTTTGATAAATGCACCTAAGGAAGATAGCAGTTACTCCCCTTCCCATGTTCCACCTTGATCAACATGGAAATATTGGCGAAGTTGATCTGGTAGGTTCTCTATTCTATTCTGTGGCAAAACAAGGTCCTCATTTAGATTCTTAAATAAATCATAGTCTCGGACGATAGATCGAGAAACCCCATTTACTATTTGAGAATCACACCATTTTACACCATTGTCAGATATGGCGTTGTAATACACAAAAACCGTCTCATAAGAAGACATTTGAGCACGTACAAGGCTGAAATAATCTCCCTTCTTTTTCTTTATTGAGGAGGCTAATAGCTCGGCTTTTGAAATTGTAGACTTTTGGTCAGAATGGACCGCCATATTATCAAAGACAGTTGTGTCTATTACAAAACAAATTAAATCATATAGGTTTAATATATATTGATTCGTAAAACTAGCATTACCTTTAATGACAACTTCATCATGGTCAACGTTAGGAGCCCACATTGTTGATTTTTCAATATTATTCATCCCAATTAAGAGAAGAAAATAACCTAAAAAATTGCGATAAGAATAAAGATCCACTTCTACGGTAGTATTGTTGATAAATGGGAAAGAATCAAACTTGTCAGATCCGCGCTCAAGAATAGCAAATACAAAATGATGCATACTAGCTTGGGACCATTTTGATGACCATAAAACATTCCAATTTGGCATTGAAACCGATGTAACACCTTCAAAATGAGCAATCTGAATAGATGGATCTGTATTCAAATAAATATTCTCCATAAATTTACCTAACTCACAATAAACAACTGTATAATCATCCAGCAAACCCTTGAATGCCATACTATCCTCTACCTCCTTTTGCACCTTCTTAAACAACTCAAGCCGTGCAAAGAATGAAGTCTCAAACCCTGCCTCCAAACTATTCTGATACTGGATACGGAATTGCTCTTTGGTGTCTTGGTTGGCTTGGTACTGTACATAAAAGGCTAAGAAGGTCAGCAAAGCCCCTACACCACCAATGATAGGGCCTAATAGGCCTCCTATAGTGTCCCCTAGTTGGGCGCTTTTTTCAACATAAACGCCACCGCTAAAATATATTGCCCCCAACACGAGAATATAAGCTGCAAAAAGAATGAAGACACCAACAAAAACGGCGGTAAATAAGTCCCTTCGTGTTATTAGATCTTTCATTGTAAGCAAGTATAAGATTCAGAGAAACCACATGTGTGGTTTCTCCCCCGCAACATACCACCCCATTCCCGAAAATCACGTTCGGGAACCCCAAAAAACCTCTAGCTATTCACCCACTCCGCTAGGTACTGGAAGCGAGGTGTTAGGTGGCCCTTATCCAGTATCTTGGCGCGCTCGGCAGTGCCGTTGTCGCGGCCCAGGAGGTAGGGCATAAAGTTATCCAGCAGCTGGCGGCCAAACTCGCAGCTCGCATCCCGTGGTAGCTCGCAGGGCAGGTTATCCACCGTCATCAGGTTGATGTGGTCGAGGCTGCTAAAGGCAGCGGCCTCCTGCCCCGTGGCGGGGTCATAGTCATAAAACGGCGCTGCAATGGTGCTAGCCCGCAGGTTGATCGGCACAAATCCCTCTACGTCGCAGGTCACATCCGCAATCAGCTTGATGCGGAAATCAGGTTGCTGGGTTTCCGCTGGCTGGAACAATGGCGGGGTGTCCGTATGCCAAAATGCCGTCGTGATTAGCAGATCGGCGACCCGTTGGTAGGGCGTAAAAATGCTATGCACTGCCCCTGGGTGCTGGTGGAAATAGTCGCTATCCCACTGCTTATCATCGGGCAGGGCATAATAGTCTCCACTCTGCAGGACGGTATAAACCGCCTCGTCATACTGCTTTTCTAGGAAAGCCACCTTGTCCACCTGCCGGATCCCGAAGGCGTCGAGCATTTCCTTGGCGCCCTTGCCTACCCGTCCGCGGCCCGCAATCACAATCTTGATTGGAGGCAGCTTAGGCATCTGGGCAATCTGGCGTTTCAGCAGGGCGTAGTGGCCACATTGGTGGGCGGGCAGAATGTCAAACAAACCCGTGCGCAGTCCCCATCCGCGGATGCCGTTATAGGCACCAACGAGGCCGGCATAATAGCCAAAGGCGACGGTGCGCATCCCCTTTTCGTCCGTGATCACCTCATAGTCATAGACCGAGCAGCCTAGGTCCATCATACGGCGCAGCATGGCCTTGTTATGGTTCTGCCGCTTGATGGTATGGGTGAAAAAGCAATAGGTCATCCCCGGGATCAGGTTCTCCTTCTGGACCTCCTTGACGCCAAACAGGATGTCGCAATCGGTCATATCCTCGACAATCTCGATGCCTTCATGCTCATACTCCTGGTCCGGAATCGCCCTAACGGCACTGCGCTCGGCCACTATCGTGAGGTGAGGGTAGGCCGCCAGCAGGTTGTTGCACTGCTCAGGGATAAAGGCCACACGGTGATCAGGTGGGGATTTGCGTTCCGTGATCAGGCCGATTTTGTAAGGTTGCATCGTCAGTTGGTGTATGGTCAGGGAAAGCACCATCGGCCAGCCTCCCGCATCGGAACAACCAACCCCCAGCGCCCCCCCCGACGACAAAGATAGGGCATGGGGTGGGAAAATACAGCGGGTAAAGTCTACCTACCCAAACAACCCACCCAATGGCCTAGGAACCCCAAGGTGGGCGTAGGCTTTGTCAGTAGCTTCGCGGCCACGGGGCGTGCGTTTCAAGAACCCCTCCTGGATCAGGAAGGGCTCATAGACCTCCTCGATCGTTTCGGCTTCTTCGGAGACGGCAGTGGCTAGGGTGCTCAGGCCTACTGGTCCCCCACTGAATTTTTCGATCAGGGTTTTCAGCAGGCGATTATCCATTTCGTCCAAGCCATGGGCATCGACATCAAGGGCATCGAGGGCAAATTGGGCAATGTCCATCGTGATGATGCCATCCTCCCCTTTCATCAGGGCGAAGTCACGGGTGCGGCGCAGTAGGTTATTGGCAATGCGGGGTGTGCCTCGGCTCCTGCGGGCGATTTCGTATGCCGCATCAGGGACGATGGTCGTCCGGAGGATCTCGCAGTTGCGGAGGACAATGCTGGTTAGCAGTTGGGCATCATAATACTCTAGCCGGCAGTTGATGCCAAACCTCGCCCGCAGCGGACTTGTAAGCATCCCAGCACGGGTGGTGGCGCCAATCAGGGTAAACGGATTGAGGCCTATCTGGACCGAGCGGGCATTGGGGCCACTATCCAGCATGATGTCGATTTTGTAGTCCTCCATAGCGCTGTAGAGGTACTCTTCTACCACGGGATTTAGGCGGTGGATCTCGTCGATGAACAAGACATCACGCTCTTCTAGGTTGGTCAGCAGGCCAGCCAAATCCCCCGGTTTTTCGAGGACAGGCCCGCTTGTCATCTTGAGGCCTGCACCCAGCTCATTTGCGATGATATGGCTGAGGGTCGTCTTGCCAAGCCCAGGAGGGCCATGTAGCAGAACGTGGTCCAACGCCTCAGTACGTTTGCGTGCCGCCCCAACGAAAACCCGCAGATTCTCCAGGATCTTGTGCTGCCCCGTGAAGGCCTCAAAGCTCAAAGGCCGCAGCGCACGCTCCAGCTCACGGTCTTGTGCTTGCTGGGGTGTGGGTTCGGCAGATAGATGTTCTTGACGTTTGGCGGCGCACATAATGACAAAGGGCTCGGACGGGACTAGGCCAAAGCAAATATTAGATCTGTTGGGTCACAAAGGTAGGACATTGCCACTAGCTTGCTTACTTTAGGATAGGTGCAGCCAGTATCTCTGGGCCGATTGCAGATCGGATTGGTCTTTTTGGGTGGATTGCAGTACGCAACCTAGGCCTAGGCCCTATATTCGCAACCACATTGTAGCACCCTTGTAGCACAACAGACTACGTCCCAAACGCTACAAGACCATTACCAGCCGTTCAGCCATTACCGACCAGATGACCAAACTAGCGCAGCAACCGCAGGATCATAACACTAACAAGGCCCTCCAATCCGGAAACAATAGCCGGACATTTAGCTGGATAGGCCTCTGCCTGCTAACCTATATGGCTGGCCAGCTTACCCTCACGGGTTGCAAACGCACCAATAGCAGCAACCCCGTCAGCACCGCCGAGGTTCAGAACGAGCGCCCGCAACCTGTCGTTTCCGCAGAAGGACAACCTGACACATCAGCAGCACCCGAAGCCAAAATCATCCCGAAGTGGGCGGCCAAAAAGTATAGCTACAAACCTAGCCGAACCCTCCATTGGGACCTGCAGCATACCAAAATCGACATTCGGTTTGACTGGGCCAAACGCGAAGCACCCGCTATCGCCACCCTACGGCTCAGCCCATGGTTCTACCCGCAAGACTCCCTCACGCTTGATGCCGTTGGTTTCGATGTCCGCAGTGTCAAGACCATTTTAGGCAAGAAAAAGCGCAAGCTCAAGTTCAGCTATGACAGCACCCAGCTGCACATCGCCCTCGATAGCACCTATCGTAAAGGCCAAATCCTAACCCTCGAGATCGACTACACTGCACGGCCCGAAACCGTCAAAGAAGGCGGCAGTGCAGCCATTACCAGCGACAAAGGACTCTACTTCATCAACGCCGATGGCAAGGACCCCGACAAACCTAAGCAGATCTGGACCCAAGGGGAAACCCAAGCCAGCAGCCATTGGTTCCCCACCATTGACAGCCCCAACGAGCGTTGTACCCAGGAGATGGTCATCACCGTTGATACCGCCTACAACACCCTCAGCAATGGCCTCTTGAGCTACAGCACCCTAAATCGGGATGGCACCCGCACCGATACTTGGGAGATGAAGCAACCGCATGCCCCCTACCTGTTCATGATGGCCATCGGCAAATTTGTGATCACGAAGGACAAGTGGCGCAACAAACCCCTCAGCTATTATGTCGAGCCTAAGTATGCTGCCAAAACCAAAAACATCTTTGGTCGCACACCTCAGATGCTGGAGTTCTTCAGCAAAAAACTAGGTGTAGACTACCCTTGGCCTAAGTATGACCAAGTCATCGTCCGCGAGTTTGTTTCTGGTGCGATGGAGAACACCTCTGCCTCCCTCTTTATGGAAGCCCTTCAGGTGGATGACAAAGTTGCCGATGGCGAAAACTGGGATGACATCGTTGCCCACGAGCTGTTCCACCAATGGTTTGGCGATCTGGTCACAACCGAGTCTTGGCCCAACCTACCCCTCAACGAGAGCTTTGCCACCTTTGGCGAGCTCCTGTGGGATGAGCATACCAAAGGCCAAGATGCCCTAGACTATACCCGCCTCAAAAAACTGAGCGAATACCTCGGAGAGGCTCAGACCAAACAAGAACCGCTGATCCGCTACCACGTGCGGGATCGTGAGGATATGTTTGACTCACACTCTTATGCCAAGGGTGGATTGATCCTCCAGATGCTTAGGACCGTTGTGGGTGAGGAGGCCTTTTTTGCCAGCCTCAAACTTTACCTGACCCGCAACCAATACAAATCAGTCGAGATCCATGACTTGCGCTTGGCTTTTGAGGAGGTTACGGGCCAAGACCTGCATTGGTTCTTCGACCAGTGGTTTATGTCGGCTGGGCATCCGAGGGTGGCCATTCAGCACTATGCCAAAGGCAATACCGTCGTCCTGCAGGTAACCCAAGAGCAGGATACGCTTTACACCCCCGTCTATCGCCTTCCGTTGGATGTTGAGCTCTTTATGCCAGACGGCACCAAGCTGACCAAACACATTGTGGTGGATAAACGGGACCAAGAGTGGACCTGGGACGTACCAGCAGAGCCTAAGTTGATTTTGTTTGATGCCCAGAACACCACCATCGGCATCCTGAACCACCTCAAGACCAAGAAGGAGTTTATCTTCCAGCTGGCCAATGCCAAACGCCTGATCCACCGCATCGATGCCGTCCGTCAGCTTCGCAATGATTTGGCTGATGCCGAAGTGCAGACCGCCATGCTTTCCGCCCTAAAGGATCCGTTCTACGCCGTGCGTGAGCTTGCCATTGGCTACATCATGCAGGATTCGTTGACTCGCATCAAGGCTTTGCCAACATTACTTGCTATGGCCAAAGACGACCCAAGTACCAACGTCCGAGCTGAGATCTTGAGCCGCCTCAAACCAGCCAACGCAATTGAAAAACAAGCCCTCGATGCTGGGGTAAAAGATAGCAGCCCACGTGTACGCAGCCATGCCATCCAAGCCATGCTAGAGGCAGGTGGCCCAGCTGCAGAGACCCTTGCCCAGTCCCTCAAGACTAGTGCAGACCAAGATATTCTGCTATTGGTAATGCAGACCTTGTCCGAAAAAGGAGACCCTGCGGAGTATGATTTTATGATCAATACCGTCACCAAGATGACTGGGCAGAACCAGTACTATGCCATCAATACCCTAGGTAAGTACTTCCTGCGCTGCACAACTTGCCAAACCAAAGGGATCGAGTACCTGACCAATGCCGCCAAAGGACCAAATGCCTTGGCCCGCCTTGGCGCATTCCAAGCCCTTGGTATGCTGGACGAACAACCAGGTGTGCACGAGACCCTGATCGAGATCAAGAAAAACGAAACTGACCCGCGTGTCAAGGAGTACTTTGATCTGATGTTGCCTGAGTAGGCCCTAGGCTTCTCCCTTCTAATTACCTGCCTCCCATTTATCATCAACCAACCCCAGCCCACGATGAGCCTGCTAAACCTCACGGAATCCCAATGGTTGCAGTCTGCTTTGCTGGCTGGGGTTGTTTTGTTTGTGACAGGCCTCTACTTGGTCCTGACCAAACGCAATGTCATGATGGTCCTGATGGGCATTGAACTGATGCTGAACGCCGCCAATATCAATTTTGTTGTCTTCAGCAAGTACTCCCCCGGTGCAGAGGGCATCTTGATGACCCTCTTTGTGCTGATCATCGCCGCAGCAGAAGCCGCAGTTGGCCTAGCCATTATCCTAGGCGTTTGGCGGGATAAACGGACTACGATGATTGATGAAGTGGGGTGATACCGCCCCGATTTGGCTCCTAAGAAGTCAAAAAGTTAAACCTAATAGGATGGAGTCAAACTACTCCCCCTCCTTAGCTATCACAGGTACCGCAGTCCAGATATTACTCCAAAGCAAAATCATGATGGCCACAAAGACCAACACCGCCCCCAAAAAGAACGGTGCGCCTGGTAGCTGGAACGGTGCACCCGCCTCGGTGAAGTAGGCGTAGATATTGGTCATCAGAACAGGGCCTATGATGGCTGTCAGGCTCATGATGCTTGTTAAGGCACCCTGGAGTTCGCCTTGTTCGTTAGCAGGGACTTGACTAGAAATCAGGCCCTGCAATACCGGCCCACTGACGTTACCCGTGCAATACGGAATGATAGCCGCAAACATCATCCAACTAACATCAGACAGACCAAAGGAAATCAGGCCCAACATCGAAAGGGTTACGCCCATGATCAACGTTTTGGACTGGCCCAGTTTGGCTAAAAACACCCGGATCAACCCACCTTGCACAACGGATGCCACGATACCAACCACTCCAAGTGAGTAGCCGATCATTTTTTCGTCCCAGTTAAAGCGGCCCTTGGTGTAGAACGTCCAGACACCCTGCACCGAATAGCCAGCTAACATGATCAGCGAAAGGGCAACCACTAGGGTGATGACTTGTGGGTAATTGCCTAAATGCTTCAGGGCGCCAATCGGATTAGCGCGCTTGATGTCAAAGGCACGGCGGCGCGATTTTGGCAGGGACTCTGGTAGGACAAAATAACCGTAAAGCACATTCAGCAAGGACAAGGCTGCCGCCAAGTAAAACGGTGCCCGAGGCCCAAACTGACCAATAAGCCCACCTACCACTGGCCCGATGATAAAGCCTAGACCAAATGCAGCCCCAACCAAACCAAAATTCTGGGCGCGCTTTTCAGGGGTGCTGACATCGGCAATATAGGCTGAAGCAGTTGTGAAACTAGCTCCACAGATACCCGCCAAGATCCGCCCCACAAACAGCAGCTCGATGCTGTTGGTCACTGCATGCAGGATGTAGTCTAGCCCCAAACCAGTCAAGGCAATCAGCAATACAGGGCGCCTACCAAACCGATCCGAAAGACCACCTAGCAAAGGCGCACACAAGAACTGCATCGCCGCAAAGGCAAACGTCAACCAACCACCATAGCGCGAGGCCTCAGAATTATCGGTCAAACCAAGGCTAGCCAATAACGTCGGAAGGACCGGGATGATGATGCCAAAACCAATCACATCAACCAAAATGGTAATGAAAATAAACCGCAAGGCATGGGCTGGATTGATCCCAATGGGGCTTACACCCTGTCCTGCATCATTGGCTGTTTGGTCAGAAGTTGGCTGGTGGTCTTGTGTCATTGATCAAAGAGAATAGGCGTTAAATATCCCCATGACAACAATCTGATCAGTAGGATGCGGCACAATATCTACCCTTATGCCGAAACATCCTACCTCGGTCCCCCAATATAATCTGGAAGTAAACTCAGGCTGATTGCCGAATATGGCAATTCGCCAATCACCGCTGCACGTCACGTAACAGGAGCCAAGGCAACTTAGATGTTCCGACATTTGCGCCAAAATCCGTATCTAGCGGGCAAGATCAAAAGCACACCGCCCCATGCGAGAGGCCTTTTTGCAATTCGTTTGGCAACAGCAGCTGATCACACCCAGCGCCATGACTACTACCTCGGGGCATTCCGTTGTGGTCATGAAGGCAGGCAGCCTCAACACCTATTCAGGGCCAGATTTTAGCAATGCCCAGATCCGGATTGATGGTATGGTTTGGTTTGGTGCTGTTGAGATCCATTACCGTAGCAGCGACTGGCAAGCACATACCCACCATCAGGACCAGGCTTACGAACAAGTCATCCTACACGTCGTTTGGCACCATGACAAGGAAATCTACCTAACAGATGGCACGGCCCTACCCACATTGACACTAGCGGGTTCGGTGCCCCAATCGGTAATTGACAAATACCAAGGTCTGCTGCAGGTCCCTGCTGGCATACTACCCTGCCAACCTTACCTCCAGCAGCTTGATCGGCTTACCAAGATCAATATGCTGGATCATGCCCTCTGGCTAAGGTTGCACCGCAAGGCACTACTAGTGCAAGATCTCTTGATCAGCAACCAGTATGATTGGGAGACCACCATCTGGCAATGGCTGGCTCAGGCATTCGGGTTCAAGGCCAATAGCGCCCCCATGTTATTATTAGCCCAGCAAGTACCCCTCAAGATCATCCGGAAACACAGCAACATACCCCGCCATATCGAGGCCCTATTATTAGGCTTTGCTGGCTGGCTAGACATTGGCCCCGAACTAGAGGAAGACCCTGAACCCACCGACCAACTTTATGCCCAACAACTGCGGCAGGACTGGGACTGGCTCCGGACCAAGTTCAACCTCACGGACAAGGTCATGATCAGCAGCCTCTGGAAAACAGGTGGTTTACGCCCTGGCAACCACCCCGTGACGCGCATCGTCCAGCTGGCAGCGCTGGTGACGGCCGTGCCAAGTTTGTTTAATCTGATTGGCCTCCAACAAGACAAAGATGACTTGAGCCAGATGATGGATCTTGACCCAGACCCTCATGCTGACTTCTACCAAGCTGACGGCAGTATCAAGGTACAGGAGACAATGGTAACCCGCCTAGCCGCTCAGCTAACTACCAGTCCTTCCCCCTATTGGCAACGGCATAGCAGCCTCGGCAAACCATGCAAACCGCATAACCCCGCCATGGGCCAGCAGTCCGTGGATACGATTTTGGTGAACACCCTTGCCCCGCTGATGGTCGCCTACGGACAGCACCAGAATCAAGGCCAACATACCCACCTAGCGATGTCCTTGCTAGAGTCGCTCCCAGCCGAGAGCAATGCCATCACCCGCTTTTGGGCGGCCCATCAGCTACCCCTCCATACCGCCTTTGACACCCAAGCTGCGATCGAGCTCAAAACCCAATTTTGTGACCAAAAACGCTGCCTCAATTGCCGCATCGGGCAACGCATTGTGGGGAGGGATAAAGTCGATTGATCAATGAAACCCAATCATAATCCATTGATTCTGTTAATGTGATTAGCAAGATCAATAAGAAAAAACACCCTATTTCTACAAAGCAAAAATCCCCAGCCGAAGCCAGGGATTTTTTAATAGATTGGTCAAAATCGGAACAACTAGGCGACAGTGTCGGTAGGAGTGGTTTTTGACTTTTTCATTTTGCGGGCTGCAAAAGCAACACCAGCAGCAACTAGCAAGCTAGCACCACCGTCAACTGGGACAGCAGCAGAACCGGCACCACCTGGGCCACCGCTACCACTACCACCAGCCGCACAAAGGACTGGATCAAAATCAGGATCAGCAGCGTTACAAACGTCTGCGTAAGAAGCACTTGGTAACCAAAGGGCTACGACCATTGTAAGGGTAGCCTTTGCGATGGTTGAAATTTTCATCGTTTTTAAAGGTAAGGTAGGTTGAAAGATTCTGGTCCTATTTATCAGTCTAGGTTGGTGCTGCGTTTAGGCCACAGCACCAACCAGCCTGACAGTTGGATCTATAATTTGGTTATTGAGCGATGTGAACGCGTTTGGTCATGTCGCCGGCAGCACCAGATACTTTGACGAAGTAGATACCAGTGTTGGCATTTACAACAAAGTTCAGGTTTTGGGCAGCAGCGCTGTTATCAACAGTTTTGACAACACGGCCAAGGGCGTCAATGATCACAACTTGGTTAGCAACGCTTTCCTTGGTTGGGAAGCTGATGTTCACTTCGTTGCCAACACTGTAGATAACGGTACCAGCAAGTGCTGAAGCGTTAACAGATCCGCTAGTAACGTGTAGGACAAAACGTGACTCGTTTGTGCCTTGGTCACCATCAAATGTGTAAGCTGGCTCAACACTTAGGTCGATCAGTTTGCGCAGTTTGCGGTCCTCGAGCATTACTTTTTTGCCATTGCTGAAGTTGCTGATCTCAGTAGCTGTGATCGTGAACGTTCCGTTGTTAGCAAGTTTGATACCCATTGGGATAACACGATCAGCTGTAGTAGCAGCTTGGGCATTTACGATCATTGGGCTATTGCCAACCATGGTATAAAGGCTTGAGACTTCAGCTACTTCTGAGTGCATTTTCTCAGCATCAAAACCGTCAAGTTGCATCTCTGCACCAGCTTGGGTATAAACAACTGCTTCGTCGTTATAACCATTGCCAGCAATCTGCATCCTGATCATCTCAGCATGGCTAGGAGCAGCCTCGCGGAGGAACGTGTTGGTGAAGGTATTGACACGGATCGAGTTGTCAAAAACAACTGGAGCACCTGTTGTACCAACAGTGTTACGCTTCAGGATAAATCCTTGACCAGGAGCGATGATGTTGTTAGCACCGTTGGCTGTAACACCAGCAGCAGTGATCGTTCCGTATACGTTAGAAACACTGTTCCACATCCAGGCAGCCATTGTGCTGTTGGTTGTGTTACCAGGGATAGCGACAGCAGCAGACCAAGAGATTGGTGACGGGTATGGGTTACCAACTGCGTTCCAGCCAGTGATTGGACCACCAACTACGAAGGCAGAACGTACCAACTGAGCAGTTTGGGTGCCAGTGTTAGCAGTACCAATGAATGTGCTAGTCTTACCACCAGTGTTGAACACCAAGTGGCTAGTTTGTGGCAACAAGCTGGTGTTGCTACACAATACAGGGACAGTCAACCAAGTGTTGGTAGGCTCGTCAAAGCGACGGACACCAGAACAGAATGCACCATATTGAGACATACGTGCTCCTGTAACTGGAGTGCTAAGTAGGCGGAAGACACCTGAGTTGAAACGCTCGAAACGAACGTTACCAGTAACTGAACCAGTGAAGCTTGGGCTGAAATCATCGATCAAACCAGTTTTAGTAGAGGTAGATACGATTGTGATTCTGCCAGCACTTGCTAGGACACCAGCCTTGAGGTTAAGGGCACCAGCGATACGGCTAGCAGCAGAAACAGTTACACCGCTAGCGTTGTCGATTGTCAGGTTATTAGCACCTGTGAAGCCATCACCAGTTACCTGAGCGCTTGTACCATTAAAGGTATAGTTAGCACCAGTATTGAAGGTACGGGTACCAGAATTCTGGAATGCACCTGTATTACCTGTTGTGGTCAGACCAGCAGCAGAAGCGATAGTAAGGTTAGCACCGTTACCGACTGATACGTTACCAGAACCTGTCAGAGCAGCACCGTTAGCCAAGACCAATGAACCACCATTCTGAACTGAGAATGAAGTACCGAAATCAAGGGCAGAGTTGATTGTAGCAACACCTGTGCTAGCGATCGTGATGCTGTTATACAAACCTGCAGATACGGCGCGGGTTGTGCTAACAACTAGATCAGCTGGGGCAGCAAAACCAAGCAATTTAGGGTTGCTGAAATCAGCACCGTTAAGGGCTGCAGCACCTGCTTGCAAAGTAAAGTCAACAGTTGAGAAGTCGATTTGGCTAGCAGCACCAGCGATGTCGCCAGTGTAAAACGGCTGGGTCAAACCTGTAGAGGCATTGGATGACGAGTTGTTGAAGGCGGCAGTATTGAACCAGTTTGCAGTGGTGAATGCTGAGCCGTTGTACTGAAGACCAGTCGGTATGTTGGTCTGGTTAGTAAGGACATCAGGCGAAGCGTTGATGCTGATGCTAGTGTTACGGATAGATAGTGAATCAGCAACAGCTTTGGTCTGGGTAGATGGTGTAAGCGAAGCAGCACCATTAACCAACTGGATACCGGTAGGATAACCAAACACCAATGAGTTAAACAAAGAGGTACTAACGCTTGAACGTAGCTCGATACCACGACCATACTTGGCGCGTGTGGTGCTCGGTATGCTATTACGTGTTTCGCTGGCACGAATAGGACCAACAATGGTAAAGTTGCTCAGGACAGGACGGGTGATAGGTTGTGGGTTACGCGCATTTGGCGTTTTGCCACTGCCTGCAGTTGCAGATAGACCTGTGTTGTTGTCATGCTCCAAACCATTGCTAGTACCTGCTTGGTCAGCGAAAGATGGGTGACGGACACCAAGTGCAAACTGCACACGGCCATTATAGCCTTCGTCCATGTCAAAGTCATCATCAACACCACCAAGGGCGATCAGGTGCTTGGCATTAACAGAACCACCAAACCACTCGAAAGAGTCATCATTGGCGTAGCTCACTTGTACGTAGTCAACTTGGGTTGCGCTACCAACAGCAGCAAAAGTCAAACCATTGATCTCTTGATCTTGCAAGAAGTTATAGCCAGCGTACTCAATACGCACATACTTAAGTACACCTGAGTTATCAGCAGAATCAGAGCCACCATACGTTACGTAAGGGTCGTTAGGTAGTGCTTCGTACTGACCAACACCGTCCAGAAGACCTGGTTGGTTGCGGAGGTTTGTTTTGGCTTTACCAATAACGATCAAACCAGACCAATCGCCAGAGACACGGCTACCAGGAGCTTTGCCAGACGTAAAGACGATCGGGTTAGAGGCGGTACCTTCAGCGATGATTTTGCTACCTTGAGAGATAATCAAACCAAAGTTATCAGCAGCTTGGCCGCTTGTGTTACCACGGATAATGGTACCAGCTTGGATAGTTAGGGTTGCGTCGTTACGGACGTGGATGATGCCAGAGCAATAGTAAACGTTGTTGCTTGTCCAGGTTGTGTTGCTAGTGATGTCACCAGAAACGTTAACCACGTTAGCTCCAACACCATTGTTACCAGCGTATACGGTTGACTGTGGTGTGAAGTTAGCCCAACCAGAAGCCCAGTTAGTGGTGCCCATAGCGCCTTTGAAGCTCACTTGCTCAAAGAACTGGGTTGAAGTTGTCGGAGGAGTTACTGGCAACAAGAAGTTAGCCAATTTAGGATCTGTAAACTCAGCGCCTGATAGGTAAGCGCTACCGACAGCTGGCGAAAAATCTACACCTGCAAAGTTGATTTGGCTTGCAGCTCCGTTAGCAGTACCAGTGTAAGACGGATTAGCAAGGTTGAAGTTACCGCTGCCAGTGACAGAAGTATTGTCAAAACCTTGGGTAGCCCACCAAGTAGAAGTTGTAAAGCTAAATGGCGAACCATTGTAGGTAGTTGGTACGTTGCTTTGTCCAAACAAAACATCTGGCGAGCTATTGATGCTTGCGGCTACATTGTTAAACGTAACTGAGTCAACTGAAGCTTTAGTATGGGTTGATGGTACAATGCTAGCAGCACCGTTCTGGAACTGAACGGCAGTAGGGTAACCATAAACGATTGAGTTGAACAACGAGGTGCTATTGTTAGAGCGCAAAAGGACACCTGTGCCATACTTGTGGTTACCAGCAAGGTTGCTACGAGTCTCGCCAGCACGGATAGGACCAACTAGGGTCACGTTGCTGAAAACAGGACGGGTAACAGGGGCAGGGTTGTTAACGTTAGGCACTTTACCAGTTCCAGCAGTAGCTGTACGGCCAGTGTTGTTGTCATGCTCAAAACCATTGCTGGTTCCTGCTTGGTCAGAGTACGATGGGTGACGGACACCAAGGAAGAACTGGCCTTTGCCAACATAACCTTCATCGCAATCAAAATCATCATCAATACCAGCGAAGGCGATCAGGTGTTTACCGTTTACAGCACCACCAAACCACTCAAAAGAGTCATCGTTAGCATAGCTCACCTGTACGTAATCAATAGATGTACCTGTACCGACTGCGGCAAGTGTCAAACCATTAAGCTCACGGTCTTGCAGGTAGGCATAACCAGCATACTCAATACGGACATACTTAAGCGTGCCAGAGTTGTCAGCATTGTTCGTGCCACCATAGGCAGCTGCTGGGTCGTTTGGCAAAGCTTCATACTGTCCTTGGCCATCTGGCAAGCCAGCTTGGTTACGAAGGTTAGTAACAGCATTACCAACGATCAAGATACCTGACCAGTCACCTGGTACGCGAGATCCTGGTGCAGCACCAGATGTGAAGACGATTGGACGAGCGGCTGTACCAACGGCGTTGATCTTACCTCCTTTATTAATGATAAGGGTGAACTTATCATTGGCTTGTCCACTATTATTTGCCCTGATGATAGTACCAGGCTCAATCGTTAGGGTCGCACCACTAGTAACGTGGATAGTGCCTGTGGCAGTATAAACGTTTGTGCTTGACCAGGTTGTGTTGGTGGTGATATCTCCACTAACATTGACTGGTGTCCTCGATGGTCCACCTGCATCGCCGGCATAAACCGTATTGTTAGGTGTCCAGTTGGCCCAAGGGCTTGTCCAGTTCACAGGACCAATGGCCCCACGATAGCTTACCTGCTCGAAAAACTGCTGACCATAGCTGGCAGCGGTCAAGAGCAAAGCAGCAACTGCTAATACTAGTTTTTTCATAATAGGGGTGAAAGATTTGAGCTACAAGATTACGGCCCTACCATTAAAGCGGTGTTAATCGGCTCGCATCATTCTGTTAAGCAATCAGTACCAAAATACCAATTATGATAACAAAACCTAAAAGTAGGGGAGGCAATAAGACGCTAAAAACACACTAACATTATGCCAATATTAACTACTCGCTAGACGTATCAACATGAAGTAAATACCTAGATAACAATCACACACAATCGTTAGCATTACTATAACAATAGGCCTCATTTTGACTCAAACACACTTCTTAACATTGGTGTAATGATTATCTAATTATTACCTAGGTATCCAATGCTAAACCAGCAAAAAGCCACGAGAGACGACCTCGTGGCTTTGTTGCACTTCCAGAAAATTATGAGGCCGAACTAGAAGGTGTAGGCCAGCGAAAGACTCATAGTCCGTCCATTCCGGAAAACGTAGGTCTTGAGATCTAGGTCATCGAGGTTGCCATTAAGGTTCCGGTCTTGGTACATGATGAGGTCTTGAGCTAGAATATCGCCCATGATGAACCTAAACTGCAAATGTTTGTAGAGGCTCTTGCTGATCGATAGGTCTAGCACATCCCGCGGGTTTTCCCATATCAAACCTGCAGCAGCGTTAGACGTGATCACGATCCTGCGTCCGATTTTGTTATAGGTCAGCTGCGCATCTAGCCCCAGGTCCTCGTTATTGTATTGCAAACCGAAGTTAATCAGATAGGGTGACTGGCCTTGTAGTGGGCGGTCAACCAAAATGCTAGACGATCCTGGAAGAACTTCTAGGTTTACTTTGCTATTGATGTAGGCGTAGTTACCAAACAGGGTGACGTCATTAAGGGCTTTAGTGCCTAGCAACTGCTCTGCAAAGTCAAGTTTGACCCTTGCCTCTAGCTCGATGCCATAGTTGTTAGCCTCCTTCGTATTGAAGTAGGACAGCTGCTTACCACCTGAGTTTTCGGTGATGAAGAACTCAACTGGTTTGCTGAAATATTTGATAAACGGGTTAACCGAAATCAAGGACCCATTGTCGAAATAATACTCGGCCTTGAAGTCCCAGTTATTTATCCTGGTCCGCTCGAGTGTGGGGTTACCAACTACTATGAGGTTGTAATTGATCTCGTAGAAGGCCAAAGGTGCAAACTCTCTAAACTCGGGACGAGAAAGTGTCTGCGAAAAGCTGCCACGTAGCACTAGCTTATCAGTCAGGTTATAGACGATGTTAGCGGACGGCAACAGGTCCCGCCAAGTAGTATCCACCTTTATCTTTTGGCCAAGGGAAGCAGAATTCAGCTTTTGGTTGAATGTTTCGTAACGGGCACCCCAAATGACATGAAGCTTATTACTGAACCACTTGTGGTCAAACATCAGGAAGGCAGCGCGCCAATCACTACTGGCGGTATAGACGTCCGACGGTTGGGTGGACTCACGTTGCAACAAGGTCGAGTCAGAGAAGTTTTCGTTAGCAAAGATGCTTCCTGGGTCCTTTTTCAGGATCGGCAGCAAGGCACCCGGGTTGACATTAGTAGCCTGGACGTACAAAAAGTTACGGCCATTGAAGCTCCTGCTACGATCCATCAAGAAAAGGCCAGTCTTGACGTTAGTACCAATCTCTTTGATTGGTGCTGTGAAGTTGATATTAACACTACGGCTATTTTCCTTGAGGGTAGAGAAAAACCTACCTGACAGCCCAGGGTTAAATGCCACACCGTTCGAGAATGCCCCAACACGGGCCTGATACTGGTTTCCAGACCAAGTAGACGGATCGGGATCTGGCTTAAATGTGGTGGTATCATAGTAAACCCGCTTAAAGTCTGGCGTCTCGCGGAGCATATCGTTATAGCCGAGTGTGTAGTTGAGCTTAAAGTTACGCTCCCCAAACAGGTGCTCGCCAGATAACTGCGAGTTGATAATCCTGTTGCTCTGATAATAGTAGAAGTAATCGGTGCCAAATACTTCCTGTTGGCCCCCATCCCTAATGTTTTTACGGTCCCTAATAACATTTTGGGTCTCAGAGGACTGGCTGAACATATTCTTGATCGAGAACTTGTTACGCAAGCCTACTTTGTAAGTCAGGTTCAGGATACCAGCATTGATGACATTGACCTTGTAGTTATCAAAACCGATGCTGTCCTGGTCTAGCGGCTTTGTGGTATCAGCAATACCAGTCACAGGGTCGGGCCTAAAGCTTCTAGGATCATAATAAAGGCTAGGTGTATAGCGCAGACTGTTACTGTAGGTATAGAACGCGATCAGACCGAGGTCATTGCCAAAGACTTTGTAGCGGTCCGCATAACCAGCCTGGAAACTATAGTTAGGCCTTCCCTTGCTGGTGGTGGCTTCGAAGTTGTTGTTAAAAAGTACGCTCTGGGCGACCAGCTTAAGCGCATCATTGCCGCGGCCTTGCAGCCTAATGGTCGAGTCTTGTGGCAACAATCCGGCTGGCAATGATCTGGTACCGCCATCAAATCCTAGCCAGTCGGTACTACTGGTCGGACCTTGTTTGAAATCTTGCCCAGTCGTGAGGCTGTGGGTTTGGCCACCAGCTTGCAAAAAGATCGTACGCTCAAACGGGATCTCCTTGGTGTTGATCTGGACCAAACCACCACCAAAGTCAGCTGCCATGTCAGGTGTAGCCGTTTTGGAGATGATGATGTTCTCAACAACCGCCGACGGGATCAAGTCTAACGAAAAGGCCTTGCGGTCAGCTTCTGAGCTTGGCAATGGCACACCGTTAATATAGCCTAGGTTGTAACGGTCAGCTAGTCCACGGACAATAGCATACTTGTTATCCTGGATACTAGCACCCGACACACGCTTAAGCGCATCAGCTACTGTTTTGTCTGGCGTCCGCCTGATTACCTCAGACGACAAACCACTGCTGACAGCGTCGGCATTCCGGAGCTCGAGCTGCAAAAACTCGCTACTGCTCTTCTTGACCTTGGCTACAACCTCAATTTCTGCTGTTGACGAAACAGCCTCAACCATAGCGGCATTGAGCAAGGTGCTACTGCCAGACTTGACAACGATGCCGTCAAACTCTTGGGTCTGATAACCGAGTTGGCTGACACGTATGGTATAGGTGCCAGGTTCGAGCATCAGGACAAACTTGCCATTGATGTCGGTGGTGGTACCCTTTGTGCTAGTCGGCACTGCTACGATAGAACCGGGTAGCTCTTCGGCTGTGGCCTTATCGATGACCTTGCCGGCTATGGTGCCCTTTGGGGGGCCAGCCTGCTGAGCCCAGCCCAGATTTGGCGCAAGGCTTATGGCCCAAAAACCAACCAACAACACTACTAACTGCCTGATGGATAACATACTTTTTGATTTGGATAGCTTCGGCAGCCATGCGTCTGGCTGCAAGCGACAAAATTGCGACCCACAAATAAAGACTAGACTAACTAGACGTTATGAATATGATAACAAAAACGGCGCTCGTCGCAATATTGATAACCTATTATTATCATTAGGGACGATATTTGGTAACAAAAGATACTGTTGTTTGCAGGCTGATTAGTAGCGCAACAAAACCTACGCCGACCAACCAACTACCCTGGCCTATCTGTCAACCAACAGCCATTAAAGGACGATATGATCGCACTCATACCATCGGGGACAATAACCGGACTGGACACGCACCCACACTTGCGGAAACACATCGTGAACCAAACCATAGCTGGTCTGTTGGCATATCTCGTTGTCCATGTTACGCATTTATTAACCCAGTTTTTATTGGGTGGTTTATTAGGATTTAGGGCCGTATTATATAGCCATAAATTAGACTTGCGTCTCAACCCCGGAGGCACCAACTTGGCTACCGTAACCCTATTGTATAATGGTGTCATCCTGATTTTCCTGATGATCTTGGTTTGGTTTGCGAGCCAATACCGTCGCCCACCGATCGGCATACCGTTTTTGCGTCAGCTAGGCTTTTGGCTCAGGATCTTTGCCTTGTGTTACGTCTGTGGTGGCCTGATCACGGATGCTATACTAGGTGAGGGACTAGCCTATTCGGTAGGAATGCTCGGGTTTGACAAACGCCTTTTGTACCTGATAGTCCCTATTATGGTCACCGCCATGCTCATCAATACCCAGCGGATCGGCTTCTGGTTGTTCTCCACCACCTTATCACCTAGCATGATCAGAGAGGACAACAAAGGCATCTATATAATGTACGTAGGCCTATTGCCTTTAGGCATTATCAGTATTGTGAGCTTGGCCCTTTTTGGCATACACGAACATCGAATGCTAGGCATGCTGGGAGCCACCTTACTAATCATGTTGACCCTACTAATGACGTGGCAAAAGCATGTAATCCCTACGATTTCGCGTAACCGCATCAACCGCTATAGAGTGGCCTGGCCCATTCTGTTTTTGGTCTTGGTCGGCACCTGCCTGATGGTGATTGGTCGTTACAGAGGGATTTCATCGACACGGTTTTTCAGCCCTATCAATACCACTGTCATGCGATAACTATTTGCATCTTCCACAATTTCTATTGTCCCTTTATACCATTTAAATTTACTCAAACCTCAGGGTTATGATTTCAATCAAAAAAGCAATGCTAAGTCTAGCCCTCGGCTGTGCAAGCATTGCGGCAGGTGCCCAAACCACCTGGACCGACTCCGTTATGGTAGGTACCAAAACGTCAGCCAATAATAGCGTCGCTACCGAATTCAAGATTTGGGTACCGACAGGTGTAACAAGTCCTAAAGGCATGATCTTGGCCTCTGGTGCTACAGACCGACGCTTGACAAAAGGTAGGCCCTTCACTATTTCTCCTGAAATCAGGACAGCAGCCGCTAACCAAAGCCTCGTCATCGTTGGCTTCTGGACAGCCAATGCCGACACTGCCCTAGCTGTTGGTTTTGACCCAACCTTGAACCACCAAGACTCCTTGGCGAAAGCCCTTACAGTCCTGGGTAGCCGCACAAGCCTCAACCTGACCAGTGCCACTGTAATTACATTCGGTCATGGCCGTGGTGCTGCATTCGCCCAACAATATGCTTTGTTCGCACCTACCAAAGTGGCAGCGGTCATCAGCTATCATGGGTTCAATATTGTTAACCCAGCTTGGGTTAACACAGCCCCATATAGCCCAGCTGTCAACAACCTAAAACTCACCCCGCATGCCGTCATCAGTGCCGAGCTAGAAGGGCCAGAGATCAACAACAACCGCAGGCCGTATCTGTCGGATACGATGCGTTTCTTTAGCCTACAACGTCGTGGTCAGGCTGAGCTAGTCCACCAAGTGGTCGAGATGAACGGCAACCACCTCCATGCTAACCGCCGTGGATATGCCTATGCTGGCATCTTTATCGAGAAAACTGCCCAAGTCCGGATGCAAACTGCTGGCACACTTGCCCCAGTAACCGAGGCTGGTGGATACCTAGGTCGTTCAGTTCGCCGCCATGAGTTTGAGTTGGCCAACTACCCTACCCAGGCTTTCTCTGCTGGTGCAGCTGCTACCAACTATTGGTTTTATGATGCCGCTCACGCTGGTCTTTGGGCCTCGTTCCACCAGACCCCAATCCGGATTGGTCTTCAGCCACCACCATTGCCAGTTGCCCCTTACATCAGCGGTCGTAACGTATCAGGCATGGTCCTGACCTATGATTTGGTTGACCGTACATTCGGCTCTTTCGGCGATAGCAACATCGTTCGTGCTGAGCTTAGCAACGCCCTAGGTGATTTCAGTAGCCGCAACTACCCTAGTCTGATCGCTGGTTCAACCCTTCGTCGTGATACCACAGGTTATACCTCCGCTTCAGCATCTGGCAACAGCGCTGGCTTTATCGAGGTCGCCTTGCCAGACAATTTGCAGTATGATATCTTGAACCTACGCACTACCCGTCCTCGCTACCGTGTGCGCCTGTCCACCACCCAGCCAGAGCTCGAGAGCAACAATGCAGGCGAAATCGGTGACTTCGTTATCGGTGACAACTACAACATGTGGCTAAGTGCATTGCCAGCGGGCTCACGCCTCAGCCGTGGTAAAGATGTACGTGTTGTCCTCAACAAACTTGCGACATTCAACACCAACCCAGGCAACCGCTTTTTACTTCAGCTGAGTGATAGTGCTGGCATCTTCGACAACTCAACTTTGCTCAACGACACCACCGCTAGCATTTCTGGTAGCAACTTGGTCCTGCGTGGCACCATCCCGACCAACATTGTAGGTGGATACCGCTACCGGATCCGTGTCAAGTCTACCAACCCAGTTGATAGCAGCGGTAACAACGGTTCTGACCTAACCCTTGGCAGTGTCATCTCTGACCTAGGCACAGAAGGCAATGTAAGCGTGGCTACAAAGGCAGTTAGCATATTCCCGAACCCAGCATCCGATGTCGCAACCCTGAGCCTTGACTTTGCCGATGCTGGCCTTGTCAGCTGGACTGTCGTCAACACCAATGGTCAAGTTGTCCTTGCGGGTACTGAGCAAAAACAAGCTGGTTTCCAACAACTCAACCTTCGCACGACTAACCTTGTGGCTGGTGTTTATCTAGTTCGGGTACAGTCAGCTGCGGTCAAGACAGCAGTTCGCCTCCTCGTTCGGTAGTTAAGTAACAAATACCCATCCTATTTTTGCAGTACAGATAGTAACAAAGAAGCCCGGCCAAATGGCCGGGCTTCTTTGATTTTAGCCAGCACGTGGAGCTTGGCAACGATTTAGTAACCTCACTTACGATCAATAGCCACCAAAAGCTCGTCAGCCTCAGCACGCTTACGATAATCAGTTTCGGTAAAGGCATAACGGACTAGACCGTCTTTGCCGATCACGTAGGCTGCACCCAGTGGCAATAGTTTACCCTTGCCCGCATCATAGGTGATCCCGAGCTGTTGCGCCCCAACTAAACCCTCGTCATGAAGCACAGGGTAGCTTAGGTTGTTGCGGGTGATGGTATTCTTTTCCTTTTCGGCAGGCTCACCACTGATAGCGATGATGGTAGCCTTGCGTTTTGCAAAATCAGCCAACCGACCTTGGTAGTTGCGTAAAGTCATGTTGCAATAAGGGCACCAAGTGCCACGGTAATAGAGCACCACAACAGGGCCCTTCTCCAAAGCTTGTTTAAAGTCAAAGGGTTTGCCATCTAGCGTACTTAGGGTCAGGACTGGGAACTGATCCCCTTTCTTGAGCATACCCTCTGGGGTAACCTTTGTAGCAATAGCCTTGACCTGTTGGTCATAATTGGCGGCTTTTTCGGCCCCCATCTTGGTGTTATAGTGGTTGCTTAGCGAGTCAAGCTGCTTGTTAAGAGACTGGCTCAGGGCCACAGGGCCTACCAGAGTTACTATGGCCAAACCTAGGCCGAGAGCTACAGACTTGCAGCAGTGTTGAGATTTTGTCATGATTGTCGGGTGTGCGGACTAAATGGCTATGAAACAATATAAAAACAAATGACGTGATAGTCAATCTACCGAACTGTCGGGTGGCTGACAATTGGCACCTTTGAACCTATACAATCGCTAAGAAAAGCCTATCACCTAACAAAAACATGACACTGCCGTAAATCCCATGCTGGCTACCTTATGATTTACCGGATTTATAGGACAAGAATCTTTTCGATCGCTATAATCCGCAAAATCCTAGTTCAGCCAAATTCAAACTGATCACCCCCTCAACACCGCATAAGCCGCTCCTATCTTACGGATGATATCGCCTGCGAGCATGGCCTCTTGGCCTAGTTCTGCTCCGGCAAGATCTCCAGCGAGGCCATGCAGCCAAACACCTAGTTGGCAGGCTTGCAAAGGTGTATAACCCTGTGCCAACAAGCCGACGATCATCCCCGTGAGGGTATCGCCACTGCCAGCGGTGGCCATGCCTGGGTTGCCCGTGTTGTTGAAAAAGGCAAAGCCATCAGGTGTGGCAATACAGGTATGCGCCCCTTTGAAGATGATATAGCTACGGAGCCTTTTGGCAGTATTAAGTAGGCGGTCAAGGGCCTCATAATCATTAGCCGAGGGACCCGCTATCCGCCGAAACTCACGGGCATGGGGTGTCAAGATGGACCCAGGGGGCACAAGGGCCTGCATAAAGGGGTATAGCCCTAGCAGATTGATGGCATCAGCGTCAAGGACGACGGGAGAGACTGCTTTTTCGAGGAAGGCACGCAAGGCCGCTGCACTTTGCTCGTCTGTGCCCATACCCGGACCAATGCCGATGGCCGTATAGTTTTCTACAGGTGGGGCGGAGGTAATAAAGCGTTTATCAGCATCGCAAACGACCATGGCCTCGGGCAAACTAGCTTGCAACACATCAAGCCCGCAGCGGGGGACGTAGGCCGTGACCACACCGGCACCGACCCGCAAAGCAGCCTCAGCCGCTAGGCGGATGGCCCCGATCTTGCCAACACTCCCACCTGCTAGCAAGGCCCGACCAAAATTGCCTTTATGGGCATATTTGGGCCGCACTTTGATCAATGCACGTATATCAGCCGCCTCTAGTTGTTGATAGACCGATTGTTGATTAGCTAGCGACTCAGCATCCAGACCAATATCCAGCAACTTAACTTCACCCAAAAATTGGGCGTTCTCCGGGATCACAAACGCCAACTTCGGTACTTGGAAACTATAGGTAACATCGGCCCGAACGGCAGTATGCCCAAAGGATGACGCCGATAGTTGTAGGCCGCTTGGTAGATCGACAGAAACGACCGTGTATAGGACGCCCTGTTGCCTAGCGTGGTTGATATGCCCAATCAGCTGGGCACCTAAACCAACAATGGGGCGGTTTAAGCCAGCACCGTAAATGGCATCAATCAACACACAACCAGATGGATATTGTGGCAGGTTGTCCTCTGAGTCGATCATCTGGACTGGCAGCAACTGCATCACCTCTGGCAGGAGCTCAGTTGTGGCCTCTGAGGGATCGCTACTGGCATGGAGCATGAAGCAGCTGACCCCGAGTTGGTATCGATGGAGCAACTTGGCAATCGCGAGGCCATCAGCCCCGTTGTTACCAACACCTGCAATGATTACAAAATGAGAGGTATCAGGAAAGTCCTGCAGCAACTGCGTGACAAAGGCTTGCGCCGCCAAACCAACCAGACCGACTGTGCTGAGGCCAAGCTTGTGCTGGGTGGCAATATCTACCTCCTTGATCTGGCTGGCTGATAAAAAATACTGCATCTGGGGGTCTGGGGCTAGTATTGCTCCTTGGCGTTCGGGAAATCCCCACTTTTTACATCAGCAATGTAGTTGCCGAGGGCGTTCGTAATAACTTGGCTGAGCTCAGCATAACGACGCAAAAAGCGTGGCTTAAACTCTGCGGTGATGCCTAGCATATCATGCGAGACCAATACCTGTCCATCCACACCATTACCAGCACCGATACCGATGACTGGGATCTGGAGCTGCTGCGCCACTTGGGTCGCGAGCTTAGCTGGGATTTTCTCCAGCACCAACGCAAAGCAACCAATGTCCTGTAATAGCTGGGCATCCTCAAGCAGTTTTTGCGCCTCGGCCTCCTCTTTGGCACGGACGGTATAGGTGCCGAATTTGTAAATGGATTGGGGCGTAAGGCCCAAATGCCCCATCACAGGAATACCTGCGGTTAGGATGCGCTGGATACTTTCTTTGATTTCGGCACCACCTTCTAGCTTGACGGCATGGCCACCACTTTCCTTCATGATCCGGATCGCAGACCTTAGGGCCTCACTACTATTGCCCTGATAGCTGCCGAACGGCATATCCACAACGACCAGACTGCGTTTGGCCGCCCGCACGACAGAAGCCGCATGGTAGATCATCTGGTCTAATGTGATGGGCAAGGTGGTTTCGTGCCCCGCCATTACGTTGCTGGCACTATCACCGACTAGCAACACCTCCACACCTCCGGCATCTAGCAAATGTGCCATGCTATAGTCGTAGGCCGTGAGCATAGCGATTTTGTTGCCTTGCTGCTTCATTTCGAGCAAGACATGCGTGGTGATGCGTTTGAATTCCGATTTGTGAACCGACATTGCCTGTAGAAAGTGCTTGGACCAGTGCAGACTACTAAGCGCCTACCACTGGTGGTGATTTTGTACTAGTGGACGGCTATTTACTAAATTTTGGGCACAGGCTGCAAGCCAAATCTCCGACCAAGGTCAATCACGGGCGATAAAGGACCATTTCAGACCATTTTGCAAAAATATTGTTCGCAACACTTGACAAGCCTGAGGCTACTGGCCCCGGAAGCTGGCTCATAAAATTGGCATCAAATCCAAACCAACAAGGTTACGACAACTGGCTTTCCAGCACATCAGCAAGCGTGGTGGTGGCTTTGGCAATGTCCTGATAGGTATTGTACAACGGCACTGGGCTTAAACGGATAATATCAGGCTCACGCCAGTCGCCCAGCACACCAGCGGCACGCAAGGTATGGAATACCTGCTTACCACCGGGCACCACGAGGCTGAACTGGCAACCTGCCGGCTGCGGTGTCAGGATGGTAACTTGCTCTAGCCCAGGCTGCTGCAAACACTGGAGCATAAAGGCATTCATATTGGCCTTTTTGGTCAGGATATTGTCCCAACCCGCATCTGCCACTACCGATAACGAGGCCCGAAGCGTTGCTAATAGCAAAATCGGTGCATTGCTATGTTGCCAACCTTGGGCGCCCGGCATTGGGTCAAACCCTTTGCGCATCAGGAAACGCTCGGCCTCATTGTGGCCCCACCAGCCACCTAGGCGCACCAGATCCTTGCGGTCGGCATGGCGATTGTGGACAAAAACACCCGCAATGCCGCCAGGGCCCGAGTTGAGGTATTTGTAGGTACACCAGCAAGCAAAGTCAGCCCCCCAAGTGTTGAGCTCTAGCCTGATGTTGCCAATGGCATGGGCTAGATCAAAACCAACATAAGCCCCGACAGCATGCCCCGCCTTTACGATAGAGGCCATGTCAAAAACCTGACCTGTGGCATACTGAACCCCGCTAAATAGGACCAAGGCTAACGTATCACCAGCTGCTGCGATGGCTGCCAAGATCGCCTCATCAGTCAGGATACGGCTGCCAACTGCTGGGGTTACTTCGATGATGTGCTCAGCAGGATCAAGGCCATGCCAGCGTAGGTGGGTCTCAACCGCATACTGATCACTTGGGAAGGCCCCTGCTTCCATCAAAATCTTGGTACGGGTACCTACTGGTTTGTAGAAACTCGCCAACATCAGGTGGAGGTTGGTTGTGAGACCATTCATCGCCACCACCTCATCTTCTGCCGCACCGACCAGCTCAGCCAAACCAGCAGCACATAGCCGATGATAAGTCATGTAAGGATGGGTACCGCTAAAATGCCCCTCTACTGCAAGGGTCGCCCAGCTATCCATGGCATGCTGGACACAGTTGTAGGCACGCTTAGGTTGCAAACCAAGGCTATTGCCTACCAAATAGGTCAAATCAACCTCCGAATTGGGCTCTGTCAGCAGGCGCGGAATGTAGAACTGGTCGCGGAAACTGGCCAGTGGGTCTTGCGCATCTAGGCGAATGGCTTCTTGGTGCAGGGCTTGACGATGGGCTAGGATATCGTCACGGTCGGTCGTGGTGTACATATAGCAAAGATAGGGGATGGAGCGGGAATATGGTCCCAGAACACACCCCTGGCCAACTGGGAAAAATCTTTACCAGTTATTACAAAATAAAATTTGCAAACATGCAACATAGAAACTAGTTTAGCATCAAAGTCAAGAAAACATGAAATACGAAGTTATTTACCATAGTATAGGAGAAGCCCTAAAGGCCATAGAAGACCACAAGTACTCTTTACCAAACATTCAACGACCGTATGTATGGAAGCGCCATCAAATTGAGGACCTTGTAAGGTCCATTATAGAAGGCTACCCAATGAACTTGATGACCTTTATGGAAGTCCCAAGGTCATCAGAGAAAAATGGATCTTTACTTGAGAATAGCTTTGCGTTCATTACGGAATACATAGATTATGACTATGACCGCCAGGGTCTAGTTTCTGAAGATTGGGAATATTTCGGCAACTTCCGAAGTCCAAAAGAAGAAAAAAATACCGAGGTTGACTTTTTAGTCTTTGATGGCCAACAAAGGCTAACTTCAATCAATATTGCTTTTCGAGGAACTCATTCAAGGCATATTGGTGGGCAAGGTAATCGGATTGACAATCCTGATAAATATATTAAAGAATTTTTATGTGTAACTACAAATGAATATAGCGATTTGGAGTTTTATTGGCAAGAATTAAATGAATATAATGTAAATGAATTAGAAATACAACACAGGGACAAAGACAAGGAAACTACGTATCTGAATTTACGTGCAGCTTATAACTATCCAACATTAAAACCAGAACACGTTTGGAAAAACCAAGCGAACGCAGAAATATATACTAAAATTAAAAATTCCTTAATGGGCCAAGGAGATTTGACATCAAATCCCGAAAATAATAGTGTTACTTCATTGATGATACTAAAGATAAGCGAAGCAAGTCTTGCTGAAGGATTTGAGGCATTTTTGAGAATAAACAACTCAGGTACGCCTGTTTCGAAACCAGACTTAGTACTTGCTGCTCTTGGGTGCCATTGGTCCGAAGCAAGAGAAGAAGTGGAGAAGCTAGAAATGGTTCTAAATAGCGAAGTTCGCTATTATATCGAACAAGATCATAGATCAATCATTCTTCAAGGAGCATTAATAGTAGGCTCAAGGTGTAAAAATGTAGCAATAGAAGTAAAGGACTTTAAAAAAGACGTTTCAGGAAATATTAAAGAGAATTGGGTAAATATTAAAGCGGCATTTGAAAAATCAAAATTGTGTATCGAAGAAGCAAAAATAGCCTATACTAATAGAGGTTTCAAGCTTCTTTGCTTCTACATATTTTATAAATTTCCAGAAACAAACTGGAATTCATATGTCAAAACACTCTCTAGAATACATATATCATGGTTCACACTTCAAACAACAGAGAATGCAAAGCTAAGGGATTGCGTACAATACATCTATGAGTCTGAAACTATCGATGAATCCCTTAATAAATGCTTATTAAGACTTGGAAACTTAGAAGTTGAAGCTATACTAGATTTTCAAAAAGAGCATAAGAGTACAAGAAAGATTCTCCAACTAATTCAAAGTAAAGTTAACCATTTCGATACCAACCAATATTATGATATTGATCATCTACATTCATTTGCTGAAACTGACCGATATTTAAGTATGTGCACCGAGGAAGGAAAAGCAAGTACTATAAAAAACATCAGGAATACCATTGTGAACCTTCAATTACTTGATGCCCATACAAATAGGGGAATGAAGAGTAGCATGGAGTTAAAAAGTTGGCTCGAAGAATATGACCAGGATCAAAAGTCCAAAATACTACCATTCAATCATAAAGATTTACTGGATTTAGATAACTGTATTGAATTCTGGACTCTCCGCAGGGAATATGTAATGAGTATACTTAAACAAATCCTTGGCGATGACTAGACTGATTAAAGACAATTTAATAATGCTTCTGAATTAACTTGACAGCAAGTTAAATGTTACATTTGAAAACTTCTAAACCAAAGCAAATTTGGGATAAACCTATCATTGCTTGCCATAAGGCCGCATGGTTAATGTTAGAATAATTGATTTACTAAAACCCAATCCGACAAAACAAGCTCTATCACACATCTAATCCTTCAAGTTGACAAAGTAGTGGCTGACCTTATTGAACCAACACGATTAACGCAGTGTAAAAAACAAAGAGGCAGGAACCGACAAGTTTGTTGACCGAAACTCTAGCGTATTACCAGTCTGGATGACACGAACAACAAGACCAGTTTGTATCATATCTACATTATCAGGAACTAATTTAAAACCATCTAGTGATATTCCTGATCTTATCAAGCCCCTGTAAATCCACACACTAATACTGAGCGGATTTGAATCATAGTAAGTGGAAATATTAATTATCCTTCCATCTACAATACTAGCTGAAACCACTTGGGTCGTATCTTGCCGATATATCCCACCATACGTAACATTCATGTAACAAGCTTTTGGATCACGTGCGGTAGAACTTCGACGTACTAATTGGCGTGCAACATTATAGGCCCTAAAATCAATCACCTTATTCCGCAAATGTAGGGTATCGAGATAAGAGCTGCGATCTACACCATTGATGGTATAACCCGTGACTTTGTAACGGTCCCCAAAAGAGCGTACTAAAGCACGAAATTGGATAACTGCATCCTCTTCCTCAGGCGGGCAGACCTCTTCCCTAGTATAAGTAGTGAGGCTGAAGCAAAGGCCCAGCAGCAAAACAAGGCTTGCAAGTTACCTCAAAAGCGATGGAACCTTAAATTCCTTAGCCAAATCTGTCTTCATGCTGGTCTGGTCCTTGAGTATGCAGAAACGAAGAAGCAGTTGTCAAGCCGTAACCTCATGTCCTTAACAAACATAGAATACAATACCCTGAAAGTCAATACCACCGTACAAGTTTTAACATCGTTTAAAGACTTGTTTTCACGATGAAGCACCAAATTCCCTCTGTAGATCATCAAAACGCGATATACTAGGCTAGACCATCGCCAAAAAAAATCAGCACTTGGTCAAAGTCCTTTGGTTTGCTTCAACACCAGTAAATGGTAGGCTGCTATCTAGGTGACAGCACTTAGCTCCTAATGGTTGCTTCCGCCCCAAAATTTGGCCATATTGCCCCTTTACAAGTCCAAAGCGAACCATACACCAATACATGCAGAACATTACCCATCTTACGAGGCGCCTTTGGGTGCTGTTTTCCATCAGCTTAGTGTTGCTACTGTTTGCAGGGCAAGCCCTGGCACAATATTGCACCACCAACCTGCACCAAAACAACTGCGGTAACAATGGCAACGGCCTGCTGGACACCCTGTTTGTGACAGGCACTAATTTCCGCCCTCTGCTGGCCAAAACCTGCCCTAGCCAATCGCCCTACTTCACTTTCGGCACTGATACAACTGAGGTCCTACGGCTTAACCAAGGGGATACGGCTTCCATTACCTTTCGGGCACTAGGCCAAGTCAACATCAGTGGCTGGATCGACCTTAACCAAAACCAAATCTTCGACGCGTCCGAATGGATCGACCTCAGCCGAAGCATTAGTGCCAACAATACTCAGACAGTCCGATATGCCATCCCTTTCACCACCCTAACAGGCCCAACTAAACTCCGGATCAGGACACGGGCCCTTCCATCTCAGAACGCGGCGCCAGATGCTTGTTTGCGTTTCGCCTCTGGCAACACATTTGACTTCAATGTCGTGATCGGCGCAGGGGCGGTATGCCAAGGCCAATCCACACCACCCGCCATCCAAGAAGATAAAACTAAACTCTGCTTGGGCGACTCGGCAACCATTACGGTTACCAATACCATCTTGGCAGGTGGTTATCAATGGCAGTGGCAAACCAGCACAGATGGCATCCAGTACAACAGCGCAGTGGCAGGTAATAACACCAGCCACAAATTCTACTTCCGCAACTTTGTGGCCGATAGTGCGTACGTCCGTCTGCGCCAAATATGTCCCAATGGTGCTGACACCACCTACTCCATCAGCATCATGCTGCGGAAAGAGGCGCCAAATATGTGTTTTTGCAGCACCAACCTGCATCGGAACGCCTGTGATATCCCGGGCTATATGCTGGACTCGCTCCAGATCCTGAACTCATTCTTTTTCCCTCTTCTGCCGACCACTTGCGCTGGCACCTACTACCGCTTTGGCACTTCGCCTATCGAGGTGGCCAACCTAGAGCAAGGCGGGGCCTATAGCTTCAGCTATCGGTCACCAGGTGGGGTTTCAGTTTCTGCCTTTATTGACTACAACGCCAATGGTGTTTTCGAGGCCGCTGAGTGGATCGACCTAGGCCGCAACAGTAACCAAAACGCGTTGGTCACGACGCCATTTATTGTGCTCGGCAACGCCACCGTCGGGCAGGTTGGTATGCGCATCAGGATTCGCGGAGCTGGGGTTAACAACGGACCATCCGATGCTTGCCTAGAGTTCGGATCTGGATTTACGCTAGACTTCAAGGCCAATATCTACCCTGGTTTTGGCTGCTCACTCAGCCCCCAGAACCAAAGCATTCAGGCCGATGCAGCAACCATTTGCGGGTACGACAGCACCAAGGTCCGTATCCAGACTGCGCCTACGGGTGCTGGTGTTGACATCACCTGGTCCACCTCTGTCGATGGGCTTACTTATACACCTGATCCTAGCAATAAGGGCAGTGTCTATACAGTCTCTGGCCTCCGGATGTTAGGCGATAGCATCTTCGTCCGGATGGAGATCGTGTGTTCGGCCAGTGGCCAACGCACCCTGACAGCCCCTGTCCTGATCAAGAAGAGCCCGATCATCACCTGCTACTGCACCAACGTCCAGAACAACACCACCTGCGGCAACTTCATCAGCTACTTCACCGTTATCAACACGAGCTTACGCGTCAACTACCGCACTTGCCCATTCGGCACCCGCACCTACATTCGGTTTGGACCTCGTGACACCACAACAGCAACTCTTCGCCGAGGTGCCACCTACATCCTCAACTACAGAGTCAACGCCAATAGCAACATGAGTGCCTGGCTAGACAACGACCAAAGTGGCGGTTTCGAAGGTGGCGAGTGGACTGACCTAGGCCGCAATGTGGGGCCAAACGTCACCTCACGTGCTAACCTTGTGATCCCAGCTACTGCCAAACTGGGCCTCACCACCCTCCGGATCAGGACCCGTGGTTTGCCTTCCAACAATGGTAACGGAGATGCCTGCACACCTTTCAACAGCGGTGTGACTTATGATTTCCCCGTGACCATCGTACCGGTCAATACCGATACGCCAGAGCCGATCAATCAGACAACAAGTAGCCTGATTATCTACCCTAATCCATCTGCTGGTGCGTTCGTTTTAGATATTCAGAACCAAAGCCAACCATTGACTTCGCTCACGATACGGGACATCTCTGGGCGGATCAGTTATCAAATGCAGGAACTAGGCAGCGATAAATCCGTTAGTCAGCTGGGCGATGGGCAATACCGCATCCAGACTACCCTACCCTCGGGCATATACATCCTTGAGGCTACAGCCAACGATCGGAAGCAAACTATCAAGCTCGTGATCGAGTAGGTCCAGACCGTACCCATTGGCATTTCACAAGTTGGCCTCCTCCCTACATCATCAGGGTAGGAGGCCATTTTGTTTGGGCTAACAGACTAAAACAGGGCAAGCTCCAGCAACCAGTCTAGGTCTAGACACCTATTCTACCCCAATGGTATGACCTGTGCCCCCACTGATCCTAGGCATATCTTGTCCAGAAACTAGACAATAATCAGGCTACATGTCATGACCATGGGCTTGATCCTCCGATACGACCCCTTTGTCGTTGGTCTTATGCCATCCATCTATTTTAACATCCCATTACGATTAGGGTAACGACTTTTGTAAACCGAACGTTCATTCGGTAGATGAGTATTGTGTGATCGAAGCGCAACGACAACATCATCAAGACAATCGATCGATAATGCCGAATAAACGTAACACCCCACCTCGAGACCCACAACTGCAAGCTGTGCAAGACAAACGCAAAGCCATCCTAGACACTACCCTACGACTGATCACCTCCCAGGGTTACCATGCCACGCCGATGTCACAGATTGCGCGAGAGGCAGGGGTTGCGGCAGGCACCATTTACCACTACTTCCCGAGTAAGGAGGACCTCATGTCCCAGCTCTATGCCGAGGTAAAAGCCCGCATGGGTGCTGCTTTGGCAGAGGACCCAAGCCACGAGATGAGCTACAAAATGCGTTTCTGGATCTTCTGGCGCAATATGTACAACTACCTCAAACACAACGAGAACGATTTTTGGTTCTTAGAATTGTTCGCTGTTTCCCCCATCATCAAGGCGGAGGATGTCCGAGCATCTGCCCGTCATTATCAGAGCGTGATCGACTTCCTAGCCTTCGGAATCCAGAAAGGTATCCTGCGCGAAATGTCACCAAACCTAATGGCCGCCCTTATTGATGGCCAGATCAAAACCATCATCCGGCTTGAGATTGCAGGCCACGAAACCATCACCGACAAAATGATCGCCGACGTCATCCAGGGCAGCTGGGACATGGTACGGATCAATTAGTCTGTATTTTTTGACCCTAAAAACCGAACGATTGTTCAATCGGTTTGCCGAATTAATTAGCATTTTAAGATTCGCCAAAAGTGGCTTTGCCTACCTATCAACTCAAAAATCTCACCCCAAAACCAGTTTTTCACCAATCCACCCCAACACCCCCAACCACATGAAAACAATCTTGATCACAGGCGCCAGTAGCGGCATCGGCAAGGTCACAGCCCAGTATTTCGCAGCCAAAGGTTGGCAAGTCATCGCGACCATGCGTAAACCCGAAGCCGAAACCGAGCTTAGCAAAGTCAGCAACATCATGCTGCTGCCGCTAGACGTCCTCAAACAAGACAGCATCGACCTTGCGATCAGCACCGCCATCAGCAAGTTTGGCCGGATAGATGCCATCGTCAACAATGCAGGCTATGGTGCAGTTGGTGCCTTCGAGGCCGCCACCACCGACCAAGTCCAACGCCAGTTTGACACCAATGTCTTTGGGGTGTTCAATGTCATTCGGTCCATCTTGCCGCACTTTAGGGCTAACAAAGCCGGCACCATCATCAACGTCGCCAGCATGGGAGGCCGTATCACCTTCCCGCTCTACAGCCTCTATCATGGCACCAAATGGGCTGTCGAAGGCTTTAGCGAGTCACTTGCGTTTGAGCTGCGCGAGCATGGCATCAAGGTCAGGATCATTGAGCCAGGGGCCATCAAAACTGACTTCTACCATCGGTCAATGGACCTTTTCAGCAAACCAGGGTTGACCGCTTATGACAACTACACCGACCTCGTGATGCCCAATATGCAGCAAGCTGGCGAGGATGCCCCAGGCCCTATTGTGGTAGCCCAAGCCATCTACAAAGCCGCTACAGATACGGGCAACAAACTACGGTACCCTGTCGGCGGAGCAGCTCCTGCCCTATTGGTCTTACGTCGCTTGATCCCTGACTCTTGGTTTATGGGCATCGTGCGGATGGTGGTCGAGAAAAAGACATCAAAAAAATAGGTGGATTCCCAACAATTGGGAGTCCTTACCAAGCCAACCAATTTAGCACCAGTTGCTGAGCTACGGGGTCTATGCTGATGGTATAGGCCCCGTGGTTGTGTAAGGGGTTAGGGTGAGGATTCGGTACTGAGGCCAAGCGTTGGCGGGTCATAAGTTGGCTAAAGATATGCGTCTGCCCATTGGCCAAGCGCACGAGGGTGGTTGGCGTTTTCGTCAGGCCTTTGCCCGCAATCAGGAGGGGCCGTAGTTCGACTACAGCACCATCTGGGTTGACAGTAGATAGGCTGCTGAGGTCTTGTTTGTTGATCCGCCCATCTGGGTTCAGGACGTTACGCAAGGCTGGTGCATCCTCCATCAAGAATCGAACCCGATCTCTAAGGCCCTTCTCAACTGCTTTGTCATCTGCTTGGGCCGAAAAGGAATAGTAGCCATTAAGCTCGTATGCGTAATAGGGTTTACCAGAAACCAACTGCTTTGCATCTGCTCCACGGCTTACCCATGCGGTTGTGATTGCCTCCGCCCGCAAGCCCAGCACTTTCATATCCCATGCTGGTACTGCTATCCCACCCCGCATTCCGTTGAAAAGCCACAGGTCCTCATGGTCTAGGTGCTTAAGCGTGCGTTGTTTGGATTGGGCCGCCGTGTCAGGGTGCAGGTTGGACTCGGGCTCGGCGACCTCAGTGAACTGAAGCTTCAGTCCAGGCAATAGCTGATAGGTACTATCCCGTGGTTGGGCCACCGTTGCCACTGCCTGTAATGGGCCCAATGCTAGGGCATCACTAGGCGCACCTGCCAAAGGGTAACCTTGCCCTAGGCCTTGCGGACCCATATCGAGCCAGACCCAATGTTTGATCTGGGGGATCATATCGACTAATAGACCACGTTTGGCCAAGGACCAAGTAGCAGCACTTGCAAGGCCTTTGGTGGCTTGTTTAGGATTGCTCGTAACACGTAAGCCTTGTGACTGGGCAAAAGACAGTAGCTCTTTTTCTGCTGGGTGGATGTAGATTACTTCTGCCTTTGAGCCCTGTAATGCAGATGGCACCATCGGGCTCATCACCTTGATGTCCCAACTGCTGATCACAGGTAGTTTGATCTCTTTAGGTGGATTTTTTAGTAGGGCCCTCAAGGTATAATTACCAGGCTTTTTGGGCATCGTGAATCGCTCAGTCACCACTACCCTGCTGCTGGTCGGCAAATACTGACTATGGTCCCGTCGGCTGATGATCTGCCCCTTATTGTTCAGGATCTGGAGCTGCCAAATGGCTTGGTGCGGAAAGTATTTGTTGTTGATCACCGTTACAGGCAAGGACACCTGTTGGCTTGGCAGATAGTGTCGGTCCCATACGTCTAAACTGACAGCAACGGTGCTATAAGCTGGGGTGAGGGCTGCCCAAACTGGCTTCGGTTTACCGTCGCGCAATGGCCCCAAGAACCAATGATTACCATCTTCGGGGCTACCTAGGGCACAGAAAGGACTATAACCAGCTGCCCCAATCCGTCGCCAATATTCAGCTACTCGACCGTTGGCGATGGTGTGGTGCCGCAGACGCTGCGCTTTGGTGTGGGCAGGGCCTAGAAATCGTAAATAGCTCTCCCGCAGGGTTTTGTAGCCCCCGAGATCACCATTGCCGTCTAGGTAGTTACCCCCAAACTCATCGACCATGATGGGCATCCCGAACTGAGCTGCCTTGTCATAATACAGACCCAGATTCTCGAACAAGCCCCACCAATACTTATGGACATGCAGCATATCACGCTCAGCCACCACCAAGCGCTGATAGTCTGGCAATAGCTTGCTGAGTGCCTGCCAAGCCGTTTTGAGCTCAGGGCCTTCGGTTTCGTTCCAGGGGTGGATAAAGGCGACTGATGGATGCCGTGCTGCAAGGTCCAGCCACTGGCGCCACTGCTGTTTCAGGCTAGTGGTGTCGGCCTTCATCCCATGGAAAAACAACCATTCGTACTGTACAGCGAAGCCCATCGAGTCGCACCAGTTGAGGTAACGCTCAGGCGGAACACCTAGGTGGAACCGCATGGTATTGGCCCCAATGTCTTTACTCCGCTGCAATAGGTTGGTCCGGAACCAGTCCTGATCGTAAGCCAAGGGTTTGGACTCAGGGTCCCGCACCCAGCGGTGCCAAACAACACTGATTGATCGGGCCTCAAACGGGCGACCATTCCAGACCAGCCCGTGCCGATCTAGTTGATTATGGGTGCCAACATAGCGGAACCCATACGGAAAGGCGACACGGTCCAGCACTTGCCCATCCATGGTTTCAACCCCTGTTTCTAGCTGATAGCGATAGGGGCGATCGGGACTCCATAGGATGATATTTTTGGGTAACCGAACAGAGACCGTATGCCAACCCATATCCTTTTGGCTTAGCCTGAACCTTTCTGTTGCTGCGATCCGTCCGTTTTTGTCTCGTAACACCACCCGCACCACCTGATCTGTTGGCTTAGAATCTTGAAACATGGCAGGTGATACGTTGATGCCGATTTTCAAGAACTTCATATTACTATCAAGGGCCGGAACCACCCGCCTGAGGTGGCGCTCCTCTTGGTGCCAGCGTATGCTGACATCATCCCAAAGACAGACACTGACATTGCTGCGCCATTGGTCCGCTGGCGGGATTTTGCTGGCATCTGTAGCTGGCACCATCGACAGTGGTAGCAACCGCACTTCGAGGATGTTGCGCTGCCCAAACCGCCAATACCGATGGGGAACCACAAAGTCTGTCGGGGCCATGCCACCACCTTGATGCCCTACCAGCTGCCCATTGACATAGACTGCAGGGCAAAACCGTGCGCCGTTCAGCCTGATGGTAGCACCCAGACCGCCCACAGTAGGCATCAAGGTGTCATTTGTCAGGTCCAGATAGGTCAAGAACCAAACCAAGCCTTTGCCTATCTGATTTGGTGGTAACTGGATACCGGGTACCGAGACTGTCGTATCATAATGCCGATCCACCCCGCCGACTGCAGTCTTAGTAGTCATCCACCATTGGCCATTTAAGGACCAGGTTGCCCCTGCAGTAGCGACCAAAGGTTGGGGTGGTTTCGGTGACCTTTTCTTGGCAAATGAGCCACCCAATGGCAACCAGACCAGCCCTATTAGGGTGATGACCGCAAAGACAAAACGGACTATCACCCCACCATGGGCCATTGTTGGCTTATGTGTTCTGGCCCCTCGTTGGTTGTTTGGTTCTGATTGGTTCATATTGGTCAGAAAGGTATCTAAAGCGTCAGGAGGCACCATCAGATGCGATACCAAATAGTTGGCACCTGTTGGGCGAAGCCCTTAAAATCAAAATTATCAACCTATTGTCCTCGGAATAGACAGTAGGTCTCTAGGCAAATGTAATCCCATCAGGGTGCAAACCGCAAGCCGATCAGTACTCTAGAGGTCAATACGGGCTTGGCATGCTTGGGATATGAATGTGGGATAATCAGCCTTTACAATGCCATCATTCGCTCCTATTAGGTTACCTTCGCTTTAGTTTCAACACCAATTTTTCCTTATGAGGTGCAAGTCTTTTTCTTGCCCAAGTCCTCTTTAAGGGGATGATTGGTTCTGATAAGGCCCGTAGAAGTTCAACACCACCAGCTACACGATCGATATGGTATCAGACACTGCGAATCAGGCGCAACAGGCTGCCCATCGGCTTGCCACATCCGCAGACGTCGTGGTGGTTGGCGGAGGTCTTGGCGGTCTATGTGCAAGCATTCTCCTAGCCAAAGCTGGCCATTCGGTGATCCTGATCGAACGCAAAACCTACCCCTTCCATCGTGTTTGTGGCGAGTACATCAGCCTCGAAAGTTGGGCCTTTCTGGAGCGGTTAGGTATACCCCTATCAGACCTCAAACTACCGATCCTGAAACGGCTAAGGGTCAGCTCACCAGCGGGCCGAGCTGTTAGTAGCAAGCTGCCTTTGGGAGGCTTTGGCATCAGCCGTTATTTGCTTGACTATGCCCTAGCTCAGCTTGCTCAAGACGCAGGCGTAACCCTCCTGACCTATACCACTGTTGAGGCCGTCACACGCGACCCTGACAATGCCGACCGTTACTGGATCGACCTCAACAAAGGGCCACGGATTCAGGCACGGTTTGTCATCGGGGCTTTTGGCAAACGCTCTAACCTCGATATGGCCTGGAAACGCCCCTTTGTCATGGCGGCAGACAAGGCTGAAGACCAATCCGAAAAGCGACTTAATAAATTTGGCCAGACGGACCACCGTGCAGGCAAAGGCAATCCATACCACAACTATATCGGTGTCAAATGGCACTTGCGAGCTGACCTACCAAAGGACATCATAGAGCTGCATAACTTCAGTAATGGCTATGCGGGTATTTCTGCTATCGAGGGTGAGAAATACTGTTTTTGCTACCTCACAACTGCTGCCAACCTGCGGCTTGCCGACAACAGCATCGACCAAATGGAGCATGATATCCTAAGCCGTAATCCCATCCTAAAACGCTACCTCAACGACTTCCCGAAAGTATGGGAGCGCCCGCAGGTAATCAGCCAAATCTCCTTTGCCGACAAAAACAGCCTTGAGAATGGCGTCTGGATGCTGGGCGATGCCGCCGGGATGATCACGCCACTCTGCGGCAACGGCATGAGTATGGCCATGCACAGTGCTGCAATCGCCGCCCCTCTGATCAGTGCTGCGCTAAAAGGTAATATGCCCCGCACTGAGGCCGAAACGACTTACCAACAACTCTGGAAGGCCCAGTTTGGCCGCCGCGTCTGGGTTGGTCGTCAGATACAGGCAAGCTTTGGCCACCCCATCCTGACCGAAGCCGTTGTGGCTGCATTTAAGCTCATGCCTTGGGCCATCAAACCCTTGATTGGTCTTACACACGGCAAACCCTTTTGACCCACACAAAAAGCCCGTCAATCGGCCTACTCAGGGTATAGCAAATATCGCTGCCGAAGCAAGAGGTAGTGATTCAGATCTGCCTGCCATGACTGCCGGATTTGTGCTTCGGTATATCCCGCCTCGATTTGTTTGGCGAGTTCTTTGGTGCCCGCCAGCTTGTTGAAAAATGGCTTAAAAAAGGCCGACTTCTTGGCTTCTGGGCAGCGTTGGTATGCCTTGATGATCCAGGCTAAACTCAACCCTTTGTTTCCACGTGGCAGGGTTTCCTGCTGCAGATCTTCACCCCAACAAGGTTGGTCCACATTCAGGGGCTTAGGGGCATTGGCCGTACCCTTTGGCACAAACCCAAACTTGCCATAAGCCTGATCTGGCCCACCCCAAACCTGAAACGGAAACGGTGTGCCACGCCCTACACTAATCGGGGTACCCTCGAACAAACAGAGGCTGGCATAGAGCCTGATGGCCTGCATATTCGGCAAGTTGGGTGATGGCGGAATCGGCAAATCATATTTGGTCTGGTGAGTATAGTCTCCCTCTACTTTGATGACCCGCAATTGGCATTTTAGGCCACCACGCAGCCACCCTTCGCCATTAATCATCATGGCCAGCTCGCCTACCGTTAGCCCATGCAGGACAGGCAATGGGTGCATCCCCACAAACGAACGCAGGGTCGAATCCTTTAGCAAAGGTCCATCCACTGCCCAGCCCATTGGGTTAGGTCGATCCAACACAATGAGCTCTTTGCCGTTCTCGGCGCAGGCCTCCATCAGGTAGTGCATGGTCGAGATATAGGTATAGAACCGAGCCCCAACATCCTGAATATCAAAGACAACGACATCGGTAGTTCGGAGGTCCTCAACCGTTGGTTTCTGATGTTTGCCATACAGGCTCGTCAGTTTGATGCCAGTCCGCTGGTCTGTTTCGGACTTGACATGGGCACCTGCATCTGCATCCCCACGGAAGCCATGCTCGGGCCCAAAAACCTGCTCAGGTCGGTAGCCAAGGGTCAACAAGGTATCAAGCAAATGCACTCCACCTACCACGGAGGTCTGGTTCACACAAAGCGAAAACCGTTTGCCTTTGAGGTGAGGCAGCCAGGCATCAAGTCGCTCAGCACCAACTCGCAGCCCAGGTTTTGGCTTGGCCATTCCATTTGATCCAGATGCCCCTAGCACCCGATGTGGACCCATGGCTAACACCGAATGCGACAATACCAAGCCCAGCAGCATCAATACAAAGCCAAACGATTTCCCTATCTTCATGACACAAAGTTGGGTACAATCCTGCATTTTTGGAGAGGAGCTAATCAAGCTGGGCCAACCGCATTGCCGAATATTGGATTCGGCAATTGCAGAATTGTAGTACTTTAGTATGTACAATAACCTAACTTTGCTTACAAATGGATGGCCAAACTAGGCTACCACTGTTGATATACCCTACTAAAACTATAAATTTTATGGGATGGTCGTTCCGCAAATCGTTTAAGGTAGCTCCCGGCATCCGGATCAACCTCAGTAAGTCTGGCCCCTCCGTCAGCGTGGGAGGCCGTGGCGGCAGTGTTAACGTGAGCAAACGAGGTACCAACGTTAATACGGGTCTTCCTGGCACAGGTCTGCGGTATAGGCAGCGGGTAGGCGGAGGATGTGCCATCTACCCACTAATCGGATTAGGTCTATGGGCAGCTTGGCTTCTGGCTTAACGCACTGCAGATACTCCTAGGCTTTCTTCAAAAAGCAGGTCTTGAGCACAATGCTCGCTCCGTTTACTTTGCAGTCCACCTCTTCAATGTCATCTGTCAGGCGGATCTTTTTGATCGTTGTGCCCTTCTTGAGGGTGATTGTCATTCCTTTGACTTTCAGGTCTTTGATTAGCACAACGGAATCACCATCAACTAAGAGGTTACCGTTGACGTCTTTTACTTCGGGGGCTGTGTCCATGGTGGGGGTATAGCGGTATGGGGGTAAAGGTAGGACTTAATCTGAAAAGTCTGCTTCACAAACCAGTGGCTTGGGTCAACAGTTGGTCGCTTTTCAATTTGATTCCTTAAATTAGTTGACTATTGATTCCCTAATCTGAGTTTTCAATCGGAAAAAGCATCCCCCCATGACACCCAATACCACAGCCGCAACAACAATAGATCAATACATCACCACCTTTCCGACCGAGGTACAGGCCTTGCTAACTGCGATGCGCCAAACCATCCAGGCCGCGGCCCCTACCGCTACAGAGAAAATCAGCTATGGTATGCCTACCTTCTACCTCAATGGTAACTTGGTGCACTTTGCGGCTTACAAACACCATATTGGGTTCTACCCTGCCCCGAGTGGTGTAGTCATTTTTGCAGACGAAATTGCCCCCTTTAAACATAGCAAGGGTACCCTACAATTCCCACTAGACAAACCCCTACCTCTTGACCTTGTTGACCGGATTGTACGTTATCGGGTTGGGGAGCAAAGTAAGTAGAATTGAAGGTGGTTTTTTTTAATTTAAACACCCCGTTGTCAATTAGATCAAACCAGATGCAATATTTAGAGCTGTTCAGGCCAAGGATCTTGAAATGGTTTTCCTTTTTGCCAATTGATCATTTCCTCGGTCGTGAGCAAACAAGATTCTAGCTCAGCAGTGATGAATGATTCGTTCAGATCCTGTCCGATGATGACCAATTCTGTTTGCCGATCACCAAAGATTGGATGCCAGCTATGCTCAATCTGGGCCTGATTATTGAGATATTCTGGATAGAGTCGACGTTCTGCCTTAGGCATCGAGTCCCACCAAACACCTGCCTCTGTCGTCTGTAACGAACCACCTGCTTGGCTCCAGGATAGGGCTACATCCTTACGGCTAGCAATCCAGAAGAGCCCCTTGCTTCGGATCACATTTGCCGGCCAATTATCATTAATATACTGCCAGAACCTAGCGGGATGAAATGGCTTTTTTGATTTGTAAACGAAAGAAGAAAACCCGTACATTTCTGTTTCGGGCACATGTACTTTGTCAAGTTCTGCTTGCCACAATGGGTTTTGCTCTGCCTCGCCTTGATCATATAGGTATGTATTCAGGATCAAGTCCGGCTCTATCTTCCCGTACGAGGTTGTGTACACTTTAGCACGCGGGTTCAGACTCGTAATCAGACCACGAAGCTCACCCATCTTTTGGTCTGAAACAGCGTCAGACTTATTAACCAAAATCACATTGGCAAATTCGATTTGCTCAGTCAACAGATTGACTATCGGACGGTGATCATTCGGATCCTCTGCATGTAAGCCAGCTGTTGCAACAGTAGCTACAGATCCGAAGTCTTTAGCAAAATTAAACGCATCCACGACTGTTACCATACAGTCCAAGCGTGTAAACCGACTAAGATCAATAGCGCCATCTTCGGATACAAAAGTAAAGGTCTGGGCAACTGGTACCGGCTCACTAATACCGGTACTCTCGATCAAGAGGTAGTCATACTTGCCCTCTAGCGCAAGTTTTTCCACCTCAAGGATCAAATCTTCGCGTAACGTACAACAGATGCAACCATTACTCATTTCGACGAGCTTCTCCTCCGTGTGGCTGAGGGTATGCTCTTTGGCAACAAGGCGTGCATCGATATTGACCTCACTCATATCATTAACAATAACAGCTACCCTAAGACCCGCTTTGTTATGCAATATGTGATTGAGTAAAGTAGTCTTCCCGGCACCGAGAAAACCTGATAACACAGTAACAGGGATTAGTGATTGTGATCTTGATGACATACTCGACAAGTAAAAAGGTTCCGAATGTGAGAAAAGATGAGTGCAAAAGCGCCAACGTAGCCTAACCATGGTTGGCTAAGGTCTGCAAAATCAAGTAGTAGCTCTGCCAAGACCAAGCACATACCCGTCAGCAAAAGAAAGCTCCTTGCGCGCCAGATCCCGTTTGACCTAACAGTCCAAAAGGTAACGCCAATAGCCAGCAGCACGAAAATGGACTGAATGACCTGGTTGATACCCGGAGATAGCACCATTGGAGCCATGACCATTATCATAGGTGCAGCCAAACAATGACAAAGACAGAGGCCCGAAACCAAGACCCCAAACCTATTGAGGCTGGCCCATGATGCGCTCTTTGTCTTCGAATCCGTTGTCATGGGGCAAATGTAAGCGTAAAAAACCTAGTTGCAACAATGTTGCAACTAAAAATCTATACGGTTAGCTCACACTATCCTTAATAACAAAGGGTGATTATAGACCTATTCTATTTACTGTAGGCTCCCTACCCTTAGACCTTGTTGAACGGATTGTGCGTTTCCGGGTTGGGGAGCAGGGTGGAGAAAAGTGATTGATTTATCTTAATAGCAACTTAGCACTTTGTACACGACCATGGACTACATCAATACCATAGATGGCATTTTCAGCTATAAATTGAGGAGCTAATTGATAAGTGATGATGATGTTTTCAGCCTGGCAATAGAGCTTGTAGTCATTTGTTACCTTGAGGTTCCTTAACCGTACACTTGGTGGAGGAGCATATGGCAACAAACTGACAACCACTAAGGGGTGTGTGGGCTTTCGATGACTCATCACGCTATCCAGGTGCTGGACAAAAGATGTGGACATTTGATCCTCAGCATTCTCCACCAAAATGATCGTACTGGTGTCAGCATCCAAAAGCCTCTTTTCATCACCAACAAAAAAACTAGTTGGCTCATGGTGATAGTAAAGACCAGTCGAATACCGAAAGCCAATTAGCATAACGAGGACGCCCACCAACCCAATGAAGTAGAATACAAGCTTTCTCATACAATCTCAAATTTTCGTTTCTGGACCAACCAATACAACAGCATCAACTGTAAAAACAATCCAAGGGCGTAGCTAAAAACAAATATCCAATCTGGAAAAGGAGTTTCCAATAATATAAAGCAAGGTCCAAAATATACCATCAGATGGTTCATTGTTTTCAGGCCAGACATACTAAAAGTAATCAACACCAAAAAATGTGGTATGGCGGTCAGCACCAAACCTAACCCAAAGAATTTTTCCTTCATCAACATCCTCGTCGTGGCATACATCAAGCCAATCAATAACGACCCATAGAAAAGCTGTGCCCCTATTGTCAACCAATGAAATAATGCCTCATACCACGGATCCCATTGCGCAGGCACAGATACCGAGACTGCAACCGCAAGGCGGGAAAACAGGTAACCTGCTGTGCTGACCATACTGAGCTTCAGGACCTCCACCAAAACGATTGTAATGGTTTGGGCAACAGTAGCACCGTCGAGCAGGGAACGTAAAATTAGGTAATTGTTTAACTTTTTGCTGAGCGCCAACAACGATACGATGATGAACAACAGTGCTTCAAGATCAAACATAGTTAGCAAGAACATACCAGGATTACTGCTGGTATCTAGGCTGGCTAAGGTGGGAAAAGTTATCGGCATGAAAACGCCAAAAAACAAACCAAGCAAGGTCGCAAGTGCGGTATATATCAGGGCTAGTCTCATGCTTTATTGTTTGTTAGGATTGGACCTTAACCAATTAGCAACCGCAATCTCTGAGCCTGGCAAGAAACCCACATGGTAATACCGTACTTGCCGACCTTCAGTCACCAAGGTAAATGGAATAGCCACTCCTTCAAACTGACCCTCTAGCAAGGATAGATAAGCATTATGATGCCGTACTGATCCGGGCACGGCCATAAACTGGATGCCTTTACTTTCCCAGTCTGGATGCTGAAGCAAGGTTTTGGTAGTAGCGGCAGGATCTTTGTCTTGGGATAAGGCTATAACCTGGGCTTTTGAGGGCTCAATGGTATCAGCTAGCTTCGCCAACTGAGGCATTTCGGCAACGCAAGGTCCGCACCAAGAGGCCCAATAATTAATGACTAGGTAGCGACTAGTATTTAGACCAACCGCTGTTTGTTTTGGCAAAATCATATCAGCAGGAAAGTAATCATACGGGCGAAAAACCAACGAAACAACCATTACAGTACCCAATACCATTATAGGCCACCGTCCCGCCCTGCTAATCATTTGCTCAAGTTTGATATCAGCAACAACCAAAATCATCAAGTGGGCCAACAACACAAGCAATACAAGCCCAACGCTTCCCCAAACTAAATACTCCTGCTCCAGATGTGCTACCTGCTGATACAACAAAAAATTAACCCAAACCGGTGGCAATTCCTTGAACATGATGGCTACTTTAGCATCGATCACCAGATAGCCAACAACCATTGCCATTACTGTGTAACGTGACAATAGTTGGCTAAGCCCAGCCATCACAAGGCTCAAAACCAACATCAAGCAAGCCATGTTGAGCCAAACTTTAAGCGTAAAAAGCCATACGCCAAATGATGTAAATGCTGCAAAATTGGCGGCAAAAAAAGCGTAACAGATCAGGATCGTTACTGGGAAAATAGCACTAAAGCCAACAGCCCGTAGCGTCATCTGGCGCAAACAATGGTCAGCTAACCGAGCCCCAGAAAGGCCATCAAGCTTTAGGCGCATGACCGCTCGATGGCTGAATGTACCTACGTCTTGCAGGACAAAAATAAACAACAAAACCAGCCTAAACTGTGTGAAATAGGGCAAAACCAATGCAAACAGACCATTTGTAGCCCCCTCAACTCCATGCTCAACATTGGCATAGTATAGCGAGGCGAGGTAAACCAACAGCACCAACAACAACAAGATCCAGGCCCGAAAGGCAGTGGTTATGGACATATCAAACCCTGGTCTGGCTATAAAAATCAGATACCATTTTGCTGAAGTCCGCCTGGCCAAAGTTGGCTTGATCGATGTCATTAACCACCATTTGGCCATCCCTAATCAGCCCAACCTTGTTAGGTACAGGTTCGTTGCCGTTTGTAAGGTGCAGACTCATCAAGATGGTTTTGCCGGCATGTTGGTATCGGCTGATGTAGCGGTAAAGCACATTAACTGCTTCATAGTCCAGTCCGTTGTTGGGTTCGTCCAGCACATAGATACCCGTCTGGCGCGAAAGGGCTGAAATAATGGTCAGTTTCTTGGCCGTCCCTAGCGACAAGGTGCCTACCCGATTGCTCAGATAGGCATCTAATCCAAAGTCCTGAAGCATGGGGATGATTGTGTCAATATCCACCCCATTTCGTTTACATGTCGTCGCTAGACAATGCCTAACAGTCTCGTTTTTATCGTAGTAGTGCTGGTCTAGCCCCAGACTAACCACCTCATTGAGGTATGGAACAAGGTTGCCATCAATCAAGATCTCACCTCCATGCGGTCGCATCAGCCCACCCAGCAGTCGAAACAAGGTGCTTTTGCCCGCACCATTGTTGCCAACGATGATCATGAGCTCCCCACCGGCCAATGAAAAATCAATCGGCCCTAATCGGAACTTTTTGTACTGGTAGGTTAGGTTGTTGATGGCTAGATTGCCACTAGGTTTTTGAATCATGCTTGATGGCAATGAGCTAATAAATTAGGCTAAAGTAATCCTATTGCATTGATTGATCGTACAAAAAAGTCCGCCTAACCTTTAGATTGAAATTATGCTACAACCTCCACCAACTTAAACGTAAATCAAATAATTAACATACAGATAGTAGTTGATCCATATCGTCAGAAAATACACAGGAAAGGCGTAAAAAACATGCGCCTTGGCTGTAATTTTTCCGTCAAAAGGAAGCGGTCCCTGTGGGATAAAAGATGATAGCATGCCGCCGTTTCGGCGCCTCAAGTAGTTTTCTAGCAGGAATGGTTTACTAAGGCTTAACACCCAAACAAACATCATCCCGAAGAAGATACCTAGCTCAGCTGGGAGCACAAAGTAAATGCCGCAGGACATACCAACGATTATGATATCCATCAGCACCAAAAGCAAGTAGTACTTGACCAAATTCATCTGATTATCGCGTTTACAGCTACGTGATTCATACCCTACTATATCTGGGCTATGACAAACCTACAAAACCCACAACACAATCCAAAACCATTATTCTTGATTTCATGCCAAAAATTTTATCGCATTGCACCTCGCCAAATTTTCTTGATCAAAAGGACCCCATAATAGAAATTAAGGCCCAAAAGGATAGGGCTAGCAAAAACAATACACCTGTTTTGTACTTTGGTTAGAATCTAGTACTAATTGCCCTAGGAAAAATACAACAGCCCTATTTACCCATCCCACCTAAACCAAACGCCCGCAAACCGCAAGCCTTCTTCTGGTATCAACTGGAGCCGTACGAGCTTGATAATCAATCCTGTAGGGGTGAGTTGTAGTGGAGCCAGCAGATCATAATAGCTAGTGCCAGCTGTGAGTAGATCCTGCAGTTTTTGGTCATCGGCGCTGGTCCAGAGGGATGGCGCAGTTTCACCTTCCGCAGGCTCGGGCATGGCAGGTGGCTCTGGGCCCATATAGTCTGGGTCAGGCAGCACAACGTAGGCAGGGCTAAGCGAAAAGGCCACAATCAGCCCCATGCCTCGCAACTTGCTGCCGACACCACCTGGTTTTCGTTGCATTTCGGCAGCGATGTCCTTGATGGATACACGGGCTTCAAAACGCTCACGCAGCAGCTCCAGATCTGCTTTGAGGTAGCGGGCTCCTTCGTTGGCGAGTTTGCCACCTGCTAGGTTTTTGTCTTGCAGCTCGGCAAGGGCTTTGGCTTGTTTCTGTTGTTTTTTGCGTTCCTCTTCGGCCTTGTCTTCCTTGCTTTTCTGAATCAGGCCACCAGCGGCAGGTTTTTCGGGCCGGCGGGCTGCAATGTGCGTCGGGTTATGGTCCTGGGTCTGCATCTGGCTCGTCGCCCACTTCGCAAACGCATTGACCACATCTGCCACGATGATATCACGCTGCGTCAGTGGTTGGCGCAGGGTGATGCCATCCAATGTACGGCAACGGCTGAGGGCCACATAGAGCTGCCCAGGTGCAAAGGCCCCAGACCCAATATCCAGCCTCATTTTGTCAAAGGTTAGTCCCTGCGACTTGTGCACTGTCACCGCCCAAGCCAAACGCAGCGGAAACTGGCTGAACGTCCCCTTAACCTCCTTGTCGATTTCTTTGTCCTTGTCGCTGAACTTATAGCTAATGTTCTCCCACGTATGGTGGCTTACGGTTTCCTCATTCCCTCGGTCGAATTTGACGGTTAGGGTGAGCCCCTCTTCGTCATCTTCATTGACAGCAAGCAAGGTGCCTAGGCTGCCATTGCTCCAGCGGCGCAGGCTATCATTGGTTAGCATCATGACACGTGCTCCTATCTTGACCTCCAACAAAGACTCAGCACGGCAGAGATGGGCTGGGAAAACGCGATCGATGGAGGCATCAAATTGATAAAGCCGCCCTGACAAAGCCCTTAACTGCCGATTGTTTTCCTCATCTGCAATGCGGTTGGTGCTAGTTAGCAAAATCGGCACCTGTTTGTCCTCACGATGGCCAGCCTCAGGGTCCACCCGTGCATTGAGGGCCTCTAGGGTATCATGATCAGCATAACCTAGGCGCACTTGGTTCAGCAAATCCAGAAATACGCCTGCTGACTGCCGATAAACAAATTGTAATTCGAATAACTTAAATCCCCCCTTCTTGAAGGCCTCAGCACTAAAAAAGAAAGGCGATTTATACTCCCGCCTAGGTGGCAGTTTCAGGTAGGGATCATCGTCTACTTCGTTGACCCTATCCACTGGTGCTAGCTGGAACGAGTCGCCCACCAATACCATCTGGATCCCGCCAAATGGCAAGTTAGAGCCCAGCTGTAGCCGCAGACTTTCGTCAATAGCATCTAGCAGGTCTGCCCGCATCATACTCACCTCATCAATGATGATGGTGTCAAGCTGCTGTAAGACCCGCAATTTGGGATTGGTTTTGGGCCAAGCCTGTATGTCCGGATCGTCAGGGCGCATCACCCGAGGCGGTATGCCAAAAAACGAGTGGATGGTCTGCCCACCGATATTCATGGCTGCTACACCTGTGCTTGCCAGCAAGATGTAGTTGCGTTTCGTTTTGCTGCGATAGTACTCGATGAGGGTACTTTTGCCTGTCCCAGCGCGGCCCGAAATCAGTAGATTGTCATACGAATGCTCCATCAGGTGCAGGACCTTTTCGGAGTATTCGTCGGGGGCGTAGTTAGGAGGTAAAAGGATGCTCATCGGTATGATCAAAAATAGGGGCTACGGGGCAGGTCTCCAAATTGGCCGAAGGTCACATTCGGCAATCACCCGACAACTTTGTGCGTGGCTCACCCCTAGGCCAACACCTCAAACCCTAACTCAGCCAAGATGATTCCGTTGGCTTTGACGGCGAGCTTATGCAGGCCAGCATGGTGCTTGCGTGTGCTCAGGTCTGCCAAACTAAGCCGAACCTCATAGCGATGTGTACCAGCCTCGAGGGCCGTTTTGGTCAACATAAAGACCTTTTCATACGGTTTACTAGGCCGATGGTAGCCGATCACATACTCCAGCCGCAGCTTTGACATTGCAGCAGGCAGGTGTACCTCTATCTGGAACATTACATCCTGACCAAGGTGAGCAGGATTCTGCTGCCGAATGCTAGCACTAATTGCCTCACCCGCATGCCAACCCATTAGGCTCAGTGCCTTGGGGTTCCCAGCCTTGAGCAAAGTCCGCATCCCGTGGTTGATGATCCAGTCGGTATCAGGGTGTTGCCCGACATTGTTCTCAGCCCAGGCTAGCACCAGCTCAGGGTGGGTTTTGCTAATGTCATTGAGGTTATTAGCAACACTTTTGCGCACATAAAGCGACGGGTCAGCTTTCAGGATCGTCAATATGGGCATGATCGGAGTTGGGTCCTTGATCAAGGACTGCATCGCCAATCCCCATGGTAGCCGTGGCCTGCAACCTTCGGAGGACAGCCGCCGCACCGATGCCACAGGGTGCTTGGCCCATTGCATCATCCTATCCATGACCATCAACTGATGATCCCGCAACAGGGGCCTGATCGCAAACTCGCAGCTCACAACCTGGGTCAAGCCATCGATGGTATCAAGGGCCAAAACAGGGTCTGCCAAACCGTATCGTTGCAAGTAGGCAGGCAGAAACATCAGCTGATAACCTTGGTGGTATTGCCCTTCTGCCCGAAGCCAATCACAAAGCATCATAAACCGAGGCTGCACCACCTCAAACGGAGCTCCCAGGACCTCATTGAGTATCTCTGCTAGTCGGCTAACACGCTGGTTGAGCTCCAACATGGGCCAATCCGCTGCTGTCGATGCCAATATATATGGATGACCATCTAGCATCAGGCTATCGGTTACTGCCCTTGATACATAGGCCAATAAGGCCTCGTCAAACATATTCTTGAGCGGCTCCATTTTTGTCATTCAGGTTTTAGACAATATGCAATTTCCAGATTAGCGCATCACCTTAACGCCAGCCATCATCTTCTGGACCATGGGTTGCCAGGCTTGTTTTTCGGTATTGGGGCAGTTGAAATTAAACACATAAACTTGCTTACGCACGATACAATACATCATATAGTAGTATTGTTTGTACTTAGCTGTCCGACCACCCTCTGCTGAGCCATCTCCGACAAACTCGAAAACAGCAAACTGCTTTTTACCAACCTTGATGATCTCGTCGCGTGTAAAAGCAGCATTTTCGTACAGCGTCCTGATATTAGCTTTCTGGAAATCCTTCAGGATGGCAAGGTCCTTCTCTTCCCAAGCCGTGTTCGTGGCATTGACCCCAAAGTTGGTCAGGAGGTCAAAGCTGCTGAACATGGCCAGCGGTTTGCGCCCACTTGGGTACTTGGCTGCCAGCTCGTCATCGTTCATCTGCTTGAAGTCCTCCGGCACGGGGATCGTGATGAAGTCATTGATTTTGGCTGTCAATAACTTACCAGACTTAACCTGACTTGATTTGGGCTGGTAGAGCTCCTTTTCGGCAGGGCGTTTGGTGGTTTGTGCTGCAGCAACCCCTGCTACCAGCCACAAGGCTACCATCAAGAACCCAGCACTATTTGTCCCCAATATTTGCAGCGCAGACCAGCGCTTGACCACATCCTTCATGTTCGCAAATTTAGGGATTGTTGAGCGGATATTGGTGCTGGGCTCTCACGAGGGCGGTAACACACTGTCTCTTTTTCCTTACCTTGTGCCCTATGGTCAAGAGGTTCCTTGCCAGTTCCACCCATCATCCGTAAAAACGCCAAGTATGTTAATGAAACGCGTTAGTCTGTTTGTTCTGCTTTTGTCCTTATACGTAACCAGCTACGGACAATCAGCCACCGAAAAAACGCAGACAACCAAACCAATATTTCATATCAATGGAGTTTTCCCCAACCTGACAGTGCTTGGGGGTAATACCCAACGCTCGGAAAGTGGAATAGGCGCCTTGCTCCCATGGGCCGATAAACTCTGGATGATTGGCTATGTGGCGCATATACAAGGCACACGGATCGGCCTATACGAAATCAAGGATGATATGACCATGAACAAACATCCTGAGAGTATCACGGGCACGTTTGCTAACCGCATGGTGCACAAAGAAACCGAAACGGGAATCATAGGGCCCCATTTCATCGACAGCGAAGGCAACGTCCGGACCTGCAAAGAATTGGGAAAACATCGGCTGGCTGCAACGATGGAGCACCTCACTGACCCCAAAAACAAAGTCCTTTTCTTGACCATGGAAGGGCTCTTGTTTGAGTGTGATGTTAAGACACTGGAAGTGAAGCAGCTATTTGATTTGGTGAAAGAGCTAAAACTACCTCCGACGACTTATGTCCATTTTAAAAGTGGATTTACAGGCAACGGACGTGTCGTAGTGGCCAACAATTCATACAACGAAAAGGACTATCTGGGCGAACATAAATCTGGCCGCCTAGCTGAGTGGGATGGCAAAAAATGGACGATACTAGAAGAGACTGCCTTCGTCGAGGTCAGTGGCAAAATGGGATTTTCGTACCAAGGCAAAAGCATCTATGGCAATCCGATTTTTGCAACTGGTTGGGATAACAAATCAGTTATACTCAAAAACTATAACGACCGTACCAACAAATGGCGCACATACCGCCTGCCTAAAGGTAGCCAATCATTTGACCATGAGTGGAATACCGAATGGATGCGTATACGGGAAGCACAGACTGAACGATTTTTGATGGATATTCATGGTAACTTTTATGAGCTGCCCATGATGACATACGGAGGCGAAGTTTGGGGCATCAAACCGATCGGGTACCATTTGCGCATTGTGCCAGATTATTGTTTTTGGCGTGGCCTATTTGTAATGGCTGGTGACCAAACCGATCATGGTGTAGGCCAACCACAATCTGGTTTGCTGTTTAGCAACATTGACGACCTCTGGAAAATGGGTAAACCACAAGGTTGGGGCTCCGTCTGGCGTGATGACCAAGTAAAAGCTGGTGAAATATCGGACCCGTTTTTGATGACCGGTTTCGACAAAAAGACCGTCCATCTCAAGCACGATGCTGCAACACCCGTTGAGTTCACCTTAGAAATTGATTTCCTGGGCAACAATACCTGGAGTGCTTACAAAACCATCAAAGTTGGTGCCAATGGCTATGAGAATTTTGTTTTCCCTGATGGCTTCAGCGCCCACTGGATCCGGGTTAAAACAAATGCTGCTTGTAAGGCCACAGCGCATTTTGTGTATAACTAGGGGGGGTTGGGTGTTGTGATTTGGAGTGGGTAATCACTCCCGCACCAACCGCCCAGACCACACACGGCTACCAGCTGATAACCGCCAGAGGTAGGTGCCTGAGGCTAGCCCAGCTGTGGAGAGAGCCTGACCCGGTAGGATTTCATATTGAGCAACTAGCTGACCTTGTGGACCATAAAGCTTTAAGTTGCCTGGCTGATCTAGGTGCCGAAATTGCACCACATCTGAGGCTGGGTTGGGGTATGGCACCGGCACCTCGGAGGCACCACTTGCAGGCCACTTGCTATCAGGTATGGACACTGGGCTAAAGCGGTTGCCGAAGTTGGAGATGCGAGCAAGGTATCCGCGATCAGCATTGCCATTCGGATCCATTTTGCCACAAACAATTGCAGTTCCATCAAGAAAGTATAAAGCATCATTAATGTCTCCAGACGGATAATCTTCAGATGGTCGTGTTTGAACTAAATTGCTTGTCCAGACAGAGGTGCCCGTAGCACTAATTTTTTCGACTTTAAGGAATCTTGTGGCACGATCAAACCAAGGGACGACTACACTTCCATCTTGATTCAAAAGAGGCCTTGAGGAAGTGCCACCAATAACTCTTCTATTCCAAAGCTGTTGCCCAGCAGCATCATATTTACGTAGATAATGCCAAGCCTGTACATTTGTAATTACAGTAGCATTCAAAAAATAGCCTCCATCAGGAAATCTGTTCCACATATAGTAGGCCATCAGCCCATTCGGCATTGATAAGCCCATATTAACTGGTGGTGTTAAAACTGCGCCCGCAGAGTCAACGGATTGCCAAGCAATATCATCATCTTTTATACCTACCATCAGTATCTTGTCATCAAAATCCTCTGAGGCAGTACAACCGCATGCAAAACGGGCCAAGGGGTTATAGACCTTATGCCATTTCATACTACCATCAACACCAATTCGGATCAAGAGCCAATCACACTGCGTGTTGGCATAGAGTGTCCCAGGGGAGGAATAACCGTACAGAATCAAATCCCCATTTCTAGCCTGAAACATGCCTAAAATTGCCTGACTTGGTATGGGTACTTGGTAGGTTTTTTCGTCAAGTACATTTCCTGCGGTATCAACTTCTATAATAGAAATAGCTGGTGCTCGAATGCTAGTATCTCGAAAGAAAAGTGGTTGACTTAGGACTTTAAAATTACCATTTTTAGCAGTAATGACGTCAACAGGTTCACCAGGTGTGAACAATGATTTATTCCATAAGGTATCACCAGTGCTGTTTAATCTCAGAATAAAAGAAGATCCGAAATTATTAAATCCAGTAAATGGATTTGTAACTCTAAATCTTGTCGATTTTCCAAAGACATAAACATTATTAGAGTCCTTGCCTATAATTCGTTTATAGACATCACGACTTGCGCCGTTTCCTAGCGAGTAAGTCTTACTCCATATCAGTGATTGCGCACCAACATAAGTTGTTGTAAGGAAAGAACAACTTACCACAACAAGAATGAGGAGTGCCCTTTTCATTGTTTGACGAACTTAATGGTAGAAGAGCCGACGGTGCGCAGATAATAACAGCCAATAGGTAAGTCTTTGGTATTAAGCTGGACTCGATCGCCTTCAATCTCACTTTGAATTTCAAAAGTCTGGCCAAGCAAATTTGTGACTATCTGCACTGAACCAATGTGTGAAGCAATTCTAGTACCTTCTAAGATCAAATAGTCGGAGCAAGGTTGTGGGTAAATATTGAAGGAAAGCTTCTTTTGATCATCCATACCTGTGATCCCGATACGTAGGGGGAAATATGGAATACCACCTGGCGAAGGAATGGCTGAACAAACCTGAATTTGATTTGGTAAAATTGGATTAGGGATGTTATCTGACATATAACATTCAGTTAATGTCGTATTGAATAAGTCGACTACGTTAGGAGTATAAATTGTCCCTACAAATTCATTATTAAATCTGTAGTAATTTTTCTGTGTAGTCCCACTAAAAGCAATCGACACCCAATCCCCTGGGGAAGACCAACCATTAACACCGTCTTGGGTGTACTTCACACTAGGCCTCGCCCCAGCTGTAGGCCAGATATTAGAATTGGGTCTTGACAGAGAGTTGCCAGCTATGATAGGTCCACCAATATCACCAAGCTGGACAGTTGGCTCAATAAAGAGTCCAATTTGGTCTGTACCGCTCCAGTGGTTGGTGCCTGGGTTGAAGATATTGCACCTCAAGTCTAGCTTAGAATTCAGATACTGCCCTGCAGTGCCATAAGGCCCCATATAAACTGACTCCCGGCAGGAAGTAAACACGCAATTGTAAGCCCCTCCAAGTGCATTGTAAGTCACAATGCCATGCTTAAGATCATTAAACGTTGACCTGTTAGCATTAAGGGTATTGCGGAAGGTTTGAAGGCCTACGGCACGGGAGGGGTTGGAGTATATATTCATGAGGTTGGAGTGGCTGGTTATCTTCCTCTTGATCCAAAGATAGCGAATGAGTCAAAACACAACCAACCTTGGTTGTATATTATTTTTAGATTTTTTTTCCTGCAGTACCCCCCCCACTCTGGCACCATCTTTGTGCCAAATAAGTGTACCATCTCACCTATCTGATGATAGCCGAACCCAGTGAGCGCCAGGCAACCAATAGCCTCGGCAACACCCTAGTGGCAACTCCTGCCACACTGCCTAGCCCGAAACCTAGTTTGCAGTATAAGTCTGAGCCCAGCACTGAGGCCAGCATCACCACCCAAAGCGCCAACCTGCCACCCTCAACACATCCCCGTGTAGTCATCGTTGGGGCTGGTTTTGCAGGGTTAGAGGCCGCCAAAACCCTAGAGTCAGGCCCCTTTCAGGTCGTGATTCTGGACAAAAACAACTACAACCAGTTCCAGCCCCTGTTTTATCAGGTGGCCACAGCTGGTCTTGAACCAAGCTCTATCAGCTTCCCACTCCGGAAGTTGTTCCAGAACAAACCAAACGTACATATAAGGGTCACCGCAGTCCAGAGCCTTGAGCCCGAGCGCAAGATCCTGAACACCACCATTGGCGAGATCAGGTATGACTATCTGATTTTGGCACTCGGTGGGGATACCAACTTCTTTGGCAATGAGCGTATCAAACAATACGCCATCCCGATGAAGTCCGTCTCCGAGGCACTTTACCTGCGCAATCGCCTACTCCAAAACTATGAAGACGCCATCGTCACCACAGATGAAGAAGAGCGCCAAGCCCTGATGAACGTCGTTGTGGTCGGTGGTGGACCCACTGGTGTGGAGGTCAGTGGTGCGCTAGAAGAAATGCGTCAACACGTCCTACCCAAGGACATCCCAGAGCTCAACTTCAAAAAGATGGAGGTCACCCTGCTAGAGGCGAGCCCCAATCTGCTAGGCCCGATGCGTGCCAGCAGCCGTGAAGCCGCCCGCAACTACCTCGAAAGCATGGGGGTCAAGGTCCGGACCAACACCGCCGTCACCGACTATGATGGCAAATGGGTAACCCTAGCCGATGGCAGCAAACTCTTGAGCCGCACCCTGATTTGGGCGGCTGGCATCAAAGCCAACGGCATCCTCGGCATCCCGGATAGCTGCTACACCCGTGGCAACCGCCTAGTGGTGGACGAATACAACACCATCATCGGCCTCAAGGACGTTTTTGCCGTCGGCGATATGTCCTATATGACCACCACTGACTTCCCACAAGGGCACCCTCAAGTTGCCCAGGTGGCAATGCAGATGAGTGCCAACCTAGGCAAAAACCTGCTCAGGACCATAAACAACCAGCCGATCAAATCCTTCCGTTACCTAGACCTAGGTAGCATGGCCACCATTGGCCGTAACAAAGCCGTCGCCGACTTCCCTAAGTTTAGCGTCACCGGGCTGTTTGCATGGTTTATCTGGATGTTTATCCATCTAGCGTCTCTGGTTGGTGCCCGCAGCAAAGTAGTCGTCTTCATCAACTGGATGGTCAGCTACTTTAGCTATGACCAAAGCCTGCGTCTCATCATCAGGCCCACCAGCAAGCCAATCTTGGCCGAGGAAAAAGTAGGCTAGGGCAACAACAGGCCATCTAAGTCCCCGATATTCAAAAATTCAGCACCCAGCAACCACTCCAAATCAATCTAGATTTAGGAGTGGTTGCTTTTTTATGAGGCAGGTCAAGCAGGATTAAAGGTATCGCTTGGTTAAAAATAGAGCCAATAACTGCCTATGCAGATATACGGTTTTGTGGGTCCAGATATCTAGTCTAATTTGCGTCGCAATCAGAGGTAAAGCCAGTCCTTTGCAGGGCCTAGCCATAGCGGAGATGCCCCATATCAGATAGGTTTGGCTTGCTGATTGCAATTTTCTACCTTGGCCTCCAAGCATACACCAAAGAGCTGGCCTTACCACTAAGCCCCAGCCAGTCGAAAGTCGATTTCAGAGCCTGTCTGCCAATCGATCATTAAATGAAGTCCAATAACTGTTAGGGAGCCACTTACAGGCTCCAAACAATAGGTCCAGACACATAGGCGCTACCCAAGGCATTTAACCCGCTCTTGAGACACTTTTGTACCTGATCCCTAGTGCCAACATATCATCACCTAGCAACCCTAATCGCTACGCTCCGAAATGGATAAGTTCACCTACATCGCCAACGCAGACCCAGCCGTCATCGACGACCTTTATCAGACCTGGAAACAAAACCCCGAAAACACCAGCGCCGACTGGAACAAGTTCTTCGAGGGCTTTGAGTTCAACCAACAGTTTGGCGAAGGCAAACCTGCCGGCAGTGATGGCCCATCCATTGGTGGTGGTGGACTGAACCCCAAAGAGATTGCCGTCCGGAACCTGATCTATGCTTGGCGGACCCATGGTCACCTCCAGAGCAAAACCAACCCTGTGCGCCAACGTCGGGATCACAAAGCCCGCCTAGCCCTTTCGGACTTTGGCCTAAGTGAGGCTGACCTAGGAACGGTCTTCAACGTCGGTAGCGAAATCGGCCTTGGCCCAGCGACCCTTGGCAAAATCCTCGAAACCCTAAAGGCGACCTACGAGCGCAGCATTGGGTTTGAGTACATGTACATCCGTGACCCCGAGATGCTTAGCTGGCTTCAGCAACGGATCGAGCATCAATACCCGTCCTACAACCCTAGTCTGGACGAGAAAAAACGCATCCTGTCCAAACTTAATGAGGCAGTCGTTTTCGAGAACTTCCTGCATACCAAATACGTCGGGCAGAAACGTTTCTCGCTCGAAGGTGGTGAGACGACAATCCCTGCGCTTGACACCCTGATCAATGTCAGTGGCGAAAATGGCGTGGTTGAGGTCGTGATTGGCATGGCCCACAGGGGTCGCTTAAACGTCTTGGCTAACACCATGGGCAAGACCTACGAAAACATCTTCAATGAGTTCGAAGGCACAGCCATCCCAGACATGACGATGGGTGATGGTGACGTCAAGTACCATATGGGCTTCAGCAGCGAGGTCACGACCCCAGCAGGCCACTCCCTACACCTCAAGCTAGCACCTAACCCTAGCCATCTTGAGGCCGTCAACCCCGTTGTCGAGGGCTTCACTCGTGCCAAAATCGACACCCTATATGCTGGCGATGCTGGCAAAATCCTACCAATCCTGATCCATGGCGATGCGGCCGTTGCAGGCCAAGGTATCGTTTACGAAGTCACCCAGATGGCCCGCCTTGAGGGCTATAACACAGGTGGTACCATCCACTTCGTGATCAACAACCAAGTCGGCTTCACCACTGATTTTGACGATGCTCGCTCTGCCATCTATTGCACCGACGTGGCCAAAATCTTGGATGCCCCAGTGCTCCACGTCAATGGTGATGATCCAGAAGCTGTCGTTTTTGCCTCACGCCTGGCAGCCGAGTTCCGTGCGAAATTCAAGCGTGACATCTTCATCGACATGGTCTGCTATCGCCGCCATGGCCATAACGAAAGCGATGAGCCTAAGTTCACCCAGCCATCACTCTACAACGTCATTGCCCGCCACCAAAATCCACGCGAAGTCTATAATGAGCAGCTCATCACCCGTGGTGATGTGGATGCAGAGTTGGCTAGCCGCATGGACAAGGAGTTCCGCGAGCTGTTGCAGGAGCGCCTCAATATGGTTAAGCAGAACGCCCTACCTTACCGCTACCAACCAATGGAGCGTGAGTGGCGTGAACTCCGCAAACGTACCACTGCTGACTTTGACCAAAGCCCTAACACCGCCATCACTGCCGAGATCCTAGCCCAAGTAGGCAAGGCCCTATGCGAAGTCCCTGCTGATTTCCGTCCGCTGAAGCAGATCGAGAAACTGCTGAAGGACCGCAAGGAAATGTTCTTCGAGACCCAGAAACTCAACTGGGCAGCTGCCGAGCTATTGGCCTACGGATCAATCTTGCTAGAAGGCAACATCGTCCGCTTAAGTGGACAAGACGTATGCCGTGGCACCTTCAGTCACCGCCACGCCGTTTTGACCGACTCGTTGGACAATCACAAATACAGCAACCTAGACCACATCAGCAGCACCCAGCAGCCGATGCGCATCTACAACTCCTTGCTGAGTGAGTATGCCGTCATGGGCTTTGAGTTCGGCTATGGTATGGCAAACCCGAATGCCTTGGTGATCTGGGAGGCTCAGTTTGGTGATTTTGCCAACGGTGCCCAAGTCATGATCGATCAGTTTGTCACAGCTGGCGAAAGCAAATGGCAACGCATGAACGGCCTAGTACTCTTGCTGCCACACGGCTACGAAGGTCAAGGCCCCGAGCATAGCAATGCCCGCCCTGAGCGGTTCTTGCAGCTAGCTGCTGAGCACAACCTAATCGTCGCCAACATGACGAGCCCGGCCAACTTCTTCCACTTCTTGCGTCGTCAGTTGGCTTGGCCATTCCGCATCCCGGCTGTCGTGATGTCGCCTAAGTCAATGTTGCGCAACCCTGAGGCCGTCTCACCAGTGGCTGAGTTTACCTCTGGCACCTTCCGTGAGGTGATTGGGGATGAAACCGCGACTGCTAAGTCAGTCAAGCGCATTTTGCTAGTCAGTGGCAAGCTCTACTATGAGCTTAACGAACGCCGCAATACCGAAAAGCGCAAAGACATCGCCATCATCCGCCTTGAGCAACTGCACCCATTCCCGTACAAACAACTGCAAGCCGAGCTAGACAAATACCCAGCCAAGGCCCAGATCGTTTTCGTTCAGGAAGAGCCACAGAACATGGGTTACCTGCGTTTTGTGCTTCACAAAATGGGCGATCGCTCGCTCAATCTGAATGTACAGGAGATCCTAGAGGTCAACGAGGAGCAAATGAACCTCGCAGGACGTCAGGTCTATTACATCGCCCGAAAACCAAGTGCCTCTCCTGCTACAGGTTTTGGCAAGGTACACCAACGCGAGCAGCTAGAGTTGATCGACAAATCGTTCAAACTCTAATCACTACAATCTGTCATACTAGTCGGGCAACCCTCACGTTCGGGTTTCCGTCTTGATAATGATTATATTGCCGCAAGGCTGGGCGTCGTTATGAGACGGACCAATGGCATAATGCTTGTGGGTAAGTTAGGGTGAGATTAATCTGCCCTTGACCTGCCCACGAGGCGCCAAAATGGATCATCCCCACTGCCAGCCAACCAACGCTTTAGTAACAACCAAATCAGATCAACCAACCAAATGAAGGCTCCTATCATCTTGTCGGTGGCCACTGCGGCCCTTGCCCCCATTTGCCTCCTGTTCCTTACAGGCTGGCAAGGGTTCAATCCTGCCCGCAAGCCGATTGGTAAACTTGGCCAGCAAACCATGGTTACCATGCCGATCCAGCGGGCCCAGTTAGCCTTTGCAATCGTCAACGGGCAACGTGTAGGAGACCTAAGCCAAGCCACTCTCGGTCGATCATCCGTCCTTAACTTTGACACCGTCGTGACAGGCAACCCGCAGATCATCTGTGACGAAGACTTTACCGATGGTGCCTTTGACAACCTCAATGCCCTCAATTCAGACCCTCGTCGTCTGAACAACTGGGGCCCTTTTGGTGGAGGTGTAGCCTTCCGTCCCGCACAAGATCGCACTACGTTCCCTGTTTCGTTTGCACGTAAACCAGCCCTTGGAGGTGCTGACTGGGAAGGTTTGCAATACCAAGTTTTCCAGGATACCAATGGGGATGGCCGCTTCTCGACAGCCGAGAAACGCAAGTGGTATGTGGACAAAAAGGACGAAGTCTGCATAGTGGAGTTCACCAGCTTTAGTGACCTAGCAGCCAAGCCCGAAACCTACGGCACCGAAGTTGCCATGCTAGAGGATACCGACGAGCCTGCCTTCCAAGGCAATCCACATTACGGTCATGACCTTAGCTTTGAAGTACTCCAAAGCCATAGTGTTGACCGCACTCAGGCCTCAGTTCAGGTCGAACCCAATGTCGAAAACACTGGTAACCGCTCTAGCATCGGGGTACTTAGATCACACTACAATGGCTGGCCTACCGACGTAGAACTGGGCAAGGAATACACCCAGATGACCATCTGGCGCAATAGGCCTGGCACAGGTACCACCAATGTCGAACAATGGGGTGCCTTCCGATATGGTGATATGTCTATCGCCAGCGAGATGAATTCGGACCTAGAGCCAACCAACAAATATTCGGTATTTAACAACATTCAGGTTGCCTTCTTCCGTGCTGGCATCCGGACCACCAACCCGATTTTGGTACGGTCAACCATCGCCGCCCGCGACTCGGCCCAGATCGGCATCTTACGCTGCAAAGTTGGCATCACCAAAAAGTGCGACTTTGACCTCAACTACAGCGTTGGTGCTTCTGATGTAGCGATTTTGACCAACAACCTAGGCCGGACGGATAGCGCTAACATCCGCACTGGAGACGCTGACAACAATACCAAAGTTGACGCTAATGACGCCAACTCGCTTATTGGTCTCTGGACCGAGGCCCGCCCTGCCTTCGACAGCATCAAAGCCTACGGGACCTACAACCCAGCCGATGGCCATATCTACCTCAGCCTCAAGAACATTTCTTACCTCAAAATCAGCAGCCTCAACCGCCGCCTGAACCGGACCAATGCTAACATCAGTGGTCTCAACGCCACTGGCTCATTGGTCAGTGACAGTTCCATCATCGCCTATACGGGTGCTGAGTGGACCGTTTCTAACCTAGACCTTGGCCCAGCAGCATCCCTAGCCCTCCAAGCTGGGGAGCTTAGCCTACGTGTGAACTACAAAGGCAGCAAGGAAAGCGAAGGATTCGAGATCCCGTTTGCCACCCTATTGGTGACCCAAAACTCTTTGCCTGTCAATGGGCTCAATACCACCCTTTTGCTGGATGGCAACCAGTTCGCTATCCCGACCTATAACCAAGCATTTGATGTCAACGTCTTCACCACGGACGGCAAACTACTTTATCACAACCATCAGGCCGGCACCACCAGCCACCTGATTGACCTCAGCAATATCCGCCTACCTATGGTGCCGAAAGTCATCATGGTCACAGGCAAAAACCGTAAACGCCTGATGAGCCGCACTTATACCGCTTTTTAGTCTGGGATAAATCCCGTGACTAGAGCCAAGAGGGCTGATCATCCATCACAACCAATCACTCCCAATATCAACCCCGTGCCACAGAGGCACATCCCCCGATTATGTCAATAGAAGTAAAGGTGCCCACCGTGGGCGAGAGCATCAGCGAGGTCACGATCGCCAGCTGGACCAAACAGACGGGTGACTATGTCAAGCTTGACGAAGTGATCGGCGAGCTAGAAAGCGACAAAGCCACTTTTGAGCTCACTGCCCCAGCTGCCGGATACCTCAAACAAGTTGCACAAGTGGGAGACAACCTACCTATCGGTGGGCTGATCTGCTACATCGATGCGGATGTTGCGGCCCCTGCTGCTGGTGCTCCTGCCGCTGCTCCTGCCGCCCCTGCTGTTGCTCCAGCCGCAACCCCTAATGCTGCTCCTGCCGCCCCAGCCCCGGCTGCTGCTGCCCAAGACCTAGTCATGAAGGTGCCTGCCGTTGGCGAAAGCATCAACGAGGTGACCATCGCCAACTGGAACAAAAAAGACGGCGATCTCGTCAAGGCCGAAGAGATCTTGTGTGAGATCGAAAGCGACAAAGCCACATTTGAACTTGCAGCCGAAGCTTCTGGTATCCTGACCATCAAAGCACCTGCTGGCACTACCCTATCAATCGGTGATGTTATCTGTGTGATTTCTTCTGCTGCAGGCACTGCGACCACAGCTGCTGCCCCTAATATAGCTCCTGCTGCCACTGCAGCGCCTGCCGCCGCCCATGCTGATCATAGTGGTGTTGCGATCAGCCCAGTAGCTGCTGCCATCTTGCAAGACAAAGGCATTGCTGCTAGCGCCGTCAAAGGCTCTGGCCCTGGTGGCAAAATCACCAAGGAAGATGCCATGAAAGCCGCTTCTGCACCTGCTGCTGCCCCAGTTGCTCTGGCTGCCCCAGCTGTTGACATCAAAGGAAACGCAGTGCCTGCCGCAGCACCAGCCAAACCTGCTGGCGACCGTGCCCAGAACCGCACCAAAATGACCAGCCTCCGCAAAACGGTAGCTCGTCGCCTAGTAACAGTCAAGAACGAAACGGCCATGCTTACCACCTTCAACGAGGTGGACATGAAGCCGATCATGGACCTGCGCAACAAGCTCAAGGACAAGTTCAAGGAGAAACACGGCGTTGGCCTTGGCTTCATGAGCTTCTTCACCAAAGCCTGCGCCACTGCATTGGCCGAATTCCCAGCCGTCAATGCCTTTATCGATGGTGACGAGATCGTCAACAACAACTTTGTCGATGTTTCTATCGCTGTTTCGGCACCAAAAGGTCTTGTTGTACCTGTGATCCGGAACGCTGAGAAAATGTCTTTTGCCGAGATCGAGAAGGAAGTTATCCGCCTTGCGACCTTGGCCCGTGACAACAAGTTGACATTGGAGCAAATGACAGGTGGCACCTTCACGATCACCAATGGTGGTGTGTTTGGTTCCATGCTCAGCACCCCGATCATCAATGCGCCACAGAGTGCCATCTTGGGTATGCACAACATCGTTGAGCGGCCAGTTGCCATCAATGGTGAGGTTGTGATCCGCCCAATCATGTATGTAGCCCTTAGCTATGACCACCGCATCATCGATGGCCGTGAGTCTGTTGGCTTCTTGGTACGTGTCAAACAACTGCTTGAAGACCCAATCCGCCTATTGCTAGAGGTATAGTCTGGTTCGCCAGCGGCAATACTCCCAACTGCATAAACCACCAAAAGTGCCCTAATCAGACCGAATTAGGGCATTTTTGGTTATTATTGTTATCCCAAATAGTCCCAGCGCATAACAAAACCAGAGCACAATACTATTCGAACTAAAAGGCACACGAGAAAAGAAGAAGAAAGAGACTCTGGAGCAATTTGTTGTCTCTGAAGAGTTTATCAGGTATGTAATTGCTCTTCATAAACTATTCAATGTAGACACTAAAACCTACAAGTTTTATTATGTATTTCTGTGTAAGATCAATAGCCAAACCCTAGATAGGAATTGGTACGGCCCTGAAGACAGAGATGTATTCAACAAATCAATCCGATTGATCACACCACCTATTGACGTTAAGGCAATCAACTACCAAAAACTAATCCAGACCCAATAATGCCCACCCCACCACATCTAGCCGATGCCCTAAGCCAACGGCAACAGCAGGGTCTCTTGCGCCAGCTGGGTGCAGGCCTAGAGGGGGTGGATCTATACAGCAATGACTACCTAGCCCTAGCCCAAAGTCGGTTGTTGCACCAGCAGATCCAGCAGGCGCTTGCAGATCGTGGGCTGCTGGGTCATGGGGCTACTGGTGCTAGGTTGTTATCTGGTGGCACAGACTTAGCCCTTGAGCTTGAGGCTGAACTCGCCCAGCACTTCAAAGCGGAGGCTGCCCTATTATTCAACAGTGGGTATGTGGCCAACCTTGGGCTCTTACAAGCCATCAGTCGGCGGCAGGATTTGGTGCTCTATGATGCCCTATGCCATACCAGCCTACGCGAAGGTATCCGCTTAGGCCTAGGCAAAAACTACGCCTTCCGCCACAATGACCTAGCTCATCTGACTGACCTCCTAAGCCGACATCAGCCGACTATATCCAAGCAAGGTGGCGTAATCTACATCGTCGTCGAGTCGCTCTACAGCATGGATGGCGACATGGCCCCACTCCAAGCCATGACCACACTAGCCCAGCAATTTGGCGCCTACATCATTGTGGATGAAGCCCATAGCACAGGGCTATTTGGTCCTGATCAGCAGGGAGCCCCCCCCAGACATCATGGCGCTGGGCTCGTTGTCCAACTAGGACTCGAACCTTACATTTTCGCACGTATCCACACCTTTGGCAAGGCTTTTGGGGCTCATGGGGCTAGTGTTGTTGGGGCCGATAGCCTGATCCAGTATCTAGTTAACTTCAGCCGCAGCTTCGTCTATACCACCATGATGCCCGCCCATGGTCTGATGGCCATCCGGGAAAGTTTGCGGCTCCAGAATGGACAGGGTATCCCAGCGGGGCAATTACAAAAACGTTTTTGGGATGCTGTAGCAACTTGGCAGCGGCTTGTCGCAACAGCAGGCCTTAATGTTGTGTCCGCTCATGCAGGTCCGATCCAAATCATCTTGACCCCTGGCAACGCAAATGCTAGGTCCCTAGCCCTATACCTTCAGCAGGCAGGCTTTGCGGTCAAACCTGTGCTTTCTCCCACCGTCCCCAAAGGGCAAGAGCGCATCCGGATCTGCCTTCATAACTATAATACCGAAGCAGAGCTTAGCCAACTGTTGCAGGCTTGCGCCAAGATCCTGCTTGCAACCTAGGCCTAGCGGGATGTATATTGCCCCAAACCACGCAAATATCCCGACACTCCGATGGCCTACCAGCTGATACAAGTTCTGCCAACAAACAAACGCCTCATCAAGGCATTTTTGGAGCTACCGGTGCGGCTATATGCTGGCAATCCGTACTGGATCAGGCCACTAGACAAGGACATCGAGGAGGTATTCGACCCCAAAAAAAACAAAACGTTCCGCCATGGTGACTGCATCCGTTGGGTATTGCAGGATGAAAAGGGACTTGTGATCGGTCGAGTGGCGGCCTTTTATGATAAACGCCTCTTTGCCAAAGACCATCAGCCAACAGGTGGCATGGGCTTTTTTGAGTGTATCAACGACCAAGCAGCTGCCAACCAGTTGCTGGATGCTAGCAAAGCCTGGCTCCAATCCCGTGACCTTGGCGCAACTGGGGTACCCATAACTGCCATGGACGGCCCTGTTAACTTTGGTGGGCGTGACCGTTGGTGGGGGCTTCTGCTAGATGGCGAGCTGCCCCCCAATTTTGGCATGTTCTACCACCATGCCTACTACCAAGATTTGCTCAGCAACTACGGCATGCGAATCTACTTTAAGCAGTTCACCTTCGGAAGGCAGGTTGCAGCACCCATGAGCTCCGTCGTATGGGAAAAGGCCCAACGTATCCGCCAGAACCCCGACTACACCTTCCGGATGCTGGACCTCAAACGGCTAGAAGACTTCACCGAGTATTTCAGGACAATCTATAACGCTGCTTGGGTCAAACACAGCGGCGTTGGCGAGATGACTACCCTTCAGGCCAAAGCCACCATGAAGGCCCTCAAACCTGTGCTAGAGCCTAGCCTGCTTTGGTTTGGGTTCTATAAAGGCGAGCCTGTCTCCTTCTTTATCATGATCCCGGACCTGAACCAGTATTTCAAATACCTAGACGGCAAGTTTGACCTCTGGGCCAAGCTCAAATTCCTGTACCATAAATGGCGTGGGCACTGCAACAAGATGATCGGTGTAGCCTTTGGGGTCGTGCCTAGCCAACAAGGCAAAGGTGTCGAGAGTGCGATGGTGGCCGCCTGTGCTGATGTAGTCCAGAAGACCCTACCCTACCGCGAGTTCGAGATGATCTGGATCGGTAGCTTTAACCCCAAGATGCTCAAGGTGGCCGAAAACGTCCAGGTCGATCTCACCAAAACCCATGCGACTTTTAGGTACTTGTTTGACCCCATCGCCACCCCTTGGAAGGACTGCCCCAATACCTAAGCCTGCCGATATAGCCCAATTTGAGGCCTAAACCCCAAACCGCACCAATACCTTTTCGACCCCAGCCACGTAGGCTGCGCCAAACAGGTTGACATGCACCAGCAGGGGGTAAAGGGTGTAGATTTCCATCCGTTCGGTCCAGCCTGGGTCAAGGGGTGCCGCCTCTTGATAGGCCTCATAAAAATTGGTCGGGAAGCCACCGAACAGCCTTGTCATCGCCAAATCAACCTCCCGATGGCCATAATAGACCGAGGGATCAAATATCGTCGGTTTGCCTTGTTTGTTAGGCATGATATTGCCGTTCCAGAGGTCACCATGTAGCAAACTCCTACCCTCCTGGGGCAATACCTCAGGCAAAAGGTCGCATAGTTGCTCTATTCGTTTAAATAGCTCCAGCGGAATCAGATCATCCAGCAAGGCTTTGCCCGCCATCGGGATGATGCGCTGCCTAGCCCAAAACACAGGCCATGATTCCTCTTGGTCATTGGTCTGCTGCAAGATGCCGAGGTAGTTATGGTGCCGCAGGCCCGACATTGACCCATGGTGCGCATGCAGCTTGGCCAGACCTGCCCCGAGCTGCCGCCAATAATACCGGCTAGGCATCTGGCTCTCGACAAACTCAAGCAGCAGATATCCATAGCCTTGGGTGTGCCCATGCCCATACACTTGGGGAACCCGCAGTTGGCCATCACCTATTGTAAGCTCGGCACTGAGCTCATCACCGACAGCTGACCTTAACAGATTCAGTCCCTTGGCCTCTTGCTCAAACACATCGGCATCGTCCATCTCCCTAAACTTCAGGAAATAGTTGCCACCAGCGGTCTGCAAACAAACTGCCGTATTGATGTTGCCACCTGTCACCAAGGCATAGTCTTCCACCTCCGTTTCCTCACCAAGGCTCCGCATCAGGATCTGCTCAAAAAAACTAACAAGTCCTTCGGTGTCAAACATGGGGCAGGTGGGGCTACTTTCTTTAGATCGATTGGGTGGTGTTAGTTGCCTAAACTAGTCGAGATTTAACGTCGGCTAACAAAGCTGGCATGGTCCGCATCATGATACTTTGGACCAGCTCAAAGTCGGCGGTATTGCCATAATAGGGGTCGGGGACGATACCTTTTCCGACTGGGTCCCAGTCACGCAAGAGCCTAAACTTAGCTTTTTGTTCAGCTGAGGGCCGCAACAGGCGGAAGGCATCATCTAGATTTTTATCCTCCATCCCGATGATTAAGTCAAAGTGCTCTAGGTCCTGAAAACGCAACTGCCTTGACACATGGTGTAGATGATAACCATGGGCCTGTGCTACTGCTTGGGTACGGTGGTCAGGTTGGTTCCCACTTTCATATGTACTGGTCGCTGCCGAGTCCACCCTGATTTGGTCCCCTAAACCTGCCTCAGCCACTAGCTGAGCCATCACAGCTTCGGCAATAGGCGAGCGACAAATGTTGCCAAGACAGAAAAACAAAATACCGAAAGACTTAGATGCCATAGGCGAAGGGTTGATTGCTAGATCGGCCCAAAAGTACGATCCAGAGGGCTTGTCACACTAACAACCATCCTACTATAGGCCAGAATCAGGCAAATGGCAAAAACAAATGCAGATATTGCCATCACTACTTGCAGCTTCCGTCCTGACACACTACTTTTGCAGTCCCTCAGCGCAATAGGGCATCAAAAACCCGTTGCGACTCTCAATTGGCCAGGTGGTGGAATTGGTAGACACGCCACTTTGAGGGGGTGGTGCCCTTACGGGTGTAGGAGTTCGACTCTCCTTCTGGTCACATCGTCCCGGTGCTTCGGCATCAACATATAAGCGCAAGATAGAGATCTATCTTGCGCTTTTTGTTTGACTTTTAGGTCTGGTTTATGCTCGGATCCTCAGCTTATAGACAGCTACTTTGCCCTAATGTAGGCAACCATTTGCCCAGTGGAGTTTACAGCACTACCCCAACACAGATCCTGATATTGAAAACGGATGCGGCTCGGCGGAATAACCCTATTGTCGCCAATGGTGTCACCACCTACCGGATACACAAAGAAAGTATGGCTTGCTGATCCCGAATTGGCGCAGGTACCACTGGACTCACCAGTACTAAAACGCGCAAGCCTGGCATCGAACATAGGCGGCGACATCCGGATGTCCTGCAAGTATTGCAAATAGGTCAGGATCCAGAGCGGGTTGTATTGATAGATGGCCTGTGTTGCCTGTACAGAACTCAATGAAAGTTGACTAATTATGCTCGTCTGTCCATTGATAGATAAATTCGTTTGATAAGAAAATCGACAACTATCGGCATCATGTTTGGCATTGACAGATTGAATAACGGCAGGCTGACCTGGGGCCATGCTATAGGTGGTCAGTTCGGATGCAAGTCCGGCATTCCAGCTTCTGACAACAGTGCTATCAATATTATTGGACAGGCTCAGGATAAAACTACTGCCAAACAGGCCGCCTTGATATTGATAAGTACAAACCTGATCGAGTATAGTCGTATTGTTGGTCGCTATCCTGGATCTAACCAGTTTAGTGATCTTGCCAGCCGCATTGTATTCGAAGTCAAAAATTGCATTGATATTGGGTGACCAGATAGCAGCAGGAAGATTTGTTACTTTAATTTCGGCAGGGCGAAAACCATTGGCTATATAACTAATATTAATCCGTCCCTCAGCCCCAATCTGGTTAGCTGATCTGATTGTAACAGAAGTAAGCCTCTGGAGTGCATCATATCCAAACGTAAAGGCCCACCCTCTTGGGTTTATAGAGTCCAACTTAATTGCACTAGGTAGGTAACCTGCAATAGCAAACGGGTTACCACTGACCTGCTTTTGGGCCTTAGTCGGCTCAGGATCAGGTGGGGCGCAGCCACTAAGCCCAGCTAGCACCAGCACCAAAAACAAAATGTAGCGCAATAAGGTAGATGCCATTGGCAGATAGTCAAGTGAAGAATTCTGAATTCTAAAGTAAGAGGATTATCAGGAATCTTGCTAGCGATATCAAGAAAGAAGTATGATTTTTTCCTACCAGCATTTACCTTCCTACAATGAGATCAAAACACAACAAAAATCCCTCAAACAACATTGCCAGAGGGATCTCGCCAAACATATAAAGCAACCTAACTCGCTAAACGAAACTTGATAGGTACCGATACACGGACCTTAACGGCCTTCCCATTATTTTTACCAGGGGTCCAGTCCGGGAACAGCCTGACAACACGCATAGCCTCATCATCCAAGCCAAAGCCTTGGCCCTTCAAGATTTTGTAGTCGCTCAGGTGCCCATCTGGGTTCACGACGAACTCGATATAAATCGTACCCTGAACCTCAGCCTTCTGAGCATTAAATGGATACTTGATATTGGCCTTAGTGAAGCGCATCATTTCGGCATCGCCACCCGGGAAACTAGGTTGCTCCTCGACGACCAAGAAAATCTCTCCCTTCTCTGGCGCTGATGTAATGTCTGTACCCGTACCCGGAGGGCCTTCAACAGTGGGTCCAGCACCATCCGAAGGCTCACCATCATTGGTCTCCGAACCCGCAGAAGCTTTCTTTAGGTCATCAACACTTGGCGGATCTTGCTCATCTACCTTGTCATCATCAACCATCACTGATGGCACATACTTAACCGTATTAGCTGGTGGTGGCGGCGGCGCAGGATTGGTAATTGCTGGTGGTAGTGGTGGCACATCAGGATCCATCGTTGGCGGGGTAATCAATTTAGGATCGATCTTCACATCCAACATCGATATATCCGCAATATTTAGATTGAACCTTTCGGCAAACACAGGTCCAAAAACGAACGAGAAAAAGATGAGACCAGCAATAACATATGCCTTCAGGACTGTATCCTTGTAGGCACGACGAAGCTCGAAGGCACCGTAGGTTTTGTTCCGATCAGCAAAGACAATATCGTCTGCCATCAGGTACGCGTTTGAGTAGTTCATACAATTAAGGGTATTGATTAAATGGTTGATAAAAGAAAAAAGTCCTTAACACCTTATACACAAGGCGATGCGTAAACAGATTATCATGAATCAGTAGCTTAATTACCGAAAAACAATTAAGCACAACAAAACATCTCAGGGATTATGGCTAACCATCAACGTAGTTAGGGCCCAAACATCAATGAAGGTCCACATTATACACCAACCCAAGAGTATTCGGTCTAAAACCCAGGCATTCATTAACGCCAACCTGCAGCTTGCAGCATAGAACTCCAAGGTGCATAGCCAAGCCTCCGAACCATGCCGCAAGCACTACTACCTAACAAACAAAAAATATAAATTGACCATAACACGACACGGGCCAAATGGCCCTACTCTACAGCTAATACGCAGGCCATGCCACTATTATTGTCGTCCCAACTTATTTTTCTTACAGTTGTCACAGCCGAGCAGCCCTAATTATAACATCACTACCTAATCGGCTTCATTTAGAATCATTGTATCGGACCCTTGACTCCAGCGTAATAATCGACCTACAAAAATATGACCCACTTACATTCACAAACAAGAAACACTTATACCCCAGCCATCAAGTTCTCAGATTTAGCCCAAAAGATGCGAGCTAAAGTGATTACCCAATTATAATTGCGACTATCGAGGCTATTCAGGTAGTTGCCCATTCGGAATGCAAATTTGGCTGGCATCTTGCGGTACCTGTGGCTTAAACGGAGGCCCCTCAGCTCAATCCGGAGCTGCACGGTGAGGTTAGGATATGGAGCATACGAAGGCATCGCTAAATAACGCATACTGAGCCTAGCCAACAGATTGCGTCACACAAAGCAGCTCCAGTAGGACACAGCCTTATCTACCCATTCTGCCATGGTCTTTACAAGCTACTCGATATTCGTTTCAGCATTTTACCAGCCTAGTCTTTAGGAAATACTCTCCATCAGGAACGAGTAGAGCGTTTTGCCTGATTGCACCTTCAACTTAACCATCATCTTATACTTATGGTTCTCAATCGTGCGGCGCGACACAAAAAGCCTGTCTGCAATTTCCCCAGCCGAAAGGTTCAGCAACACCAGCTTCGCAATCTCCAGCTCCCGACTAGTGAGGATTTCCTTAAACTTCCACTCAATATTTTTATTGGATTTGCTGATCTCACTAAACCGAGATAACCGGGCATCGATAACGCTGATGAGGTCATCAAAACTGAAAGGTTTGGGCAGGAAGTCGTCAGCCCCAAGGTTAATGAGGCGTCTCATCACCAGTGGCTCCACTATGGCAGATGCAAAAATGAACGGTATGTCCCGATGAAGCTTGTCTGCACGCAGTTTCTGCAGAAACTCAGCACCATCCATCCCAGGCATCCTGACATCAGAAACGATGACGTCCGGCCGATGATCCTGAACAATCTCCATTGCTTCTAGGCCATTATTAGCCAGAAAGACATGGTAGTCGTTAATCTCCAGCAGCACCCTTAGGTTCATGGCCAGATCCGGGTCGTCCTCAATTACTAAGATTTTTCTCATTTGCGAAACTGATAGTGAACTCTGTGAACTGATTTTCAATAGACTCGAAGGTAATGGTACCACCCAAGAGATCCAAAAACTCCTTCACGATTGTTAATCCAAGGCCCGAGCCTTTGATGAACTCTACGTTAGGTGCCCTGTAAAAGCTGAGGAAAAGCTTATCCTGAGACTCCAACGGAATGCCTATGCCATAGTCCTTTACCTTGAACGTGATAGCAGAACGCTCGTAGATAACACTCAGGTCGATGGGTTTGTTATCTGGCGAATACTTTATTGCATTCTCTATGATGTTCTTGACAATAATTTGCAATAACTTTTCGTCAGTGTAGATGGGGCGGGGGGTGCCAACTATAGTTTGCCTAATCCGATTCTCATCATTGATAGAGATTTTGTTGGCCACCACCTCCTGCACACTATTATGTAGCACAAAGGGCTGATGATTGATCTCCACATTACCAACCTCAACTTTACTCAGGATCAAGAAATCATCAAGAATGTTGGTGATATGCTTCACCTGGCTACTAATCTTACCTAAATTCAACAGGGCACGCTCCTCATTACTGAGGGACCGCTTGATAATATCTGCACTCAACTCTATGTTAGTGAGCGGTGTCCTGATCTCATGCGAGGTAACATTGATAAACTTTGACTTTATCTGGTTGAGTTGCTTCTCCTTCGTGTTGCTATCGTAAAGCCTGAGTTCTAATTCGTGCAAGTCATTAAAGTCCAGCTGAATGCATACAAAGCTACGCACATTACTAAGTTTATCATAGAGGGCAGTTACATTCAACAATATCCAAATTTTAGTGCCATCCTTTTTCTTAAGCCTTACTTTGCCTTGCCACTCTCCCTTTTCATTCAGGATCTTACGAAGATCCATTAAGGACATGTGTAGAGGATCATCTTCCAGCTCAAATAGGCTTTTTAACGTGAGGTACTTCTTGTCATCTTCAGTAGACCCTGTGTAATTATAAAATGACTGATTTGCCCAATCTACACCACCAGAATTATTACAGATCATGACCATACTTTTGGTCTTTTCTGCAATAACAGCCAGTTTACGTGTTTCATATAGCATTTTCCGGATTTCGGTTTGGTCACGTGTTATACAAATAAGCCCACCATCCTGCAATACGGTTAACGTAATATCCTGAAAGACATTAGAACCGTTTTTATGTTGCCCCCTAGTTTCCCCATGCCAACTACCTTCCTGAAAAAGAACTGGCATGTAGTGCGTTTCAATTACATCTTTTTCGTCTTCATCATAAATGGTTTGCCATCCTTTACCTATTAGCTCATCAGGGTGCTCATAGCCAAATATGTTGGCATGCGACGAATTCATATAGGTATAATTGCCCTCAGTATCTAGCACGGCGATACCATCAGCGGCAGAGTCAAGGGCACTCTTTAGCTCATTTAACATAGTTTCCATCTGACCACGTCTGTTGTCATTGAAACCATAGCCCATCACAAACGCAAGTTCTCCATTATCATCAAAGATCGGATTCATGGCTCTGATGCGATATTCCTTCCCATTATTTGTATTGATTGTTTCCTCAAACTGTATGTTAACACCCTCACTAATACACTTATTAAAATAATATCTCCTGCCATCAGCTATGCTTGTAGGCTTATTGGCAAATCTACAATAATCATAATCATCCTTGCCAATGAGCCAGCGACGACGCTCCTCATTGACAATGGCATTCTTGTTTACATATCTGTAGCGGTGGTCAACAGAAAAAATGACGATATCAGCCGGGATCATATTGATCATGGCTTCGACTAGGGGGCTACCGGCCCTCATAAGAGCTATAAGCTCAGCTTGCGACGAATTTACTAGCAATGATTCTGGCAAAGTGTTGCTGGATGGGTTTTTGGAAGTAGCCAATGACTTGCGGATATTCTAGGGCCTTTTCCTGGTCCGATAGACTGCCGGACGAACTACAGATGAAGACCAAAACACGCTTGTACCCTGCAAGATACGAGCCATCCAGGATTTCCCAACCGTTGTGCCCATCACCTAGGTCAAGATCAAGGATGACACAGAGGCTGGTCTGCTCTTTCTCCTCGTCTTGAGTTAAAGTAGTGACAGCTTCATCAAAGTCATAGGCCGAAAGAACTTCAACATCATGAAGACTCAGTTCGTTATTAAGTAATTGCCGATAAACAATGTGTAAGATGGGCTCATCTTCAACCATTAAGATCTTCTTCATCGCGCAAACTCTTTGTTCAGGTTTAAGGCTTCTAACTCTGATACAATATCATGGATTTTGCTCTGCACCAGTTGCAAACGAGCTACAAACATCTCGCATTGCTCTGTCTCAGCGCTGCTATTGGCTATCATCACATTTGCATGTTCTGCTATGGTAACAAGGTTAGCCAACACATCATGACTAAGTACTTGGGTAGCGTTGTTAAGCACACTAGCTACCGTAAAATCCTCTTCGAAATAACTGCTGTTTCGTATTAGCTGAATTAGACGAGCATTGATGTTGGCATTATCGCCTGCATGTATAGCATGCACAGGGTTAAGCACTAACTCAACGGAAGACTGTAGGTCATTTATATCGCTAAGCAAAGCGGTAATGGCAGCCAGACTATCCTTGCCGTATGAGTACGTCACAAGAATAACATCTGGTTCATAGGTTTTCAGCATCAGCATCAACTCCTCGGTGTCGTGAGGATGTTCCTTGATGAGATAGCCACTTTTGATGACCACACACGACAACGGCGTGTCCACTAGGCATATAATGTGGATGCCAACACTGAATCTGGTCATATTGAGGATGGGATATTCTTATATGTTAAAGCGCTTTGCAATTACCTTATAGTTAGCGGGTTTGTCAATGAGTATATGTACTTAAAAAATAGGTATTCTTACTCAAACATAAAATTCATGGATTGGCCATAAAAAAATCCCTCAAGCTAAACAGCCTGAGGGATCTCAAATAACGTTAACAAGTGGATTGGCTTAGCTTGCCAAACGGAACTTGATTGGCACAGAAACACGGACCTTAACCGCTTTGCCATTGTTTTTGCCTGGGGTCCAATCCGGGAACATTTTGACGACACGCATCGCCTCTTCGTCCAAGCCAAAACCATGGCCTTTCAAGATTTTGTGGTCGCTCAGGTGGCCATCAGAGTTCACGACGAACTCAACATAGACCGTACCCTGAACTTCAGCCTTTTGGGCAGTGTACGGGTACTTGATGTTCTTCTTTACGAAGCTGATCATCTCGCCGTCTCCACCCGGGAAGGTAGGTTGCTGCTCTACAACCAAGAAAATTTCTTCCTCGGCTGGTGGTGGGGCAATGCCTGTACCATTACCTGATGGACCCTCGACGATCACTTGGTTCGGGTCGGCATTAGGGTCACCTTGGACAGTCTCGGTACCAGCTACTGCCTTAACCAATTCTTCCTGCTTCGGCGGATCTTCTTCCTTAACCTTGTCGTCGTCGACCATCACTGGTGGTACGAATTTGATCGTACTCACTGGTGGTGGCGGTGGTGCCGAATAAGTTACTGGTGGTGGTGGCGGTACCTTAGGGTCGATCGGCGGAGGGGTGATCAACTTAGGGTCGATTTTCACTTCCACTTCCTCTTCTTCAACTTCTTCCGGCTTGAACCTTTCGGCAATCACTGGCCCAAAGACAAACGAGAAAAAGATGAGGCCCGCAATCACGTATGCCTTCAGGATGGTATCCTTATAGACACGCCGCAGGACAAAGGCCCCGTAGGTTTTGTTCCGCTCCTCAAAGACTATGTCGTCAGACATCAGACTCGCATTTGAGTAGTCCATCGTTTTACGGTTGTTGGTTAGATTATTAGGGTTGATGATAGTGGGGCAGCATTACTTCTACCTCGATTTTGGGTCGATTGGCCTGACCTATTGCGCTGCTGCAGTAGGTGCAGCCATCGTTTTAACTTTGGTCACCAAGGCTTGGTCTTCGGGTGTGATCTTGACGATCGCGAAGGTGGTATTCTGGGTGATATAAAACTCGTCAATGATGTCCACCAAGTTTTTGTACTTGGCTTTGTCAGTAGCCTTAATGATCCAGATAGGGTCCTTGCCTAATCTAGCCTTGACCTCTTTACGACGCCTAATCAGCATCGCACGCAGACCATCTTTGCTGTAGTTGGTTTCCTGGACGTCCTCATTTTTCTCCCCAAAGAAGAAGAAAATGCGGTCATTTTCGTCTGGCATCAACACAGCAGTACGGCTTTTGGCGATCTCCTGCGGCGTATCTTTTACGGTTTTATCTGGGTAGTTCACCTCCATCGTTTGCGGTTTGTTAAACGTGGTGGTGAGCATGAAGAAGGTAATGAGCAAAAAGGCCAAGTCCACCATCGGTGTCATATCTATTTTGGTAGATACTTTCTTGCCGCCTTTCTTTTTATGTTTGCCTTTCCCTCCCCCCCCGGTATCTACTTCTGCCATAGTGGGGTCGCTGCCGAGGCAGCGCAGTTTTGGGGTTGATGATGTGTTTAGTTAAGCGCGGTGCTGACTAACAAGCCCACACCTAAATATATTGGTTGACAGAACTTAGTCCAGCTTGACCTTTGGCTTTTCGCGCAGGTTGGTCACGAAGTTAAGTTTGTTGATGTTCTGATCTTGCAAAATATCCACCACTTGGCTAACAGCCTTAAGCGGTGTCTCAGCATCTGCTTTGACGGCGATCCGGAGTTTGGTATTGGCATACCGTGCATATGCGATCCAATCACGCAACTCGTTATTGGTGCTGTCAAACGGAATACCTTTCAGCTCAGGGTGCTTGTCCATGTAAGAGCGGCGTTCACCATCCTCCATCTTAAGATACTGAGGCAGAAAAGAAACTGGGCAACCAAAGGTGGTCAAGAGGCTAAACTCCTTGATCTGGCCTTCGGTCAGACCAATCTTGTACTTACCGAGGATGCTATTGAGCATCTCCTCGCGCTTTGGCTGTGCATCGATACCAAAGAACACCTTACCCTCTTTGTCAACAGTGATCATCATCACGTCGATGTCGGGCAATTTGGTCTCAGATATGGACTTAGGCATATCTACTGATACGGGTTCATCAGGCTTGAACTTAGTGGTCAGCATGAAGAACGTAAGCAGCAAGAAAGCCATGTCGCACATCGCTGTCATGTCAAGCGAAATTGACTTACGGGCTATTTTGACTTTAGGCATTGGTGGTCCTCTTGTTTAGCTCCTTGGCTTGGGGCGTCTCCTTTATGATAAGTAAACGCCTCCTAGCCTTAGATAATATAGTTGTGAGTCTTGTACATCTAGCACTGACCTATTTTGGCCAGGCTAAGTCAGTGACAAAACCCCAAGGATGCCGCGGCACCAGATAGGGAACACAGGGAGGAAACCCTATGTATTATTTGGTAGCCGTGTTAAAGCTCTGGATGATGCTGAATCCAGCCTCGTCAATGCTATAAGTCAGGGTGTCGATCTTGCTCGTGAAGTAGTTGTAAGCAATGATCGCGAGGGCAGATGTACCGATACCAAGGGCTGTGTTGATCAAAGCCTCGGAGATACCGTTCGATAGGGCTGCTGCATCTGGCGCACCAGCGGTTGCAAGGGCCGAGAACGCCTTGATCATACCAATTACAGTACCTAGCAGACCTGTCAGTGTAGCGACAGAGGCCAAAGTAGCAATGATGGTCAGGTTTTTCTCAAGCATCGGTAGCTCAAGCGAGATAGCCTCTTCTGACTCTTTCTGGATAGCAGCGACCTTTTGCTCTTTGTCCAGCTCTTTGTTGCTAAGCATCTCTTGGTATTTCTCCAAAATAGCCTTCACGACGTTGCCGACAGAACCTTTTTGTTTGTCACACTCCTGGATGGCACCACCAATGTTATTACCAGCCAAAGCACCTTTGACTTTACGTAAGAAAACGTCTACAGAGCCTGAGCCTGTCGCCATAGAGATGGTGATGAAACGCTCGATGCTGAAGGTAAAAACCATCAAGAAGAAGCTCATCAGGATCGGCACGATGAAACCACCTTTATAGATGGTACCTAGCCATTTGCCAGCACCTTCGGTGATAGGATGTCCGTTGACCGGATCACCTCCTTGGAAGTTTTCGGGTGCGCCGAGCACAAAGTTGTAGATGGCGATGGCTACGATCAGGATGAAGACGATGATCGCACCGGCCAAGAACTGCTTTACTGAATCTAGAGATGATGACTCCTGCTTTTTCATTACAGTTTTTACTGGGTTTGGTAAAATGGGGGGTACTAAGGTTGAACCGAGGTAATGGAAAACTTTTTGGTTGCGCTCCTTCCAGAGCGGCTGCAATAATATAGGTTTTTCGGCAAGCACCCAAACTTCTATTGGCCTTTGCTGCTGATATAGGCAGCAAGTACCTCCGAAAGATTGACATTTGACGACGTACTGTTTGGCCCTTTCAGGCCATTATGTCAGCCTAACGCCAGACCAACACTCCAAATTGTGCATTGGTATGGCTATTGCCCACCTATTTCATCCAAAACCATCTGCCAAGTCGGCCTACCTGATCCGGGTCCGGAAAGCCAAAGTAAGTTGGCAAATCCTACATTAGGGCAACATCTGTAGGTTACCTTTTGGTTACCAATCACCATAACTCTACTACTACTACCAATTCGGGCCCAAGCATGCTACCTCGACACCATGGTTTTCTGCCACTGTCAATACCCTCCACTGATTGACACTGCGTATAAATTAAGGCCCATATCTGCTGTTTGGCCTCAAAATCCTGGGCAGCATTCGCCAAATAAGTTCTAGTTTATTGGCTAAACCCGTTAGGCACAAGACAGCCCAAATAATCGGCCCAAACCATGTGGTTAAGCCTTCTCTACTACCTCGACTCTAAACGAGTGCTGAACCCAGATCAAGGGCTATCACTACTCCACCCAACAAAAGTACCTGCCCTAACAAGGCGCCCCTACCACTATGGCCAGAAACGAACCTGTTAAAGACCAGGACAAGAAAAAAATAACAAAAGCTGGCCTCAACAAAGCCCTCCGGATGCTGCGCTACATGGTGCCATACAAGTGGTACTTTGTTGGGGGGATGGTTTTTCTGGTGTTCAGTAGCCTCACGGCTCTCAGCTTCCCCTACCTCACGGGTCAACTAGTAGATAGCGCCGTGGCACAAGCCAAAGGCAACCTCCAGCACTATGACCGTAACCTAATCGCCTTAAGTCTGATCGGCATCTTGTTGGTGCAGGGCATCTTTAGCTTTAGTAGGGTTTGGCTTTTCGCCCGGGTGAGCGAGTTTACCTTGCGTGACATCAGGCTGGCACTCTATAGTCGGATCGTAGCCCTACCCCTACCCTTTTACGAACAGCGCCGTGTTGGCGAGCTCACCAGCCGTCTGACGGCCGATGTTGGGCAACTTTCGGATGTGCTCACCTTCACGCTAGCCGAGTTCTTTAGGCAGATCCTGACCCTAATCGTCGGCATTAGCCTCATCAGCTACACCAATGGCCGCCTCACCCTCGTGATGCTGTCCAGCTTCCCCTTTTTAGTGGCGGGTGCGATGGTCTTCGGACGCTTTATCCGCAAACGGTCCAAACAAACCCAAGACGACCTTGCCGCTGCCAACGTAGTTGCCGAGGAGACCCTTCAAGGAATCCAGGTCGTCAAGGCTTTCACAAACGAATACCTAGAGGTCAAACGCTACCAGTCCGCACTCGGCAATGTCCTGACCAATGCCCTCAAGACAGCCCAATACCGTGGTGTCTTCTTTAGCTTCGTAATTTTCAGCATCTTTGGCGGGATCGTCCTAGTACTATGGTACGGACTTGGGCTTGTAGCCGAAGGGCAGATGACGATCGGCAGTCTGGTCTCCTTTATCATTTACACCACCTTTATTGGTGGGGCCGTGGGTGGCATCGGGGATCTATATGGCCAGCTCCAAAAGACCATTGGTGCCAGTGAACGCATCGGTGAGATCATTGATGAAGAAACCGAACTCAATGCCCTAGAGCCCGTCCAATTGGTCAGAATGGAAGGGGCCATCAAGATGGATAACCTTGTATTTTCTTATCCCAGCCGCACCGATGTATTGGTCCTAGATGGTCTATCGTTGGAGGTCAAAGCAGGCCAAACAGTTGCCTTGGTTGGGGCAAGTGGAGCCGGCAAAAGCACTATTTTTCAGCTCCTGTTGCGCCACTATCACCCGCAATCTGGCTCCATCTCAGTTGATGGCACACCGATAGATAAACTTGATCTTCGGATGCTCCGGGCTAACATTGGTGTCGTGCCGCAAGAGGTGATGTTGTTTGGTGGCACCATTGCCGAAAATATCGCCTACGGCAAACCCAATGCTACTGATGCCGAAATCAGAGCTGCTGCAGCACAGGCCAATGCCCTAGACTTTATCGACTCCTTCCCGGACGGACTGGCAACCATAGTGGGCGAGCGTGGCATCAAACTGAGTGGTGGCCAACGCCAACGGATCGCTATTGCAAGGGCTGTCCTGAAGGATCCCGCCATCCTCCTCCTTGACGAGGCCACCAGCAGCCTCGATGCCGAAAGCGAAGCCTTAGTCCAGGCAGCGCTCGACAAACTCATGGTTGGCCGCACCACCTTAGTCATAGCCCACCGCCTTTCCACCATCCGGAAGGTGGACAGCATTTTGGTCCTAGACCAAGGGCGCATCATCGAACAAGGCAAACACGAGGAACTTGCCCGCCTCAGTGATGGTCTATATGCCAGACTCCTTCGACTTCAATTTGGCCTAGAGGAGACCACACCTATTATATAGTATAAATTCCTCTTCGCAATAGGTCTCCATTAATTAGGAGTCCTAAACAGATTACCCTAATACTTAACCAACAAAAGGCCGATTTGCAGCAGTGCAGATCGGCCTTCGGCGTTTGGGGGTTTAGCTAAAATAACTGAGGACCAGAATAGGATTTCGTTTCTAATTACTGCCACAGGCAACCTGTTATGGTGTCAGAATTTTACCACACTAGGCAAGGCATCACTCACCTGTATTCGTAGGCAGTGGCAGACCAAGCTTGTTTTTGATGTTAAGATTATGGTACAGATGTAATATTTAGACATGATTGGTCATGTTTTTGGCCAAAAAAAGGATCTCTATTGGCTATCGTCTTACAAAATTTAGCCTAGCTTCAGCCGAAATTTTGACCAAAATGGGGCTTAAAACCAATGCAGGGCACATTTTTGAGCGAGTACAGAAATTTTTTCTATGGTGACGATCAATTTCAATTTTGGTGTAATAATTTTCGTAATTTTGAGCGATAATCAGTCAAAACCCAGTTGAAAGGCCTCCTTCTCACATTGCTAGCTTGCTTAACTACCCTGATCAGTTTTGGTCAAGGTTCGGCAGCAGATGCGCCAGCTACTGCACCAACTTCGGCTGGTAGTGGCGATACTGTGGCAATCGGCAAGCTGATCAACAAAGCACTTGAGTCCCTAGCCTCTGACCCTACAGCTGCCTTTACCGCTGCCGATCAAGCTGTCTCGATGGCCGACCAGCTAGGCGTAATGGAGGCTAAGTACCGCGCGTACAAAACCCTCGGCAACGTCAACTGGGAGCTAGGTAAGTTTGGCGATGCCTTTTTCCAATTTGATCGTGCTAGGCGTTTGGTCATGGTCGAAGCCCCAGGCGACTCCGTCAAAAATGCCGAAATCTATTTGTTGACTGGGCGCCTGAACGCAGCTCGAGAGAACTACCCAGGAGCTGTCGAGCTCTTCAACCAGTCACTACGGTTCACGAGCATCCGCAAAAACCAAGCGGCCGTCATGGCCGTCCTGATCGAAAAAGGTAAGGCCCTCAATGCACAGAACGATAGCACATCTGCCTACGAAGCCTTTAATCAAGTAATTGCGATGCATGCCGCTGCGCCCAACAAAGCGATGGCTGGCACGGCCTACAACGAACTCGGCAAAATCGCAATGGCCAAACGCCAATTCCCTTTAGCCGAAAAGCACTTTGATGCTGCCCTTGCCGCCGTCGAACAAGATAAGGTCGACCCACTTTTTGTCCTTATCCTCGGCAACAAGTCCTTACTGGAGATCAAAAAAGGTGACCTCAACAAGGCCCTAGCTTACCGCAAAGAGGAGCTCGCAATCGTCGAAAAAAGCGGCGCACAAGAGGCCCTAGCCAATAGCTACGCCTGCCTTGGCGATATTTACATCAAACTCGAGAACCTAGGCCAAGCCGAAATCGCCCTCAAAAAGGCACTCGCCATTGCCGAAAGGCTCCACCGCAACTCACCCATCGGTGCCATCTTCAAAGGTTTGGCTGACGTCTTTGCCAAAAAGGGAGACTACAAACAAGCCTTCTACTTCTTCCGTAGGTATGCCGAGCATCAAGACTCCTTACACAGTGCCGAAAAGGTCCGGCGAATTTATGACCAAGCCACCCAACACGCACTCGATGGCAAGGACAAGGAGATAGAAGCCGAAAAAAACAAAAACAAAATCAAGGAGCAGGACCTCCAGAACAAAGTCATGCAGCGCAATGCGCTCATTGGTTTTGCTGTTATGTCCATTATCATTTTGGTGATTGGGGCTATCGGGCTGGTCCAGAACCGGCGTGCCTCCGCCAAGCTCCTACAAAAAAACCTCATGATCCAGAACCAGAACAAAATCATTCTGGAAAAAAACAAGATCCTCGAGGACCGAAACGACCGGATGGTCCAGCTCCATACCGAAAAGAACAACATCATTCGGGTCGTCTCGCATGACCTCAAGGCACCGCTCAACCGCATCAATGGCCTGTCTCAACTCATCCAGATTGACCCAGAAAACCAGCCGATGTACCTCAAGTACATAGCCGATGTGGTGGCTGACGGTACACGCCTTATCCAGGATCTGTTGGATATCTCGGCCATCGAGAACAACCGCTTGATGCTGCGCAAGTCCCTGTTTAACCTCAGCGATGACCTTACAGAAGTCGTCAATAGCTATGTCGGGGTCGCCACCAAAAAGGGGCTCGACATTCGGCTTGATGTGCCAGACCAAGATCTAATCTTATATAGTGATCGTTATGCCATTCGGCGGGTTTTCGAGAACCTATTGAGTAATGCAGTCAAGTTCTCGCCCAAGGGGCGCACCATTTTCATTCGCATTTTCCGCAATAACACCAAGCTCTGTATCGCCGTCAAGGATCAAGGTCCTGGCTTTACCGACGAGGACAAAGAAAAACTCTACACCCCCTACCAGCGACTGTCCGCATCACCCACGGCTGGCGAAAACAGTACGGGTCTTGGCCTTAGCATCGCCAAGCGTCTGATGGAAGAGCTCCAAGGGGATCTATGGGTCGAAAGTAGCGAAGGCAATGGTGCCTGCTTTGTGGTCGAGCTGCCAGACCAACGCGAACCTGACGAAAATGACCTTGAAATTGCCGCCTACACTGACGCCTCCGTCAAATCAAACAAGGGAGGTAACATACAGGGTGATTTAGGTAAAAACCAACCCAACAGCCAGTCCAAGCCTGACGAAAGTAACCAAAAACCATCTAGTCCTGACCACGAAATCCCACTTAGCAACCAGCAATAATATACAAGCAGAGACACGCCAAACCTGATCCTTGCCTCTGCTTACCGCATTACCTGAATAAATACCTCGAACAAGTACTGCCTCGTCCACCTGCAACGTTTTAGTTTCGGGGAGACGGGGCAGTTGCTGTTTGGTGCTGACCCAAACACTGACCCAAACACAGATTGGCTATTTTTGCAATTAGATTACCCATCAAAGCTCCATGTCACAAATCCATCGCCACGCCTTCCAGACTTTGGCACCAAAGCCTAATGGGTGGCGCCATTTGATTGCCCAAGGCATGAACAGGTTTTTGATTGTTGGCCTATTGATGGCACTAATCCTCATTGGTAGTGCCTGCCAAAGCACCCAAGACGCCCCTCTACCGATCAAGCGGGTTAATGTGCAGGTCTATCTCAATACCATTGAGGCCCTACCCCTCAAAACCCCACCTAACTACATCTACATCAAGGACGAAGGTCTGCGCGGCATCGTGCTTTATTCGGACGCACGCGATAGCTACTATGCCCTAGACCGCAACTGTACCTACCGTAGTAACGATACTTGTGCACAAGTCAGCATGGACCCCTCAATGCTCTTCCTGACCTGCCGATGCTGCGGTAGCCGCTTTGGCACCAAAGGCGAGGTCCAGAACGGAGTAGCCGTCAACAGTCTGCGTCGGTACAACGTCAGCCAGATCAACCCCGGGGTACTGCTAATCAGCAACTAGGTTATCGCAGCTACCAGCTGTTTGGCAACCGACCAACGCAATAGGTAACAATATTATTTAGACAATTGCGGGCAATCATTTGGGCATCTGGCCCCCGGCCTCTATTTTTGAGCCCAAAGTGAATGGTGGTGAGTACCTAGGCCTGCTTTGCAGATCAAAAAGCACCGCCCGAGCAACAACAACGATGAAGAAAGCTGCCCTATTTCTAGCAATTTGCGGTTCGGCCTACGTGCTGACCGCTTGTGGTAAGTATAACTACTCACCTCAGCTGACGGAGGACCAAAAGAAGGCCAAGAAGGACATCTACGGTGAGGTAGGTGGCGTAGCCCGCCAAACCAAGAATACCTATCCCGATGACCCGAACGCAGCCACCCGCCTAGCGGACGTTAAAGCCAAACTCAAGACTACCAAAAACTAAGTCAGGAGCACCTGCCATTGCCCTCAAAAAATATTTGCCCAAACTTGGCCAACTATTTGGATTGTCGGTATGGTTTCCTACTTTTGTAGCCCCAAAGGAAAAGCAGCCCTACTGCCACCCTTTGTAACCATTGCTTCAGTAGCTCAGTTGGTTAGAGCACCTGACTGTTAATCAGGGGGTCCTAGGTTCAAGCCCTAGCTGGAGCGCATATAATAACCCACCTTGCAGAGATGTAGCGTGGGTTTTTTGTTGCCTTTTTGGGTGGGTTTGGGTTTATTGCGGGATGAGAAATTTTAATGAATGTGTTTCCGAACTAGAAGAAGGCGATATTGAGGCAGCCTTTGATGCCATCAACAGTGGCGAAGAAATCATTGCCCCGAAGAACCAGTCAACTGGGTACTCAGTACTGGATAAACAAGGGAATAGACATCCGCCTAAAGAGGTCCTGCGGATCGCAGTGAAAAAGCGTTCCAAGATAGACTTTCCTTACAAGGACAGAACCTTTGGTGGTAGCCCAACCAACAATGTCTTGATCAAACTCGGCTTCAAGATTATCAACGTTGGGACTAGGAAATAGAATCAGTATTAAGGAAGCCTTGGGACATTAACATGAGGAAAACCTCTTAGATCTTTGGACATAGAATAGATTTTAATTTAAATGATTTCGCAGCTTAAAAGCTACAAAATATCACAAATACATTTTATCCATCTCATTTACATGCTTCGGCTAATCAATTATATTGCTAACGGTGACTCCCCCCCCCTAAAACGGATACCCCACCCCAAAGCTATAATTATACATCGGATCAGCCGTACTAAACGGGTTAGGCAGCTTTAGGTTCTGGATCTGCCAGCGGGAGCCATATTGGTCGTTCGGGACATAGAGTTTGGCGCCCATATCAAATCGGAAAATCAGGATGTCAAAGTTGAGCCGGATGCCGAGGCCACCTGCTATCGCGATCTCACGCCAAAACTTGTCCGACCGGAAGCCTGCGCCTGGCCGTGCAGCATCGTCGCGTACTGACCAGATATTACCCATATCGATAAAGGCAGCCCCTTCGAGGAAACCGGCTATTTTCTGTCGCAGCTCGCCATTCAGCTCCAACATGAGCTCGCCAGGCTGATCCGAAAAGTAGGTTGCACCACCATTTTCATCAACCGTAGGATAATAACTACCAGGCCCTAACCGGCGGCTGAACCATCCACGCATACTGGTGGGCCCACCCACGAAGAAGTACTTCTCCCAAGGTAGGCTAGCGTTACTAGCGTTTTCTGTTGCCCAAGGGCTCACGATCCCCATGTTGAGGTGGGTGGCAAAAACCGCCTTTTTGTTAATCTCGAAGTAGCGCCGAAGATCCGCGTTGAGCCGGTAATATCTAAAGACCTGCAGGCCCCATAGCTGGTTGCTGCTATTGCGGTCCGCAAAGGCTGCCTGTTGGCCCAAGATGTAGCCCAAGGCCGTAGGCGCCGCTCCACCGAACTCTAGGCCCAAACGTGCATAATCACCGCGTCGGTTGTTATTCTGGATAATCGTGTTGTAGGCATAGAACCCCGTAAAAGCCGTCGTGACATAGTTCCGAAAATTCAGGATTCGTGCGTCACCACGCTCAAGTGCTTGTTGCAGCAAAAACTCGAAGAACTTAGCATTGATCCTGTCTGGCGGTATCCAGTTAAACGAGATATCAGCTGGCGACACCCCGTATGTCACCCGGCTATTGGGCTGCACCGTATACGTAACGTTAAACCGCAATTGCGTCCGCGAGTACTCTGGCCGGAAATTGTCCACCAAAGAGACCGAAAACCGCGTCCTAGGCGTTAGGCTCGGGAACAGTGTACCAAGACCAAACGGAATCAGAATCGATGGGAAGGTAAGTGAGGATGTAACACCCAACTCGCGCGACCGATAAATACTATCTGGCAAGAAAACCGAAAGCTGCCCTTCTTCACTATAGCGCCCGTTAACCTCAAAGATCGACATCGTACCGAAGGCGTTCCGCACCTTGAAACCCAAGTTGACATAAGGACCTGGTGCGCCAAAACTCAATACCGCACCCAGCTCGTTCGAAATCTCGAACCGGGGCAGTTTGATAGCGTTAATTTTGATATTAGCCTTGCCGCTGACCGTATCATAATTGAAATTTACGAAACGGTACAGATCCATCGTACTCAGCGCCACCTGAGACCGCACGATATGATCCTGGTTGTAATACCTGTCCTTCAGGAACGGCATTTTGGACTTCAGGATACTTTCCCTAAAGTTGCGCCTCGAGTACCGATAAGTCACATCAGGCCGCTCCAAGGAGTCCGGGAAGGTCGCAGCCTCGCCACTTTCGGCAATGTAAAAATTGGTTTCGCCACGGAGATAAGCCATTAGTTTACCACGTGGCGGGTTCCGGACAATGATGGTCGTACTGACCTTATAGCGCCAGGCAAATGCCGTGTCATTATTGATCGTGATCAAGGACCGCGAAAACGTCAGGTAACCATTGTTACGCAACAGTCGCTCTATCCGTTCGCGCTCCGCAACCTGGTTGTCACGGTTGAAACGCATCCCCTTCTTGACCAAGGCATCCCCTTTGGTGCTGTCCAGGAAATGCTGCACAACAGGGTCATCTGCCACATACCGCACCGAGTCTATCCGCTGCACGCCAGCCTCGTCGATCTTGTACTTAACAATAATGTTCTGGAGCCGTTTGGTCGTGTCAATCTTGGCAGTGACCTCGGTATAAAAGAAACCCTGGTTGAAATAGTATGCCTTGATCTCGCGCAAGGTCTCGCTCGTGAGGGCACTGTCATAGATACTCGGAGGCTCACCAAAGTTCCGCATGAACCAGTTACCCTGCTTGATCTTCCGGTTCAGGTCATCCAGCTTTTTCTCTCGCTCGATCTCCAGCTTTTGGTATTCGTCCGAAGCCTGGTCTAGGGCATTTAACTGCCGTTGGTACCTTACCGATAAGCTATCCAATTCGCGCTTTAACTTGTCCCGATTCAGGAACCGCTCGCCGACCAGATAACAGTAAAGCTGGGGCATAAAGCCCACAATCTGATTGTTAGTTTTTTGCCTAAAAAGTGACTCTAGCTTTTCAGAATCGAGCCGTTTGTTGCCAGACACCTTCTGTTGTGTCAGCAGGTATTGCCCCTTCTTGACGAACAACTTGCCCACGCAACCCTGCAACAAAAAAGCCAAGACCATGGTGACCATGGTGATGCTAGTCCGGATCTGTCGGATATGTTGGGCTTTGATGGCGCTCAAGGACTGATTAATAAAGATTAACAAGCAAGATAAAAAGCGTGAACAATAAGACATCGTTGCAGCGGGCGTAAGCACTTATCTCCTTGCTGTTAGCTACAGATTAGTCAGTGCCAGTCCGGCCAGCAACCCAGCCTAAGTTTCTGCCTAGGTCTAGGCAACAACCACAATATCGACTAATCCATGGGGCAGATGCAAGTCAGTCGCTGATATTGCCATCATGGATTGACCAGAAAGTGGTCTATCGCTACCAAAACAGACCTTGGACCAACCCTAAAATGGACTTGCCCAAATAATAACATCACACGTCTCGCAAAATACGTGCCTACAAAAGTACTGCATAATGACACCTAGGCCACGTCCCGATCAGCCAAAAGCGATCAGATCAGCAGGGGCATTGGTAGGATTTCGGCCCTCGATGGGCTAATATTGCAATCAAGCAACGTCAGTATGGACCAAAAGGTAGCACTTATCACAGGCATTTCGGGCCAGGACGGCAACTATTTGGCTGCACTCCTACTCCAGAAAAACTACAAGGTCGTCGGCATCACCCGCAGCAGCCCCGATAGCATCTTACCGCAATTGGCCTACCTTGGTGTGCGCCCTCAGGAAATTATCTGGGAGCAGGCCGACTTGCTGGACTATACCCAGGTTGCAAACCTAATCGCCACCTACCGCCCGACCGAGATCTATAACCTGGCCGCACAAAGCTCCGTTTCTGTTTCGTTCAAACAGCCGATCTCTACCCTCAACTTCAACATCATGTCCGTCCTGAACCTCCTCGAGGCCATCAGGATCGGTGGCCTACCAACAAGGTTTTATCAGGCCACCAGCAGCGAGATGTACGGCACCGTCCCTACCCTGCCGATCAACGAAAAAATGCCGCTGAACCCCATTAGCCCGTATGCCATCAGCAAAAGTACCGCCCACTACATGGTCCGGAACTACCGCGAAGCCTATGGTCTGTTTGCTTGTAGCGGCGTCTTGTTTAACCACGAGAGCTACCTGAGACGAGATGGCTTTTTTGTCAATAAGATCATCAAAGAAGCCTACCTGATTCAAGAAGGCAAACAGGACAAACTCTTGGTAGGCAACCTCAACGTCAAGCGTGACTTTGGCTTTGCCCCTCGCTATGTGGAGGCCATGTGGCTAATGCTCCAGCAAGACGTCCCAGATGACTACATGGTCTGCAGTGGCACCAGCATTTACCTACACGAGATTGTCCACTACGTCTTTGACCGCCTCGGCCTAGACACCAGTCTGATCGAGATTAGTCCTGCCCTATATCGCCCGACAGATATCCCCGACATCTATGGCGACAACACCCTAGCCAAACAAAAACTTGGCTGGGACTATGACATGACCTTCTTCGAGGTGCTGGACATCATCTTGGCAGAGGAAGAACAAGCTCGGCAGAAACTAAAGTAGGAAGCACGCTATTGAGCTACACTAGACACCAATAATAGCTGCCACCAACTCCTCCATGATCGCAAGGTCCGACATCAGCCCCGACTCGATACCCTTGCTGCGGCAGTCTGCAAGCCTAATCTGTTCGATGATGTAGTGCAGGTGATTGGGTTGGAAAGTCCGCATCGCAGCCACATAGTCCTTAGCCTGATAAGGCGAAACCCCTAAGATCCGCGCCAACCCAGCCTCCGTCTTGTCCGGAGAGGCATGTGCAACCAGCACCTTGCTAAAAAAACTAAACAGTACCGAAATCGTAGGGATAATCGGATGGGCTTTGGCGTCAGCCGCAAAAAACCTGATGATCTTGATCGACTTGGACAAATTCCGCCCCGCCAAGGTTCGCTGTAGTTCCCAAACCGTGTACTCTCGGCTAAATCCGACAAAGCGCTCCACCATTGGCGCTGTAATGCTCTCGCCAGCAGCCACATTCAAGCTAAGTTTGTCCAATTCGTTGGCCATACGGCTCAGGTCCGTACCAATCGCCTCGGCCAAGGCCTGCACCGCATCAGGTGCCAAAGTCATCCCATTATCGCGTGCATAGCCCAATATCCAGTCTGGCAGCTTGTTGTCCTTGATCTTTTCGCTTAGGACAAGCACCGCCTGTTTTTCCAGCACCTTGGCTAAGTTCTTCCGACCATCTAGCACCTTATTTTTGTGTGCAAAGACCAATATCGTACTTGGCAAAGGCTGCTTAGCGTAGGCCTCCAGCAACTGCTGCCCCATCGCTTGGTTCAGGTTCGGGATCTCTTGCGCTTCCTTGACGATCACAACCTGCCGCTCGGCCATCATAGGGTAGCGTTTGGCCTGTGTCAGGATCCTGGCCATATCCTGGTCCTTGCCATACATCACCACTTGGTTAAACCCACGCTCATGCTCAGCGATGGCTGTTCGCTCGATAAGGTCCGTAATCGCATCAATAAAGTAAGGCTCCTCCCCTTGCAAAAAATAGAGGGGTGCAAATTGCCTAGCCTTGATTGCCTTCAGGACATCTTGTGGGGTCGTTGCCATGCTGCAAGATAGCAGCCAATACCGATTGTTGACACGGAAGCCATCATGACCCTGTGTATGGCACCGCTAAAAGCAGCCTGTCCAAACCGATGGAAACAACACCACACGAGGAGGGTGTTAAACTACCCTACCAAGAAACCCGACAACACCTTTAGCTGATTCAATCTGAGCAACTACAATCGACCGAGCTATTCCTCTGTATAGTCAGGTTGCCGTTGCCCGATCTCCTGCCAAAGTTGTTGCAAACGACGATAATGGACCGCCGACACTGATTCGCTTTGCCCATTATTGGCATTCCGCATCACCTTGCGCTGAAGCAGCTCGATGCGGGTGATCGTTGCCGGGTGGTCACTCAACCAAGACGAGTACTCAGTACCACTAGCTGCCTCCTCGGACTTGAACTGGCTCAGGAGCTGAATCGTGGCCTGCTGGTCCAGCGCATTGATGCGTAGCACCTCTTGGCTCATTAGGTCCGCCTCTTGCTCCAGCTCGCGCGAGTGCTGTAGGTTATTGAGTGTACTGAGGCCACTGCTGATCCGCCCCGCCCCGCCACTTAGCGTATTGAGGATGACTGTTGTGCCCATATTCCGCGCAATCGATTTGCGCAAATGGTCATGATAGACGTGCCCATACTCATGCCCGATCAAGGCTGCTAATTCATCCGCACTTGCCAGCCGGTCAAGCAAGGCCGAGAAAATAAACATCGTATTACCCGGGATCGTAATCGCATTTACATTATCCGAGTTAAGGACCACGACATCGAACTGAATATCCCCTGGCACCTGCATGAGGGCCACAAACTGCCGCAGCAGACGTGTTCGCCCAGTATCTATGCGCGCATTCTCATAGATCTGGTCCTGCACTCGTTCACCTAGGGTCTGCTCCATTTCGTCGGTGATGACATAGTAGGCCGTTTTGCTCAGGATCTGAAATCCACCCCAAACCAACATCCAGACAAGGCTAACCGCAACGAAGGAATAGGTCAAGATTTTACGGAGCCGAAGGTCCGCCGGGGGCAGGATCGGGGCATTGGTCCCGACAAATCCAAGTGCATAATCCATCTCCTCGATCATGAAATGACAACGTGCCGGACGCACATCAATCCGGAGATGCGTGCCTGCTCGCCTCGGTCGGCTCAGCTGACTGATCGGGATAATGATAGTGGTCGGTAGCTCAGCCGCCGTCAGATAAACCTCATCCTGACGCACCTCTAGACCTGCCCAAAAACTATTGGGATAGGCATCAAACTTGAGCAAAACCGAAATCGGGCGGTGGGACATAGACGGGGACTTACCGATGGCGAAAGTATAGCGACAATATAGCTAGAGATCCCAAATCAGGCACAGACCCATAAGCATAAATAGGAGCAGGTCCAGCCCATGCCAACGCCTTGTTGAGAAGATGATAGACACCAGCTCCATATCCTACACAACATCGAGAAACAGCTTCAGGCCACAGATCACCCGAATAGTACACAAACCTTGTGAATGCTACCTGACTGACACTCTAGCCCTTAAACAACGAATTCCGCAAGGCTGACAGTATCCTGCCACTAGCAAGATTTAAATCCTCAAACCTCCAGGGGATCCTACTTGTTACCCAAGTCTGGGAAAACCACCAATAGCCCCTCTGGATCATCATAACAAAAAAAGTCCCCCTAAGCAGTTGCAAAGGAGGACCTTTTGATAGGACTTAAGCTAATGACGCAAGGCCAGCGAACTTATTTGGCCACTTTCGTGATCGCAAATTCAGTACGGCGGTTTTGCTGCCACTCTTCTTCGGTACTTGCGTTAGCCACGACGGGCTTGCTAGCACCATAGCCTTTAGCAGTGATGCGTTTGGCATCGATACCCTTAGACACGATGTAGGCCACAGCACTTTCGGCACGTTTCTGAGACAATTTGAGGTTGTACTCAGGCTTGCCACGTTGGTCAGTATGCGAGCTAAGCTCGATAGAAACCTTGCTGTTGTCGTTCAGGAAGCTGACAAGTTTGTCTAGCTCAATGCCAGCAGAGTCAGTGATTTCGGCCTTATTGAACTCATAATAGATGTTGTCCAGACGAATGGCCTTCTTGAGTTTGATACGCTCCATCGCAATCGAGTAGTCGAGGTTGATGGTGGTTTCTGGCTCATAAAGATCTTCTTTCTTAGGCGCTTTGCCTTCGGTGCTAAACTTGCCACGTTTGGTGATGAAACCGTCAGCCGAGGTGAATAGGCTATAGTTTTTCTCTGGTTGCAGGTCAGCCTGGAACTTGCCATCCGCATTGCCATTAACTGTGGTCACGACTTCGCCAGAAGCATCGTCGGTAATGCGTACAGACGGGCTCGGAACTGGCAAGGAAGCGTTCTCGTTATCAACAGCAACACCATTGAGGTAGATGTTGATCTTTTTCGGATCGTTAACACCATTATGGAAGCTATAGATATCGTCATCTCCTTTACCACCAGCACGGTTGCTGCTGAAGTAGCCATCAGCCTTGTCTTTGAACACCAGGGCGAAGTCATCGCCTGTGCTGTTCATCGGTACGCCAAGGTTTTCGACAGTAGCTTTGCCACCACTGACAGTGGCTACAAAAAGGTCAAGACCGCCAAAACCAGTGTGGCCTGTGCTAGCAAAATATAGTTTACCATCTTCACTCATCGACGGGAACATGTCCTCACCATCAGTGTTGATTGAGCTACCAAGGTTTGTAACAGCACCCCAAGCGCCATTGGCATCTTTGGTGACACGATAAAGGTCAGCACCACCTTGGCCTCCTGGCCTAAAGCTGCTAAAGAACAATGTTTTGCCATCTAGGCTGAAAGCTGGGCAGCCATCCCATGTATCTGGGGAGCTGAATGGCAACAAGGTCGGCAATGACCAATTGCCATCTTTGTATTCGCTAATGTAGAGGTCAACATCTTTAGCACCTTTGCGCTCGCCGTTGTTACCCTTCGCAAAAACCAATGTATTGCCGTCTTTAGACAGGGCCAGGCTTGCTTCGTTAACGCTAGCCGCATTAAAGTCAGCAGGCATACGCTCGGCAGCACCCTTGTTGACATCACCGTTTTCAAACTTCCAGGTATATAGATCTGTGAAGCCAGTACCGGTTTTGCCGTAGGTTGGTCCACCGTCCCGGTTGCTCGTGAAGTAAAGCTGAGTCGGGGTGTAAAAAGGCGAAAACTCTGCACTTGCAGTATTGAGCGCCTCAACATTGCTAACAGTGTAGTGGCTACGCTTGGTCATCAAGTCGTCCATCCGCGGAAGCAGATCAAACTCTTTTTTGGCCCTAGCAACCTTGGTTTTGGATGCACCCTTCTTTACATAAGCAGCAAACTGCTCAGTTGCCTCCTTGTACTTACCATTGTCCTTAAGGTTCATGGCATAGTTAAACAAGACCGAGTCAGGCTTGTAGCCCGCCTCAATGGCTGCTTTGTAGAAAGGCTCGGCAAGGGCCGGACGGTTCGATAGGCGGTAGGACTCAGCAATCTGACCGTTCAGGTAGCCTTTGTCGGCCTCTGGCTTGTCAAGAATGGCTTTATAGACCGTAATGGCGTTTTCGTACTCGCCCTTCTGACTGTATAGACGGTCAGCCTTTTTTGTGAGTTGCTGGGCGCTATCGCATCCCGCCAGGGCCACTACGCCTGCAACAGCTAGGCATCGAAGGTGGTGTTTCAGCATGGCTAAATATAGAAGCTATCGTTACCTGTTCGGTATTGTCCGCTAAATACGGATTTACCTCGCAATGTAGCCAAAAAACGTAACCCAGTGCTAATTAAATTTCTGCTAACTGCTCTTGGCCAAAATATTTTGCGAGCCAAGTCTGGTACAGCGGCTTCAGATGTTGGTCCCGATATTGGCCCAGATTGGTCACCAAATTGTCATAAACCAAGTCCGACGGCACCAGCCCACCGCCCTTTATCGCCTTTTGAAACTCCGACAAGGTCAGGCTCTGCCGCTGTCCATTTGCCGAAATCGTGACAGTCCGGAGTCTGTCGAAGAAATTGACACCTAACTCCTGCCCGAGGGCCTGCATCAGCCGTACCATTTTGTCCACGCTACAGCCCGAAGCCGCAGCGCCAGACTCGTCCACCGCAATGGCTACAAAGTAGTCATCCTTTACCTCAAAGGAGGCCATCAGGTTGTTGTTGTGGGCCGTCCAATCTACACAAAATGCCTTTAGGCGGTCGTTAAGGACAGATACCTGGATAGTTGTCAGTGCTTGGTCTGACTGATAGACCCAAAGCCGAGCATGGTTGGGCAATCGTTGGAACTGATAAAACATGATCTAGAAGAAGATATTAGTAGAGATATTGATGGTAAAAAAACAGCCTCTTGATGGCCCAAGAAACAACCATCTTGGCAAACCTGTCCCTCCCCTCATCAGCAAAACAAACTGACTGCGTATTGGTTTGAAAAAAAGCAACTACTGAACTAGTATGTCGAATATTGGTCAATGATCACTTGGTCAGCCCCAGCCCATCGTAAGCCATCTTCTAAAGAAACAAAGACCTGAAGCTCCATACTGTCCTGACCAACCGACAGCGCCGATATCATCTCGGTGGCCGAAAGGGCAGCATAAGCATCTGTTGACAGAATCTGGCCCAACCTTTTGACACCTCCCTTAATGGCGCGAGGCAGCCAAACGGTCTGGATCCAGTCATTGGCGTCATACCAAGGGCCTTCAAGCTCGCGATTGTCGTTCAAGATCGTCTGAACCCCGAGGAACTCCATCAGCTCCAGTTTAATTTCAGATGACTGGATTATATCATCTGGGCTCACAAACCCGACCCACTTCGCAACCCAACATTTAATCGTGTCATGATACCGAACAGTCAAGAAAGGCACATCAAACTTATTCCTAAACGTAAAAGGTGCTCCAGTACTGAGGGTCTGGATGACGATAGGTAATGGAGTTAGCATTTCAGAATCAAGCAAGAGACAGTGTTTAGGACCTTTTTGAGTACCCGAGCTTAACACAAGGTTTGTGATGGCTTTTTCATACCCAGATCTAAAAGTAATAAAAAATCGATCCTGCTGATATCCTACGACCTACAAACAACGGTACAAACAGCAAGATTTCGACCATTGCCACGACAATGAGGCGGAATCAAGGGAATGATGCCTCAATACGATACCTTTGTACAGTTTGCCACATACCCACACAGCAAAAGATCCACCCCATGTGGTTATGGATTATGGTAGGGCCGACCAAACATCACCACTAACATGAACAAACGCTGGATAAAACCAACCATAGGCCTATTGCTAGGAGTAGGGCTCTTGGCCCTGATCATCAGCCGAGCGACCGAGCAGAACAAAACGGGGGCAGCAGCTTCCAAAACAGGACCTAGCTCAACGTTGGTCCAGATCGAGATCGTGACCAATCAGGCACTCGAACGAGGTATTTCAGTAACAGGCTCCCTAAGCCCCAACGAACAAGTGGACCTCAAGTCCGAAATCAGCGGACGGGTAGCCTCTGTCGGCTTTGACGACGGACAGGTGGTGCGTCAAGGTCAGATCTTGGCTAGGCTTGTCGTCCGGGACCTTGAGGCCCAACTCCGAAAACTTAATTTCAGTAAGCAGCTCGCAACCACTTTCGAGCAGCGCCAGAAACAACTCCTCGACAAAGAGGCCATCAGCCAACAAGAGTATGACCAAGCATTGACCTCGGTCAACACCATAGAGGCTGACATCGCCAACCTAGAGGCGCAAATCGAAAAAGCCACCATTAGGGCACCATTTAATGGCAAAGTTGGCACACGGCTTATCAGTGTCGGTAGCTACCTTAACCCAGGTACCATGATCACCTCCTTGGTTAGCCAGGACCCCATCAAGGTGGACTTTGCCGTACCAGCACGCTATGCTAGCCAATTATCAGTTGGTGCAAACGTCAACTTTGTTGCCGAGGGCGAAACCCAACAACATAAAGCTCAGGTCTTTGCCATCGACCCAGTCGTTGATATGGCAACCCGTACCATCAAGCTTAGGGCCAAGTGCCCAAACCCTGCAGGCAAACTTTTGCCTGGGGCTTTTATTGCCGTTACCTACCCCCTCCAGAACCGCCTAGCTGCCATCACCGTCCCGACCGAAGCCGTTACGCTCAATGCTGGTATGGCCAAAGTCTGGATCGTCCGTAGCGGTATGGCAGAGCCTATCAATGTCAAAACAGGCCAACGACAAGCCAGCCGCATCGAGATCACCGAAGGCCTCAACACGGGCGACTCCCTGATTACGGTAGGGGTACAACTGCTAAAGCCAGGTGGAAAGGTAAGGGCCATATCCACCACCAGCAACTAGCCAAGAGGCTACCTCACAGGACCATTGATTCTGATTTGTGATTAATTACTAGTTGGGTCCAGACTAACGTCTGGTTTGAAGCCTGCGCTATTAAACAGCAGAGCTCAAGATGGTGCGTACCTGTGCAACATCTAATCCGATCTGGAGCTTAAGTGCCTCCAACGAGTCAAAATTCCACTCAGGGCGCAGGTACTTTACGAACGATAAGGTCAGGACCTGCCCATACAGATCACCATCGTAGTCCAGCAAATAGACCTCGATTGTGGTATAGGTGCCCCCGACAGCAGGTCGGTTGCCAATGCTAAGCGCCCCCATCACACGTCCGCCCTCAGGTAGGGTGACCCAGCAGGCATAGACCCCAATGGCTGGGACTAGTTTGTCCGCATGGCCTGGCTCAATGTTGGCAGTAGGGTATCCTAAAGTGCGGCCAAGCTGCTGACCCTTCACCACGGTGCCAGACAAGGTATAGGGACGACCGAGGTAGGTATTGGCCGTTTCGAGGTCGCCATCCAGCAACGCATGCCGAATCCGCGTACTACTAACACCCACATGATCCACATCATGACGTGGTATCTCAATCACGTCAAACCCCAAGGCCGAAGCATTGGCTTGGAGATAGGCAAAGCTACCTTCTCGGTTGCGGCCAAACCGATGGTCATAACCAATAACAAGGGTATGGGTCTGCAAGGCCCCTTGTACAACATCGGCAATGTACTGGGCTGACGTCTGCTGGCTGAAAGCCAACGTAAAGGGCAGGACCAACAACGCATCGACCCCTTCTGCCTCCAGAAGGCTAATTTTTTCGTCCAGCGTGCTCAGGATCCGGACATCATCCCCTACCCTATGTGGTAGTACCTGACGCGGATGCGGATCATACGTGATGACAACAGAGGTCCCATCACAGCCCCTTGCAACCGCTATCAGCTGTTGCAAGATCCGTTTATGACCCACGTGCACACCATCAAAAGTGCCCGCTGTCACGACTGTCGTTCGCAAGCTAGCGGCCTGCGCTGCTTCAATCCCGTAGAGTACTTTCATTAATGATCCCCTCAAGTCCAGAGGGATATGGTCAGCAATGGGGTCAGCCATGGGGCAATCTTGTTTGACTGGCCAGGCTCAGGAATAAAGCTATCCAGAAGCTGCCTTTGCCTAGCCTCATGGGCTAGGGCAAAGGCAACCTTGGTTTGTTATGATAATCTAGTCTCGCAACAATTAGGAGGGCCCATTTCCTAACCCATGATCATTGTCAGCAACCGGCCAAAATAGCTAGGCTACATACCACTGACAACCAAATGGTCCGAATCAACCCAGCCCAATGCCTAGGCTAGGACAGTATCCCGTACTTCGGCATACACCTTGCCAAGCCCAGTTTCGAGGTCGATGCTATATTTCCAGCCCAGATTTGCCAGCTTGCTGACATCCATCAGTTTACGTGGGGTACCATCTGGTTTGGTGCTATCCCAGACGATCTCGCCCGCAAAACCAGTGACTTTGGCGATCATTTCGGCCAGCTGCCGGATCGTAACATCTTCGCCAGTACCTATGTTGACCAAGGTGCTGTCATCGTAGGTTTGCATCAGGTAATAACAAGCGTCGGCAAGGTCATCTGCGTGTAGGAACTCGCGCATTGGCGTGCCACTGCCCCAAACAGTTACCGTCTTGTCACCTTGGACAACAGCAGTGTGGAACTTGCGCAATAACGCTGGCAACACATGCGAGTTATTGAGATCATAGTTGTCGTTCGGGCCATAGAGGTTGGTCGGCATCACCGAGATGAAGTTGCAACCGTATTGTGCCCTATAGGCTTCGCACATCTTGATGCCCGCAATCTTGGCGATGGCATACGGCTCGTTGGTCGGCTCGAGGACACCTGTCAGCAGGCTATCCTCGTTCATCGGCTGCGGAGCATGCTTAGGATAGATACATGACGAACCCAGGAACAACAACTTCTTGACACCATGCACATAGCTCTGGTGGATGACGTTGTTCTGGATCATCAAGTTTTCGTAGATGAACTGGCCCCTGTAGGTGTTGTTGGCATGGATACCGCCCACCTTGGCAGCCGCCAAGAATACGTAATCAGGCTTTTCAGCCTCAAAAAATGCGGCAACAGCTTCTTGATTCGTGAGGTCCAGCTCCTTGTGGGTGCGGGTCACGAAGTTACTAAATCCGTCGGCCTGGAGGCGGCGCATGATGGCTGATCCAACCATGCCACGATGTCCGGCTATATATACTTTACCTGATTTTTCCACGATAATCGGTTTGACTGCGGTTTATAATTGATTGGGTGACCTACTCAGGTCTATATGGAATAAATGGATGAGGTTGAGTTAAAAGCCACATCGAACTGCGCTCGGGGTTGGCACCTCAGGCTGCCATCGGACCGGCTTATATTCTCATGGCATCATTGACCAAAAAGTAGGCCAAATTCGCATGGTGATCCAGAGATTGATAGTCGATTTGGACACTAGTTTGGTGCAAATCGCGGTGGCATTGTTGCAACCACTCTATCCCATTTGCTTGACCACTTGTAAGGATACAATCCACAAACAGTCCAACGTTAAGCCTCCGAGGGTACCGTGTTTATCAATACCACACCCAATACATCCTTTACTTTGGATACACACCTTGCTAACTAGGTACGCTAGGTAAGCGACCGTCCTAACAAGCCAGAAACAGAAAAAGGGCCATAAGCCCCTTTCCTGCATCCAGTGATAGCCTACTCGTAGTAGTTGAACACTTTATGACCACCTTCTGCAAGGTACTTGTCACGTTTGAACAAGGCAACGTCAGCTTGCATCATGTCCTTCACCAAAGAGGCAAGGTCATGCTTAGGCTTCCAGCCCAATTTAGTTTTTGATTTTGTTGGGTCGCCAATCAGCAAGTCCACCTCAGTTGGGCGGAAATAGCGCGGATCAACAGCAACAACCTCTTGGCCAATCGCAACCTGATAGTCAGGGTTGGCACAATGGGTAACAACGCCAATTTCGTCAACACCTTCGCCACGGAACTCGACAGTGATGCCAACCTCTAGGAAGGCCAACCGGACGAACTCGCGCACACGAGTGGTGACACCTGTTGCGATAACGTAGTCTTCTGGCTTGTCTTGTTGTAGGATGAGGTACATGGCCTCTACATAATCCTTAGCATGACCCCAGTCGCGTTGCGAGTCTAGGTTGCCTAGGAAAATTTTGTCTTGCAGGTTGAGCGCAATACGTGCAGCAGCACGGGTGATCTTGCGGGTAACGAAAGTTTCGCCACGGAGCGGGCTCTCGTGGTTGAACAGAATACCATTGCAAGCATACATGCCATAGGCCTCACGGTAGTTGACCGTGATCCAGTAAGCATACATCTTGGCAACAGCATACGGTGAGCGTGGATAGAACGGCGTACGCTCAGACTGAGGAACCTCCTGTACCAAACCATAAAGCTCGCTTGTGCTAGCTTGGTAGATCCGGCAAGTTTTTTCCATCTTCAGGATACGAAGTGCCTCCAGAAGCCTTAGTGTCCCGATACCGTCACAGTTGGCTGTGTACTCTGGCGTGTCAAACGAAACCTTTACATGGGACATAGCGCCCAAGTTATAGATCTCGTCAGGTTGCACTTCCTGGATGATCCGGATAAGGTTAGTGCTGTCAGAGAGGTCACCAAAGTGTAGCTTGATGCGCACATTCTTTTCGTGCGGATCCTGATACAGGTGATCAATACGGTCGGTGTTGAACAGGGAACTACGACGTTTGATGCCGTGGACTTCATAACCTTTGCTCAGCAAGAGCTCAGCTAGGTAGGCACCATCTTGTCCTGTTATGCCTGTGATGAGGGCTTTTTTCATCGAGAGGGTAATGATTGAGAATAACGCAATGGGCAATGCCAACAATAGGCTGGGTAAGCCCTTCTGATTTCGATCTTACTACGTTTGGTGCAGCAATACTGTGCAGGCCAAAAGTAACGACATTGCTGCCGTCGCCTGACAATATTTCGACAAAAGTAACGCTAATCGCTCAAATAGTCAAAAGGATAAGCGTCTGTAGTTGGATCTGTCAATTGGCAAGTCCTTGCCTCCTGTTCTGGCCCAATTGGGCCGATCTTGGCCATGGGCACAACTTTCGGTACTATCTTGCCACTTAGGGTCCGCACATTGCAGGACATAGCGACCCAAAATCGTAACTTTAAGGTAATACTGAGCCTGCGATCTGCTTCCATAGGCAGTTTGTAAGCACAACCCCTGCCATCAAATCTGGTTCGTGATCATAGCCTTAATAGACACAAATTCGTATGCAAATAGGTGATAAAGTAAGGTTCCTGAACCAGTCAGGCGAAGGCATCATCACTGCCATATTGGGCCCAACGCAAGTAGAAGTCGCCATCGATGGCGACTTCCGGATCCCGTACGAACTTCGGCAATTGGTGCCGATCGCACGCGAAGAGCGCGCCGTCTTTGGCCCTACCAAGATAGAAAGCGCCGCCGATCGTACCAACAAGCTTGCCCAAGGTACCAGCACCCAGCCCAAGGCCGAGCATGGTGTGTACCTTGCCCTAATCCCGAAGGCTGATGGCACCCTAGAACTCTGCCTTGCTAACAATACAGACTATAACCTCCCTTTCACACTCGGTGTTGAGCGTAACGGCGTTTATACAGGTCTGGATGCAAACCTCATGGAAGCCCGCAACATCAAACGATACGGCAACTACCAACGCTCCGAAGTCAACAAATGGCCAGTTTTCGTCGTCCAGGTCTTGTTCCATAAACATGGTCAACAAACCCTAAAGAAACCATTATTGCGCAAGCTGGAAATCGAGCCCGAGAGCCTGACCAAACCACTGCGCCGTTTGGCCCTTTTACAGGTAGATGCGCATATCTTCCCGCTCGACGACATTATGCTCGTCAAGCCCGAACCGACCGCCATCAAGCAAGGCATCGAAAAAGCCTCACAACAGGCAGCCATTAAGGCCAGCGTTGCTCAGGGGACACAACCTAAGGTCCAGTATGCAGTCCAGGAAGTTGTGGACCTCCATATCGAAAAACTAGTGACCAATCCTACCCTTTACAATGCCGACGAAATGCTCAAGATCCAGCTCGATATGTTCGAGGGCTGTATCAGCAAAGCATTAGCAGCTGGTATGCCAAAGGTCACCTTCATCCATGGCGTTGGTGGTTATGTCCTCAAACGGATGATCACCCTCAGGCTCAAGAACCACAAGCAGGTGAAGGATTATAAGGATGCCCCTGCCAACAAATTCGGCAACGGCGCCACAGAGGTCTGGTTCGGATAGATCCTGATACGCGTTAATGGCCTAAAATCGATCCCCGACAGGACTTGGGCTCTATGGACGTACCTCAGTTATGGCCCTCAGGTAAGCCATACCTACACCCGGACAAAACCCATTAGGACCAAATCCCTCAATTAGCCAGCATACCGATTAGCCTACCTCTGCCAAGATCAAACAACTGGCCTTGCAGCTACCTCTCGTTACAGGGACCAACGCAACTAATCTGTCAGCCAAGCGGAAGCGCTTAACTAAAGAACCGAACCCACCCCTAAAACAACAAAGGCCATGGAACGAACCATGGCCTTTGTAAATCATATATAGTGTTAATTGGTCTATACCAATGTTGAATCTAGACTAGAAACGGCCTTTAGAACCACGACCGTTGTCAGGCAAGATGTAGGTAAGGTGTATGCCAGTGACGAAGATATAGTCACGGCCGCTACCACCACGTGGAGCACCAGCTGGTCTAGACTCACCACTGATGATGTCTTGTCCGACACCGCGGTTGCCAGAAATCACATTCATGACCCTACCATCAATGCCAGTGATCGGCAAAACCGTACCAGTAGCATCACTGTAGTATAGCGACTCATATTGGTTGGCTGACAGTTTAGGGCCGTTGAACAACTCTTGAGAGAAGCGGTCGTTACCTGTAGCAGCTGTGTAGCGCTCTCCGCTACGCATAGACATGGTCCGAGCCAACGGAGACATGTTCTGTAGGGCAGAGATTGATGGGTAGGCAGTACCTACGTCATCAAGGTAGTTAGTGAATGTGATGCGGTAGCCGAGCTCAAGACCTATGTCAATGTTGTTCGACACACGATACCGAACACCAATACCAAGCGGAAGACCAACATTGATCATGCCGTAGGCAGTTGACTGGCCTTCTGTTTTGAGTGGACGAAGATCAACCCAAGTATCAGCTTGATCAGTATTCTTAGGGCCTAGTGCTTTAGGGTTGTTGGTGAAGACCGACAGACCGATAAAGCCGTAAGGATTGAGGAAGTTACGACGAATGGCCCCCATTTGTGTTGGGAACAGATCAGCCTGTAGAATTACGCTACCTTCGTAAATGTCATTTGCAAACGACAGGTTACGTGTCCAGCGGCCTTGGTTAGAAATGCTGGCTTTAGGGTCAACACTAGCGTCATCAGCGGCAATGCGCATATAACCTAGGTTGGCCTTTAGGGTCAAGAATGGGCTAAGACGCTTGCCCAAGAACACACCAAGATAAGGTGTTGCTTGGTCATAGACAGTCGAAAATGGGCTTTTATCAGGAGCAAGGTCACCAAAGTAGTTGGCGTAACCAACAGAGGCACCAATCGTCCAGTACTGATTGGACTTGGCAAAGCCTTTGGAACCACTGTAACGAGCGATGCGGCGGCTTTGAGCACGCTGAAACTCTTTACTGGCACGCTTACCGATCTGGGCAAAACTGTCTTGCGCCACCAAGGCGAAGAAACCCAATAATAATGCGTAAGAAATCTTTTTCATACACTAACCGTTTTAACACCTGCGGACCGTTTAGACAATGATCCCTTTGGCAAAACTAAACAAAGTTTTCAAAAAGGTAAAACTTTTCGCTAATTTCTTACATCGTACCCCCAGTTGAGCTTACTCCGAAGGGTCTGAAGGTGATTTTCGCCTGGGAGCTGGATGAGCGAAGCTGTAAAGCCTGCTTTGCTAATCTTAATCTTGGTCTTAATAGGCAACCTTTGAGTCCTGCTGTCCAGCGATATCAGGTAACGTTCTTGGGGACCTTCTACCGCGACCTCGATCACTGCGCTATCCGCCACCACAATGGGCCTTGTCGCCAAGTTATGTGGGCTAACAGGCGTGATGATGAAGCTAGAAGAGTCTGGTAACATCAATGGGCCACCACAACTCAGCGAATAGCCAGTGCTGCCTGTCGGTGTCGAGATAATTAGGCCATCAGCCCAATAGCTGTTGAGCATCTGCCCATTTAGCCAAGTGTTGACAACCAACATCGACGCAGTTTCGCGACGCGTAACCGTGAACTCGTTAAGGGCAAAGTTAAAGTCATCAAAAGGTTTGCCCTCACACTCAATCGACAGCAACGAACGTTCCTCACGCTTATAGTCCCCTGCCATAATCTGGGCCCAACCTGTCTCAATATCAGCAGCTTGCATTGTTGACAGGAATCCCAATCGGCCTGCATTGACGCCCAGAATCGGGATGCCAAGGGGTGCCGCATAGGTCACAGTTTGCAGTAAGGTACCATCCCCACCTAGGCTGATCAGGAGATCAGTGGGGGCAAGGTCATCCGGATTGACAAAGACATTACAGGTCGGCAAGGTTTGCCCATGCTCAGCCAGGATGGCTGCAAACTCATGGTGTAGCTGCAGGTTAATACCTTGGCTTACCAAGAAGTTAATCACCTCGACAGCTGCCGGCATGATGCGGGAGGCTTGAGGCCTGCCTATAAGGGCTACGGTTTTCATGCGAGGTAAAGGCAATTGTCAGTGGTGCAGGTGTAAAGGTGTCAAAAATTGATGGAGATAACATCGAACCTAAAGTTCGAGCGGAAGCTCTTTAAGGCCAAATTTATCGTCCGCCAACCACATAAGCTTAGCAAAAAAAGCCCCGCAACAGGGCCCAACTAACTAGTCAACAAAGGTCAAAAATAGACCAATTAGGCAGGACAAACAACCAACAACACCTAAACGACCAACAACCAAATAAAAGCATCACAACCAGATAACAATGGTACGTATCCCGCATCGGCCTGATCAACTAGGCTCTAAAATCAACCGTCTGGCCGGGCAGAGGTTTACTGTACGAGCTTATTCTGGGGTTTCAGTACCGATTTACCCGGAGAACTTACATCACCGACCCCGGATTATCAGATGCTTAGGTATTTCAGGAGCTGCTCAAGGCGCTCGTTATCCACATTCCGGACCTCTGGTTGGTGGTATTGCTGATGGATTTCGATGCCAAACCGCTCGAGGGTTGCAATCGTACGGCTCAGATCTATCTGGTTGAGCTTCAAAGTAACCAGCATCCGTTGGTTATCATCAGGGTCGATGTCAATAAAGGTGGCCAATATCTTGACATTATTGCTCTCGATCAGCCGACTAATATGGTTGATGCTATAGTCCCGCTCATAAACCGACAACACCAAAATGCCCCCACTATGCTGGAACGAAAAAGATTTTGCCAAGGACCGCAGCGCATCTGCAACCAGGATAGAACCTAGGTACTGGTTGTTGGCATCATGGACAGGCACGACGTCCAGGGCGTTTTCTTCAGCCATCCGGTACAGGTCAAACGGGTGCCTTTCGACACTAATGCTAGCCTGCCTGGCAAACACTGGTAGCGTCCCCACCAATTGGTCAGGGTCGGCCTCCAGCAATACACTCTCGGACACCATCCCCTGATAAACCTGCTCATCCACAACGGCCAGATGCGGCGTGTTTGCACGCTCAATCCTGTCCAGTGCATACTCTGCCGTGTCGGCAGGCGACAGGTAAGGTAAGGCTAAACTCACAAGATGGGCGATGTCCATAGCTGCGGCGGAGTTGGATTTGGTTAGGTACTAGATCTGCTCCACCTGTCTAACGGACAATTGGACCATCTTGTTATTTGGCTGCCGAGCTTTGACACCAGACAGACCCAGCTCTTCCCCTAGGTCTGATTTCGCAACAATGGCTATACTGGGTTATTGCTCAAAAAATTATCGACCATTTCGTTAAAAAGCACAGGGTGCTCCATCATTGGTGCATGGCAACAGTGGTCCACAAACCTAAGCTCTGAGTTTTTGATCAGGCGGTGAAATTCGTAGGCAACATAAGGCGGGGTGATCGTATCGTTCAGCCCCCAGACTAGCAAGGTCGGGACGATGATTTTGTCCAGTTCGTTCGACACATTGTGTCGCTGTGCACTTTTTGCGATTGAGACAATCCGGAGCGAGCGTTGGATACTTTTTGTAGTCTCGAAGACCTCCTGCACCAACTCGGCTGTGGCTGTGGCTGGGTCGAAAAACGTGTACTCGACCCGCTCCTTGACGTACTCAAAACTGCCACGTTTCGGGAAGCTGCCACCCATGCTGTTCTCGAACAAACCACTACTGCCTGTCAGAACCAAACGCGTGACCTTATCGGCGTTCCGGAGGGTGTAGACCAAGCCTACGTGCCCACCAAGTGAGTTACCAAGTACCGTCATCCTATCGAGCTTCATCAGGCTTACAAAGTCCTGCACATACTTCACCAAGCCATCGATGCTAGCGCTCAGGATCGGCATATCATAAATCGGCAACATCGGGATGACGACACGGTAATTGGTGCTAAAATGCGTGATGACCCCATCCCAGTTGCTGAGGGCGCCAAAAAGGCCATGTAGCAGCAACAGCGTTTCGCCTTGCCCTTGGTCGATATAAGAAAATCCTTTGACGGTCTTGAGACTAAAATTCATACGGTGATTTGCTGCACGCTTGTCAAAAATGCCCACAAGGACCACTGATTTGGAGAGGAAAAAAATCCCAACCACTGAGATCGTTTGGGGCTCGGCCAAGCCTTGATGATGGCCATGATCCTACACCATCCAGATTGAAAAACACTAGGCCGACCGCCACCTTTGGTCAGACCAGTGAGGCTGTCGGACCGATGTCCAATAATAGGTGTCGGCAAGGCAATACGCAAGTATTTAATTTTTTGCCGCAAAAACAACTATTGGGGCAACTAACGTCACTTATAGTTTGATGGCAGGGCTGACTGGTATGTTGGCCATCGGGATGGAAGGGGCTAGACCACAAAATTTGAGCCATCTAGCTATCACGACCATTCCGTATTCGGTCAGTGCGGCCTCTGGGTGGTATTGCAGGCCCCAAATAGGCAGTGTCTTGTGCGAAACTGCCATCACAACCTGCTGTCCTTCAGCACCTTGGTGTCGAGATACACAGGTAGCATCTAGGTTTAGACAAGTGGGTAGGCTGTCCGCTGCAAGGGCCAAGCTATGGTACCGGACGACATTAAAACCTTGTGGTAAACCATCAAATAACCCCTGCTGTGTAGACCAAAGCCGAAAAATCTTACCATGGACTGGCTCCGTCTGGGTGGCTAAAGAGGCGCCAGCCCAAAGGCCAATCGCCTGGTGGCCAAGGCAAATACCCAAAATCGGGATGCCACGACTGGAAAAATAACCGACAGCTTCCACTAAATTAGCTGGTGCAGAGCTATCCCGTTCAGGGTTTACTTTCTGGCCAGCTGCTACCCTAGTTGCGCCTGATCTGGCTGCTTGATAGGACCAAAACTGTGCCGGATGACCCGGTCCTGGTGACAACACCACACCATCATAGGGGGCATTCCAATCTGCCGAAGTCATCTCCTCAGGCCGCTTGACAATAGGTGCATACCCTAACTGCGCCAAATAATCGGCCAGGTTGTACGTGAAACTATCATGATTGTCAAGCAATAGCAACATGGGCTCTTGTTTGGCCAAGTCCTGACCTTATAATATCCGGATCCTTAGCTGGTAAATACTGATCAAATTGGTGGGTACTCAACATGGATGAGAAGTCATCTGGCATCTTGACCACTAGCTTGTTTCTGGGCATAAGCCACCGGATTCAGCGTTTTCTCTATCCAGTTCGGGATCACCCGCAGGCCAGGCGCAATGACCAGCACACCCTTCATGAACCCAGGGCCAGCCTTGGACAATGCAGGATAAATAAACGTATCCTGTGTGTGACGCTGAGGAATCTTGAGGTTCAGCACCGCCAGCAGCCACAAAAAAGTCGAGATACTAAGCGAGATCTTCACAAATGACACCACAGCCCCCGCAAATGAGTCCGCATCACCTAGCAGCGTTTGCCGCAGAACTTTGCGGGTATAGATTGCCAACATCCGGACACTGTAGAACACCCCACCCACGATCAGGAAAAACGTCAGGATCGGTAGCCAAAAACCAGATCCAAACACAGGGCGCAACAGCAGCAACACCGTGTCCAACAACATAAAGCCGCAAAACACCGCCACAATCAACCCAGCCGTGTTCACCAGCTCGACCAATAATCCACGCTTCCAGCCTACCCAAAGGGCCCAGATCAGCGGCACAGCCAAGATGATATCAAGTGGTTGCAATGGTAGTTTATTCGTTTTTGACCATGATAAATGACTTAGATCTGGGGCAATTTATTTGGTCGGCACCTTAATGCTGAGGGCCTCGGCAAACTTACCGAAGATAGCATTGTTTTCGTAGATGCCCATAAAAGCCTCTGCACCAGGCCCATAGGCGAACACCGGCACCATAACACCTGTATGGTCCTTGGTCGTGAACTTACCCACAAATGTACCCTGCTGCAGGTTGCCTGCCGGGATGCTAAATCCGCCCGTTTCATGGTCTGCCGTGATCACGACAAGGGTGTTACCGTCAGCCTTGGCCCAGTCCAGCACCACCCCGATGGTTTTGTCAAAGTCCTGCATTTCCTTCGCGATGTAGTCGGCATCGTTTTCGTGCCCACCCCAGTCAATTTGAGATCCCTCGACCATCAGGAAGAAACCTTTTTTGTTTTTGGACAGTAGCTCCATTGTTTTGCGGACTGCTCGTGGCTCAAAGTCACCCCTACCCTCGGACATCTTGGCCAGATGTTTGTCAGCTACCAAGGCCACGACCTTGCCATCCTTTACAGCCTCAAACTGCTCTAGGGTAGTAGGTAGTTGGTACTTATTGCCAGTTAGCTCAGTAAGCAGATTGCGTTTATCTTCACGTTGGGCGAAGTATTGGCGCCCCCCACCTACTAGCACATCAATGTCTGTGGCCAAAAAGTCAGCCGCAATGGCCTCGTCCATCTTCCGATGTGGCTGGTGGGCAATGAAGGATGCTGGTGTGGCATGGGTTACCGAGCAGGTCACGACCATACCGGTTGCCAGACCTTGTTTGTCGGCCAGCTCCAGGATCGTGGGCTGAGATTTGCCAGTTGCATCCTGCCCGATGACATGGTTATTGGTCTTCTGGCCGATGCTGAAAGCGGTAGCTCCCGCGGCCGAGTCCGTGATATAGTCGTCGGCACTATAGGTTTTGCTGAAGCCAATATGTTTGCAGCGCTCAAGGTTGAGCATGCCCTTGTTGGCTGTGTAACCTGCCCAGATCTGGGCGACACCCATGCCGTCACCTATCAAGAAGATGATGTTCTTAGGACGTGGACCTGCTGCCATTACGGTGCCACACCAGAGCTGTCCGAGCAATAGCCATGCAGTAGCCTTTATCCAGCGGGTTCGTTTGCGACCTGCGCCTGAGCACTCTAGGCCAGCATGGTCTTGTGGCTGGCTTAACAGTTTATTGAGCGGATTTGAGAACGACATAAACATATTCGGAACGAATGGATGGTACAGATGTTAGACTCAAAGCAGCCACAGCAATTGCCTACGCCAAGGGTGGCACTACTGACTAGCACAAAAATGCTGTGGCTAACAGATCGTAAAGATAGGCAGGGCTAGGCCCAAGATGCAGTAACTAGGTCGACACATGTGGCCAGATAATGATCTAAAGCTTGATTGGGTGCTGAAGGCCAAACTTTTTGCCCGGCATCGTCTTGACCCATCCGTCAAATTCGAGATTCAGGAGCTGGGAGGCCAATTGGCTGATAGGCACATTGGCTAGACGGCTCAGCTCGTCGATCTGGAAGTCTGGCTTGGCCACCATGAGTGCTAGCAAATGCTTGTGCTCCGCTACCATATCGTCTGGCAGGCTGCGTTGTTTTGCCTGATGAACTGGGCTAGTGCCGTCTTGCCCAGCACCACCAATAGGCTCCCATTGCATTTGCTGGATAAGGGACTGAACGGATGAATAAAGCGCTGCCTTCCCCTGCTGGATGAGCAGATTGCAACCTTCGCTGGACGAATGGTGAACATTGCCAGGGACGGCCATTACCGTACGGCCATAACCATGGGCAATGTCAGCCGTGATCAAAGCGCCACCTGTCCGGGCGGCCTCCACCACAACGACAACATCTGCTATGGCCGCGATGATGCGGTTCCGGGCCGGAAACTGGTGGCCATCTGGTTTTGTGCCGTAGCTCAGCTCCGAAAACAGAAGCCCCCCGTCGGCCACCATTTGTTGGGCCAAGGACCGATGGCTGGCTGGGTAGATGATGTCAAGACCTGTACCCATCACACCCCAAGTCGGAATCTGGGCCTGCAGGCTGGCTTTGTGTGCCACTGCATCGATGCCATAAGCCAAGCCAGAAACTATTGTCGCCCCATAAGGCACCAAGGCCTCGACCAACTCTGTCGTGACCTGCCTACCATAATCCGTACTTTGGCGTGTGCCGACAATAGCGACCGTGCGCTCAGGGTTCAAGCTCGGCAGCGGTTTGCCCTGTTTGCCTTTAACATAGAGCAAAAGTGGAGCGTCAGGCACTTGCCTCAACCGTTGCGGAAAGGCTGCATCTGTGTAGAATACGAGGTGGTCATGCTGCTTTTGAGCCTTGCTAAGCAATGCCTCTGCCGCTACTAGGGGCCCTGGTTTCCGGATCGTGGTTGCCAAAACCTCCCCAACCCCAGGTACTTTCATCAGCTGGGCTTTTGTTGCCCTGAAGACAGCCTCGGCACTACCCAAATAGCTGATAAGCGTACGCGCCAAGACATGGCCAATCCCCGGTATCTGGAGCAGGCCCAAGTTGTGCAGTTGCTTACTAAGCTCAGAATCCTGACTGCTAGTTGATGCGGGTGGATGTTGGTCTGGCGTGGCTGACAAAGACGTGGAAGGGTTGAGTGTCCTAGGCCCAAATATAGATTGTCAGGGCATCAGATCGGCACATCCACAATAACATCTCGATGCCTACAGACTCATGGCCGAACCAATCGATTCGGCTACCGAATCAATTTTGTAGCCAGCATCATTAAGACCTGAAATGGCTAGAGACTACCACGATGTCAGTGCCCCCTACCGATGCCAAGCCACTGTTGTTTCTTGCTCGTCGATCCAGTCCATGTTAGCCTTAGCCAATATCTGACGGATGTGTTGGCGATCTGCAACATCGTCATGGATTTCGAGCGCCAAAAACTTGGTCATGGCCAAAAACTCAAGGGCTAGTGCCTCGTCCTGAAACAAGTACTTTTCGGCACCCTCGATGTCGATTTTGAGGATATCGATCATCTGCCCACCAAAATGTTCGGCCACAATGTCCTGGACCGTCATGCCCGTAATGTGCTGATCAAGATCCTTTGCGACATCATCGTTCGGCAAGACACTAAAGGCATACTCGCCACCAGCCCTAAAACTCGTATTGACACTCAGCACATCGTTATTATACCACAAACCGCGTAGCTGCGGCACAATATTGAGCGCTGGGTTAGACTTAAAATTAGCCGTCATGGCCATGTAATTGCCTGCTTCTATCTCGAGCGTGACAATCTTGGCCTTCGGGAAGTGGGCACCAAAATAGAGCGACGCAAAACCAGCGTTCCCCCCAGCATCAATGATGTGGGCTGCCTGCTGACCAAACTTTTTGCGATAAAGTGTCACCACCGGCCCATATTCCATGTACCGGAATACTTGCGAAAACACATTGGCATCCGTGGTTCCGCGCCTTATCTGGAAGTTGAGCTCTGTTCCAGATTCAGTAAGTCTGATTTGGTTGATGTTCCCTACGCGTCGGAGACTCCATCCCACGGCTATTGCATGGCCAAATAAGTTGGCGGCAACCAAACCCCTGTCCCCTTCTGGCGGTAAGGACTGTGGCGAAACTTTGGCAATGACATAGGCCCTAGCCAAAGGATAGTACTCGGCAGCTGAAAACTGCCCTAGGATTGCTAAATTCATTTTCGGTTGGTGTATTGTGTAGGCACTTGGTCATTAACAGACCAATTGTGCACATAGACTATGGCAAAAAATGACCAATAAGGTCACCAAAATCTAAAGCTGACCCAAAAGGTAACAATATCTTTGTCAAAAGCAATGCTACTCCAATATTTCCAAACAAGTACCAACAGCTGCCATCATCATGACATTTTGGGCCATAACCACCCACATACAAAAAGACAAGTCCCTCTTGGGCGTTCACCGAGAGGGACTTGTCAGAGTTAATTGACAGTTGTGTTTCAAAAAGCTAGCTCACCAACTTCTTGAACTTGATGCGGTGCGGCGTGTCGTCACCACGCTGTTTGCGGCGGCTTTCCTCATAGTCAGTGAAGTTACCTTCAAACCAGGATACTTGGCTATCCCCCTCAAAGGCAAGGATATGGGTTGCGACACGGTCCAGAAACCAGCGGTCGTGACTTATGACCACAGCACAGCCTGCAAAGTTCTCTAAAGCTTCCTCAAGCGCACGTAGGGTATTGACGTCCAAGTCGTTCGTTGGCTCATCAAGCAGCAATAGGTTGCCACCCTCTTTGAGCGTAATCGCGAGGTGAACCCTGTTGCGCTCACCACCAGACAGCATTGAGATTTTTTTCTCTTGATCTGCCCCACTGAAGTTGAACTTGCTGACATAGGCCCTACTATTAACTGCCTTGCCACCTAACATCAGGTGCTCGGTGCCACCGCTAATGCTTTCGAACACGGTTTTCTCGGGATCGAGATTGTCATGCTCCTGATCCACATAGGCAATCTGGACTGTCGGCCCGACATCGAAAGACCCTGCGTCTGGCGACATCGCCCCTGTGATCATCTTGAACAAGGTCGTCTTACCAGCACCGTTAGGCCCAATGATGCCCACAATGCCGTTCTGCGGTAGGTTGAAGCTTAGGTTTTCGTACAAAAGTTTGTCGCCAAAGCCCTTGCTGACACCCTGTACTTCGATCACCTTAGCACCAAGGCGTGGGCCAGGTGGGATAAAGAGCTCCAATTTCTCCTCCTTGGTTTTGGCCTCTTCACTCAGCATTTTTTCATAATTGCCGAGGCGGGCCTTGCTTTTGGCTTGGCGGGCTTTTGGTGCCAAACGTACCCACTCCAGCTCGCGCTCGAGGGTCTTTTGGCGTTTAGACTCCGTTTTCTCCTCAGCTTTTAGGCGGGCTTGTTTCTGCTCTAGCCAGCTGCTGTAGTTGCCTTTGTATGGATATCCCTCGCCACGGTCCAGCTCCAGGATCCAGCCAGCGACGTTGTCTAGAAAGTAGCGGTCGTGCGTTACAGCAATGACAGTACCCTTGTATTGTTGTAAGAACATCTCGAGCCAATAGACCGACTCCGCATCAAGGTGGTTGGTGGGCTCATCCAGCAGCAAGATATCTGGCTCTTGCAACAACAGGCGGCACAATGCCACCCGACGCTTTTCGCCACCTGAGCATACACTGATTGGGGTGTCACCTTCGGGACAGCGCAGGGCATCCATTGCACGCTCCAGCTTGGCATCTAGCTCCCAGGCGTTGGCATGGTCCAGCTTCTCTTGCACTTCACCCTGCCGCTCGATGAGTTTGTTCATCTCATCGTCGGTCATCTCCTCGGCAAACTTGGCGTTGATCTCCTCAAACTCCGCCAGCAAATCCATCACAGGTTGCACACCCTCTTGCACCAGCTGCATCACCGTTTTGTTGGGGTCTAGCTTGGGCTCTTGCTCTAGGTAGCCCACTGAGTAGCCAGGCGAGAAAACAATCTCACCTAGGTAGTCTTTGTCCTGCCCAGCGATCAGCTTTAGCAAGGTGGACTTGCCCGAGCCGTTGAGGCCCAGAACACCAATCTTGGCACCGTAGAAAAATGATAGGTAGATGTCCTTCAGGACCTGTTTCTTGGGCGGGAAGATTTTTCCCACACCTGCCATCGAGAAAATAATCGTTTCGCTCATATTGCGGGCGACACCTAGGTGCCTGTATCTGTTGTGTGTTGGTTCTTTGGTTGTACTGGGTAGGGCTAGCGCCAGCCTAGCCAAATCTCGCAAACAATGGCTGACTGATCTGCTGGGGCATTAGTGTTCAGCGACGTCGATGGTTCGTTGGGGTGTTGGCTAGTCCTACCAATATCAAAACTGATAGACCTATCGCCTATAACCTAATCAACTCCCTTGCCCATCTCACCAGACCGATTTTCGGTTTAGTGCGGCGCAAGTTACCTAGTCACTGGGTCCGCTAAGGATACAAAGGTAGGCTGGCAATGGGCAAGATTATCATGCCGTTGGCCCAAAGTTTTGGCCAAATCCTGGGGTAAAGCAGCATTTACCAACCTGCTTGCAGGCATAGTCCGGTTGTGGCACCTAGCATCTTGGCACTTGCCTCGGCATACCGCCTAAATCTGACGTCAATCTTGACCCTAAGAGCCAAATTGGGTTGTCAATCTAAAAAAATTAGGTCCTGAACCCTTGTTTATGCCGTTTGGGTTTTACTTTTGGCCCACTGAGTATAACCCACTAAACCAGCTCAAATGCCTAAATCTGTTGTTTATTCCAGCAAAGCGCCTGCCCCGATTGGGCCTTACAACCAAGCCATCAAGGCTGGCAACTTGCTCTTTGTCTCCGGCCAGATAGCCCTCAACGGCGACACAGGCGTGATGGTCAACACCAACATAGAGGCCGAAACCCAACAGGTGATGAAAAACTTATTCTTCATCCTGACTGAGGCAGGTGCTGATTTCCAAAAGGTTGTCAAGACCACTATTTTCCTTAAGAATATGGGGGATTTTGCGGCTGTCAATGGGGTCTATGCTGATTATTTCGAAAACAACTCACCAGCCCGCGAAACTGTCGAGGTCAGCCGCCTACCAAAGGATGCCAATGTCGAGATCAGCTGCATTGCTCTGCTGGACTAAGCAACTGAAAAATCTGCCATTTGGTTGCCTGAGGCATCGTCTTGTTGATGTATAGATGTTAACAAGCCATTAAAAACAGAGAATTTTGGCTGGTTAGCCTTACCCACCAACGCCAAAGTCTGATATATTTGCCTTACTGAAAACGTGTACCCCTATAGGGTCTGGATCAGAATCCTGAACAGTCAGGCTACCCTTGCCAGATCTTCCTGAGACTCCATAATCGAATTCTATCTTACCCACAATTTATACCACTTACCCCCCTTCAACCGCCTCCTAGTATGTTTACTACGATCACAACCGACGAGCTCCTAGACGAAAAACTGGACAACGTTTTAGCAGCGCTCCCCGAAGATGATGATGAGGGTGCCGTTGAAGCCGAAGACGATTTTGACCTTGATGATGACGAGTTCGGCATCGACGAGGATGACATGAATAACTTTGACGATTTTGACGACGAGGAGTTCGAAGAGGACTTTGAGGATGCCGAATTCGACGAGTTTGACGATGACGACGAAGATGGTGAAGCTGCTGACGACCTAGGTGGCGAAGACGACGACTTCTAGTCCCGTTTCTGGTCAATCGTCCATAACACGACCTATTAAAAAGCCCATTCTAAACGTGTTTAGGATGGGCTTTTTGATTTTAGGGTCACGCCTAATTAAGGCGATATAGTAACCCCCTGCTAGGGCATCTTGGTATCATCCACAAGATCCCGGATCTGAAGGCTCTGGAGGGCATAGTATCGCTGCCAGCGGGCCAGACATGCCAAGGTCGCTTTATTGGTTTTGGTGCGTACCTGCCCATCATTGACCAGCTCGTGTCCATAGAGCACCACAGCGGATTGCTCCACTGCTGCTTGCGCTAACGCCTGTTTGACACGGCTGGAGTCAAAAAGGTCATTATCAAGGCAAAGCGCATTTACCGATCTAGCCCCATCATATTGATATAGAGCATCCTCAAACCTACCAGCCTTAACCCTCTTGGGGTGACAACAGCCACGAATCAGACCAAAATGCCGCCCCAGCATCCGAATCAACTCAGGCGCTTCTGCTCCATAAGGCCATGCAAAGGATAGGGGCTTGATGCCATGGCTAGCCAATGAGCTTAGATGCGGGTCTAATTCCTGAGCTCGCCATGTGGTGGTATCATGATCCTCAAGGTATTCTGGGGCGTTCAGGTGACGGGCTCCATGTGCCTCTATCTCCACGCCAGCAGCACGTAGGCTATCGACCAACTGCCAGTCAGTAATACTAAGTGGGTCAGCTTCCGTGAGGTAGATAGTTGTTTTGAGACCTAAGCTATCAAGCCAATTTCGGTTGTCAAACCAGTTGCGCACATAGCCATCGTCTAGGGTCAGGACGATAGCCCCTTGCTTTTTCGGATAAGGCGCCAATAAGGGCTTCAGCTGACTGTAATGTGAGGGCTGCCACCAAACCTTGTACAGTCGTACCCCTACAAGCACTATCCCAACTAATAACAAAAGGCCTCCGACTAGTCGAGCCCATTGTTTCGGGTTGGCTTTCATCGGCGGGCAAATCCAAACTGATCCATACGATCCTGCCTTCTCATACTAGTGGATATTAGCAGCATCCAACGCCGCCTGATACCGTTTGGCATTCACCAAGTGGGCCGCATAATCCACCGCAAAGTCGTGATAACCACTAAAGTCAGGCCGTGCGCAGAAGAAGATGTAACTGTGCATCGGCATGTTCAGTACGGCATCAATGGCTGTGGAAGACGCCAAATAGATCGGCCCTGGCGGTAGCCCCTGATACATATAAGTATTATAGGGAGAGTCAGTATTCTTGTGGCCATAAAGCACCCGCTTGATGCTAAAGTCACCCACAGCAAACACTACTGTCGGGTCTGCCTGTAGCTTTTCATTACGATCTAGTCGGTTTTTATAGACCCGCGCCACGATCGGCATCTCATCTTTCTTTTTGGTTTCGCACTCAACGATGCTGGCCAGGACGGATACCTCGGTCTGGGTCATGCCCAGTGCTTTGGCTTTGGCTTTGCGCTCGTCGGTCCAGAACTTTTTGTATTCCTTGGCCATCTTGCTGATCAAGGCATCCGGTTTGGTCATCCAATAAACCTCATACGTATTCGGGATAAAGATCGAGGTAATGGTATTGGTGTCCAGACCAAGGGAAGAGGCCACTTGTGGGTCATTAAGCTGGGCCGAAATCTCATCATAACCAAAGGCCAACTTGTTACTCAGCTGCCGGGCGAGGTCTTGTTTGGTTCTGAGGTTATTAAAAGTGAGTTTAATAGGCGTCTGCCGACCATTCTTGAGCGCACGCACTGCCGCAAAGTTGGTCATATCCCCCTTGATCAGGTAGGCACCAGGCTTGACATCTGACTGATAACCCATCAGCTTGGACAGGAAAGCAAAGCTGAGTTTGTCAGTCAGGTATTGGCCCTGCTCTAAAGAGTCCAGCACCTGCTTAAAGTCTGCCCCCTCAGGGATGTACAGGAACTTATCCTTCTTCTGGACCTGCAGGTTAGGTGTGCTCACCATCTGGTAGGTATAGAAGCTGAGCGAAACCAGCAAAAACACACCGATGACAAAGGAGGCAATCTTGACGTTACGCGACATATTGGGTCTGGGGGCAATCTGTAGTAGCAAATTATGCTAAGGCCAAAGATAGTGGGATTGGCTGGTATGGAGGTGGTGCCGGTGCGGTATTTGGTCGGTTGATGCGTATAAGGGAAAGACCAGCCCTACTAGGTAAAACAGATCTTTCAAATCCTCCAGACCCAACCCACAAAAAAACGGACCCCAATCGCTCAGGGTCCGTTGTCAGGATTAATTCAGAAACCACTAAGTGGTATGTCCTTAGTCGAGGGTGATCTCGAGGGCTAGGCCACGGAGCTCATGCACCAAGACGTTGAACGACTCTGGGATGTTCGGCTTAGGCATGTTTTCGCCTTTGACGATGGCCTCGTAAGCCTTCGCACGACCGATGACGTCATCAGATTTGACGGTCAAGATCTCCTGCAGGATGTTCGAAGCACCGAAGGCCTCGAGTGCCCAGACTTCCATCTCGCCAAAACGCTGACCACCGAACTGCGCCTTACCACCCAATGGTTGCTGGGTGATGAGTGAGTATGGTCCGATAGAGCGGGCGTGCATCTTATCGTCAACCAAGTGACCCAGTTTCAGCATATAGATGATGCCGACCGTGACACGTTGGTCAAACTTCTCACCGCTGAGGCCGTCATACAGCTCAGTACGGCCAAGCTCTGGCAGGTTAGCAGCATTGAGCTCGTCAACGACTTGCTCTTCTGTTGCTCCGTCAAAGATCGGGGTTGAGTATTTACGACCCAGGCGACGACCAGCCCATCCGAGGACGGTTTCGTAGATCTGGCCCAAGTTCATACGGCTAGGTACGCCCAGTGGGTTCAGGACGATGTCCATTGGTGTGCCGTCTTCTAGGAATGGCATATCCTCCTCGCGGACGATACGGGCCACGACACCTTTGTTACCGTGGCGACCTGCCATCTTATCACCAACTTTCAGCTTACGCTTCTTGGCGATATAGACTTTGGCAAGCTTAACGATACCAGCTGGCAACTCATCACCGACTTCTTTGGTGAAGCGGTCACGCTTGAACTTGCTGGCGACTTCGTTACGTTTTTTGCCGTAGTTCTTGACCAGCTCCGACACCAATTTGTTGATGCGCGGATCATCAGTCCAGTTGTCGAGCAGGACGTCTGCAATCAGGTTAACCTCTTGCGGAACGTTGTATGAGCTCTCGTCACGGAAGCGGTTGCTTTCCGGGAACAAGTTTTGGGTGATGTTCTCTTGGGTAAAGAGTTTGCCCTTGGTCACAAGCTCCTCGCCAAACTTGTGTTTGACACCGAGGCTCTTTTTGTTTGCCAAGATTTCGGTCAGTTTGCCAATCGCGATGCTGCGGAGCTCAGAAAGCTCACGGCCATAACGTTGTTTCAGCTCCTCGACATCCTTCTTGACCTGACCGCGGAGACTAACGTCTTTGCGTGGACGGCTGAAGAGTTTGGTTTCGATGACAACACCTTTCATGCTTGGTGGTGCTTTCATCGAGGCATCCTTGACATCACCAGCTTTATCGCCAAAGATGGCACGCAAGAGTTTTTCTTCTGGGGTTGGGTCGGTCTCGCCTTTTGGTGTGATTTTACCTACCAAGATATCACCTTCGCGGACATCAGCACCAACACGGATAACGCCAGCGTCATCTAGGTTCCGGACTGCCTCATCACTTACGTTCGGGATCTCTTTGGTTAGCTCTTCCTCACCACGTTTTGTATCACGGACTTCAAGTTCAAACTCCTCGATGTGGATCGAGGTGAAGATATCCTCACGGACAACACGCTCGTTGATCACGATCGCATCCTCGAAGTTATACCCTTGCCATGGCATGAAAGCCACAAGCAGGTTACGACCCAGTGCTAGCTCGCCTTGGTTAGTGGCATAGCCCTCAACCATTGGTTGGCCTTTGCTGACCTGCTGTCCTTTAAAGACAATTGGGGTCAGGTTGATGGTCGTATCTTGGTTAGTCCGGCGGAACTTGATGAGTTTGTACTCACGGAATTCGCTGTCGAACTGAGATAGTTTCTCGTCGTCAGTCAGGTTATAACGGATGACGATTTTGTTGGCATCGACCGAGTGGACAACACCGTCACCTTCGGCCAGCAACAAGGTGCGGCTATCTAGGGCAACACGGGCCTCAAGGCCAGTACCGACGATAGGAGCCTCAGCCTTAAGCAATGGCACTGCCTGACGTTGCATGTTCGATCCCATCAGGGCGCGGTTAGCATCATCATGCTCTAGGAACGGGATCAGGGAAGCAGCAACCGAAACGATTTGGTTCGGGGCAACGTCCATATAGGTGATCTCACCTGGCGAAACCATCGGGAAGTCACCTTCGTACCGGCTTTTAACACGGTCAGTGGTGAAATTACCAGTAGCATCGTCAAAGTTGTTGTTTACCTGAGCGATGTTAACACCGTCTTCTTCCTCAGCAGTGAGGTATACAACAGGTTTCTCGATTGCGAGGCGGCCTGTTTCGACTTGCCAGTAGGGCGTTTCGATAAAGCCCATGCCGTTTACTTTGGCATGCACACACAGTGAGCTGATGAGACCAATGTTAGGACCTTCTGGGGTTTCGATCGTACACAACCGACCGTAGTGGGTATAGTGAACGTCACGAACTTCGAAGCCTGCACGCTCGCGGCTCAGACCACCTGGCCCAAGGGCTGACAGACGACGCTTGTGCGTAATCTCGGCCAAGGGGTTGGTCTGGTCCATGAACTGCGACAGCTGGTTGGTGCCGAAGAACGAGTTGATGACCGATGACAGCGTACGGGCATTGATCAAGTCAACAGGTTTGAAATCCTCGTTGTCACGCACGTTCATGCGCTCCTTGATTGTGCGGGCCATACGGGCTAGGCCGACGCCAAACTGGGCATATAGCTGCTCGCCAACGGTACGTACACGACGGTTGCTCAAGTGATCAATATCATCGACAATAGCCTTTGAGTTGATCAGGCCAATCAGGTACTTAACGATGCTCACGATGTCCTCAGTAGTCAGGACACGCACCTCCATACTAGTATGTAGGTTCAGCTTTTTGTTGACACGGTAACGGCCTACCTCGCCCAGATCATAGCGTTTGTCGCTAAAGAATAGGCTCTGGATAACCTCACGAGCTGTTGCTTCGTCAGGGGCGTCTGTGTTACGGAGTTGTTTGTAGATCTGCTCCACAGCCTCTTTTTCAGAGTTGGAAGCATCTTTCTGCAAGGTGTTATAGATGATGGCAAAGTCGCCAGCATTGATATCCTCGCGGTGAACGATGATCGACTTGACGGAGCTCTCGAGAATCGTAGCGATGTCATCCTTCTGGATGATGCTGTCACGCTCAAGCAATACTTCGTTACGCTCGATCGATACGACCTCACCAGTATCTTCGTCAACGAAATCTTCTGTCCAGGTCCTGAGGACACGGGCAGCCAACTTACGACCTACTGCTTTTTCGAGCGGGGTCTTTTTGGCAGAGATTTCTTCGCTAAGGCCGAATAGGTCCAAGATGTCTTTATCAGACCCAAAACCGATGGCACGAAGCAAGGTGGTAACAGGGAATTTCTTCTTACGGTCAATGTAGGCATACATGACGTTGTTAACGTCTGTAGCGAACTCGATCCAGCTACCTTTGAAAGGGATCACACGGGCCGAGTACAATTTGGTGCCGTTGTTGTGTTTGCTTTGGGCAAAGAACACACCTGGCGACCTGTGCAGCTGAGACACGATAACACGCTCAGCACCGTTGATGACGAACGAACCACGCTCGGTCATGTACGGGATGTTGCCAAGGAAAACTTCCTGCTCGATGTTCTCGAACTCTTCGGCTAGGTCCTTGTCGTTACATTTAAGCAACAACTTAGCCTTGAGCGGCACGCTGTAGGTCAGACCACGATCGATCGACTCGTCCACCGAGTACTTCGGGGCATCGATCATGAAGTCGATAAAGGAGAGCGTAAAGTTCTCCCTAGCGTCCGAAATCGGGAAGTTTTCGGCAAAAACCTTATACAGACCTTCTTTGGTACGCAGCTCAGGGGCAGTCTCGAGCTGAAAAAAATCCTGGAACGATTTGAGTTGCACGTCAAGAAAATCAGGGTATGGGACCGTGATTTTGGTTGACGCAAAGCTGGTGCGTTTTGAGCTAGCTACTGTTGCCAAGATGAATGACGTTTTAGTGAGGAAAGGGCTCTATTAGAGCGAACCGCAAAAGTAGCGATTTTTTCATCAGGTTGTATGGGCTAGTATCATGAAAATTTTGCAAAGGACCAACCAGCATGCCATGGCCCTTATCTGGACCGCAGAACCTGCATCTACTACCCTAAATTTAACGGTAGAGGCCCTCAAAACAGGTCAGCTTTACACCGAAACCACCTCCATGCCCTTAGGGATCGGACCTTGGAAATGTGCTTGCGATAGCTGCTATTTGGTCGCTAGGTCCATCAACACGGTGCGTACAGTGTCATGGTGAGACCAAGGGATAAAATGGTTCACCTTCGGGAGGATTATCGGCCTGAAGGGTTTGGCGTTGATAGCCTGCCTTTGGGCAAAGGCCAAATTGCCAAAAGGCACCAACATGTCCTTGGTCCCGTGCACATCTACAATCGGCAGCTTGAGGGAGGGCCAAAGCGGCAGCATCTCTTCTAGGTCCTGCTTCAAGTGCGCCAGCTCCTCGTTGCTGGACATCAGCACATCAGGCAGCACCCAGCTCATGTTGCGCACCACGGGGCGGAACCATTCCTTTTCCTCTAGTGATGGGTCCACGGCTGCGGCCAATAGCACCAAGGCTCGCACGTGTGCAGAGTCATCCATCGCGACCCGCACGACCAAAGGCCCACCATAACTATGCCCCACCAACACTACTGGCCGAGTGGGAGACATATCGGCCAAGACTGCACTGATTTGTTTGCTCTGGTCTTCCAGCTCCACCATCGGCCGGCCATAGTCCGACTGGCCAAAACCTGGGCGATCCACCGCTGCTATATAATATCGAGTCAGCAGGACCGAGTCCTTGAGGTAATCAACATAGTCCTCCCACGAGCCGGGCGAGCCGTGGACAAACAGCAAGGGCTGTAGTGTCGTGTCGCCTGCCCATACATAATGTATACGATGACCCGAAACCTCCAAGTTGCGGTGTTGTGGTTGGTAGCGCGCACCAGCAAACAGTTTCTGCTCCTTTTTGGCGGACATCTTTGAGCTACAACCTGCCAGCACCAAGGCCATAGATAAAGCCAAAGACATGGTCAAGACTGTGGCCCATAGGCGCTTAATTGCTGGCATGATCAGAGGTGGTTAACAGATCCACAAGGTAGCCAAATGGCCAACGCTTAACTGTCGCCTAGACGACAAAACACTAGATCATCATGCAATCCTTGCCGTACCGGCAGGGCATAGATCAGAACCTATACCGGTCCGCCGTCCGTGTCCAGGGTCGGGTCATACTTCACCCAGCCAAACATATAGAGGTACAAGACCTGTGACGAACGCTGAATCGGGACAGCCAAAATCAGAATAGCGGGCAGCACGATACTTAGGTACACAGTCAGTGAAGGGTCATTAAGCAGCACGTTGGTACCGACAAACATGGCACCAATCAGTGCGACCATCAAGGCGTATGACACATACCGCGCCCCAATGAAAAAGGCTGGCTCCAGCTCAAACCTGAGGTTGCAATGCTCACAATTGCTCCGCTGCACATGGAACCTACTAGGCAACCAGCTATTGTATAGGAACAAGTGCCCCCTGCGGCAACGTGGGCAACGTCCCCCAGTGATGGCTTGGAAAAGAGTGGTCTTAGGCATGGGCTTCGTCGTATTTGTGGCGTGGCGCAAAGGTAAGGCATTGGTGGGTGTTTTGTCCTTGGGGGGGGTGACAAGCGTGTCGCTGCTTTTTCGCCTTGGTAACAGACCGATGCCAAAATGGGGACTAGCACTAGGAAAGGATGTTTGCTACATGACTGGATCAAAATAGTCGGCATAAAACAAAAATTGTTACCTTATCAGATTTAGCGTAACTGATAAAAATACGTATTTTTGTTGTAGTACTTAACCAGCTGAGCTATATGCTACGATATCTATACCTATTAATCTTCTCACTGCTGAGTCAGGTGGTCAAAGGGCAAGATTTTACCCCTCAAATCGATTCCACAATGTGGGTAACGAATGGCACAGTAAAGGCAATAGTTAGAAGTGGAAATACAATCTATCTAGGTGGTAGCTTTAGCTATGTTGGCCCAACTACAGGAGGTGGTGCACCACTCAGCAAAAGTAATGGCACTGTAAATGGTATTCCATTGCAAATCAACGGCAGCGTAACATCATCGGTATCTGATGGATTGGGCGGTTGGTTCATAGGAGGATCTTTCACCAAAATAGGTAGTGTGCCTAGAAACTGCATTGCTCATATTTTGCCAAACAATTCCGTGGATTTAAAATGGAATCCTCATGCTAGTAACACAGTTTTAACGCTCGCTCTAAATGGGAACATCCTATATGTGGCTGGATCCTTTAGAAGTATCGGGGGTCAAAATAGGGCGGGTTTAGCTGCCTTAAATGCCTCAACTGGCCTGACTACCAGCTGGGATCCAAACCCTAGTGGAGGAACATACCCAAAAGTCCTTTCCCTAGCAGTTTTTGGAAAGATTGTATATGTAGGGGGAACCTTTAGCAACATCGGCGGACAAAACAGAAATAGAATCGCCAGCTTAGATTCTGCGACAGGACTTGCTACAAAATGAAACCCAGATGCAGATGCCGAAGTCAGAACAATAGCAATCAGTGGTAATACAGTGTATGTTGGAGGTGCTTTTACCCAGATCGGAAGGAAAAATAGAAACAACATAGCTGCACTTGATAGATCAACGGGAAGAGCCACAAAATGGAATCCTGATGCGTATTCCAAGGTCAATACAATAGCTGTGAATGGGCGAATTATATATGCAGGAGGAGAATTTAGATACATCGGGGGGCAAAGTCGAAGTTATCTTGCAGCCTTAGATTCTGTGACAGGCGCAGCCACAAATTGGAATCCGCATCCATATGATCATGTAAAAACCCTGGTCGTGAGCGGGAATTCCATTTTTGTTGGAGGTGACTTCACCGACATTGGGGAGCAAAGAAGATATAAAATCGCAGAAATTGATGCTTTTACAGGCAAAGTAACCAACTGGAATATACAACTCTATAATGGCCTATCAAGAAATGAAATAATAAAAAGCTCCGTTTTTGCTATTGCAGTTGATGGAAATTCAGTCTATGCAGGTGGGTATTTTGACAGCATCGGGGGTAGAATCCGAAACAACATCGCGGCTCTGGACGCATGCACTGGACAGGCCACTGACTGGAATCCTGATGCCAATGGAACTGTTCTGACCTTAGCAGTATTGGGGAATGTCGTGTATGTAGGGGGTGAATTTGGCCAAATTAGTGATCAAATTAGAAAAAACATCGCAGCTCTTAATGTTTCTACTGGGCTTGCCACTAACTGGAATCCTGAAGCCGACAGGACTGTCATGACTTTAACTGTAAGTGGAAATACCGTTTATGTAGGAGGAGACTTTTTTATCATAGGTGGGCAAAACAGAAATCAAATTGCTGCACTTGATACTTCGACAGGGCTTGCAACTAATTGGAATCCAAATTCAAATGGTTCAATAAGAACACTCGCTCTTAACGGAAGCATTGTTTATGCAGGGGGGTATTTTACCGATATTGGGGGCAAAAATAGAAGAAACATTGCTGCCCTGCATGTAAAAACAGGACTTGCCACTAGCTGGGATCCGAGTGCAAATAGTCGGGTCTTAACCATTGCAGTTAGTGGCAAAAATGTATATGCGGGAGGACAATTCGACTCTATCGGAAGGCAAAGCAGAAATCACATTGCAGCCCTAGATGCAACCACTGGACAAGCCACTAATTGGGATCCGAATTCTAATGGGACCGTTTACGCCATTGGCATTAATAAGGATTTAGTATATGTGGCGGGAAACTTCACAAAAATAGGAGATAAATGGCAATTAGGGGTAGGCTCTCTAAATGCAGTTACTGGCCTTGCAACAACTTGGCTTACGAATACTACAGGTTTTTATAGGGATTTCAAATCAGTTTATGCCATAGCTATAAGTGGCAATACAGTTTATTTGGGCGGTAACTTTACGATTACCAGACGTTCATTCGCCGCCATCAGCACCTCAAACAATATGATTAGCGCACCATGACAAAAACTTGGGTGTAACCAACTCAGGCTAATCCCCAACCCAGCCTCTACCAACCTCCAACTTGAGCTCAGCACAGGCACAATCAAGGCTGTAACCATTCTGGATCAATTGGGCCGTACCGTGCTTTACAACATCACCTCTAATGGGGACAACTTGGATATTAGTAGTCTAGCCGCAGGGTGCTATTTCGTACGTGTTACAACCGAGCAAGGCGTCATGAGCCAGCGGTTGGCCGTGGTGCGGTAAATGCGTTCTTGTGGTTCTAAATAGAAAGCCCAACCTGTACATACGATGATGTACAGGGTGGGCTATTTTTATATCCCGAAATCAATTTAATCAATAAGGTTAGGCCTTCGCAAAACCTACCACGTCACCGGTGCCTTTGCCAAAAAGCCAGCAATACCCCGTTGGCAATCATCAGTTGCGCGGGCATGGGCATTAGCCACGGCAGCTAGTTCCGTAGCTTGAAACACCGACAGACCATCCATCTCTGTTAACAGAGCCTTAGTCGCAGCCATCGCTTGTTTGCTATTCTGGCTAGCAAGGCGCTCGGCCAGCTGTTGCACATGGCCATAGAGGTCTTCTGCCTGCACCACCTCCGTAATCAAGCCCAGAGCCAATGCCCTTTCAGTCGTGATCAAATCACCAGATAGCAATAAGGGTCTAGCTTTAGCCTCGCCAATACGTTTGACCAGATAGGCCGACACCAAAGCCGGAATAAACCCAATCCGGACCTCGGTATAACCCATCTGCGCTCCTGGCACCGCTATGGTGAAGTCGGCCACCGTGGCAAGGCCACAACCACCTGCGAGGGCAGCACCTTGTACCGCTGCGATTACTGGTAAGGGGCAGTTCGCGATCTGATCAAACAAACCACGCAAGTGCTGACTATCCGCTAGGTTTTGGTCAAACGTATTGGTCTGCAACTGTTTGAGGGCATCTAGGTCCGCACCTGAGCAGAACACCTTGCCCGCTGCTGCTAACACAATCACCCGATTGTCTGGCTCTGCAACTGCCTTAGTAATCGCCTCCTTCAGGGCAGTTACCATCTGGGCGTTGAGGGCATTGCGTTTGTCTGGGCGGTTAAGCGTCAGCCAGACGATACGGTTGCGGACCTCGTATAATACAAGGTCGTCCAGTGACGAGGTATTGGAGGATGAAATTTCAGTACTCATTTGGGTCGGTTTTTGGTGCGTATTGATACCCAATCCTCAGTTGCTTTTCTTGTGATCAAGCCGAGACGGGTGCCCAAAGATAGGTAGGCGACAGCACACGCAGGCAACCTCCACACTTTGGGCTTAATCCTTACCGCATCAGGCAATTATAAAACATGGAGCTCAAGAACCACTCAACCAGCTTTTTGCATCCTTGGCCTAAATATCTTCCTGTTTCAGGTTGGGTTTGTTAACTTGTGTGTCAAATAGTGGCCCTGAATCAGTCCAAGGTCTACCAGTAGCATGAGCATACTCTACCTAGTGCAGCACTTCAATGCAGTTCTTTTATTTCCTCTGAAACTATGTGGAGTTGTTTCAACGGATGGAAAATTGAGTTCATTTGAAGTACATAAATTCATACTATACGTGATGCACCACTTTTGCCTGGTGTTATTTTTAGGTGTAGTGTTTTATAGGCTTGCCTTGGTACTCTTGGATAGACATGACAAGCTGAAAAGAATGAAAATATACGGAGCGCGTCCTGATGAAAGATTTGGATCAATGGTCTTTGTATCTTGCGGGCTACTTGCCTATGTGCAAAACACGATTGAATTATGGTTATGGATCAAAATAATCTTGGTGATTGGGTCTTATGTACTTGCCCGCCTTGCAGTAGATCGACTGAATAAAAAACTGGCAGTACTTTCTTTGGCAGGATTTTTCTCCTGTTATGCTATCTCCAAGATCAAATTACCAACTTATCCGAAATACAACTACATCGAGTTGGTAAAGGAAAATCCCACCTATTCATTCAGTGGAAGGAGTATTTACGAAAACGAATGCCAAAATTGTCATGGACCTAACGGAAATGCTATGGCTTTGAGTTCTGCTAACCTCATGTTTTCTGGCCTTGATACCATGCAAACTGTAGCCGTAATCATGAATGGTCGCAATGAAATGCCTAGCTATCGTGATCGAATAAATAACGCACAGGCAAAAGACCTAGCTGCCTATATCATGGGATTCAAAGACCCACACCGCAAAAGTGAATGACATTGGGCTAGTCCATTGATAAAGGAGCCTCCACAACCTGTCCAACCATAGGGCAATCCCTAGTTCCACTCCCCATCACCACAACCACCAAATCTCACCCAGGCTAGCCCACACTTGTCCCAAATCAGATGCCTTGTGCTATCTTGCCCCAGAAACTGGATCGACTAACCCTGTGCACCTCATCCTTCGGTAGGTGTCATCAGCAAAGCCGAAACAACCCCAAATAGCTTATCCCCCCTTATGCAAACAGGTTTCCTACATACCCATACCCTCGTTGTTGGCCTCTTTTTGGCTTTCTATCTGTTCAAAACCATTTTGCTGCTAGCCGGCAAGATCGAGCTGCTAGACAAAGTCCGCAACAAAACCAAGATTGTTGACACCATCCTAGGTACCCTCATCTTGGTCACCGGTGGTTATTTGATCTCAATCATCGGCGTGCGCGAGCCTTGGCTTTGGGTCAAGACCGTTGCCGTTACGGCCCTGATCCCTGTCGGCATCATCGGCATGAAACGCCACAATAAAGCGTTAGCTGTGCTTGCCCTTGTTGGCTTTATCTACTTCTATGGCGTGGCCGAAACCCAAAGCCTCACGATGAAACGCACCAACTATGCCGAGCTAGCGACTGCTGGTGCTGATGCAGCCCTGTATAGCGGCCAGACCATCTACCAAAACGAATGTGTGCGTTGCCATGGTGCTGATGGCGCTGCGGGTGTCTATAATGCTGGCAATCTCCAGACCTCAGTGCTTAATGCACAGCAAGCTGCAGGCATAATCATGGAAGGCAAAGGCAAAATGAAAGGTTATAAAAAACGCCTCAACCAAGACCAAGCCCTTGCAGTAGCCGAGTATGTCCAGACCCTCAAACGGTAGGACTCCATAAGCAACTACAGACTTCAATATCAAAAAAAAGGCCCAACCTGCACATAGCACGTTGGGCCTTTTGATGTTTAGGTTACTAACTCGCATAGGCTAATCTTGACTAGCTTAGCACTGCACCGGAGTGATGATCCCCAAGAAAGTGGCCATCTCGCGCACAGCTTTGGCACGGTGGCTCATCGTGTTTTTCTCTTCTAAGTTCATCTGCGCAAAGGTGCGGTTATGCCCTTCTGGTATAAAGATAGGGTCATAGCCGAAGCCATTGTGTCCGGCATTTGCCAACGCAATCTGCCCACGGATACTCCCCTCGAACTGATAGACATTGCCGGCCAAAATAACCGTAATAACTGTCCTGAAATGGGCGGTCCGGTTGGTAACACCGTCTAAGTTCTGGAGCAGTAGCTTGATGTTAGCCTCATCCCGACGGCTTTCGCCTGCATAGCGCGCACTATAGACCCCTGGGGCACCATTCAGCGCCTCGACCTCTAGGCCGGTATCATCTGCGATGCAATCCACTTGGTAGTTGTCCCAGATAAATTTGGCTTTGCAGAGGCTGTTCTCGTGCAACGTGACCCCATTTTCGGGCGGTTCGACAAAACAGCCAATGGCTGTCAGGCTCAACAACTCAAAACAATGAGGCAGCGTCCGGGACACCTCCTTAATCTTGTTCAGGTTGTTGGTCGCAAAGCAGAGTCGAAGTTTTTCGGTAGGCACAATAGATTGAGGATGGGGTGGAGGCGAAGCCAAAATGGCTGTTGCCGAATCGTGTTGGGTCAGAAAATCCAGGTCTTGCATGCGGATGGGTGACAATAGTTCCCAAGTTTGGTCCTGATGGTTGGGTGTCCGACGGATGACAAATGGTCTGGGCCAGGTTTAGTTCCGTCATTGGTCTGTTGGCTGTACTTGGCCTCAATTGAGATGGCCAAGTCTCGGTCTGCCTTTTTTGGGCAGCAGCCGACAGGATGGGTATGTGGTGGACAGTTTGACGATTGTTACATGCGCTCAACATCAGGGGTTAATGGTGGTAGGCTGACTCATCTTTTCAGGATGATGCTCAGCAGGCCACTACTAAGTTCGGCGCAAAGGTACTGCTATTTAAGACAAAGCGATATGATCAAACTATGAACTGCCTTATCTCCGTCATTGATAAATGGGCAAAAAACTGGTCGGCCCATTGGCATAACAAGCGAAAAAACCCACCCAGAGCCGTCATTTTGTGAATCTAGCCCGCTTTTGGAAGCCTCAGCGGTTATCCTCATGTTTCAGAATCTCCAACACTCGTGGCGCATCTTGCAGGCTGATATTGAGTCCATTGGCGAGCAAAACTGCCCTATTGGCCGACTGCCATGCCTGCTGACTAGCCCCTGTTTGGGCTTGCAACATGGCCAGAGTCTCCTGGTAGAACGGGTTCTGCGGAGCAAGTTTGGTCGCCTTTTCGGCAAGGCCTAGGGCCAAGTTGGCTGCATTTCGAGTCTCGATCTTGTGCAGATGAAGCCACAGACAGCGGGCCTCGGCGTCCAGCTCGGCAGCATCTTGGCTACCATACCGCCTGAAGTAAGTCCGGACCGCCTCGGCATAACGCGTCCAGGCACCCAGCAATTTGTACCGTTGCACCTCGGCCAGTGCCACAATCTGCGGCATACCGACATAGCCAGTGGCCAGCAGGTCCTCCCGCAATTCGGCAAATGTTTGGGCAGGCATACCACGCCCTGCAGCACGCAACAACGCCGACAGACATACCGCATTCAGTTTGGCATCCACGGCACTATCGCCATACAGTTTCCGGAAGGCCGCATGGTTATGCATCAGGTACAGGATCGGCTCCTCTTGCCAGTCAAAAACCCGGCTCCGGATCACCTCCCAAGCTTCTGGGCTAGTCCAGTTTTTAGGCCCCACAACACCCAGATAATACATCGCTAGGTCAGCAGCTGGTTCGCCAGCCAAGTCCTGTAGTTTGAGGTAGGTCAACAGGCCTTCAGCGTTCAGCATCTGGGCGAAATAGGCCTTCTTGAGCTCGGGCACACTCATGCCATTTTGCGTCACGGTCCGGATAGCCCACCTGAGCTCTTCGGCAGTTGGTTGGCCAGTCAGCCGAGCCAACTCTTGCCCATTATCAGCCAACACCAACACGGTCGGGAAGGTCCGCACGTCGTATTGGGTAGTCAGGTCACGGCCCGCTTTTTCGGCCACCGTCAGCACCATATAGCTGGCCGAAAGTGCCTTAGCATTGGGGCCTACAGCCTTCATTACTTGGTTGGACTGGATATCATTTGCACCTGCCTGATCGCGTAGCTCTAGCAACTGGATGCCAACACGCCCCACATTACCTAATCCGCCTTGCTGAGTCGCTCCACCAGCATAGATGACCTGTGGCTCGGTGGGCGCAAGTTGACCTGGTGCCGCCATTGTCGGTTGCGCCTGAGCAGTGCTGACAAAATCATGATACGCAAACTGGGCTGGCACCACTGTCGGGAACACCACCATACCAAGGGTCAAGGCCACGATCATTCTGAGCACCTTACGGATGGTTTTGGTCATACCAGATTTCGAAACCAAAGACGGTTGAGATGCCCTCGAGCTGGTAGAGGCTGATTTTGTAGGGTATAGATTGGGCGTTTTCATAGCGGTCAGAAGGCAAAAAATGGGTGGGCCTACCCTCAGCAGAGGAAGGCAAATCAATGTCAGATAATCAAGTATTCAGAGGGCAACGCCAACCTCGAACTTTGTGTTGAAGGACCCCATGAGACCCTGTTCGAGGTTAATTAATGCAGTTGCTAAACAGTAAGCACCCTTGGCAAAGCAGCCGGGCTCATAGACAACTATAGATACGGACTAGGGCCATAAGGTAAGCCCTATTCAACCCAAAAATATCTAGCCCCACAAACTGAATCATCAGTACGTCCTCCTATGCCTACTTAATCGACACCAACGATGTGGTACCTTTGTCGAATAGGCCGGATCGCAAGTACTGGATTGGCAACTCCAGCCCGATTATTCCCCCAAGCCACGGCTCACCCCTTATGCAAGTATCGACCGCAGGCATCGTCCTCAGTACCATCAAGTACCGCGAGACATCGGTCATCACCAAGATCTATACCCGCGAGCTTGGCACCCAGGGATACATCGTCAACGGCGTGCGTGCAGCCAAGGCACGCATGGCCCCCAGCCTGTTCGAGCCCCTGACACAGCTCCAGCTCGAGGTTTATCACAGCCCCAATGCCGAGCTGCACCGCATCAAGGAAGTTTATTGCAGCCAGCCCTACCACCACATTCCGCTGGACCCCGTCAAAAGCACCATACGGTTTTTCTTGGCCGAGTTTGCTGCCCGCATATTGGCTGATGAAGATGCCCACCCTGACCTTTTTTCTTTTCTGACCAGTGCGCTCCAGGTGCTGGATCTGATGGATACCTCCGTCGGTAGTTTCCCACTGCAGTTTATGCTCAAGCTGGCCCAACCACTTGGGTTTGAGCCCTCCTCTGCTGAGGATTTCCTAGACCACCTCCCCCACCCTGCCGAGCCTTGTTATGGCCTCCGCCCCTTTGAACAAGGCCAGCTCATAATAGACTACCTGCGGCAACCCTTCACCGCCCCACCCCAGCACATCGATCTCGAGCTGCGCCGCTACCTGATGACCCTCGTGCTGGACTTCTGGTCTGGCCACCTCAATACAATTATCGCCCCTAAAAGTCTGGTGGTGTTGCAGCAGGTGTTGGGGTAGATAATTGGATCAGCACACACCACTCCCAAAAACCCGTCCAATCTGATGAAACCGAGTTCAGACAGAAAACCTACTCCTTCACAAACTTGGAACGATAAAACAGCCCATTGACCTCCCAACTCAGTAAGTAGGCGCCTTGATTTAAAGTACTGATATCAAGCTGCTGAGTACTTGGGTCAGGCAGGAGCATCGTTGTTTTGCCAAGCATATCCACCGCTGTGACACGAGTCTGTGGACCAAATGTGATAGCCTCTTGAGGAAAACTAAGTGAATTGGTAGCTGGGTTTGGGAAAACCTGAACTGGGCGGATGGTATTCACAGCACTAGGTAGGGCTGTGGCAATTTGGCTGCTAACGAAAATTTTGCCAACCGAATTGCAGTAAACAGCTTTGCCAAACTTTCGGTCAAAATAGTAAATAATACCAAACCGCATTCTATTGAGTTTCGTCCAAACCTGGAAGGAACTAAAGTGATTAAAAGAAACTAGCACGACCGACTCGTCATTTGTTGGGGATACGCCTGGGCCAGTGTAAGCATTAGAGACCATAAAGCTAGTATCACCATCAGATGTGCCCGAGTGGCAGGTACTTAGGCCTAGATATTGACTGGACAACCAATCGGAAGCAGGGTCAGCAATATGACCACGAACAACCCTGTTATCCAGGCCCCATGCATAAATGGAATCCCGGACCCGCTTCATTTTAGCAGCCTGATAATTATTGAAGTAGTAGGTTGTCCGATATGTTGTTGGTACACAAAATGGCAGTTGAGTGCGGTTGGTAAGATCAAGTGCCTCAATTCTTGTCAATAAAAAACTATCAGAAAAACTCAAAATGACATTGCCAAATAGTTTCCTGTGTAGGGTACCTAGATTATATCTTGTGAAAGGTGCGGCTTGCGGTGCAAATGATGTGATCCGATTGAAGTTGTTAGGATTGACGATAATTGCACTATCCTGAAATGATAAAATTGCTGTATCACTACTGATAGGACTATAGGTAGGAGTGCCTCCCCTAAACTTACCAATGATGGTCTTTTGAAGCGACAAGGACATTTGACTTTGCGAAAAGGTATAGATATGTAGGGTGTCAATCAACCTCGCATCGCGTGACAAAAGACTTGCCAAAACCACATATCGTCCAGTACTACATTTGGCAGCAGATAGGTGTTTGTATGACAAAAAATTGTAGGACAACTTGGATGCAACCAATCCTTGTGGGCTTATGATGCCGATCGTTGGGTACAAATCAAGGGCTCTGTTGGTATTTTGTTTCGAACCAAAAAAATAAATCTCTCCATTCGGTTGAATATCCGTCATGGAAAGGTCTACGTCCAGGTTGGGAACCTCAAGTAGTTGACCCTGAACCCCCAAAGCCATAAAGCAGAGACCTAAAAGCAAACAAAGTACAGTTTTTTTCATGATCAGTTAGTCGGTTTACGTACGAAACGAAGCTCCATCATGCTACGGTTGGTATCGGTGGAGGCTGACACATTGGTCTGGAGAACCAAAGCAGCAGTTGTCATCGCTAAGATACGAAATCCGAGGACTTTCGTGGTATGGTCCGGGGCCAAAAATTGTAAACTATCGCCCGGCCCGACGCTGAAGAAGCCCGGTAGCCTTGTGCCATTGGTCGTGATCACCAACGAGTCATCCGCAAAATGTAACTGCCATAGGCCTTGGTCGTACCCCTGCTTGATGATGGTCTTTGCCGAGTCAATGCCAGCTGGACTGAGGCCCGAAAAAGCCTCCAGCAAGTTGAGGGTGTAGTTGGAGTCGATCGTATGGGAGTCCACATACATTTCCACTGACTTCCAGTCGGTATAAGACAGTACGGGGTGCCCAGTGAAGGACATCAAACCTAAGCCACAAAGAGTCAACAGGGCAAAGCAAAGCTGGCGTAGCCTATTGTTTGGTGAACTTGCGCACATAGTTTCCACGTTTGGTGACGATATTGATGATGTAGAGGCCAGGAGTGAGGTCACTAACTGGGCAAAAGTAGGCGCCATTGTTACCCTGGGTAAAAGGCAATACTGTCGTGCTTCCAGTGGTGCTCGTGACCGCAACATGTGTAAGGGCTACTTCACCAAGGCCCGATAGCTGCAAATTGAGCATCGATGTTGCAGGATTCGGGTAAAGGCTAAGCTGCTCTTGGGTCGTCATCGGCACACTAGGCGCAGAAGCCACGAACGCTGACACGGGTTGGTATTTCGGGATCGGACGGATACGCTTGACACGTGAACGAATATCAGACAACATCTTGCGACCTACAGAGTCGATCTGCTCTTGGGTATAATCCGGCTTCGGGGTTGTGTCAACTGATGCTGCTTGGCGGGCATTGTTATACGGCGCATCAAGTTTGTAGAGGGCCGAGTTGTCACAGGTAGGCACCAACGGCTTGAACAATAGTGCTGATTGGTTATTTGTGCCCGGGACGTCCACTGGTTTGATCATGTAAGAATAACCCGTCTGACCACCTGTCACATTCTCAGCACCCATTAGCTGAATGCTTTTGCCAGCATATACCCGCCTTGTGGCTGTGCCCACACCAGCGCCTGAAGCTGTTGGTTGATACTCCTCAAAGAAGGCATTGTCACCGGCTTTAAGTTGATCCAGAGTGGAATTGGAGATCATCTTGTTAGCAAAGGGTGGATTTGGCCGATCTGGAAAGGCAATACGGTAGAGGTTATGGAAAAGCATGTAATCAAGGCCATTGAATTTGCCTTGTACATCCACAGAACCAGTAGCGCCTCCTAGTAGTTTAACAAAGCTATTGTCTGTGCGCCAACCGTACCTATGATTTAGATTTTGCTTTTCATTTCTAGGCAAAAAGTCATAGCTTTTAAGATTCTGAGGGCCACTACATGGCATATCAGCCATATATTGATAATAAGAAGCCTCAAAGTCCGTAATATCTGTACGATGTTCTCTACTTTTATTGAACATAATATACTCCAATAGAGAGTAGAAGCGTTCTATAGAACGAACATGATGAAAAGTAGCCGAAGTACCCATACCAATGTTGCTTGCACCCGCAACACGTTCAAAATGGCTTCGAATTAAACCACTAGTCACATTCACACTCCAATCAATGTTAGCATCTGGTGGCCAACCGCCCAAACTAGGGTAAATTATACACAACTCACTTCCAGGATTCCAGCCCACAACATAACCAACTAATGCCCCAATCGTAGATGCTAATTCTTGAACTATAGGTAACGAAAATGACATAACGCAGTCATTATTACTATCAACGGCAATACATCGACTAGACTTTAAACAAAGATACCTTATTCTAAGGTTATTACATCCTCCCCACCAACTACACATATTGGTTAACCACCAATCACGCCACTCTGTCCTGAGTCTTATCCCTGCAAAATAAGGGGCAGACATTGCTAAACTACTACCTATGATGGCATGATCATACTCTTGAAGTCTATCATTTGCAAGGCTGGTGGCAAAAATCGCAATCGAGGATGCTAGCAATCCAGCAACAATGCCAGCGCCAGGTATCACAAAGTTTAACAACATAGGTCCAAGAAATAAACCTAAATTTAATGCATATTGATCCAAATATAATGCCATAATTTGATATGGTATATCATAGATCATATCGCCGCAATTAATACCCTGAGCAGAACTATTATGGCAGTTATATGTGTTACCATAATTGTTATTAATAATTCGATCAATCCCGATAGATATGCTAGCAGCATTTATAACACCACTAGCCCAACCGGTAGTTGCTGGAAACAAGTTGGATCCTGTCAATTTAGGCGTGTACCAATCACGCTCGAGGCTGGTTTTTAGACGATATAAATAATCATTAACTTCATTTGCAAAGTTAATGCTCCCAACCGCTTTTCCTTGATCATCGTATATGCTTACTGTTTGCGAGGGTGCAAACTTCTTGACTAAACCAAGCCCCATCGTAAGATGAACAACGTGATCTAGCGACATGATATTATGTTCCCTAATCCTATCAAGATAATGATTATGGTATGGCGTAGCCTCGAAAGGACGATGAGGCTCTTCTCCTGGCGTTTTCAGAAAGGCCACTTGAAAATCCGAAGTGCTTTTCTGATAATCAAAGTTAAAGCGGGCATCATCAATCGTTTTGACATCAAAGGTATTGAGATTATCTCTCACAGCCTGGACTAGCCGATGGGTATAGTTATCTTGGCGCCCCCATATGTTGGTCTGTTTGTTCGGAAAATGTGGGCGTTCATTCTCAGGAATGGGTTCGTAAACTCCAGCATCATCTCTCAACAAATAACCTTCCTTAGGCCCGCATGACTGATTGCCATAGGCTGCGGTATGTACCTTAACCTCAAGCCTTTCTAGCGCCTTGAAGGCACAATAGAGCTCGTAGAGTGTAGCCTTTTCATGGGCAGGTTGTGGCGTGACACCTTGGTTTTGGGTCTGCAACAGATGATACTCCGTCGCCAACACACCCATATACCACCCAAGGTTCATTGGCGTGTCCGCGTACTTGATGTTGTAGCTTAGGATATTGGATTTACAGTTGTTACCAGGCTCATTTCGGCCAACTGGCACTTCAGTATTTGGACCCGTAACTATGAACCCACCACAACTGTCCTCCCGACCTGGTTGGACAGTCACAGCAGGCACAAAATTATTAAGACCTCTATAGGCTTTATGGTACCTAACCTCATCATTATAGGGCTTTTTGGAGTCAATCGGCAGCCCATAAACTGATGTCTTTTGCTCACAAACTGGCAAAGGATCCACGCCTCTGACGATAAATTGATCACGGAACCGTGCTCGCAGCAACCAGTACTTCTGGTGAACGGGGTCAACCGTCTG
>JAIXYP010000051.1 GCA_027490155.1 Cytophagaceae bacterium | reverse complement strand
CCTGTTTGGGATAACCCAAATAGAATCGATGTACCCCTGTGAACCCCAGAAAAATGCAAAGCAGTGCAGCTACAAGTTGTTCGATATAGACGTCGTCAGGGTCAGATTCGGACAGTGCTTGACGGCCAAGGACTTTACCTTCGGTGCGATGCAAGGGGGTATTCCGAACTTCATCTGGGATAGCTTGGTATATTGACATGCCTGGCGCCATTGGCATCAAAGTACCTTTAGCTCCATAGCCTTGCTGATCTAGGCTAGCAAAGTCCCATTGATTAGTTTGTGTAGCTTTTCTGGATGTTGGCCTAGGTTTCAGAGTATTCAGAACCTGTCGATACCGCAACCTATACTTTTTGTCAACACCACCACCAACTGCGATATGCCCACTCAGCAGCTGCAAACCTTGTTTAAGGCTGTCACGCTCGGTACTAGACAAAGGCTCATGATATTTCTTAGCTAGGAGCCTCAAATTGACATCGTTAATCCTGGCCAAGGTGCTATCTACTAAAACTACTTGTGGGGCCCCAGCCAAAAGGCCTGCCCCTACTGCCGACCATATAAAGTAGGCCCCATATTGGCGGCTACACCCAGATAGCAACAACAAGACCACCATAAAAAAACCGATAAGTCGATAGGATTGTGCGCTCATTATTGTGGTCATAATCCTAGGTTGGGCTGTTGGCAAGTTGGTGATACTCTTCTCCTGCAAATGATTGGCAGGTTCGGACTAAGCAGAGTTAAACCAGATTTAGTCAAAAAAGGTACCCAGCCTTGGGCCATGATACCTTTGCAAGCTTGTGTTTTAAGGTAACTGGCGACCTACGCAAATTACCCTGATCATTTGCCTAGCCGACTGGATGTAAACTACCAATCAGGATCCGGATTAGGTCAATAACTAGCCAAAGTAGCAGCCCACCCAACACGATCCAACCCAAGGTACCTAAGGCCAATGCTGCAGTAGCGGCACCAGATGCCCAAAGGCTTTGCGCACCTAATAACAGGATCGACCCAACGATCGTGAGCAGTAACTGCAAAAAGCCTGATCCCCAACGGCCTAGGAAATAACGGTGGACACCTAAGTAACCTAAAAATACCAACAATATGGCCGCAACAATCTGGATGCCCAAAGTGGAGGTTTGCGCACTTTTTTCTGCCAAGTCAGCTGATTTTACAACGTTAAAATTGGCGACCTTGCCCTCTGCGATGGCGTTGTTCAGTGCTGATGGGATTACATCACCATCGATTTGGGTGTTGGTACTTGCGGTTAACACCTGAGGTCTTTCGGCCAAGATGCGCAGGTCTTGTTTGAGCTGCTTGCGGTCAACTTTGTCAAAACTACCGCCAGCTTTGATATGCTTTGCGAGGACCCCAAGGTTGTCGTTCAGCATTTGTTGGTCGGCTACAGTGCCATGGCCATCGCTAATATTGATTACAGCTGCATGCAGATTGGCCTGAGCCTCTGACAGAGCAGCATCGGATAACGGAATCGGTGACTTAGGAGTGCTACTGAGGCTTGAATGGCCAGGAGACGCAGCAAAAAAAGCACCATTGTGGCGGTTGCAACCTGTGGACACCATTACCATGAGCAAGAGGGTCAGGATGGCGGATAGACTAATCTTAGTGGAGAGGATTTTCATTATTACTGAATCAGAAGTTATTAACGAATGTTGGCTATCTGCCCCACCGTTATTCCTGAGCCAACTTGCAATAAAGGTGCCACCATTATCCCTATCGATTTTTAGTTTTATTATCAACTAGCACAAGCAATAATTGCACATTTGACTGAAGATAATTTATTATATTGTCATTTCCAATACATTTTTTTACGCAGTCTGCTTTCTTAAACCTTGTGGGGCCACACGGCATTTTCAGTCAACAAAAATAGGTGATCCCCAGCCTTAGGTTGCACAATATCCAACCCTGTAAAACTCCCCCAAGCTGGTAATACCAGTCGCCGATCACTGAGCCAACTACAGGGCATCCGGACTTTACCAGGAAGTCCTTTGGCGCCTAGCACATAGCCGGGGTGGATATGTCCAACAATCGCAAACTGATCATCAGCCAGTGTAGCGACGGCCTCAGGTTTGTGGGCCAAAATCATATTACCTACCGATAGCCTATCATCAACTACTTCGAAACCAGCCTCTTCGTAAGTCCCTCGACCAAGTACATCATGGTTTCCCTTAAGCAAAACCCAGCGCAAATGCGTATGCTCACGCATCAGTTGCACAAACAAGGGCCACTCGTGGTTATAGCTAGCATGGAACAAATCCCCCAAGATATAGACCGTGTCTAAGTCATCCTTCAGTATAGATTGCCGAAGCCTCCAAAGCTCTTTCTGGATGACATCACCAGGCAAATAGACCCCATGTTTACGAAAATGAGTCGCTTTGCCCAAATGCAAGTCCGCAAGTAATAAGGCACGTTCGGCTGGCCAGTACACCGTCCGATCGGGTAAAATCTGGAGCTGATGCCCACCTAATTCTAGGCTTGTGGCGTTTTGCATTGATGGCAATGAAAATGATGGGATATTCATTAATTATATCAATATAGTCAACAATAGATTAAATAAATACCTAAGGCGCAACTGCTTGTTTCAGCATCTTTGCAACACGATCTTCAATTGTCTCGGTAGTGAGTTTCCCTCTGATCATCTCGACCATGATCGGGAAACAAAACGGGGTAAAACGTTGGGGTTTCATGATAATAATTTTCTGACCAGCAATGCGGTTGAGCGCCGCCCGTAGCCTATTTTGCTCTAGCTGATCATACAGGACCTCTTCGTAAGCCTGTTTGAGCAAAAGATTGTCAGGTTCGTATTCGGTGAAGACTTTAAAGAAGATACGGCTACTAGCCTGTAGCTGCCGGGTCTTGAGTGTTTTGCCAGGGAAGCCTTCAAAAGTTAGCCCAGCAATGCGTGCAATGTCCCGAAACTTGCGTTGCGACAGCTCAGCCACATTTACCCCAGCCATTATGTCGGCCACAAGCTTGTTGGTCGTCAGGAGGTCTTCTTCTAACAAATCAGCGGCATGGAGCGGCGTATCACTCAGGAGCTCAAAGCCATAATCAGTCATCGAGATACTGAAGGTTATGGAACGAGTCCTACCGATGCGATGCGCAATGAGGTTGGCCATACCCTCGTTGACCAGTCTACCCTCGAAGGTATAGAAAAACAGGTGGTAGCCATCCCTAGTCACAATCTCCTCTATCAAGAACTCATCCTCCCTTGGCAGGACCGATAGCTCAGCCTGCATCCTGAACAGAGGTTGCAATACCTGCAACTCCATATCTTCTGGTCCGAGGGCATCTGGGTCCATGGCCAAGGTAAGTTTGCGCCTAATCATGTGAGATAGCTGCGAACTGAGCGGCATCCGTCCACCTTGCCAACTTGGGGTTTGCGCTTTTTTATTCTTAGCCGCAAGACGTACAGTGGCTTTCATGTCGTGCATCCGGACAAACTCAAGCGCCCGACCACCAAACATAAAGACATCCCCAGGGTTCAGCCGGCTAATAAAGTACTCCTCAACCGAGCCGATAAAGCCCCCCGTCACAAATTTTACCGTGATCATGGCATCCGAGGTGATGGTACCCATGCTCATCCGATGTCGCATGGCAATCCGACGATTGGTCACCCGATACATTGGTCCAGTTTCGTCCTTTACTAGACGAGCAAATTCACCATAAGCTTGTAAGCTTTGCCCGCCGAAACTCACAAAATGCATCACCTGTGTCCATTCTTGGTCCGTAATTGAGGCATATGCATGGGTGCTCCGAATCTCGATCAATAACAGTTCAGGATCAAAACCATCCGAAACACCAAGGGTAACTAGGTACTGGGCCAAGACATCAAAAGCCCGGACGATGGGCACTTTGTCTTCAACCTTGCCCTCGGCAATGGCCGTGCGCAAAGCAGCAGCTTCCATCAGCTCTAAGCT
>JAIXYP010000034.1 GCA_027490155.1 Cytophagaceae bacterium | reverse complement strand
TGGTTATCTAGCAGATAGATTGACCATTGTGGGTTGCTGAGGCTAGCCATCCCTTCAAAGCTGATGGTATAGGTGCCAGCTTGTGGGGCAGTCAAAGCCAATGGATAGGTGGTTGTGGCTGTTGGCAGGGCTTCAGCTAAAATGGCCATTAGGGCTGTTCCATTCAGGAAGGAAAGGTTAATACCAGTGGCAGAGGTCAGCTTGCGGGCTTCGAGGTTGCCATCAAAGCCAGTAGTAGCTGTTGCATCCCAACGGAGGGCGATCTGGTCTTGTAGGTTGGCATTGCTGCTGATGTTGACCTTCAGAACATCAGCCAAGGTGCCTTCGCGCTTAACCGAGGCAACATTCTGCACACAGGCTGATTGGTTGGCGCTCATTGTTGCGATGGCACTATCCGCCCAGATCAAGAAGCCTTGTCCGGCAGGGATATAACGGGTGCCACCATTGACCCCAACACCATTAACATAAGAGGCGGTGTTGTTGAACTTATGGCTCCTGATGTAGGTCGAATTATAGATATCTGTACGGGTCCAGCCAGTGGTTGCATCCCAGTCGAGGGTGGCAGCAAAAGGATTGGCCACCAAGTTCCAGCCATTTTCGAGGGCAGTACCGCCGGCAGCACAGTTGGCACCAGCGCAATGTAACAGAGCCCAGGTATGGGTACCAATGTTGATAGGGCCTTTGGTTTTCCAGGTAGCGCCACCGTTGGTGAAGAACTCAGCTGTCCGGAACCAAACCCGATGACCCACACCAACTGGGGCAGCCTGTGTAGGGCTAGTTGGTTTTTTGTAGCCATTGACACCTGCAGCGGTATAACTTGGGTCAAGCGTAGAGATTGAGCTACCAGCTAAAGTGGTCTGGTTATAGGTTGCGGGGGCATATGGGTTGTTGACAGCCCAAGCATTGACTGTTTGGTCAGCATTTGGTGTGCCTGTCAAGACCCATGCACCAGTACCAATAGCAAGGTTAGGCGACAAATAACGCTCTACGGTCAGGTTGCTAGCGTTTGAGATACTCGGCGATCCTGGGGTAAAGCCAATCATGTAGGCCGTGTTGGTGGCAGTTGACTTGAGCGTTACAGTCCTGTTATTGAGGTCAAAATTGCCCGCCAGCATACCAGAACCTATCAATAGGTCCAAGTCAGTCATGAGGCGTGTATTGCGCCCGATACCAAGGGTGTTGATGCTGAGTTTGTTGCCCATCAAGATGGTGGTATGTGTGCCCGTGCCAGCGGTGATGATGCCCGCCTCAGTGGCTCCTGGGGTTAAGATCTGGCCTTGGTTGTTGAGGACTTTGCTGACCTGTAGCTGGACGTTGCCTGAAATGGTAAGCGTAGCACCCGCAGAAATCAGGATGGAGCTAACTATGATATTGGGTGACGCAATCGTCACATTGGCACCGGGGGCGATGGTGACGGTGTCGGTAGCTGAAGGGACACTGTTGCTAGACCAGTTGGACGTAGAGGACCAAGTACCTGTCCCTGTGAAAGTAATCCCTTGAGCTGGGGTGTTAATAGTCACTACCGTCGCAGCTGAGACAGACGAGGTACAACCGCTTGCAATGGTCTGGACAGTGTAGTTGCCACTTGTTGTAACGTTGATGGACGGTGTCGTTGCTCCGTTGCTCCAGAGGTAACCAGCAATTGGGCCTGGCTGGGTGATTTTCCGAATCAAGCTATTGCCCAGATCTGCAACATAAACAGTGCTATTAGCGTCAACAGCAATACCGCTTGGTTCACTAAATTTAGCATCGGTAACTGGACCATCGGTATATCCTGATGATGATCCGGCCAAGGTACTAACCAATCCTGTTGGGGTGATTTTACGGATAAGGTGGTTGTCAGCGTCTGCAACATAGATATTCCCAGCTTGGTCAAAGGCTATTCCGTAAGGCCTATTAAACTGAGCGGCGGTACCTTGTCCGTCGGCAAAGCCTGATGACGAGCCAGCAAAAGTATTAACAAGTCCACCAGGGGTGATTGTGCGTATGCGGTGATTATAGGTATCAGAGACGTAAACATTGCCGTTGGCGTCAACTGTAACACCTGCTGGCGAAGCAAATCGAGCGGCGGCACCTTGTCCATCAACATATCCATTGCTTGACCCTGCCAAGGTACTAACTTGTCCTGTAGGCGTGATTTTCCGGATGCGATGGTTAAACTGATCTGCCACATAAACATTCCCGTTGGCGTCAACTGCAATGCCAGTTGGGCTGCTGAATTTGGCCGCTGAGCCTAGTCCTTCAGCAAATCCTTGTGACGAGCCTGCTAGGGTGCTAACAAGTCCCGTAGGCGTGATTTTACGAATGCGATGGTTACCGGCATCTGTAACATACAGATTGCCTGCGTTATCAACTGCAATGCCACTTGGCCTGTTAAATCTTGCCGCAGCACCTTGGCCGTCTGCAGCAATTCCTGCTGCTGCACCCGCTAGTGTACTAACCATGCCACTAGGCGTAATTTTCCGGATACGATGGTTAGACAAATCTGCAACATAGAGGTTTCCATTTCCGTCAATTGCGGTACCGTAAGGAATATTAAACTGAGCGGCTGTACCTTGTCCGTCAGCAAAACCTGCTGTTGAGCCAGCCATGGTTGCAACTGTTGCTATCGCAACTGCCGAAAGGTTCACCGAGCCTCCTGTGTTGAACGTCGTCGGGCCACCAGCATTGATTGTTGGGGTTGTTGGCGGGGTGTTTACCGTTACAACTGTCGCAGCTGAAACAGCCGAGGTACAACCGCCTGCAATTGTCTGGACAGTATAGCTACCGCCAGCATTGACTGTGATTGACTCGGTGGTTTCGTTGGTTGACCAGAGATAGGTAAAGCCAGCAGGGGCCGTGAGTGTTACCGAGCCTCCTGTGCAGAAGGTTGTTGGGCCACTGGCGGAGATCGTTGGGGTTGTTGGCGGAGTATTTACCGTTACATCCGTTGCAGCCGAAACAGCCGAGGTACAACCACTAGCAATCGTCTGGACGGTATAGCTACCGCCAGCAGTTACGATGATTGACTGGCTCGTTTCGTTTGTTGACCAGAGGTAGGTAAAGCCAGCAGGAGCGGATAGGCTTACTGAACTTCCTGTGCAGAAGGTTGTCGGGCCACTGGCGGAGATGGTTGGGGTTGTAGGCGGGGTATTTACCGTTACATCCGTTGCAGCTGAAACAGCCGAGGTACAACCACTAGCAATCGTCTGGACGGTATAGCTGCCGCCAGCATTGACTGTGATTGATTCGGTGGTTTCGTTGGTTGACCAGAGGTAACCGGTAATGATTGCAGGACTGGGCTGGGTTATTTTGCGGATTAGATTATTGTCATGATCAGCCACATAGACATTTCCGTCCGCATCAACTGCCACATCAATTGGTCTATTAAACTGAGCAACAGTACCATCTCCATCAAGATATCCTTGTGATGAGCCTGCCAAGGTACTCACCAAGCCTGATGGGGTGACTTTACGGATGCGGCGATTTTCTTGATCAGCCACATAGATGTTTCCTAAAGGATCAAGTGCCAAGCCTGCTGGGGTATAAAACTTCGAAGCAGTACCTTGTCCGTTAACAGTACCTATTGTGGAGCCTGCCAAGGTACTCACTAATCCTGATGGGGTGATTTTGCGGATACGATGATTCCCCTTATCAGAAACAAAGAGGTTTCCTGAAGGATCAACTACGACACCATGAGGCCCATTAAATGACGCGCCGGTACCTTGTCCGTCAATATCACCTTGAGTGGAGCCCGCTAAGGTGGTAACCAGCCCTGAAGGGGTGATCTTACGAATGCGATGATTTAGAAGATCAGCTACGTAAACATTTCCGGCAGCGTCAACTGTAAGGCCTATTGGGCGATTAAACTGGGCAACATCACCTTGTCCATCGGCATAACCAAAGTCGCCACCAGCTAGGGTACTAACCATGCCAGATGGCGTGATTTTACGAATGCGATGATTTAGAAGATCAGCTACATAAACATAGCCAGCAGCGTCAACTGCAATACCTGCGGGGAGATCAAACTTAGCCGCCGCGCCTTGTCCGTCTGCAAATCCTGGAGTAGAGCCCGCAAAAGTACTTACAAGGCCAGATGGGCTTATTTTGCGTATAAGACCAACTTCAGCATCTGCCACATAAGTATTGCCCGCGGCATCAACTGCAATGCCAGTTGGACCATCAAATTGTGCAGAGGCACCCTGTCCGTCAGCAGATCCTCGTGATGAGCCAGCTAGGGTGCTCACCATAACAACTTCTGGGGCCACTGATAACGTTACCGATCCACCAGTACAGAAAGTAGTCGGTCCACCAACAGAGATTGTTGGTTTGTTAGGACAGCTTGACATCACACTCATTTGCTGTTGAGATGCAGCTTGCATTTTTGGCTTCCTGATCCGTTCTGCCGCAATCTTACTTTTTGGACCTACTATGTGGTTTTTTTCTGACCCTGTTCCAATGAGGCTAACCGCCGTCGAGCTGGTCCAGATAAATGAGGCTAATAATAGTGCCCAGAGCATGGATCCTCGTAGATTAATCAACGGTGCTGGTGGCTGATCGCCATGATGCCTTTTGATCGGTTGGTTTGGTTTTGACATGTGCATTTTAAAAATAAGGGTGAAAAGCAGTTTGATTTGCTGCGCCTTTCAAATGACCACCCTCCAGATCTTGTATATCCTGTTGGGTTGTCACGCAATTGACTTGACCGATCAGTGAGGGTATCCTGCGATTAGGCTCATGACAAATGTCTTTAAGCCACAGGAGAACTAGCTTATGACAATTGTCACAAAAATGTCATGATTTATCAAATAGGAGCTAGTGCCTTTGGGTTAATTATAATATCATATATAGCACTGAAAATCAATTAGTTGTGACGTGTCATATCATACCAAATATCATAGTGACCCTATGACATGTAATAGCTTGGTACCGTCATAATAAAGGAGTTGTGGGGCTTTTTGGGGCTATGGTCATACTATACTTGACAAGTGATGTGGCCATAACCCGAGGGACGCCTGCACCTAAGGAGGCAATAGTAGCCTTTCATATACAGTGGCTGCATTTGCTCCTACTAACGATCAAATGGGTTCTAGATCCAGCCTCATTAAATAGCAAAAGGGAGCCATTGGCTCCCTTTTGTATACTTTTCAATAGTCTCAATTTACGGGTCGAAACACATTTTGCTGGGCATGCAGTCAATGCCCATTATTCATCGATTGGGTTTTGGGTTAATCGGCACTATTCTTTCACCAGTTTACTTACACCAAAGCCAAAGGCCTGCACCACATAGAC
>JAIXYP010000023.1 GCA_027490155.1 Cytophagaceae bacterium | reverse complement strand
CGCCAACTAGCCTAACAGCAGGTACCACATTTACCTGGACCAGAGCAACAGTACCGGGCATTAGCAATGCGGCAGTAACAGTCGGACAGACCACTAACCCAAGTGAGGTCCTAACTAATGCAACCACATCGGCGATCAACGTTGTATATGTCTATACCCTGACTGCCAACAGCTGCACCAATACGCAAAACGTCACGGTACGGGTCAACCCAACCCCTTCGCTTAGCAGCACCCTAACACCAACAGCCATTTGTAGCAACACAGCCTTTACCTACAGTCCAACTTCTGCAACAGCAGGTGCAACATTCACTTGGACTAGGGTAGCAGTAGCAGGTATCAGCAATGCCGCAGTATCGGTAGCTCAAACCAGCAATCCGAACGAAACGCTGATCAATACAACTACCGCTCCTGTTTCGGTGGTATACACTTACGTGACTACGGCGAACAGCTGCAACAATACCCAGAGTGTAACAGTGGTGGTGAATCCTAGGCCAACGCTCAGCAGCACCCTAACGCCAACTGCTATATGTGCAGGAGGTAACTTTAGCTACACGCCAACATCTGCAATTGCCGGTACTACGTTTACTTGGACCCGTGCAGCTATCGGAGGCAATGCAGGGATCACGACAGCACAAACCACCAACCCTACTGGGGCCTTGGTTAACAACACCACTGCACCAATCGATGTGGTCTATATCTATACCCTGACTGCCAACAGCTGCACCAATACGCAAAACGTCACGGTACGGGTCAACCCAACCCCTTCGCTTAGCAGCACCCTAACACCAACAGCAATCTGCAGCAGCACAGCCTTTACCTACAGTCCAACTTCTGCCACCGCAGGAGCCACCTTTACTTGGACACGTGCGGCAGTAGCTGGAATCAGCAATGCGGCTGTAACTGTAGCGCAAATCAGCAATCCGAACGAAACGCTGATCAATACAACTACGGCACCAGTTTCTGTTGTCTATAGTTACGTGACTACGGCGAACAGCTGCACCAATACCCAGAGTGTAACAGTGGTTGTCAATCCACAGATACAACCATTGCTAAGTATGGCTAATGGGTCAGAATCGTGCCTAGGAACCCCGATCACGGTCACCAATACAGCCAATTGCGTCGGCTGTACCTATCTGTGGTCAAACGGAACAATGGGCAATTCGGTTGTGGTGCTTGATGGCACCAACACCTATTCTGTTACAGCCACCACACCTGCTGGCTGCGTTCAGACAAGCGCAAGTGTTATGGTATCTAGCATCGCAGCTGGTACTTGGCTCGGCAACTCCAATAACTGGATCGACCCTAGTAACTGGTGCGGTGGCATCCCGACCACAAACAGTAACGTTGTGATCAGGAGCAATGCGGCTGTATTGCCAGTTGTAGGCGGCAATGCAGTTGTCAATAACATTACCATCCCATCTGGTATCACATTGCCAATAACTGGCAGCAATAAACTCACCCTGTATGGTAATCAGTTGGGTGCAGGTACTATTACTGGAGGATGCGCAAGTACCCTAGAACTTGTCGGTGGCTCGATGCAGTCCATTGGCAAAGTAGCAGTTGGCAACCTTGTTATTAACAATGGTAACCATGTCGTCCTTAGCGATCGCATGGATGTCTGTAACAGCCTGACGATGACCAATGGTAATATTGTTGCAGGTTCACATCTGGTGAATCTGGCTTCAACTGCAAGCAAACCAATCGAAAATGCAACAAGCCGAATAATCGGACGTGTACGTGCAATGGGTCGCCAAGTTGGTCAGGGCTCATTAGATATATTGGGCATTCAGCTGGCAGCAGGCACTGATGACCTAGATACCGTTTTTGTCGAGCGTCGTGAGGCAACTGCTACATTTGGCGCATTCTCTGGTATCGGCTATACATGGTCAATCAGGGCTCATCGTCAGCCAACCTCTGGCCGCAGCATTAAACTAAGCTGGTTGCCATCGGCACGGAACAACAACAATATGGCAAGTGTTCAAGTCTGGCGTCGCCCAGATAACGGAACTAGCTGGACAAAGGTCGGACCTAAACAAAACCTATCTGCTTCAGTAGGATCTTATGGCCTATGGGTCAATACCAACAGCTTTAGCGACTGGACAGCAAGCGGAGACAATAACCCACTGCCTGTAACTTGGTTGAGCTTTGTTGGCTCTCGTATTAATGGATTTGTCAAACTACAATGGATCACGGCACAGGAGCAGGACAACGCAGGTTTCGTCATCGAGCGCAGCACCAACGGACAGCAATTTGACTCAATTGGGTTTGTGGCGGGTAACGGAAATACTTCGACCCTCAGCCAATACCAATTCGAAGATCGTCACCAACAATCTGCTTACTATCGTTTGCGCCAAGTGGATCTGGATGGTAAGGCAACGCTCAGTCAGGTGGTGCATTTGCCTATCATGAACAAGTTGCAGTTAACCTTGTTCCCGAATCCTGCTAAGGACCAAGTCATGATCTTGGGAGCCGATGGTACCATTGAATATGAGATTTTTGGTGCAGATGGAAAGCTAGTTCAGTCTGGAACCACGATCAATACCATTGATCTCAACCAACTACCTGCTGGATTGTATCAGTATCGTCTCAAGACTGGTGCCGACCAAACAATAGGCAAGCTGGTCAAACAATAGATCTTCTAGGACATAATCGAACGAAGGGAGCAGGTCACGGTCTGCTCCTTTTCTATGTAAGTCGTGCAAGAAGTTCACATACAGGGTTAAAGTCTCGATTGGGCTTAGTTGCATAGGAACCATTTAGTTCGAAGGACGTGCCAAAGGATGTGTGAATGGTTCGTAGGGAGTGCTTCTCCTGGTATCTACTCAATTGAACATTAACATCTACGCACTTGTGTTAAGCCATCCACCAAGTTCGATAACGTGAAGCTCCAACTCCACCAAGGACATAGGTTCCCAGCAGGTTTAAACTGTTGGGATTTTTTTGTTGGTCAATTAAAGAAGACCATGGCCTCCACAACCCCGAAAAGCTAGAAATGGCGACTCGGTATGGCACCTAAATAAGCCCAAGATTAAAAAACCTCCAACAACGGATTTATGACGAGACAATTGGTTTGGAGGCCCTACCCTGCATAGTGACATTTACATCGGCGCCGCAAACAAGGCGTCAGCAAGATAAGATGGCAAAACAAGCCCCTAGACCGAACAACGGACCAAGCACTACAGGCAACAAATCAGGTACTGGCAGGGGAAATAACCAACCTGCTGGTTCCAAAAAGTAACACATAACAATAGGCCACCTTTATCAGGTGGCCTAGTTTTTTTAACCGATTAGTAGAAAGAGTGCCTTCGATAAACGAACACACCACTATTTTAATACGATTAACATAGTACAGCCCACTACCTCACATTAAGCCTAAATCCCACCCCATGTAAGGTGTCGATATTGACATTGCCATCGGCAGCGAGGTATTTACGTAAGCGGCTGATGAATACATCTAGGCTACGGCCCATAAAATAATCATCATCACCCCAAAGCTCCTTCAGGATGGCTTCACGCCGTAGGACTTGGTTAGGTCTGCTAGCGAGATAGGCTAAAACAGCAGCCTCACGTTGGGTCAGGCTATTGGTGCCTTCGGGTGTATGCAGTGTCAGGTTAGGCACATCTAGTTGGAGGGCCCCAATCCGCAACCATTGGTTAGGACTAGGTGTAGCCTCATGTAGGACTTTGCTCCGACGCAGAAAAACTTGAATTTTGAGCGTCAGCTCCTCTAGGCTAAAGGGTTTGGTTAGGTAGTCATCAGCACCAAGCTTGAGCCCAGCAATGCGATCCTCCTTTTGGCCACGTGCCGTAAGGAACAAGATCGGCACTTGGGTGTCTTGCTGCCTGATCCGGCGTGCCAGTTCGAAACCATCTAGCTCTGGTAACATCACATCCAGAATTGCTAAGTCATAGACCCCAGGTTTGTAGGCCGCAGCAGCCGCTGACCCTGTCACGAAATGGGACACCTCAAAGCCACCAAGCTCCAGGTTCTCGCGGGTGATGAAAGATAAGTTTTCATCGTCCTCTACATAAAAGATATGAGCCATGGTTTGGTGAAGGGGTGTAGGTGAGGTATTGCTTTTCGGGGATGATTTGCCTTATGAAGTCCTGACAAGGATGGGGCTAAAGTAGGCAGAAATCGGATAAAGATCTTTGCCAACCCATGGCACAAATGTAGCAGACTACCATAGTTGATTTGTCAATCGTTGCCTAAGGTCTTGTTAACGTATCGCAAAGGCCGCAAACGGAAGGCCTAGCCATCCTTTGTCAATTACCCTTACCCATAGAAGGTCCGATCAATAGTCAATCCACTAGGGTATGACTTGGTAACAAGGACAAGTCCTTACCTTGCTGCCCAAAATCAAGTCATGGCAGCAACACAGGGGCATCCACATCTGATCATTGGAGCGGGCATTGCGGGCTGTGCCTTAGCTTTTGCTTTCGAGCAGGCAGGCAAGCCTTTTTTGGTCCTAAACGACGAAGTCGGGGATGCCGCAAGTGCAGTAGCCGCAGGACTCTTCAACCCCATCACTGGCAGTCGCTTTGTCAAGACCTGGATGGCTGAGGAGGTTTTTGAGCACCTACACCCCTTCTACCAACAATGGCAAGCATTACTAGGCAAAACGTTCTACCACCCCACCCCGATCATCCGCCCATTTGGCAGCATCGCAGAGCAGAATACGGCCATAGCCAAAACTGCCGAGCCTGATTATGCTACCTATATTATTGCTACTGACCTACCTAATGAGCTGCAAAACCTAGTCGAGGCACCATTAGGAGGCATGGTCTTTGGCCAAGGTGGATGGGTGGACGTACCCACACTTATGACCTCTATGCACAATTGGCTATGGCAAGCGGGCCGGTACCAACTTGGCTCCATCAGCCCTAGTGATCTGTCCGAAGCCAACGGATTGGTCTATTGGAAGGAACAGCCCTACCAGTCTGCGACATTCTGCACAGGCTATCGCGCCAGTCAGGAGCCTGCCTTTGACCACATCCGGTTTAGCCCCGTCCGAGGCGAAATTATTGAGGTACAGTATGACTCAGTTGCTGAGCAATGGCCTAACCTAGCAGTGAGCAAAGGCATCTATCTGCTGGGGACACCTGGCACCAACAGACTGCGTGTAGGAGCCACTTATAACTGGCGCCAACCAATACCAGAAACCAGTCCCGAAGGCCTCGCAGAACTTTGTTCCGAGCTCGATCAGGTCCTAAAGACCACTTACCAAGTGCTGTGTCACCAAGCAGGCGTTCGCCCTGCTATTGCAGACCGCAGACCAGTAGTTGGTTTGTTGCCGGGCTGCAATCGCATCGGAATCCTGAACGGTCTTGGCTCGAAAGGGACCAGCCTTGCCCCTTGGTTGGCAAACCATCTGGTGGATTTCTACATACACAACAAAGCATTACCTATGACTGTATCGCCTGATCGCTTCCGCAAAAAGCAGAACCCTAAACAAACAATTTAGCAACCATCTTGGTCAATTTGCAGTCTTACAAATAGAAGGACATCATAAATCCTGACCTATTTCGTTAATATAAAGTGCCAACACCAGATTTTTTGGTAGCATAATTGTGGGTGGGATTATTGATCTTGCTTTCCCAAATGATCTCTGCCGAACTTTGCACCAAGTGCCCATCTGTGCCCCTCTGCCCAAATTGACCCAGACCAACTCAAACATAACGTCGTCGTCTACCACCCTGCACCACAATCAACGATCGCTGGGCTTTCCGTTGGTGCTTGGGCTAATACTCGGTTTGCTTGGCATCGGGACCGGTAGTTGGGAAGCACGTGGCCAGGCCGCACAAGAAGTCTTCGGCAAAAGCCGCATCCAACACCGGACCTTCAGGTGGCAATACCTCAGCAGTACCAATTTTGACATTTACTACTATCAGGACAGCGCCAGTATGGCACGCAATGTGGCGCGCTATGCTGAGGAAGAGTTCGTCCGGATTGGCGACCTGATGGGCTTCTCCCCCTATAATAAGATCCGGATCTATGTATATACCAGCCGTGCTGACCTGCTCCAAAGCAACGTTGGCCTCGAGGCAGAAAACAATAGTATTGGTGGGCGGACCAACTTCGTCAAATCCCTGATCGAGATCGCCTACCCAGGTAGCCAAGTTAAGTTCCGAAAAGCCATTGCTGAGGGGGTCGCAAGCAAATTGGGCTACGACATGCTTTATGGTGGTAGCCTCAAGGATATGGTCCAGAGCACCTATTTACTTTTGCTGCCAGACTGGTTCTTGGGAGGGGCCGTGCGGTATGCCAGCCAAGGTTGGAGCCGTGAGCTTGATAACTATATGCGCGATGCCTTCTTGAGTGGTAATGTCCGGCAACCTAGCAACATGCTGGGCGAGAAGGCAGCCATCATCGGCCAGAGTATCTGGAACTATATCGGACAAAGATATGGTCGCTCCGCCATCAGCAATGTCCTGAACCAGACCCGCCTGCAACGAGACGAAGAGGAAAGCATCATGCTGAGCTTGGGTGTGCCATATCAGAAATTTATTCGAGATTGGCGTGACTGGTACATTGAGCAGGGCCAGCAAACTGCCAAATTCACAACGGCCCTAAGCGATAAAGATGTACTAGACCGACTCGGAACGAACCGACGCACCCACCAAATGCGCCAAAGCCCTGACGGCAAATTCGTCGCTTATACCATCAATAATATAGGGGCTTATTCTATCCGTTTGCTCAACCTCGAGTCTGGCAATAGCAAAACTATTTTGTCAGGTGGATATCGTGTCATCAACCAAGAGCCGGACTACCAAACACCTGCAATTGCATGGCAGGGGAATGATGTCCTGCACATCATCCGGAGCCAGAACGGTAAACTCCAATGGATCAATTATGATGTTTTGACCTCCAAAACGGATAAACAATCTCTTCTGGGCATGCAGCAGGTTAACAGCTTTGATGTCCGTACAGACGCCAAGGGTACACACCTAGTCATGAGTGCCGACGTCAATTGTATGACCCACTTGATGACCTTATCCACAGGCAAACAGCAGCCTACCTACCTGACCAGAGATCTGTTTGATGACCTTGACCCTAGGTGGATGGGGGATACGGCTATCGTTTTCAGCTCAAACAGGCTGAGCGATACCTTGCGAAATTGGACAGGCACCCCCGACCAGATAAGCAACAGTTTTGACCTTTGGCAATACAACCTAAGGGCCAAAAACAAGCCCCTTGTTCGCCTGACCCGCACTTGGTATAACGAAACCCAACCCATGGTCTTGGCCAATGCCAAAGGCGCAGTAGCTGGTGGCATTTTCTACCTAACAGATGAGTCTGGCATTTTAGGCCTAGGCCTACGGCAACGTAATGGCAACACCATAGCCCTAAGTAATTGGCAGCAAGACATTACAGTTACCGACATTAGGGATGTTAGTAAACCTTTCGTCTTAATTGCCCTAAGGGATGACAAGCTCGAGCTTTACCGCAGCCCAGCCTTGGCTACATTCAGCTCCTTGACCCCGCATACGACCCCTCGTATTGACCAAATTGGACTGAGCCTACGCCTAGCTGCCCGGCAGGTGACAGGGTTTAACACCAGCCAATTGGCGCAACAAGGTCCTCGCCAAAGCTTTACCGAGCCAAGCTTTGCAACTCAGCAAGATCCCGGAGCAAATTCAGGCTCTATTCCTGATCCAAAACCAACTAAACGTCGCTTCATTAGACGAGATACCATCGGCCCTCAGGATATTGACATTCGCAATTACATCTTTGAAGCCGAAAGGATCAGCAGCCCAGCAGCCCTAGCCAATGACAAGGCACTCATCACCAAAAAAGGCACCAAAGTAAACCAAGAGCCTAGCGCCAAGGATGATCTAATTAATATGGTCAAGTCCCAACAGCTGGACGATAAATCACTTGCATTTGGGCCTTATCAGTCCCAGAATAGGATGAATTTTGCCAGTGTGGTTTCATCCATCGAGATCAATCCGCTGGCAGGCTGGGGCGTACATCTCCAGTCCAACATGACGGACCTGTTTGAACATCATAAAATCTACGGTGGTGGTACCCTGTATGGGGACTTCGTGAGCAATATCCTTTTTGGCGAATACCAATATCTAGCCCGCCATCTAGATCTCAAGGCAAGGTATGATCGCAAACTCTTCAGCAACTCGACCCAGACCTACAACCATCGTTACGTCCTAGATAAAGTCTCTGGTACAGTCAGCTACCCGATAACGATTAGGTCCAGTATATCAGCCTCGCCGTTTTATGCCACAACGCGCTATACCGAGCTTGTCAGCGCAGGCGTCCCTACCCTCACCAAGCCAGATGTGGTTGTACCATACGGTGGCCTCAAGCTAGAGTACGTTTTCGACAACACCCTGAGCCAAGGCCTTAACATCCTGCAAGGCACCCGTCTCAAGGCCAACCTAGAGCACTATGAGGGCATCAACGAAAAGTCAAGGTCCTTCACCAACATCAATATTGACGCCCGCCATTACCAGAAAATCTACAACGAAATCGTACTGGCCCTAAGGGCTTCCTATGGCTCATCTTATGGCAATGCGCCTAAACAGTTCTTGCTCGGCGGCATGGACAACTGGATCAATAATAGCACCGAGCGCACAGGGATCCTAGACGAAACCTCAGGTGGGCCTAATGGCAAAACAGATTGGCTTTTCACACAGTATGCAACCAACATGCGGGGCTTCAAGTACAACACCATGTCCGGCAATAGTTACTTGTTGTTCAGTGCCGAGCTTCGCATACCGATTATCCGTGCTTTCTACCGTGGTCCGATCTCGAGCAACTTCATGCGACACCTTCAGCTGACAGGCTTTACCGATATGGGTAGTGCCTGGACAGGTGGCAACCCCTTTACGACCGACAATAGCATTAACACCCGCGCTTTTCGGGATGGGCCATTCAACATTACGGTTATTAACTATGACAACCCCTTCCTGATAGGCTATGGGGTTGGAGCTCGCACCATCTTCTTGGGCTATTACCTTAAGCTGGATGTTGCCCAGGGGCTGCGCAACAATACCACCACCCCGCTTACCTATTACCTAACCTTAGGATACGACTTCTAGCCTCTTCAGGGTTTGGTAACTTTGAATTATCAACTTTTTAAAAGAAACATCTTAGCCAACATTTCGGATATCCTTGATCATCTCGACCAAAGCCTCCTTGAGCCGCTCCCTTCCGCTGTTTTTCCGGCTCGCCAAAATGATGGGCCGACTAGGCTCAGGATCTCTGAAATAACGAAGACGCTTAAGCTGCGGACTAGCCATAGACGCCACTGCCAACGAGGGCAATAAGGTCGCCCCACCATACCGATCCACCATACGCTGAAGGGTGTCTAGGCTACCTGCCTCGTATTTCACCTGTGGGCCATCCTGTTGCCTGTCTAGCCGGCAAAGCTGTAAAACCTGCCCTTTGAGGCAATGTCCGTCCTGCAATAGCCACAGGCGCTCTTGCTCTAGGTCCTGCACAGTTAAGGTTGTTTTCCGGTAAAGCTCTGAGCTTGGCGAAACATAGGCAACAAAAGCATCGTCGAACAGGTGCAAACTATCCATCCACGGAGCATCTTCGTGCGTAGCGATCAGGGCTGCATCGAGCCGGCCGAGTTCCAGCATAGGCAAGATATCAGCCGTATAGTGCTCGCTGATAGTAAGCTCCACCTCTGGGTACTTGGCCAAAAATGGCTGCACCATCGACGGAATCAGATAGGGCGCAATCGTCGGGATGACCCCAAGCCGAAACCTGCCACCAATTTTACCAATTAGCTCGGCTACCATTTCCTGAAACTGCCCTGCCGCATCATTGATCACCCGTGCATGGTCTAGCAATGCCTTTCCTTCTGGTGTCGGTTTGATTGGCTGCCTGCCACGGTCAAACAAGGTAATCCCCAACTCCGACTCTAGTTTCTGGACCTGCATACTCAGCGTGGGTTGCGTCACACCACAGAGCTCGGCGGCCCCAACAAAGGTTCCTTCGGCCTCTAGGGCCAATACGTATTGCAACTGCTGGAGTGTAAACATAGACAATGCCCCTTGGGGGGGATAGGGTAAGCTTGATAAGTTAGGCAACCTGTGGTCAATACGATTGGATAACAGACCGACAATTTGATTGCACTAGTTACATGCAAACACGATTAATCGCTCAAAAAAATCTAGTCCTGTGACAAACTTATTTGCCTCAACGTATTCTGGCAGGCGATTTCGAATTACGCCGAGAATCTAACTCAACCTTATTACCTCTTGCCAACCATCCTACCTGTTACCATGATTGGGCCACTAGCCTTGCCTAGTGAGGAAGCTAGATCCGAGCGATTGAGAGGTCATGATTTGGCAATAAAATGCCGATTTGGCAATCCATAAAGGTATTTAGGTACTTTAGGCAAATAAAATTGCCCCAAATGCCAATCCAGTTGTTTAAAAAATTGCTAATTTTACACCGATGTTAAGGTTTTCTATCTCAAAGCTTGTCACTTGAGAACTCTTTCCCTGACATCCCATGTTCAGATCTATGAAACAGTACTTACTTTCAGCTGCACTGATCCTAGCCCTTGGCTTCGGAGTCAATGCACAAAACACCGTCAAAGCTGACTACCGTTTTGTCCAAGGCAACGTTCCGTATCAAGAGGAGCGTGGCGATACGGTCATCACCACAGCGGGAGATGATAACGTATGGCCAAACATCAGCATCGGGTTTGATTTCACGTACAATGGCGTGACCTACAGCAAAGTTGCTGTTGCAAACAACGGATTCTTGGCCTTTACGACCAATAACATTACATCTAGTGGTACTGGCAGCTCTATCCTTAGTGCTTCTATCCCAACTGGCATTTCCCTAAGCAACTTTAACAATGCAACAGCAGGATATGGCTATGGTCCAATGGTCGCTGGCCTTAACTATGACTTGCTTTGTGATGTAGCAGTTGGCGCTGGCTCTGTCCTTTCTCTGACACGGACTGGAAGCGCCCCAAACCGCAAAGCTGTTTTCCAGTGGAAAGACTACCGCAAGTATGGCGCAACCCACACTGGCGATAACATCAACTTCCAGATCATACTTTCAGAGGGATCTGGCGATTTGAGTGTTCATATCGGCTCTGTAACCTATACAGGCGCGGACGCAAGTGCACAGTCTGGCCTGCGTGGTAATGACACTACCGACGTATTGAGCCAATCGGGCACGTGGTCCCAGATCAGCCAAAACACCTATGCACGCGATGGTATCTTAACCTCAGCAAGTGCCGGTCCTGCTTCTGGCACCCTTTTCACTTGGTCTCCATCACCTCCTGCAGCAATCGATGTTTCGATCACTGGTGTTTTGCGCCCAGTTTCTGTTGGTGGTACCTCTTGTATTTCTTCAGCTACTGACTCTGTCAAATTCAACCTGTTTAACAACGGCACGAATCCTGTTAGCTCTGTGCCAGTTTCCTACACTGTAAATGGTGGAAGCCCAATTACCGAAACATTCACATTTAATCCACCACTAGCATCACGCTCAGGTGCAACCTTAACATTCTCTAGTGCTATTTCCCTAACCGCAGGCGGAAGCACAACTGTACGTGTTTACAGTTCTCTGGCAGGAGAACTTCCTGCAACGCAGCGGAATGACACTTTGTCAAAAACAGTGACTTTCAACGGCTTTTCGGGCAGCACCAGTATATACCCGCTCTGGTCCTCTGATTTTGATGGCCGGACCTCGCCCACCTATCCTACTGGCTGGATCGGCGAAAACCTTTCAGGAAACCTTTCTTGGCGTGTTGACAGTGCAATTTTTGACCCAGGCTCCTCATTGAGCTTACCATTGGCTACCCGCCAAGGACCTGGGGTGCTGGTATTCCCATCCGTGGTCAATACAACTTCGGGCGCTCGGACTAGAGTTAGCACCCAATGTCTGAATCTGAATAACTGGCCAAGTAACGAGCCCATTTGGTTTGTTTTCGACATGAATCAAGACGGCGAAACACCAGGACGTCCAGACTCAGTATTGGTACAGGTGGCTGTCAATGGTCAGAACTTCACTAATGTGGGTGGTTTTGGTCGTTATGATGCGAGCCTGAGCACCTGGGAATGGAGCACTTTTGGGGTTGACCTTTCTGCTTATCGCAACCAAGTCATCCGCGTAGCATTTGTTGGTATTAGCAAGGGTGGCAACAACCTCGGAATTGACTATGCCAGAGTCCAGAATACTGTACCGGTTGGGCTTGCTAACAACATCAGCACACGTGCGGTCGATGTTTATCCAAACCCAACAACTGGTTTGCTCAACATTAGCCTACCAACCAACACACAGTATAGCAAAGTTGAGGTCCTTAATATGGTCGGACAGATCGTCCTAGAAGACCTTGCAAGTGGTATCAGCCAAGGCAACATTCAGCTTGATCTTAGCAGCCTGCCAAAAGGCGCATATCAAGTTCGGGTCTTGGGCAACAAGGTTCAATACCAACAACGGATCACCAAGCAATAAGGCATCTAAGCAATTATTGATTTGACAAAGCCCACCAAAAGTGATTTTGGTGGGCTTTTTGCATTCTGGGCAGTATAAAGAAATCGCCAATCAGGCAGTCAGCCAAATTTTCGGGCATTATCTCCCCATTATTCCATATTTTTGATACTAGTCTAGTCCGACCTAGTCGACAAACCATCCATTTGGCTTTGCACTCGAATCAACGATGAAGAAAACAATACTCAAGTCCGTCCTCACAATCATGCTATTTCTGGCCGGCAACTTAGGCATTGCCCAGAACCTGGTGCAACGTGACTATCAGTTCACCCAAAGTATTAGCACCTATACCCCGCTAACGGGTGGTACCCAGCTTAATGCGGCCAACGATGATGACCAGTATTACAGCAACGTCCTGATTGGATTTCCGTTCAGGTATAACGGTAGGGACTATGATACTGTTGGTGTGGGCAATAATGGATTTATAGCATTCCTATCCGGAAACAGCATTACATTCAGCGCTGGCGGCAGCAGTATTGGCGGCTTCGGAACCTCTGGCGGTAGTGCCCTCTATAACTTCGAATCTCCGATCAGGGGCTACAATTTTGGCCCAATGATCGCAGCCTTCAACATGGACCTGCACTCTCGTACCAATGGTCGTCTTACAGCCCACCGCACAGGCTCGGCGCCTAACAGGACCTTTACCCTTCAATGGGCCCAGTACGAACGTTATTCTGGTTCATCAGCGACAGACAACCTTAACTTCCAACTGGTCTTGACCGAAAGCAATAACGGCATCACCGTTAACTATGGCAACATGTCGTTACCTACTGCCAACGATGGTGGCGCTCAGGTCGGCCTTCGCGGCAGTGACACCACTGACATCAACGCACGTACTGGTTTATCGTTCACCAACACCAATGCCTCGACTTATGCCACCGAGGACATCCGGATCAATAGCGGGACTATCATACCATCTGGGCTTTCCTTCAGTTGGCTGACTGGGCCACCAGCTGCAATTGACGTTGCGGTAACCAACATCCTGAAGCCAGCCAATGTTCCAGGCTCCTTGTGCATTGCTTCGGTGACTGACTCTGTCAAGTTCAGCATCCGCAATTTTGGCTCCGACCCAGTTACTTCCCTGCCCGTCACTTATCGTCTAAACGGCGGGGCCCCTGTGCAGCAGACATTTACTTTCAGCCCAGCACTTCAGGCCCGCGAAAATGCAACGTTGACATTCCCTACCCCAATCACGCTTTCGAGCGGATCTGTATTCAGCATCCAGGTATTTGCCCAGCTTGCAGGTGAAGCTCCTGCCAATCGGCGCAACGACACCCTGACCAAAAACATCATTTTCAGTTCCATCACTGGCAACAGCTCCATCTACCCTAGTTGGACGACTGATTTTGGTGGTAGAACCTCACAAAATATCCCGGTGGGCTGGTTTGGCGAACTTCTGGCAGGCACCAACCAATGGACGGTTGACTCCCTGTTCTTTGACCCAGGCAACTCACTCAGCACGCCGTTCCGGACCCAACAAGGACCTGGCTTTTTGTTCTTCCCGTCGTTCCAAACCTCAACGAGAGGAAGTATTGCACGTGCCAGCACCCCATGCCTCAACCTTAACAACTGGCCCACCAACGAGCCTGCTTGGCTTACCTTCAGCATGAACCAAGATTCCGACTGGCCAACTTTTCAAGACTCAGTCCTCATCCAGGTCGCCTTGGATGGCCAGAATTACGCAACAGTTGGTAGATTTTCCCGTTACAACCCAGACGTAACTCCGTATACCTGGAAAACTTTTGGTGTTGACCTTTCCGCCTATCGGAACCAAATCATCCGCATCGGGTTTGTGGCCAAAAGCCGAGGTGGCAACAACCTAGCTATTGACTTTGCTTCGGTCCAGAATACAGTGCCAGTTTCTACCCCAATTCGCTTGGTCAACCAACAAGTTTTTGTTTATCCAAACCCAACGACAGGCACCCTTAATATCAAGTTGCCAAACAACCAAACGTATACCGCCGTTGAAATACTCAACACTGTAGGTCAAGTTGTTCTGAGCCAATCTGTTGGCGGCATCCAAGAGGGCGAGCTGCAACTCAATTTATCTGGGCTTACCGCAGGTACCTACCAAGTTCGGGTCATTGGCCAGAACAAACAATTCCTCCAACGGATCACCAAACAGTAAATCTGGCTTTCCGATTCTTGGGGCACCATTTGCTATTTCAATACTGAAGCCTAGACCTAGTCTAGGCTTCGGTCGTTTTGGACTTGCCGTGATGACACTATCCGCAAGCCTTTTCAATTTGGCAAGTCTATGTATTGTATGATCAATCAATAGGTCCAGACCACAGGGTTTAGCGGGTGGGCCGTGCAGGTCAGGATGGCCCCGTTAGCTAGGTCAGCATCCGTCAGGACCTCATTGTACTGGTGCTCTACCTGCCCGCTGACTAACCGTGCAACACAAGCCGAGCACTGACCCGCTTGGCAGCTATAGGGCAGGTCATATCCAGAACGTAGTCCCGCTTGCAACAAGGTTTCGTTTGGCAAGATTTCAAAGTGTCCTTTATCGACGATCTCTGCTGGTTGGGCTGCATATTGCTTTTGAGATGCAGGTCGGGTCGGGATCACAAACTGCTCCTGATGGATGGCCTCTGCTGAGACCCCAAGATATCGAAGCTCAAACTTAATGACCTGCATCAAGGCAGCGGGACCACATAAGTAGAAATCCGTGCCAGATAGGTATGTGGCCTGCTGTTTCAGCCATTGCTCAAAGACCGAGTTGCTTAGGTGGCCTCCGAAGTAGATTTGGTTCGGCTGCTGAAAATCCGCCTTTGGCAACTCTCTAGAAGTGATAAAGTAGGTTAGCTTGAGTCGATCAGGATATTGGATAGCCAGTTGCTCCACCTCTTCATAAAATAAACTAGCCTCCAACGTTCGATCAGTTACCAGCCAATGGATTGTTTGATATTGATCAGACTTAAGGGCCGCCCGTAGTATTGCAAACAATGGTGTGAGACCAGATCCTGCACCTGCCAAGACCAGTGTAGCATGATCAGGATTTCCGTTACTCAGGGTGAACATACCAGTGGGCCGCTGAACCAATAGCCGAAGTCCAGGCCGTGCCTGGGCAAATAAATAGTTACTAGCAAGCCCATTGGGCAGCCGCTTGACGACAATCTGGAGTGGCTCGCCAGGCAGATTAACCAAACTATACGACCTTCGATATACCGTTTGCTGGTAGTCAGTCCTAAGCTCCAGGGTGATGAATTGACCCGCTTCAAAGCCCCATGGCGACTCCTGGAATCTAATCAGAACGACATCTGGCTGTAGATATGTGACTACCTCGACCGTCAGATAGGCCATTAATGGGGTTTGACCTGACCATTCCATCGATGTTTGACGATTGTCCATGAGCAACAGATAATGGGTCAGCAAAGATCGGAAATGGCAATATCCAGATTTCCTCTTTGCAATGATATTTGATCATTAGGCAATGGCCAAGGTCAAGACCGAAATTTTGTCAGCACCTGCCGCAAAGAGCACACGAGCACAGCTGCCTACCGTGGCACCTGTCGTCAAAACATCATCCACGATCAGGAAATGATAGTTCTCAATTGGTAAGTCGAGCTTCATGCCGATTGGCACCTCAAAGGCCTGTTGCATATTGATCAAGCGTTGACCTCTGCTTTTACTTGTCTGGCTTTCCGTTACCTGTGGCCTGATCAAGACAGCATCTAGGACCTCATAACATAACACTTCAGCTAGACCTTTTGCTACCATCATGGCTTGGTTATAACCTCGTGCCCTTTGCCGTTTAGGATGCAACGGAACTGGCACCAACATGGTAGGATGATCAGGAAATCCAAGCTTCAGCAGTTCCTGACCTAATAACCGACCTAGATACACCCCGATCTCCGGCTGGTTCTCGTACTTAAGTTTATGGACTAACCGCTGGGCGAGGCCATGTTTGCGGAAGGCCATAAGGCTATGGACACTAACAAGTGGCAGACCTGTGAGCCCTGATAAAGAGAATGGATCTTGGTCTGCAAGGCGCAAATTGGGCAATGGCAAGGTGGACAAACAGCGTAGGCAAATCGTATTTTCATCCGTCAAGAGCCCAACACCGCAAGCTTGGCACACCTCTGGCCAGATCAGATTGAACAAGGTGCGCTTAAGATCCCCAAACCCTATCTTCTGGCTGATATAAGTGCCCATCCTCATCATATTTATTGCTGCCCAAATACCCGATAATCTTCGATCGCAAAGCTAATTTGACTATACCCTCTGGGAAGATAGCTTATCAGACAAGTACCAATACATAATCAGCAGCACCGTTGCCACGGCACCGAAGGTATGCCACAAGAAGTGCGTGCCCATCGGGAAAACCTGAAGCCAATCCGTGCCAGGCAGGGCACTATCTGCTAAGCGAAACAACAATGCCGTCACGAAGCTAAGCAATGCCCCTATGACCCATGCTAAATGATGCCACTTTTGACGGCTAAGGCTTAGCACAAGCGGGATGAGGATTAGCGAACCCGACATACCATAACCTAGGGTGATCTGGGCCTGTTGGCTTATCCCTAAAGCTCCACCCGAAAGTCTTAAACCAAAAATCAGGAACATCAGTATGCCTGCAAAGACCATCATCTTGAGTTTGTAGAATAGATGAAAACTGTAGCCAATGATCAGGATCATGATTGGCACAACATCTAGCATCAAGAAAAACCAATGGCTACGTGTCCCATGAAAGATGGTGCCACCGATACCACCCATCAACAATATAACCGCTGAAATAATCTTGAGCAGCCTATTTGGCTGCTCTGCCCGCAGCTGAAAAAGCCAAGCCAAGGCAATGAGCGCAAAAAAGACCGCTGTTACTGTATTAAAGGGCTCAACAATCGGGTGCCGACTAAGGTCCGTTTCGACGTAGCGGGGCCCACCATCAGGAAGCCGACTATTGGCTAGGGTGTCTGCAACTGTGCGTAACGTATCTCCGACGGATGAGGGCATCTAGGCTACCAAGGCTAGTGGGAGCTGCAAAAACACAACTACTAGGCATTGGGATGAGTAAAGGTAAGCAGAAAAGAGGGACGGTGGCAGCAGGATGAGTCTTCCTAAGAAAAACCAAACATCTCATAACTAAGGATGAAGGAGATCATTTTGTACCCACAATGAACTAGGCAAGTCCTCATAAGCAACAAAAGCAGCCTTGGCTACATTAAGATATTTGTCCTGAAAACAAGAACCTGAACGAGCAACCCAAAAATTACCTAAGTTTGAAAAAAAAGATATGACCATCTCAGCATTGATCAAACAGGTTATTATAGTCCTTAGTTTACTCTCGATGCTGGCCTCTTGCAGGTCTGTGCAGATGGCTGACCTAAGGGTCACTGGCCCAGAAATAGCTGTCCGTTTGTTGCCCATCAAGGCTGACATTAATCGGTTCTCGTTTAACACCTTCTATAGTAAAGTAAACACAGGGCCGCAGGTAATCCCGGAGTATGAGAATGGTGGAAGTCCTGTTAGGATTTATGAACAAGTCACTGTCTATTCGGATGATGCAATGGTATTGCTGACATCGGAAGTTGAAGACAATATTTCAACATCGACCAAACAACCGCTTGGGAAACTAACACTCAGAATTACGCAAGGAGAACTCAAATTTGGACCATCTCCGTTTTTTATTCCTTCTGCAATACTCCTAAGTGTACCATTCTTGTTTGGCGCTCCATATATGGAGGCTAAAGAAGAACTAGAGATCGAAGCAGTAATTACTGGTCTATCTGGTACTGAATTAAAAAGATATAGACTTAATTCTTTGCGTAAAAATAATACCTGTATTTTTTGCGAGTGGTCAAATTTAAGTGTGCTTCGTGCCACAAACCTTGAGGCCATTAAGGATATACTAGTGCAATTACGAGGAAAAATCTCTAAAGATGCTGTGGAAATTAATAACCAACTCAAAGAAGAATCAGACAAAAAAAGCGATACCAATACTAGAAAGCTGTAGCTAGGTACGATCCCCACCCCACCAACAACGCCTTCAAATCTGCACCCCAGCGGTATTCACCCACCAAGGTGTCCGTGCTAGAGTGCAGTGGTAACACACGGTGGCAGGGCAATAGGTAGGCAATCGGGTTGCTCGCCATCATGCCCCCAACGGCTTGGCTTGCATTGCGGTTCATCAGGGCCTCGGCGATGGTGCCGTAAGTTGTAACTTGGCCTAGAGGTAGGTCAGATAGGTAGTCATAAACCCACCGGAAATTATCCCCTCGTTCTAGATCGATCGGGATAGTTGGTCGGTTGTCTGCTGCATAGCCTGGGCCATTGATGTATGAAACCACCAAGTCAAACAAATCATCTGCTTGTTGTATAAATTCAGAAGGGCCTTGCCGAATCTCAAGTTGATCAAGATACTCCTGAATGCCCAGAATCTCATTTAATGATCCAATATTGTCAGGCGCCAGAAACTGGAGGGAACAGATTCCGATTTCGGTCTTAGCGATGAAGATAAGCCCGAATTTTGTCTCCATCTTTTGGTACCATGTAGCCATAAATGGGGTTTTCGCCTTATCTGACTTAACCCATTCTAGTTTTGGGCCGTACCGCAAATCAGCAGGAGCTATCGGCTTCAAGGCCGTTATTGGGTCCGAAGAACCGAATAACTCAAACTGCGTGTCAACCTCATCGGAACTTCCCTTAATTATTGGCCATAAGTAACGCAAAAGATGCTTCGTTGCCAGATATTGTTCTATCGTCATTCCCATCCAGGTCGCAAGCTGCGCCACCACCGCATCTCTGTCTAGCCATAGGTCCTCCGCGGCCATAAGGTTGACCTCCTCCATATGAGCCATGGTAGGCACAGCCTTAATCTTCCGCATTAACCGGAAAAGCTGATGGAACCAACGGCGAGCCACATAGCTATTGGCATATTGTGGGTTTGAGGATTGGGCTTCCATAGCTAGTGATTGGATGGGATCTACGCTATTGGTTGATCTTGTTCGTCAAAGACATGGAGGGCAAAAGCCAACGGATCCAGCTGGGAGGTTAGCTCATCCCAGAGACCAGGGTTGTTGATCAGGTAGGCCAGAATATTCTCTGATCTTTCTTGCAGGCCATCATTCGGGAATACCTTATCACGGAGATTGAGGGCTTGGGTGATTAGGGTCTCATGTCGTTTTTCCATGGCCTTGCTTATGCGCTTCTCGACGTTTTCGAGCGTCTTGAGGACCGTGGCTTCCTGCGCATCAACAAAAGAGGCAAGTGTTGGGTCGGCAGCGTTGGCCTTGCTGCGCATGGTGACGAATGCCTGGTTGATGAGCTGGTACTCTTGGTGCATCGTGACCTGCCCACTACCTGCTTGGCGGGCCAAAATTAAAGCCTTCAGTTGGCTGCTGGATAGCAAGAAGTCCTCAAAACGAAGATTGGCCTTTTGCAATCGGCTAAGCACAGCTTTGGTATTGATCTGCCCCAAAGCACGTGGCAGCACCACCGGCATCGGCAACTTGTATAGGGTAAACAGGTCAGCGGTCTGGAGCCAATAGGCTACCTCGGCAGGACCACCCAAATAGGCGATGTTGGGCAAAATGGCCTCTTGGTATAGCGGCCTTAATACAACATTGGGGCTCCAATAGTCTGGGTGATCTGTAATATGGGATCGTAGGGCCTCTTCGTCAAACGACAGGTCGGTATTCAAAACCAACCATTGATCGCCCTCTCGGACTAGCCGTTCACGCACCATGCGCCCATCAACTTCACCCATGTAGAACAAGTTGATAGGCCGAGCGTTGACCTGTGGCTTATGCCCCGAAGTCTCAAACCGAGCCGATCCAGCATCATGGGCAGGTTTGGTGGCACTTTCTATTGCATCCTGCAGGGCAATCGGGACGAAGGCCTGCTTCAAACGCAGATCATCAGGATCAAGACAGATGAGACCAAGGTGCCCAAACCAATGGTGGAATAGTTCCCGAGTGGCATCTGCCCATGTTGTTGCGTTGCGATAGGCATCAATGGCATCTGCGGGGATATCTTGCGGTAACGATTGCCAAAACTCCTCAGCTGGGGGCCAGGCAAAACGACCAACAGGGCCTGTTTGATCGGTATGCCATTGGTATTTTTTGCCAAACATGTTAAAATGATCCACCTCATCCTTATCATGGTCTTCGGTCGCCATCCAGTAGATAGGCACAAAGTCATGCGTGGGATAGCGCTCCTTCAGCTGCCTACACAAGTTGATGGCAGACATGAGCTTAAAGGGTACATAAAGCGGCCCCGAAAACAAATTGAGCTGGTGCCCCGTAGTGACACAAAAGGTAGTTGGTTTGCGGAGTAGGGCGATATTATATCGCTCATTACCAGATAGTTCAATGGAACTATATTGCTCTGTCAGGACGTTAACCAAGGTATCCCGACCTAGGCGTGGTTTGCCCGCAGCTTGCAGTCTCGCACCCATGGCCTGTGCCAACCCATTGATGTTGGGCTCATGCTGATAGAGCTGGTGGCCAGCTAGTTTACCATCAAGATAGTCGGATAGCGCAGCAGGGTATTTGCCCGTCTGGGCTATCGGGATTAGGCGCTTGGTGTAGGCCATAGGATTGGTGTCGGTGGTTTCAGGTAGTGGTCGGGTGCAAAGGTGCCGAAAAAAAACAAACGTTCAGGCCTTTGTCACTTCCGCGAACAAGGGTCGCCCCCTACACTAGTCCTCCTTCCGATACAGCAATTCGAGCCCATGATATTGCGCTTGTTGCTGATAGTCCTTACGCAAAGGATGCCCCTCCCAGTCCGCGGGTAGCAAGATGCGACGTAAGTCAGGGTGGTTGCTGAAGTTAATCCCTACTAAATCAAAGGCTTCACGTTCGTGCCACCAAGCCCCAGGCCAGATACTCCCGACACTCGGCACTGGCACAGCTCCATCACGCTCTGTTGTGACATATAGGCTACACCAATGCTGATGCGGGATCGAATAAAGTGTATAAACTACCTGCAGCTCCTGAAGGCCCGTATGTTTGTTAGGCCCAAGGTCAAGGCCTGTAAGGCAACTCAGATGATCAAAATAGGTAGATGGATCAGTCCGTAAATGGTCACTTACTCTGAGCAACTGCTCCACCTCAAGGTGAATTTGAGGATGCCCATCTGCCCCACCTACCTGCAAAGGCAGGACCTCGAGCGAAGCCAACAAAGCCAAAACGACCTCCTGTACCGTGAAAGGTTGTTGCTGGTCGTTGCTAATGGGTGAGGTCATGATCAATTGTAAAATTTTGCATTGGTTACAGAACCTTAAATGGCCCTATAGGACATAGTTGCTCAGGATCTGGTAGATGGCGTTGACGTTGTCATTACGGCCAAATTTTTTACTGACTGGCTCATGCATTCCGCGGACCCATATCTTAAGCTCAGAGTCAAGATCGAGGATACCCGCGCTTTCCTTCGAAAAGTACTCGATCGATTTGTAGGGGATCGATACCAACTCTGTTTTACTACCTGTGATGCCTTGTTTGTCCACCAAGATGAGGCGTTTGTTGGTAAACACAAACATATCCCTGATGACTTTGAAGCCAGCCTCGATGCTCTCGCCCGGGATGAGCAGTGGGGCAAACTCTTGTTTGAGCTGATCAAGATCAATAGCAGAGGCATGGCCCATCAGGCCCGAAAATAGTCCCATAAGGAGGTCAGTTTTTTAGTTTAAGACAATATACACGCAAAGTGCCCCCAGATGCAAACAAAACATCAAACTCTTATCCATATCCTGCCATAATGAATAAAAAATGGGAGACCATTGGCCTCCCACTCTTTATCACGATTAGTCCCTAGGGCAAGCCAAGCTCTATTCCTTAATCAACCTGCGCAAAACCCTGCCTTGGTTTGTCTGGATCGTCAGATGATAGACCCCGGCAGGCAGGGCAGAAATATCCAAAGTTGGTAAGTCAGAGCTCAGCAGCAGTTTACCAGTTAGATCAGCCACAGTAGCCGAGGAAAAAACAACGCCTGAGGTTAGGTCCATCATGACTTTGCCAGTCGTCGGATTGGGATAAACCAAAATTGACTTATCCTGGGCCCCAGCCAAACCTACAACAGTATAGGTAACGGCATTACTGGTATCCGAGGTACAAGTGTTCCGGACGGCCACAAGTTGCCATACGCCTTGATCAGCAGGGGTGAGATTGAGCGTAAGGGTTGTTCGGTTGGTCAGGACACCATCACGATACCAACGGTATGTGAGTCCTGTGGTACCACCAGTAATGGTGCCTGTTAAGACGTTTCCATTCAGTGCGATCACCGGTGTTACTGGCCTTTGAGTGACAGTGACCACCACATTGGCAGACTGGCCTTGGCAACCAGCAGCATTCCGCACCCGTACTGAATATGTGCCTGCAGTTTTGACCCAGATCGTTGAGTCAACACCACCTCCGGGCACACCTGACCAGACATAGCTACTAAATCCTGAAGGAGCAGTCAATTGCACACTATCACCTGTACAGATGGTTTGGCCACCACTTGGGGTGATAACAACACCAGTTGGGTTGGCATACCAGCGGGCAACAATACGTTTGCGTGGGCCTTCACAGCCTTGAGCTGTCCTGATTGCTACATACCGCACTAAGGAGTCACCAATTGGCAGAGCCGTAGCAGCCAAGGTGGCTGTAATGATCGGATTAGCTCCATTCAGAATCGGTTGAGTTGTAACATCGTCTAGGTACCAACGGTAGGTCTCGCCTGCAATGCTGCCAGCCGCCCTCAAGGTGGTGGCTATCGAGCCGCAAACATTGGTATCCCGAGCAATTGGCTGAGGCACCGCAGGAGCAACTGCAAAGTTGAGGGTATCTACAAACTCAGCAACACAGCCAGTCAAGGTGTCTTTAGCAGTGATCTGGTATTGTGTGCTGGCAGTAATATTAAGTGGCACCAATAGGCTATCACCAGTCGGCGTTAAACCAGCACCAGTTGGTGCTTGCCCCAGCGGAAGAACCCAATAACGGGCGGTGGCTTGCACTTGGTCAAGCTGGACGGTCGAAGCCCCGCCACCAAAACAAAAACTATTTGGCCCTTGCTTCACCGATATTTGATCTCCCATTTGTGACCTTACTTCAGTATCTGTGAGTACCCTAGGGAAGAAATTGAACTCGTCAAGCGACCCAACAAATCGTTGGCCGCCAGCATTTTCGGCCAAGCGCCAAAAACCATTGTATGTCTGGGCCGAAGTGATTCCTGGGTTACGTGCCACAAGCTGACCATCGACCAATAGCTCCGTCCCTGCTGCCGAACTGCGTGCAGCTATATGATGCCAGTTGTCATCATCGTATGAAATGCGACTTGTTATGGTACCACCAGGATAGACAAAAAACGCTAGTTTGCCATCCTGTAAAATGTTAATGGTTCGGTCATAGTTGCTACCATTTCCTGTTTGCGAATTATTAAAGGACAGTAAGGACTGTATACCTGACCTAGGGATAGAGTTGGCCTTAAACCAAATCGTCACCGTGAAATTCTGCGGATTTGATATAGACCTGGTTGTGGTCAGGCGACTAGTACCATCAAAATACAGCGCTGATTTAGCCTTGCCATTCCTATCAGTTGTGTCACGTTTGGTCCCAACGCTCACCACACCATCGTTTGCAGCGGTGCCAAGATCAAGGAGACTACCTTGGTTAAACTTGAGCCTAGTATGCGCAAACTGCGACACCTTCACAGTTGTCAAGGGCGCCCTTTTGGAAGTCGCCATGATTACTACCCTATTGCTTTCACAACCAGAAGCTGTGCGCCGAGCAACATAATATCTTGCCGTATCGAGCACACCTAAAGAACGAGTACTAAAAATGGTATCGACACCTAAAGGGACTGTTGCCGTAGCAGATCCATACCAAACAGCTGTTTCGCCAAGGCCTACCCGCACAGTTAACAAGCTAGACCCATGCTTACATGAGGTAACTTCAAACGGAATCAGTGTATCTGGCGTTGTACCGATGGCTACCCGAAGGACCGAGTCGAGTGTTGTGACACAGCCATTGGCGACACTTGTGGCAACGATGCGATAGTTTGTGGTAGTAGTAGGTGCAGGTGCCACCAAAGCAACCGCATTACCATTCCCAATGACGGTATCCAACCGAAGGTTTGAGGCTTGGTCAAACAAGCGATAGATGACACCTGCCTGAGATTGTGTCAACGAAAAAGTCACAGGAGCGGCACTTTGTCCACAATATTGAGAGGCACTTTGCGTCAGGGTTGGCCCTGGGCTTAGCACCCCTTCCAACTCTTGAGGCGAAGCGGCATAGTCATACATCTTGAAGTCATCAAGCAACCCAACAAACGAACGAGAGTTCCCATCCTGAGAATCAAAACCTAGGCGCCAAAAGACACCATAGCCCTCCCAGTTATTAGCAGTAGCCAAATCAAGATATTTGACACCATCAATGTAGATCCGGACACGGTCATTGGCCTGACCAGTGATAATGACATGATGCCAAACACTATCAGTGACTACCTTATTGGCCTCAAAGTTGTCCGGGATGGTGTTAAAAGTCGAGAAGGTGAGTTTGCCATTGGTATTCAGAAGCACTTGCCTATCTCGGTTATTACCGACCGCTGAGCGAGAGTTACTGCCAGTCAGGATCCTCACTTGACCTGTTTGAGGCTTAGCCAACATCCAAAAATCAATCGTAACTGCCTGGATCGGCCCAAAGTTGTTAAGTGTATTAAGGCCAGCAAAGGTACCACCATTCATCCTCAAGGCAGCATTTGGCCTTCCGTTCCTGTCCTGAACGTAAGATAAACTAGCGTTCGTTGTCGCTGAGGCATTGTTCCGCAGCACGCTTGCGTCCAATAGACTACCGTCAAATGGATAGGATAGATAATAACTATCCCTTGGCTTTAGCTGTTTGATCGCTAAGTCTAGTGGTGCAGCCAGAATAGTTGCGACAACAGGGACACGAGTTGTTTTGATACCAGCGCTATCAATCAAGACCCAGAAGGTTGTTGGGCTGGCTGTCAAGGCAGGGGTGACATAGGCAGAATCTGAGGTCTGTGCCAAAGAGTCCGTCGCGGTGGCAGATCGGTACCATTTGTATGAGGCACCAGCGGGGGCACCAGTTGCAATGAGCGTTACAGGGCCGTAGCCACAACGCTGTCCCGGCTTAACGGTAGGTGGGGTCAATGCCATTGATGACTGACTTATAGCCATCAATAGCATAAGGGACATGCACACCTTTATTCGGAGGTAGTTGTACATAAAGCGTTCACAGTTTTAAGGTTAAGTGGTGTTCACTAGACGCAAATTAGTGAGATTTAGTTAAATCTGAAGCCTACAGGATCGAATCTGGAATGGTAAGAGCTTGCTGTATGCAAAACAACTTAAAACAAAAAAATTGGGCAGGCCAACATCTGCTGACCTACCCCATTTGGATTAAAATTAAACGGAGAATTCGCCTAACGCATCACCTCTAACCAGCCAGTCAGGCGTTTGCCTGTTAACTTATCGTCAAGGATGTAGTAATAGGTGCCAGCAGCATAGTTGCTTGCTGTGAAATCGTTTTTATAACCCTCGACATTATAGAGTAGCACACCATAGCGATTATAGAGCCGCAGATTAGCATCCTTGCTGATACCAGTGACAAACAAGTTGTCATTTGCTCCGTCGGCAATGCCAGGTGTGATTACGTTCGGCAAAAGCGGGTTGAAGACCACAATTGGTTGCTCCACACGGCTGACCACGCAGTTTGGTGTCACCTTATAAGCTAAGGTATCATAGACCTCGAGGTTGATGCTGTATTGCGTACCCTCACGTTGAGTGCCTTGGGATAAATAGGTATAATAGGCAGTATCACGCCCTGCTGTCACTACTCGGTCGCCATTACCCATATCCCACCTGAAAGACAAACCACGGGTCTGGATCGGGATCAGTCGATTATCCACACTTTGGCGCTTGGTTAGGTTATTGAGCCTTACCTTCATCGGGTAGGTGTTGGCAGTTAGCGAAACGGTATCGATAGAAAAGGCAGGGAAAAATCGCTGAGCAGTCTGGACATTGAACGGCTTGGTGAAGTAAGTACAACCCGTGCGCCTATCATCGACCTGGGCATTTACTACATCATAAGCAAGGGTATCAGAAGTATAGGAAAGGGTACCACCAGTTGGTGCCCAATTGCGCCTGATAGCACTGCGCCAAGTGAACTTCCTACCGATTGTGTCATTAGGGGCAACAGCATACCTAATCGGATCCCCAAAACAGACATTGATTGAGTCAGGCCCAAAAGAAGGCACGGCATTGACGGTGATCATACCCCTAGCCGAGTCCACACAAACCCCAGTGCTGATGAAGGACTTGAGGCGAATGGGCACACGATAGGTAGCATTGCTTGAGGTCGGCGTATAGACCAAAGCAGGCCCTAGCCTGGTGTTAATATTATTGGTCAGAACAGGAGGCAGAACCCTCATACTATCATTGCCAGTAGTCGTGGGGATCGTTACGAAAACGGAGTCCGTGCCAGAAAGGCCTGCAAACACCTTCCACTCGTACCGATAATTGGCATTGTCAAACTGGACTGACTTGCTGATCTTGGACCTGACGGTCACCGTCTTGAGGCTATTGCCATAACGTGGGATGGCAAAAGGATTCTGACAAACAGTTTTAATGGTGTCAAAATATGTAAATGGCTTGACGATAAAGTCAGTAGTGTCAAGCTGGTCTTGGTTGCCACAAGGATCAGCAATCGGGAAGTTTTGGATCAAACGATAGGTAGTACTGCTGAATAGCTGGGTTGTCGTCAGGATAAACCGGCGTGCAAAGCCCAATACAGTATCAGCCGGATCTGGCTTGATGCTAAGGATATTGACGGGTGGCACATTGGGGTTCCGGATCGAGAAACGACCCAAACGGACAGAGTCATACGGAATGGCACGGTTGAACCGGATACGGATGACGTTCTCGGCACATGTCGAGACATCGATCGTTGTATCTAGCTTAATTGCCCCACTAGGTGGCACAACAGTGGCAGATGGCCAAGGATCGGGCACACCGAAGCGTGGAGGAAACACAAAACGATTACCCCGACCTGTAAAGTCGATCTTGTAGCCATTGATATTAGTGCTGAAGTTGTCAACTGCAAGGATAAACCGCTGGCCAACATAGACCTTAATTGGGGTGAGATAACGATTACCTGAAGCATTTACAGACGAGTCACCTCCACCAGGCGTACGGCCCGGATCATAAAGCCCAGTAGGGCCTCTGTCCCCAGAGAAGTTGCAAGCGCGTATCCAAGGCCTGGTACGTGGTCGATTGCCAGTAATGTCAGGCACACGTGGCATTAACGGGCAGGCAGCTGTTAGGTCAGCACCACGTGGGAAGTGGGTTACTTCGTACAAGATCCAGTCATAGTCAGTATCACCAATACTGCCATTTCCGTTGTCGTTAAAGACATTTGGCCGGGTTGCAGTAACCCGATCACAATCACAAGGGTTGGCTGGCGTACCACAAGTAGCCGAGTTTGGTGGCAAGTCACAAGGGAGGATTTTCATCCTAAGGTAACCTGCAAAATCCCCCACGTTCCGGCCGCCATCTGGCAGCGGGCGCACCTCAAAGATGTACCAAGAAGTCTGATTTTCTGACGAGGTTAGGCAACTATTAACATCGCTAATCTCAGCAGCTTTGCAACCTTCGCCGCAGACATTGGCGTTGATGCGACTGGCGGGGTTTCCGCCATACTGTCCATAAACAGTGTTGGTATCCTTGCAGAGACGTACCGCACCGCAGCAATCCTGCTGGTGTTTGAACTGGTATCCGGCAGGGCAGGCTGTCAGGCCCGTAACCGAACATGGTGGCCTAGTTGTATCATAGGGGCATACGGTTTGCGGATTGCGGATGGTTTGGGCGCTCAGGACATAACTCATCCCGATCATCAGGACCATAATTGCTAACCGTCCCCAGACGAGCAGCCCGTTTTGTTGTGCTAGTTTCATCAGTATTGGCGATAGGAAGGTTAGTTGAAAACGGAGATTCTAATCATGCCTGTGACACGCTTCTTTTGATCCTCGGGGATGATAAGTCCCCAAGCCTTGGCATCGACCATGGTGTCGAACCGATAGCTAAGTTTCTCACCATTGTAGCTTAGGGTGATGGGATAAGTTACAAATTTCTTAACCCCACCTATCCTCATATAGCCTTGGACATCTACCGTTTTGGATTGATTGCCTCGAGACAACTTAAAGTCCTTGGGGAACTGTGCCTCTAGCTGGATGACAGGATTGCCGCTGACATTAAAGATGGAGGCAAACAGCACAGAGTCCTCCCGGGTGAGCCCTTGCAAAAAGGTGCTAGCCTTGGCTTTGAGGGTCATAGCCCCACCATCGACGTAGATGCCCGAATAAAAACTATTGGAGGTAAACGACCGTTCGCCTTCCGTGGTCAGGATCATGATCCTGGCATTATCTGTCCCCGTGTAGGACTGGGCAAAGGCATTCTGACCACCAGCCATGACCACCGTCAAAATGAAACCCGCCACAATGGATCGGCTGGCACTGACACGGATCGGTAGCTGTAGGAGAGTTGGTCGTGAGGCGTCAGCTGGGGACAAAAACCAAGCTAGCCAAAGCTTTAATATGGTCTTGAGTGGCCTCAAGGCTGTATTTAGGATTTGCATAGAGTATCCTGAAGAGGAAGTGAAAGCAAAATATCAGCAGATAAGCCAACCACACTTTTGGACGCAGGTTGGTACCTCTTTTGGCTTAGGGATCTGGCTTGTGGTTGTCGGTAACGTAAACTTACATTTCCAGAACAGCCTAGCACAGACAATAAGGAGACAAACATTATGTAAGGATAGTTGCCTGCCAACCACAAAAATACATCAGCAAACTGCCGATTGGCAACAATAATGGCCTGTTCAGCACAAAAAATCCAAATATTGTCCACCTCAAAGCAATAGCATCAACAGGTTGTACTGTTCATTGATCATGATTGTTGCCCTACTTGTCAAAATTGCTAAAAGGCTTGACCACAAGTATCCTGAGCCGTACAGCACCTGATACCACTGCCTTTTACCTCGGCCGCTACATATCATCACAAATAAAAAAGCACTCGACCAATATGGAAGAGTGCTTCTTTAATGAGCTAGGGTGTTAATCTGACTAGCCGTTACCGAAGATACCCTTCAGCCATGACATATCAAATCCGTTCGGGATGTCATCGTCGGTGTAATAGTCATAGCCATAAGCATAGCCGTAGCCATAGGTCTTGAACTTGTCCATACCGTTCAGGATAACAGATAGGTTCCGGAAACCATTGGTTTTGACCAGCTTGGTAATGTTCTTGAGGTATACGCGTTTGCTATACTCACTGCGTACAACATAAATCGGCAGATCCACTTTCTGCATGATGATGATACCATCCGTAACGAGACCTACTGGCGGGGAGTCAATCAGGACGATGTCGTAAGTCTCTTGCAGGGTTACGATGAGGTCATCCAACTCACGGCGTAGCAATAGCTCAGACGGGTTAGGCGGCGTTGGGCCAGCAGGAATAACGCTGATATTTTCGACAGAAGTAGGGCAGATACACTCCTCTAGCGTATTCCGACCAATCAGCAGGGTACTCATGCCACGGTCGTTAACCAAGTCAAAAGCCTGATGCAACTTAGGTTTCCGCATATCAAGGTCAATCAGGATCACCTTGAGACCACTAAGGGCCAAGATACCACCCAAGTTAACTGCGATAAAGGTTTTACCTTCAGAAGCCACTGTGCTGGTTACGGAGATAATCTTTTTCTTGTCCTTGCCAGTAGTCAAGAAGTCAATATTGGTCCTGATGGCCCTAAGGGACTCAGACAAAGAGCTCTTGGGGTTTTTATCAACAACTAGCTTAGCCACTTTCAGACGCTCCTTGGTATAAACCGGAACAACACCTAGCAAAGGAGCTGGGACGGTTTTCTCGATCTCACGCATTGCCACTACAGTATCCTGAAGGATGTAACGCACGACAACCAATACGATACCCGCCACAAGACCAATCACGAGCCACATGGTATAGATATTACCCTTCTGTGGGCTGATAGCGATGGTAGGCAGATTGGCAGGTTGCAGGACCTGAAAATCAGGCACGGTACCTGCCTTGGCAATACCAAAGTCAGTTTTTTTCTCGATCAAGCTGAGGTAGAACTTCTCGTTGAGGTCATAAAACCTTTTCAGACGATTAAGCTGGGTATCCTTGCTCGGCATGCCGTTAAATGAGGACTCTAACTCGTTGATCTTTTCGTCCAGTTGGCTCATTTCGTTGTTCATGAACTCCTTGGCCGCTGTCAATGCTTCTAGCACCTCTACGCGTTTGCGGTCTACCTTAAGGGTATTGGCTTTGTTGGCAGTAGTGTTGTCTTTGTAGCTTAGCAAAACACGGTCTTGGTTCTCGAGCATTGCGCTTAGCTCTTTGGCCAGTGCCGATAGCTCAGGGTCCTTGGCATAACGTAGCATTGGCAGAAACTGGCCAACCTCTTTTTTATGGATTACCAAGTTCTCAATCTCGTTGAGTGTAGAGAGCTGGAGTTTCACTTCGAGTTTTTTCTCGACCAAAAGGTCCAGCTTTTCCATCAGCTTCGACATATTGGTCTTAGGGTCCAATACGCCTTTGTTGCTACGGAGGAAGGACTCCATCTGGGCCTCGCTTCCACTCAACATCTGGCGTGTGCTGTCCAGTTGTTTATCAAGGAAGGCAAGCGTCTGCTCGGCTACTTGGTTCTTTTTGCTAAGCGTTACGTCTAGGTAAACCGAGTCCACATTATTGACAATGTCTTGGCACTTGGCTGGGCTGTAGTCTTTAAAGGAAACTATGATAGTGTTTGCCTGTGCATTGAGCACCCTAGCAGACAGATTGGACTCTAGATACCGATTGAGGGCCTCGCGGCTATTAATGGTGTAGTTGTACTTGAAACCAACACTTTCTGGCTTGAAATCCTTGGTTTTAGTGATCCTGAACCGGAAGTATGGATTCTGGTATTGCTTGCCCAACTCGAACTCGCCAAAGGCAGTTTCCTGGCCAAACTTGTAGCCCATCTTGTACTTTTTGGCACCTTCCAGAAACTCAAAGTCGATAGGGATGTCCAGTATACCTGGTTTGATCATCTCATACTCTACCCGAAATGGTGACTGCTGATAAAGCTCAGTCAAGAGTAGGCTACCACGTAGTTGATATGTCACATCGAGATCCATGCGGTCAATGACCTTGGCATAGATAACAGGAGACTTGATGAGCTCGATCTCCCCAGCAAGGGTCTGGGTGTTGGCCTCTGCATCGCCTGAGGTAACTGCGTTATAGATATTTTTGATGTTGGCCTTTTCCCGTACCTCTAGTTTGAGGACAGAGCTGCTCTCGAACAATTGGCGCGTGTACCGCAGGTATAAATAGCCTGAGGCAGCAGAGAATAAGATAAACAAGATGATCCAGCCAAGACTCTTGTTCAGAATGGGCAGGAGTTTGTCAAAGTCTATCCTGCCTAAGCCCGATTCCTCGTCCTCAGCCTGGCCATTATTGCCGCTCAGGTTGAGGTTGGCGCCTGACATGTTGCTGTTAAACTGCATAAGTAAAAACGGTTAGGGTCAGACTAGGGACGGTAAATGAGGAGGAGTACGGTAAGGATAGATAGCGGGACCGAGATTAATGGCGTTACGTCCCGCAGGAAATCAATCACAGGACGACGCACTGGCTCGATGTAGATAATGTCATTAGGAAAGACACGCGTATCTGCACTAGCCATTGCTTGCATCGATTGGAGGTTAATGGTCTCTACCTTTAGGTTCTTGAGGTCACCTCCTCTTATGACTTTGATCTTGGACATGTCAGTATAAGCAGGGACACCTCCGGAAATCGTTATGGCCTCGATGAGCGAGATTCCCTCATCTGTCAATGGCACCATACGTCCTGAGGTAAATCCTGCTGTCAAGGTTAAGCCTCCACCGCCGCTCAAAACGATACATCGCCGGTTGGCGGTCCTGGTAATAACGAAGGCATCCTCATAAAAGTTGCTGTACTTCTCAGCCAGCAAGCTATCTGCTTGGCGATAGGTCAGATTGGCCAGTTTTTGCCGACCAATAAGTGGCAGGCTAACATCACCATCGGCGTTAACCAAGTAGCGCCCCATATTAATGGTTCCGAGAAGGATTGGGGTCAAAGCCATTTGTGCATTTCCTCCAGCCCCACTCATGGCCCCACCACCAGAGACACCGACCTGTTTGCCGAACTCTGAGTTAGGATCAACCAACGATTCACCTCCGTTGCTGTAAACCTTAACATCAATCCAGTCAAATGGCTGAATCTGGAAGTTGACACGTGCCAACTTTTGTTGGGCAGCTACCAACACAGTATCTGGCGTTCCATCACTACGAAAGAGGATGTCACGTTTGTAAAACTTGCAGGAGCTGAGACCTGCAACCAAAAAAACTATAAGCCAAAGGCTAGCACGAGCCATGTAGAAAGGGTATTTGCCGATTAGTACCTTGATACTGGTTGGCTACTGAAAGGTAACCAACACTCTGGGGAGAATCGAGCTTGTTAACAATAACGCAATATTCGGGTCTAAAAATAGCTAATCATTTCGGCAAATGGCGGCAAAATTGCATCCTTGACCGAAACTTCCGGATCTGAGACCTGCCAGTTGATCCCGAGAGCAGGGTCGTTCCAGAGCAAGCCACCTTCCTGACTTGGGGTATAAACGTCAGTACACTTATAAAAAAACACAACGTCAGTCAGCGCAGCGAAGCCATGGGCAAATCCCTCGGGGACCCAGACCATGTTCTGGCGCTCGGCATCCAGCTCGATGGTTAGGTGCTGGCCAAACGTTGCAGAACCTTTGCGAATATCCACAACAACATCTAGGGCACGACCTGACAAAACCCGGACGAGTTTTCCTTGAGCGGCTGGTGGATGCTGAAAGTGAAGACCACGGACGGTGCCTGCCCTGCTAAAACTCTGGTTATCTTGCCTAAAGTGCATCCGGAGGCCATGTTTTGCAAAGGCGGCCTCGTTGTACGACTCAAAAAAGAAACCACGCGGGTCCGGAAAAATGCGGGGTGTGATCTCCAAAATCCCTGGTATGCCCAGCTCTTTAATCTCCATGCAATAAAGGTGTTTGTCTGCTGACACAGAAATGATCAGGGCTTGATTGCCCAGAGGCCATACTATACCAACAAGGCACAAAACTACCAATAACTAGGCAATAGACCATATCTTTTGGCAAGGCCCTATATTTTTAGCAACTTCGCACCCCTTTTGCAGGCCCCTTTATTGTCGTGCTTGGCTGCCATGTAGCTGCCCCTAGGGCCTCTCTCCATTCCCTTCCACGCGCAAACCAATATGGCCAGTAACAAACTCAAGATCGAACGAAGTGTCAACCTTCGGAACAAGGCGGCAAGCCACGAGTACAACCTGCTCGATTTTTATGTCGCAGGTATGGTCCTTCGCGGTTCTGAAATCAAGGTTATCCGGATGCAGAAGGTCAACATGCAGGACGCTTACTGTCAAGTACATAATGGCGAGGTCTATGTCGTGAACCTACACATTAGCCCCTACGAGAAGATGAGCTTCAATCCTCATAATCCGAAGGCGGACCGTAAACTCCTGCTAAGCAAAAAGGAAATCCAGAAGATCGAACGTGCACTCAAGGACCAAGGGATGACCCTTATCCCAACACGCCTCTTTATCAACGACAGAGGACTAGCGAAACTAGAGATAGCCACTGCCAAAGGCAAAAAACTCTTTGACAAACGTGAGGACATCAAGGCCCGAGACATTGAGCGCGAAATGCGCCGTGGATAACACCACATATTAAGGCTGTAAACAAGCATTAGGCACCAAACAACAAGTCAGCACCATTCGTTTAAGCAAAGCCCTAGGCCAAGTGGTCAACCCTGACCATCCTAGAGGTGCATCTACGTCATGACCAAAAAAGAACGTTACGGTATCGTCTTGGCCTACTTTGAACAAGCCATGCCAGCCCCCGAAACGGAGCTGCATTACAATAACCCATTTGAGCTTTTGGTGGCTGTTATCCTGAGTGCCCAGTGCACCGATAAAAGGGTAAATCTCACGACCCCTGCCCTATTTGCACGCTATCCTGACGCTAAAAGCCTCGCCGCTACGGATTCTGATGAAGTATTTGGGTATATCCGTTCCATCTCCTACCCCAACAATAAGGCCAAACACTTGGTAGGTATGGCCACGATGTTGCAGCATGATTTCAGGGGAGAGGTGCCAAACACGGTCGAAGATTTGATCAAACTACCTGGTGTGGGCCGCAAAACCGCCAACGTCATTGTATCGGTTATCCATAGTCAGCCAGCCATGGCCGTTGACACCCATGTATTCCGGGTTAGCAAACGACTTGGTCTGGTCAAGGCCAACCTTACGACCCCTTTGCAGGTCGAGCTAGAGTTGATGAAACACCTGCCCAAGGACAAAGTACATCTGGCCCACCATTGGCTTATCCTGCACGGTCGCTACACCTGCATGGCCCGCAAGCCGCAATGCGGCAGTTGTGGGCTCGGCAACGTTTGCCCCTATTGGGCCAAGGCGCAGAAGGCGGAAGTAAAAAAATCAGCCAACAGCAGGGTAAATACTATAGGCTGATTTGGTACAACTTTAGTAGTTGATCGGATGGTGCTCTAGCCAACTAAGCTATGTCCCAGCTTTGTTTAATGGACTCCTCCTTTGAAGTGATCTTGAAGTCTGGAAAACGTTTGGCAAATGCCGAACTATCAAAAAAGTAGTCTTGGTCATACTGATAGACCATCTCATAGAACTCGCTAAGGATGGGGATAAACAATCCCAGAATGGGCATCATCCAAGTAGGTAGAACCTGTACGCCCGTATTGCCACCATGTAGTTTGGCCACAAGGTTGACCCACTCGTTCGCTGTGATCTGGTTAGGATCAGTAGGCAAATGCCAGGTGCGGCCATAGACATCTGGGGTGTTGCCTAGCAAAGCAGTAGCTCGGCCAGCATCGACCGTATTGGTGAAGTTGTGCCTTTTGTCAGCTGAGGCAAACCACTGGGCCTTTTTGCCAGCCTTCATGTTTTTGGTGATGGACTCCACAAAGACACTGGTTTGGGGAACTGGACCGTAGAAGTCAGCAGAGCGAGCTATGATCGCCTGAAGCCCCTTTGACTTCATTGCAGTCTGGATCATTTGCACAAGCTCGGCCCGCACCTTTCCTTTTTTGCTTTTGGGGCCTATCGGGCTAGATTCTGTCATGTGAGGAACCGCTGAAGGTTCGTACATGTAGACATTGTCGATAAACACAAGTTTGGCACCCTCGGCAAGGCAGGCATCGATGGTCGCTTCCATGAACGGAGGCCATACCTTGGCCCAATTCTTGGCTGTGTAGGCAAACCCTATTGTAACAAAGACGATAGCCGATCCGCGAACGGCCTCTCTTATTTGGCCTGGTTGACTTAGGTCGGTTGGCCAAAGTTGGTCGGTAGGATTGACTGCTTTCGGATTCCGGCTAACGAGCCGAATGTTGTCTGTGTACTGCGCTAAGGCTTTGGCAAGCTCAACGCCTACTGGTCCGCCTGCCCCAAGAATTGTCTGGAGAGGTTGGGCATATTGCCCCTGATTGTCTGTGTTAGTGGTCATGCTGCCAAGTTAACAAATTTGCCAACCTTTTCTTTGTCAAGGATTTATGAGCGGTCAGGATCCTAGCTTTAGGTGACCCATTGATAGTTAAATGACAGTCTCAACCCGAGTTGCAGCGCCAAGACACATCAGTATTCTGGTTAGCGGACCATCCAAGCAAGCCAAAAATTTAGGACATTGCGCCCCCAAACCTTACCATACTTAATATTCCCTTGGGCCTAAGTGCCAACCCTCAGCCATGATGAACGACTATTTCAAGCGACTCTACACCTATAACATGTGGGCCAATGACAAGCTCCTGACCCTGCTAGAGCAACATAAGGTCACAGACCAAGAGGTTTTGGTCGCCACAAGCCACTACCTAGCAGCTATGGAGATATGGGTAAGCCGAATCCAGGGCCGCCCTGCACGTGTCAATGGCGTTTGGGAGGTCTACGACTATCCACGTTGCCGCGAGGTAGCGCAATTGGCAGGCGAAGATTGGTTAGCGATGATCCCGACCCTCACTGAAGCCGACTACCACCGCCGGATCGCTTACAAAAATACCCAAGGCGACTATTACGAAACGCCTGTCATCGACATTATGGGCCATGCGATCAACCATGCGACTTACCACCGTGCCCAGATCGCCCGTATGTTACGTCTGGCTGGCATCAAACCGATCAATACGGACTTTATAACCTATGCCCGTCTGCATGACCTAGGTGTGTAGTCATTCGGCATATTGACCTTTAAGAAGCCCGGCCTACTAGTTAGCTAACTAAGGCCGGGCTTTTTGTTGCAGCATCTGCGGCTAAGGCTAGCTGGTCTAGCGCCATCACTTCCTCATAGGTACGCTTGGGCAAAAGTCCCTCCTTGGCCGCAATCTCGAGCATGGCTTGATATGCGGGGATGATTTCGTTCGGGATCACACAATCCAGAATCAGCTCCCGAACCCCCATCTTGATTGGCCCAATGATAGGGCTAGGAGGGATGTCAAAGGCCAACATGATGTGCTGCCCCGTGATCACAGGCTGGAAGTTCCTGAGCGCATCAGCATCCTGGACCAAGGCCATCTTCTCGACCACCTTCTCAAAGTTTTGGATGATGCGACGGGCCTTATTTGGGTTTTTGGTCGTGACATCCGACTTACAAAGGATCATCAAGGCCTCGATGTCTTCGCCGGCGTCAACCATAATGCGCCTGATGGCACTATCAGTAACCGTCTCCTTGCCTAAGCCAATAGGGCGCAAGTGCATCCTGACTAGCTTCTGGACAAACCGCATAGGCTCGTGCATCGGTAGCTTCAGCCGCTTGAAGATGCCTGGCACCATGCGTGCACCTTTTTCCTCATGGCCATGGAACGTGAAGCCATGCCCCTGGACATACCGTTTGGTGGCTGGCTTGGCGATGTCATGCAGGATGGCAGCCCAGCGGAGCCACAGGTCGTCACTCTGCTGGCAGACGTTATCCAGCACCTCAAGGGTGTGATAAAAATTGTCCTTATGGCTTTTGCCCTCAATGTTTTCGGCACCCTGAAGAGCAACGAGCTCTGGGAAGATGATATCCAACAAGCGACTGATCAGCAATAGCTTGAACCCATAACTTGGCTTGGCAGTCATCACGATTTTGTTGATCTCGTCAATGATGCGCTCGGCAGAGACAATTTTGATCCGCTCGGCATTGTTGATGATGGCGGCAAAAGTGTCGGCATCGATGTCAAAGCCCAACCTGGCTGCAAACCGAATGGCACGTAGCATCCGCAAAGGGTCATCGCTGAAGGTTACCTCAGGGTCCAGCGGTGTCTTTATCAGGCCTTGCCGAAGGTGCTCTACCCCATCAAACGGATCAATGAACTCGCCAAAATTGCTTGCCCCTAGGCTGATGGACATGGCATTGATCGTGAAGTCACGCCGTGCTTGGTCCTCAGCGATGGTGCCATTCTCGACGATGGGTTTCCGGCTATCATGACGGTAGCTTTCGCGCCTAGCCCCAACGAACTCGACATCATACCCATCATAATGGAGGCTAGCCGTCCCGAAGTTTTTGTAAAAGACCACCCTACTGCTACCCGGATGTTGGGCTGCAAAGTGTTGCGCTAGCTCTAGGCCTGCACCATCCCCCAGGCAGACAATGTCCACATCCTTGACGGGGCGCGCTAATACAAGGTCACGCACATAACCTCCAACGACGTATGCCTCAATCCCCGCCACAGTAGCACTTTGGGCCAGTTTGACAAACAGTGGTAGCTTCTGCAGCTCAGCACCGTATGACGGCTGGACGGTAAAGGAAGGACGGGGCATGAAAATATTTTTTTTGACTCAGGTGCAAAAGTACAAAACCACCTGCTATATTTGCATCCCGATCAAGAAGACGGAAACGTTCGCTGACGGATTCGGGATATAGCGTAGCCCGGTATCGCGCCTGCTTTGGGAGCAGGAGGTCGCAGGTTCGAATCCTGCTATCCCGACTACCAAGTCAATAAAAAAGCCTCAACATTACTGTTGAGGCTTTTTTTGTTTTATCGATTGCAGCATGACCTATGGCGGAAATTGATTGATTCTAGTTTGACGAAGCTAATATTCGGCAGTCAGGATGGACCTTGCAGGGACAGGCAAAACAATCTGGCGACCATGTCCGATGACAATACAAAAAGGCCCACAATAACTGCGGGCCTTCTGTTTTGTCCTTCTTATCTACTTCAGTTACTCCTTAATGAAACGCTTGAATCGCACTAAAGACTTTGATTCAATGCGGAGTGTATACGTACCCTGTGGAAGTTGACCGATATCTAGTCTGTTTCCTTGGGCTGTACCAAGATGACGTCCGAGATTGTCAATTATAGTGAGCTTGGTTGCGTCATCAATACCCGAAACCCAAAGCTCTGCTTTGGCAGGATTAGGATACAAACGGATGGGTGCAACAGTCGGGACTGAGTTATTGATACTCACGATGACGTCCTGAGGGTTGTTCGTAAACGCATCTCCGTCATCAACTGTGATGGTGCCTATGTTAGACTTTCCTTCTGCAAGAACCCCGGTAACCGTACGATAGGCATTGGCCGATATCTTGTACTGACCGTCTGTTGTTGGCATTGTCCAGTCAAAAGTGGCGGTGTCACCGTTAAAGTTAACTGTACCAACTCCGAGGCGTGTAACAGCATCAAGATAGAATACGACGGAGTCAGGTTGGCTATTGGTGACATGAGCTTTTAGCGTGTACACTGGCCTTGATGCACTTAATAAAACGCTATCCGCAGGGTCTGCCATCCTAAGTGTTGGATAGTCTGTAGAGTCGGGTGATCCTGCTTGGACAGGCGCACAACCAGCCGTGGCAAGGGTTAAGGCTACATTGTTGAACTCCCTGACAAAACAAGATAGAAACATAGTGCCGCCACCTGTTGTGCCTTCGTTGCCGTGGACGACAGCATTACGACCACCGCCTAAGGCCCTTACTTGCAGGTTTTTGACATTCTTGTTGCCAGTTACCAAGACATTGGTCATCGGATATGGCACACCAGTTCTGTTGGCGTCCACTTGCAAACAACGGCTGTTACCAGTAAATTCATTATCCTGATAGATGATATTATGAGCCCCTTCAGTGCGGTAAATGCCAATGGTAGGATTGGTACAGTCATCACGATTGGATGCGACCTTATTCCTCCTGATCGTGACCCCATTAGGGTTTGTACCACCGCCATTTCCTTGGTCCATAATACCTTCTCCATCGATAGAGCCATATTGACCACTTTCAGGGAAATCAGCTGCAGAAACAAGTACTTCATTATCCTCTATAAGTATATCTCCACCACCATAGTCGATGCCACGGTTTTCGTAAGTTGCCGAATAGTTCCGCTGAATCTCAGTTCCTGTCGTGTTGAGAATGCGTTTTTTGGGCGTTGCCCAGGTTCGTGATTCGTTGATAGCGGTATCACGAATAATGTTGCGCCTGATTCTCAATCCGTAACCAGCGCACCAGATCCCTACCCTATCTGTCTTGTAAACCCAATTGTCGTCAATTACGAAACCTTTAGCATAAAGCGATGGCTCTTCATATGCGTCCGGGTACCATATCATTGGCTTAATTGTCCGGTTACCGTTCTGAATGATCTTCTTATTGCGGTTCAGCGTAATGCCGTAATGGGCAGAGTAGTCAAAACGTGCATGCTCTCCCGAAAGGACTTCGATGTAGTTTACAGCGTTGACAGTACCATTTCCTGGCTGGCCGACGTTGCGATAATTATTACATGATGTACATCTGTTGCGGACTTTGTAACCTGGCTGATCATAGCTATCGGTTACATGATCGTTGATTCGGTTATTGGCGATGATGGCGTTTTCACGCGCATAAACGTCAATATTAGAAACGAAGTTGTAGAAGAACCGCTGCCATGGCCTCATCTGATTAGGTCCACTATAAAGTGCAGGCAAGCGAGGATCAGGATAGGCCACGTTGTTGGTCCTCGTTCCGAATACGATCACGTTACGAAGATTCCCGAGTGGCTGGTAATTAGGGGTGGTACCACCCGGATGACTAGCCATTCCGACTGAATCAAACAGCGGATGAAACTCAATACCAGCCCTATTGATGTCTAGGTTGACAACCCCAATGTTTCGAGCATCTGGGGTGTTGGTAATCGTCTTGAATGCAGACGTAACAGGATAACCGGCACCACCGAAAGCCGTAGTGTCAAAGATGTACTGAGGAAACTCAAGTCTGCTTGGGGGTTGGAAGCCTGCCACTTTTGCTGATGTAATACCAGTTGGGTCGTCTCCTCTGAGTACCACACCAGCTTTCAAGATCAAGGAGTCCGAGACATTGTAAACACCTGTCGGGAAATAAACGATCCCACCACCAGACTGATTGGCAGCATCAATGGCTTGTTTAATGGCAGGCAAGTCATCCTGATTATCATTAGCCACAGCACCGTATATGCTAACGTTAAATACATTGTTCCACCTGAGCACTTGTGTCCAATGCGAGTTTGGCGTGTTAGGGTAGAACGAGATGTAGGGGTTGTTGGTCGGCTGTGCAATGGTCTTGACAGCAAGCCCCAACAACAAAATCATGAGGTTCGTAAAGCGTTTCATTCGTCAGTTAGTTTGGTTAGAGGTTTTACCTCACCTAAAATTACAAAGGCGAATATGGCAACTTCAGGTCTGAGATGCAACACCATCAAACCCTAGGTGCGAAACAAAAGCTACTCTGACACCTTGATTATATCCCCACTGCGCTGCTCGACGATGATCGTAAACTCGACGCGCCTGTTGATACGCCTATGCTCATCCGTTTTCTCGTTCAGGATCAGCGGTTTGGCGCTGCCAAAACCACTTGCTTCAATCCGCCGAGTTTTGACCTGACCAGTTTCCATCAAGTATTTTTTGATGGCCTCTGCCCTATGTTTGCTCAGTAATAGATTGTCCTGTTTGTTACCCTTCTGATCAGTATGTCCGTCAATCTTGAGTTTGCAGTTCGGGTTATCGAGCAGGAAGTTCCGGATATTGTTGAGGTCATTATACATACTAGGCAAAATCTCTGCACTAGCCTCTAGGAACTCTAAAGATGGGAAACTGATCTTGACGTTCTTGATACTACGGGCCCTTCGGTCGATAAATGTATCGGTCTTGAGGAAAAACTTCTCTTCAATCCGGAAGAACTCATCCCCCTGGATAATCAGCAAGTAGTTATTGTTATTGATCAAGTCAAAATCAAAACTACCATCTGGGCGCAAGAACTTAGGTGCCACCTCAATGCCGTTGTCAATATCGATCACCGATACGATGCCGGCAAAAGGTTTGCCTGTGCTATCAGTCAAGCGCCCCCCAAAGACAGTAGTGGCACGTGGTTGCGCATCCATCGGTAGCGCAAAGCTGTAGAGATCCAAATTACGGACAGTACTATCCTCGCTGCGGGCATAATAGAGGTTCTTTGCCTTGCTATCGATCGTGAAGTAGTACTCATTACCCCCACCATTGACCAAGGGACCGATGTTGCGTGGCTCCTGATAGCGCCCACCCCTGAGGTAGGACTTATAGATGTCAAAATTGCCAAAGTTGACAATATGCCCATCACTGCTGAAGTACAGTACGTTGTTCTCACGGAACATAAAAGGGCTAGCCTCGTTTTTGCGGGTGTTGATCACTGGGCCCATATTTTGGGCGATGCCCCAATCAGTCCCTTCAGACCTTACCGAAAACCAGATATCACTCATGCCAAATCCACCAAGGCGATTACTGGCAAAATAGAGCGTATCCTCAGTGGGGCTCAAGGCAGGTTGCGAGTCCCAACCTTTGCCATTGACATTAGCGCCTAGGTTGGTGATGTTTGTCCAGATCTTACGGCGCGCATCCCAGTCGGCGTAGTAGATATCACAATTGCCATAGCCTTCTGGCGCATCACAGCGGGTGAAATAGACCCGTTTGCCGTCCTTGCTGACGATGGCTGAACCCTCGTTATACTTACTATTGAGCTCCTTAATCGGCTCGGCATCCATCCAGTAACCATACTTCTGGGTGCTGAAGAATAAGTCCTCGTTCACCCGCCCATTATCAAGCCGGTTACGTTTAGAGCTGAAAATCAGGGTATCATCTGCAGCAGAAAGGGCTGGGCCATAGTCTTCTGTTTTGCTATTGATGCCCTCACCCATGTTGATATAGACCTCACGCGGTGGCCTCAGCGTATCAATATGTTTGCGGTACTCCACTAAGTCATAATAGAACTTGAGCGATACATAGTTGTCCGCAAATCCCGCATTGAGCTTGTCATAATACCTACGTAGGGTATCGACAGTACCCCGATGGTGTTTCAGGATCAGGCGATACATGCTTTTGGCCTTTGACTCCTGCCCTAGCTTTTCATAAAGCTGGCCAAGGCGCCAAAGCATGCGGGTCTCGTTATAGAAATTCTGGATACCGAAGCTGCCGACATATTGCTCCATTAGGGGCAGCATTTCGTAGAACTTACCTTCACGCTCAAGCTCTAGGATTTTCTTGAGCTTAGCAGGGTCCCGATAACTGAAGACACGGTTCAGGTTCGGGAACTGGAAGTGGAATGGTTCGTAGGACGTGCGCTCCTTGACCACTTCGTCAAACGACCTAACCACAAACTGCTTATCTTCAGGAGATTGCGCCATGGCTGCTCCCGTCAGGAGTAGACCTAAAACCAATCCCCAGAAAAAGCGCAACTTGTGCAACACCATTAGTATTTTGCCGTCTGTTAACAATAGGCTACGGTCATATATCCGTAAACCTATCCTATCTAACAGGGCAATATAGACCTTAAAACAGGAAATAGCTCAATATTAGCAGATTAAATTGCGAAAAAGATAATATTTGGGCTTATTTGCCTAGCTTCAATAGCCAACTATTTGGCCAGCACCCTTAGTTGAGATAACTTTTAGGTGTCTAAATTATCTAACCATGTGCCCATGGTTGCTGCTATACTATCCCTAACTTGACTTTCGTTTTGGGTACAATCCTAACAACGTCCATATCCTACTAATGACCCACATCAAAAGCACCCTCTTGGTTTATTTGTTCGCCCTGATAGCCCCTTTGGCCATGGCACAGTCCGAAAATCAGCTACCGATCGAGTTTAAATCAGGTGCCTATGTCCTGAAGGACAACAAAACAGGCCTCACTGACACCCTACCCTATCAGTTGGTGCTTCCTGATAACTTCCAACCAGGCAACACCTATCCACTGATGGTTTTGCTGCATGGTTCTGGCGAGCGAGGGATGGACAACCAAGCCCAGCTCAAACACTTTTTGCCGCTGGTCAACAATGGTGCAGTCAGGCGCAAGTATCCATTCATCTACGTGATACCTCAATGCCCAAAAGGCAAGTCTTGGTCCCACCTAGTTTTTGCACGCGACTCAGCCTCCTTCCAGATGCCCAAGCAACCTACCCGCCCCCTCCAGATGGTCAACGGACTATTGCAGCAGCTCGGGCAGGTGTATAAAATTGACAGCAAACACCAATACATTAGCGGCCTGTCAATGGGTGGCTTTGGTACGCTTGAGTTTGTCGCCTTTTACCCAAAAATTTTCAAGGCAGCGCTACCTGTTTGTGGCGGTGTCCATCCTGACCTTTACAATAGGGTGGGCAAAACACCCTTATGGTTGTTCCATGGTGATGCAGATAAGGCCGTCAAGGTTGGGTTCAGCCGCCGGCTGGTTGATGCCCTACGTGACAGAGGTGGCAAGATTGTCTATACTGAGCTCCCTGGCGTCCAACATGACAGCTGGGTGGCAGCCTACAGCAACCCACTTTGGCTTGACTGGATGTGGGCGCAGTAGAGGCAATGGTTGGTTGATGGGTGCTTGTATTCTGTAACCCTCGCTAATATTTATCACTATTTTTGTTTTGCATTATACAGTCATTTATCCTATGTTTACTAGCACGATGCCCTAGGAGTATCCACAGGGCCTTGTGCTATGGATATGAGGTCATTATTTAGAACGAAACAGGCGATACCGTTAGGGATACTAATACTCACGTTATTCCTGATCGGAACGCCCAAATTGTATGCCGCCTATGACAGCGGCGGATCGATCACCTACACCCACATCTCAGGCCTGACCTATCGGGTGACCCTGTTCCTGTATTATGATTGTGCAGGCATCAATATGGGGTCAATGAGCATTGACGTATCCGAAGGTCGATGTGGCAATGTGGTTATGAGGACACCACTCGTCAGTCCGGCGAGGCTAGATACACAATCAAACAATCCACCAAGCTATCCAAGCCGATTTGTCTGCACCAGTGCAATTAATCCACAGTATCCTGAGACCCGCACCAATTTTAGGATGGCAACTTACATCTGGACAGTAACCCTGCCTAGCCGTCGGGCGGATTGGTGTTTCAGCTATGCAAGTGGCGCCAGGGCCGACATAGGCAATTTGGGCAATGGCAGCAACGGTAATCATTATTTAGAGGCTAGGCTCAATAATCTTGACGTCCTGAGTAATACTTCGGCCCAAATCAATGCTGTCGACTATACCAACCCATATATATGTGTAGACCAACCCTATTATCGGTCTTTTGCAGCAGTTGACCCTGATGGGGACTCCTTGGCCTATTCGATGTTCGAACCGATGTTAACCTGTTCGACCAGAACGACCTATGCCAACTATCCGGCCCGGTTTTATATTGATACCAACCAAGTACCCAATCTATTGGGTCAGCTACCAGCCGGGACCTATTCGGCTACCAACCCGATCCAGTCCTTTGATCTGATCCCGAATCCGTCCCGTATCGTGAATACGTTTCGGCTTGATAGGTCAACAGGTGGATTGTCCTTCAGACCTAGGTTCCACACTCCTACAGCCAATCGTTTTGATGGCATCAATCGGTATGCAATGGCTGTCAAGGTGCAAGAATACCGACGCTTGGGTACAGGGCCTGCCGTATTGGTAGGCGAAACCATGCAAGAGTTCTTTGTAACCGTGCGGGATTGTGGTGCTAACCGCCCACCTTTGCTTGATAACGGTAGAGCAACCAACCTTAATCCTTTGGCTCGGGTGTTGCTGCTAGACTCATCAACTATTGAGGTGCGAGTTGCGGGTTGTAATAGCCAAACCGTTTTAGTTCCGTTCCGAGACCCCAATGTCGGCAGCAATGTTTCCATCTGGTATGACAGTCGGCAACGGCCGGGATTTGTCAATAACATCAGTATGGTGGGCCAGAATACCATTGGTGCACAGCTGTCCCTGTCTCTAGGGCCATTGACTGGCTCTACCAAGGCCAGTTTTGAGTTACCAATCAGAATCACAGATGACTATATTCCGATGGTAGGATACCGATCCTACCTCCTAAGACTATTGGTTGATGGGGATAGTGCCGGTGCACAAGTTACAGCCGTCGGGAATCAACTGACCACACCTAACATACCAGGCGCACTATATCAATGGTTTCTCAATGGGGCTCCCATCCCAAATGCAACCAATTCTAGCATTCTATTTAGTCAGGACGGCAAATATAGAGTCCGGGTCACAGACCAAAATTGCGTTACTAGTGGCTTCTATTCTGTGATCACCCAACTTTCAGCTACTCAGCTTCAAGCGTCCATCACCCTATACCCCAACCCAGCCAGCCAACACACCAAAATCAAAGCCCCTGCCGAAATCTGGGCCAAAGTCCAATCAGTTGAGGTAGTTAACGCCCTTGGACAAGTGGTCTTGAGCCAGCCAGCGCAACAAGATGACGATGGCCAAATGACTTTGCCCTTAACTGGCCTAAAAAGTGGGCAGTATTGGCTGCGCTTTGGTGGGCTAGGTGTTGGAAAGGTGTTGGTGGTGGAGTAATAACCTTTCAAAAAAAACCTAATCATGAAGAATCTTTCACAGTTTGTTCTTAGTATTTTGTTATTTATTTCTCTTGCTTCCTCATTTAAGAGTTATGGCGGCACTATTTTAGGGGGAGATATTATCTATATTCATCAAAGAAATTTAACCTATCGAGTATATTTAAGGTTGTTTACGGACTGTGCTGACAACAGATTAGGTACTGAAAAGATTGAAGTTAGAGCAGGACGATGTGGTCCCTCAATGGTAACGGTTGCTCCTATCCCGGTTTTGCGCGTTGATACCCAGCAGATTTATCACCAAAATTATCCTGCATATTATAGATGTACAAGTGGAGTTAATCCATCATATCCTATATTGCCAACAAGTGTGTTAGTTCATACCTTTAATTTTAATATAACACTACCCTCTAGAAGAGCTGATTGGTGCTTTGTCTATTCAGATGGTAATAGGCCACGATCTGCAAATATCGCCTTTGGTAGCCCTAGTACCGTTTATCTTGAGGCTATTCTGAATAATCTAGATTTTGCCCAGAACAATTCACCTGTGTTTAATCAAGCTATCCCGCCATGTCCACGTGTCCCTTTCTATCAACAGTACTCGCATTCAATGCGTGCTTTCGATTATGATGGTGACTCTTTAGTCTATACCTTAGAAGCACCAAGGACTACCTGCAACACCAACGCTACCTATGCAAATTATACTGGGGGTGCTGTTGTAGATACGACTGTTATCCCAAATACCTCAGGTAGATATGGTCCAGGAAGCTATAGCTCGAATTTTCCTATTGCATCCTTTCAACCTGTCGCTAATAATAGCAATGCTATTCCAGATGTACAGTTCGATAACTCCACAGGAGTATTTTCTTTTCGCCCTTCTAAGTTCGGAGGTTTTCAACGCTTTCCTGCCCCAGACAACCAGTTCTCGATTTTTTGTCGCGTCAAAGAATATAGACGAAATCTGAATGGCAACATGGTATTGGCAGGCGAAATCGGAAGGGAATTTATAGTTTTCGTTTATGTATTAGATGGGAATCGACTACCCTACTTTTCACCTAGTGAAACAAAACGGATGAACAATTACATCCAACGTATTGCTATTGAAGATTCTGGAACAATTGCGATCAATGTTAGTGCATGCAACAGAAATCGCAGTATTTATTTGAAATTTAATGATCCAAATATTGGATCATTATTGAACTTTTTGGATGGCAGAGATGACCTCATTCCACAGTCAAATCAAACTTTTTTCAATGCATCTATAGGGTTTAACAATAGTACGACATTAAGTTGGTCAGATACTACTTTCAATGGTCCCAGTTTAGAAATTAAGAAAACAATTTTTGTTAGAGATAACAATTTTCCTGTTTTCGGAAATAGATCATATCTATTTAAAATTACGCTAAATAAAGACAGCACAAGTGAAAGCCTTAGGGCTATTGATGACACCTTGATTGCGAGGTGTTACAACACAAGTAAATATCAGTGGTACTTAGATGGCGTTTTACTTCAAAACGATACTAGTTGCCGATTAGTTACTCAGCGAAACGGAAACTATATGGCTAGGGCCTTCGATGGAGTATGTGTTCGTAATTATTATTACAATCTAACTCATCTTTCAACTGCCCAACTCCTTTCCCAAATCACCCTCTACCCCAACCCAGCAAGCCAACTAACCAAAATCAAAGCCCCCGCCGAAATCTGGACCAAAGTCCAATCCGTTGAGGTAGTTAATGCCCTTGGCCAGGTGGTCTT
>JAIXYP010000013.1 GCA_027490155.1 Cytophagaceae bacterium | reverse complement strand
AATACCCAAAACGTAACAGTAGTTGTCAATCCGACACCATCGTTGAGCTCTAGCTTGACACCAACCGCCATTTGCGCTGGTGCTAACTTTAGCTATACCCCAACCAGTGCAACTGCTGGCACGACCTTCACTTGGACACGTGCTGCCATCGGTGGTAATGCAGCGATCACGACAGCACAAACTGGCAACCCATCTGGTGCCTTGGTCAACAATACCACTGCTCCGATTAGTGTAGTCTATGTCTATACCTTGACTGCCAACAGCTGCACTAATACCCAAAACGTAACAGTAGTTGTCAATCCGACACCATCGTTGAGCTCTAGCTTGACACCAACCGCCATTTGCGCTGGTGCTAACTTTAGCTATACACCAACTAGTGCAACTGCTGGCACGACCTTCACTTGGACCCGTGCTGCCATCGGTGGAAACGCTGCGATCACGACCGCACAAACTGGCAACCCATCCGGTGCTTTGGTCAACAACACCACTGCCCCAATCAGTGTAGTCTATGCCTACACCTTGACTGGCAATAGCTGCACTAATACCCAGAACGTAACAGTCGTTGTCAATCCGACTCCAGTGTTGAGCTCTACCTTGACACCAACTGCAATCTGTAGCAACACCGCCTTTAATTACAGCCCAACGAGTACAACGGCTGGAGCTACCTTTACATGGACGCGCGCGTCAGTTATAGGTATTAATCTGAATGCAGCGGGTAGTGGTACAGGTTCTATTTCAGAAACTCTGACTAACAGTACTTCAGCGCCAATTGTAGTGACTTATGCATACATTACAACTTCGAATACTTGCAGTAGTATTCCGCAGAACCTAACGGTGACTGTTAATCCATCCTTCACCCCATTATTAAGTGCCACCAATGGCTCTAGTGCTTGTATCGGCAATGCGGTTTCGGTTACGAATGCAGCTACTTGTATTGGGTGTACCTATGCTTGGTCAACAGGTGGGTCAGGGGCTTCAACCCCAGTGATTGCAGGAACCAATAATTATTCTGCTGTCGTTACAACACTTGCAGGATGCCAAATCACTACCTCACCTATCAGCATAACAAGCATTGCTGAAGGTACTTGGTTGGGTAACAATGCTTCTTGGACTGATCCTAGCAACTGGTGCGGTGGTATTCCGACCTCTACAAGTACAGTAGTAATCAGGAGTGCTGGCATTGCGCCTATTATTAGCGCAAACGCAATTGCTAATAATCTAATCATACCAACTGGTGTAACCCTTAACATTTCGGCTAGCAATAAACTCACCTTATATGGTAACCTAACTGGTGGCGGCGTAATCTCAGGTGGTTGCAGCTCTACGTTGGAGTTGGTTGGTATACTATCTCAAGCGGTAGGAAACGCTTCAGTAGGTAATGTTGTGATTGACAACGGCAACCATATTCAATTGAATGGGGATCTCAATGTATGTAACAGCCTAACTTTGACCAACGGAAACATTGTGGCGGGTTCTCACCTAGTCAATCTGGCGTCAACTGCTAGCAAACCAAACGAAAATGCCACAAGCCGCATTATCGGTCGGGTACGAGCTCTGGGTCGCCAAGTTGGTCGCGGTGCACTTGATATGCTCGGGGTACGCCTAACAGGTGGGCTAGATGACCTTGACACCGTCTTTGTAGAGCGCCGTGAGGTGGCTGCTACGTTTGGTTCAGCCTCTGGTATCGGCTATACTTGGTCCATTAGGGCACATCGCCAGCCCGTCTCAGGTCGTAGCCTAAGGCTTGATTGGTTGCCAGCTGTACGCAATAACAACAATATGGCTAGTGTACAAGTCTGGAGGCGCCCCGATAATGGAACAAGCTGGACAAAGGTCGGACCGAAACAAAATCTATCTGCTTCCGTAGGTTCTTACGGCCTTTGGGTGAATACCAATAGCTTCAGCGACTGGACTGCGAGTGGAGATAACAACCCATTACCAGTTACATGGACCACTTTCAGCGGGCAACGTAAAGAAGCCGAGGTGAAATTAAACTGGAGCGTAGCAAGCCAGCAGTCCAACAGAGGCTTCATCGTTGAGCGAAGTGAAAACAGCCAACAGTTCGATAGTATTGGCTTTATAGCTGGTGACGGAAATAGTAACAGTTTAGCAAGCTTCAATTTTACTGATCCCTATAAAGGAGCTGCGTACTATCGTTTGCGCCAGGTAGATTTTGATGGCAAGACTTCACTGAGCAACATCATCTATATTCCTATCGGAAGTAAAGGGCAGCCATTGTCTGTATATCCTAACCCAACAAGTCGCGAACTTTATGTACTTGGTTTGGAAGACGCAGCAACCATTGACTTATACAATGCTAACGGCAAAGTGCAGCTTAGTCAGCCAGTGCTAGGTTCGTCAAGTGTTGATTTGACAAATCTGCCAGCGGGCGTATATCTGTATAGAATCACGACTGCTACCGATGTACAACAAGGTAAGGTTGTGAAACAGTAGCAGGTGCAACCAATATAGTAGCCTAAGAACCCTAGTATCTTTAAGATGCTAGGGTTTTGTTATTAGATGGATGGAACAGAAGCAACAAGCCACCTATAGGGTCGGCTTCTGAGTGATAACTTTCTTTGACTTGTGACAGCACAAGCATAGACAATCTAAGTTGCAGACCTTATATGTAGGTAAAAGATACGAGTTATGATGTCGCCACACAGAAGCAAAGTATGAGGGCTTTACGACGAGGCCTACCAATTACATGAAGAGTTTATAGCTAGGAACCTACGTTTCATCAAACGGTGAGCAGCCTTTCCGAGCCCTAAATTTGAGTTCAGCCTGCAAAATCGTAAGTCGTGATAATCTGGTAAAACGACTAATAGATAGTGGAATTTAGCGGCACGGACAAGTTTGAGATGTAGTAGGTAAATAGACCAGATTAGCCAGAAATTGAACAGGATCTAGTCTTCCGGAACTCCTCAGTACTGCCATATCATTTCTACCTGAAACGGATAAATTAGTTCAAACAAATCCCCTGATGTTTGGTTAAAACAATAACCAAAAGGTGGATCAAGATATGACCTTTCAGCACCAAGCGCAAACCAAGATTAACCTGCTTTTTGCATTGGTGAGTGGGGGCTTGTTTGCCTTGCACGTTTTGGCGCCAGGCTTTGAGCAACAATACAGCTATCAGCTTATGTTTACGGTGGTGCTATCACTGGGATTGATTCACGGTTGTTTGGACTTTGAAATCGCCAAGGTAAAGGCCCCAAAAGTTTCGCTCTTCAAGTTTTTGCTGCGCTATGTTTCGCAAATTTTGGGGATCGCCTTGATTTGGTTGTTTAGCCCTACAGTTGCTTTGGGTGTCTTTTTGCTTTGCACAGCTTGGCATTTTGGGGAAACGGATTTCTCACTCTTCAAGTTGAATCAGCCTGCTTGGGTTATCTTTATTTATGGACTTGGCTTAACTGGCTGGCTATTTGGTTCGCATATAGATCGCAATCTGGATTCCTTGAAATTGCTAGGCATCACCTCTGCCGGTGAGGTTCAATTTCTGGTGTATTTGGCGAAGTATCCAGTAATTTTCGCTGGTTTTTCATTGCTCATGATTTTGGTGGCGGTGTTGGTCTCGGGTCTGTACCGCTCTTTTTCCAAAATGGGGATGCTGGTATTGTTGCTGGCGGTGGTTTGGACTTTACCCGTTCTGCAAGCTTTCACGGTTTATTTTGGGTTTTGGCATTCCCTACACACCCTCTATTTAATCAAGAGCGACATTCAGATTAGTACCAAGGGGTTGATTCTGAAGGCGATTCCGTATTTAGTGATTTCTATTAGTATGACTTGGCTTATGATCGTTGCCTTTTCATTTATTGACTTGGGCAGTGAAGTGGTGTTGGTGGTCTTTATCTCTAGTTTGACTTTGCCCCACGCCATTACCATGCACGATTTACTAAATCGGTACAAGATTCTGTAAGGTGATCCTAATCGGGAGGACAGTCGAATTTGTTTAATCTCCTATGCTGTGCATCCGCCACTACTTACTTTTCCGTGCATTGTGTTCCTAAAAGTACCGCCCTCTATTTCTGGCAAGAGTCAATAGAACAAAGGTCAATAAAAAAGGCTACCCCGTTTGGAGTAGCCTTTTTGTTAGGTTTTGGAACCTGCCTGCTTGTTAAGCTGCTTCGGTTTTTGGTGAGCTGACAGCAATGTTGTAAACAACCAAACCAAAGCCAATTTTGTTGATGGCATCAGCAATGTTGTAGAACAAATCAATGCTGCTTGCTTGCCAGCCTAGGCCAGTGTTTAGCCAGCCGCCTTCCATGCACATGTAGCCGATTGGGTAAATGGCCCAGCCAACTAACACAAACCAGGCCAGAGCGCGGATACCACGTATGACGGTTGCATCGCCGCTTTTTGCAGCAAGTTGGGCAACTTCGCCGGCCCAAGCAGTGTAGAGTACATAGACATAACCAATGCTTGAGATGGCACCCCACAAGGCGATTTGAGCTGCATCACCATGAGTGAAGGCCTCCCCGATGTAGCCTGTTACCAGCATCCATACAGAGGCAACGATCAACTTAATGAGCAAGGAGAATTTCGCACCTGCTGCTTTGGTGAGCAAGTAGAATTCTACGCACATCAGCGGCACAGTAAGTGTCCAGTCGATGTAACGCAATGCAGTTGGGGTCAGGCCAGTAGCCAAGTAGTAGTCGCGCATGTAGTAGTAGTGCACGGCTGCAATACCAGTGATGAGGGCGGAAATGAGCAAGGAGAGCTTCCATTTGCCTTGGACGCTACCGCGCTCCACGAAGAAGAACACCGACGAAGCCAGCATCGCCATGTACCCAATGAAGAAGGTAAAGGCGACCGGATCGTCTACTTTGATATTGATGGCATTGAGGAGGACTGTGAGCATAGTTTTTGGTTTTTGGGTAAAAAGGTTTGAGATAATACAAATAGAGGCATGAGATTGTTCTGAAAAATTTTCCTTTTCCCAAAGAAAATGCCAGAAAAGGCGGAAATAACCGCCTAAACCAGCGCTGGGACTACGCTATTTGACGTGGACTCCCGGACAAAAAATAGCCATTATGGCTCTCATAAGCCGTTTTTGATAGGTTTAGCTGTCCGACCAAAAAAAAAGTTGCTTTTTTACCGAAACAAACCAGCTCTTTTGTATTTGTTGGGCATCCGATTGGCGGTGTAGTCACTCAGCTTCTAGGTCACAGGACGGAGGTTGGGGAACACAAAACCTAGTCCCTCTCACCAAGCTAGTGCACGGTGCCCACAGGCATAGGCTGAAAGCAATCGTCTGGAGTTGGAGAGGTTTTCTTGGTACGGAAATTGTCGGGAACGCTGAGGTGCCTACCACCAACCAGCCTGCAGAACCTGCAGAGAATCGGCTAGGAATGATGGGGGTTCTTTGCGCATTACGCCAAGTCAAGGGCTAGCTCTCAGTCGGGTTTGAGGATGCACAAAATGAGGCGGATTATCAACCTTTAAATCCGTACCTTAAGATTATCCACCTCAGATTGGGGCGGAAAAACTTAACCACAAATCGCATTCAAATGAGCACTGAACTTCTGAAAAGCAATCCAACCAAGGTTTGGGGGCTCACCGCTGTCATACTATTTGCCATTTCCATGGTCTTAAACTATGGTAGCTTGCTTATTAAACCAGTGCAGGAGCGTGGCGAAGGGCAGATCCGTACGTTGGTAAACCCCGCTGGATATGCCTTCAGCATCTGGACGCTCATTTTCTTTGCCATACTTTGGGTCAGTTGGCGGATTTTCAAGTACTCAGGTCCACCCAGCCAGGCTCTGAACCGTGCCACTATTGCGCTGGTATTTGCGGCCGTCGCCAATAGTTTGTGGGTGCCCGTGTCGTTCGGTGGTAACCAACTATTAATCATGCTGGATCTAATGGCCAATGTGCTGCCGCTTGCCATTGCCTATTGTTATTTAGTGGATTTTCTTGCCGATGCTCCAAAATTGTATCACAGCTTGCTGTGGCCTGTTTCGGTTTTCATGGCATGGACTAGCGTGGCTACAATTGTCACGATCGCCAGTTACCTACAGAGTCTAGGCTATAATCCGGATGCCTTCATTGCTATGATATGGGCCGTTGCACTTACACTTGTGGTGTTATTGCTTGGCCTATTCTTCATCTCCAAAAACGATATTGCCTTTCCGCTTACCCTTGTGTGGGCTTTGGTGGCCTTGGCGGTGCAGCAGTGGCGGGTAGAGTCGTTGGGCTATGTGTATTTGGCAGCTTCAGTGCTGATGGTAGTGGCAATAGCGTATAGGCGTGTTGTGATGAAGAGAGTGATACGCTAATAGTTTGTGTTGTCTTTGAAACCGTCAACCTCAACAACCTCGCTATCATCACCACAGCTCTCTAGCAATCCACCAATTGTTTGATTATATCTAGGTACAATCAATTCAGATGCTAAGTCTGCCAAAGGTTTCAGGACAAAACGACGGTCACCAAGGTGGGGATGTGGCAATATCAAATCACTAGATGAGTGAATGAGGTCATCAAAAATCAGTAAGTCGAGGTCTAATGTCCTTGCTCCCCAATTATCGGTGCGTTGCCGTCCATTTTTGCGCTCAATCGCTAGGCATAGGGATAACGTTTCCTCTGGGCTAAGGCTAGTCCTTATTCGTGCACAGCAGTTTAGGTATCCTGGTTGATCCAGTTTGCCCCAAGGTGCAGTTTCATACACGTTGCTTACCTCTACTGATGATACTTGTAGGTGAGTGCGTAACCCATCCAGCCCAGCTTTTAGGTACGCCAGTCGATCACCAAGGTTGCTGCCGAGTGATAGGTACACATAATGCATTTCGACGGTATGTTGATTTGGTTCTGGCTGCATAATAGGTGGTACCTTATCGTCCCATCTCGATCTTCAAGAAACGCCCAGTATAGCTGTTTTTGGCCTTGGCTACACGCTCTGGGGTTCCCCTCGCAATAATGTTACCGCCACCTTGTCCACCTTCTGGCCCAAGGTCGATAACATGATCCGAGACCTTAATCACGTCTAGGTTGTGCTCGATCACCAACACCGTATTTCCCTTATCAACCAATTTGGTCAGGACATCCAGCAGATGCCTGATGTCCGAAAAGTGGAGGCCTGTGGTAGGTTCGTCTAGTATATAAAGGGTTTTGCCCGTATCCCGTTTGCTAAGTTCGGTGGCTAGTTTGACACGTTGGGCTTCTCCACCAGATAGGGTAGTGGCGTGTTGCCCTAGGGTGATGTAGTCTAGGCCTACCTCGTTAAGTGTTTTGATCTTGCGGGCGATGTGCGGATGTTTGTCAAAAAACTCAACAGCCTGTTCCACCGTCATGTCCAGTACATCAGCGATGGATTTGCCCTTGAAGCGTACCTCAAGGGTTTGGCGGTTATAGCGTTTGCCTTTGCAGGTCTCGCACAAGACATGGACATCTGGCAAAAACTCCATCTCGATCAGCTTCATGCCACCCCCTTCGCAGGTTTCGCAGCGCCCTCCTTTGACGTTAAAGCTAAAGCGCCCTGGTTTGTAGCCCCTGATTTTGGACTCGGGCAGTTGGGTGAACAAGGTCCTGATGTCACTAAACACGCCAGTATAGGTAGCAGGATTTGACCGTGGGGTCCGGCCGATAGGGCTTTGGTCCACCTCGATTACCTTGTCTATATGCTCTAGGCCTTCAAGGCTAACATAAGGCATTGGCTCCCGTTTGGCATTAAAGAAGTGCCGGTTCAGGATAGGGTAGAGGGTCTCATGGATCAGGGTTGATTTACCACTACCACTCACACCCGTGATGCTAACCATACAGCCCAGCGGAATGTCAAGGGTGACGTCCTGCAGGTTGTTGCCAGTTGCACCGATCAGTTTCAGGAGTTTACCATTACCCTCGCGCCGGACTTTCGGGATTTCGATTTTGAGTTTGCCGTTTAGGTAGTTTGCCGTTGTGCTGTCCTGTTTCAGGATTTCGGACGGATGTCCAGCAGCAACCACCTGCCCGCCATGCCGACCAGCACCTGGCCCGATATCCACCAAAAAGTCAGACTCAAGCATCATGTCCTTGTCATGCTCAACAACCATGACCGTATTGCCAATGTCACGCAGATTTTGGAGGGCCTTGATCAGTTTTTCGTTATCGCGCTGGTGCAGTCCAATGGACGGTTCATCCAGAATATACAGTACCCCTACCAGTTGGGTGCCGATCTGGGTAGCCAGCCTTATCCGTTGGGCTTCACCACCACTAAGGGTCTGCATTGGGCGGTCCAGCATCAGATAGTCTAACCCAACGTCAAGCAAGAAACCAATCCGTTTTCTGATTTCTTTCAGGATCTCGGTCGCGATTGTGAGCTGACGACCAGAGATACGGTTCTCGATCCCGTCGAACCATTTGAACAACTGTTTGATATTCATCCGCGAGAGCTCGCTGATGTTTTTGTCGTCGATTTTGTACCAGAGCGACTCCTTCTTGAGGCGGCCTCCATTACAATCTTGGCAGGTATGTATAACTGTATAGTCCTTGACCCAATCCTGAATCTTTTCGCTATTGCTGTCGCTGAAGTTCTGTAAAAAGTTGATGATACCCTCAAAGCGGGTATGGTAGGTACTTTGGTACTTATCACTCTTAACCTTCAGGGACTTATCACTGCCATATAGCAGCTCATGTAGGACTTCTTCTGGGAGCTCGCTTATTGGTTTGTAAATGGTTGTATCATGAACCTTCAGGAACTCTTTGAGTTTGGCAAAAATCCAGATGTCACGATACTCGCCTAGTGGCGCAATACCACCTCGGCTGATGCTGACCGACTTGTCAGGGATGATAAGAGCCTCACTGATTTCCTCGATCACCCCTAGCCCATTACAGGTGGGGCAGGCGCCATAGGGGCTGTTAAAACTAAAGCTATTGGGTGCAGGCTCGTCATAGCTAAGACCTGTGGCCGGGTCCATCAGGTACTTGCTAAAGTTGAGCGCCTCAGTCGCCCCTTCTGGCAGAACCTGCACCAGCCCTTTGCCATGTTTGAGGGCTAGACTGACAGATTGTGCCAACCGATAACGATCAGTATCCAGCGGGATCAGTCGATCGATCACAATTTCGATGTCATGTGTTTTGTACCGATCGACCTGAAGCTTGGCCGTGATTTCGGTAAGGTCACCATCAATACGGACCCGTTGGAAACCCAGCTTGCCAATCTCCTGAAATAGCTCGCGGTAGTGCCCCTTGCGACCCTTAACGACTGGGGCAAGCAAGGTGATTTTTTTGTCCACATAGCTGGTCAGCAGCTGATCGATGATCTGATCCTCGCTTTGCTTGACCATTTTATTGCCGCTGAGGTAGCTATAAGCATCTCCAGCTCGGGCAAAAAGCAGGCGCAAGAAATCATAGATTTCGGTAGTGGTCCCGACCGTACTACGTGGGTTACGGCTCGTGGTTTTTTGCTCGATGGAAATGACCGGAGATAACCCTTCTATTTTGTCCACATCAGGCCGCTCCATATTGCCAATGAAGCTCCGGGCGTATGCCGAGAAGCTTTCCATGTATCGGCGCTGACCTTCTGCATAGATGGTGTCAAAAGCTAGGCTGCTTTTGCCACTACCACTGATGCCTGTGATGACTACTAGCTTGTTACGCGGAATCGAGACATCAATGTTCTTCAGGTTATGCTCACGCGCTCCGTAGATATCGAGCGACATTACCTCTTGGACATCGCTTGGGTCTTGACCTAAGGTAGATTGTAAGTCTGGTGCTGCCTCCTTAACAACAAGCCTCGCTTTGGCCATCTTTCTGGACTCAGCATTACCATCAATACTTTCTTGATTGATGTCCTTGTTCATATCGTTTACAGACTTTTTCATAGTGGTATTGGGCAGCTTTCAGACAGCAAACAGGCGAAAAATCATGCCGAGATGCCTGTCAAAATGCCAAGTCGCAAGTTAGGGCCAACTTGGTCAATTGCGACACGGATCCCCAATAATCAACAATGAATAAGGCCTCTGGCAGCCAATATTGTTTTGGCAGTCAGAGGTCCATTGATAAAGGACACTGGTATCGTGATTTCTACTTGACGCGTAATCGGCGACCAGACCTAAGCCCGCTACTTTTGCTCATGCCATTAAGCCTAGCCAAAGTATTGACCGAAATGCCATACCGACGGGCAATGCTAAACATGGTATCACCTCCTCGGACTTTATGCCAATAGACCTTGCGGGTGTTTCCGCTTGCCTGAAGCTGCATCATGGCTGGCGTCAAGATGAAATCTGGCCCTCTGACTTTCCAATCGTGGAAGTCATAAATCTCTTCGGGGTTGAAGGTCTTGCCGAGATAGCGTACCTCATAGTGCAGATGTGGACCACTACTTCGTCCAGTGCTACCTCCCCAGCCGATTAGCTCGCCGGCCTTGACATACTGGCCGATTTTAGCAACCGGCAAGGACAAGTGACCATATAGTGTTTCAAGACCATTGTAGTGTCTTAGGACCATCACATTGCCATATCCACCTCCTTGATAGGCCGAAACACGTACAACACCATCAAAGGCAGCATAGATACTGTCGAACATGTCAAGCTCAAGGTCAATCCCCGAGTGGAAGCGATAACCTCGTGGCCCAAATCGGCTATTGATTTGGGTTTTGCGCTGTGGCATAGCCGCCAGCCGACCTTCTAACGTGTCATAAAGCAACATCAGCAACGGCTCAGTTAACTCATCCCGATCGATGCGGTAGGGGTCAATGATGTTTGAGCTCCAGATCGAGTAATACTCAGCAATCTTGATCCAGCTACTGTCGATCTTGACCTCTTCGGTCACCTCAACAATGCTAGTTTCGCCTTCATCCAATGAGAACGAATCCTCGCTAACGATCGAAAGATCCTTATAGGGATTAAATGATCCACGTTGTGGTTTAAACCGCTCAGGTGATACGGGTTGGTTGGCCAACTCTATTTTTTCCTTGTAGGCTGGGTTCTTGAGATAACGAGCTTGCCCCTTGGATCCCCTTATTTTAGGAGCTTTTATGCGTTTAAACTCTTGCTTACTACTTTTTCGATTGCTTTTTTTCCGTTTCCGCCGCTGGGCATCGACATCCTGCACAATGCCAAACAGCAAGGTCAGGAGGGTCAGGATTAGCAATATGATTGGTTTTTTTCTTAGCATTTCGTACTGCAAGGTCGGGACAAAAAAATGAGCGGGGCTGATGCAATCCGCCTACAAAAGTCCAGAAACCAAAGTTTGAAGCCAATAGACACGTACCATGGTAAGTGAATATTGGCAAGATGTGGGGGATAATGAGGTTAGGCGGTTGCTTCAGCCTCTGCTAGCTCGGCCACTTCGGTAAGTTTGACGGTCAGCCAGCGTTCTGCATCGAGGGCTGCCATGCAGCCAGTACCAGCTGCTGTTACAGCTTGCCGATAAACCATATCTTGCGCATCGCCACAGGCAAACACGCCAGGGACGTTTGTATAGGTGCTACCCTTGATGGTTTCGATGTAGCCAGCCTCGTTTAACGGGATGTAGTCAGCAAAAACTTCGGTATTAGGTTTGTGGCCGATTGCAACGAAGAAGCCTGTGGCCTCTAGGTCGGTTTCTTCACTTGTGATTCGATTCCGAACACGCACACCTGTTACGCCTTCATCACCAAGAACCTCAACGGTCTCGGTGTTCCAGAGGATGGTTACGTTTGGTAAGTTTTTGAGGCGTTTCTGCATAAAGAGGCTTGCACGCATTTTGTCGCCTCGTACCAAAACGGTCACATGTTCGCAGATGTTGGCTAGGTAGCTGGCTTCTTCGGCAGCGGTGTCGCCACCACCAACGACTATTACCTTCTGGCTGCGGTAAAAAAATCCATCACAAACGGCACAGGCAGATACTCCGAGTCCGTTCAGGCGTTGCTCGGACGGTAGACCCAGCCATTTGGCACTGGCCCCGGTCGAAATAATGATGGCATCTGCCGTGAATTGTTTCTTTTCGTCCACCCATACTTTGTGTGGCCAGCCCGAAAAATCAACCTTGGTTACCATACCATTCCTAACATCGGTGCCAAAGCGTTCGGCCTGTGCCTGGAGGTCTGCCATCATTGCGGGCCCGTTGATGCCATTAGGGTAGCCGGGGAAGTTCTCGACATCGTTCGTGATCATGAGCTGACCGCCAGGTTGCATCCCGGTGTACATCACAGGATTGAGCCCTGCTCGAGCAGCATAGATTGCGGCAGTGTACCCCGCCGGACCCGAGCCGATAATCAAACAATGAAAATGGGTGCTGTCCGGATTGTGACCTGGGACGGCAAGACTAGTGTCGTGGTGTAGAGCACTCATAAATGTAGTATATCAAAGCTAGACGGCCAGTACCATTACTTTGCAGTGGGTGCAGGTAGGTGGGCCCGTCGTTTTTAGACCTGTAAAACCAAGTATCTGATAGGGCAGACCTCCAAGCGGCTATTACCTTAACGATACAAAACGCACGTTAGTACGCAATTATCAAGCCAAAATTACCATTTATATCCCATTTTACTGCCATAGACATCTCAAATAGCAACATAGAGGCCACTTTATAACAAAGTGCTAAGGGGCCTTATTAATGACCAAGACCTAATATGAAGGTACCACCAGTGGTTATTTTGGAGGCTTTAGCCATTTTGGCTGCCCTTTGGGAAATCCACCTTGAGCCAGATTGACGCAAATACTTATTCGGCAACCGAACTAAGTAGGGTGGTGGACCATGGCTTTTTGGTTTACTTTGTGGTCAACAACACTTCTTGGTCAGAGGTGCTACGATAGGATATTCGAGTTGGTCTTGCGCGAAAGCTCTTGTCAGTCCCAACTCAATTCCGAATCCGGGGCGCCATACTGACCCAAGTCAGATATCCTACTGCCTACATGCACTTTCTGAAGCTCAAAAAGCCGCTTGCCTTTTTCGATCTCGAGACCACCGGGACCAGCATCGCCCACGACCGCATTGTCGAGATTGGCATCGTGATCGCCAAACCAGACGGCACGCTTGAGAAGAAGCAGCGATACGTCAACCCGACCATCCCGATCCCAGCCGAGTCCACCGCAGTACATGGCATCACCGACGAAATGGTAGCGGATATGCCCAACTTTAAGCAGATTGCGCGGTCACTTGAGCAGTTGCTCCAAGGTTGTGACCTAGCTGGTTTCAATATCCTCAAGTTTGATATTCCGTTGCTGGTCGAAGAGTTTTTGCGCGCAGATGTTGAGTTTGACATAAGCAATAGGCACCTGCTCGATGCTCAGCGCATTTTCCACATGATGGAGCCCAGAACTCTGACCGCAGCCTACAAGTTCTACACAGGTGGAGATATTAGCGAGTTAGGCGACAAAGGTGCCCACGCTGCCGATGTCGATGCCCTCGCGACCTACCATGTCCTTATGAAACAAGTTGAGCGCTATGATGGCGTTTCGATTACCGACAACCAGAAGAACGTCACGACCCCTATTGTCAATGACGTCAAAGCCTTACATGACCTGACCTTCAATAAGATTGTTGATTTGGCAGGTAGGTTAGCCTATAACAGCAAAGGCGAGGTCGTCATCACCTTTGGCAAACACAAGGACCGCCCTCTGGAGGATGTCTTGCGCAAGGAGCCCAGCTATTATGACTGGATGATGAATGGCGACTTCACCCAAGACACCAAACGCAAACTGACCGAGATCAAACTTGGGATGAAGCGATAGGTCCAGCAAAAACAACTAGGCTATCTGACCACTCAGATTAAAAAAACAAAATACCTCACTTCGACGCCTAACGCCCCCAATGCACTTCCGAATCGGCACACGCAGCAGCCAATTGGCACTTTGGCAGGCCCATCATATTGCTGATTTGTTGCAGTCTCAAGGCTGTACATCATCCTTGGTAGCGTACGAAACTAAAGGAGATAAACAACTAGAAACCACCATCGCCAAAATTGGTAGCAAAGGTGTCTTTACGGAGGAGCTAGAGCAGGACCTGCTAGCTGACAAAATTGACCTTGCCATCCATAGTGCCAAGGACCTCCAAAGCACCATGCCTTTAGGACTAGAGCTAATTGCCTTCACGGAGCGCGAACTAGCTTTTGATGTTGTCCTTAGCCTAGATAAGCAATTAGATTTCAACAATCCTGGGCTGATCGTGGGTAGCAGCAGTACCCGCCGCCGGGCTTTGTTGGCTAAATATTATCCTAATATCACCCCCGTCGAGGCCCGCGGCAATCTTCAGACAAGGCTCCAAAAACTAAAGGATGGCCACTTTCAAGCCATGATATTGGCATATGCTGGTGTGCACCGCATGGGGTTTGATGACTATGTAGTCCACCAGTTCCCCATTGATCAGTTTGTTCCACCCACTGGCCAAGGTTCGATTGCCGTCCAATGTGCGGCAAGCCTAAGCCCTGCACACAAACAGTTGGTTAGGGCGACCTGCAACCACTCCGATACGGAGCTTTGCCTCCTTACCGAAAGGGCCTATTTAGCTCGACTAGATGGGGGCTGCAGCATTCCAGTTTTTGCCCATGCGACCCTGCAGGAGGATGCTCTTCGGTTCCATGCAGGCATCATTAGCCTAGACGGACAGGATTATCTGGACCAAGTCTATCAGCATTCAGGTCTGACCACTGATCTGGCAAATGAGATTGGCACCAAAGTGGCTGAAAGCGTTCTAAGTCTCGGTGGTGGGGTTATTCTCCAGACCATAAGGCAGACCTTGGCAAGGACCTAAGCCGATAAAAAATCAAATGTCCTGACAGCCAATCGTATTTTTGGTTGTTATTTTGACCCAACAAACGGGCCATTTCTATTTTGGTCCCCTTCTTGTTAGTTGATCAGCACCATCCACCATAACACCAGCTTTCTGCCAACGATGTTATCAACCGCCACTCCAATCCGTCATTTCAAACTTTGGGCATCTGCTGCCCTTCTTACACTCGCCATGTCCGCAACGCCAACAGACGCCGAAGCCCAATTTTTCATCAAGAAACCACTGCCACAGCATGTCGCTGCAGGTCAGGAGGCCAAGGAGTTTAAGGAAGATGATGTAGTCACCATCAAAACCACATTAGGCGACATCGTCCTGTTGCTTAGCGACAGAACCCCAGTTCACAAGGCTAACTTCCTTAAGTTAGTAAAGGACGGAACCTATACTGGTACCACCTTCCACCGCATAATCCAGGGTTTCATGATCCAGGGTGGCGACGTCAACAGCAAAGATGCCGACCCTAGCAACGATGGTGCTGGCAATGTTGGTTATACTATCCCTGCCGAGTTTGACGACTCTTTGACCCACGTTATGGGGGCTGTAGCCGCTGCACGCATGGGCGACCAAGTTAACCCGACCAAAGCAAGCAGTGGTTGCCAGTTTTACATCGTGGACAACCCGAACGGTGCGCATTTCCTTAACCGTAACTATACCGTTTTTGGCAAGGTCATCAAAGGTATTGAGGTAGTTCAGCAGATCGCTACCCAGCCAAAAGGCCCCAACGACCGTCCATTGACCAACATCGTGATGACCGTTGAAGTCAAAACGATGCGTCGGTCCCGCATCGAGGACGAGTTCAAGATCAAGTACAACTAGGCATTAAAACAAAGGGCCAACAGCGAGCCAACGTCCACTCTGTTGGCCTTTTTTGATAAAATTTATTGTTAGTACCCATCCTATTCTATCCCTGAAAAGTCGTGAAGATATTAGTTACAGGCTCCAATGGTCTACTGGGCCAGAAACTCGTCGAGCTCATCGCCCGCCGTGCTGACCATGAGCTGCTTGCAACTGCACGAGGCGATAATCGCCTTGTTGTTCAAGGGGCTGACTTTTCCTACCAATCACTGGATGTAACTAACGGGGATGAGGTCGAGTCGGTAATCGGTGGTTTCAGGCCAGATGTCGTCATCAATACCGCAGGCATGACTAATGTCGATGAATGCGAAACCAACCATTCCGGTTGTGATGCACTTAACGTCACAGCTGTGGAGCACCTAGTTCGGGTTTGTTCTGCGCACCAGATATTCTTGTTGCACCTAAGTACTGACTTTATTTTTGATGGTGCAGATGGTCCCTATTTTGAGGATGCCGTCCCCAATCCACTAAGTTACTATGGCCATAGTAAACTTAAGGGTGAGGAAGCTGTCCTAAGAGCTAGCTGTCCATGGGCCATAGCTCGGACTGTTTTGGTTTATGGCATCGCCCAGAACATGAGCCGAAGCAACATCATCCTTTGGGTCAAGTCCAGCCTCGAACAAGGCAAAACAATCAAGGTAGTTACCGACCAATGGAGAACGCCAACCCTAGCCGAAGACCTTGCTATCGGTTGTTTATTAATTGCCGAGCAACGTGCTAAAGGTATCTTTAACATCTCAGGCCCAGATATGCTTACGCCGTACGAGATGGCCATCGCCACCGCTGACTATTTCGGCCTAGACAAAAGCCTAATCACTGAGGCTGATAGCACCACCTTCACCCAAGCTGCCGTCAGGCCACCTAAGACAGGCTTCGTGATTGATAAGGCCAGGATTACTTTAGGTTACCAACCCCATAGTTTCAACGACGGTATCGCATATTTGGCCAAACAACTGGCCGATCTCACGACTGCCTAACAATTAGGTCAGATTTTAATACCGTTTCGTTTTTGCCTTTCTGACCTCTCACGTATGATCCCTCAGGCACACCCCATGGACAATATTAAGCTTTTCGATAAGGAGTTCGAGGTTTACCTCAGCCCTGCTGAGCTCAGCCAGATCACATCTGATCTTGGTAAACGCATCAGCACAGACTATGAGGGTCTCAATCCAATACTGATTGCAGTGCTGAACGGTGCCTTTGTATTCGCTGCTGACCTTATGCGGGCCATCACGATCCAGTCTGAGATCACCTTTGTTAAGGTAGCAAGCTACGAAGCCACTAGCAGCAAAGGCACCGTCGAAGAGATATTGGGTCTGGAGAAAGACATAACCGGTCGCCACATCATTATCGTGGAGGATATTGTGGACACAGGCCTCACGATGACCGAGTTGCTCAAGAATTTCAAAGAGTATTATCCCGCCTCTATCGAGATTTGTTCACTGCTCCTTAAGCCTGAATCCTTAAAGAAGCCACTAGATGTCAAGTACGTTGGGATGGAAATTCCACCCAAGTTTGTGGTCGGATATGGTCTGGACTTTGATGGCATCGGACGCAACCTACCAGCCCTTTATCAGCTCGTGACCTCCGATTTGGCTCTGGATAACGGACAAGAGATCGACCACGAGGAGAACTAAATGGCAGATTGGGCGGACCTAGACATTAGTTCACCGTCAATTTTAGCGCTATTGGCCATCATTTTGGGGTCAACAATGCCTCCCCAATATTATCTTTGTGTTTTCCTAAACATCTCTCGGTTCAGGCCAGTGGTGTTTTTCAGAAAGTTGCCCCAGCACAGGCCAAGTGCCATGTAGCCCCATCACCCAAATTTGTTTGCAAATGCAGAACATCGTCCTGTTTGGCCCCCCCGGGGCAGGAAAAGGCACCCAAAGCCAAAAGCTGATTGAGCAATATGGATATATCCATCTATCAACTGGCGACCTGCTACGGTCACAAATAGCACAAGGTACACAGCTAGGCCAAAAGGCCAAAGAGCTGATGGATGCTGGCATCTTGGTCCCGGACGAAGTTGTGATTGGTATGATTGCCTCAGAACTGACGGCCAACCCGGGTGCTAAAGGTTTTATTTTTGATGGTTTCCCGCGGACTGTACCACAAGCAACAGCACTAGATGCTTTGCTCGCTGACCACAGTACCTCCGTCAAAGGGATGATTGCCCTAGAGGTCGCGCATGACGTATTGGTGGCACGTCTCCTTAATCGGGGTTTGACCAGTGGTCGTCCTGACGATGTTAATGAGATACTGATAGCCAAACGGGTGGATGAGTACAACTCTAAAACCAAACCTGTTGCTGACTATTACAAAGCCCAGCACAAGTACACAGGCATTTATGGTGAAGGCGAAGTGGATGATATCTTCCAGCATATCTGCCGTGTGATAGATGGCTTTGGGCGTTAGTTAATCCTGTTTTGATACCAATTTCATAGCCACTTGGTTCCCTTCGTTACAGGGTGCCAGTGGCTAATTTATTAGTGCCTGTTGGCTTTATATTGGGGGCTTTTGCGCCCCTATACTTATGGTAGTTTGTTAAGGTTTAGATCCTGCACTAGCCCTTGGTTGGTACTTGCTTTGGTTTTCGTAGGGTGATTTTTTGGGACAAAGACAAATGATTATCCCACCCTGATTTGCACAATCAGCCAAACATTGGCAGGTTTGTAGCTCAAACGCTTTTACCCTCACGAACTTTCCTACTGCCCCTCAATCCTTATGGATATTATGCCGCTAGAACTTGTCCAGAAATTCGCAGAAGCATACGGCCCGACCACAGCGGCAGTACATACTTTTTTCTCGCCCGGCCGGGTAAATCTTATTGGCGAACATATTGACTATAATGGTGGATACGTATTTCCTGCTGCGCTGACATTAGGCATCCATGCTGCGGTCCGGGTCCGAACTGATAAAGTCATCCGGGTACGCTCAGTCAATGCCGAAGGTGAGGTTTCGTTCACTATTGACAAGGACTTGAAGTACCTTGCTGCCGACGGATGGGCCAACTACCCAAAGGGAGTCATTGCAGCCTTGGCTGCCGCAGGTCATAAATTGGTAGGTGCTGATGTCCTCTACTGGGGTAATCTACCCGATGGCGCTGGCCTTAGTAGCTCGGCCGCCATTGAGGTCCTAACAGGCTATTGGGCCTTGACACTAAGTAAAACCCAAACCGTCGATCGAGTGGCCCTTGCCCAGCTATGCCAAAATGTTGAGAATCAATTTGTGGGTGTTAATTGTGGCATCATGGACCAGTTTGCGGTGGCTGTTGGCAAACGAGACCATGCAATCTTGCTCGACTGTGCCACCCTAAAGTACGAGCTTGTGCCGAGTGCGATGCCAGGCTACAACCTCATTATTCTCAACACCAATAAACGCCGCGAGCTTGCCGATAGCAAATACAACGAGCGCCGTGCCGAGTGCGATAAGGTCCTTGAGTTGCTCAATAAAGCTTACCCAACAACACCGATGGCTAACCTTTGTGCAGCGACCTTAGGACAACTTGAGGCTACGATTACTGACCCAACCCTCTTCAAACGAGCCAAACACGTCGTTAGCGAAAACCATAGGGTCGTCAAGGCAGTGGAGGTACTAAAGGCTGGCAACCTCATTGGTTTTGGCCAGTTACTAAACGCCTCCCACCAAAGTCTTCGTGATGACTATGAAGTTACTGGTGACCACCTAGACGCCATCGTTGCCGCAGCCCAAGCACAACCAGGTTGCCTCGGAGCAAGGATGACGGGAGCTGGGTTCGGAGGATGCGGCCTTGCTGTTGTTTCCGTAACCGAAACTGATGCCTTTATAGCCAACGTAGGGAAGGCCTATACGGCAAAAACAGGACTTCTTGCAGGCTTCTACATCAGCCAAGTTGGTGATGGTGCTAGGGCACAGTCATAGTTGGCTGAATCAACCCGCTATGCCTTATTGGCCCTCTAAACCAATATTTTGCTATATTGGCCTACCGAATTTACCATTCTGGTTATTAATGATACGCTTTAGAACCTCGATGTTGCCAATGCTACTTGCCTTGGTGGCCATAATTCCTATGGGCCTTAGCGCCCAGTCTCTTTATCAGCTCGATCCCTCGGTACCAGCCCAGATCCTTGACGCAAACACCAAGTTGACTGTATTGGGTAGTCGGCTAGGTAGTCGGCTATCTATGAGCCTTGTTACCCAAGAGCAAGGCCTCCATACCGGTACAATGGGCTATGATAATGATCAGCACCGTGCCCTGCTTGTGCAGGCTACTTTAGCTGGTCAGGTGCCTATAGCACTCCGCACAGGCCACCTAGCAGCAGGCAGTAACTTTGCGCCTAGCCAATTCATCCGTTTAGGCCTCAATACCTATCAAGTAGAAGGCCAAAGCAATGACCTTACATTAAAGTTTACCGTCGTTTCGCCTTTCACCCCAACGGATTCGTTAGGGGAGGTTGAGCAAATCAAGACTAGCATCGCTCCGATCCATTACCTGATCGTCGAGGCAACCAATAACACCAATACGGCCCAAGTCGCAAAGGTTCAGGTTGGCCTCAACGGTATTCCTTATGACCGTGACAAAGAAGTTGCCCTAAGTTGGTGGCGCCGCGGCAAAGCGATGCAAGAGCTATTCTTTAAGGATGTGGCTGGCAGTGGGAGCCTTACAGCCCTTGCTGCTTCTGGCTTCGAGGCTACTCATTTTGAGCTTGGTAGTTATCAAGGACTCGGCTATTCCGCACAGCTCGCACCCAAGGCAACTGATACCAAAGTATATATTTTAGCAGGCCACTATTCAGGTAAGGTTATGCACCACGTGCCGACCAGCCAAGACCTTGTGTTTTACTATAATCGATTCTGGAAAGATATTGATCAGGTATTGGCCTATGCCAAACAAAACCAAAGCCGAAACCTACGTGCAACGGCCCATTTTGAGCGTGCCTTAAGTGCTAGTAATGCTACACCTGAAGAAAAATGGGTAGTTGCTATTGCCTTCCGGACCGACCTTGCCAATAGTTTTTTACTGCAAGGTGCCAAAGACGAAAAGCCGCGTTTCTACCTCACTGAGGGCCGATTCCGCCACATGAATACGCTTGATGTGGCCTATGAAACAGAGATGATGGCCCTCTTTATGCCATGGAGGCTCAAAATGCAGCTCGAACAATGGACTGACTATCTCGCAACTAAGGAGGTTCAGGTGCCTAGCGGTCGTCGACTAGGCGTTGTCAAAGAAAATTTAGAGGGTGTTTCGGCTACTGAGTTTGGCCCATTCTTATTCCATGACGTCGGTAATTTCCCCTATGTTTTCGCCGCCGAGGGATATGACTTTGGCCCTGTTATGCCTGTGGAAGAGAACTGCAGCTTTGCCCTCTTGCTCTATTATTACTGGAAACTCACTGGGGATGATGCCTTTGTCAAACGCCATATAGGCCTGACTGAAGTCCTGATGCAGAGCCTGCTAAACCGAGATAGCAATGGCAATGGCATCGCCGACTATGCCTTCGGCTGGAGTAGCTATGATGTCAGCGAAGCAATTAAACGCAGCCCCGATAACCTCTACCTAGGTGTTAAGCAGCTTTGTGCCTATGAGTGCGTCGCCGAGATGCTCATCGCTTTACCTCATATTGCAACTAAGGCCAAGACCACACCGCTCAAATCCACTGATGAGGACGGCACCACCCTTGATGGCAACGGCAAAGCTTTATTCGAAAAGGCCATTATGGATAACCGCTACCTAAGGGCTAAACAAGCAGCTACATTGCACGCCGAGGCTGCCAAGATTAGCGTCACCCTCAGCAAAACCAATAGCAAATTTGGCTACTTGCCAGTCTCTCTTGATGCTAGTTTCAAAGGTTGGGACCAACACAGTATTGTAATCTGCGAGGGGTTGTTTCTGCCTGGTCTTGCAGGCTGCCAAAGCCCAATCCTCAAAAAGTTAGCTCCTATGCTAGGTAATAACTATGCACAGGCATTGGCCAAAAGTACTTCTAGCTATGGTGTCCGCCTCAGCGATGGAGAAGAGGTCACTTGGTTCAGCAAAGTAATGGTAGCCGACGGTATCAGCAGCTATTGGTTCGACAAGCCGACTAGTAATGCCAAGTTTACCTATAACTGGAACCGTAACAACCATCAGGCCTATCAGGATGGCGCCTTCAGCGACACAAAGGAGTGGCCTGGTAACTGGTACCCTAGGGGCGTTAGCAGCATACCCTATCTCTATCGTAGCAAGAAGTTGGCAGGGCCCGCCCTCAAACGTTGGGCCGAAGACTTTAGGTTAGATCGTTTTTAGAGAGGATTAACTCTAGGACCTTTACCTACTCAACATGATCAGTAGGTCTGGAAACTTTATATTTGACTTTGGCTTGCTTCTGGGGCTATTTTGTCTAAAATCAATCGACACGTTAGGCGTAAATTATTTGACCATCACAATCATAATGATGCAGACTGCTTTTCAAAATTCCGTTTCACTTAGCGCTGGACGCCTTTTATTGGGTTGCTTGGCCCTTGGGTTGGTGCTTGTGACCCAGCCTTCGGCCCCAGTATTTGCTGCTGTTAGGTTGCAAGGTGCTTTAACAAATATTCCGAAACCTAAGGTGGGGTTTGTTGTGACTAACCCATCACCATTCGGTCGGAGTGCCGTTCCGGTTACAATAGGGAGGGCACAATTAGTGCGCTTACTAGGCCCTTGGCAACCAACACTCAGGCCTGTTTTATCTGTTGCTGGCAAGGACATCCCATCCCAAACAGATGACCTAGACGGCAATGGTAATTGGGATGAGCTCGCTTTTGAGCTAGACCTAGGAGCTAAAGCCAAGGCAGTGGTTACCGTTCAGTGGGTTGACAAATCTTCGTTGCCGGTTTATCCGCAACGTACCCAAGCCTATTTAGGGGTCAGCAAGGAGCGCAACAATATTTTCAGTCCCGTCACCTCTGAAACCCGCCCTGATGACTGGAAGCCGCAGGCCCAGCCGCAACGTTACCAGATGGAAGGACCAGGATGGGAAAACGATGTGATTGCCTTCAGGTCTTATTTTGATGCTCGTAACGGCAAGGACATCTTTAGCAAAACCAAGCCAGACCTGATTATCGACAAGATCGGTATTCCCGGCACCCCGCTTGGTAATTACCACAAACAAGAAAGTTGGGGTATGGACATCCTGAAAGTAGGCGAAAGCCTAGGTGCCGGGGCCATAGGCCTAGCTATTGGAGACAGCCTTTACCACATTGGCCAAGCAAAAAAGCAGACCTACCAACTCGTGGCGCAAGGCCCAGTTCGTTCAATCATCCGTTTGGTTAACATTGGCTGGGCAGTCCCAGTACCTGCCAAAGGTGAGTCCATCAGCAGTAAAGAGGATATCGTGATCTGGGCAGGCAAATATTGGTACGAAAACCAAGTAACCCTATCAGGATTTAGTAAACCCCAAACCCTTATCACAGGCGTTACCTATGTCCATCATCCAGCGCCGATGGCTTTCCATAATGGACCTGAGTCAGTACAGCCATGGGTGGCTACCCATGCCAAACAGAGCGAAAATAATGACATCCTTGGGCTTGCTGCCATATTCCCGAAGGCGGCTTTCGTAGGTTTTGGAGATGCCACAGCCGAAAGTAAACGCATTAAGACAACTTATTACGCCAAGCTGACAGCCAATCCTGGCCAGACCCTCAAGTATCGTTTCGTCGCAGGTTGGGAGCTTAGCAAGGATATGTTTGGTGATCCTGACCGTTGGAAAAAGTATGTCCAGGACGAAGCAGACGAAATGGCTAATCCATTTTTGGTCTCAGCTTTGGCTCAGTAGCACGCTTTCTGCAACAGACGACCATCTGGATTAGCACTGGCAATCAATTGGCTAGGTTTTAGGATAGGCTTTTGATTTGCAATCCACAACTTTGTAGTTCGTGCCTTAAGGCCATCTTGTGGTCTGATATTTAGACAATCAATCACACCATCTTAATCCAGTAGTCGTGCGCTTTAGTCCTCAAATATTTTCCTCCTACCTATTTAGCTTAGGACTTGCCTTGCTGACTGGGTGCCTATTGGTTGCATGTAAGGAGCCGGACAAACGCATTTTGGTTTTCACCAAAACCACAGGATACCGCCATGCATCCATCGAAGATGGCGTCAAGGCTATTACGGAGTTAGGTGCCAAAAAGAAGGTTTTTGTCGACACCACCTCCGACGGCAATAAATTTAATGACGACAACCTTAGCCGCTATGACGCTGTGGTGTTCCTTAGCACCACCGGTACCGTCCTGAGCCACTACCAAAAGGCCAGTTTTGAACGGTACATCCAGTCTGGTGGCGGCTTCGCTGGTGTGCACGCTGCCGCTGATTGCGAATATTTTTGGCCATGGTATGGTAAGTTGGTTGGGGCCTATTTCGAAAGCCACCCCGAAATACAAGATGCTCAGATGACTGTGGTTGATAAAAATCACCCAAGTACTGCCGCATTGCCCAAACAGTGGCGTCATCGGGACGAGTGGTACAACTTCAGGCCAGAAAGTCTCAACAAAGACGTTAACCAGCTTATAATCCTGAACGAAAACAGCTATAAAGGCGGCAAAAACGGCAAGGACCACCCAATAGCTTGGTACCATGAGTATGACGGTGGCCGTGCTTGGTACACAGGCCTTGGCCATACCGCCGAAAGCTATAAGGAGGCAGAGTTTTTGGCTCACCTTTGGGGCGGGATTGAGTATGCAATGGGCAATGGCAAACCAAACTATGCTAAGGCCACAACTCAGTTACCTCCTGATGACAACCGATTCAGCAAAAAGGTCTTTGCTGATAACCTAGACGAGCCTACCGAGCTTGCCGTGACTAACGAAGGTGATGTGTTTTTTGTCCAGCGCAAAGGCGAGATTTTCTACCACATCAATGCCACCAAACAATCTGTCCAGATCGCTAAACTAGACGTCTGGACTCGTAATGAGGACGGTTTGTTAGGTATTACGCTCGACCCCAACTATGCCCGCAATCATTGGGTCTATTTGTTCTATTCCCCAAATATCCCTGAGGCCATTCAGCGGATCTCTAGGTTCACGTACGACGGCACCACTTTGGTTAACGAGAAAGTCTTGCTTACAGTCCCTGTTCAGAGAGAAGAGTGCTGCCACTCTGCTGGTTCATTGACATTCGGACCAAACGGTAACCTATACATCGCTTTAGGTGACAACACCAACCCATTTGCTAGCGATGGTTATTCGCCATCAGACGAACAACCAGAACGCACTGCTTGGGATGCCCAACGGTCAGCTGGGAATACATTTGACCTCAGGGGTAAAATTTTGCGCATTCATCCTGAGCCTAGTGGGACCTATACCATCCCAGAAGGAAATCTTTTCCCTGTCACAAACCACAAAGGCCGCCCCGAGATATTTGTGATGGGTTGCCGCAATCCCTATCGGATTTCGGTTGATATGAAGGATGGCACACTCTATTGGGGAGACGTTGGTCCTGATGCGGGTAAAGACAGCATCCAAGGGCCTATGGGGCATGACGAGATGAACTTTGCACGCACCCCTGGATATTATGGCTGGCCTTACTTTATTGGCAATAACATACCTTATGCAGACTACGATTTCGTGACCAAGGTCGCAGGGCCGAAACATAACCCTTTAGCCCCCCAAAACCACTCTCCGAGTAATACAGGTATGGTCAATCTACCGCCTGCAAGGCCAGCGCTTGTTTTTTATCCTTATGCTGCCTCTGACAAATTCCCCCAAATGCAGAAAGGTGGCCGCAGTGCCATGGCTGGGCCAGTCTATCATTTCGACAACAACCTAGCGAGTACCGTCAAGTTGCCTAAATATTATGATGGCTGCACCATTATGTACGAGTGGATGCGGAACCTATTCTTTGCGATGAAGGTCGACCAGAAAGGACAGATCACCCGCATGGATCCCATGTTTACCTCCCTGCCGCTCAATAGGGTGATTGATATGGAGCTTGCACCAGATGGTTCTATTTGGCTATTAGAGTATGGTAGCCTTTGGTTCAGCAAAAACATCGATGCCCGCCTTGTCAAGATAGAATACAGCACAGATAATAGATTGCCAGTCGCCAAGGCCGAAGCCGAAGTTACGATCGGTAAATTGCCTTTGACGGTCAAATTCAGCAGTAAAGGCACCTTTGACTATGATGCCCACGACACCCTCAGCTACGAATGGCGGATTGAGACACCCTACAAAGCTGATGCACGTGTGGCTAATCCTACCCATACATTCACTAAACCGGGCATCTACAATGTGGTCTTGATTGTGACCGATAGCAAAGGCAATAGCAGCACAGCAGGGCTCACAGTTCGCGCTGGTAATGCTGAGCCTGTCGTAAATATCACCTCGACAGACAATATGTCCTTCTTCACCGAGGGTCAGAAGTTCAGCTACCGCGTACAGGTTACTGATCTTGAAGATGAAAAAGGCACTGGTGTTGATCCTAGCCGCATCGTTACCACCTTAGCCTATGTTCCTGTTGGCAAGGATATGACCGTTGTGGCCCAAGGTCACCAAGCCAATAAAAATGCCGTTTTGGCCAAGTCCCCCGCCGAAACGCTGATCGAAGGAAGCGACTGCAAAGCCTGTCACAACCCAGAGGTCAAATCTGTAGGTCCCTCTTATCGGATGATCGCTGAGCGGTATGCCAACGAAAAGGGTGCCATGGGTAAACTCGCTCGCAAGGTCATCACGGGTGGCGCAGGCAACTGGGGTGACCATGGCATGAGTGCACACCCACAGCTATCCCTAGATGATGCCAAGGAAATGGTTGCCTTTATTCTTGATTATGGCAAACCAGCTAAGCCTGCCAATGCCATCCCTCCTATCGGAACCGTTACCCTAAACCTTGCAGGTAAACAGGCCAAAGAAGATGGGGTCTATGTAATGACCTCGACTTATCAGGACAAGGGTGCACCAGGTATTGGCTCATTGGTAACTGAGGCGCAATTAGTATTGCGGAGTCCTAGGCTCCAAGGTGAGGCCTACGACGACAAAAAAGGCGGCACCCTACGGCAAACAACGGCTGACGACTCTGTTCCGACCCGCATGCAATACAAAGGCAATGGCGAGTGGCTGATGTACCGCAAGCTAGATCTCACCAACTTTAGATCATTCACAGTCAGGACTGCTGCTGAGCGGGACCTAAGCGTGCTCGAGGTCCGGATTGACTCAGCCACAGGGCCAGTTATTGGGGAAGTAACCTTGCCTAACACCAAAAAGTGGTCAATTTTTGAAACTGCTACTGCAAACCTCAAGCCCGTCACAGGACGGCATGACCTCTATTTTGTGCTTCGGCTAGATGATGATCCGAACAACCAAAACAAAAAAATGTTAGGTGCGCTTGACTGGGTCCTGCTCAAAAAGTAATGACCCTATCATTTTCCAGATGGCTACAATAGGTCTGTTAACCTAAAAGTGACTACTGAGCCCATTTGCAAATCAATCGTTAATTGGTTGTTGTGCAGATGGGTTCAGTTGTTAAAGTCCCTAGCTAGTAGTTAAGCTCAGCCTTAATCTATTGGATGTGAAGGAATTGCTTATAGATTTGGAGCACTAACAAGGCAATAGGGCCTTATTTAACCTCATCCCAATTAGTTATGAAAAAACGATTATCAATCGGACAATTGCTGTCCAGAACCTCTAGGGCAGTATGGGCCTTAGGTCTATCGGTGGTTTTGCTAGCCAGCAGTTGTGCCAAAAAAGATGATAGCCCCAATCCGACAGGCACTCCTAAGTACGGTTTCCAGATTGCCTCTGGTGGACAAAGTATACAGCAAGGCAAAAAAGTCAACCTCAACCTCACCGTTATTGATGCCAACGGAGCCGTAGTTGCAGCACCTGGTAGCATCAGCTATATCGTCCAGCCAAGTGGTTTGGGCGCTGTTGTTAATGGCGTCTTTGTTGCGGGCGGAGCTGAAGGTACCGGAACCATCACTGCAACAATGACCGTTGATGGTGTGGATTATTTGTCTGTAGTACCAGTGGTTGTGGCTCCAGCTGAAGCCCTTTTCCATGTTGCGCCAAGTGCTATCCTGTGGTCAACTGGGGCAGGCAATATCCAACTCGAAACTGTTTATTTCGGCACTCAAGCACCTGGTGCCATAACCTATTCTGTAACAAGCGGCACAGCCGTTTCGGTCAGCTCAACTGGTGATGTCTCATTCAACTCAAATGGCAGTGCCGTCATCAGGGTCAGTACAACAATCGGCGGCAAGGCTACTTCTGTCGATGTTCCTGTTATGGTCGTTGGTCCACCTGCTGCACCATTACCTGTAGCACGTGTCGCCTGTTCGCCCAACCCTGTCATTCTGTTTCGGAACGAGACCCAAACTTTGGCTCCAGTAGCCTACAACGGCAGCAACACGGCCTTGACTGGCGAAACCTTTACCTATGAAGTTATCAATAAAGACACCAGCGATACCGAAACTGGCCCAATCGTGACGGTTTCTTCTTCCGGTCTAGTGACACCTGTTCGTGTCGGTAGTGCTACGATCATTGTGACATGTAAAGGAATCAGTACTCAAGTCGAAGCCGAAGTTTTGCCAGATAAGGTCATTATTAATAACCCATTCTACGGCACCCTAGGTACAGACTATAGCGATCCGTTTAACCCGCGTGTCGTTACCGAAATCACTGCCACTGCCAGCACCTATACCATCAACAAACAAGCCTACCGCGCTAAGGACTACAACAATATGCTAGTCCTGACGGCTAATCCTGCAGGGCTTGACTGGTTCAAACCAACCTTCCCTGAGATTCCTGAGATCAATAACCTATTTGATATCGTGAACCTTAGTGCCAAAACCAACTCCAGTGTCCTGATCAAACCAAAGTCTAGCTCATCGGTTGGCTCCACTTTCGTAATCAGTTTTGACCCACAAGATCTTAATTGGACGGAGCCTGGCATAACCGCTGTGACAGTTTTGCCATAGTCACCTTAGTTGCGTTTTGAGGCCATCCTAGTAACACCCAATTTAAGCCCTAGTTGCCGTTTTTGTAACTAGGGCTTATTGGTAGTTAAACACTTGACATACTGAATTATAATAATCCAGATTTCGGATCTAGCTATAAGGCAGCCACTGTCCAGCCCTGTTGTTCGGCATAGGCTAAGACCGCTGGCAAGGCTACCTCTAGCCTGTCTTTGGCCTTTAGACTATCATGGAACACAATGATACTACCCGGTCTGATTGCCTTGCAGGTATTGGCTGCACAATCAGCAGGAGATAGGTTAAGGTCAAAATCCCCACTGAGGACCTCCCAGAGTACAATTTGATATCCGTTAGACTTGAGCCACTTTGCCTGACTGCTTCGCAGCCTGCCATAAGGAGGCCTAAACAAAAGTGGTGCATCAGACCTTGGTATAAGTCGATCCTGTGCGGCTTGGCCCATTTCTACCTCTTGGTGGTAAGCCTGGACGTCCACTTTGCGGCCATTGGGGTGGTTGTAGGTATGGCTGCCGACCGTATGTCCTTCCGCTACTATTTGCCTATACAAGTCAGGATTCTGATCAACGTTTTTGCCGAGGCAGAAAAACGTTGCCTTTGCGCTATGCGTTGCCAATTGAGCCAGCACAAAGGGTGTCACCTCAGGGATTGGGCCATCATCAAATGTGATGTAGATACTGTTTTTAGTCTCTGGTCCGTGCCACCAAAATCCTGGCCTGACCATCGAAATGATTCTAGTCAGCCAGCGGGGATTACGGTGGGGATAAAATGCCATTCCTAACCTTGGATACTAAAAGCGTTCCTGATCTACTTTTGCTGCATCCTTGGCTTTTTGCTCGGCCTCTGCAGCGTTTTGCGTCTGGATTGAGATATAGGGTTGACAGTTGGCCGCGGCGGGATCTTGGCCAAGGTCGAACCCATTGATTTTGCCTTCTACGATCTTGAACTTCGGGTCTGGGCAGCTGTTTTTGACCAGACAGGTGTAAAGTGTGCCAGCTGGGTCGATCATAAGGCTGTCTTTTTTCCAGGCCAGGCTCACTCCAATTAGCATTTTTTCGATATTGTTTTGGTGCTTAGCTTCAGCAACCAAATACCAGTTTTGGGCATTTAATTTTAGTGGATAGACCTTTGCGAAATTGAGAGAGTCCATCGCAAAATTAGGGTTGACGGCGTCCTGTCCAGTTTCGTAGTTGGCTTCGCGAGCGCGTCTACTGTCTGCAAATTTGGATACATGAATCTTGAACTCGTTGCTGACAGCCTCATTGCTCAGGAACTCAACACTATCATTTTCTAGTTTGTAGGCCACATAATTCGATCCTGTACCAGGTCTAAATTCTGTAATGCTATCATCCACATCCTCGTCATTCTGACTTTTGTTACCACTGCAGCTAATAAGGCCAAAGCCCATTAAACAGATGCTGATTAAACCGATTGTTATGTTGTTGGCCCTGCGCCAATAGGAGGTGAATGTTGCTTGACTCATTAGAAAAGGTTAAATTCGGTTTTCGTGGGCATGGGTACGATCACTCTAATGTAGTACATCATGCCCCTGATCTGATATGAAAAGCCTAATTTCCCTAATTTTATTGACTTCTGGATTGCAAAGTCAGTCTGTTGGGCTACCAATTCCGCTGACCAACCCTGGTTCATACTCTTGTGTTTACTCCCCAAACCAAACCGATCCAAACCTAAATCCAGCTCCTCCGACTTTCAAAGGAGGCCAAGAGGCCCTAATCCGCTTTATCCAAACTAATTTACAATACCCTGACGATGCTAAGCAGGCTGGGTTGCAGGGTATTGTCTATGTACGTGCACGTGTGTTAACCAGCGGTCGTCTTGACAGCCTATCATTAGTCTACTCACGTGGTAAACAAACAGAAGAATCCCTAGGGGAGGAGGCTCTCCGTATTGTTCGTTTGATGCCAGCATGGAAACCTGCAAATAATGCTAAAGGCCAACTTGTGCCAGACTTCGTCCTGATTCCCTTTAGGTTCAAGCTTAGTCCGGATAAGTAAAGGCAAACCAATAAACCAAGATAGCCTAATAGGCACGTACAGTTTTGCCTTGCATATAGTTAACAAAGGCTTGGTTTACGACCTTATTACCTCCTGGTGTTGGATAGTCCCCTGTGAAATACCAATCCCCCGTATGGTTAGGGCAAGCCTTATGAAGATTTTCGACCGTCTGGAAGATGATAGAAACTTTGGCCTTCATTTGCTTAGGCGTTACGATTTCAGCGATTTTGTCCGAAATCTCTTGGTCGGTGAACGGAGCGTAAAGCCGTTTGACCAAGTTTTCTTCCTTACTTGTTTCGTTATGGATTGCAGCTAGGCAGGCATCGTACGTCTGGTCAATGAGGCTGTCTAGGCCACGCTCTGTCAGTAAGGCGATCACAGCCCGGAAGGCCACGAATTCCTTCATCCTACTCATGTCAATGCCATAACAGTCGGGATACCGTATTTGTGGGGCCGACGAAACGATGATAATGTGTTTGGCCTCTAGCTTGTTGAGCATCGTCAGGATAGACTTTTCGAGGGTGGTTCCGCGCACAATGCTATCATCAATTACCACTATGGTGTCCTCGTGTTTGTTAATGACTTCGTAGGTTGTATCATAGACATGGCTTACGAGGTCATCCCTGTCCGAGTCGTTGGTGATGAATGTGCGCATCTTGACGTCCTTGATCACAAGCTTTTCGACCCTTGGCCTACGGAGCTTATGGCCACCAAAGTCACCATCTTTTGCCTTCTCTACGATGTTATCAATGCCAGAGATTAGCCCCATGTAGGCTGTTTCGGCAGTGTTTGGTATATAACTGAAGACAGTATTGTCGAGGTCATAGTCGGTGGCCTCCAAAACTTGAGGTCCTAAGAGCTCACCTAGTTTTTTGCGCTCCTGATAGATTTCTGGGTCGGTACCTCGGCTGAAGTAGATCCGCTCGAAACTGCAGCTCTTTTTGGGTCTAGGCTCGATGAACTGATGTTGGCTAAAATTGCCGTCATGGCCAATGATTAGGGCATACCCTGGTTTGATCTCAATAATTTCCTCGTAGTTGGCGCCAAATGCAGTTTTGATGGCAGGCTTTTCGCTTGCGACAACGACGACCTCGTCATTTGCATAATAATATGCGGGGCGGATGCCATTAGGGTCACGGGCCACAAAGGCGGCTCCATACCCTGTTAACCCAGCCATTGCATATCCACCATCAAAGTCACGGCAAGACCGTTGCAAAACCCTTGCTAGGTCAATAGCACGCTCAATGGCGGCACTTAGTTCAGGACCTTCTTGAAAGTTAGCTTTTAGGTAGTCAAACTGCCGCTGAGCCTCTTCGTCCAAGAAATGGCCTATTTTTTCCATCACCGTGACAGTATCAACACGTTCTTTGGGGTGTTGGCCTAGCTCAATGAGTTTTGCAAACAGCTCATCAACGTTCGTCATGTTGAAGTTACCAGCCAAGACTAAGTTGCGGCTTCGCCAGCTATTGGCCCGCAACATAGGGTGGCAACTGTCGATTGAGTTAGCACTATGCGTGCCGTACCGCAAGTGCCCAAGCCAGACTTCGCCCGTGTAGTCCACGTTTTTCATCAGCCAATCGGCATCGTGATAAAGCTCAGGATGTTCTTCCCATGCCTTTTTGAATTTTTTCCCAACCCGTTTGAAGATGTCCACCAAGGGCTGGGACTCGACCGAGCGCTGCCTGTAGATGTATTGCGACCCGGGTTGCACCGCTAGCTTGATGTTGGCTACACCTGCGCCATCTTGGCCACGGTTGTGTTGCTTTTCCATCAGCAAGTACATCTTGTCTGCGGCCCACTTTGGGTTGCGGTACTTTTCGACATAGTGGGCATAAGGCTTGCGCAGCCTGATGATGGCTATGCCGCACTCGTGTTTGATTGCGTCGCTCATGGTTGGTGCATCCCTCGGTGAAAAGGATCTGGGCTATGGCTTGGGCCAAGGGTGAAACGTATGCTGATCTCTAGTAATGGCCTAGTTTGATCTACAGGGTGACTATTCGTGCATCCGGAGCTGCAACAGGGTCAAGATCCAGTCGATTTTCAGAAATCCTACTACCAACAGGATACACAAAAGTAATACCAAGCCATTGGTTCTGAGCCTTATTGTCAGGTTTATTGCTTGCTGATTCGCTGAGAAGGATGGTTGTAATTCAGGTTTGGCTATCTTGGCTGGGTTAGCTATCAAGGAGGCTTGCCCCGACACTCGTGCAGGCCGCATAAACAGCAGGTAGGGTATCCGGAGGTAGTAGAATAAGGCGAGTACTGTGTTGAGTAATCCTAATATCAACAGGGCCATAACCCACCAGTTACCACCCCGATCATATTGCTCTAGCAGGGCGGTGAAGACAATGAACTTAGCCGTAAATCCCCCTGTTGGTGGCAAACCTACCAAGCTCAGCAAGGCCACTAAGCTCAGGAGGCCCCAATACAGTGCTTGTTTGTTTTGTAAACCTAGTCCTGCCAATGATGGTAAATAGTCTGCATTGTGTTGTTTATCCTTGCTCGCGAGCCTAATTAGCTCGAACACGCAGACATTGGCGATAGTATAGAATAAGGAGTAGATCAAGGCCGCATCACGCCCGATCTCGGTGCCACAAAGCAGTGCGCTAATCAAAAATCCACCCTGGCCGATCGATGACCATGCCATTAGTTTACGGAAGTTTTGCTGGCTAAGGGCTGCCAAATTGCCAACTGTGAGGGTTGTTCCTGCCACCAAGCACAATAGCCCAAAGCAACTGCTGATGGGTGCAAAGGCATATATCAAGTGCCAAAGGAACCCTAAGGCGGCAATCTTCGGTGCGGTGCTGAAAAGTGCAACCACAGGCAATGGGGCCGCTGCATAAACATCAGGGGCCCAAAAGTGCAGCGGGATTGCCGATATTTTGAACAAGATGCCACTCAGCACCAAGCCAAAGGCCATCGTGACTACTACTTCATCCGCCGACCAAAGCCGCTGGAGGAAGGCAGGGTCTGTCATCTGCAATGATCCTGTTAAGCCATAAATCCAGCTGGCACCATAGAGCATGCAGGCACTAGCCACCGCACCAAATACAAAGTACTTTAGCGCTGCTTGTTTGGCCTGTCCTGTCCAGCTGAAGCCTGTCAGTATCCAAGCTGATATACTTGCAATCTCAAGACCAATGTATGCGGTCAAGAAATGACTACTCAGGCAAAGTAAATTTAGGCCAAGCCCCATGCTGAGCATGAGGTATAGCTTTTCAGTAATGTGGCGGCCTAGCTCTTCCCTTGGGCGTACTAAGAACATACTGAGCATCACAGCCATGGCTGTCAAGGTCCGGATACCAGCCGCAAATGGGCTTATCTGGAGCATCCCATTTGCCAAGTTGAGCGTTTGGGCTGGAACCAAGCTAATGCTTGCAACCGAGCTTGCACCTACAAACAAACAGGCGATGACTAGCTGGAGTTTGCCATGTTCACCACGCCTGACCTTAGGGCTTATCATGCCCAATAGCAATAACAATAGGCTGCCGATAAGTAGGATCACCTCCGGCAACAACCATGGCATCAGATCCTGATTCTGGATCAGGGCCGATAGCTCAGGGCTGGTAGGGGAGGGCATGATGGTAGTGAAGGGCATACCAGATTGTCTGGTGGCAAAGTTATATTAGATTGTCAAGCTGGGACTATAATCTTGCGTTGTGATGGGTGGACTTTTGCGGACTAGGCCGAATGCAGTAGTTTTAGCGATCGGTCTTTGGTTTTTCATCACCCTTGTCCGCTCACCCTACCACCCGAAAACTCAACAAAGATGTCTAGGTCAGTTGTTTCAGTGCCAGATTGGCAGGTTATGGTTTTGGCCATTGTCTTTGCTTTGGTCAGCTCCACTTCCATTTGGGCCCAGACATCAGACTCGGACCATGGTTCGGATATTACCCATGCAACAGGCCAAACGACATGGTTCCCACGCACACAAGTCTTCGAACCTTTGATCCTTGATCCGCTAGAGGCCCAAAGCTATGGTTCGATCAACCGAATGGCCAATCAAGGATCCAAATTAGGGGATGACCTTTATGTTCCGTTCGGGATCGGCTTCAGCAAAGGCATTTGGCACCGGACAAGTACCAAGGGTTGGCACCACCAGATCAATGTCGAGCTCACGAACTTTACACAGTTCGAGTGGCTAGTCGTAAAAGGCGAACGGCAACGCAATATGCTTAATGCAGACTATAAGGTGGGGTTTCAATACCAGTTTGGTCATAACGATTGGTCCTTTCGGGCACGTTGGTACCACCTCAGCAGCCACCTTGGGGATGATGTTTTCATAAGAAGGGGCGTGTCCAACTTCCAAAGCTATACTGCCTCACCGGCCAACTACGAAATGATCGACTTTGTGGCCACCCGCTACATGGGACCTTTTAGGTTCTATGCTGGTCTAGGTGCAATTGCAAGGGTCAACAGCCCCCGCGAGCAGTTTATGTACCAGTTCGGGATGCTATTCAACCGTCATTTCAGCCAAGGTAACTCTCCCTTCCACATGCTGGCTGGGTTTGATGTTAAGGGTTGGCAATATCTCGGTTATAACCCAAGCCTAAAGGCCGCAGCAGGCATCGGTTATGGCGAAGGGAGGCATACCACCGTGGCACTCTTGCTAGAGGCCTATGCTGGCAACTTGCCTTATGGGCAGAACGAAAAGGTAGGTCCTGTCTATATCAATCCTGTTCCTACTTATCCTACAGAAGAGTGGGGTGGCAAGGTGATGTGGGTTGGGCTCGGGCTCTATGTCAACCCAGTGTTCTAAAAAAGTCATTTGGGTCATCTCATCTGTAGAGGCCACTTATTCCCCATTTCCTAACACCTCCACTATGGCCACTGCTGGCATTCTCTATCTAATACCGAATATATTGGCTGATGGCACCGCTGCCAACGTCATGGCATCTACAGTGGCTGATACCATTAGGCCCATTCGGTATTTTGCAGTCGAGGAGATAAGGAGTGCCAGGAGGCTTTTGCGTGGAGTAGTTCGTGATTTCCCGATAGATGATTCCACTTTTTATACGCTTACTAAAAACAGCAAACCCGAAGAGCTAAAGCCAATGCTAAAGGCCCTTCGTGACGGTCATGACTTAGCAGTAATTAGCGAGGCAGGCTGCCCGGGCATTGCAGACCCAGGTGCCCTGTTGGTGGCGGCTGCCCATCAGGCTCGGTTTCGGGTGGCACCAATTACAGGCCCATCCTCTTTTGTTTTGGCCCTGATGGCAAGTGGCCTCAATGGTCAGTCCTTTACCTTTTCTGGTTACCTGCCTATCAATGAAACGGAGCGCGTGGCTGCCCTCAAGAAGTTGGAGGACGAAAGCCGCAAACTGAGCCGAACCCAGCTATTTATGGATACACCCTACCGCAATATCTCTCTTTGGCAGACCATGCTCAAGGTCTTGAACCCAGATACTATGCTTTGCGTGGCAGCTGGCCTAACAGGTCCTGACGAGTATATCTCGACCCGGTTAGTCCGCGACTGGCAACAGGTCGACCCACCTAAGATCAACAAAATTCCGGCTGTTTTCCTGTTATTAGCTACTGTTTAGCCCATTTTTCACAGAGTCACAGGTAATGAAGCCAACATAATGAACATTGTTTAATGTCTGATCAAAAATTAATTCACTAAACATTGTTTGTTGTTTGTGTATTTGTTCACTATGTTTGCATCGGTTCAGAAGCAAACTGATGTTGTAGTTCAGTTGTAACAAATGAGCCAGGTCCTTTACTAAATTAGCAATTGTCAAAATGAGTATCGCAGATCGGAAGGAACGAGAACGTCAGGAAATGAGGCAAGGCATTCTGCAGGCTGCGGCGCATCTTTTCGTGACCGAAGGTTTTCCGAAGACGACCATCCGAGCAATTGCAAGTGAGATCGAATACAGCCCCGGGACAATCTATACCTACTTCAAGGACAAACAGGAGATCCTGAATGCTTTGTTCCATCAGTTTTTTGATGAACTCAATATTGCCATACGTACTGCAGGTGAGGCTGTAGAGTCAACCAATAGACTGACTGCAATCGGGAGGGCCTATATCGACTTTGCGCTGCAGAATCCTGAGCATTATGAGTTGATGTTCTTGATGAATCATGAAAGGCTTGAAAAAAACTTGCCAGATGTCTCACCAGAGGTCGATTGTTTTGATGCTGAAACTGGCAAAAAGGTCGAATCTGCTCAAGATGATGGGTCATTCCAGTACATGCAGGAGGCAATTCAGTTAGCCATCCAGAGCGGCAGGCAGCCGAGGTATGACCTACATACTTCGACCCTTTTGGCTTGGTCCTTAGTCCATGGCATTGTGGCTTTACACATCCGTGGGTTTCTTCAGATGTATCCGCCCGACTACCTCCAGATCATGATCCATCATGCTGTAGATGGTATTAGTTCGTCTATCTTCTTAGACTAATCTCGATTCTTTTAAGTCCATTACCTGATTCCCAAGCCATGGTTTTGGGTTCCTAGGTCATTCATTGCCCATTCCTATTTGGTCAAATGCGAGGTCAAGATTATCCTTATGCTTTTAGTGTGGATTTCTTGCCCATTAGTTGCCTTTGAACAATAGATACTAGCCTACTCTCTCGTCAATCTAAAGGCTTGATCCGCTTTGGCGGATCCCGGCATTGCCATGTTGTGTTCTTAATCAGAAAGGCCCTATCACACAAAACATCCTATCCACTAAGTAATTACTCACTACAATGATCACATTTTCCAAACTTCTGGCAGCTGCTTTGGCTTTCCTTGCGTTGCCACTTTTCGGGCCCATTTCGTCTGCTTATGCACAGCAGTCCTCCGAGGTTAAAACGGGATCTACCCAGGTTGTCAAAGGCCGAGTCCTGGATGCTGATAGTAAATACCCCATCCCCGGTGCTGTCATTAGCCTTGTTCTTCAGGGTAGCAACATAGCCAAGCAATCCGACGATCAGGGTTACTTCAGGCTCGAGGGGGTACCTCTTGGGCGCCAAATCCTACGTATTACCTCCATTGGTTATGGTCCGCGTGTAATCCAGAACGTTTTGGTCACCGCTGGCAAAGAGGTCGTCCTCGACATCACAATGGAAGAAATGGTCACCCAGAGTGCCACTGTAGAAGTTGTGGCAGACAACAAAAATCCACGCCTAGCTGCCACTGAGGTTAAAAATGAAATGAGCTACGTCAGTGGGCGAGGCTTCAACATCGAAGAGACGATGCGGTATGCAGGCTCACGGAATGACCCTAGCCGCATGGCCTCCAACTTTGCAGGTGTCCAGATCAACAATGACGGACGCAATGACATTATCATCAGGGGCAACTCGCCGTCAGGGATGTTATGGAGGTTCGAGGGGCTAGATATCCCGAACCCAAGCCACTTTGGCGCTGCAGGTGCCACGGGTGGTCCGGTCTCTATCCTGAACAACAACGTATTAGCCAAAAGTGACTTCTTCACAGGTGCCTTCCCTGCTGAGTTTGGCAATGCTTATAGCGGTGCTTTTGACCTCAATATGCGTCAAGGCAATCGCGACAAGTACGAGTTCTTGGGACAGGTAGGCTTCAATGGCTTTGAGGCAGGGGCCGAAGGACCATTAGGGAAAAACAAAAAGGGTAGCTTTTTGGCCAATTACCGGTATAGCACCCTTGGATTGGTTTCAAAACTTGGACTCAATGTTGGGACTGGTGCTGCTGTGCCAAACTATCAAGACTTGACCTTCAAACTCAGTTATGATGTCGGTAAGTCGGGTAGGGTTGAGGTGTTTGGCATGGGCGGCTTTAGCGATATTTTCTTTAACGGAAAAGAGGCAGACACAACCTCTCTGTATTCTGGGGATCGTCAAGACTTGACCTATCGTACTAGTATGGGTGTGGTTGGCGCCAACTATATCCATTTCTGGAGCCCTAAAACCTATGGCAAACTAACCTTTGGTATGTCAGGTAATACTGTTAGTGCCATCAATGACTCCCTGGCGGGCCAAGATTATAGCCAAAAAATTAAGCTTTATCGGGACAAAACCTCCACCAGCCGCACCAGCCTACGTTACAACCTTAGCCATAAGTTCAGCAGCCAATCGACGCTCAACTTCGGTACCATGATCGACTATCAAGGCTTTAGTTTCAATGATAGTGTCTTGACCTATTTGCCGGCTACAGGCGTAGGGGTTCCTCGCCAGACCTATATGCGCCCTTTGCGTACTTCGGACGGCAGCACGATGCTATACCAAGCCTATGGCCAGTACCAATACAAGTTCTCAGATCGCCTAACGGCCAATGCTGGGCTCCATATCCAGAATATTTCGCTCAACAACCAAGTTGCGATTGAGCCTAGGATCGGTGCACGCTACCTACTTGACGAGCTTAGTAATATCAGTTTTGGCTATGGGCTACATAGCCAAGCTCAACCACTTGCTACCTATTTCCGCCGTACGGTTGCAGCTGATGGTAGTGCTGAACTGACTAACAAAGACCTCAAGTTTACCCAGTCACACCACCTCGTTCTGGGCTATAATAGGGTCTTTGGCAGCCATACACGTCTGAGGACCGAGGCCTATTTGCAGGAGCTTTACAATGCTCCTGTTGAGGCACGTCCTACCTCTTACTCCATGCTAAACTACGGGGCTGACTTTAACTACCCAACAGGCGATAGCCTCCAGAGTACTGGTCGTGGTCGCACCTTTGGCATCGAGGCAACGCTTGAGCGCACCTTCAGCAATGGGTATTATTTCCTGATCACCACCTCCGTTTATGATAGCCGTTATCAGGGCAGTGATAATGTATGGCGCAATACGGCCTTCAACAGCAATTGGTTGGTAAATGTACTAGGCGGCTATGAGGTTAAGCTCAGCAAAACTTTCGTCCTTGCCTTTGACACCAAGGTCACGACAGGTGGTGGTCGGTATTACACGCCGTTTGACGTTACGGCCAGCACCATCGCCCGTTCCGGAATCCAGGACGATGCCAATGCTTATGGCAAACGCTTTGAGGACTACTTCCGGATCGACTTCAAGACCACTTTGCGGGCCAATGTCGGCCGCGTGACTCATGAGTTCTTTGTTGATATCCAGAACATCACAAACCGCCAAAATCCATTCAGTAAAACCTGGAATATAGAGAAAAACAGAGAGTCAACCATCCCGCAGCTTGGCTTGTTCCCGAACGTTAACTATCGAGTTGTGTTCTAGCAGAAGGAGGTTTAACTATCGTATTGCAACTATATCGACCACTTCGAACGATCAGCCATCCGGTTTAGGCCAGATGGCTGATCGCATTTAAATGGGCAGAAACTAATCAGCCAAATGAGCCCACGTGCTAAATAGAAAAGGCCCAAAATTACTGTTGGGCCTTTGAGGAAATCAGAATGTTAAGCGCTTAATCATTTAACACATCATCATTTAAAATCAGGACTACCTGCCTACAGTCACCCGGGTGGTTTTGACGTTGTTTCCCGTCTGGATCCTGATCATATACTGCCCATTTGGTACTGGTTGGCCAAGTTGGCTGAGGCCAGTCCAAGTTGTGCTATGGGTGCCGACTGGCTGCACACCATCAGTTTGGCCAAACACCTCTTTGCCCATCATATCATAAATACGGAATGATACTTGTCCTGCTTCTGTTACGGGAATCCGGATATTGATCATGCCATTACTTGGGTTGGGGTAGGCAAGTACCTCTCCGCCATTGCCAACGATGCCCAGTTCAGGGTCTAGGGCTGTGAGGATATTACGGTCTGGGGTGAAGAACTTTTTGGTGCTATAGATCCTGAACTCACTTGGGCTCATCGCTAGCTGCATATTTACATTAGTCACCGTGATGCTATCCCCAGTAAAAAACTCATACCACTTGCCTGTTTGCTGAAAGCCAGGTACCAAGTTGTTATTGCTCACGGCAAAGTTGCCTACGACCACAACATGCTGGCCATTTAGTGTGTTTTTAATGAACTTATAGCTAGTGCCACCTAAAGTAAGTACTGGGGTTGAGTTCTGGAAAATCGGCTCCTCATTCTTGAGTTTGATTAGGGCCTGATATGCTTTCCAGAGATTTTTGCGGTTCGCATCTTGCAAGTAATCCCAGCGAATGGGCTTACTATCGGTGCGGCAATTGCCATTGACTGTACCATTAGGGCAATAATTGATGCTGAAATCGTAGCCCATTTCGCCAAACTGCCAGATCATTTTAGGGCCAGGGATCGTGAAGAAGAAAGTCGAGGCCAACTTCATCCTGTGTAGTGCGATGTCTGTATTTCGTGGATTGTGGTTAGGGTTGAACAAAACGCCGTTGTTCCGTGCATTTACCATTAGACGCTCTTCGTCATGACTTTCCATGTAGCTCAGGAGGTTGGGTTGTTGCCAGCCACGGTTACGGTAGAATCCCCAGCTGATGTCGCTTCCGGCTGTGTTGCCTTCTGTTGCTTCTTGATAGGCTCCGTTTATGTTGCCCCATAGCATCATGCCATAGTTGGCTAGGACGGTCTCTTCGCTGTTATCTGCTAGGTGCTCCAAGATAACATAAGCATTGGGCGACGTCTGCCAGATTTTATCTGCCATGCGCTGCAATAACCTAACACGGCTAGCATCGTAGGCACTCCAAGCTCCTACATTGCTACCACTGTTTACCTGAGTAAAACCTTTGCTGAGGTCAAACCGAAAGCCGTCCACCCGATACTCAGTCAGGAAATGTTTGTTAACTCGGTCCATATAATATTGTGTGGCCGCGCTTTCGTGATTGAAGTCGTTATAGACATTGAAAGGATGTCTCGCATCCTGATTGTAGTAAGGACTATTGGCAGCAGGTTTGTTGGTTGCCGAGTTCCAGTAGAGCGCAGCCATTGGGTTTTGGCCAGTCCCGTGATTGAAAACCATATCGACCACCACCGCAATGCCATATCCGTGGCAGGCATCCACAAAGGCTTTGAAATTATTGCGGCTACCGTATGCCTTGTCAATTGCGTTGTGGTAGGACGGATTATAGCCCCAAGAGATATTGCCATCAAACTCGTTAACAGGCATGATCTCGATACAGTTGATGCCCAATCGCTTAAGGTATTTCAACGAGTCAGTCATCCTTTGGTAATTGCGGTCCGTCGTGAAATCACGCACCAACAGCTCATAGACAACTAGATCGGTTTTGGCGGGCTTTGTAAAGTTCGGGTTTATCCAGTTATACGGCTGCTGGTTACATTGCAGGATAGAAACAATGCCTTGTGCCCGTGCAGGGTAGGTTCTGAGCCCAGCGTATGTGGACCGTGGGATAAACTGATCGTTATTTGGGTCTAGTATTATATCCGAATATGGATCTCCGATACGGATACTACCATCTACGAAATACTGAAAGGCGACCTCTGTACTCGGCAGGTTGTCAAGCTGAATCCAGTAGCTGTTGCCATCCTGACTACGGTTCATGAGGTAGTCATTGTTGAGGTCAAAGTTATTAAAGTCACCAAGGCAATAGACGTACTGCTTTAGCGGGGCATATAGGGCCAGAATTGCGCTGGTGCCGTTAGGCAGGTATGTTATGCCATATTCGACCCCAGCGGGCATATCCTGGATTGGTTGCGTTTTCCGAACGAAGACTCGGAACGAATCCTTGGCCAAAACTGGACCTCCAAGTTCAGCTTCAGCTTTGACCCATGCGTAACCTGGTGTGTTGAACGTAACGTTCTGCATGATCGAGGTGCCATTATTGACAGCAATCAGGTTGCCATTGCTCGTGATGCTAAGATTAGCAGAAATGGATGATCTTAATTCGATCGGCACGGGTTGGCCTTGCTCGACATTTACAACTGTTTGGCTCGGTTGTACAAACCGAACGGCAATCTGACCTGCTTGATATAGAGGAACAAAAATGTCTGTCCCTGAGGAAGATCGGCCAACGCGTGACCCGTCAAAGTTCCGGAACACCATACCGAGACGGAAGGCGTTACCAGCCGGGTAATTATAAAACTGGCGTATTCCTATCTTGATGTAGTGTAGGTTATTCCCAAGTGGGCGCATCCGGACCCTTCTATCACGGGTTCCCCAAACGCCTTGGACATTGGTCCAGCCTGTGGCAGTAGCCGAGGTGGTTACAAGACCCGTATGGATATAGACTGTATCAAGCCCTAATACACCAGCATTGCCTTCGGTGGCATTGTAGGTGATCGCGATCGAGTCAGAAACAGATGGAAAGTAGGGTAGCCAGGTTACTACTTGTGCTTGCGTGGTATTGGCAAGGCTAAAGATGGTTAGCGAAAATACTAGTGCTTTGAGCAGCCTAGATACGGCTTTGTGGTGGAGGTAGGTTTTCATTGGTTCGGTTAAATCGGTCGTGATTCGTAGGCAAAAAAAGAACTAGCGATTGGCTTGTGGGCAAGGGCACTTACCAATCCGTTTTGTCCAATTGGGCTACTGCTGCTTAGCCAGGTTTACAACCAGCAGCCTTGGGTATCAGGTGGTATTTTCAATAAGACAAGCAATGCCCAAAATCAGTTGCATCGGATCTAAAGTCACAGGTTTCTTTTGTGTAGATTATTGTGTCTTTGGCAATCTTAGGCGCATAATGGGGCATAAAAAAAGCGTCCCCATCTCCGGAGACGCTCTCTATACTAATGGGTGTTGCGAGAACGCATGCAGGGATAATTACTTGACAATAACCTTCATGGCATCGCTCAGGCCGTTTGCCGAAACGCTAACATGATAGATTCCAGCGGTCACGTTGGCGTTCCAAGTAATGCTATGGTCACCAGCTTCTTGGTTTTCTTGCACAAGGGTAGCGACTTCGGTACCAATGGCGTTATATACCTTGACAGAAACGTTACCAGTTTTGGCTAACATGTACTTGATTGTGGTAGCACCAACAACTGGGTTCGGGGCAATGGTTTTGATCATCTTGCCACGCGCTGACAGGATGTTGTTCGGGATCTCGGTGATTGGGCCGCTAAGCGGAAGGACAACAGCATAATCTGCACATGCGGTACCGCCAGCAGGGGTGGAACCCTTACCTTCTTTGTCCCACTGGGTGCCAGCTGGGCCACCGTTCAATACAAAGTTTAGTCCTGTTACACCAATTAGAGGAGCACCACCAGTGCCAGTCCAATAAGCATTAGGTGTAATGGTTTTGCTCCAGTACCCAGTAACTGGATCTTGTGTGAAACCTGTAATAGCGTCAGTTGCGCCATTGCCAGCGTCTACTACGTTTTGCCAAGCAGTAGTCCCTAGTGTAACACCACCGTGAATACGGATAATAGAGGCACCTGATAGGGATTTGTTGGGATCAGCAGAAGGAAGGGGACAGGTTTGATCTGGATAAACGGTGATCGTGATCGGGTCATTAAAGGTGGCGCCAGCAGGGCCAACTGTGATGCCGTCAACTTGAGCCATAGCGGCAGTGCTCAGCAATGATGCCAAAACACCTGCGAAGAGTATGCGTACTTTCATTTTCTTTTTAGGGTTAATTCTGTGCTCCAAAGATAGTGAGTCTCACAGAAAACAAAAACAATTGGCAGTTAATTTTTTTTAGTTCACCTCGAAAATAGTTAAGTTGACATAAAAATTTGCGACTTGCCCGTATCTTTACAACGATTTAGACAAAACTGCTGTCTTACTCCTGAATCGAAGGTAGGCTTCATGGTTTCATGTTTGCCTAGGCTCCACACCAACATTAACCCAATATGATCCGGAAATTACCACTCTTAGCTTCAGTCCTTTTGCTACTGATGCTTCCAAGTCTCACAAGCTATGCCCAACCTAGCCGACGCACAGTGTTGCAGGCTTTTTGGTGGGATTTTAAGAACAATAACTACCCTCAGGGATGGTCCAACTATCTAGTCGATATGGCTCCACGACTTCGGGAGCTGGGTGTCGAGGCAGTTTGGGTGCCAGTTAGCAGCAAAAATGCTAACCCAATGAGTAATGGCTACTCGCCTTTTGACCATTATGACTTGGGTGATAAGTTCCAGAAGAACAATCTCAAGACCCCATTTGGTGATAAGGACGAGTTCTTGCGGATGGTAGCAGTAATGCATGCCAACGGCATCGAGGTTGTTCAGGATGTTGTGCTCAACCATACCGACGGTGCTGGCAGTGCTTCTGGTGCTGGTGGTCAGGATAGTGCCGCCATCAGGTTTTACCGTACTAACTTGCCATTGGCCAATTACCAAGATATTGCAAATGACCCAACCAACGGGTTTAAAACGTTTAGATACGCATGTTTCGGAACCCCTGTAGGTGATGAGTCTGCAACCGAATACCTGAATCGTAATGGTCGCTGGCCAAAAAACTGGCAAAATTTTAACCCAGGCCCTGGTGATAACCGCTACACTGGCGATGATCCAACCAGACTTACCTTCGGCCCAGACAATGCTTTTTATGCCAATTCCTTCGGACAGGCAACCCGAGGCGGATTTAATCCGGTCCAGACACCTAACTACATGCGTAACAACTCACGCGACTGGATGGTCTGGATGAAAAAACAAACTGGAGTAGATGGCTGGCGATTGGATGCCATAAAACACTTTCCAGCGGCAGTGTCTGAAGACATCCTATTTAATACCCAAAACAATGCTGCCTTTGCTAGTGGTGGCAACAATATGTTTGCAGTAGGCGAGTGGGTCGGTGGAGCTACCGAAATGGATGCTTGGGTAGATGCTGTCCAGGGCCGTGCTGGCACCTTTGATTTCCAACTCCATGGTTACGCCAATGGTCCTGGTCTTGTAGGGCTTGTATATGGACTCGGCAATTACGACATGAGCAACCTGCCAGGTCTGCAACAAGCACGTCGCGATCGCACTGTTCCTTTTGTTAATAATCATGATACCTTTCGACCTAATCAACCAGCCACCGGTTTCCGAGGGCTAGATATCAATGGCAACTATCCGGTTGATGCCACAGGCAATCCGCAACGCTGGCAGAGCTCGTCTGAGCTTGCCCCAAATATTGACCCAAGGGAGCCTCGCCTAGCTGTTGCATATGCAGTAGTGGCTGCACTAGATGGCAACCCAGGCGTATTTATTGAGGATCTTTTTGATCTAGGTTCGCGTAATGTCAGGTTCACTCACATCCCTACTGACACTGCCGCGCTCCGCACCCGGTCAGATGTAGCCTTCATAATCAAAGCACATAAAGTATTTGACTTCAAGGCTGGGGCCTATCTCGTACCTGTTTCTACGCCTGATCATCTTGTGGTCGAGCGCCGCCAACGTGCCATCATTGGTATGTCTGACAACTGGACAACATGGCAAAGTAGCTGGATCACTACCACATTCGCCCCTGGCACTCGCCTGATTGACTACGGCGGCAGCAGCGCCGCAACCGACATCCGGACTGTGGCAGCTGATGGTAGGGTCCAGATTAGCACCCCGCCATGCAATGGCAGCGCTGCTCGTCGTGGCATTTCGGTTTGGGCACCAGTCGGTACCAACTTTGACGCACCTGTCAGCATCCGGACCATCCCGACTGTGCAAGAGTGGGAGCTATCTAATGATCTTGGTGATTCTCATCCAAAATCATTACAACAAGGTGGGGCTATTCCCGCACGTAGCAAAGCCCTCCGGAGTGCAGGAAAGGTTTATGTAGCGGCTAATACATCCTTGACCTACATCTTGTACCCTAGCTTTAACAATACTAATCTTACTGCCTTGCTAACCGACCCTTGTGGCCGTGTTTTGGATAGCATCGTTGGCACAGGTACGCTAACGCGGACAGTTTTGGTGCCTTCCGAAGGTTGGTATCAGGTCAGGGCTCGCAACACAAGCGACACCAATAGCCGTGAGCAACGTGTCTGGATCAATGTTAGCTACACCGCGCCTCAGACCGTTGATGCCCGTGCAAAACCTAGTTTTGTCCCGGCATCGGCCAACCTTGGCCCAGATCGTGAGCTTTGCAGCAACGCCCGGGTCCTTAATGGTTTCATTGATAACAACTTTACCTATCAGTGGACCGACGCCAACGGCACTATTCTGAGTAGTGTTTCGACCATTACAGTTGCAGCCCCGGGTACCTATCGCATTCGTGTCACTAGCAATGCCAGCGGATGCTCTGCCACTGATGAGGTTAACATCCTTGGTATTCAGCAATTGGTACTTCCAGTAATCACCCAACGTAATGACAGTCTATTCCTGAATCCGATTAGTACACTCGGTTCGCTTACTTATCAATGGTCACGCAATGGAGTTCCAGTAGCATCCGCTACCGACAGTGTCTTTGTACCACTCCAAACAGGAAACTATACCGTTACAATCACAACTTCAGCTGGTTGCCGTGTGACAAGTGCAGCTGTTATTGTTAACTCGCTCGAGGAGGCCCTGACCAAATCTGCTCTATCCGTCTTTCCAAACCCGTCGAGTGGATTCTTTCGTGTTAGCCTTCCGAACTCTGGCCTGCAGCAATTGCATTACAACCTCCTTAGTAGCAACGGACGCTTGGTGTCATCGGGCCAACTTCAGCTTGACGATGCTGGTACCAGCGATCCCATTAATGTCTCTTATTTTGCGAAAGGCTTGTACTTATTGCAGCTTTCAGATTCCAAGAGCCGCACCACCGTAAAGGTCATGATCGACTAACGTTTTAATCAGGTCAGCATTAAATCCGAAGGCCCAATTCTCCCGTATGTGGACCGGATTGGGCCTTTTATTTGGCTGATAGATCAATCAATGGGTGGAATTTGTGTTAAAGTGTTCTTAAAGCGGATGAGTGGTAACCTAACAATTCAAACTAAATCATAAACTTGTAACGTCAAGCTGTAAAGTCTGGTTGGCAAGCCTAATGAATCGCATACTGAACCTGAATACCAACATTGTTGTCATTGCATTTTTTTCCTTTGCAGGTCTACTTGGCTCGGCAGTTATGGCCCAAGCCAAGTCAGCCCAGCATGTCGTCTCGACCACTACCACGGCGGGTGCGTCGATTATGCCTGAGTTGGTATTGATACCGCCAACTGACGCTGTTGGCCCTGTCAAGGAGCAATCAGCCAAGAAGATTGCCGTCAAAAACCCTACCAATAAGGTGGTCGACACAACTGACCACATCATGCCGATTGGTGGGACCATTTGGTCTTTATTCAGGCCAGTCTGGAACAGGTCAGCAACTATCAACAGCCATGAGCTAGCTCATTAGTGGTTAGTTAGGTTTCCCTTTTTTTCATAAAACTCCAAAGTCAAGGTCTCCTTGACTTTTTTTGTTTTACCAGCCTAACATAACTTCTTAGCACAACATATAGCAAATGGCCTTCTTTATGCACTTGCGTTCCGCATCCTGAAGTTGCATCTTGCACCTTACAATTATCCCAATGGCAATGACAGATACCCAAGCACTTTATGGCCTATACCTCAAATCATCAGGCATCTGTACCGATACCCGCAAGATCACCAAAGGATGCTTGTTCTTCTGCCTAAGAGGGGCTAATTATGATGCCAACCTCTTCGCCCAGCAGGCCCTAGATGCAGGGGCTTTGGCAGTTGTCGTGGATAGCGAACTTCATCAGGATCGAACCTCAGCAGAAGGATATCAAGTTGTGCCTGATAGTTTGGAGGCCCTCCAACAATTGGCGACCCATCATAGGATCGCACTCGGTCTCAAGGTCATAGCAGTCTGTGGCAGCAATGGAAAAACCACTACCAAGGAGTTGCTTTCCCTCGTTCTTTCGACCAAGTACGATACGTTTGCTACCCCAGGGAACCTCAATAACCATATCGGCGTGCCACTCAGCATCCTTAAGCTTAATCCCTCGCATGAGGTTGCGGTCCTGGAGCTTGGTGCGAATGGCCCAGACGAAATCGCCTTACTTTGTGAGATAGCTAAGCCTGATGCGGGGTTCATTACCAATATAGGCAAGGACCACCTAGAGGGTTTCGGCTCAGTAGAGGGTGTGGCTAGGGCTAATGCCGAGTTGTTTGACTACTTGATAGCACATAATGGCCAGTTGTTCTGTAACACCCAAGAGCTTGAAGTGAAGGTGCTAGTGTCCCAATACGGATCAGCATTCACCTATCCTGGTCCGCAGGATGACTATACATGTTCTTTGGTCTCAGCAGACAGCTATATCAAGATAAAAGATGCAACAGGCAGGACATTTGGTACCCAACTTGTCGGGGCCTACAACTTTGGCAATGTAGCGACCGCACTTGCTATTGGCCATTATTATGGGGTCGATCCTGATGATGCTGCCGAGGCAGTAACTAGTTATCAACCAGGCAATATGCGTTCCCAGATCGTGTTGGGGCAATCCCAATACCAGAACACAATCTTGCTCGATGCCTATAATGCTAACCCTAGTAGTATGGTACTTGCTATTCAGAATTTTGCTGCGATGACTTGGCGGGGAAAACCCAAGGCTCTATTTGTGGGTGATATGTTCGAGCTAGGACCAGAAGCAGAGGCCGAACATGCTGCAATAGGTATTCTGGTTTCTGGTCTCGCTAGTATCAAAGTTCCGGTTTTTGTAGGTAGTTTCATGAAGTCAGCCCATGAGCAATGCCCAGATAGTTATCACTTTGAGACACGTGCTGAGGCAGAGGCTTGGCTTCAAGATAATCCTTTACAGGATCACTTTGTCCTTCTCAAGGGGAGCCGCGGCATGGCAATGGAACGACTCCTACCCGCTCTTTAGCCTAACTAGAGGTGCTCTGTTGTAGGTATAGGTGCAAATTGGAAATCCTGAGGAAAATGCTCAGAATTTACCCTTAAGCCGGACAACGCTTTGGCCAATTTGGGCATTAGGGATAGCAGGAGTCAGTTTCCGGATACAGAGTTTGTATTGATGGTCCGGCAAATAGGCACGTACCTCTGTCAGGATACGCCCTGCAACAAACTCTAGCAAGAAGGCTGGTTCGGCAAATCCTTTCTGGATTGCTTCAAAGAGCATACTGTAGTCGATTGTATGATCTAGCTCATCAGTCCGGACACTATGGACATATTTGAGCTTGACTTCGAAATCGACAATAAACTGATTACCCTGTTCTCGCTCAAAATCATGCACTCCGACAGGTGCGTTGATCAGCACGTCAGAAAGGCCCACCCAGCAGGACTTGATGGTTTTGTCGATGGTACCTTTCATTTCAATGGAAATACTATGTTTTTATTGACGTCAGCCTAGACGAAGCACCTAGATATTGTCAAAAAAAGACCCGCCTTTTGCCGTAGAATTAGTCTCGCTGTTTGTAATTTGTTGTGGCTTATAGTCAATCGGTGGTTTAGAGGGGGCTGCCAATGGGCGGTCGATCTGTTGCTGATTTAAGGCCTGATCAAGCTCTGACCTGACCTGCGATTGCCTAATTGGCTCCGCAACCGTCGAAGATGGAGTGGGCCTCTGGGCACTCGGGCTTTGTTTGGTCCGTTCCTGCATCGCTTCAGGCCGAACAGACTGTGTGGTCGATGCTGATGGTGTAGATCCTTGACCGCCATTTCCAGTAGGTGGAACCTCGTTACTTGTCGGTGGCGGGGTTGGGTTAGGGTTGCGACTCGTTTGTTTACTTTGTTGGGCAGATAACCTGATAAAGGGGCGACCTTGAGAAGGCTGACCGGCATCTGGCTGGGCCTCACGCGGAGCTGGCTTTTTGGCGCCTTCGTTGGTGCCTTGGGTTGGATCTTCTGGTTTCTTTTCTGCAGGATTAGCAAGTAGATGGCTAGGCATCGGTGGCAGCTCAAAGCTCACAGTTTTGTGGTTGATAGCGACACGATCCACGCGCTCCAGCAACTCATTACTGAAGTTTTTGATCTCGCTGAGCAACAATTGCCTCATTCCTTCGAGCTGCGTATACTCAGTCTTGAGGGCATTGACATGGTTGCGGAGCTCGAGCCAAGTATTGCGGGCTTGTTGCTCTGCTTCCTCGATTACGGTTTTGCTGCGCCACTCGGCATCCTTTATGGTGCTGTCTGCATTTGCCTTAGCCTCCCTGATCAAGAAATTGGCTTGTTGGTTCCCATTCTCAATCAGCTCGGCATACTTGTCATCAGCTGCCTGAATGGCTTTATAGAGTCCATTCTGGACCTCGCGAAACTGACTTGCATCGCGCTCGGCACTTTCAAGCCGGTATCTTAACTCGCGATTTTCCTCAAGTACACGCTCCCAAGCTTGGGATAAGGAGTTCATAAAGGCCGAAACTTCATCCGGATCATAGCCTTGAAAAAACTTCTTGTTAAACGATTTTTGACGGATATCAAGCGGCGTAATCTTCATGATTTATAGCGATGCCCTCTGGCGCAAAAGTTCTAAGTTGATTTCCCAGACTGATAGCATACGGTCGTCGCTTGCCGTTACCAACTGGTTGTTAAATGGGGACCAATATACAGCATTTACCGATGTTCCGTGTCCTGCGTGCCTTGCTTTGTCAATCACTTTGAGCAATTTCAGGGTCGGATAGTGCCAAATCTTGATGGCCTTGTCCATGCTGACTGAGGCAATATACTGCCCATCGGGGCTGAAAGCAATTGCATTGATGGCATAATTGTGGGCAACAACCGACTCCAGCGCAGTATAGTCGGCTGTGGAATCCCAACTTTTGAGATGGGCATCGCGGCTGCCAGAAACCAATTGCTTCCCATCAGGACTGTAGGCTAGGGCAAAAACCGAGTTTTGATGGGCCTGCCACCTTTTGAGTATGGTTTTGTACTTTAGGTCAAGCACTGTTATCCATCCATCCGAGCTACCAATTGCCAACTGATTAGTCGTGGGGTGCTGGGCTATTTTGCGCAAACTTTTGTCACTTAGGATCCAGCTCGGTCCAAGGACTAGATCGGGCCACCGAATGGTATGCAGAATGCCGTCTGCGGTGGCTGCAAACAGGGTCTCATCCTGGATCAGGAGGCTAAAAATCTGGTGTTTCGTAAAACTCAAGCTGCCAACCTCAGCCTTGGTGGCCCAATCGATGACATGGATACCATCATAGTTATGCCCTAGGGCCAATAGTTGGCGGCTTTGGTCAAAAGCCAAGGCATAGCTGGAGCTTGGTATCTGTGCCACTAGGTGGCCTAGGTCAGGCATCCGGAGGTCCCACATAGCTACCATGCCATCCCCTCCGGTGCTGATGATTTTGTGGTCAGCATCGGCACCACAGACAGCATAGACCGCGTCTGCATGGCCTGCCAGTGTAGCTACTTTTTCGACCCCAATCATTGGTGATAACATGCTGCAAAGGTATGGTTTTGCGGATAGCTATGCCCAAGTTCAACCCCTTAGGCTGCATGAGTTTGGGTTATTTTTGGGGGTAAGTACGGCCTTTCCAATCCACAACTGGGTTAGCATAATAGGCATAGATGGTCGAAACATACCCGACTATAAAGTAGAGCTCAAACAGCCATGGCAAGGCCCAAAACTGAGATATCAGATTGTTACGTGGGTTGTCTGCTTTCAGGATCGCGAAATAGCAGAGGGTCGTTATGGATAAGTACCTGACTATGACCAGTAGAGCCGCAATAGTGCTCAACGTTCCCATACCAGACAGAGCAACAATACCCAACACAGGATACCATCCAAACTGTGCAAAAAAGATGGTCCGCACAACAGCATCAGTTTGTAAACCACCCGAAAGCCATCGCACCCGTTGTTTAATGTAACCGGACCAAGTCTCAGGCGCAAAGGTGGTAGCCAATAGGTGTCCCGAATACCGATTAGCCGTTTGGAACCCTCCATCTCGGAAGGCCATATAAAGCTGAAAATCCTCAACGATACTAGCTGGCAAGGCTGCATAGCCCCCAATTGTCTGATAGGCTCGGAAGTCAAATGCCATATTGTTTCCTAGCGCCGTGACCCCAACATTCACTTTGTCCAGCAAACTAACCGTAAAAAGTGCCGTCAACCAATCCAAACCCTGTATGCGGCTGTATACAGAGGTGCCTAGCATAGTTGTAATGCCCGAAACTAAATGAACCGGCTGCCCATTGGCTGGGTCCAACAATTCGGTGATCATCGCACGTACCCATGTTGGTGGTAATACTATATCCGCATCCGTAATGAGCACATAGTCTGTGTTCGTGAGGCCAGCTAGATAGTTCAGTACTCGGCTTTTGGACCGCAGGTGGGTATTGTAGTTTGGAATATCCACCAGTTTGATCTGTGTAAAAGACTGACTGATCTCGGTCACGATCCCGGCCGTTTGGTCCGTACTTTGGTCATTACCGATCAGGATCTGGAGCCTTTCGGTTGGATAGTCCTGCGCCAAGAGCGATGCCAATAAAAGGGGAAGCCGCTCGGCTTCATCCCGTGCGGCTACCCATATTGTGACCTCAGGCAGATTCTGACTTCCAGATTTGCCTAGTTTGTGATCGGTATTTTGTGTCTGATTATTCTCCATCAAAGTGGAAAACTTCTTCCATTTCGGCCCACCATTCGCCGTCTTTGCGGGTCTCGAGTGGGTCCTGCATCGGGCCAACAACTGCCCACCAGCGCCGCGTTTCTTCGTCTTCGCCTATACGCGCCATATCCCCGTCAAAGTCTGTGCCGATGTATTCGTAATAGCTGAACAGGTAGCCATCTTTCTCGAAGATGCTATAGTTGCGCATGTTTGCCTTCTGGATCTGGGCCAATACTCCTGGCCAGACTGCAGCATGGAGGCGTTTGTATTCTTCAAAATGTTCTGGCCTGACGCGCAGCACACTACCTACTCTTTTGACTGCCATGATTTAAATTGGTGATGGTTATAGAGGACTGTGAATTTTCTGTTGGTTAGTGGGCATCAGCCTAGCCTTTTATTACTTGGCTGGTGCGCAATATGGCCAAATATAAAGCAGAGAGGGGCCATATCAATCACCCGCTGTCTATAATTGAAGTAGTTTAACTACGTCGTGATTGGTAGGCTGAGCTGCTGCAGTTTTATGCCTTTTTTATGGTCAAACCTGATGCCTTTTAGGATCTTGCCGTCAGGAAAGGTGAGTTGGTAAGCGCCCTCAAAGCCATTAAATGACAGTTTGCCATTGCTATCAGTTTTGGCCTCCAAATTTGTTCGCCATTGCTTTTGGGTTAAGTCCTTAAGACGATGGTAGGACGCATAGAGGTCATAGCTACCGTCTTTGTCTATCTGGTAACAATGCTTTGTTAGGCCCCAACCCATAAATGCATCAACCTCTTGGTGCCCAAACGCCATAGTGACATAGTCAACGATTTTGTTAGCGATTTGGTCTTGTTTGGCGGCATCCTGCCTAGTTTGTTCGTCAGGTTCATGCCCATGGTCGGACTGTACCCAAAACTCTGTGATATGTATAGGTATTCCGGTGGCCCCAACCTCCTGATAGACTTTGTATTGCTCTAACGGTGTTAGCATCCGCCCACTGTGGGACTGCAATCCGATACCATCAACAGGGGTACCTGCCTTTTGGAGGGCTTGGATCAAACTGATGTAGCGCTTCCGTTGCGAAGCAGCTGTGACAGGGGTACCAAACTGATCTTTGAGTCCGACCTTCTCGTCATTCTCAACTCCATACTCGTTAAGTAAGAACGTTCCGGTTGGGTCTTCCTCTTTCGCCCATCGGAGAATCATGGAAATATAGGCGACTAGGTTTTCTTCAGACTCGAGGTGGGGCCAGTTGCGTTTGTTGATGTTTACCAAGGCTGGCTCCCACATCATTTCGTTGACCATGTCCCAGATTGGTACTTTGGTTTTGAACCTACTCACCATCGACCGAATGCGCACTTCAAGGAATTTGAGCTGGGTGTCATAGTCATAATGCCTCAGCCATTTAGGTATGGCCTTATCAATTGGCCAAAAAAGAGGATGACCTTTGCAGGTGATGCCATTAGATACAGCCCAGTCCACTACCTTGGCAAAGGACTCTAGTCTGATGTCGCCTTGATGCTCTTCCACCCGCTTCATGCTATTTGCTGACTTTTCGGTCCAGTAGCAGGTGTTGTTTAAGGCATTGAAGAGGCCAGAATAAGCTTCACGTCCAGCTTCTGCGCACAAGGTATCCCACGTGCCATTTTGTGCATGGTGATCCATGCTGTAGTTGTTGTCACCAAACAAAAACTCCGATTGCGTCTGGATTAACTTAACCTTGAGGCCAGCAAGTGGTTTGCCTTTACGGTCGATTAAGTAGAGCTCAATTCTAGGTTGACGGACTGAGGCAATGTTCGACTTCGCCCAATCAAGTGCCTCTTCATCTGTCAGAGGCATACCTGCAGTGACTGACTTATTGGTCGGTGTATCGAAGGCGTATCCCTCCTTTTCATGCTGAAGGGACTGCCCATGCAGCAGCTGGGGAATTAAACCCGCAGAGCTGAGGAGAGCAGCACCGCGCATAAATTTGCGTCGGTGCATCATGCTGCACTTGTTTAGTTAACTAATCGGGGTGTCTAAAGCGTCCTTATACTAAGGAATGCATGACAAATATGGTTTATTTGGGGCAATACCGCAAATGCGGTATATCAAAAATTGTTAGCATTGATGATCAACTAGCGTAATTTAAGTGTCAACTTCAGGATTCAGAAAGTGAGATTATTGGTCAAATGTACCGTTAGGGCCAAACATTTATCTAATTTTGGCCTACTTTCCCAAATAAGTTAGAAGCCAATGGCGATCATCGATACTCATATCCACGTCTGGGACCTTGACATGGTCTCTTATAGCTGGTTAGAAGGCAACACCAGCCTCCTGAATAAAACCTACGCACTCGACCAGCTACAAGCTGACAAAGATGCCGTCGGGATAACAGGTGGTGTGCTTGTGCAAGCTGCTAACAATGCTGAAGAAACGGATTGGATGCTCAAAACAGCTGCACTTAATCCCTGGATCATGGGAGTTGTTGGCTGGGTGCCCTTGCTAGATCCTGATGCCACCCTAAGGGCCATTGAAGCCTATAAATCCAACCCTATGATCAAGGGTTTCAGACATCTGATACATGACGAACGCAATACCAAATGGCTTCTTCAAGAGCCTGTTATCGAAAGTCTCCGCATTTTGGCAGCTCATGGGTACACCTATGATGTAGTTGGTACCAAACTAGATCACCTCAAATGTGTCTTGACCTTATCAACTGAGGTTCCAGAACTCAAAATGGTACTGGATCATCTCAACCAGCCTCCCATCCCTGATCGCAAATTTGGAGAGTGGGGACAGTTGTTAGAGGAATCTGCCCTCAACCAGAATCTGCTTGTTAAAATCAGCGGCTTAGGCCTGACTGCCAACAACGCTGACTGGGACGCAGATATGCTCAAGCCATTCATCAGCCTTGCCCTTGCAGCCTTTGGTTCACAACGCTGTATGCTGGGTGGCGACTGGCCTGTTGCCCTCTTGGCAGGCAACTACCAATACACATGGGCACAATACAAAACTGTGATCAATACATTGCTTAACGAGCAAGACCAACGGCATGTCTATGAGCTAACTGCGAGAGCCTTTTATGGCCTCTAGGTTTTGATTCTGATTTCCTATATCTGTTATTTGTAGTCAACAGGTCTGTTTTGCATCTTTTGCCTGCTAGGACTCAAGACCAAGACAGATTAGTCTACACCTACCAAAAATTACCAGAAACAGGACCCAACTCACCAGGGTCTGCACGCTTTAGTATGTCTACCAACAACGACGCAGCCCAGCTTCAAGCTCAGGGCCAACCCAGCCAAAGCCTAACAGCCGCCTTTGTGTCGGTCTGTGGCATTTTTTTGATGGTCGGCTTTTCGCAGTTCATGACCGGGATCATGGTTAGCTACCTCCAGGGTTTGTTTAGCCTTACCAATTTTGAAGCCCAGCTAATCTCCTTAGCCTTTTTTGCAGCATATTTCCTGATGGCCTTACCTGCCGAGCGTTTACTATCTGGATACGGATACAAACGCGGCATTGTGGTTGGTTTGGTGATTTGCGCTTTGGGTGCAGCCTTGTTTATCCCTGCTAGTCAATTGTTGCAATACTGGGCCTTCTTGGGTTCGGTCTGTGTGCTTGGCATCGGGGTTGCTACTTTGCAGGTGGGTATCAATCCATATGTGGCGGTTTTGGGTCCCGAAAGTTCTGCAGCTGCACGTGTCTCCTTAGCAAATGGTTGTACCGCTCTTGGTGCCATTTTAGCCCCTAAAATTGGCAGTGCCTTGTTTTTGTCTGATGAGCTAAATGTCAAGGTAACAGCAGCCCTCTCTCCTGCACAACTCCTTGAAAAGGCGAGTATAGTTCAGGTTCCGTTTTTGGTGGTTGCAGCAATTTTCTTGGTCCTAGCTTTTGTCTTTAGCGCAATGAAGTTGCCCGAGATGAAGGGCATCAACACCGCTGCTGCTGAGCCATTTAGCCTTAGCAACTACCCATGGTTGATCCTAGGTATCGTCGGTATCTTCATTTACATGGGTGGCCAAATCGGGGTCATTAATTTGTTTTTCTTGCCTTACTTACAAGAAAAAGCTGGCCTAACAGCTACCGAAGCCTCAACTTACCTTAGCTATTTCTTTGTCCTCCAGATGCTTGGTCGTTTTGGTGGCTCTGCCCTGATGACCCGCTATGCTGCTGGTGGATTGTTGGCTTTGTCTGCAGCAGGTATGATCGGGACAATTGCTGCCGTCCAGCTAATGCCAGGAAGTGCAGCACCTTATCTATTTGCCTTGATGGGCGTCTTTGATGCCTTATGTTTTGGTAACATCTTCTCCTTAGCAATTAAAGGCCTTGGTGACGCCACTAAAAAAGCCAGCAGCTTCTTGTTTATGGCTGTGCTTGGTGGTGCAATTTTGCCTGCGGTCATAGGTAAGGTTGTTGATCTTACTAGTATGGGTGTTGGCCTTTGGGCTGCTGCTGCATGTTATGGTTACGTATTCTACTACGGACTTGTAGGCCACAAAGTAGGTCAGAAGTTAGCCTAAGCCTTTTAGCTTTGCATTTCACTACTTCAAACCCTGAGGGATTTGGTTGTTAGTCCATGCCAACAAAGTCGAGATTGCCTCTTGCCCCGATCGCATTACCCATTTTAACCAATCAATCGAATATGAAGCGCTTTAGCCTACTGACCTTTTTTGTTTGTTTTCTGCTGGCATCCGCAGGCTTGCAAGCCCAAACTTACACGCCTACCCCTGAGAACCTCCGTGTCCGTGAGCAATTCAGGACTGATAGGTTCGGTATGTTTATTCACTGGGGCCTATATAGCCAGCTCGGCAGTGGAGAGTGGGTCCAGCACGACTGGAAAATCCCACACAAGACCTACGAAAAGCTAGCTGGTCAGTTCAACCCTACCCAGTTTAGTGCTGATGCCATTGTGCTTGCAGCCAAAAGTGCTGGCATGAAGTACATCACGATCACAACCAAACACCATGACGGTTTCTGTCTTTGGGATAGCAAACTCACCGCATTTGATGTCATCGATGCAACTCCGTTTAAACGGGATATCATTAAGGAAATGGCAGAGGCTTGCAAACGCCATGGCATCACCCTATGCCTTTATTATTCCCTGCTCGACTGGCATCACCCAGACTACCTCACCACCGGTAACCATGGTAAATTAGGTTTCATGGGTGGCCGTGCCAATGCTGACTTTAGTAAGTATGTTGACTATATGTGTGGACAGCTGACCGAAATCTTGACCAATTATGGCCCAATCGGCGCCATTTGGTTTGACGGTGAGTGGGAGAACAAATCAGCCAACTGGGAGTTTGATAAAATCTACCGTGCAATCCATAAGGCCCAACCGGCTTGCCTAATCGGCAATAATCATCATGCCAATGTCCGACCTGGTGAGGATTTCCAGATGTTCGAGAAAGACCTGCCTGGCCAAAATTCGCACGGATGGGCCAGCCATGCTGCAGATGTCGCCAAAGACCTACCACTCGAGATGTGTGAGACCATGAATGGCTCTTGGGGTTTTAAACTCAATGATAATAAATTCAAGTCCTCTGCAAGCCTCACCAAGCTCCTGACCCAATGTGCCGCTGCCGATGCGAATCTGTTGCTCAATGTAGGGCCTATGAGCAATGGACCTTTGCAGCCTGAGTTCATTGACACCCTCAGTAAAATTGGTAGCTGGATGAAGCTCAACGGGCCGACCATCTATGGCACCCGTGGCGGCATTACTCGCTCATGGGGTGTTACAACGCAAAAGGAAAACCAAATTTTGATGCACATCTTTAAGCCAGAAGATGGTCGTGTGTACCTGCCACTAACAGGAAAAAAGGTAGTTAGCATTGTCCGCAATGCAAAGAGCAATGCTGCTATTACATTCCGTCAGGATGCTAATGGAGTCACTGTCAATATACCGTCTGATATCGCTAGCCAAGAGGTACTGACCCTTACCTGGAAATAAGTTTTAGCCTAGGCTGAATGTAGACCCTGATTTATGGTCGGTCACCAAAGCCAAATAGCTGCTGCAATTGCCCCGACCAACATTGTGGCGCCCAGATAGCCTTGAACCTTGCGCCCACCAACTAGGCTAACCTCTTTACCAGCAGTAATAGCTAGCCATTGGCACGCGACGACAATGCCATCGATCACATAGCGCTCCAGAAAGTTGAGGAGGCGGGCAAGCATAATGGTGCCTTTGCTGGTTTGGTTGACGATGTAGTCAATGCCTATGGTGTCAGCCTTAGCAAATACCGGACTGATTTGCTGACCTATATAGTTTGCCAAATTGGTAACGGCTTTTAACCATTGTTGGTTAAGATCGGGGTCTGGATTGGGTAGGATAGTTAAGCCTTGGGCATTGGACTCCTTCACGAGCTGCCACCAACCAAATCGATCTTTTCGTGCTAGGAGCAGGCCGACGACAATACCGATACCAGATGCTATGATTGCCAAAAGTGGCATTGGTACCAGTGTTGGGAGATCTTGTTGATGCACAGTCAACCAAAAAAGCTGGAGACCAAATGGGTTGCTACTGTGTAGGATAAAGACACCACCAGCTGCGAGCCCAAGCGGAATGCTCCACAAAATATAGCTATGATGCTCCCATCCCCTGTCAAGCCGTAATAAGGCAGGCAATAGCAGCAGGCCGATCAGTCGTGTGAGGTAGGTACTAGTCAGGACAGCGACCAGCAAACCAAATGCTGCCATTATAGTTCCAAATTCGACATTTTGGACCGGATGTAACATCCCTTCAAGTAGCAGATCTTTGGATAGAAAACCTACCAACAAGGGTAGCCCCATCAGACTAGCTGCACTGATAACCATAGCACCCATCGTGAAGGGTAGGCTAGTCCATAGCCCACCAATGATGCGAAGATCCTGACCGGAGTGATGGTCCGCAGCTAGGTCAGGATAGGTATGGCGTAAATCAAATAGGTGCCTCCTTACCTGAAGGATTATGCTGCCAGCCGCCAAGAACAACCCCGCCTTTGCTATGCCGTGGACCATCAAATGGAACATGGTTGCCTCGCTATGTCCAGTCCCTAGCCCCATCATCAAGAACCCTAATTGGGAGATTGTGCTATAGGCTAAGGTTGTTTTGAGGTCATGATGCCGAATGGCCCAATAGCCTGCACTGAGTGCTGTCAGGCAGCCAATCACGAACATTATGCTATGCACGGAGCCTGAAAGTAGAAAATCCACTCGCATAAGCAAGAAGATCCCAGCCGTCACCATGGTCGCGGCATGGATCAAGGCACTTGCTGGGGTAGGGCCTGCCATAGCAGCTGGCAACCAATGTTGAAAAGGTAATTGGGCACTTTTGCCCATCGCTCCAATCAAGAGACACAGACCTAGGAGCAATCCTGTACCACCATCAAGGAAGTCACCAAGGTCTTGCCCTGACAGTTGATCAATATCCCAACTGCCGAATTGTACCCAACAAATAGCGAGTGCTAACATCAGCCCTAGGTCGGCTACTCGGTTGGTCAAAAAGGCAACTATGGCTGCTTTTCCACTTTTGTTATGCTTCCAATCATAACCGATTAGCAGCCAACTCATCAAACCGACCAGCTCCCATGCCATGAAAAGTTGCAATAGGTTTCCGGCCAAGATGAGGTTGACCATCATGAAGGTAAAGCCAGCAACATAAATCTGGAACTTGATCGGCTGTTCTGATTTGCGGATATAAATCAGGCTAAATCCATGCACAGCTGATGCGATCACGGACACAAATAAAACGAGTATTAGGTTCGCTGACGATGGTGCCATTTGGTAAAACACAGGCATCAAGCTGCCTGCCCCAGAAGGCAAGGTCAACCACTGAAAGGCTGACTTTTGATCCTTCGGCAGAAACGCCAAAATGATCCATATCATCAGCGGCAGCTGAACTAAAGTACTGCCAGCTACTAATTTAGCTTTGTTGTATGACCGAGTTATCCGTGTAGGGATCGGCAAAAGCATGATACCCACCAAAAAAGGTAGTGCAGCAATCCAGACAACAATTAGGAGCGGGTTGGTCACGATTGTAGTCAATGGTTGACAATTGCTCAGGATTCAGCCAGTAAAGCACAAACAACCTAATCAAGGTTTTGGGTCTATGTTTGACCTAATACCTCTGATATTAACACCATTGGTGACCACAAAGTTGGCACCGATTGCCCAAACTAGACAGCAACAATCTCAAATATTCGGCCTTGCCATGGCTGCATCGGGATTGGCACACCTGCTTGGGTATTTCTCAAATCGAGTACGTCAAAGCCAGAGAAGTTGATATACTCGGTTGAAATCAGGTCCCTAAGTAGGAAGTTACGCTCAGGGTGGAGACCAATGGCATCCCATGCTTCCCACGGAATTTTAACATGCGGAGTCATGGTCCTGTCCATCATGCTCACGACCACTAGCACAGCCTTACCTTCTTTATCATGGCGCAGGAAACTCAGGATATGCCGATCATCATAGTCCCAGCTGTTACCCTTGTTTGCATATTGAAGGCCATAGTACAGACCAGTTTCCAACAAAGGTTGCGTTGTAAGGGTCTGGAGCAATTGTATGTAGTCTTGACGTAAGACCCTTTCGGCTACGGTAGAATGACCACCATCTGCTAGCCCATCATTATACCAACGTTGGACTGCAGGCATACAACCGTAGTCAAAGATGGAGGTTTTGCCATCATCTCCGCTGTAGCCACTGGCGCCATCAGCAGGCTCACCTACTTCTTGGCCATTGTAGATCATGATCGGTCCTCCAGAGGCAGCACCTGCCAGTAGCAAAGCGGGCAGGCCAGCTTGGGGGCTCATTGCTCCAGACTTACCTGCGATCCGGACCTCGTCATGGTTCTCGACAAAGCGTAATAAACTTCCATGAAACGCCTTGGTTTGATCTAATGCGCTATCCCAATCATTGGCCCTTGGTTCTCCCTTTGCCAGGGCTAAGTCCAGGTCATACATTCCGACTTTGTCATAGAGCCAATCGAAGCCACATTGACGCAAGTAGAGCTCATACTTATTGGGATCGTATACTTCGCCAATCCAGACCAAGTCTGCTTTATTTGTTTTGAGTTTGTTGATCACCCAGGTCCAGAATTGGTCTGGGACAAGCTCAACCATATCACAACGGAATCCATCTACCCCAAGTCCTACCCAATAGCTCAGGATGTTATACATTTTGTGCCAAGTGTCTGGTGGCGAATTAAGGTCGCCAACAAAAGTCTTCGTGCCAGGCAAGTAGCCGTAATTCAGCTTGATGGTCTCGAACCAGCTATCGGCACTAGGTTGTGGCTCAAAACGATCATCGCCTGTAGCCTTGGCAGGCACTTCTTGGTAGCTGGACTCGAACTTGATGCCGTATTGATGTGCATTATGGCCATTAGGAGTGACGAACTCCGTGCTTGGCAGGTAGTAGAAGTTATTCTGAAGGTCGAATGCCCTTGTGTGGTCATCCTCTGCGCCAAGGGATTGGTGCCCTTTTGGCAAGGCATCGGTGACGTATTGGCGGGCTACATGGTTGGGTACAAAGTCAATTATCACCTTAAGCCCAGCATCTTGAAGCCTTTTTAGACAGGCTTTGAACTCGGGTAGTCTTTTAGATGGGCTTGAGGCCAAGTCAGGGCATATATCATAATAGTCCCGGATTGCGTATGGTGACCCAGCGATGCCCTTCACTACCTCAGGATGGTCGGCTGATATTTTGCTTTTAGGATAGGCCGTTAAGCTGGCATGCTCCAGCACACCAGTGAGCCAAACATGAGAAACATTCAGTTCGCGCAGGCTGTTAATGACTGCGTCATTGATGTCATTAAAGGTTCCACACCCGTTTTCGGCTAGTGTGCCAAATTGTTTGGCTGTTGGGTTTTTGTTGCCAAACTGCCGAACAAATAGCTGATAGACAAGGGGTTTGAACTGGGTGGATACTGTCATATCGAGATATTGCCTCTGTTGAGGTGATTGGGTGGTATTGATTATTGGTTAAGGATCGGCCTTGGGCTTAAAACACTAATGGCAAAATTATTGGGCCCAATTTACACGCTTGCTCAAGCTAAGTTATTACCCTTTAGGTCTTCACAGTAATAAGCATATCCCCTCACCGTATGCAACTATGTTGCCAAAGTTAAGGATGGGTAGTAAACTGACCTAGCTGGCAAGATTACCAAATATTGGGCAATTATGATACCCATTTTGCGTGAGGTACGTTGTCGACAGGCCTCAAGGACTAGTTTTGTATGCCTAGTCCAGCTAATTTTGGCACCTTCTGACCCTGCTCAGGATAGCCAATGTAATAGTATAACATGGCCAACGACTGACCAAACACCTCCAAAGTAGCCCACCTAATGTCTCCAGCCATTGACCTATCTGTCATCATCCCGATCTATAACGAGGAGGCCAACCTGCCAGCCTTGTATCAGCGGTTGACCATGGTGTCACAAGATTTGGGCGTGTCCTACGAGCTGATCTTCGTTAACGACGGTAGCAGAGACAAATCTGCTGATTTGATGAAGGCCCTAGCCATGGCAGATACTGCAGTCCGGTATGTGATTTTGAGTCGCAACTTTGGGCACCAGATAGCAGTCAGTGCTGGTCTGGATCGGGCACTTGGAGGCAGGGTTGCGATTATTGATGCAGATCTTCAAGACCCGCCGGAGTTGATTGCTGACCTTTGGAACAAGATGGATGATGGCTTCGAGGTTGTATATGCCCGACGGCGAAAACGCCCAGGTGAAAGTTGGCTCAAGCTACTGACTGCCAAGGTGTTTTATCGACTATTGGCCAGCATTACATCCGTTTCCATCCCAGTGGATACTGGGGACTTCCGCTTGATGGATGCCAAAGTGGTACACTATCTGAAGTTGATGCCTGAGCAACATAAGTTTTTGCGAGGCCAAATCAGCTGGATTGGGTTTCGGCAAACCTACATAGAGTATGACCGCCAGGAGCGTGCAGGTGGAGTCACTGGCTATACCTATGCCAAGATGATTAAGTTTGCGATGGATGGCATCACTTCCTTTTCGGACTTCCCGCTTAAGTTGGCTACCTTCACTGGCTTTACCATCAGTGGTGTAGCAGCACTTGTGCTGATTTATGCACTCTATGGTAAACTAGTATCTCACACCACTGTTGACGGTTGGGCTAGCCTCATGGTCTCAATCTTATTCTTGGGAGGTGTCCAGTTGGTCACGATCGGTATCATTGGCGAGTACATTGGTCGCCTAAGCCAAAACGTCAAAAATCGTCCTCTTTACATAGTTGACGAGGAAAAGATACTAGAGTCGTAATGAGGGTGTTGCCAATTTTCTGTTGACTTCAAATGCTAAACTAAAAACACCCTGTCTATGGCCTTTTGAGCCTCAGACAGGGTGTTTTGGTTGGTATAAGCTCCTAGGCTTGGAGCTGTTAATGGTTGACCAAAACCATCGGGCGATGGCCATCCACCCTGAGCCAATAGGTGCCTTGGGTTAACCCAGCAAGGTCAAGGTCGCCTTCGCCATTTGGTTGGCCCACCAGCACGACTTGACCTAGACTATTCAGGATCTGGACTTGCAGAATTGCCTGATCACCAGTGATTTTGACAAACCCCGTATTAGTTGGGTTAGGGTATAGGCTAAGTTGAGAAGTTATGCTGTTTGGTAATCCAACAACAACGAAGGCAGCACTGGTATCAGCTCCACAACGGTTGGTAGCAATTACAGTGAATGATCCTGAAGTTGAGGTGGTGATAGGAAGGCGACGATTGGTAGATCCTGTCAAGATGCTGCCGTTTCGGTACCACTGGATACCACCCGATACCGAGCTTACCAAAAAACCGGAAGAGTCGATGATGGTTGGTTTTGTAGGTTTGGCCACTGGGCGTGGGAGTGGCAACTTGCGCCAAGCACCTGGCCCACAGCTATTGATCGCCCTGACGAAAATGGCACTTGTGTCCGCTAGGGCAGGGACGATATAGGTTGCCGAGGTATCAGTACCAGATTGCGGAACCCATCCTGCAACAGAGGATGTGAAATCAAAGCGAGTAATGCTGCCAGACCGAACACTTGACAAGGTGAAAGGCTGTCCTACACAAAGTAAATTAGTTGTGGGCCTTGGCAATAGCTGCGATACATTGGCAGTACGGATCGGTGCGGGCAAGACAATCGTCAGCTGTTTAGATCTGGAGAAGGAGTCTTGGTAGGCGACAGTTATATAGCTTATGGTTGAGGTTGTCGGAAGGCTGCGAGCAACCAAAATTGTGTCCTGACTAAAACCTACCCACCCTGTACCTAATGACCAAATGACGGACTTCATACCAGGCACTCGCCTTACCCTAAAGGTATCAAGTGTACCAGCACAAGTCCCTGGAACAGACGTTGCAAAAATCGTATCAGGACGTGGTAGCTCCGCGGCTATCGAATTTTGTTTATGCACCGGGAGCATGGCAAATATCGGTGCGCTGCTAGTCTGTACCCTTGCAACGGAGTCAGCCCATTGAGGCTTACGCAATAGGCCAATATTCCCAGCTTCGTATTGAGTGCCGACAGCTAGGATAGATAGGTCTGGTCCTTGTTGCTTGGCAAAAACACGAAGGTTTCCTAATGGTTGGCTGCTGGACTTGATCAATTCGTTCCAGCAAGTAGCAACCATTGACGAGTATATCACAGTATCAAGATCTGCTGAATAGACCCTTACCAAACTTTGTGGCCTGACATAACCTTCGCCAAACTTTAGCATTGGGTGCAATGCCCCTTTGGTTGTCATGGCGCGGTTGGTTTTGCCAGCCCAGACCACTCGCCCATCCTCTAGAACATAAAGATCCTCCGTTTCGGTATTTGCCAGAGGGACATTGGCGGTATTGATGTTTGGGAACCCATTGTATAACCGATTGGCATACGGAGTCCCGACTAGGGTGTCGGCAGCCTCACCAACGTAAGTTGCCCTCAGGATTTTGCCCTCAATGACATTGCCAGTCATACCTAGTGCCCCAATCCAACTAATATAGTTGCTATGGCTTGGCCCGGTGAACCGATTGAGGAAACCAGTGCCGCCAAGATTCCAAGATAGCTGATTACCTGCCCAAAAGTTGTTGGCACAGTCGCCATAAGTTCGGCCAGCAACCACCACTCGACGGTTGTAATAGTCAATAGCGAGGTGGTCAATATGTTGTTGGGCATTGCTATTCTGGGCGGTTGTTTGGTAGCAGCGCGCCCACCATTTCATCCGTCCGGAGCTGTCCATGCAGACAATTGCTGGCTCGAAATCATGCACGCCAGAGTTAGGCGAGGTACTATAGACACTATAGCCGAACACAAAATCTCCAGTAGATCTATCCACGGTCAAGGCCACGCACCTTGGTGTTGGCGTATTGCCCCCGTTTAGGTTTGGTAGCATACCTGTTTGCCCACCTGCAGAGGCAGGGGCAAAATTACCAGCCGAAAAGGCTAAAGGTCCGTCAAAAAGTATGTCATCTGGGTAGGCACCTTTCCGACCAAGGTTGCCATTATCGTCCATGCTGAGACTATCAAACTCTGCTTGAGTGGCGGAGCGCAGGTGACCATTGCGGTTGAGCTTCAGGATAATGCCACTTGAGGTGATTTGGCCAGGGCCGCTGTAGCTTGAGGCTGGTGTGAGCCGCATTGAAGGCCCACGGTTGAAAGATTGTGTGCCATCTCCCGTCCAGTGAACGCGCCAGTTTTCGACCACATCAAGGGTGCCGTTTGCCCTCAGTCGATGGATTGCGCACCAGTCATCCGAAAACTCACGATCTAGTACAAAATAGACCTTTCCATCTGCACCAACATCCCAAGGTTGGTATTTTCTGACGTCGGACTCTACCCCAGCTGGGAATGGCGAGGCTGCCCCCATGTTGTGCCTGCGATCTAGGCTCCTAACGTCAAAAGTCCAGTCAGCAGCAGTGGGAGGGTTGTTAACATAATTGCCATTAAGTTTCGCAATGTAATAGCCCTTGACATTGGGGTCGTTCCTTCGGCCACTGATGTAAATCTGCCCTGAGGCAGCCCCAGGCAGGTTGGTCGCCCTGATCTTCACAATATCAGGCACAAGCCCTGGCGGCATGGCCGTTACGCGGATCAGACGCTGAAAATCGCCACTGAGGTGTAGCAAGTAGCCAATTTGACCTGGCGCTGAGGATACGATCCCGAACTTGGTGGTATCAGCAGCTGACCTGCGAGTTTGCGGGATGCTTAGTGTGTCAACGGGTATCCCTATAGGCACCCAGCTTAGGGATGTGCCTCCTCCTGCCACCAATATAGTCCCGTCAGATAGGTTCAGTATACTATTATAGCCAGAGCCGTATCCGTAGCCAGTTACGGCTGTGCTATTTGGTTGTGCCAAACCTGGCAAACAGGGCATGAGAGCGCAAAGCAGTGGCAAGACCCCCTTTAGTAGACGTGTTATCAACTGATTCATCCTAAAGTTTTGATTAATAGTTGGATGTGTAAGTAGCTAAAGTAAGGTTAACCTGCCTTGACCCAGACAATGATAACCAATCCAGCGTCTAAACCCAAACCAAAAGCCAGGAGCTTTTGGCCAAACCAAAACGTCTTGCCTTGAGATTTTGTTAGCTATACCTCAACCCTGGTTCCGATCCTCATAGCCTTGAGCGCTGGCCCTATCGATGACAGCAGGGTGATTATCACGATCACCAATGCGATCGCAATCAGGTCATTGGGATCGATCGTGACAGGGTAGGCATCCACCAGAGCATTTGTTATCCCCATGCCAACGATGCCATAAGTCTGTTGGGCCATACATACCGCTATCCCGATCCCAAGCCCAATAATCGCCCCTGTGATAGCAATAAAACTACCAACGGCCATAAATATCCGCCGCATTAAGGCATCGTCTGCGCCCATTGCCCGCAGGATGGTAAGATCCGCTTGTTTGTCCACTGCCAGCATGCTGAGCGACACATATATATTGAACGAGGCAATCAGCAAAATGAAGCTTAGGGCTATGAACACAAAGAGCTTTTCCAGCCGTAGAATCTTGATCAAATCTGCATGTTGGTCATCTCCATCCTGGACGACATATTTGTCACCAAGAAGGTCGTGAAGCTGGTCTTTGGTTTTGGCCACATCAGCGTTCGGCTGGAGGGCTACCTCCAGATAACTTCGGTTGTCGCCAGCTCCCATTAGCTCTACCCCAAAGGCAATCGGGGCCATGACGTACTGATTATCAAAGCTAGCCTCGATGCCGAAAGTACCACCGACTGTGATGTAGCGTTTGTTGAACGCATTTTCGGGGTTCAGGCTTTGGCTTTTTTTGTTCTTCGGATACCAGAGTTGGATGTCGTCTAGGCCACTTTGAGGGTCAATCTTTAGCGACTGGACGATGCCTACTCCAACCAATGCAAAGCTGCGCTCATGGTCACTTAGGTTGGACTGGCCTGCGATCATGGCTGGTTTGAGACGGTCACTGAGGTTTTTGCTGGCTGAGATCGCCTTCAGCCTTACAATGGCTTGGTCACCACCATGCATTAATAAGACATTATCCTCTAAGGCTTCGCTCACCTCGGCCACTGTGGGCACTGACCGAACTTGTCCAAGTAGGGTAGGGGAGACTAACAGCCACTTACCACTAGCTGGCACCACCTTTAATGTCGGGTCAAACACCTGATACATCTCCCTTGCCACATCACGCATCCCATTAAAGGCCGAAAGCACAATCACCAAAGCAGCAGTGCCTACCGCAACCCCCAACAAACTAATGATGGACAGGATGTTGATGAAGTTCCGCTTCTGGCGGCTGAAGAAATAGCGTCGGGCAATCAGGAGCCAAAGTCTCATGCTATTTCTGTGGCTAGGTGTTAAGGGTGGATTATGGTAGTGGCAGAGGCCTAGGAAACTACTTACTATGTTTTTCGAGCTGAGTAATTAGCGCTCTAAAGTCTTTGGGGTAGGGGGCAACCACTTTGATTTCTTCGCCTTCCATTCCAGCAAACGTTAATGAGTAGGCATGGAGGGCTACACGCGAAATCAGCGGCTTTTCGTCAGTCTCTTGTTTGAGGTTGAACTTTCGTTTGATCTCGGATAGATAGATCGGCTTGCCACCATAGGTATCGTCTGCAACGATAGGTGCATCCAGGCAGCTGAGGTGGATCCGGATTTGGTGCATCCGACCCGTGACCGGGAAACACTCGACCAAGGTATGAGCCCGATAGACTTGTTTGGTCTGGACCAATGTTTCGGCCATTTTGCCTTCGAGCTTGTCAATCTTGACTACTCCGTGTTTAAGCTGAAGGATCGGCAAAAAGACATTGACACCTTGCAGGTCCTGCACACCACCTACTACGGCATGGTATATTTTGGTTACCTCCCGATGCTCGAACTGCATAGCGGCATTACGGTAGGCCTCGGGGTGTTTTGCAAAGAGCAAGGCACCGCTCGTTTCTTTGTCTAGCCGATGGCAAGCTTGTGCGTCCTCAATATAGTCCTTGGCTAGCCTGATCATGCCAGGGGCACCACCTTCGGTGCGCTCGTCCAGTGTGGATATGTGAGGAGGCTTATTGACGACGAAATAATCGTCATTCTCGAATAGAATATCTAATACTTTGTTCTTCAAGGATGTGCTGGACCTTAATGGGTCTATAGTCATGGAAACACAAAGGTAAGGCAAAGGCGTATGATGGGGTCTATGCTTACAGTTTTTCGTACCAGATTTGCCACCTGGGCCAATGGCCTAGCGCTTGACTCTCGAGCTGGGCGTCAGCCAAGGCATAGAATCTCAGCTTGAGAATTGAGTTTGTATTGACCAGTGATAGATTAGCCAACCAGATAAGCCGCCCCAAATACGCCTGCACTATCACCCAACTTGGGTTTCAGGAGCGGGGTGTTGAACTCGTTATTGAACAGATGCTGGACAATGTACCTAGGCCCCTCGGTGTAAAGTAGGTCGATATTGCCTACCCCACCGCCAATCACCAAGGCATCTGGGTCTAGGATATTGACCAATGAAGCCACAGCCTTGCCAAAGTTAACCAGTAGCCGTTCTACAGTTTTGGTTGCGATGCGGTCATGCCCTGCCTCATGGTCCTGCACGATGGTAGCTAATGGTTTGGCTTTGCCGCTCAGCTCTCTATAATATCGTTCTAGCGATGGGCCTGAGATTACCGTTTCGATGCAACCTGTTAAGCCGCAGTAACAAGGCCCACCATTCTCGTCTAAGAAATTATGGCCCCATTCGCCACCAATGCCATGGCCACCATTCCAGACCTGGCCATTCATGACCAATCCTCCGCCGACACCAGTCCCCATGATGATGCCAAAGGTGAGTTTTGCATTTGGTACTATATCAGGAACAATGCCCATGCGGTCTTCTGCCAGTGCGAAGCAGTTGGCATCATTGGCGAGCTTGGTAGGCACACCTAGTATTGCAGTCAGGTCTGCTTGCAGGTCATGACCATTAAGGCAGACGGTATTGCTGTTTTTCTGAAGTCCAGATTTAGGGTCACGTGTACCGGGGGTGCCAACGCCAATCTCCAGAGGATCAAATCCGACCTCGGCTTGAAGTTGCTCTACGACCAACTTAATCTGGCCCAAGATGTGTTGATACCCCTTGACAGCTTCAGTGGGCAGGCGCAGACGTGCCAGAATCAGAGGATTGGCAGCACTTTCGAGTACAACGCCTTCAATCTTGGTTCCGCCAAGATCTATGCCCCATAGGGCTGTGGCTGCCACTGGTTTTTGTTTTTTCGAGGCCATTCTAAAATCTAAAGTCAGATATGGTAAGTTGGTGTTTTGCTGGCTAGACGGACTCCGTGAAGTCCATGTTTTCGCCGAATGTTTCTTTTAGGTTATGGATGCCCCAAGCCGCTAGTAACATCACTAGCGTGCCCGTGATCATGGCACTACCAACCGAACCTAGGCCATTGATGGTCGCAAACCCAGCATACATAGATGTCATCGGGATGACTGCCCCACGGACGAAGTTAGGCACAGTGGTTGTGACGGTGGCCCGGATATTGGTGCCAAACTGCTCTGCAGCTGCCGTCATAAACACAACCCAGCTTCCGATACCTATGCCGCAAAGCAAGCAAATGGCATAGAACTGACCAACAGTGACACCCGATAGTCCAAAATAGACCGCGATGCTCACCAAGGCCAATATCCAGAATCCCCAAAGGACTTTTTTGCGGGATTTAAGCACTTGGCTCAACACACCACTAAGGATGTCGCCGATCACCATACCGCCATAGCAGAACATCACCGCCTTGCCAGCCTTAATCCCTTCGGTGCCTAGTAAGGCACCGAGCTCGGGCGAAAATGTCACTAGGATACCGACTACGTACCAGATTGGCAGTCCGATACAAATGAAGCCTAGGTAACGACCAAAAAGTTTCCAGTTGGTGAATAAGGCTAAAAAGTTCCCCTTTTCCACCTTGCTGTCCTCTTGCACCTGCGCATACATCCCAGATTCTGTAACACCTACCCGTAGCAGTAACAAGGCTAGGCCAAGCCCACCACCGATAAAGTAACAAGTTCGCCAGTCAAATATGTCAGCTAATACACCTCCAACAACAGCACCTGCAATGCCAATACTTGCGACAATGGTGGTACCATATCCACGTGTTTCTTTGGGCATAATCTCGGTCACGAGGGTAATGCCTGCACCCAGCTCGCCTGCTAGGCCAATGCCAGCAACAAAGCGCCAAAACCCGTAACTCTCGATGCTGCCAACAAAACCATTGGCCACGTTTGCTACCGAATACAAAAAGATGGAACCAAACAGAACAGAAAGTCGCCCTTTTTTATCTCCCAACACACCCCAAAGTACCCCTCCTATCAGCATACCAGCCATCTGGAGGTTCAGCAACAAGATTCCGTTTGACTCCAGCTCAGCACCCGAAAAGCCTAAAGACTCTAGGCTGGCTTTCCGGACAATGCTAAAGAGCAATAGGTCGTAGATATCGACAAAATAGCCTAAGGCTGCCACAATTACTGCTGGCGTGACGATACGTTGTTGGGTTTTGGTCATTGGTCGATATCGTCGCCGGTTGCCTGTCTAAAGCAATTAATGCAGGTAACCCACAGAGTTTGTGTCAGAGGGGTAATCAGAGGGCCAATATAGGCATCAAATCGGCATCACAAATCAGCATTTGTTGCACATTATGCTTCCATTGCCGATCTGTGCCACTCCTCACTAGCCTCATTTGCTACCTTAAATCAACCAGCTAGCTAGCTTTACGTTGGCCTAGGTACGTTAACCAATCATCACTGACACGTCCACTAAGGTCCCTTAAGAACATAACGAACGAAGGTTTATATGGCCGCATGTTAAGGGGCATGCTCGCCTCGTCTGGGGTGAGGTCGCCTTTACGGTTGTTGCAGCCTTTGCATGCTGTGACCAAGTTTTCCCAGCTGGTTTTTCCTCCTCTTGATCTGGGCCAAACATGGTCCAGCGTAAGGTCGCGGGTGTTGCCACAATATTGGCAGCTATGGCCGTCTCGTTTGAAAATATTATGCCTGTTCAGGACCACACCACCCCTAAAGGGCATATTGATATACTTATGCAGCCGGATGATGGAAGGCATCGGATAAGCTTTGCTTACTGACCTAAGTGGGCCATCTCCCTGACTCACAAGCTCGGCTTTGTGGGTGTAAATGAGCAGAAACGCCTTGTAGATGCTACAGATAGTCAATGCGCTATAGTCGGCATTGAGGACTAAAACTCTGCTACTATGACTTATACCACCACTACTCATGGGTTCGGGCTCTGGCTAAACGTTATGCTATATCTGTCGATGCTATTTGGTTGTCACTACTTATAAGGATCGTTTCTGGTACCCTAGTAGGCCAACGCTCAAGGTTTACAATCGTGTACCTTCAGTCCAGTTACGCCGAATGGTACGAGACTTCAACACATTTAAAGCCAGCCGTCTATTCGTCATTTTGGCCATAAATCTATATCTATATGGCTAGAGATGCAAGGGATTTGGTGTTATATCGTGTTGTTTTCCCGAATATAATTTTGGCATAACAGGTGGTTGCGTACTTTCAACTAATTTTGCACCCCGCTCTCAAAATCTTCTTACTGCTCCTGATTTAAGCCCTGCATGTGATTGGTCTACAGGTCCTTCCTAGAAAGCCCGATTGTCTGACCTTAGATATCAAAGCTACATTGCTTAGTGATCAGGAAGAGTTTTGAGCTGACTACATTTACACAGCCTTTCGCCTCCATTCTGTTTGCTTGAAACGACACATCCCGAATCTTCTTACCTGCCTCAACCTAGTCTGTGGCTTAATAGCCCTCATTTGTTGTGTGCAGGGACAATATTTACACTCAGTTTATTGGGTGCTAGCGGGTGGTGCCTTCGACGTGCTTGATGGTGCGGCCGCCCGTATGCTGAAGGTCAGTAGCCCTATCGGTAAGGATCTCGATAGCCTTGCTGACGTGGTTACCTTTGGTGTTGTGCCTGCCCTTTGGGCGACCTCCTTGATGGCGGGATTAGACCATACCATGTTGTTGGCACCAGGTTTCCATTGGGTCGGTTTTTTGATCGCACCTGCCTCCGCCTTACGCCTGGCTAAGTTCAACCATGACAATCGCCAAACATTAGGGTTTGTCGGGATGCCTACACCAGCCAATACCTTGCTTTGGGCCGGGATCTTGGTTTGGGGGCTCCAGCCAACACCGTTCCTTTGGCAGATTGGCCCAGAGTTTGTACGCTTAGGGTGGCAGTTTTTGGTTTTGGTGTCAGCAGCGATGCTACATGCTGAGGTACCCATGTTAAGCCTAAAATTCAGACCTGGGGGCATTATGGCCAATCGTTGGCCTGCTCTCTTGATACTTTTGGGACTCGTTTTGTTTGCTTGGCTCGGCCTTATGGCATTGGCACCTATAATTGGTGGCTATGTGTTCCTGAGTTTATTAGCACTTCCGCAAAAGGCTAAGGCTTAATCTGGATTTTATTCGCACTGCGGGCAACCCCAAGGACTGAATCTTGGTCTTAATGCTATAGCCGCAATTTTTTTTGCACCTGTTGGACGTACATTGTTAGCAAACCTGATCCCTTCGTAGCTACTTTTGTTACTAGATTGTCAGGCAATCAGGTCTGGCTCAATACCACCCAAAAAGCGTAAAAAAACAGAAACAGGTATGCAATTTGAAGCTAAAATCACCGTTATGCCGATAGCCGAAATCTTAGATCCGCAGGGAAAAGCTGTGGCACTAGGGCTAGCCAACCTTGGCATCGCTAATGTAGAGGATGTTCGTGTTGGCAAACATATCGTCCTTCACCTCTCTGCAGATAGCCAAGCGATTGCTGAGGCAGCAGTTGATACGGCCTGCAAAAAACTGTTGGCCAACTTGATTATGGAGGATTATAGCTATACGGTTCAAGAAGTTGTCCTTGCTTAATTAAGGCACTGGTATATGATGTAGATTTTACGCACAGAACCAATGGCATGAGCTTCGTTTGTGTCCTGCCTAACGGCGCCTACGAAACATCAGGGTACAACCTTGGTTATCCATCTTCAGAAGTCCACCTCCGTCCGTACCAATATGCTGACCAACTCTGGCTTAGGCTTGTTGCCATCCAACATTGAACGAATAGGCATGTTCCACCTCCTTTTATTGGTGATAGGGACTGTGGTTTTCGCTCCGCAGGTCATGGCAACTAAAGTCGGACCTATCTCCAAACCACACCGGATCGTTTGGCAATCTGCTATCACGATCACGACAGGTGCGGCACCAGTATCTAGGCTTACTTTTCAAGAGGCTAGCCATACACCCCAGTTTGGGTTTAATCCAACGGTTAATCTCAGTTTTGACCATACCGTCAGCGGAAACTTTGAGCTGCGCAACTGTAGCTACCAATCCCTCACTAAGACTGAACTTAGCCTGCTTGATACCACAGAGATCAAACCGGTAGTTAATATCAAACAAGAGTCAGGCATTGCACGTGGGCTAATACAACATCATATCACGATTCACCCCTTTAAACGTAGCGCTACAGGTTTCGTAAAGCTAACCAATTACAGCTATCGTTGGGTAACCACCCATGCTGCTGAGGCGGCAGCCAAAGCCAGAGGTACTAGCGGTACTAATAATATACAGAGTGCCCAGCAATGGGCCCCTAGTTCAGTTCTTTCTCAGGGCACTTGGTACAAATTAGGGATCACCACTACTGGCATCTACAAACTTGACCGGTCATATTTGGCTGGTGTCCTTGGCCTTGATGCTAACGGAATCGACCCTCGTAATATTCAAGTTTATGGCCACGGAGGTTTACCTCTGCCTAGCCCAAATGCTACCTTGCGCCCAACAGACATCCCACAAGTACCTGTCTGGGTGAGTGGCGAAATTGATGGCCGGTTAGATGCCAATGATTATTTGCTGTTTTATGGTCAAGGCACCACCGAGATCACGGCAGATAACCAGAATCAAAGGCTAGGTCATCGGCTAAATATCTATGCTGACACAGCCTATTACTACCTAACGGTCGGTTCTTCGCCTGGTCTTCGCATTCAGGATGTACCTAGCATTAGCCCAGGTACCCAAACTCTTACTACAGTAGATCACCTCGAATTTTGGGAGGTTGACCAGTTTAATCTCCTCAAATCTGGCCGTGAGTGGTATGGTGACAACTTTGACTTTGTCACCAACCGCAACTATAATTTCAGTACAGATGGTATCCTGACTGGTACGCAGGCCCAAATTCGCCTCCAGACTTTAGCAACGGGCCTTCGGTGTTCGCATAGGTCTACATTCACCGTGGCCTTCAACCAAGACAGTATAGGAAGAATCACCCAGGCTCATAACTGCCCTTATAGTCTGGCGGTCCTCGGTACCAATGTCAATAGCACCTTCAATGTAAATGCACCAACCTCTGGTGGCATTAACCTTGGCTTGACCTACAAAAAAGCAGGGTTTAATGAGGCTGTTGGCTACCTGAACTGGATCGAGGTCCAGACCAAACGATCAGTGCAGCTTCGGAACAACTACCTAGAGCTATTTTCATTCGAGTCCACAAACCAGCAGATCTCAACTTATCAAATTGGCAATGCAGCCAGCGATATACAGGTTTGGGATGTCACCAACCCATCATCCCCAGAGCGCCAGACCGTAAGTAGCAACGGCGGTACTGCCACTTTTGATTTTGCAAGTGACCAACTCAAGCGCTTTGTAGCCTTTGGTGGTAACAACTTTTCCTCTCCGCGTTACCTCGGGCAGCAGCAGAATCAAGACTTGCATGGTATGACAACACCGGACTTGATTATAATCACGGCCTCCGTCTTCAGCGACCAAGCTCAGCGACTGGCTGCCTTCCGTCGTAACAATGACGGGCTTACGGTCCAGACAGTAACCACTGCCCAAATCTATGCCGAGTACAGTAGTGGCAAGCAGGACCTTGGTGCCATTCGTGATTTTTTACGCTCGCTTTACTTCAAGGATCCGTCAAAGCTTAAATACGTCTTACTGTTTGGCGACTGTAGTTTTGACTACAAACAACGCATCCTGAACAACACCAACTACGTCCCGATTTTTCAGTCTGCTAACGTCCTGAACCCAATCAACTCCTACGGATCGGATGACTACATAGCCTTTATGGACGATCGAGAAGGGCAGTGGCTTGAGTCGCAACTGGATCTTATTGATGTCAGTGTTGGGCGCTTGGTTGTTAAGTCTGCGTCCGAGGCAACTGATGTTGTTGACAAACTGATGGGCTACCGTAACACTCCGCTCAACCTAGGTAATTGGCGTACAAGGTTCACGATGGCGGCTGATAATGGTGATGGTGGTCTACACTTCTTTGATGCTGAGCAAGTCGTATCACCCTTCGAGTCTCGTTTTTCGGACTTCAATGTGAGTAAGATATACGTTGCCGCCTATCCGGTCCAGAGCTCACCACTTGGCTCTGTTAGTCCTGCGGCAACCGCTGCGCTCAATGCATCTGTTAATCAGGGCTCTTTGGTGGTCGACTACGCAGGTCATGGCAACGAGTTCCAGTGGGCTTCAGAGCAGCTACTGACCATTGACGGGATCAAACGCAACTGGAACAACCCTAATAACCTGCCCCTGTTCGTGACCGCAACTTGCGACTTCGGGCGATATGATGACCCAACTTTGGTTAGTGGAGGGGAGTTTATCCTTCTGAGCCAAAACAAGTGTGGTATTGGCCTCGTGACCACCACAAGGCCAGTCTATGCCAACAATAACTTAACGCTCAATAGGGCCTTGGTTAATGCGCTTTATACCAAAACGGGCAAGTTCTACCCACGCCTCGGTGATGCTGTCCGAACCTGTAAAAACTCTAGTGTAGTATATACTCCACCAGGATCGGACGCCCCGGGTAACCGCAGCTTTGCTCTTTTGGGTGACCCGAGTATGCGGTTGGCCTATCCGCGCTATCCGATTACGATTAATAGCATCACAAACCAAAATGGTGTGCGGACTGATACTATCAGGGCGCTTGATATGGTCAGGATCAATGGCTCTGTCCTAAATGATGAAGATAGCGTTATGCGCAACTTCAATGGGGAGCTCTTTTGCACTGTCTATGACAAACCAACTCGGATTAACATATCAGAGGGCTCGATCAATACTAGCTTTTTGGTTCGCAACAGCATCATCTACAGTGGGACTGCTACCGTTACCAATGGCCAGTTTTCAATCTCCTTCGTGACCCCGCTTGACATCAACTACCTGGTCGGCAATGGCAAAATTAGCCTTTACGCCAAGGATATCAACCTCCTGACTGATGCTGTTGGTAATGACATTAGCTTCAAAATTGGTGGTAGCAACGAGAGTTCAGCCATTGATGCCCTACCACCAACCATCAAGCCCTATATCAATGACACTACGTTTCAAAATGGTGGACTGGCAGGCGTCAATAGCACCTACTTGGCACACATTAGTGACGAAAATGGCATTAACCTCGCTACATCTGGCATAGGGCACGAAATGATGCTAACGATTGATGAAGATCCAAATAAGACCTACGTGGTCAGTAACTACTTTGTGTCAGAGCCTAATACATTCAAGTCTGGATGGCTCAATTTCCCGCTTACAGACCTTGCGGTTGGCAGACATACGGCCAAGCTAATTGTTTGGGATACTCATAATAATAGTTCCGTCCGCAACCTAGACTTCGTGGTTGGAGCAAAAGAGGCAGATGTTAAGATCGAGAAGTTCTCAACTTACCCTAACCCAATTGTCCGAGGTGGTGTACTTAACTTTGTCTACAGTCATACGCTTGCAGGCCAAACTGTCAAGTCCGAAATCGAGATTTCCGATGCCGCAGGTCGCTTAATTAATAATATCAGCTATATCTCCGAAAATGCCGCCAGTACGCTTGGAGCAAATGGCGAGCTGACTTGGGACCTGACCATTGCCTCTGGCCAAGTTCTGACAGGTGGCACCTATTTTGCCAAGCTCAAGGTCACTGGCGAGGCTGGGCAGTCCACCAATGCTGTCATCAGGGTTGTTGTATTGCCATAACAATAAGTTATACTTGGCCCTCCTTGGCCGATTTTATTCGGACTAGGTGTGGGTTATTGACAGTCATTTAGTATTTTGCCCCTCTTTACAGGTAGCGATACCACCCCCCCGACGGTTGCATGAGTTAATTTTACACAGGTCTATATGCTCAAAAGACGCGCCTAGTAGCATCTAGGGGTCCCTTTTTGGTCTTATGGTGATGATCAATTAGTTTAAGCTCGCAATCACAGTTTCCAGTTCATGACAAAAGGACAACAGATTCTACTAGCCCTTGGTGCTACATTTTGCCTTCAGCAATCCGCAGTTGCGCAAAACACAGCCATTGTGTCCGGTGGAGACAATAAAACGATAATCACAGCAGTACCCTTCCTTACCATCACCCCAGACGCAAGAGCTGGTGCGATGGGCGATGTAGGTGCTGCCACCAGCCCAGACGGTAACTCTGCTTTCTGGAACCCTGGTAAGCTCAATTTTGTCCAGAAGGCATACGGTGTCAACGTTAACTTCACTCCTTGGCTCCGCAAGCTGGCTAACGATGTGTACCTCAGTAACTTATCTGGATATTACAAGCTTAGCAAACAAGATGCTGTTGCGATGGGCTTTACCTACTTTTCGTTAGGAAGCCTTCAGTTTACGGATGTGAACGGAGGTGCAGTTGCAACCTTCAATCCACGTGAGCTTTCCCTTTATGCCACTTATAGCCGTGCCCTGAGCGAAAACTTTGGCGTAGGTGCCACGCTTCGCTACATTAACTCTGACCTTTCTGGCAATTTTTCCAACTCGACAGGGGTACAGGCTCAGGCTGTCAACTCAGCCAGTGTTGATCTAGGAGCCTATTACAAGACCGAGTTATCCATCGCTGGCAACCCAAGCGAGCTCGCCTTTGGAGGTTCGATATCTAACATCGGCCCCAAAGTGTCCTATAGCAACAACCAGCGGGCGGACTTTATTCCGACCAACTTGCGCCTTGGCACCTCTCTCACGACCGAGATTGACGAATTCAACAAGTTCACTGTCGCTGTCGATGCCAATAAGCTGATGGTGCCCACTCCTGTCAATGGGACAGTCCCTGATAATATCCCCTTGTTCCAAGGAATGTTTCAGTCCCTTTATTCGGCACCTGGTGGTGGTTCTGAAAAACTGAGTGAGATCCAGTGGGGCGTAGGACTCGAGTATTGGTACGATAACCTTTTCGCAGTGCGCGGTGGCTACTTTCACGAGGACAGAGAGAAAGGAAATCGTCGATATTTTACAACAGGCATAGGACTACACTACCAAGTATTTGGTCTTGATCTAGCCTATGTTATCGCCACAGATGTCAACCATCCACTTAACGAGACCCTACGCTTTTCGCTGCACTTCTCGTTATCAGATACCAAGGCGCAGAAAATCAAAGAAGAGTCGATCGTGGAGTAGGGGACCCACCTCTTAACAATGATCAGTGATAACCTATCAGAATAAAACCTACTAGTTTAAACTAGTAGGTTTTTTTTATGTCGCTAGGCTCTAAATTGCAACCCAGCCACTAGCTGCAACCTACCTGATGACCACAATACCCACGCTAGATCGTACGACGCCACCTACCTCTCATCCTCTACGGATGATGTCCTTGCCGAAGGCCGAGCAAATTATGCTATCGCCAACGGTGCCAGTCTGGACTGTTAAGTCGGGAGTGCAACCAGTGGTTGGTATCAATATTCTGCTTAACACGGCAGGGCATACTAACTCTATCCCTGGCATCGGTAGTTATGCGGCCAAGATGCTACTAGAGGGCACCACCACTAAGTCTTCAGCCCGGTTTGCAGAGGCCGTAGCCTCTTTGGGGGCATTTCTTGACATTGACTACTCTAGCGATGGTCTTGGTGTATCCATCCATTGCCTCGAGAAAATGGCAGAGCCAGTCTTGGCCCTTGTTGCCGAGATGCTTTATGCACCTGCCTTTGGCCACACCGACTTCGAACGGCTAAAAGCACAAACTGTTCAGCAACTAAGTGTCCAGGAGCAAAAGAATTCCCACCTTGCAAGTACCACGTTTAGGCACATTCTGTTCAAGGGCCACCCCTACGGCACTAGTCTAACGTCCGAAAAAGCCAGCCAATGTACACGAGAGGACGCCCGTATTTGGTATTACGAAAACATGCGCACAGCCTCCATGTCTATCTACGTCGCTGGTGCCAATCCTGAGGTTGTCCTGCCTGCCCTTAATCAATACCTTGGCCAGTGGGAGGGGATCAGTAATAGGCTTGTGACACTGAGTGAACAGCCATTGCTAACGGCAACCTCGCACTACGTACCAGGTGCCAACAAACTCCAGACCAGCATTCGACAGGGTACGAGGTCCATCAACCAGAAGCATCCTGACTACCCAGCCTACCGCATGGCCAACGAGATATTTGGTGGCTATTTTGGCTCTCGCCTGATGGCCAATATCCGTGAGGACAAAGGTTATACCTACGGCATCAGCAGCCAATTGGTGCATTTTAGGCAGGCGTCAATGTTTGTGATCGGTACCGATGTAAAGGCAGAGGCCACCCAGTCAACGCTGGACGAAATCAGATTCGAGATGCAACGGATGCGCACTGAACCCGTCCCTACTGACGAGCTCGAAACTGTCAAAAACTATAAACTTGGTGGCTATCTCGGTAGCATTAACACCCCTTTTGATGTATTGGATAAGGTTAAGGCCCTTAATCTTGCAGGGCTAGACACCAGCTATCTAGACACCTTTTACGCGCAACTTTTGGCCCTAACGCCCGAGCAAGTTATGCAGGCAGCCTACGAACATTGGCAGCCGGAGCAACTCCTAACAGTTGTTGCTGGCCTGGATCAACCAGTATAACATTGGTCGATTGCATTGTTAGATAAGTTGAAATGGCCTATAACTAAAGGCATGCAATCCAACCCCAATGACTACCTAATTACAAACACCTCTAACACCATTACCCCCCCCTATCACCAAACATGAATCCTTACATAGTTGCCAACGAAAGCCGGTTCCTAGAAGAGCTATTTGCCCTCTTACGCATCCCTTCTGTCAGTGCTGATGCCAAGTTTGCGGACCATGTCCATACTGCTGCAGACTGGGTGAAAGATGCCCTACTCAAAGCAGGTGTAACACATGCCGAAGTCTGCCAAACCCCTGGTTATCCCATCGTCTATGGCGAAACCATCATAGATCCTGCCTTGCCGACCGTGTTGGTCTATGGCCATTATGATGTGCAGCCAGCTGATCCGATAGAGCTCTGGACCTCGCCACCATTTGAGCCTGTGGTCAAGGATGGTAGGATATATGCCCGAGGTAGCAGTGACGATAAGGGGCAGATGTTTATGCACATCAAGGCCCTAGAGGTCATGATGCAGACTACTGGCTTGCCTTGTAATGTCAAGTTCATGATCGAAGGTGAAGAAGAGGTTGGCTCAGCTAACCTTGGATGGTTTGTGGCTCAGAACGTCGAACGGTTAAAGGCTGATGTAATCTTGATATCGGATACCGCTATCTTGAGTAACGAGAACCCGAGCATCACAGTTGGTCTGCGTGGCCTTAGCTATATGGAAGTCGAGGTTACGGGCCCGAACCGCGACTTACACTCAGGTATCTATGGTGGCGCCGTCGGCAATCCGATCAATGTTCTATGCAATATGATTAGTCAATTGGTCGATCAGGATGGCAAAATCACGATCCCTGGCTTTTATGACAAAGTAGAGGATGTCTCTATCGAGGAACGTGCAGAGATGGCCAAGGCGCCATTTGACGAGGCAGAGTTCGCTCGTGATCTAGGTGTCGATGGTCTTGCAGGCGAAACTGGCTACTCAGCACATGAGCGTGTAAGCATCCGCCCGACCCTTGACGTCAACGGCATTTGGGGTGGCTATACAGGCGAAGGCAGCAAAACGGTCATTGCTTCTAAAGCATATGCCAAGATTAGCATGCGCCTAGTCCCTCACCAAGACTCTGCCGAGATTAGCCAACTCTTCCAGAAACACTTTGAGTCTATTGCACCTAATAGTGTCAAGGTCAAAGTCGGCTACCACCACGGAGGGCAGCCAGCTGTCACCCCAACGGACTCCGTAGCCTATAAGGCTGCAGCCATGGCTTTCGAGGAGGCTTGGGGCAAAACACCAATCCCGATGCGTGAGGGTGGATCTATCCCAATCGTCGCTCTGTTTGAGCGGGAGCTAGGCCTTAAGTCCGTCCTGATGGGCTTTGGCCTCAATAGTGATGCCATCCACTCGCCAAACGAGCACTATGGCATCTTCAACTACCTAAAGGGAATTGAGACCATCCCATTGTTCTTTAAGCACTATGCTGAACTGAGTAAATAGTCTGCTTCTCCATTAAATTTGCCAAGCCACCTTACTATATGTGAGGTGGTTTTTTTCTACCTTCTGGGTACCTAATTGAGCTTTCTACCAGTTCAATAAGGAAATATAGGTGTGCAATTAGGTGTGTATAAAATTAAATTTTATTTGATATTTGGTCTATTTTATTTCGAGGGATATGCTTTGTTATTCATTAAATATCCTTGTAGCAATTGGCGCTAATTCTGATTTAGTGTCATTGCTATTCTGACTATCGCTGGAGGCAAATACCTTCTGGATCGTGGCAGTATTTTTGATTAAGGGTAGTTGGCTTTAGAGCCTTGTCTGAATTTTGATTTATGCTGCGGCTTACAACTTATATCTCCTGCTATGGTCATTATAATTATTGTTTCGGCGCTTATTGTGGGTGTTGCTTCGACCCTCCTAGTCGGAAGGCTATGGCTGCGCCATCAGTTTGAGCAACAGGTTACTGCTTTGTTTGACAGCTCGGATCCCGTGGGTAGTCTAACCTATACTCCGGTCCGGCTAGCAGGCTTGCCGCAACCTGTACAGCGTTACTTTGAGATTGCCCTTAAGCCTGATCAGCCGTACATAAGTTATGTCCGGATCAAACATAAAGGAAGGTTCAAGGCTGGTTTCGAAAAGGACTGGATGCCTATCCGTGGTGAGCAATATGCTACGACTAAGTCGCCAGGGTTTATTTGGTTGGGCACAACGTTGATGTTCACGGCTCGTGATCAGTACATCGCCCATAAAGGGAGATTGGTCGTCTCATTATTGTCACTTGTTAGTATTGTAGATGCGGAAGGTCCAGCTTACGATCAGGCGGAGCTTATACGTTGGCTTGCTGAAAGTGTACTTTATCCCACCAACCTCTTGCCTAGCGACCGACTGCGATGGTCCCCGATTGATCGCCTAACGGCTAAGCTAATCTTTGTTCATCATGGTATGACATTAGAGATGATGGTCTTTTTTGATGAAAATGCCCAGATTATCCGCATTGAGGCCGACCGTGCCATGGAGATTAATCGTATCGAACGGTGGGTAATTTCGATGGGTGACTATGAGGTCCATCAGGATTTGTTGGTCCCGACGGTCTTTGATGTGTTATGGCGCCTCCCAGCAGGCGATTTTAGCTATGCCCAGTTTCATATCACTGAAATTGAATATGATAAACCAACCATGTTTTGATCTCTTTTGGAGGATACTTGATCGTGGTTATTCCATGTTAGCCATTTGGTGCTGTTGTTGATTGGTTATAGATGATATTTTATTTTGGAATAAAGTAGGAAAAGATCAGATCTCAGATTTTCTATTTTGTATTAGCTGCTTGCAGGATCCTTTGAGTCCCTAAGATCAGATTCTTGATATAAATTTTGTTGGCACGGTATGTGCGTTACTGCCTTTAGTATTGAATTTTCAACTCTCCACCTCTATCTTATCATGTTTCGATTAAGACACCTATTGATTGGCATTGCCGCCAGTCTACTTTTTATTACTAATCTTAACACTGCGCAGGCCCAAGTAGCCGTTGGTATCCGTGGTGGTAACCCCAGTGGTATCACCGCCAAGTTTTACACCGGCAAATCTAACGCCATTGACGTAATCGTGGGCCTAAACTATGGTGGCCGCGAGCGCAATGGAGACCGTAATCTCTACGGTTATTCATTATCTGCTGACTATCAGTGGATTAAGCGGACCAACACAACTGGTCTTGATTGGTATTATGGCCTTGGCGCAAGCGTAGGGCGCAGCAACTACTACTACTGGAAGGATGAGTATCGTGATGATTTCTATCAATTTGCCATCCTAGGTGCGCTTGGTCTGGAGTACGTCATACCTAGTTCGCCGATCCAGATTTTTGGTGAGCTCAACCCTGGTGTGGACCTTATCCCGGGTGGTATTTATTTTGGTGGTGGAATTGGGATCAGGATCAAACTCTAAACCTTTGGTACTGATTAGCCTCCACAGTGTGTAGTACCTTAGCCATGAGAATGCCAAAAGCCAATCACCACTATTTTGGGTGATTGGCTTTTGTTTGTTTTGGACGTGGGATAATATGCCTTGTAAAACTTGGCAATCGTCAAGGCACTTGTTTGAATATCGATTTTTCTAACACCACGGACCCAAATATGTCGCATGGCTGTTTGGGTCAGAGTAAACAACGAGAATTAGGCTTTAATATGATCCTCATAGACGAACTGGTCCTGCCAGAGTTCCAGCTTGTTGCCATCAGGATCGTGCACGTGGGCGAAGTATCCCTCACCAGGGTAGTGCTTAGGTTCAAGCGCTGTTCCTAAAGACTCAAAGTGCGCCTTGACGGCTGCCATGTCATGTACCCGATAGTTGACAGTTGCCCGCTGCCTGCCAGTACCAACCATGTCATCCTCCAGTTTTCCGATCGACCATACAATGGCCGATTGCGCTAGGTCCTCACCTAGGGGGACATAAGCAAAAGCTTTGCCATAGTGGCTGCCCTCTTGCTGAAAGTCAAAAGTGAGCTGCAGATGCTCCTTATACCATTTGGCCAAAGCAGGTGGATCTGCACTGTAGAGAAAAACGCCTCCGATAGAGGCTAACAAACTTGCCATGTCAGTTAAAAAGTAAGGTTGATGAATCCCGAAAAGGAAAATCCTGTAAGGTGCTCCAAAGTACGATTTTTGGCATTACACTGGGTCTTTACTGGCAAAAATGTAAGTGCTAGGATCCTTCAGGAACCAAGATGCTGATTGCAGTGTTATTTTTTTGGTGCGCTAAAATATCCATCGCCAATTATTCCTACCTTTTGGCCCGGCAAGTACATAGGGTCCTTGTTAGCCTCGTATTTGATTTTGGGCTTCCCTACCTTGGACTATGTAGCTGCCATACCACTATCACACAACCATCAACACCATATTTGGTCATCAGCACTTGGTAGAGAAAGTCATAACGCTAGAAAATATCCCCCTAGCAGAGTTCCTAGGGGTGGAAAATCGTAACATTAACGCAATAGCTGCAGCATTCCCACAAAGCCGTATCGTCTCCCGAGGTGACGAAATCCGGATCAAGGGCCAGCCAGAGGAAATTGTAAAGGTCAACCAACTGTTTCATGCCCTGATAGAGCACTTTCAGCAATTTGGCCGCCTAACCGAAGAAAATGTAGCCAGTTACCTCAACCAAGACGAGGAACGACATGAACGCCATGAGCGCGAAGACGTTATCTTGTTTGGCACACGTGGGGTCGTCGTCAAGGCTAAAACGGCCAACCAGCAACGCCTGGTCAATGCCGCAAAAGCCCATGATTTGGTGATTGCCCTTGGCCCAGCAGGTACCGGAAAGACTTACATATCTGTTGCGCTTGCCGTCCGAGCCCTTAAAAACAAGGAAGTCAAAAAAATCATCATCACCCGTCCTGCAGTGGAGGCGGGAGAAAGTCTTGGTTTTTTGCCAGGTGACCTAAAGGAAAAAGTAGATCCCTACCTCAGGCCAATCTATGATGCGCTGGATGACATGGTACCGCCCGAAAAGCTCAAGTTTTATCAGGAGAACCGCATCATCGAGATTGCGCCATTGGCCTATATGCGTGGCCGGACCTTGCAGTCAGCCTTCATTTTGCTTGACGAGGCACAAAACACTACCCCTAGCCAGATTAAAATGTTCCTGACCCGCATGGGGAATGACAGCAAGGCTATCATCACAGGTGATACGAGCCAGATTGACCTGCCAAGGCACCAGCACAGTGGCCTAGTTGAGGCGCTCGAAATCCTGAAGGAGGTTAAAGGCATTGGGGTTGTTAAGCTAGATGCTGCCGATGTGGTTCGCCACCGTCTGGTACGTGATATCATTGGGGCATACGAAAAGGCTGGTAAGTAAAAAATACAAGACGCTGCCTTTGCCACCCTCGTTGCAGATGCATCAGCATCATTTTCTCAGATATATCTCCCGAACATTATGAACGTATTGTTAGTAGGTGCCACTGGCTTGGTAGGGTCTCATTTACTACACTTGCTTTTGGCACACCCAGCAGTGTTGAAGGTGACCGTAGTGGCCCGCCGTCCTATCCAGCGCGAAGGTCTGACCAACCTAGAAAAGCTGATAGAGCAAAAACATCCACTAGATAGCCTTCCTGATATTACATTTCCTGAAACGCCCTTTCAGCTATTTATCTGCTTAGGTACCACCATTAAGGACGCAGGAAGCCAACAAGCATTCCGATGGGTGGACTATGACCTGCCACTATACTTCGCCACCAAAGCAGCTGAGGCTGGGGTTAATGCCATCCATTTAGTTTCTGCTTTGGGGGCTAATCCAGATAGCAGCATCTTTTATTCGAGGACCAAAGGCGAGATTGAACGCGACATTGAAGCCCTCAAAGTGCCTTCTTTCCATATCTACCAGCCTTCGTTGTTGCTGGGGCAGCGTGCAAACCCCCGCCTTGGCGAGACCATTATGGGGGCCTTGAGTTTCCTCACGCTTGGTCCGTTGAGGCAATACCGACCCATTAAGGCCGAAAAAGTGGCATCCTACATGGTCCAGATGATGGAGCGAAGCCTTGCCCATGGCAAATCGGGCACTCAGATTCACCCATCGATCGAGATGAATAACCGTTAAGTATATCCCAGCAAGACGAATTGACCATTATTGGGGTCATGGTTTGCAAAACCAGTACCTAGGCCCCTATTTTGTATCTATGCCCAGTAGCACCATCAGCCAGTATTTTAGGATTACGTTTGCCACCATATTGCTGCTAGCCACTTTAGTTGCTGATGTTTTTGGCTACAAATTAGAGGCGAAAATACCCCTTGAGCAATTGGACTTGGCCAGTATCGTAACAGGTACAGCCTTGGTCCCGACCTCTAACTTGGCTGCACAACGTAAGCGCAAAAAACGTAGTGCTAAACGCAACAGTCGATCGAGCCGAGGTCGCAATCGATCAGGTAACGTCCGGAATGCCAGCGAAAAGCTAGAAGATAAACCCGAAGCCAACCTCGAAGCTATTGCCAAGGCTGAGCCTCCTAAACCCAAACGCGGCAAAGTAGATATTCAGCTTGATATCGAGTCTGAGGATGGCATCTTTTGGGACTCGGCCATGGTCGTGAATCTGATCCCCCAATTTGATCGACACCCTGGGTATGATAGCGTTAGGGTTCGGCTTTCGGTACGGTCTGACAGTATGTCCAGCAGAGTGCATTGGGACACATCAGCCATCGTAGAAGTAGGTGATGAGGTTAAGTTCCGGTTTAAGCCACGTGAGCCTGGATTTTTTTGGCTCCAGTCCGAGCTCTATCACAAAGGCAAATTATTAGCCTACCAGCTCAAGAAGGCAGGATACCAACCTCAATGGTTTTTCCCCGCCTTTACCCCACCAGCTGACATCAAACAGTTTTGGCTTTTGGCCAAGCTGGACCTTGATGTCGTCAGCACTGAGGTCAAGATGAAACCTGGCCCTCGTCACCGTTGGCCAAGTATGCAGGTTTTCTCCGTTTCTATACCGAGCACAGATGGTGTTATGCTCCATGGTTGGCTCACGATGCCCAAAGCTAGTGGTGCCCATCCTGTAATTCTAGAGCTGCCGCCTTATGGCAACTCCATGCGGCCGGACCTTGAGACCCGAGATATGGCAGTCCTCCGCCTCGATGTCCGAGGACATGGACGCAGCCGCAAACCCATCAACCCGGGCTTTCCCGGTTTCATGACTTATGGCCTGCCAAATGAAGAGGACTATATTTATCGTGGGGTGGTGCAAGATTGCCTTGCTGCGGTCCGTTTCCTGAAATCCCTGCAGCAGATTGATGCAAAGCGCATTGGGGTGATGGGTGTCAGCCAAGGTGGAGGGCTTGCCTCGATGACTGCATGCCTCGATAGCAGCATTAAGGCAATGGCTGTCTCTGTGCCCTTTATGTGCAACTGGAGCCGCTATTTTGTCACTGCTCCATGGCCCAAACGTGACTTCCAGGCATGGGTGAACGAGGACCCAGCTAACCGTAAGATGGAAAAGGTCCTGAACACCCTCAGCTATTTTGACCCAGCCAACCTAGCCATCGGCTGCAAGGCCAAGATATTTATGGCCGTTGGGCTACAGGATATGACTTGCCCACCAGACGGTGCTTTTGCTTGGTACAACACCATGGCACAACAAAAAGAGGTGCTAGTCTATAAAGACGGACACCACATCCTGCCAGGTGTCAGGGGCAAGATGATGTCCTTTATGAGGCAGGTGCTGAAGGGGTATTAGTCAGGACCTAATACCCTAACGTAATATCGCCAGACGATCTATAAATCATTGTTCCGGAGCAGTCATAGTATTCATTTCGGCCCTTCATGCGGGTGATGCAGCCAGAGCTATTGGTACCATCGATGTCAGTATAGTTTTTTAATTCTAGATAAAATCCCACAGTGGTTCCGCAATTACCATATCGGAAAAAGGAAATCGTGTTAGGAATAAACTTCAGTTGATTATTGGCATCATCGGTCGGGTAGATATAGAAGTCAATGCTGAAGTTAGTATTGAATCATACCTGTCCTAAATGGATTCATGTGAATCCATTTAGGACAGGTATGGCGACTAATAGCCAAACTCATAGACACTGGTTGAGTTTTCGCTAAATATGACACAGGCATTAGGGTTTATGGTTACTGTTCGTGTATATCCATTCAAACAGCCACTTGAATTTGTATTAGTGAAGGTGTTGACCTCCTCCATATACTTAAAGAATGGCCCTGTGCGTGTGCTAAAACAATCGACATAGAAGTACTCAATCTTAGCAGGAATATGGGTGTCATGATCACTATTGCTTGGTGATGGATTTACAGACACCACAGGCAGTGGCGAGGCTACAAAAGCTGGCCATAGGTATGTAGATGGCGTGTAGCCATCGTACCGATAAACTAAGGTGGTGTCGTTGTT
>JAIXYP010000018.1 GCA_027490155.1 Cytophagaceae bacterium | reverse complement strand
TATGCGGTAGGTGGTGGCCGTTTATTTACGGTAAATGTTTCAACAAATGATTATGATGGTGCACACATTGTCAAAATTGGTAGTGATGGACGATTGCTTTGGACTCGTCCTCTAGGCGTGGCTGGAAATGGGAAAGGCGTAGTTCCATTGGACGATCGTACCTTGGCAGTGGTAATAGACGCATTAACATTCCCTAATCCTGCAGATCGAGGTGGTTTCGCTTTACAGCTCGTAGATTCTACAGGTAGTATCATCAGAACGGTGATAGTAAAGGATCCATTATATGCGTTGCAACCGTATGGTATGTTCAAGGCCAAAAATGGGGACTTGATGGTTTATGGTATCTCTAGTTATGGTCGCATTTATCCTAATACCAATCTTGATTGGTTCCTTGCACGCTTCACACCACAAGGGTACCTAGACTGGCTCAAAGCTTATAATCCGGGGTCGACTAATCCTAATCAATTTGCTGCCTTTAATGATGCAGATGGCAAAATCATCCTAGGTGGTTCGGTGGCCAATCGTTTGGTGCGTATGGTGGTAGACTCTAATGGGGTGATTGTGGATAGCACCCGCAACTTATTTGTGCCGCCGACGGCGGGTGGGCCCTATTTTAACTTTGTGCAACGCTGCCCAGATGGTGGTTTGATTGTACAAACAAGTCCAAGGGCATCCCTATCTATTCCACCTACACTGCATATAGTTAAGTTAAGGCCAGACTATTCTCAAGAATGGATAATAACCCATCCATCCTCTAATTCAATCATCCCAACTAGGATTATGTCAGATGGTTCTTTTATAGTTGTAAGGCTAGACTGGGTCAATAGTACCTTCTGGATGACAAAATATGATGCACAAAGTAATGTGCTTTGGAATATCCCTATTGTTGTTATGCCTAATTTGAATAATAATTTGGAGCTGTATGGCATCACCTACAACCCAGACCAAAGTGCCGTTCTGTGTGGTTTCATTGATGATGGTTACCAGGTGCCTTATACGGGCCAGAATTTTTACTTTACCAAAATCGCCAATTTCGGTAGGCCTTTTGACCCGCTTACAGAGCTACGTGGTCCTCGGGAGGTGGCGCAATCTGTTGCCCCTGTTGCCTTCCCTAATCCTACTTCAGGGCAGGTGCAGTTCCGTGGCTTAGATCGGCCTGGGCAATTGCGGTTATTCACTACAGCTGGCTCCCTCGCCCTAGATGCCCCCATCCTGCCAGAACAAGCCCTAGACCTCGCGGGCCTTCCTGCTGGCCTTTATCTCTATCGCCTCACGGTGGCAGATGGTAAGGTGCCTTTTGTTGGGCGGGTGGTGGTGCGGTAGTTTATTTTGCTTTGTCTGAACTGGGATTAAACGGATGGGAGGGATGAAAGGGATTCGTGGGTGCTCATCCGCACATTGGCAAAAGGTTGCCTTCTAGGGTGTTTACAATCCCATCCGAGGAATCCGTTAAATCTTATTTCTAAAATCCTAGTTCAGACAAGGCCCGCAGGCAACCTATTCTTGCCTATCTTGGTCTTGTTACAAAAGCAGCAGCCTATGACCATGCACATTTCGCCTCTACTCCGTCCCTTGCAAGGGTGGGCTGGCCTAATCTCAATCCAAGGCTGTACTAGATGGACCAACTTTGCAGGTTCCAAACTAGATCTTGACCTAACTAGTCTAGCCTCAGGGCTCTATCTGCTGCATTTTGACCAAGTAGCCACACCGTACAAGCTGATCAAACAATAAGGCCATGAGGTACTTCGTAGCCCTTTTATTGACACTGTTAGGTTACCAGTCAACTTGCCAACAAGTTGTTTGGACTCGCATTCATGCTGTTACAAATAACTATGATGTGTTATATTCAATCACTAGTTTAGACACAAATGGCTACTATGCAGTTGGCGGCGGGCAATTATATACTGTCAGGGTCTTTGGAAGTCCCCTAGATGGATCTCATATTGCTAAAATTGGCAGTGATGGCCGGTTGCTTTGGACACGCCCGCTTAATTTTGCAGGATATAGTAAAGGTATAGTAAAGCTCGATGACCGGACCCTCGCAGTGGTGACTGATGTTCTTGATTTCAATAACATTCCAGATCGTGGTGGCTTTGTGCTTCAAATTGTTGATTCAACTGGTAGTATTATTCGTACGACTGTGGTAAAAGAGTTTGGCTACTCCACCCAACCGTATGGTATGTTTAAGGCAAAAAATGGGGACTTAATTGTTTATGGGGTATCTGGTAGAGGACGTGTTTATCCTAATACTAATTTAGATTGGTTTCTCGCACGATTCACACCACAAGGCTATCTAGATTGGCTAAAGGTATATAATCCTGGCTCCACAGATCCAAATCAATTTGCAGCCTTTAATGATGCAGATGGCAAAATCATCATGGGTGGTTCGGTGGCCTATCGTTTGGTGCGCATGGTGGTGGACTCCAATGGGGTAATTGTGGATAGCACACGCAATTTGTTTGTGCCACCGACGGCGGGTGGGCCTAACTTTAACTTTGTGCAACGTTGCCCCGATGGCGGCCTTTTAGTGCAGACTAGTGTGTTAGCTAGCACTACAGTGCCGCCTGACTTCTATATTGCCAAACTTAGACCAGACTATAGCCAAGAATGGTTAATATCGGAGATTGGATCTGGCTCCAGCATACCATGCAGGATTATGGATGATGGTAGTGTAATATATACTTCGAAGGCACGCAATAGTGTTGATTTTTACATG
>JAIXYP010000007.1 GCA_027490155.1 Cytophagaceae bacterium | reverse complement strand
TTGGCTTAGCTTGCGACTGAAACCTTAACCCTTTTGCCTTTGATCTGGTTGTTGTTCATGGCTGAGATCACTTTGTCGGCGAGTGCTTGTGGCACATCGACAAAGCTATGCTCGTCATGGATGGCGATATGGCCAATGCGGTTACCTGGTAGGCGGGCCTCCCCAGCAATTGCACCAACGATGTCACCTGGGCGCACGCGGTCTTCATGACCAATGCTCAGCATCAGGCGGCTCATTGGCTCAGAGTCGGCACGTGGGCCACTAGGGCTTGGGCGCGGGCCACGGTCAGTGAACGAGCGACCACCTGGGTTGTCAAAATTGCGGCCTGGACCACCATACCCACGATCTCCACCACGGTCGTTGCCGAAGCTACGGCCGCCACGGTCTCCACCACGGTCAAATTTACCACGCTTGTTGCCATAGCTGCCACCGCTATCACGGTCACGGAAGCTGCCGCCACCGCTTGCACGGTCATCACGTCCACCTTTATCGGTTTCGTTGAGGTCACGGTCTTGGTCTAGGTTTGGCGGATTGCCAATGTAGGTCTGGAGCAGGGTTGCAACCAGATGCGTGACATCAGGGTTCTCAGCGATAAGGCGCTCGGCCATATCATAATGCTGCGTGATGAAATCATTAAGCCCCAAGGAGCTGATTTCCTGAATGGTGCTATCTTGTTTCTGGACCCAAAGCTCAGCAAGGCTAGGTACGGTGACGGCTTCCATCTGCGTCTTGGTATAACGCATGATGTCCTTCAACCGGCCCCAATCACGTCCGCTAACGAATGTGATTGAGATACCACTTTTGCCTGCACGGCCAGTACGGCCAATGCGGTGTACATAGTACTCTTCGTCCATTGGTACATCAAAGTTGATGACACCATCGACGCTATCTACATCGATACCACGAGCCGCAACATCAGTTGCAACCAGCATCTGAAGCTGGCCGTTCCGGAAACGGGTCATGACGGTGTTACGCGCATTTTGGCGCATATCACCATGCAAACCTTCGGCTGTGCCCCCAGCGACGATGACCTGCTCAACGAGCTCGTCAACACCACGTTTGGTATTACAGAAAACTAGCAGACGCTTGAGGTTATAGAACGATACTAAACGCATCAAAGACTCGTGCTTGTAGCGGCCTTTGACCTGTACATACAGTTGTTTGATATTCGGGGTCGTGAGCTCAGACCTTGCGATCTTGACCTGTACGGGATTGCGTTGGTATTGTTTGGTCATGGCCAGAATCTCTGGGCTCATGGTTGCGCTAAAGAGGACCGTCTGACGATACTCTGGCGTCTTGTGCATGATGAGCTCGATATCCTCGCGGAAGCCCATGTCTAGCATTTCGTCGGCTTCGTCCAGAATGAGGGTATGAATCTCTTCCAGATGAAGGGTATGACGCTCGATGTGATCGATTAGCCTACCTGGTGTGCCGACTACAATGTGGGCACCACGTTGGAGGAACTTGATCTGGCGCTCAATGCTGTCACCACCATAAACGGCAGCGACACGGAGGCCACGTAAAAACTTACCCATTTTTTCCAGCTCACCAGCTACCTGAACGGCAAGCTCGCGAGTTGGGCACATGATAAGGCCTTGTACGTGCATCTTGGATAGATCCAGACGCTCAAGCAATGGCAGCCCAAAAGCTGCGGTTTTGCCAGTGCCCGTTTGGCTCTGGCCTAATAGATCCTGTCCTTCAAGAAGTGTAGGGATGGCTTGCGCCTGAATTGCGGATGGGGAAACGTATCCCATCTCGGTGAGTGCCTCAAGAATAGGAGCTGAAAGTCCTAACTCGGCAAAAGTGACTGTTGGAGTCATGCAGATAAATGCGTACGGCCAGCGGGAAAAATACCGACGAAAACCTACCCAGGTTACCTACCTGATAGTTACCACCCTGTCCGTATGACGAAAGTAATAACTAAGCTGCGCCAGCCATTGCGGGTGCAAAGGTAGGCATAATAGCTGGATAAAATTGAATTATCAAGCACATCCGTAACAATTTTCGCAAAACCTATGAGGTTAACAACAGTCCTCAACCTACCCAGCAGCACCTAACCAGAGGGCATTAAGGTCTTAATAGTGGTCAGGTCATACGCAAGGCAACATACCCGCTAATTTGTTGCTAGATGCCCCCCTAATCGCATTACACAAAAAATATATCTAGTAGCACAATCCCGTCCCTTAACTTTGCCCTACCCGATCTACAAGAACACCCTTTCCCATCCCGAATTCCATCAACAAGCGTCACATTAATAGGTGTTGCGACTTTTAATATCCTATGGCTATCAAACACCTCTACATCATCAGGCATGGCGAAACGGAGTTCAACCGCACTGGCATGGTGCAAGGCAGTGGTGTCGATAGTGACCTTAACGACTTAGGGAGGCAGCAGGCAGCGGCATTCTATGCCAAGTATAATCACATCGGGTTTGACAAGGTCTATACCTCGATGCTGAAAAGGACCTGGCAGTCAGTGGCCCAGTTTATTGAGGACGGACTTCCTTGGGATAAACATATAGGACTTAACGAAATCAGCTGGGGGCTTAGCGAGGGCAAAGCCACCAATGCTGATACTGACCATGTCTATTACAACACAATCCTGGCCTGGACACAAGGTGATGATCAACGGTCGATGCCAGGTGGCGAAAGCCCAGCCGATGTTGCTAGCCGCCAACAACCCATCCTACAGCATATTCTGCGCCACGAAGGAGAGTCCAAGGTCCTGATCTGTATGCACGGCAGAGCCATGCGGATCCTACTTTGCCAACTAATGGGTATGCCCCTTAGCCAAATGGAAACATTTATGCACCATAATCTCTGCCTCTATCAGCTAGATGTGGACACAGTCACGGGGCATGTGGAAATGAAACTAGCCAACGAAAAGGTGTGGTAGGTCCGCCTTGAGGCCCTTACATGCTAGTTAAGCCTGGGTCAAGGCCGTTGTTGCTGCCTGTTTATTGGCTGATGCTCTAGCTCTTTTCGAGGAGACCTGTACTGCTACCTTGTTCCCCATAGATGAGGTATTTATAGGATCCGCCTGGCAAGTGCCCGATATCGAGGTGCTCGTCCATCAGCACATCGGACGAAAACACAATATTGCCATCGACATCGAGTAGCTGCATCTTGGCCTGACCGTTCAGACCAGCCAAGTTGATCAGACCTGTGGCAGGGTTCGGCTGTGGGCTAACGTCAAACTCAGAAGACATGGGAATGGGTCGGGGAGATAGCGTGTGAGGTAGGTAAAAACTGGTAGTTTTGGTCAGTTTTTAATACTAAATTAATCCTCACCCATGCAAGGTAAGCTTTAGTAACCTATATCTATCATAATTTAATCAGCCCTCGCGCTCAAAGCAATTTAGAAAAGTGTGATGACAATAAGTTTGTCCTGACATTTACCATATTTTATTGAGGGCAAAAGCACCCTTCACCATAATTTATGACCCAATTTCATCAGAATACAGCTAGATTATGTAAGTAAAAATTTGGCACCTACAATAACCAACACCCCAAACAAAATGAGTTTGCACCAATAGAAAGCCTCTCGGAAAGCTACTGTAGATTAAAATTTAGTTAAACAAACCCAGCCTTGCTCGACTGACCCCAAGCACTTTTAGAGCATCCAAGCCTAACCAACTAAAAAGTCACCTACATCAAATCCGGAAATCCAGATATGCCGTAGGTGACGAAGTAGTATTGAATACTGGCCGTTAAAATAGGCTTACTGAGGTCTAGGAGAACTTCTTGTCCTGTGTGGCTTTGGTGTCGGTCACGAAGTCCTTGACCATTTGCTCTTGGTCTTTATGACAGACCATAAATACGCCGTCACTTTCGGCTACGATGTAGTTGTCTAGGCCCTGCACAACGATCAACTTGTCGTTACTGGTCGTCTTGATGATGCAGTTTTTGGTGTTGTAGGTCATGACAGTGCCGTTGATGACATTGCCATTGGTGTCCTTTGGGCTAATGTCGAACAAGGACTTCCAGGTACCGAGGTCGGACCAACCAAACTCGCTCAGGAGTGTATAGACATTATTACTCTTCTCCATGATGCCATAGTCAATGCTGATGCTTTTGCACTGCCCGTAAGCCACATTGATAAAGGCTGCCTCTTCGTCTGTGTAGTAGGTAGGGGTGCCTTCGGCAAAGGTCTCTTGCATTTCGCTTAGGTGCTCCTTCAGGGCTGCTTCAATTGCCGAAACACTCCAGATAAAGATACCCGCATTCCAGACATAGTCCCCGCTTTTGAGGAAGTTCTTGGCTAGCTCAAGATTAGGCTTCTCAGTAAAGGTCTTGACCTTATGGGCATTGCCAAGGGTATCTTCCTGAAACCTGATATAGCCATAGCCAGTATCAGGGCGGCTAGGTTTGATGCCTAGGGTTAACAGTACGTTGTTATCAGTTGCGATCTGGAGCCCTTCGAGCACGGTTTTGGCAAATGCTTCTTCCTTGAGGATGACGTGGTCACTTGGGGCTACAACGACGGCTGCATTCGGGTTCTTGCTCCCGATCTTTTGGCAAGCGTAGGCCACACAAGGTGCGGTGTTGCGGCCAATAGGTTCGAGCAAAATCTGGTGGTCAGATAAGAAAGGAAGTTGCTCCTTAACAAGGCCATAATAGTCCTTGTTGGTAACGATGTAGATGTTCTCGGGTGGGCAAACCTGGTTATACCGGTCAGCTGTCTGCTGCAACAGGGTGCGGCCAGTACCTAAGATATCGTGAAACTGTTTCGGATAGTGCTGGCGACTCATAGGCCAAAAGCGGCTACCGATGCCACCAGCCATGATGACTACATAATAATTGGGATTCATATCGAGGGTTTGAGCGTTCAGTAGTTCGGACTGACTTTCAAGTACAAGTGGATCTGGAACTAGGGTGTATCAAAATCAGGACAACTCTTTGACTGAGGTACAAACGCAGCCTAAGTCTAAGCTGTTGTAGGCAACATGGTTAATCCAAATTTAGGCTGGCAGGCTTACGCCATGTCAGCTGCTTACTGGATACGCCAAGGGGGCACAAAGTAAACACCAATCGCCGGATCAATCAGACCTTTGTTATGATGCCTATGTCAAAATTGGTCCGAAGCCAGGGGACGACCTAGGTTTTTGGGCTCTTAAGTGACCAGATTGACTAGTCCTCCTCGCCAAGCTCCAGGACTGGTTTGGATGCCTGCCGCCAGAGTTTGATGGCTCGAAACATCCGGAAAAGTCCGTAGGCAACCAAAGCCCCACCAAAATAGGGCGCTATCTCAGCTGGCATCATCAGGCTAGCACGTGGCGAAAGCACAAAAAAGCAACCTAGGGCCACATAGCCAGCCGCAATCGCAACCCGCATTAGGTCAAACAAGGCTAGGTGTGTTGGGCGGGGTCTGGTAGTCATCATGAGATGCTGGGGCAATAAGCACAGAAGGGGATTAGGGTGTAGGTAGCGGTGGCAATAGACTAAATCTAGGCCATCAACATGCCACTACTCCAGATCAGTAACGTAAAATAGGCTCCTATCTTGCCTTATCAAACCCAAATTTGAGGCTAAAAATATGGCTGTAAATACTTTCGGAGCTAGTGCCAAGGTTACTGAGGGCATAATCCACCGAGAACTTGTAGAGGCGAAATCCGACCCCGAAGTTAGTCTGCATGGCGTAAGTTTTGCTTGCCCCATCAAGCGACTTGACCTGCTGGATCTGGTTTAGACCTGCACGTGCATAAACGATCTTGTCATAGTTGAGCTCGAGGCCGGCCCTAGGGTCCATTGAGATACCTCCTAGGCTTGCCACTGTATTACGTTGCCCGTCTGTGGTGGTCTCGAGGTCAAGGCTCACTAAGCCGCCCCACTTGCGCCAGTCATATTGATAGGCTGCACCGACCAATAAGCGTGGCAGGGTTAGCTCAACTGAGGCTTCGGGGATGGTGTTGCCTGTCCGGGTAAATACATCAGCGATTTCGGCTGTGTTGTAGGTCCAGGCATTAAAGGTCGAGGTTACGTCCCGCAGCTGGGCACCAAATAACCAGTTGCCACGGCGGTACTGTGCGCCAAGGTCAATGCCGAAACCCCAAGCGGTGGCAAAGGCCCCCGCATTGCGGTAGATTATCTTGGCACTGCCGCCTACATTGAGCCCCTTTAGACCCACATTGCGCTTGGCATAGCTGATCAGGAACGCATTGTCGGCACTACTGAAACTCCGAACACGGCTGTAGTCGATCACGTCAGCCACGATAAGGAACCTGGTGTCAGGGATGTTATCCACGGCTAGGCGGATAAAACTAAAGGCTAAGGAGCTATTGCTATCCAGCTTGGTGTTGACTGCGCCGTAGTCATAGTTGGCAAGCCCCGCAAAATACTGAGCATGCATCAAAGAGGCCTCAAACCGTGTGTGCGACTGCACCAAACCTGCAGGGTTCCAGTAGCCTGAAGTGACGTCTTGCGTAGTAGCGGTGGCTGCCCCACCCATACCGATGGCCCGGGCACCAACGCCAATGGCCAAGAATTCGTTGCTGTATTTAGGAGCTGTTTGGGCAACTAAGCCCTCCGACGACAAAACCAAAACGAGCCCAACCATGACCCGCAACAGCCCGCCAAAACCACTGGACGGAGTGCTTATGCTGGACCGTTTGCAAAAGGCCTGCAAAATTCGGTCAGGACGAAGGTGGAAGGCTAAAGACACAAAAACGTTAGAGAGGGTGCGGTGGCAAGGGCTTGACAAGCAAAGTAACCGATTTTTTGGGACAACTAGATGCTGTTAGACATCCACCTTGGCTGATTTGTCCTTCTGACACGCAAGAAAGCAAAGCGGGTTGGCCAATATGGTGTTATCTTTGCGGAAATTTTTGCCATGGGCTTCTTCGACTTATTTACCAGCGACATTGCGATTGACCTCGGTACCGCAAACACGCTCATTATACATAAAGACAGAATTGTGGTGGACGAACCGTCCATCATCGCAATCAACATACAGAGTGGCAAAGTGATGGCCATCGGCAAGGAGGCCATGCAAATGCACGAAAAAACGCATTCCGCTGTCCGCACCATCCGTCCGCTTAAGGACGGGGTTATTGCTGATTTCACCGCCGCTGAGCAAATGATCAGGGGCATGATCAAGATGATCGGTGCCCAAAACCGTCTCCTGACACCATCCCATCGTATGGTGGTCTGTATCCCTTCTGGCATTACCGAGGTGGAGAAAAGGGCTGTGAAGGATAGCTGCGAACACGCTGGCGCCAAAGAGGTCTATATGATCCATGAGCCTATAGCTGCCGCGATCGGTATCGGCATCGATATCGAGCAGCCGATCGGCAACATGATCGTGGACATCGGTGGTGGTACGACGGAGATTGCCGTCATAGCCCTGTCCGGTATCGTTTGCGACGAGTCGGTCAAAGTAGCGGGTGACGTCTTCACCAAGGAGATCATCGAGTACATGCGCCGCCAACACAACCTATTGGTGGGCGAGCGCAGTGCCGAGCTTGTCAAAGTTGCTATCGGCTCTGCCCTTGGCGAGCTAGACAATCCGCCTGAGGATTATGAAGTACGTGGCCGTGACTTGATGACGGGTATCCCGAAAACCCAGAAACTTTCCTACGGCGAAATCGCCTTTGCGCTGGATAAATCCGTGATGAAGATCGAGGATGCCGTCCTGAAGGCCCTTGAGATGAGCCCACCCGAGCTGAGCGCTGACATTTATGAGCGCGGCATTTACCTCACCGGTGGTGGGGCCTTGCTCCGTGGCCTAGACAAACGCCTATCCCTTAAAACCAAACTACCTGTCCACATCGCCGATGATCCGCTCCGTGCTGTTGTGCGTGGTACTGGCCAATGCCTCAAGAACCTTGACGCCTACAAGTCTGTATTGATGACGTAGGTGTTGGTATTATTGATATTGATGACGGAACCCTGGCTTTGGCTGGGGTTTTGTTTTTTTTGGGGGGGGTGTATTCAGGCATTGATTTTCGACCTCAAACTACAATTTTGATAAAGTTAAATTTTCTTGTAATTTTACGCAATTAGTTACTCGTCTTTGCAATGCCAGTTTTGAAATAAAAAACCAGACTAAAAACTACCAGTTAAACTCCAATATTTATACCTCGTTAAGATACACACCCCAATGACTTCTTTATTCAATCGTAGTTTATTGATATTAATTTGCAGTATTTTGTTACTGCTCCAGACAACCGGCTGCCAAAGTCTCCTTCAGGCATCCTATGGGCCAGATTATTATAGTTCAGAACAAACTGATTCAGAACCACAAAATTATCACTCCCCTTCTACTGTTCAGGGTCGCACTATTTATACAGGTCCACGTGGAGGACAATACTACATAAACGGAAATGGCAACAAGACGTACATAACACCGCCGTCTACAATCTACAACAACCAAATTTACACAGGTCCACGTGGTGGACAGTATTATATAAATCAGAACGGCAATAAAACTTATATTAAGCGATAGACGCTAGTACCAACGTTTTTTTAAGATTAATTTAGTTTTTTTTCAAAGCAAGTAGCTTTATTTATTGACTCTTTTTTCTGAAATCCAAGTTCAGACAGAATTCTACCCCACCCGCCTCAACACATACACATCCTGCGCTGGCCGCACCGCCCCAACAGTGCCTGCTTTGTACGACACCACCTCGAAACGGTCTTCAATCAACTGATCAATACAGGCGCGGCTATGATAGGATGAATAGAAGCGATCACCACGGGGGCCAATGGTGCGGTAGTAATATCCATCCTTCATGTAAGCCTTACGCTCATGGTCCAGCAGCCGATCAACAAAGGTATCACCTTGGGTTGTGAGCAACACCAAACCTCTAGAGCTGGTAACACGGTGGATCTCAGCCAAGAAAGGGGCGACATCTGCTGCACTGGTATGTGTAATAATGGACAAAACAACAACACTGCCGAAATGGTGATCGGTAAAAGGTAAGGTCGTTAGGCTTGGCTGGTGCCGAAATTCCAAATTGCCATCAGTTGCTTGCTGGCTGCACCAATTGATCATCCCGGCATGGATGTCACATCCATACACCTTGACAGCTGGGTCCAGCAATTGCGCCAATGGGAAGGTAATCCGCCCCACTCCACAGCCAAGGTCTAGCAGATGTGCTGGCCGCTGGTTTATGCCTAGCTGCTGACGAACAAACTCGGCAACCTCTATCCCACTGCGGTAGAAACTGGACAGGTTGGGGCCAAAAACCTCATACATGTAATAGGCTGGTGGCACTCTGAGGGTTACAGGTTGCTTCTTCAAAAACTTGGCGTTGGCCCTCACCTGACCCAAATAGGCCTTCAGGAACATCAAGTACTTGATACAATAGAATATGGGGCGAACCTGAGATAACTGCAGGGCTAGCTGGCGAAGGGACAAAGCTGGGTCACAACCAGGGCAAAGGGTTGTAGTACGCAAATTAGCATAATTTCACTAATCTAACAAGCATCATTACCCCCCCTATTGACTAATAGCAACCCGAACCTGCTTTTGCCCACCTGGCCAAGCGATCCTTAGGTGAAACACTAACCTTGACCTTTCTGAGTTGCCAAATCTCAAATCCCCCCACCACCAAAAAAACCACCCTCCAGCAAAGCCAAAGGGTGGTCCGGGTACTATGAAACGCTAAAATAATACTGGATAACTAGTTCAGGCTAGTGGGTGACCACCACCTTCAGGGCTGTGCGGCCTGTCGGTAGGATGATGTTAAGGTTATAAAGACCAGCTGGGATACCAGCTGTTGACAAGGTGTTAAGCTCGGTGGCTGTCATCCTGCGGTCGGACCAAACTTTGCCGACTGCATCCGTCATCACGATCTGTAATGGCTGACCATAGTACGTAGGCTCAAGCCGTACCGTGAGGTCCTGCCCGTTGGTTGGGTTAGGATAGACAGCAAGTACGTCTGCATCCAGCGTATTGCTGAGGGCAGTCAGGCGGGTGTTGTAAGCATAAGTCACATCCGTAGCCAAGATAGAGCAGCTCAAGGTGCCGACCTTAACAACCGAATTGACGATTGCGGTGCCAGTATAAGTCACGCTTGGGTGGCTCTGCCCTGCTTTTTCCAACGTCATCACGATGAGGTAATCGCCATTGTCAGACTGCAAGTTGAGGCATTGGTTGGTCGTTGCAGTGCCATAGCCACTACCACGGGTGCCAGTGCTGGTCACGAAGCGGAAGTTAGTGGTAGGCTGCAGGACGGTCCCTTTGAGGGTACTGCCATCTGGGGCAGTGATCGTGAAGGTGTTGCCACTGGTCGTGATCACGTTGTCCTGATGCGTATTGATGGACCAGAACTGACCGTTCGTGCTCTCATCACCGACGATGTACATCGCATCTGCGCCTGTTTGAGCCGTGTTATAGTTGGCCACAAACCAACGTTTGTGCGTACCAACTCCCACGCTATTGGTGGTCATGGAAGCGATGGTATGCCCACTGCCATCTGTCATCGAAACTGGGGTGCCAACCAAAGTACCAAGATTACGGTTAGAGGTAAAAGTGCCCGTAACAGGTGTCACGGTGTAGAGTCCATTTTGCAACCTTTCACGTCCTGGTGCATCCCGACCACCACCAATAGCCCAAGGATTACCATTGCCAATGATACGGAATCCTAAGCCGTCAGGGGCATCATGGCTACCAGCACTGTTGCGGTGTTTGGCCCGGAATTGTGCAATGTGGTCATTGGCATCCTGATAGGCATTCCGATAGGTGTAGAATCCGTTGCCTTGTGCATCGGTAAAGTTATTGCGCCACTCAGAGACCGACATAGGGTCCTGAGTGTTGATACTTGTAGGATAGTACAGTATCGAGAACAGGGTACCACCCCGTGCAACATCATAAGTTGGGGCGGCATTACTACTACCGACTAGTTTGTCATAACAATAACGTGCTGCGCCAAGCAAGGTACTGTCCATATAATAGAACGATTGACCCAAGAAACCTTCGCCAGAAATATGCGGATTGTCATCCGAGAAATCTGGGCGATAACCATTGAACCCGCCAAGGTTGGCAGCTGTGCTGTTGACTGCCCATCCGGTCCAATACTGGTTCCGGACAGAGGCAATATTGCGCAGGTTGTTTGCAGGGTTAGACCGTGCCATAGCAATACCGAATGGCCCAATCATTGGTCCCCAAGGGTAGTAAGTATAGCCCAAGCCTTCTACGTTCCAGCCCTTGCTAGCAGTTTGGCTGCCGAGGTTGTTGTTGATGTAGTTGGTCACCTTGCCATAGCTGGTCGTCAAGTTCGCAGCAGTGTATTTATGATCAAGTGCTAGGTAAGCGATACCAGCACTAGCCCCACGTGAGCCTTGCCAGTTGCTAGCTAAGTCAGAATTCTGCTCGGTACCACCATTGGTCGTGATCATATCTGCCATTTCGCGCAGGCGGAACGATACATTATATTTGAAGACCTCATCCCAGTTGCTAGAGTTGTAGCAAAGATCATAGATGATGGCAACCTTGGTCGCTAGATAGAAGCTTGTGAGGCCCTTGAGTGATGTCGAGGCCCAAGCCACACCTGCATTACCATTGATGATGGTATCTACCCAACGTTTGGCCTGGATGGCATGATACTCGTTACCAGTCAGCATATAGAGGTTGGCATGGTTATGCGCCAAGATCACGATGTCATAGGTGTCAGTAACAGTATCGATAGGTCCGTTGCCAAACTCATTCTGGGTCAAGGTTTGTTGCAAACGTGTCAACATCGAGGCAAATGGTTCCTGGGTCAGTTTGGACCTGATGGCTGGCACCTCTGCCGCCGAGAAAAACAAACGTGGGTGTACACCAGCCTTGTAGCTGAACATGTTGTTGTAGTTGGCAGTCAGGAAGAAAGCATCTTGGCTTCCGCTCTGGGTTGATTGCAGGGCATTGCGGGTGTAGAGGTCATTGCTCGTAACGCGGCCACCAAGCAAGATCTGCTCGCCACTAACAGCAATCGAAAATCCATATCCACTTGTTGCAAAACGAGTAACGATGTCACGGTTACGGAAATCAGGGCTTAGCATAACTAGGGCAGCGCCGCCACTATATTCGCCTGACAAGTACTCATAGTTAATCGGCAAGCCAGTTGCTGTGGAAGTTACGATGTAAAGCCGTCCCAAAATGTCAGTGGCCATGCCAGCTTGTTGGCCAACGATGGTATTGCCTTTTCCATTTGTTAGTCGGTTAGTCAGATTCTGTCCTTGGATAAATGCACCAGTACCAGGGACATATTTGCCGACATAGATATGCGTCTCGGTACCAGTGTTAGACATCGTGAAATAGTTGTCACCACCCACAGCAGGTGTTGGTTTCATGATATCAAACGGATCGTAACGCAGATGGTGGTTACCACCAAAGGTTTCGAACAAGATATAGAGTTTACCATCCGCACCAATCATACAACGGCTGGCACGGACATCGGCCATATTGTTGTCAGACCTATTGATCCAGCGTGGTGAGGTGTTATCACCAATCCAGTCATACATCGTGAATTTGAGCGTACCAGCAAAATCACGTCCTTGGCAGGCGGCGACATAAACAGGGAGCGAACTACCTCCAGATGATGAAGTATAGAAATTTTTGGTACCGATGCTGATCACCGTACCAGAGGCCTCGTCGATACAAACATCATGATTGTATTGCGAAGGTCCACCGTAGTTAGACAATTCAATACCATTGGGATCATGAATCCTGATAGTGGCACCACCAATCGTGAAGGCATTAAAGTCTTCAGTTGTAGCGGTCATGATAGCAGTGTTGCCAGCTGGTCCAGCATCGACGCGCAAGACGGCTTTGTCAAAAGTCCTTGCCCAGACCACAGCACCTGCAGTGGCGTCGAGTTTGATCAATCCTTGGTTCGCACACGCGAGGTAGAGGTTACCAGCAGCATCTTTGCTTAGGTCACCCACTTTGGCAGCAACCCGAGTAACTGATAGGACAGTTTGGCCATTGTTGCTCAGGCGGATAATTGCACCACCAGATGTGGCAGTAGCACCATTGAGTAAGGTTGCAGACACACCACCAGGGTTTGTGCTACCGATATTAGCAGCTAACACAAGGGTACCGTCTGACTGGATAACAGTACCACGGACATCTTCGGCCGCACCATCACTACCGAGGTAGGAAGATGCCTGGATCCGTGATGGATCAATCGTGATAGTTTGTGGAAGGCTAGAGCCAAAACCATTGCGGTCATCTTTGGCTTCGGCATACCATGTATAGGAACCAGGAGTAAGGGCACTGTAAGTCAGGGTATAAGGTGCTGTGCTATCACGCCCAATCTCATGACCATTGGCGAAAAAGGCGACATATTGGACTTGCCCATCGAGGTCAAGGGCATTGACCGCGAATTTGATTTTGCTGCCTTCGCCTGCCAAGATATTATTGGCTGGTGAGGTAACAGAAACCTGCGGGGCCGAGTTGATGTTACCAATCAATCGGTTTTCGTCCATATAAACTTGGGTATAACCCGTCTGGACAGAATTCCAAATCATGTAATAGGCGCCATCTGCAGGAACCGTAAAAGTAAAGGTCTGTTTGGCAAATGCATTGGCATTCGTACCTGTCCAGGTGCTGACCTGTGTTGCACCAGTGATGGCATTCTGATTATTGACATACCAACGGATCGTACGTGAAGAGGTGCCAGCAGGGTTAGGCCTATATTCGAATTTGTAGGTCGTGCCAGCAAACAAATAGACTTTAGGCGATATAATTTCGCCCAGCTGACCGCTATTGATATAGAATAACCAATAGTTGTTGCTGCCATTGTATCCGATGCTATTCTTGGTCTGGACCGAGCAATTAGGGCCCACTGTCCATGGCGTAACACCTTGCTCAAACGACCAGTGGATATAGGTCGATAGTGTACCGTCAGAGAAGTTAATTTGGATAGGAATACCGGTACTAGTCACAATATTTCCACGGTTATCTATCGCTTTTGCGAAGATAGACCTGACGCCTGGCAAATAATTTGTCCAATTAAAGCTGTAGGGTGCAGTTGTGTCCTCACCAATTTTAGTGGTTCCGTCATAAAACTCAACCTTCTTAACAGTGCCATCTAGATCGGCTGCGGTTGCTTCTAGCAAGATGCTTACTCCTTCGTTAAAGGTAGCATTGGCCACAGGGCTGGTTAAGCTTACAGTAGGAAGATTATTTTTCTCAAGGCTTAGATCATCAAGATAAGCATCGACATAGCCAGAACCTACGGCTTTCCATAATACATAATAAGTCCCAGCTACTGGTGGGCTAAGGCGTGAGGCATAAGTCACATAGTTAGGCGTAGCATACGAGTTGGCCGGTAGCTGCACACTATCCACCCAAATGGCACCAAGGTGAGTCGCAGTTGAATTGTATCCTACAACGATTCTACGACTAGACGAACCCTTGTCGAGCCTTGCTTTCCAGACGGCGTTGTATTCGTTAGTGCCAGAAAGCGTTACTGCCGGCGAGGCTACAAAATCATTAGCATTCGGCAATTTGCTGTGCAAACAGTTAGTTCCGCCAACACCACTACCAACCCAATATTTCCAATTGTGCGATACGTTCCCGTTTGGCAAGAAGAAGCCATTTAGTGCTACATTAAAATCATTATTGAACAACACTGCTGCCGAAGGGCTAGTCACCGTAATGGAGAGATTAGCATCTAGACTTGTCATCCCGAGGTTATCCGTTGCGACAGCCTTGAGGTTAGGATACGATCCTACCAAAAAATTATATACAAGTTGATAAGGTGCTACCGAATCATTACCGATGATGGTAGATCCGTTATAGAAAATCACTCGATCAATAGAGCCATCAGCATCCGTAGCAGCAGTCCTGATATAGATGTTACCAGCCTCAATTGTGGCATTATTGGCAGGCGAAGTAATGGAAAGTGTCGGACGGTCAGTAACTACCACATTCACAAAGGCCGATTGCCCCGTTGTGCCAGCGGCATCCGTTGCAAGTGCATAGAGGGCATAAGACCCCGAGGTAGCTGCCCACGTAAAACTAAACGGAGCCGTTAGGTCCTCCCCTACTTTGGCGCCATTCGCAAAAAACTCCACCTTGATGATAGCACCATCCGGATCAGATGCATCGGCGGTCAAAACGATGTTACCAGAAGCAATCAGGGCCAATGCGGCAGGTGATGTTAGGGTAGCCGTCGGAGGGAGGTTGCCGATAACCACAATGGCTGACGAGGTAGTTGTTGCACCATCATTGTCCTCGGCAATAGCAGTTAGGTTATGCGATCCTGAAGTAATGGTCCAGGCCAAGCTAAATGGGCTAGTCATATCCTCACCCAATAGAGTAGCACCATCATAAAAAGACACTTTGGCCACCGAACCATCTGCATCAGCCGCATTGACCGAAATCGTCAGGATCGAGCCGGTAGCCGCATAACTATTGTTGGCAGGAGAGTTGATAGAAACAGTCGGGGCTATATTTCCCGTCAAGTTATTGGCATTGCTAAGGGTATTGGCACCTCCATTGTCATAAGCTCGTGCAGTAATGCTATTAGTTCCAGCAGGGACGGTCCAATCAAGTGTAAAAGGGCTGCTTACATCACGACCTAGACGAGTTCCGTTGCTGAAGAATACAACGCTATCAACAGTGCCATCAGCATCTGTGGCGGTTGTGGCAAGCGTGGCTGAGGTGCCAACAAGTACAGTCGTTGCCGAGGCAGGATAAGTCAGGCTAACACTTGGTGCTTGGTTGCCAGTCAGGACAGTTGCGCTGCTAAGTGTATTGGCACCACCATTGTCATAAGCCCTAGCCGTGATGCTATTTGCACCAGCAGGGACCGTCCAACCAAAGGTATAAGGACTTGTTAAATCCCGACCAAGGCGGGCACCGTTGTTATAGAACACAACGCTATCGATTGTGCCATCGGCATCTGTTGCCGTTGCAGCTAGGGTCGCACTTGAGCCAGCGGTTAATGTCGTAGCTGAGGCAGGATAGGTCAGGCTAACACTAGGTGGGCTATTGGTCCAGAAGACTTGCAAGTCATCTAGGAAAATTGTGTTATAGGTCGATCCTCCTATGTATGTCAAGTAGTACAACATATAGTAGGTACCAGTGGTCGGGACCGTAAAAGTTGCATTGTAGGTCGTGAAGGCCGTACCTACGTTAGTAACTGAGGTAATGATGGTTTCAGATCCGTTGCGCGCACGGGTGCTGTTAAAACAAGCAAAAAAGTTGCGCCTATTGGTTGCGCCAGATTTGATCGTGAACCGACAAGTATAGGTGATACCAGCCGTGAAGGTATAGCCCGTACTAAGGGCAAAGTTTGGTATCCCCGTGCCACCCATGTACTTGTTGTAGAGCGACCCTGTGTTCGAGACCCCGCCGGTAGTAACTACCTTCCAGTCGTTGCCGCCAGCGGTAGTACTAAATAGCCAGCCTGGATTGGTTCCGGCATCAAAGTTTTCGTTCAGGACATAGTTCTGTCCTCTGGCAAATGGTATGGAGGCGCCCAAACATGCCAGTAGCATGCAAAGGCGTATCCATTTTTGGATGGCACGCATGGTCGATAATGGTTAAGATGGTGGTAAGTGTGTACTGCCAAGCAACAAGCACAGGAGCTGGCAATTCGGCTGGCTGATTGGCATTGTAAAGGTGCAGAAATGGCCCCTACAGTACCTATGCGTAATGTGAACACGTTATGAACACCAGTTATTCAGCCACAAAGGACCTGTTCATATCCTGTTCAGCATCACCAAAACCCCTAACCATGTTTTGCCGAATAATTTTTATACCTTGCCTTCGGCTTTAGAAGTCCTCCTGAGGGCAAAACCTGATAAATCAATGAGCGAACTAGTAGAGCGCGAACATCTTCGCCGCTATGCCTCCCAACTTGAGCAAAAACTCGGCTGGGGCCCTGTTGCAGACTGGGGCCAGAGGGACTTTGTTCAGCTCAGCGACCTGATTTTTCAGACGGCCAAAATCAACGTTTCGGTCACGACCCTCAAACGAATACTTGGGCGTGTTGAGTACAAGGGCCTACCCTATACGGCTACACTCAATGCCTTGGCACAGGTCTTGGGCTATACCGACTGGTTAGCCTTCAAGATGGGAAAGGCCGAACAGTCCACAGACCCAGGACCCTTGGCGGATTTGATCAACCCTCGAGCCTCAAGGCCAGAAGATCACCCAACACCTTGGTACCGAAACCCATTGATGTGGCGAGGTGCTGGTATTGGGTTGTTTATCGGACTACTAGTTGGCAGCCTACTGCTCATGCTCCGACCAATCGAGTATCCTACACCAGAGGTCTATACTGGCCCCAATATCCTTGAGGTATCGCCTATTGTCTCTGATGGCAAACTGCCAGCTAAATTCTACTACAAATACGTCATACCAACAGCCTATAAGCGCAACCTAAACGTCATTAATCTCGACGGTGTGGCTGACCGGCCAGTACGATTTCTGCAAGCAGACAGTATCGGTCAGGGAAATGGTGAGTTCCGGATCAACAAAGCAGGACTCTATATCGCCAAGATCTTCAGTAACAAAACACTACTTGGGTATCAGCACTTCGTGATACCAACACAAGGCTGGGTGACGCGGTTTAACCAATTAGGGCAACAAACCACAGGCAAAAGTTTCCGCAGCAACGGAATGATGAATGTTCACCTGCCTGATTTGGTCGAGCAGGGCATTGACACCACGGCTGATTTCTTGATGGAGTTTGTGAGGGTGACCGACTTCGGGTTTGATGGGGACGATATGGTGCTAGAGTGCAGACTCAAATGCCACACAAACAGCTACAACCACAACAGGCCAAAATTCGGGATCAAGGTACGCGGCAGTGGCCTACCCATCCACCTGACTTTTGATGCCTCAAGCACCTCGCATGACATCTACAACCAATATGCAGACGTTGTAGTCCCGGTGGCCGACCAGAAGAAGTATTTTGTGAAACCCTTAAAGGATTTTTCCTATCTCAAGCTGATTGTCAAGGACAAAAAAGCGACCATCCTACTGGACGATAAACAAGTTTACTCCTTGACCTATACAAAGCCAATTGGCCGCGTATTCGAGCTCTCGACCATCTTCCGGGGCCTAGGCGAGATGGATATGATCAGGATCAGCAACAATGCTGGGCAAGCACTTTTTGAAGATGATTTTTAGTGAATTAAATCACAAGCATACATTATTTCATCTACTAATGTTTGACTAGAGCAAGATGTATGCAAAGGACTAAAACCTAACCAACCTCATTGTCTTTTCATCTTGGCAGATGATGACCCGTTGGCCATTTGGCAGTCGTTTGCTGGTATTAGGTACCACTTTGATGTCCTGCCCCTTGCCTGTGATTGCTGTATAGCCGGTAGTTTCGCCAGTGCCTGTCATCCGGATAATGAATCCAGAGGCTGCTTTCATCTTGATCAAAACAGACTCGTGTTTGAAGCCACTCATATAGTTTGGGCTAGCGCCATACAATTGCTCGGCAAGGGCATACGGACCTTTTTCATCCGCAGCAAAGACGGAACCTGCGCTATAGATGCCGTCTTTAATTTCAGGTGGCAAACTTGCATCAGCTTCAGCATTTGCTGATAGTATCGGGATCAAGATTGCTCCTGCCAATAATCCGCCTACAAGTCCAATGGCTATGTAAGTACCAACTCCTGGTCCTTGTGATGGCATTTTGCAATGGTGTAACAAGCCATGAAAGTACTTGAGCCTTCCATCTCCATTAACGGAACTGGTCATGCAAACGGTCTGGAACTCTGCCCGCTCTACACCTGGCAATAGGTTAGGCGCAGCCCCCCAAAGCACGAAGGTTTTATCACCCACTTCATATTAGTCCTGCACCTGAAGCCTTGCCATATCATTGCGGCGGTATCTGAACAAATTCCATTGATCGACAACTTCCTGTTGATCAAAGTCCTGCTCGAATCGCATCACCACGCGTGGCATTCGATCCTCAGAAGTGGCAAGGTCGTAGATGGACAAAACCGCTTTGTTATCCGTGACGTATCCTATTTTGACATACAAACGGTCGAGCATTCCGGCTGGGTGAAACACCCGCACATCCTTGACTTTTGCGTCAGCTGGCAAGCCAAATCTAAAACCTGATTGTACCAAGAGTGGTCCTGGCTGCACTTTTCGAATCACTAGATCCTCAAAATCGTCAAGGGATGACCTAGTGGTTACAATTGGCTCACCGTTCACGAAGTAAATGTCACATAGCCCAACTTGGTCGATTTTACCTTGCAACATAAATGTCACCTGCTGTACCAAGCTATCCCCCAAGGTCAAATAATGAAGTTCCACCTCAGTTGAACGACCACTTTTGGTAAGTGTCGCATAATAAGCGTGCTTACCATCAGGACTAAAGCCATACTTATCCTCTGTCCAAGACCATGATTTGCGGTACTTACGCTCAAATAGTGTGACACCAGCCAAAATTAATGTGCCTGCGGTATCCATACCATAGACCTTGATTTTGGCTACCTCCCCATCTGGCACAATGTTAGCCTCCTCGGCGAACATGACAAAGGTGCCAGCCTTGCCACAGCTCATATCCATCATCGACCGGTTGCCAGTCATCTCCGATGGCCGCTTCAAACGGACCGAACGCAATAAATCCCCAGTCCGAACATCAAAAACATCTAGGATCAGCTTCCGCTTTTTGATCGGTTTGTGTTTGGCGTCATAGGCATCCTCCAAGTAATAGCGAAGACCAGTGAATAAGCTATCAACCAAAAACGTATTGGCGTAATAACTTCCTTGGGGAAGGTTCTCCTCATGCCCAATGATAGGCATTGGTGGTCCGCTTGATGCTTTCCTTGTACTGACTTGGCTTTCTGTTAGGTTGGTGGTCGTCTCAGCCGCCTGTGCAAATGCTATGGCATTCATACCTAGCGATCCAAGCAGGAGTGTGGTAAAAAAGAGGAGTATACGGATCATTTAGGAAGCCATGTGATATTTGATGGCAAGTATATACCACATTTTCCAGATTGAACTAATCCACGGACCAATATTTTGATCACCTAATCTCACCACCAAAAAAAATCCCTAGCCAAAGGCTAGGGATCTCTGAATAACTAAATTTTTGGGGGCTAGCTCCTAGAAGCCTCCACGCCATTTGTAGGTCTGGGCCACTTTGTCGATTGCGACGATGTAGGCACCAATCCGAAGTGATACGTCATACTTGTTAGCAGCTTGGAAAACGCGCTCAAACGAGTCCTTCATGATGCGGTCACTACGGCGTTGCACCCTGTCAAGGCCCCACTTATAGCCTAGGCGGTTCTGTACCCACTCGAAGTAACTAACCGTCACACCACCAGCGTTGGCCAGAATATCAGGCACTGCCTTGATGCCACGCTCGGCCATCACCGCATCTGCCTTAGCAGAGGTTGGTCCGTTGGCACCTTCGACGATGAGTTTGCATCTAAGGGTATGTGCAACATCTTCAGTAATGACATCCTCTTTGGCAGCCGGGATCAGGACGTCAACCTCAAGGGTCAACAGATCATCAGCTGGGATCAGGGTTGCCTCAGTAAATCCTGCTAGGGTACCTTTATTTCCGTCACGGTATGCTAACGCTTTCTCGATGTCGATACCGTTTTCGTTGTAATAAGCCCCAGAAATATCACTGACTGCCACGACCTTGAGGCCACGCTCAGCCAGTAGTTTGGCACTGATACTACCAACATTACCAAAGCCTTGGACGGCACAGGTAGCTTGGTAAGGATTGATCTTGAGTTTTTCGAGGGCGGAAAAGGTGCTGACCATAATGCCACGCCCAGTTGCCTCGACACGGCCCAATGAACCACCTAGGACTAACGGCTTGCCAGTCACAACTGCGTTGACAGTCATGCCATGGCTTTTACTGTACTCATCCATTAGCCAGGCCATCTCGCGCGGACCGGTGCCCATATCTGGGGCAGGAATGTCCTTGTCAGGGCCAAAAATATCTAACAGAGCTACGGTATAGGCACGCATCAAGCGCTCCATTTCACCAGCTGACATCTCGCGTGGGTTGCAAGTGATACCACCTTTGGCTCCGCCGTAGGGGATATCTACGACAGCACACTTCCAGGTCATCCAGGCGGCGAGGGCCTTTACTTCGTCTATGTTGACGTCCATATCGAACCGGATACCGCCTTTGGCAGGTCCTAGGACGTTACTATGGATCACACGATAGCCTTCGAAAACACGTACCCGACCGTCATCCATCGTGATAGGCAAGCCTACGATCACTTGTTTGGTAGGGGTCTTGAGCACGTTGTAGGTGGACTCGTCCAGGCCTAAGATCTGGGCGGCCAGATCAAAGCGCTTCATCATCGACTCCAGCGGATTTTCACGATCCTTGATCGGAGCCGGTTCTATGTAGCTCATATAGCTTATTTTTAGGTGTATTGGTAGTGGCAAAGGTAGAGGTTTTTTCTGCTTACAACTACCAAATTGTTTGGCCAAAATCCGCAAAAAAAGGCCTCCACTCCCCGTGCCTGCCCATTGATCCTGTTGGCTATGCATAGGTAACTAGGGCTAGATATAATCATTGGACACTCACATAACCCTATGACCACGCCACCAAGGACAGTGCCCTAGACCAAGCTAAGCACCATAATCTGTCCTAATTTGACACCATCGGTGTTGGGCACAACCCTACCAATGGCTGGCTGTTCAGGTTCGCCGCCTTGGAAGAGGGCAGAAGTATTCCCGACAAAAAACTTGGCTGGTCGAGTGCTAGAAGTCAAGGGCAGCACGACTGACAACCCAAATTGATGCAGGGTTATCTGTGGTTAAAGCTGGAACAGGAGTGGCTTGTTTGGTGGTAAGGTGAGGCCCTTAACCTGACAGACAGCATGACCTTGCCTATTTGTAGATTATTCCTGCAAATCTAAAGGAGCCTTGACCGCAAAGTTGAGCATCCTAGAAACAACCAATAAGGAAAAACACCAAACTAGATGGGCCAATCTTGACGCTGATCTCCTTGATCGGAGCATCTTCAACGGGCTTGATGGAATACACTCAGTTAACCGTTGGCTTTACCTGATTAATGTTGTACCCTAGAAATCAAATAAGAATGGGAAGGCAATACGCACTCAGACAATACCGAATAATCAGCCTAATATAACCCTACCCCAATATCAACTTCTGACCGGGTGTGAGCTTACGATTCTTGAGGCCATTAAGTTTGATGATATCATTGACTGATATACCCTCATGCTTCTGACAAATGGCCCAAAGGGTATCCCCTGGCTGTACTTGGTAGGTACGCTGACGCACTTTGGGGCTCTGTTTACGACCAACAGCTTTGGTGCCGGTTTTCGCCACCTGATGTGCCAAAGCCTTAGTCTTACCATTGTTTACATCTGCATCAGCCAAAGCCCCAGCCGTTGTGGCATTATCAGGGGAGCAGACCAATAGCTCTTGACCAGGCAGGATCGTGGCTCCTAACTTGATGTTATTCCAGAGGCATAACTGCTCTGTCGTGACACCAAATTTTCGAGCGATCGTGAACAAGCCTTGTCCAGCTGCCACTTTGTATTTTTTGATTTCTGGTACTAGCGTCTGATTTTCAAGTTCGGCTGTTTCGCCATGGTCAGCCGTTGCGGACGTAACCCCCATCGCCGTAGCACCGAGGCTAGCACGGATTGCTGCGGGCAGCTCTGGTTCGGTGTTTGTATCCGGCGCAGCAGACTTTGGCGCTACATCTGTTTGGCTACCATAAGACGCTACCTCCTGGCTTGCATTAGTAGTAACTGGAGCACTCAGGTTGCTTGGCGCTGCCTTAGCCATTGCTAGCAATTTGGCATTGTCTTGGGCCTGCTCTGGTTGACGACGACCTCGTTTGCCACGTTTTCCTTTGGCATTGCTAGCCAATAAGACTTTATGCTTGTTGCGTTTGTCAGCCTTGAGGAGGTAGGCCGCCAAGTAATGATCGGGCACGGGCACTGCAGCACTATCCAGTAGCTCCTGCACATTGAGGCCCACAAAGTCCTTCACCGCGGATGGATACTTGAGGTAATATGGCTGACCTGGAGGCGTGCTATGCCGCCTAAGTGTAGGGTTGATCTGTTTGAGATCCTTGTGCGAAACACCTATGTATTGCGCAAAGGCTGGCAGGCTTATATGCTTATCAACCAAGACCGAGTCGGACGGAATCGGTACTAAGAGACTATCTGCATCAGGGTAGATATTATGCTCTTTGTAATAGTTAATAGCGTAAGTCAGGGCCACAAACTGAGGCACGTATGCGCGGGTCTCTTGTGGCAGGTAAGGATATACTTCCCAAAAGGTACGTTTGCCAGTGCGCTCGACGGTACGTTTGACTTTGCCCATACCACAGTTGTAGCTGGCCAGCACAAGCTCCCAGTTTCCAAGGACCCTATATAGACGTTTTAGATATTTGCAGGCAGCCTCTGTTGACTTTTCAACATGCAACCTTTCGTCAAAATAATGATCGATACTTAGGCCGACCTCCTTACCAGTTGGTGGCATAAACTGCCAAAGACCTACAGCCCCTACCCTGCTGATGGCTGTAAAGTTAAGCCCGCTCTCGACGATTGCTAAATACTTCAGCTCCTCGGGCAGGTCATACTTCTTGAGGTACTTCTCGAAGATCGGGAAGTAAAAGTCCTTCCGCTCAAGTACCATTTTGGTATAGGCTCGGTTCCGGACCGTGAAGTAGTCGATAAAGCCAGCCACCTTGGGGTTTAATGTCAGCGGGATTTTGCCTTCAATACAGCTTAGCCGATCAGCGAGTAGCTCCATGCTAACTTTTGGGACAAAACTGGCTGGTAGGCTCAGCAGACTATCAGTTACCTGTTTGGTTACGATGCTACTGCTGTCGTCTGCAGTAAAGTCCAGCGCATCGGTTGGATCGCCAAGAGTATCCTCAAACAAAAACTGCTGTGGCTGACCAACCTCAGGCTGCGTCGTCTGCGCCATAGCCGCAGAAACGGAGCCTAAAGCGAAGATCAAAAAGGCTAAAACTACCTTCTGAACCGAATAGCCACCACGAATACCCATAGTCTTGTTACTTGCTAATCAGGAGGCAACCACCTGCCTGTCTGCAAAGATAAAGTTTTGCTGGCACAAAGCCGCAATAAAGGCCAACCTCTAGCCTACTTTAACACAAGTACCCTAAAACACTGATTACCAACAAAGCAACCCAAACGAGTAACCTTGTTGGTAATCAGCAATAACAGCAAAGGGCCTAGCCTAATTAGGCCTACTCAACTACAAGATTTGTGGACTGGGTCTGGCCATCAGCATGCACCAGTAGCCTATACATCCCCGCAGGAAGGCCCTGAAGGTTAAGTGTTGTTTGGTCGTCTGTCAGTGTGTTAGAAATCATGACCTGGCCAATGGCATTAAGCAACATAAAATGCGCTCCAGCTTTAGCTAATCCACCTGATAGTAAGGCCATACCCGACGCTGGATTTGGTGCAATATGAAGGGATGAACTCTGCTGAGCCGGTCCTACACCATTAGTGATATCAGCACTGACGCACAAGCTAAACTGATCAGTTGGGTCGTTGTTGAAGTCCCCAGCAATGTAAATGAAATAGGTCGTGTTAGGGGTCAAGCTACTGACCACCACGGTTGGCATGATGCCACCAGGACGGACACCACAGCTAATCTCATTGAACGGACCTGCGCATGTGCCTGCAGCGTTGGTAGAGAAAACCCGCACCTGACCAACTGCAAAACCCGCATTACCAATCACAACATCCGCACTACCTGCACCTGTTTGGTTGGTTCTGAACTTAAACCACACATCATTTGGCGTGGTGGCAGATGCACAGCCAGGCAGGCTATATCCATAAGAGCTAGCATTGGTGGTTGTGGCGCCGACATTGCTTGTAGAAATAAAATTACAACCTGATCCTACCTGCATTTCGGTAGCACCACATGGTTCGTCATTCAGGATAGGCCGGACGATCTGGATAGGACCTGTCCAACGGCTCTGGACCGATCCGCCAGAACAAACAAGCCTTACGTAAACACTGTAACGAACACCACTTACTAGGTTTGGTATAAAAACAGAGTCAGCATTATTAACATTCAGGATTGTACCAGTGCCTGGGACGAAGCCTTCTAGCCCATATTCAACGATCGCGTTAGCATTGGCAATGGGAACATTCCAGCGGATCAATACATCATTACCAGTTTGGCCTGCAAACCGTACGTTAGTAGGACGAGTACAGGCACCAGGCGCCGAGAACTCATAAGCCCCGATATCTGGTGTAGATAGAGATCTAGGTGCACCAGTTACATCAGTTGTGATGCCTAGGGTTAGCCCCAAGTTGTCAATATTGGCATAAGTGGGTGTAAAATCATTGGTGGCAGGGGCGCGGAACAATGGATTTGCAAACTCGGTCTGGTTGTCAAATGGGCCACGTTTCCAGTCAGCAAGACGACTAACACCAAGGGTCCCTTGCAAACCAAAAAAACGATTGGCACCAGCAAGTGTGTCTAGGAAGTAGACGTTGTTATCCAATACAACACCCGTGGAGCTCGCATTACCGTAATAGATGTAGCGAGTGCCAGTACCGGGACGAATAACAGAGATGATGTTGTTCTGGATCCGCATCCGATTGAGAGCTCCTGTACCAGCGAATATAGCATAAGCAGCAGCAGTGCTTGCCGAAGGGCCATCGAGAACGATGGTATTATGCAGTATATTAATAAAGGTGCGTGCAGAAACGTAAATTCCATAAACAGCCGCATTACCAGCATGGTCAAACCGACCAATGACATTATTAAAGACCCTAGCCTCGCCTCCAGGCAATCCGTTACCAGTAAAGTAAATGCCATAGGTTGCTGAGGTCGTTGTCGCACTAAAGAAATTATTAATCTTGTTGTTGCTCAGGACAAGATTGCGGTGCACACCACTCTGATAGATGCCATAACACGTTGCTGCAGGGCTGAATGCCGAAGTCCTGTAGATGCTATTGTTGTCAACGATACTACCATTTGACCGCGTAAGGTAAATCCCGAAGGAATAAAAGTTACGTACCTGGTTGTTGCTAATATTGAAGCCGCCATTGTTGACTGAGGTATCAGAGCCAACATAGATACCAGCCAACCAACCATCTACCGTATTATTACGGAAGGAACAATTACTAAAGGCACCACCAATAGTTGGGACATTGGCCGCAGTAGCTGAGGCTGCAATACCATAGAAACCGGCTTGTCCTGTGGTCCTGTATCTGCTGTAGAGGTAACAATCTTCGACAGTGATGTTGCTGGCGCTGCCAATCATACCTACACCAAAACCAGCTGTGGACAATGAGTCAAGCTCGATGCGTAGGTTGCGTAGTGTAATGTTGCTTGTATTTTGGAAAATAAATGTCCCCGAACGATTAACCCCTCCTGACCCTAAGGTAGTTATCTTAGCTCCATTCCCGTTAATCGTAAGTGTTTGGGTAGGTGTAAGGGAAGTAACGTTTGTGAGCAGTACTGGTTGATTGATGTAAGGACCTGAACCTGCGGCCACGTTGATCGTGACACTACCAGCTACGCCACATTGATTCAATGCAAGAGCCAAATCCGTAAAGGATGTGATATTGGTCGCCGATGCTGGTAGGCGATTATCAAGGGTATAGGTACCAGACAGGGTAGAGCCACAGATAAACACCGATCTCTGGGCGGTATCATTACTAAACTGAGCACTTGGTCCGCCGTTGACGGATGTGAGCCAAACCTTTATCACATTTGTACCTACAGGAAAGTTATAGCTCCCGATTGACACAGCAACAGGAGCCGCTCCTTGCACAATGTTGCCATTATAGGTAAATGTTGGACCAGCAACACCGTTGATGCTACTCGCAAATGCGGCTGTGGCGATGTTACTGACACCTGAATTGACCAGCCCGACTGAAATGGCTAGGGATCCTGGTGCATTGCCACTAACCGGGGTTAAAACACCTGCCAATGCTGCGTCAACCTGAAAAGGCTGATAACCTAAGCGAACGTTTGCACGCGAAGCCTGAGAAGTCATTGTAGCTGGCAAGGTGGCGGTCGAGTAGGTCAAGGCGGACTTAAAGAAACCAGTTGGCTGATTGGTTACACGCCACGGCAAGGCCCGTGGAGGTGTGGTCGGGCGTGTAAATTGGGTACCAATGACAAGGTTATCAATCCCGTTCCAGACATAAGGAGTCGTGAGCTGAAAGTCAACCCAACCTGTACCTGAAGTAAAAGTCACGGTGCTAGACTGAAAAACGCGCATTAGCTGATTAGCGGCACTATCCGCTTTCCAGTTCCGTGTGCCAACCAAGAGGCTATCGGCATTTGCCTTACGGCCAAGGCTAAGTTCCAGAATACAATCCTGTGTATAGGTCTGGGTGTCTGCCTTGAAGAAGCTAATGCTGGTGATGGTACCAGCATAGAAGCCGGCAGCTTTAAGCTCCTCTGCTTTGTACACGATCAGGGATCGGGTAAACCTGCTTGTACTGTTGTTGGTATTAACCCATCCGTTAAGACCTGAGGCTGTAATGGAGGATTGATTGCCTAGAAGGGCAAAATTCTGCGCCCCAGAAAAGTAAGATAGACTTAAGCCTAAAATTAAAGTTAGGAGTCTAGTAAAGGTACGTAGCATGTGCCGAGTAGGTTAGTTTCAGGAACCAAATCAAAAATAACAAGGAATTGCCAACACGCAAAAGAAATATTTTGCCTTGTACTTTTCCAATACAAAGCGCGGCAACTAAATATATTTTGTACAATTCGCATCAAGATTAGACCACAAAACTCCTATTTGACGGACTGTTGTATCTCCAACATCCAGATTTTCAATCGACCTCAATCAAGTATAAGAGCGGACAGTATGTAATCCATTACAATAGGGATTGATCAAATACAGAATGCTCAAAAACAAAAGGCACCTACTCGCTATACTGAGTAGGTGCCTTTATATATGAGGGGAACTTTATGAGGCGAACATTCCTTATAAGTAACCAAGAGGTCGAACAGGTAAGGAATAACTACTCTGGACTATTAAACCTATTTGAACAAGATGTTAAAATCGTGAACCAAAAGCTTATGTTAGTCGCTACTTAACAATCTCTAACCAACTTTTCCGGACATCACCTTTGGTATTGTCCTTGACGAGGTAGTAGTATAGACCAGCAGGTAGGCCAGTGCCATCAAAACTATTGTCATACTTGGTCCAGTCCTTGATCGCAACACCATAACGATTGAAGATCGTCAAGGAGATATTGTCACCAGGGACCTTGAAGACCAACTTATCGTTTTGGCTATCGCCATTCGGCGTGAAAGTATTCGGGTAATAGTAAACAGGCTCTGGTACCACAATGGTATCATAAGTCGAAGCAAAGCAACGCAGGCTTGACTTGGTACGTGTGTCAACGTCTAGGCGGATAACATAAGTACCAGGCTTGCGCAGTGTTACCAATGTATCAGGGTTGAGCTGACGCGAAATCACACCGCTATCTAGGTCAAGCGCAAGGGTATCACCACTCTGGACATATCGTTTTAGGTACCAAGTACACTTATCGGAGTCGATCAAAGGATAGGACCCATTGGCAAGCCGAACATCAACCGGAGCCTCAGTCGTAACGCCTTGACGCTGTGAACTATAGAAACTCCTGATCAGTGGCGTGACTGGACTCCTGACAACAACCAACACAGAGGCGGTATCAGTACAACCCAAGAATTTGTCATTATAGGCTGTGAAACGGTAGCGCATCGTTGCAGGTGGTGTGACCGTAACAATAGCAGCGGTATCTTCACTAAGACCAGGTGCTGGGTTCCAAACGTAAGTATACGTGATCGGTGCACCACCTATGGTAGTATCTGGCCTCATTACTTTGGCCTCAATTTGGGTGCTATCACCAAGGCAAATAGTATCCTTTTGGGTCTTGATGCCACCCGGCTTCAGGATATTGGCAAAGTTACCTTGTATAATCTTTAGCTTGACAGTGATTGTCCGCACACCTTTAACAGGACAGTTGTCATCCTCAACACGCACTGGGAAAGAAAACTCTTTACCAAGGTCAGAGGCACTTGCTGTGATAGAGAAAAAACCCTTAGGCGTTCTGGTATTGTTGCCTACCATCCTAAAAGTAGCTAGAGATGATGGGAAAGGCAATCTGCCTGGGGCTCCAAAACCTGGATAAACTACCTTGAGTACACTATTAGCGTTGCTGTCACTAAAATTGACTGTAGCCAATGTGTAGGTACAGGTCTGGGCCTGAACCTCTAACTGAGATGAGTCGCGACGGCCAATTACGTTACCGTTTGTGTTAGGCGGAACAGAACCTGTAGGTAGACTTGGAGCTTTATTACCACCACAATCCACAACTGTGACTAAGATATCACGTTGGGTCTCGCCCACTATGCGCCAAATGTTTCTATTGTTTAAATCGCGCCGACGCTCAGTAATCCTGACCACCATCGAATACTTGTTTACCCCATCGGCGGTATTGGCCGGAGCTGTATAAACCCGCGGGATAAAGCTAAATGAACCAGTCTTCGGGTCAAACAAAGTGAATGGCACACCATTGTAACGACCAGTTGCTGGGTTAAGCACTAAGTTGAACGATGAGATCGGAAAGGTAGGAGAATAGGTACCACCCGCATAAGCGCCGAAACGAATTGGTAGCGGCGGCTTTGGTGTAGTGTCAAGCAAAACACCTGGGCTATAAGTTGCATATGTTGTGCTTGTAGAGCAACTAAGCATTGGGGCCTCTAACGAAAAGCTCAAAGAGTCACCGTCAGCTTCGATGGCATTGAAAGAGTAGGTGAACGGATCGTTCACACAAACGTACGGCAACGGAACGTCAATCGGGTTGAATGAGGCCGAGTTGTTACCGTCAAAGTCTTGATTATTCAGGATGGCATCAATGTAAACATTGCCATTGCTACCCGTGCCTAGGTTACCAATATCAGGACGAGCACCAGAAGTCCAGTAGAAACACCAGTTACGCCTACGGCCAGGCAATGTCACGTTAAATACGTAATCAACAGCCTCAAAATTGGAAGGCCGGGTAGGATTCTGCGGATCAGTGGCTGAGGTACATTGAAAGCGAGACGAATACCTCGCACAGAAGATGTCTTGGGTATCACGACGTGCAGGTGCGGCACTACCAGCACCAGTAGCACCACCAGCTGCAGGACCGCAACGGCCTTCGCTCACCTGGAGGGTTTCGTTTGTCAGGTTAATACCAGAACAGTCACGATAGAGACGCAAGGTCACACGGTAGCGTAGACCACCAAGGTGAACGTAAAAAAGGTCACCACCAGCAAGGTGACTGGCTGCAGCCTCGAAGCCAAGCCCCGAGCCCATAAAAAGTAGCGCAATCAGCCAAAGCTTCAGTCGCATTCTGTTGTAAAAGTTCGTAAACATGTTTTGTCCTGGTTGTCTAAGACCTATGGTAAGTAATGCGGAGCAATTTAATTCGATGAGGAACCTCCTAACATCCACACACTACCCGTAAATAAGGCCGAAAAGTAGCGATAAACTAAGGGATTACCAAATATTTTACTGAAAACACAGCAGTTTTAACACTACCTGCCCAGATGAAGTTATCATCTGCTTTTTACCGAATAATCAACCTTATTGGCGGCTTGTTAGCAGTCCTGAAAAGATACACCCCTGGTACTAAGAAACTGACATCAATTTGCTGACTTTGCCTATTGGCACTGATCATCCGGACCTCTCGTTTTTGCCCCAAAATATCCGTCACGTAGGCCTCTTCATTGGTCTCGATGGTTACCAAATCGGACCTATTTGCTGGGTTAGGCCAGACATGCAAACCGACTTTGTTGTATCCGGATAGCCTTGTACCTAAGTTGGTGACCGGACTATTATTATGTAGCATCAGCAACCCACCTGCACCGAGTCCAACAGCTACGTCCGGGTAGGTATCGCCATCTAGGTCGGCAATAGCGGGGCATACGTCATTGGAAAAGACATAAGACCTCCCCCCAGGCATCGGCACCTGCCGCAACAAATCGGTCTGCCCATTAGGAGCCGTCCCTGTATACCAACTAGCAATATCTGGAGACCAGCTTAAGCGGCCGGTGTTATTGCTCGATAATAGGTCGAGCCGACCGTCCCGGTCCATATCACCGAGGGCAATCCGGAGGCCATAGGTCTGATTACTCGGGTTGAGGTTACCAACATTAACAAGTTTGGTATAAGTAAAGTTGTTAACAACACCTTGGTTCTGTAACATAACTAACGTACCGTCAAAACTTCCGATGAGCAAATCTAGATCCCCATCGTTATCCACATCTCCTATTGCAGGGCTGTCGGCCAAAATGCCAATACCTGTCAATACCTGCTTGTTGGACACCGAAAACTGCCAAGGCTGCCCAGCTGCAGAGGAGTTCTTCAGGATCCAGACTACACCAGTACCGGAAGAAAAAGTACTACCTACAATAGCCAAATCGGGCCTACCATCTTGGGTAAGATCCCCAAAACTGACGTGCAGGTTCATTAGGGAAGTTGCGCGAAGGTCGAGCCAATTGCTGTCCGCCAATACATATCTTGCTTGCTGACTGCTACCTTGGTTAAGGAACAACGTCAAGGATGATCTGAAAACATTTGGTGGTAATCGTTCGCCCGCCTTGCCCATCACCATATCGAGGTCCCCATCATTATCGATATCACCAAATGCAGCGCTACTATACGACCCAAGGTCGATCATTTCGGCACCAAGGAACTCCGACGTTGAATACCTGTAACTAGGTATAGCGCCTGCCTGCCCTTTAAAAAGTGTGGCCGTTTGCTGCAGATCTACCGAGAAGTCAGGACTACTGCCCTCGTTGCTGGCCATCACCAAGTCCTGGACACCATCTTGGTCAGCATCAATCCCGAAAAATGAAGGAAATGTAGGTTTGACCAATGGCCGATCTACGTGTGCTACTACTGTCTGGGGTGATGTATTGAAAGCCGGGGCCATGGCTGTACCCAGATTCCGGAAGTAGCTAGCATTAGCGCAACTAATATCCCCAACCACAAGATCAGGAATACGATCACCATCCTGATCTTCGTAAAATAGCGTAGTACCAAGGTGCATTGGCCGAGTGGGCATGGCCGTAGTGTCAGCTGGGCCCGACCGACAGGTGGCAACCGAAAACTGCCCGCAGACATTACTAGTTGCTATCTGCCCAGCGCAGTTACTGATCACACGGAAGTCTGGCACGGTAGGATTACCAGTCTCGACAGCATAGTTCCTGATCAGATTGATGGTACTGGCACCAAATAGTAGGAGTAACAAGTCAGCATCCCCATCTCCATCATAGTCACCAATGGCGGGTAGATCAGCGGGGTTGAACAGCATCTGCTGTCTGACCCCGAACATGGTCCTTATGCTCAGTGTATCCGTGACCAATTGCCAAAATGGTAGATTGGTAGGGCCGGGGACATTGGTATAAATCGCAACCCCAGTTTGGTCTGTCATGGAGTGGGTGAACAAGTCAGGACGGCCATCCCCATTCCAGTCCCCTACCCTAAACCAGTTGTTGAGCGTCGGTAATGTCATCGTAAGCTCCAGATTTGGCACCCATTGCAGGGTATTACCGTCCCAAGACCAAACATTGACCTGCTGCGAAGCCCTATCAAAAACGATGAGATCGGGGTTGGGCGTGCCCCTAAAGTTGAAATGAGCAAATTGGGGCATATTAAGCCCCCCAGCCCATGCGGATTTGAGCAGTTTCTGGACCCCAGCCTTCGTTACCTCAAGTGTTGGCTGACCAGCACCATCCCATGGCCAGAGCGAAAATGGGGCTTGGCCAAAAGCAGGGCGGACACCGACCAACATAAGGACAAGGAAGACCCACTGGCGCGCAAATGGCAATACAGATCGTAAAACGTGAGGCATGTCAGCGGGAGAAAGGTCCTGATCGTGGGCTTGATAATCAGACCAGACTGGAACGACAATAAAGATAAAGTAATGACAGCCCACAGACCAAAATAGTTGCCCAAAGGGTCAAAAAAAAGACCTCACATCATAGACGTGAGGTCTTCTGCGTATCAGAATCAAAGTTATAAGACCTAGAGCAGTGGTGCTCCTGATCCGTTTATACGATTACTCGACCACTAGCTTGATGGTCTTGTGGGTGCTGTTAGCTTGTATGCTGACGTGATAGATGCCAGATGATAACTCAGAAGCCAATTTAAAGGCTTGGTCGTCTTGGCCAGATAGGTCAACAACTTGTGTTGCAACGACTTTACCGACAACATCCGTTACCATCACTTTGCCTTTGCCAGCACCCATGCCAGATACCATCAAACGGATGTCAGATGATTTGCCTGGGTTTGGATAGGCAGTAAAGACAGCGGCAGGATTAAGCGTTGGAAGTGCAGTAACAGCACCAGGCATCATCACGAGGGTGAAACGACCTAGACCGGTAGTATTAGGGACGTTGCTGACGTTGAACGATACGATGCTACCTTCTTGTAGCTGACGACGAGTACCGAGGTAGTTGTCATCTAGATAGACTTGGTAGCTACCAGTCCAGTCACTTAAGCCACTGAAGGTCATGGTATGTGTACCAAGCTCAGAGGTTTTAAGTCCCATCGGGACATAAACAGTGCTTGTTGGGACATCGAGCGCATTGATAGACAACTTGGTGTCAGGCCTTGGTGCGGTATAGACGTTGAGGTAGGTACCTTCGAGATACGTGGCATCTAGGGCAGCATCATAGCCAGAAGTAGCACCTGGAACTAGGCGAACTACTGCTTCGTCCTGATGGTTAGCTGCATCCTTGATATTGATGCGCATAATCTGGGTCAGGGCGGCTTGGCGCAAGAAGTTGGCACTGGTGACCTTAACACCTTCGGTCGCAACTAGGTCATTGCTCGTGATTGTGCTTAGGGCACGTACCATGAAACCTTGACCAGAAGCTAACAAGTTGCTACCACCAAGCGTACCAACACCAGCTACGTAGCTAGCATAGTTACCAATGCTGTTGTTCCAGACTTTAACTTCATCAGCAATGGCTGCAGATTTTGTCCAAGACGGCGAGTCCCAGTTGATGGTACTGACATACGGGTTAGCTAGCAGGCTCCAACCATTTGTGGCAGTCCAGGCGCAGCCAGATGTACAGTAGTTGAGCAGCGGGGTGAAGTTGTAGTTGCCTGTGTGTGGCACACCTTTAGTCTCGTAGACACCACCATGTTGCGACCAGAAGTAGAACTGGAAGTAGAAACGTGCACCCTGACCTACTGCTAATGCCTGAGACGGAGCCGTTGGCTTAACCCAGCCATTGTTGGCAGGCACGGTGTTGTTTGCATTGTCATACAACCAAAGTTGTGACGACCCTGTTGGCAAATACGTACTTGGTGAATACGTAGTCCTGTTAGCCCAAGCATTGACCGTGTTGTTATTGACACCAGTACCGACAAAATACCATCCACCTTGCAGGTTGCCAGCAGGAGGGGCGATATAGCGTTGGTAGGTAAAGTTGCTAGCATTAGCCAATGACCCACTAGTAATTGGGGCAATCCGGGCGGTTGTAGTTGAGGTGCTAACCATGGTCAACTTGTTATTGTTGAGGTTGAAAACACCATTGTAAAGGTTGAGCGTATCAGTCACACGAGCCTCTGAGGTCAGAGTAACACCAGCCGGGTTATTGATTGTCAAGCTCAATGGGCTAAGTGGTCTGCCTTTGGCGCCGATAGATTGAGCTGTATTACCGCTCACGATCAACTTGTAGCCACCATTGATGGTATAGACATCACTTGTTGTGCTAAAGTTATGCAGGATACGAATAGCAGGATTGCCTGTGAAGTTAACAGTACCACCGTTTGCCATGTTGAACCCACCAACCGTAGTGTATGCACTAAAGGTCGGCTTGGTAGTGGCATTTGCAATATTACAGATCCAGTTTTCTTGTGGTGCAAACCAAGGTGTCCAGTTGTACTTGTTAGTCGGCACGTTACTTTGTGCACCCGTCCAAGTCAAGAAGTCATTGTCTGTGAGGGCAATATCATCGAGCAGAACGTCATAGCTATTGATGTTGTCAACAGTACCCTCGCTTGCGAAGAAGGCCACGATCAGCTGACGACCAGCATATGCAGCTAAATTCACTGTAAACGGTTTGAAAGCGTTGGACACGCTGTTGGCATTCTGCCAAGCTTCGTTCATGGTATAAACGCCAGTCCAGGTAGTACCGCAGTCAGTGCTGACGCGTACCTCGACAAAGTCATCAGTACCAGCGAATGCATTGTGGTCATCTACCGTGGTTGCGGCGGCATTCGTAAGGGCAGTCCGGAACCTAAGTTTGGTATTGGCACTGGCATTGATCCGTGGTAAGATTAACCATTCGCGTTTGGTAGCAGTAATCAAATTGATCCTAACAACGGTATCGCCAGTAAAGGCAGTGCCTTGTAACCAGCTAGAGGTTGTGCCTGTTGGGATGGTAGCTCCTGTAGCTTCAGACCATCCCGGACGGACTGTAGAAAGGTTGGCACCCGTAAATCTACCACCGTTGAAGAACACAGGGAGTGCTTGCGTACCAGCGTTAACCAATACCAAAGGAGAGGCTGCATTGTTGTTGGTCGGGTTGTCATCCTGACCAGCAGGCAATGCCATTGTAGCGTTAAAGGTATAGGTGCCTGCAGCTGTGCCGTTAATATTAGCGAATACATTAAGCACTGAAGTAGCTCCGGCTGCCAAAGTGCCGCCATTCCAAACAATCGTCCGGGTGAATGTAGCAGCACCTGTTGCCGTCAAGACGAAAGTAGCTGGCCTTAGCGCAAAGTTGTGTGCGTTGCTGCTCAGGTTCTGGACAGTCATCTGGATCATTTCGCTGCTTGTAGGGCAGCTTGTGCTAGCCCTAGTGATTGCGGTCAGGGTAAGATCAGCAACCGAGCCATCAAATATCCGGATATCGTCAATGGCAGTCTCGCCAGTAGTACTAGTACCACGGATAGCACGGAACCTGATTTTGATTACGCCACTATAGGTACCTAGTGGCACGGTCACTTGTTTCCAAGCAGAGGTAGCAGCAGTTTGCTGCGGATCCTGACCAGTCATGGTATAGACACCATTAGTCCAGCTACCGTTGCTGTAAACGTCGATATGAAGGACAGGAGTGGTAGCTCCGTAACGGTGGTAGAAGAACCTAATTGCGGGCGTGTTGATCGAACCTAGGTTGATACAGTCGGACGTAAAGGTTGCCACATCACCGCTGACACCATTGGCCGCGGTAGTGTATAAATAATTACCTATGGCGGTCCCGAGAGTGTTATCAACGTTAGGGCCCGAAGAGGCAGAACCTAATGGTCCTTCGCCAACTGCCCAACGGTAAGCGGTACCTGACTGAATCGGACTTGCAGTCCAGAAGGTCGGGATACCTGTGTTCACAGTTGTGCTTTCTAGGTCAAGGACGTAAGGCAAAGCCATGGCAGAATTGCCTACAGTAACAACGGTTGCCGTTGCAAGGGCATCATTTAGCGGATTTTGGTCATTACTTCCGTTGACGCCAGCAACTGTAGCATCGATGGTATAGGTTCCTGCCGCAAAAGTATAATTGCCAAGCGTGACGTTGGTGGATGAACCACTAGTCATCGAAAGGCCAGTAATATTGGCTTGTGGTTGAGAAACACCATTAACAGACCAGTTGATACGGACACTCGTCACGTTATCAGTACCAACATCACTAATCCTGATAACAACGGGTTGATTACCACCAATACATATGTGCTCCGAAACCAATGAAACAAGGTTTACGTCACGTGCTGGTGGTGTGAACTCATAGGCACCATTATCAAGTGCCCCGGTACGGCTATTGCCTTCAATGTCGGTATTGATGCCCAATGTTGTCAGACCAGATCCGTCAAGCGTAGGATTAGTAAACTGATATGAGTCCTCGGTAAGGAAAAGCGGATTGACACTTGTTGTTCCGTCTGTTTTTCCTGCACCAGCCGTCACAAACGCAGCCATATCGGCATGGATGGCACCAAAGAACCCAAAGGTCCCTGGTTTGCCATTATGGATTGTATTGTTCTGTGCCGAGATAATATTAGCCACACCAGCAGCAGCTATATAGAATGGATATTGCGTTGCAGCAGCAGAACCGAGGCTCACGAACAAGTTATTGTTTAACGTGATATTGGTCGCCGTAGTAGAGATGCCATAATATCCATAATTGGCACCGACTGTAGAGGTAACAATCGTGTTATGGTATGCTTGTAGGTAATGCGACAGGCCTGTGTGATAAATCAGGTAGTTGGCACCAGTGCCAGTTGCATAGACATAATTGTTGACCAAATTATTAGGGTTGGTGCTAGTACCAGCAACACCCGTGTAATAAATACCGTAGATGGTACCACCATAATACCGAATCTCGTTCCGTTGCAGGTCAGACCCGTTAGCACCAGCGGTCATATAGATACCGTAGGCGGTAACACCGGTTTTGGTTTGATACGTCCTGCGGATTTTGTTGCCCGAAACCTCAGGGTTAGTACAACCTGTGAGGTAAACACCGTAGCTACCGTTATTGATCACGTTGTTGAGAACATGTAGGCCAGGATCTGGTGAGGCGGCACTGATACCCGCCCAGTGTACACCTGCCGATACCCCGTTGAAGAACGAGTTCTGAATTGTAACATCGCTGTCAATACCAGCAGTGCCACTATATACACCAGAAGAGTTACCAGTGGCACTACCAGTGGCAATTGCCACCGATTGGAAGTTGCAGTTATTGACAACAACGTTTGACACACCACCGCTTAGGTCCAAACAAGTACTGTAGGTCTGGACCGAATCTCCGGTACGTTCGAAGCTGAGTTTCTGAATTGTAACATCGTGTATGCCTAGGCCAGAGAAGACCCAGTTACTTCCCACCGTAGTTGATCCAGGCTGGGTCAATAAGGTTTGGCTAGGTGTTGTACCACCACCAAGGATGGTAAGGCGAGCAACAGGACTAGTACCCGGGATATCCCGTAGCTGGACTTTGCCAGTATAAGTACCTGGTGCAATTGTCAAGGTTGTGTTGCCACAAATACCGCGTGCTGCTAAAGAGTCAAAGGCTAGCTGAATCGTCTGGAAATTGGTTGTTGACTGTGCAAGTCCTGGATTTACCGTCGCATTAGCCAAGAAAGCTGGACGATAGGTCCTCGAGATCAGTTCATTATTGGCAGCATTTGCATCTGCAGCGTTGTTTGGCAAGCTTGTCACGACACGGAACTGATAATAAGATCCGTAGGTATGAGCCCAAGGTGTCGTAAACGAAAGTTGTGCAGTCCCGCCTGCATTCGGGATATTGAGGCCTGTAAAGTTCTGGACGACACCAGTACCCTCTACACCATTAACTGTTACATAATAAGTAGCCCTGACAGAGGTCAATGTTGCCAGACCTTGGTTGATAAGCGTAAAGCTAAGCGTTGAGCTACCGTTGGCGCAGACTACTGACATGCTAGGATTGATGGCTGTAACACCAGCATCATCGGTAGGTGGGAAAAGCTCGGTTGCACCAATCGTTGGCAGGGTGGCATTCCGACTTACATTGGCATAATCGGTCGTGATGCCGGTGCCTGACTTGCCAGTAAATGCTAAGGCCAAGTTGGTTGAGGTAACGTCATTGTCCGATACGTACCCTGGGTCAACCGATATGGTATTGGTGAACTTGTTGCTGCTAGCGGTATTAAGTGCTGCAAGGTCTGCAACTGCAGCACCCCAAAAGGCATAGTTAGCAGTCGTGCTATACAAGTTGTTATGTGTTGCACTTGAAATCACCAAACCAGAAGTAGTGGCAGATGAAACATAAATAGCATAGCCATTGGTTCCGGAGACAACAAAGTTATTGTTATGGACCTTAATGCTATTGGTTGTACCTGTGGTTGCAGACTGATAATAGCAAACGTTGCTACCTGCAGTAGCTGTTGAGCTTGCAGCCCTGATATTATTAAACAGAATATCAAGATTGGCTGTACTGCCTAAAGTATAGATGCCGTTAACTGTACCTGCACCTCCAAAGCTGATCTGGTTATTAGAGACGACACCATTATCGCCAGGGATACCATCGCAGTTGGTCATGTAGATGCCATAACCTGAGGTGTACCCATTGATTTTGTTGTTCTGGACTAAGAGCTTGCCATCTACAGCAGTGAAATAGATGCCGTAGAAAGATGTGGTCTGGGTTTGGTCATAACGGTCGATGGTATTGTTACTTGCTGTCACTCCGCCAGTCATTGAGGCGAAGTAAATGCCATAACTAAACGTATTTACGGTATTTCCGGTCACTACATGTGGCCCTTCTAGCGTTGCTGCAATGCCATTGAGGCTAACTCCAATGCCATTATTGTTGAAGGTACAGTTTGTAATGGTGGTGGCGAGGTCAATGGAGACATTGCTAAAAATCGAGGCAGTTAGATTTGTCGTGGCTGATGCGGTATAAGCAAAACCATTAAAGGTACAGCCCGTAACGGTTAGGTAATCGGTGCCGTTGCTCGCATCAAGACAACGAGACAGTGTTGGTGTACCTGCATAGTTACTCCGGTCAAAAACGATGTTCTGGATCGTAACATAGTCAGCACCGTTCATAGCCAAGATGTAGTTCTGCCCGCCGATGCCTGCATCAAAAGCAAGGGTGACGGTGCCAGAAGATGGTTTAATCAAGAGTGTGTTCGTTGCGCTAGAACCTGGGATTGGTGACAGGGCATACTGACCATTGTAGGTGCCTGCAGCGATGTTGAGTGTCGTCGCGCCACAAAGGCCATGAGAAACCACTGAGTCAAGTGCTGCTTGCATCGAGGTAAAGTTGGTAGCAGATGCAGCAGCACCAGGGTTCATTGTCAACACACCGGTATAACCATGGTGCGTCGTGATGCTGCGGGCAGTGTTGTTGCTAGCTACCTGATCTGACTCGCCATTGACGCCTGCACTAGTCACCCGGACTTGATAAGATCCTGTGCTAGCATAAGACATTGGCGTCGTGAATGACAAAGTAGTCGATGCACCAGTAGCAAGGCTGAGACCTGAAAATACCTGAGTTGTACCTGTGCCTTCGACCCCATTGACGGTTGTAAAATAGGTCACCGAAGCCTGAGTGACAGTCGATAGACCCGCATTGGTCACAGAGAAACTAACAGGAGTTGAACCTGAACCACAAAGTGAGGCTTGGCCTAAAATGACATCAGATACCGCGATGTCACGAGTCACAGGGAATATCTCGTCAGCACCAATTGTCGGCTGGCTGGCATCACGGGTTTGGCCATCAAAGTCTGTTGTGATCCCTGTGCCTGAAGCGCCTTTGAAAGCCAGATTGCTGTTCTGGATATGTAGATTGGTAGCAGATACATAGTCAGGGTCCAATGTAAAGCTGGTAGGGAACCTATTGCCTGACGTTGAGTTGAGGGCAGCAAGATCTGCTACTGCAGCTGCATAAAAACCAAACTGAGCTGTAGTCGAGTAGAAGTTGTTATTGCTCGTGGTAATCCCGGTGCCGCCTGTTGCGTTCGAAATATAGACAGCATAGCCAGCGGTACCATAAACAGCAAAGTTGTTGTTCCTCACGACAATTGCAGACGTGGCAACCGTTGTGGTGTTGTACCAAGCATTGTTGCCAGAGGCTGTGGCATTTGAGCTACCAGCCCTACAGTTATTGAAGTAGATATCAACATTGTTGGTTGTACCCAAAGTAGACAAGGCGTAGGCAGTGCCTGTACCACCAACTGAAAGTAGGTTGTTATAGACCTTACTGCGGTTGCCTGATAGACCCTCACAACCTGTTAAATAGATACCATAACCAGAGGTATAGGTATTGACTGTGTTGTTATTGATCTGTAAATAACCATCGACACCGCTACAGACTATGCCTTGGAAAAGTGTGGTACTTGGCGTTTGATCATATCGGTTAACAGTGTTATTAGTAATCGTAGCACCGCCAGCTATGTTCAGGAGCCAAATCCCGTAATAGAAGGTATTGACCGTATTGCCTGTAATTGTATGTCCAGCTTCGTCTGCTGCAGCTACAGCTGAAAGAGCAATACCTGCACCGTTGTTGTTAAAAGTATTGTTGGTGATGGTCGTGGCGAGGTCTATAGTGGTATTGCTATAGATACTAGCAAAAGCATTGGAGGTTGCACCAGTGGCGTAGTTAAACCCGTTAAAGGTGTTACCCGTCACGATAGCATAATCAGAGCCACCACTAATGTCCAGAATACGTGACAAGGTCGGTGTAACGCTTGCAGTACTCCTGTCAAAGGTTAGGCCTTGGATGGTTACATAATCTGCACTGTTGAGCGATAGGATATAGTTGTTGCCCGTTGTTGATGCATCAAATGCGAGGGTGGCAGTGCCCGACTCTGGCTTGATGGTCAATCTGTTGGTAGCGCTTGATCCTGTTAAGGCATTAATCTGATACTGGCCGGTGTAAGTACCTGGTTTGATATTGAGCGTACATGCACCACACAGTCCTCGCGAATTAAGCGAGTCAATAGCCGCTTGTATGGTCGGGAAGGTGCCACCACTGCCTGCGCTAATGGTGCCAGAGTACCCGCTTTTGAAAAAGGTCGAGTTATAGCTATCGTTATTTGCGTTTTGGTCGGTGCTTCCGTTGATCTCTGTGATGACAAATTTGAAACGTACGTTGCGTGGCAATGATGCTGGCAAGTTGTAATTGCCTAAACTTACATCTGTTGACGCACCTTGTGCTACGTTGAGCCCTGTGGCTGAGATATTTCCCTGCAGGACGTCATTAACAAACCAGTTAAACTTGACGCTAGTCATAGCGCTGCTACCGACGTTCTGGATTGTGGCAGACAAAGCTGTGGTACCACCGCTACAGATCAAGGAGCTAATGGCTGGGCTACTAACCACGTTGATAGGAGCCGCGTCACGGGCAACAGTGGTAACATCAAAACTGAAAGCTGGTACAAAACCAGAAGTCGTACCTGTAGTGGCAGTGGAATAAGGTAAGCTTGCGCTGCCAGCAGAGGTTAAACGCCGCAAAGGCGTTGATGTTGCAGTGGATCTTATGGTAATCCCGTTGGTTGGCGTTCCGGTATACTCAGTTTCTATAATGAGCGATTGACCTGCATTGTATGGAAAAGGCGTGTCGAGGGTTATCGAAAACCAAGTATCGATAGTACCTGTACCCTGAGTGAAGGTTGCGCTTGTGAAAACAGTTGTTAGGCCAGTCGCGAGGGTAGAGTTAGGAAATGCCGTATTCGCCGTCTGGCCCATCCTAATCTGGAGGTTAGCCATAGACAAAGCGTTAGTAGCGGTAGATCCACGCTTGAAGTATATCTTGGTGATAGACCCACTCAAGGCGCCTGTAAGCTCAGAGGCAGGATACAGAACCTGATTGCGTCTTGAGGAGGTACCTGTAAGATAGGTGCCAGATGTACTAGTGGTGGCCGTGGACCAAACCACAGCCCCTTGCCCCTGCACTAGGTCTGGTAAGAGCATTGCGCAAATCATGACCAAGCCTAGCCATAATCCTTTGCCTAAATTCGTTGATGTAAACGTATGTCCCATGAAGCAAGTGACGGTTATTGAAATATTGTGAATCTAAAAATACTACAACCAAAACCACCTTATTACTAGGCAATACCAGCAGCAATACCGTAGTAAATTTAAGACTTGTAGCGCCTCGTCCTGCTTGCAGGTCAAAAAAAAGGAAGACCGATTTGGCAACAAAACAGTGCTTAGGGCAGCCCAAGAGGATATATCTGATGATATCCAGCTTCAGAATTGGCCCTACGAGATCAGAAACGCCACTTTCGCCAATTCCCACATCTGCCACACCACTTACGTCGAGGCCAGAAAACTTAACATGGCTGCTCAATTTTCATAGCAAGGACTATGGCTACAAAAGACAAAAACAGAATATTATTTGGCAAAAACATCAAACCAAACCTATTGTAAGGCAACCTCAAAAGTTAGCGAGCAGACCGAAATCTAATTTGTACTATTCCGCACAAAATATGTCCATACACTCAAAATAGCTTCAAAATAACGATTATACATATCGAAACCACTATACATACCTTTTCAAGATCAACTCTATATTTTTGCTAACTATGGAAAAGGCCGAATAGCCTGACACAAAAAACTGCAAGTTTATCCCCTTAGATTTCCTAGTCGTTACCTGATTTTACCTTCATCTTAGGTCAGTATAACGCAATCACAAAACAAGGGACATACTCCTAGTTAGCTGCGCCAAGTTTCCTGCATACTTTGGCCCATCCGCAGATCAGCAGAAAGCATTGCTATCCCCTAAACGCAAACCGGACCAGACCGCCTAGCCTCTAAAAGGTTGACGATCGGATCCGGTTGGTACTAGCAAAGAGCGCAATATCGGGTTGGCTTTGGTTACTTTATGGTCATGGATGAACGACCTACCAACTTCCCACAAGTCCTGGGCTAGGTGCTCCTATTACTTTGCCTAGCCTATAACCGCAAGCTGGCATTACAAGGATTGGTAATAAGGCAACAGTTGCTGCGTAGCAAAGTCAGCCAAGGTAGTTGGCGTGCTATACTCGTCTGTGCGGGTATAGTCACCACTGAAGCTGCCCGTGTTGATGGCATCAAATAACATGAGGTAGCCATCGACAATGGTCTGCTTCAGGCCATAACCTAACATCCCAGCCGTGAACTGCTCAGGTGTTGCTGGCACAAATGGCAGGTGCTCCAGGCCAAAGACCTGACCCAAAATGGTGGCAACTTCCGTAAACGATAGGTCTGCCGGCCCTGCAATGTAGGTATAGCCAAAGCCAGTGAAGTCCAGCGCCGCAAGGCGTTTTGCAGCCACATCTCCGATGTCCGAGGTTGCAACGAGCGCCAATTTGACATCAGGATTCAAGGTGGAGCCCGTTAGGATTCCGTGCTGCTTGATCAGACCAATGTTGTTGAACAGGTTTTCCATGAAGTAGGCAGCCCTTAGGGAAAGCACATTGACCCCTGGCAGAGCAGCATAAACTTGCTCCAAGTACCCTAGGCCATCGACTACACCAGCTCCCTTGCCAAGATGAGCCCCAATGCTGCTCAGAATCACGACATTTTTGACACCAGATGCTTTGGTAGCACCGATGAAGGCATCAGCCATTTGGCGTTGGTAGGCACCAAAGTCATCAGTGACCATATTGGGTGGGATCAGCGCAAAAAATGCGTCAGCACCTACCAAGGTGCTAGTCATGAAGGCCTCATTGCCTAGGTCACCGATGGCAAGCGTGGCACCTGCTGCCTCAAGCTCTGCAAGGCGAGTGGCATCACGACCGATAGCGACCACCTCGTGTTTAGCGGCCAAGAGATGTTTGGCAGTCAAACTGCCGATATGCCCTGAGGCACCTGAGATTACATATTTCATAATGGTAAATGGGGATTGAGAAAAGGGTTTGAAAAAATGCGGAACTAAAAACATACCTACTAGTCGGTATGTTACTGGGTAAATAAAAAACTAAACTGTAATCATTGTTTTGAGCAACAGGCGTGCACACATACCAAAAACCGTAGGATCAGCCATGGTTTTACTCATACTATACCCACCCTCAACGGTAGCAATCAGCATCCAAGCAAGGCTATCAGCATTGAGTGTTGACCGAATGCTTCCTTCTGCTTGTCCCTGAAGGATACAGCGTTTGCTATAGCCATGCAGGGTCGTTAGGATACCACTAAGCCTAATGCGGAAACCTTCGTCCAAGGGACTCATCTCCTGCATCAGGTTGTTGAGCGGACAGCCAAGGGTTACGTTCTCGTTATTGATCATGCTGCCGAGATAGGCCAAAAGGGCACTGAGCCTTTCGATCGACGATCCATCAGCAGTCTCCAGCTGTTGCCAAGACTTCAGGTACATTGGCCTGATCAACTCATCCACGATGGCATAGCCAAGATCCTGTTTGGTCGGAAAGTAGTGGTAGAGGGCGCCTTTGGTAATGCCAAGCTCCTGCACCACCTTATCTGCACGCACACCTTGAAATCCATGTTTCCAGATAGCCCTAAAATTGGCCTCCAAAATCAGCTGACGGGTCTCTTGTCCACGCTCCGAAGCACGACTCATTTTACCCGATGCACCCAAACTAGTACTTGCCTGTGTAGACAAGGAGTTTTGCACCACCTTTTCAAGTGGTTTGTAATCCAGCACAGTGTTAGCAGTTGTTGTCATTTGGTGGAACAAAGGTACATACCAATTAGTATGTTGCAAGGGCTCAAACAAATATTTTTAGAGGTTGGGCACAAAAAAAACACCTAGGCTTTTCCGAAACCACCGGCATCTTTCCAGAACGGAAAATCACTTCGGTAGGTCTGCAAGTTAGCAGCCGAAAGCAGTACTACCTTAATTGCTTGCTCCTCCCTAAGCTTGGTCAGTTGGTGCCCCTCGGGATGGTAGGCAGCACTACCCCCACCATAGATCAATCCACTCGGGTGGCCATCTGGATCTGCCGCCCGATTAACCCCAACAAGGTATGCCTGGTTCTCGATCGCCCTAGCTGCTAGTAGCGCATCCCATGCTGGCTGCCGACTCGCAGGCCAATTGGCTACGATCAGATAGCAATCCGCCGCAGTGGTTTGGGTCCGCCTTAGCCACTCCGGGAACCTTAGGTCATAACAAACAATGGGGCGTAAGGCCCAGCCTTTGTATTGCCAGACGACCTGCATTTGCCCTGCGGTAATTCGCTCCCCTTCGCCAGCTAGCGAAAACAAATGGTGTTTATCATAGCCCCAGGTCTGCCCTTCTGGTGTGATGCCAAGCAATCGATTGGTAACAACATCTCCTTCGCGCCACATGACCGACCCTACCAAAAGTGCCCCAAGACGTGAAGCCTGTTGGCACATCCACCGATGCGTTTGTTGGTTGCTACGCTCGGCCAAGGACACATCATTGGTGAACCCTGTGTTGAACATCTCGGGCAGTACAACAATGTCTGTATTAGGCGATATGGTGGCAAGCATCTCTTCCAGATTAGCCAGGTTGGCCGTCACATCATGCTGATAGGTGGAGGGCTGAACTAGGGCAACTGTAAGGATTGATTTGGGTGCAGGATTCATAAAGTGGCAAAGCGGCGGCGGGATAGACTTCCGATCAATCCGCTACCATAATCATGTATTATAGCCTAGATGCTCGGAGTCTGACCTGAATTCAGATACCTCAAGGTAGTCAATATTAGGGCAGCGAATCCTAGAAATCCCTGAAAAAAGGCAGAAAGACAACCTTGTTGAGTTGCTTCCTGCCCCAAAAATCAAAGCATACCTTGGTTGCGAATCTACTTGACAAATGTAGCACGCATAGGTATTCCTTGCTGATCAGTCAAGAGCAATTGGTAACAACCAGCAGGCAAGGCCTTAACATCAAGGCAATTGCGACTAGGGTCAATAGCCAAGGCAACTGACTGGCCTTGGGTATTGATGGCCGTAGCCGAGGCAAAGTTGGCCAAGTCATTCCCTTTAACGAATAGGTAGTCTTGCGTAGGATTGGGGTAGATGCTGACCTTGGCTACCTGAGCCTTTGCCAAACCTACAATCATCGGACTAAAGTCATAAAAAATCGACTCTTGACCAACCAACGAATCGACAGCACCTGTCGAGGGGCGAGGGAAATAGGCATTGTAAGTCAAAACACGCCTAGGGTTGCCATTCGTCGGGTGGGTTGTCCAGTAGGTAATGACACGATTACCGTCAGTCGGTCTGGTGCTTGCCCTAAAAGTACTGCCATAAAAATTATTGCCGAACAGGTCCATATCGTCATCAAACTCTGTGGCTCTGCTGATCCCCATTGTCCTGTCCTGATAGCCACGTAGGGCACTGGCTGGATAGTATTTTAGTGTCTGGCTTAACGAATAGGCATTGCCAAGGGCGGGCCCTTCCCAACGCTGCACGTAGGCCGTGTCGTTACGGTACTGGAAAGCGACCGAGTCACTCAGATCCCAACTATTTGCAGGCAGGTTGCGGTTGTAGTTAACGATGCCGACGAGGTCTTCTTGCTGGTCGTACTGATAGAGGGATTTAAAGCGCTCAAATGTCCCCAACCTAGGGTGTAGCTTCAGGGCCGAGTCACGCACCACTTTACCCTGAACGTCCAGATAGCGATTCAACCGAATGATGTAAGACACTTGCTGGCCAGAACCATCTTGTGCTTGCAGGTTGCCTACCATCGCATGATTGCCTGTCGTGGCCCAAGTATTGGTCCTTCGCATTAACTCACCTCTGGTAGTGTCCATGACCCTCCCAAACATCATCCGTCCTTGCAGATCATATTTGTACTCAACATAACCATTGGTTCCGGTGCTGGCCACCACCATCTCATTATAGTGGGTCAGTAGGCTGTCAGAGGCATAGGTCAGGTTGACCTTAAAAAGTGTGTCTGAGTTGTCATTTGGGTTCACCTGATTGATGTTCGTGATGTACCCTTTAGCCGTCACCTTGCATTCATAATTTTCGGCTGGGCGGCTGCCAGAGCTAACTGACAAAGTATAGAGATTGGAGGCAGTGAGCGGCGTCCTTGCGTTCGGAAGGGCCTTTGCGGCCACTACCCTACCGATGCGATAGTTATGGGCAATATCTGCAATGGATCTGGATGATTGAGCCCGGGCGTCCAGCAGGCAGGCATACATCATGATTGATCCAATGAACAAGCCTAGGCGAAGTGTTTTAATCATAAAAGCGTTCGTTGTGAGGCTGAATGTACTTATTATCAACCAATTAATCAGTAGCAATCAGTATTTCCAATCAATTAAATACGCCCTCGTGAAATGCAAGTTCGGCATCAACAATGGGCAATTTAGCCCTCAGAAGAGCTAAAAAAACCGACCTTATTTGGCCTTGTATCCATCAGCTACTAACAAGGCAATCACCTTATCCTTAAGCTCGCCCTGGATCACGATTTCACCATCCTTAGCAGCACCACCGACCCCAAGTTTGGTCTTGAGTTTTTTGCCTAGCGTCTCTAGATCCGCAACCGTGCCAATAAAGCCAGTCACGACTGTGGCGACCTTGCCTCCACGCTGTTTGCGGTCAATGGCTACGCGTAACTGTTGTTGCTGTGGTGGTAGGGTTGCTGCTTCCTCTACTTTATCATCGGTGTACTTAAAGTCGGGATCAGTGCTGTAGACGACACCTATGCGGTTTGATTTCATGACCTTGCGTTTTGGTTGAGAAAGTAAAGGTGCAACAGAAATGGCTTAGCGTTAACGCTTAAGATTTGGATTTGCTGGGACTTTGCGTCTCGGGCTTTGAGCAGACTTAAACATAGCTGGGCTGATTTTACCCTTGACACCTTTGACCTTGGCTTTGATTGGGGTCAGGAGCCAAAGCTCAAGCCCATAAGGTGCCACCTCACAGCTGATCTCCCCTGTTCCAGGCACATCACCAATTGACTCATGACGCCAAAGGTCACGCACAGCAAAGGTACCCGTTATCTGAAAAGGGATAGTCTGAACCTGCCCTGTCATGTTGAGCCATCCTACGACAGTACTGCCATTCTCTAGGTGGCGGGCCCAGATACCTGTTTGATGCTGTTGATCCCATTGCGCACAGGTTGCCACGGAGCTTTGGTCCCGTTGTATGGCCAGCACCTCCTGATTGGTAAGCCAATAAAGGTCATTAGGGTTGTGCTTGAGCAACCAAAGTGGGTTATCCTGAAGCCAGAGGGGTAGGCCGAGCAAGGAATATAGCCCAAACTGTAACCGCCGGGTATGGGCTGATAGTCTTGCACGGCGTCCTTTGATAACCTGGCCATTGGGACCCGTCATACCGATCGGCTCGGATAAGATGAGGCGACCTGTTATGGGAAGATCAGGATTTAGGCCTTTGGTGGCAGCCAAAACCTGCTGTCGTAACACAAACCACGAGTCCGTCGGGCGAGTGGTGGACTCAAACAACTGTTGCTGGGCCTGTCCAGAGGGAAGTTTAAAGCTCGTAGGTCGGAGTTTGTTATGTTCCAGAGATAGCAAACGGGTAGGGAGTGCCTTGGCCATTTGGGCGTTATAGGTCGCAACATCGGCAGGCTCCAGGTCTGGCCCATAAAGCCAAAGTCCATCCACCCTCCATTCGTTCCACTGCTTGACGTCCTCAGCAGCAAAGCTAAACTTGCCCCGAGGCAATCCATTAAACTCATCTTTCAGAGCACCAATCCAAGTGTCAGCATGGCTGCCAATATACCCACTGGCCGAATAGCGTTCGGTGCTGAGCCATAGCCCAGCCTTGAGGCCCAGTTGCCTTGATTTGTTGATTAGACCGGGCAGCTCCCTAAATCGCTCGTTTGGTTGCAAGGCATGGTATCGACCTTCGCGCTGACCCTGCCAACCTTCGCCAATCACAAGCCAGTCAAAGCCCAAATCTGCCAAGCCCGAGTTGATCAGGCCCATCCCAGCTTGTTGCACATCGGTCTGGCGCAGGATGGGACCTAATAGTCGAGGGCTTATCCAGCCACGTAATGGCAATTGAGGTGGGGGGGCTAGGCCAATCTGGAGTGTAACGTAATGTTTGAGGGTCGTACCACCCGCATTGACCACAATGGCGAAGGGGTAGTTACCCATGTTCTCGATACGGCCATTTAGGGTTTGCGTTTCAGGATCATGGGTGATTCCGGCGGGCAAACCAACAACTTTAACGGAAATTGGCCTAGGACCTGTTACCATCAAACGCTGCCTAATGATCTGGCCTGGACGGTAGCTTAAGGTTTTAGGCAGCGCACAATAGGGGCGGCTGAAAATCTCACCGACGGCAGGGGCATCTGCTTCGTTGAGGAACGGAATGATGACAGGCTGGTCTTGTGGATAGGACGCCAATGGTTGGACCACGATCCGCGCATCAGCCCAAAAGGCACATGGTTTGAGCTCTGTGGCCCAACCAGCATCGACCAGTAGCTCTAGGTTCTGTTTACCTGTGAGGTCAAGATCAATCAGTAAAGGGGTAGCACTAGGCAGCAAAGAGTCGCTTCTGAAAAGCTCCTGCCCATCCGCCAAAACCGAGAAAACAGCTTTGTTGGCTGCAGTAGATCGGAGACCCACCCATGCCAAAAACCTGATTGCTTTGCCATGTAAATCATATCGAGCCGCCGATGGCACTGAGCCTAGCAATCCACGACGGGTCTGAACTGCTGCCTTCGGGAAAGGTGCCGTCAAACCTACTACCTGTCCCCTACCCTCCGTTTGCCAGAGTTGCACATTCATTGAGTCCAAGTACCATGACCTTGCCACTTTAGTTTGGGCAAAACAAGCATTGGCTACCAAACAGGTAAAAATTATCATCAGCCAACCACAATAGGTTAGCCTTCGTATATCGCCCAACAGGAATTCAGGTTTGTGTATCAATCTGTTCAATATCAACGCGCAAGCAGTAGCATAGCCAAAATGGATGTAGACTGCCAAGGCGAAAATTAGGAATCAAAAGGCTATTTCCGCAACTGACCAAAAAAAGACAGCAACATGGCTTGGCATTCGTCAGCCAAAACACCTGTCAGGACCTTGGTCTTGGGGTGCAATGCCTTTGGCTGCATCACCTGATAACCCTTCTTGAAATCAGCCGCCCCGATGACCAATCCTCCTAGTTGTGCCCAGCCTAGTGCGGCACCACACATCAGGCAGGGCTCAAGCGTGACATAAAGCGTACATTGAGTTAAGTACTTAGCCCCGAGGTAGTGTGTTGCCGCCGTGATGGCTAGCATCTCGGCATGGGCAGTGGGGTCACGCAGCGTTTCTGTTTGGTTATACCCTCTGCTGATGACCCGACCATCTAACACCATCACCGCCCCAACAGGCACCTCACCTGCATCATAAGCCAACTGCGCTTGGGCTAGGGCTTGGCGCATGTAGTCTTCGTGGGTTGGTAGGGCTAGGGGCATTTGATTAGAAAAATCTTAGGGCAAAGGTGCGGGTTAAATGGCTCCTTTGCGCTTTGTCTGAACTCAGAATATAAAAATGTGATCTAAGGACTTTTGGGATAGGCCTACGAATCAACTAATGTCCTGGCGGCGATTATGTTGAGCAAAATAGCAAACACTGTTCTAAAACTCCTTTCAATTCGGAGAAATTCGAGTTCAGAAAGCCCCCACTACCCCACAACCAACCGCATCACCTTGCCTGCCCCACGCACCAAGTACACCCCTTTAGGCCAGCTAGACAGATCTAGGCTTAAGGGCTTATCTGTCAAAGTGGTGGTCAGCAATATTTGGCCGACCATGTTAGTTAACGTCAACGGACTATTAGTGAAGTTAGGTCCACCCACGAAGGTGACAAAGCCATTAGTAGGATTAGGATATAGGGATATAGTCGGTGCCAAGTTCGAGGGTAAGGTGGTCACCACCGAAAACGGTACAGAAGTCACGGTACAACCAGTTGGTGAGGTGACCTCTACTTGGTAGTTACCAACCGTCGTAACGACTAGTTTAGTTGCTTCAGCACCGATGATGGGATTGCCATTCAACAACCAAGTGATGGAGGACCCAGCTGGAGGCTGTGCAATGCTGAGGGTATCAACGGTACGGGTTATGACGGGTGAGGTGATACAGTCTGTCGCATGGATGGCTGCAAAATATTGCTGACTACGACCAGCAATAGTCCGAAACTCGCCAGCTACATAGACGGTATTACCGACCTTAGCGATGGCTGTGGCACGTACATCCGGATTGGCCCTCCAGTTGGTAACGGTGCCAGTCCGAAGGTCAACAGCACCAATGCGACTGCGGTTTTGCCCACCAATTGCTGTGAAGGTACCTGCTAAGTACATGGTATTATTGCCGAGGACCATCGCACGAACATCACCATTGGGGTTGGGGTTCCAGCTAGTGGCAAGGCCCGTAGTGGCATCAATAGCAGCAGCGCAGAACCGATTCAGCCCCCCAATCTGGCTGAAATATCCACCAACGTAAATGAGGTTTCGATCGACTACCAAGCAGGTGACAACATTATTGGCGGACGGGTTCCATGTCGAGGCACTATTGCTACCCGAGTCAGTAGCGGCAACGGAAAATCGAGAGGCACCACCAAACCTAAAAAATTGGCCTCCTGCATAGACCTTGCCGGGTCCAATGGCAATCATATTGACAGTGTTGCTGGCGCGAGGATCCCAAGCTTTGGCCAAACCGGTAACGGCGTCAACTGCCGCGATTTGCTGACGAATTTGCCCTCCTATCGAGTCAAAACTACCACCCACGTAAACCAATTCTCTATTGATGGCAATTGTATGCACAAGGTCATCGGGACGCGGATCCCATGCTGTGGCCTGCCCAGAAAACAGATTGAGGGCCGCAAGGTTGCGCCTAAACTGACCCCCAATGGCATCAAAACGTCCACCGACATAGATAGTATTGCCACTAACAGCCAAGGCCCTGACAACACCATCAGGGTCAGGGCGCCAACCGGTGGCCTGCCCTGTGGTTACATCAAACGCAGCTAAGTTTCGCCGTGGCTGCCCACCAAGGCTCCCAAATCCCCCGCCTACATATACATGATTGGCACTGATAGCCATCGCTGATACTGGCCCACCGACGTTGACACCCCAAGTAGTAGCCTGTCCTGTTGTCAGATCTAGCGCCGCTAGGTTCGACTGGTTCTGCCCACCGATATCGGTAAACTCACCGCCAACATAAGCAGTGTTCCCGCTTACGACCAAGGTGCTTACAAAACCTGAGGCGTTGGGGTTCCAGCTCAGGACAAACCCAGAGCTAATATCTATGGCTGCAATATAGTTGCGAGGCTGCCCGCCAACGGTACCGAACTCACCAACGGCATAGAGGATATTACCATTGAGGACAAGACCCAGCACGCGACCATCAGCCTCGGGGATCCAACTGATGGACTGGCCAGTGGTGGCATCAAGGCCGGCAAGGCAGCTCAAGACCCGGCCACCAATCGCACCAAAGAACCCACCGACATAAACTGCGTTTCCGTTTGGGAGTATGGTGTAAACTGTGCCGCCGCAGCCAGGATTCCAGCTTGTATTGAGGTTGGTGGTCAGATCAATGGCAGCAATTCGCTCACGTGGTTGCCCATTGAGGTTAGTGAAGTCACCCCCGGCATAAAGCACATTGCCACTTACAGATAAGGCATACACTGCACCATTTGGGTTCGGGCTCCAGAGGCTTGCCTGACCAGTCACAGCATCGAGCGCAGCTAAGGCCGTCCTTGATTGGCCACCAATGGTTGTGAAGTTACCACCAACATAGACAATCCCACCTGTCCGGACGATAGACCTCACCAAGGCATCAGGGTTGGGATCCCAAGCCATATCTAGAGTAAAATCAGGGTTCAAATGCGCAAGGCGGTTTCGCGGCACTTTGCCAATAGCAGTGAACTCACCGCCGATGTACCATCCACCAAAACCATCTGGAACGGTTACATGGACAAAACCATTGACCTTAGGGAAAGCGGGCTCTGGCGCTCCCGTGGTTAAGCTAAGTGGGACACCATTGCCGGTATTTGGGCCAACGTAGCTAAAGGATCCGCCAACATAAACCGTATTGCCTGATCTGACAATGGCATTAACAGGGCGATTGGTTTGCCATAAGGTGGTATCAACTTCCTGTCCTGTTGCTGGCAAAACTAGGCCCCCAAATGCGAAGAGCGATATCCAGATTGCCCATGAGTGCCTAGTTAGTTGGACAATATATCTGTGGTCGGTAGTCCTAGCAATCATCAAGCGCATTGTGGAGCAGTTTAGGATTTTGAGGACATAGGACCACATAGATATTGAGTACCTACCAACTGATCCTTACCTAAACGCACAAAACTAATCCACTGACCCTATTGGTAGATGATCAACGAGTGGATAGATCAGATCATAATGAAATCATAACCTACCTACAGACTCGTGTCCGAAGGCGAAAGTGGCTTTCTCAATCAGAGTTCTGCCTCCCTACTTCGCAATCACTGATACCAACTCGGCGTCTAGTTCATTTTCACTTTTGGCGATAACCAAGGTGGCAACCCCATTGCCTATAATGTTAGTGATGGCTCTTGCCTCGGACATAAACTTGTCAACGCCAAGCAGGAAAGCCAAGCCCTCTAGCGGGATCGTATGCATGGAGGCCAAGGTAGATGCCAAGACGATGAAACCAGAGCCTGTGACACCAGCCGCACCTTTGCTCGTGAGCATCAGGATGCCAACCAATAAGGCCAACTCACCAAAGCTGAGCGGGACGTCATATAGCTGGGCCAAGAAGATAGCAGCCATTGATAGGTAGATCGAGGTGCCGTCCAAATTAAACGAGTAGCCAGTCGGGACCACCAATCCCACGACCGATTTATCACATCCCAAACGCTCCAGTTTGAACATCAGGCCAGGCATAGCTGTCTCAGATGAAGAGGTTCCTAGTACAACCAAAATTTCTTCCTTGATGTAGCGCAAAAACTTGCCGATACTAAGGCCGCTGTACCGCATGATCCCACCCAATATGAAAAAGATAAACACCGCCATCGTGATATACATACAGCCCATGAGTTTACCTAATGGGACGATGGTGGCTAGGCCGAACTTGCCAACCGTGTAGGCCATACCGCCAAAAGCCCCAGCTGGTGCGAGGTACATCACGTACTTGAGGGCCTTGAAAACGAACTTAGAAATGACTTCCAGTTTGCTGACGATCTGGATGCGATTTTTGGCATAGCTCAGCCCCACCCCTACTATGATCGCAACTAGTAAAATCTGGATTGTCGTGTTGGATTTCAGAAAGTTCCACCAGCTAAAGGCCTCCCCTGCCCTACTGGTATATTTGGTCGCATCCTGCATCATAAGGGCAGACTTATCAATACTGCCAGGTTGGAGCACCAAGGCCACGATCACACCAATGGCCAAGGAGACAGTCGTCACAACCTCGAAATAGATCAATGATTTGAGGCCTATCTTGCCTACCTTTTTAAGGTTACCCATTGACCCTATTCCAAGCACAATGGTCAGGAAAATAATGGGGGCAATGAATAGTTTAATCAGATCAATAAACGACTTACCAATCCACTCCATCTTGACGGCCTCTGCAGGTGCAAAATGCCCCAACAAGATGCCCGCAATGATGGCCACTAATACATAGAATGTTAGGTGCGTAAGTATGCGTTTCAGGAAGGTAGACATCGGTCAGGTATAAAAATAGATTAGACTAATAGGTAATAAGCTTAAAGCACTGATCAGCATGGCCGCTAGCCTTGATCTGGGCAATATATAAGGTGCTGGTGCGTGGCACGAATGGTATAACCTTGGCATCAGCATCTGGTGCCTGACCTGTAAACTGCCCAACCAACCTACCATAGCTATCAAACAACTGGATCGAGTAAGTCTCAGCTGGCTGAAGACCAGATAATTGGATGCCCCCGTCAGTTAACCAACAGAGCCGTAAAGCTGGGATCGAAGGTGATAGCTGGCTAGGCTCAAAGGCATCTAGGACGTAGGGCAGAGCATTGATGGCCATTAGCGTATGGTCATGTCCCACACCCGCAACTTCTGCCAAGGACCAGCCAAAAACAGCAGTGCTTTGCTGCGCTTGTGCCCGACTTTGATTGAAGAAATAGCGGCCACGTGCTAACCGATAAAGTCCTTGTGCATCCGTCTGGCTATTATGCCGCAAGCCAGGCGAGTTGGGGTTGGTATCTAGCTTGCCTAGGAAGACCAACAGAGGCTTGGCAAAGGCCGATGTCAATTGGGTTGATGTCATCGGGCTGAGGCCAAGGCCATAAGGATAAGTCTGGGATGCGATAGGCACCGTGTACCAACCCGCATTGGCAGCTATGGCTTTACGCATCAAGCTATTAGGCTGGTATAGCACAAAACGATGCAAAAATTGCGCCCCTGCCGAGTGGCCAAATGCCACATAACTATTAGCAACCGAGCCAGTGCGAGACTTAATATCCCTGAATAGTGGATCAATGGCCGCAAGGGTCCAAACGGAGTCTGGCTGCAGGGTACTTGCACTTGGCGCATCTCCATCACGGAACATATTGCCAAGGTTATAGCCATCGCCGCCAGGGTAAAAGCTATCGTCAAACTGGAGGGCAAACACCATAAACTGATGCTGGTTGGCCGCAGCTACCCAATCCTGCCGATAGGAATTGCCATCACGGTCCTCACCATGGAATGCCAACAAAATAGGCATCTTGGCAGGGTTCCCGCCAGTTGGAATATGGTAAAATACTGAGATTGGTTTGGTGCGCAGGGGTGAATGCCCACTGAACTGATATACTCCCGTGCCCGCCGTTAAGGATTGTGCGTGACAATCTTCCACCCAAAAAGTCCCACCAAACACCAGTGCTAACACGGTCAGCAGCAGGGGGCGAACGTAAAATAAGTGGGTGAGTTGGGTCATGAACTAAATAGAATTGGATCAGAGCTGGCGCCGTACTGACTTGGTTTTTATAGTTAGAGGACCACCTGCATCATCAGCTCGGTATTGAGGGCAGACCTGCCACTGCCATACATAATGCTGCTGACTGATGCCTGTACTTTGAGTTTATTTCCGTTGAAATACTTGCTGAGGCCGACTGTGGTAGCCGTTGTCTGCTGAAGTATAGAGGCTTGTTCGTCCTTGAACTCAGGGTTCAGGGTTTCGTACCGGACATCGAGGGCATAGCCAGACTTGGTGACATAGCCTAACTGTGCCGAAACAGCATTGCCAAGGGTGAGGTACTGACTGATTTGACCTGGCCGCAGGATAGATGTTATTTGGCCCGAGGTATCAAGCCTGACACCTGCAAGGTTGGCTGCCGAGGTATTGATGTATTCGCCCAAGAAGGAGAAACCTTGGTATTTGGCCAAGACATCCACACTGAACTTACGGAGATCTGGCAGTTTGGATTTTTTGTCCTCGCCATAAAGCAAAAAGTCACCGTGCCCTTCGCCCTTGGCATTGCTGGCACCACGGTTGAAGCTACCAGCAAGGCCGATCAGCACTTTGGGTTTTGTCTCATGGACTAGATCAGCAGATAGACCTCGGTTGCCTTCAGAAAACTCACCCAGCAGGTAAATGTCCAAGCGACCTCCATACTTAAAGCCGCCAAGATCCACATCGGTGCTGTTGACGCCGAAGGAGTTTGGGCCGTCACCAGAGGTAATCGCAAGCTGGGGGACCAAAACAAGCGAGCTGCCTATTTTGCCTTCGACAAAGAGGCCAAACTCACGCCCGTTACCTGCGAAGGTATTGCTGGTTAGGCTGCGATCTGCAAACTGAAGCTGATCCTCGTTAAAGGTCATCTCCCTGTTGTTGGTGAAGGTGCGTCGTTGCCCAGCAGAGATGGTCCAGTTGGGTGTGATGTGATAAGCCAACCAAGCATCTAGTAAGGGCGTAGAAGCACTAAAGTCCGCCTGCACAAAAAAGCTCACCTTTTCCTTTAGTGCACTGCCCCCAAAGTTGAGGTAGGTACGTTTGGACCTGAATATGTTCTCGGCCCTTGGCTGATTATCCAGTTTGCTGTACTGCCAAGAAGGCTGTAAAAATCCACCAATGCGGAATTGGTAGTCCCCTTCGTTTAGCGAAAAGTTCAGGCCATCCCCAAGGCCAGATTTAGTAGGGTCGTTGGTAGTGGTATTACCGTCTTGCGTTTGGCCAACAGCGATGCCCTGGGCCATACACCAAACAGCGACGGCAAAAAGGGGCATCCAGAAACGGGATAGGGATGTTGACATAGAACCTAGAAGTTACGGGCTGGGTATTGGATTAGTTGGCGTATTGTGGTGAACTAACTGGGTACTTGTTAATCGATGTAGGGTTAAGGAAATGCGCCATGCACAACTGGAAATGGCACCTAGGTTGGCATTATGGACTAATGCGTTCGGGTTTTAGATATCGGTAGATAGGCAACTCGGTGTCGGCACTAAGCTTGATTACCTTCAGGGCCACAAAGCCGTTTGGATTTTCAGGCTCCAGAACTTCGGCAGCGAGGTTAAACCTTGGTTGGTCTTCGTAGATGATGTAAGTTCCCTTCAGGAAGGCTTTATTAACGGTCAGGGTATTGGCTTCGGATGGGCCAGTGGTGGCCTCTTCGTCATCACCTGGTTTATTTTCTTCGGCTGACTGGTCTGGCTGCTTGCCTATGCGATAGACCTGAACCTCTAGCGTTTGGTCTGATGCAAGGCTATCGATACGAAGGCCCAATAGTCTCAAGTTCTGGATAGCGGTGGTTGCACTAGTCCCTATTAAGTAAGCCATCGGGCGTTGGCGCTCAAGGGTTGGGCTGCTTTGGAGTGCATTGTGCAGCACAAATGGCATTTTGATCGCCTTGTTGTTGGCTAGGTCAATGACATCGATACTGTCTTTGTAGGTCTTGCGTTTACTCAGGACAACAACTGGCTGATTTGATTGGCTGGCTCGTATCAGGACTTCCTGTAGCTTTTGCCGATCTTGGAAAGCCGACTCTAGGTATGACAGGGCAATCAGATAAGAGGTTTTGATCCTCCGCTTGAACGAGGTGCGACCTATACCAACACCCCTGATCTCAAGCAAAGTGGAAACGGCATTGGTCAGGGCGTATGACGTGGCGCTGGACCGTGCATGTACCGACCCCATATTGAACTGGACCTGACCACCATATTTTTGGGTCGTGACGTAGTCATGGTTGCATAGTTGCTCGGCATTGAGTACTGCCTTAGCTGGGGCCACAAAGCGGTCGGCAGTATAAGCACGTAATGCAGCCGGCACATTCAGATTCCCGCTGTAGAGGAACATCGCATCATAGCGGCTCGTGATGCCAGCCATTCCTAATCGGCTGAAGTCCTTGCGGAAGGGGCGATATTCATGAAAGTCTAGCGCAACGGCTGGGCCAAACAGGCTAAAGGCCTGCTTGAGTGCAATACTTTCAGGGGCTTTTAAGCGAGTCTGATCCCTATTTAGATCAATCCCGTTGGCAGACTCGCGTTGTTGTTTTTCGTAGCCATCGATGTTGGCCATAGGCACAATGCCAACCTCTAACTCATCCAACAAATACGTCAGCTTGGGGTCAGTCAGGAGCTGCTGCAACAGGTAAAGCATGGTTTCGGTCCCGGCAGGTTCGTCACCATGAAGACCGCCTTGCATCCAGACCCGGATCTTGGGCCTGCCGTTGGGTTGTGTCAGGACTAACATCGGGATTTGTTTACCCTTTTGGCTATGGCCTATGTAGCTGAGCTTGACCAACTTGCCATGTTGCTGCACCAAGGGTTCGATCCAGCTCATCATTTCCTGATAGTTCGTGAACCCATCAGCCTTGGCAAAAGCAGGTGTCTGAATGCTTAGCTCTGGGTCAGGAAAAAACTGCCGTGTGATGGCATCAGGCTGGGGGTTGAACTGTGCCCAACCCATAGCAGGCACCAATAGCGCAGAGGCCATCAGGAGCAAACAACAAAGTAGAGCTGAGGTGCGCATAGTGGTTAGAGGGCGATCGTTAACATCAGTAGTCCAGAGACTTCATTTCCTCGCTGAGGGGTATCAAGTACGGTGCGGGATCCTACTTCGGCCTTCGTATAGGTTACCGAGGCCTGGATCTTGGCTCCAAAGTGGCGTCCTAGGTACTTGCTGGCACAAAGTGTGAAGTACTCAGACCGATTGTAGAAGGTCGGGTTGTTCAGGAACGAATTAGCTGCCGGCATCAACCGGGCATATCGACCGTCGATGCCATAGCCATTTAGGAACAAGTAGCCGGCCTGTACATTGTAGCCAGAACCGAGCATGATCCGCCCCTTGACATAGGCATCCACATCCTGAATACCATTTACTAAAAGAGCTTTCGATGTGGTCCCATCATTCCTGACCCGTTGGGTAATATCTGTTGGCACGGAAGCCGTGGCATTGACATACTCTGCCAAGAGGCTAAAACCTCTGTACTTAAACAACAGGTCTGCACCTACCTTGGTGTAAGACGGCAACGACTCTTGGTTTAAGCTATCAAGGTAAAGGATGGAGCCAGACTCACGACCCCGCCTATCGCTGATGCCTTGGTTGTGGCTGCCTGTAATGCCAATCACCAACTTGGGTGTCAGCTCACGCTCCATATCTACTTGGGTATATTGCCCACCGTTACTGAAGGTGCCGAAGGGCAAAAAATCTAGCCGACCACCGACTTTGAGGCCACCATGGTCTTTGCGACCGACATTGGCGCCGTCGCCGTTGCTAACACTTAGCGTAGGATGTAGGGCCATTCCTTTACCAAGCTTGAACTTAGTCTCGACGATGACGCCAAACTCACGGATGCTTGCAAAAGCCAAGGCTACAGGGCTCCGTTCGATCATTTGCAGGCCATTTGACAGCATACCCATTTCGCGTCCGTCGGTTGGCGAGGTCTCTTGTCCGAAAGTAAATTCAATTTGTTTGACAGGTCGGTAGGATATCCAAGCATCCATCAGGTAGTTGTTGGTGCCAGCATCCCCACCACCATCTGATGAACCTGTGAGGTCTACCTGTAACTGGTATCTGATCTTCTCGTTGGCAGCATTACCTGTCAACTTCGTGATCATACGCCGCATCCTGAACCGCTGTGTAGCGGCCTGTTCGGACATCTCGGGGTAAGATCGGGTCTCGACCATGGGCTGCAATATCCCGCTGAGGCGGATATTGTAGTTGTTTTTGCCCGTGAGGGAGATCCCCTCGCCTGGTGCGTATGGCTCAGGTTGGGCATTGCTTTGGGAATTGTCTTGTGCAGCCACTGGCATAGCCGACAAGGCGCAAAACAAGCTCATGGCCCCAAAAATCAGGTAGGTTCGTTTCATGGCCAATACCTAGTTTTCGAATGCTCCTTTGACCACGACCATACCAGCTTTCATCATCTGCTGCCCCATCGCAAAGACATCTGTCAGCTGCAGACCCTCGTCAAAGAAACAGAGGTCTGCATCAGCCCCGACCATCACACGGCCTTTATGCGCTAGGGATAAATTGCGGGCAGGGTTGAGCGTGATAAGCTTAAAGGCCTCACTAATTGGCACTTGGCCATCTTGAACCAATGCCCGAACCTGATCCAAGTTCTGGTAGATAGGCGCCTTTGTGAAGCCAATATCCTTGCCATTAGCGTCCTTTTTGCCGATGCCAGCGTGCCCATCACTACTAAAGCTTAGTTGGTCGATCGAGACCCCTTGCTCCATCGCATACAGGACTGACTTATAGGGATCGGTATATTTTGAAGCGCCCGTCGTGATATCGATCATCCCACCGAGGCGGGCAAAGTCTAGGGCCTGGTCAAACAAATCCTTAGATCGACCAACATGCGTTGGCGAGATGTGCCTGATCGGAAACTCATGTTGTTGGACCAGATCAAACAGAATGTCCATTTTGGTGCGCAACCCTCCAAGGTGTATATGGAGGACTCCACCCTTGCCCGAAACCATCCCGCCCACATGGACTTCGCGCAGGTGCCTCAGTATCTCGAGGGTGGTCGGATAGGATGATCGCTCGTCTGAAATGGCGAGTTTGCAACCGATAATTTTGTCAACAAAGATCAGATCCTCCTGGATACTACCCGTAATTGTGATGGGTTCGATGCCAAAATAGCTTGTGAACATATAGGCGGTAATCCCGTCGCTATCAAGGGCTTTGGTTTTGGCATATAGTGTTTTGATGCTACGAGCACTGGCATCCGTACCGAGCAAACCAACCACCGTGGTTGTGCCACAGGCGATAAACTCACCCATCATGATCTCGGGTGTCATGGACGAGAAACCATGTTTGCCACCAGCCCCAATGATATGCACATGTTGGTCGATCAGACCTGGGGTAGTCGTCCGGCCTGCTGCATCCCAAACGGTCGCTACTGAGGCTGGCAGGTCGATATGATCGGCCATGGCAACTATTTTGTTGCCGCCGATCAGGATGTCCTGCAAACCAAGTGGCGCTGGGGCGAAGACATTGGCATTTTTGATTAGCGTTAGCATCGGCAAATAAGGGGGATCGTAACGATTGAATTCTGGTAGTGTCTGTAATCGGTAATAACTATAGGAAGTTGTAGGTCAGCATCACAATCAGCCCGACCACAAAGGGTATCAAGTTGCGTTTGACAACATCTACCGGGGTTACCTTGGCCAAGGCTGCCGCTGCAACAACAACGCCCGCAATGGGTGATACCGTCCGGCCCATAGATGCGGCAAGGGACATGGGTAGGATGATCTTGACAGCAGGCATCCCGAGTGGGGCCGCTATGCGTGGCACCAACGGCCCGAAGGCAAAAAATGCCGCATTGCCACTCCCCATCAGGATAGAGGCCAAGAAGATCATGACCGTCAGCACGACGGCTATGCCTATACCGCCAAGCCCAGCCTGTTGGGCCACCTGCAGCAACCCGTCAATAAAGCTTAGGCTGATAAGCCCTTTAGAAAAGATATCCGCGGCAATGATCAGCACAACGACAGACTTGAAAATATCGCCCATGCCAGCCCAGAATACATCCAGAGATTTGAAGACTGCAACCAAATCACGGGTCCTGATCAGCTCGGCCACGAGGGCAACCAGTAGGCCGACCAACATCGCAACATTGGTATCGACCTTAACTTTGAAGGGAACTAGACCAATAAAGTCCGAAAAAGCCAACAGCAATACCAAGGGTAGCAATGGTAATAGCCCGTAAATCATCGGGGCCTTCAGTTGGACTTTGTGGGGTCCATTACTAGTTATGCCCTCTGTTTTGGGGTCCGTCTCTAAGGCTGTCACAAAGGCATCGGCGGGGAGCTTTTTGTCGTAGTGGCGGTTGACAAAAAAGTAGGTCACGGTCAGGACTGCGGAAAGCATAGCCGACATCGGTATTTGGTACCCAAAGAAAAACTTGGTAATGTCAAGCTCCAGCACCGAGGCTGCGCTGAGCGCAATGGCCGAAGCAGGGCCAATGCCAAAGGCTGTTGTGGCTGTAATCAAGGACACGGCAGCTACTCTGCTAACCCCAAGGTTGACGATGATCGGGAAGATGGTCGCCATCAACAACAGGCCAAGGCCCGCTGCAGACGGTATGCTGATGAACAAGAATTGACCCAATGGCACCACTAAGGAGGCCAATATATAAGGGTGTTTCCGGAATACAGAAAGGGGTTTCATAGCAAGATACACCAAGGCATCGCTGGCCCCTATCTTGTCCATATAGGCTACAAATCCGCTAATGATCATGATCACGAGGCCGACACTGGCATTTGTGTCCAGTAGGGACTCGATGATGTAAGCCACAAAATCAAAGGCTGGAAGGCCAGTCGGTTGTTTAAGCTTAGGCAGATGTAGGCCAAGAAAGTAGGCCACGACCAGCATCACCAAGCCACTGAATAGCAATACCGCTATCGGGCTATATTTTTTGACTAAGAGGTAGATCACCACCCCGACAAAAAAGACGGCAAGGACTGGGCCTAGGAATAGCATGATAGCTGTCGGATTTTGGTGATCAAGAATAGGAGCAATAGGCTACTAGAAGGAAGTGCCGTCCAGACGTGTGCCAGCAGAGAACTTCTTAGCTGGGTTGACCGACGTATGTTGCACAAAGACTCCAGTAATATCTGGGCTTAGAGTGTAGGACTCATTTGGGTTGTCCGATAAAGCATCCGTGTTATAGGTCAGTATCGTTTTGCCGTTGGCATCCTTGATCACAACAATCTCGCCCGAATTGCCTAGGCTAAGCCCATCCGTAGTACTACAGGTCAGGATGGTACTGCCACCAAAAGTGCCGACAGGAGTCCCGCCACCAAACAGGACCAGAGCCTTACGTGCTTGCAGCTGAGTGCCAGTCGGGAAGGTGTATCGCAAGGTGGTCAACCCTGAAGCTATTACACTGTCACTGATGGTATATCCACCGATGTTTTTAGGTTGGTCAGTGGTGTTATAGAACTCCATAAACTCGTCTTGGGCCTGAAGATATACGCCATCGCCATTGGCATCGCCGTCTAGGGCAACGTTGGACGGATCATACAATACCTCATTGATCAGGAGCCCAAATCCTTCGGGGCAACCTTGATTAGCGGCTGTACCTGGGTCTAGGGGGCAAAGATCTAGCGCATCAGTTAGGCCATCACCGTCGGTATCGGTGTCGTCATCTGAGATGATAAGTGTCTGGGTATTGGGTGTGACAGCAGTAGTTTTGTCAACCTGACCAAAGTTGATGATGATCGTTTCATCCCCTTCTATGAGGTTATCGTCTTTACTTGTGATGGTCACCACACCAGATAGCTCGCCAGCAGGGATAACAATTTCATTGCCGCTAATCATAAAATCTTGATCGCGAAGCGCGGTACCGCTAATACTCAGTGAAATCTTGATATCAGATTTGGATTTACCATTGAGCCTTGCCGTCAACTTTGCCGATTTGTTGTTTTCACTGATCCTGCCAGTGAGCAAACTATCAATGCCGATCGTGACCACTGGGTCAATATCCTGCGTGGTGCAACTCGGCATCCCGATCAGAAGGGACAGACCAAGGCCTATACCCAAAAGACTGGTCAGGATGGGCGCAACCTTTGCAGGACAGGGGCAAAGAAATGGAGTATTTGACATCGTTAGTAGGAGGTCAGCGTGGTGTATTGGTCAAGATCAAATGAGGTAGCTCTTTGGGCTTAGGAGCTGTGCGATTGCTTTATGGTTACAATCCAGCTAATCCTAAAAGCTGATAGGCAATCGACGGAACTACCATATATGGCTTGGCCACCGAATGGCATCCATTTAGGTGATTCTGGCAATAGATAGAAATGACTTAATACAGAAAGGCAGTCAAGGCCTCAAGGATCAATCGCCTTATTTCTGGACAACTATTTTGGTAGCAGCTCGGTCCTGCACACCATCAAGTAATAAGTAATAAACGCCGTTGGCAAGGTCAGATAGGTCAGCCGAATTGGCTACCAGAGCCTTTTGACTTACTAGGCTACCGATAGGGCTATACACGTTCAATGTCTGACCATTGGCCAGATTACCCTCAAGCTGGATCTGGCCAGTTGTCGGATTTGGTGCAATGCGCATAGCTGCCCTTGAGGCTGAGGTCCGGACCAAGTTTGTGGTATTGAAAGGCATACCAGTAGTCATAACCCCTGGCGAAAACAAAACGCCTGCCCGAACCGAAGCATGCTGGACATAAGCACCAGTAAAGTCTGGGTTGCGAGTGTAAGACTCGTTCGGATTATCAGACAAGGCATCAGTATTGAGCGAGTCCAGTACGTTGCCTAGGCTATCTTCGACAATGATGACCTCGCCACTATTGCCAAGGCTAAGGCCTGCTGTGCCAAGGTCCACCACGACAACAGCCCCACCAAAAGTACCCGTAGCAGTGCCTCCTCCAAAAACAACCAATGCACCACGACCTGGCACGGTTAGGCCATTGGGGACGGTATGCCTGAGGGTCTTAAGACCTGACGAAATCACAAAGTCATAAATCTTGACTTTGCTGACATCAAGGGTGTTAGGAGAGGTATTGACAAACTCAATGAATTCGTCTTGAACTTGGTCATAAACACCATCACCGTTAGCATCACCTGCTAGGGCCGTGTTGGATGGGTCATACAAGACCTCGTTTATCTTGAGCTGTGCCTGAGCTCCGTAGGTAACAAGCAAGGCCACAAGGGCTGTGAGTAGCAATTTCATCCTTATCTGATCTGGTTATTTGTGGTGGTATGCAATGATTGGGTCTGCCTAGCATACCAATCGCATTGCAACTTAGCTTTTATAGGCATACCACCTCGGCATACTATGGCATACCAATTTACCCAGCTTACCTTCTAGGTTTCATCAACACTGCCTCTGCCCTATTCCTATTATGGGCTATCAAGGGCAGTGCGTCCAATCCAAAACCTGTAATAACCAATATAGGTAGTCTATTCGTCTTCGAGAGTAGAATCGTTGCTAGGTGCTGCCGCTGGTTTTAGGGTCACGCTTAGCCAAATAAATCCAGCCAAGCCCGCTACACCAGACCCAATCAGGATGGCAATCTTGGCCAGATCTTGCAACTCAGGATGGGATGGGAATGCCAACATCGACACGAAGAATGACATTGTGAAACCGATACCAGCAAGCAAACCCACACCGATCATGGTAGGCCAAGTACTGCGCTCTGGCATTTTACCCAACCCAAACCGAACGGCCAGCCAACTGCTAAGCACAATCCCGATCGGTTTACCCAACAACAGGCCAAAGATGATGCCGAGGCTAGGTGCAGCCGCAAGTTGGCCAAGCAGGCTGCCATCGATATGTACGGCAGTGTTGCAGAGGGCAAACAGGGGCATGATCAAAAACGAAACCGCTACATGCAGATCAGCAATGATGCGGTGGCTCATACTCTGTAAATTATGGGCGAACTCCTGCATCTCGGTCCGCATACCAGCACTGCTGAGGGTACCTGCCGCAATTTCCCGCTCTAGGTCTTGCCGGCGGTCGCTCAGCATTTCTTCCAGCTCAGCCTGGGTATATTCACTACGGAACGGGACACAAAGTGCTAGTAACACGCCCGCTATCGTGGCATGGACTCCACTTTTATAGGTAACATACCAGAGGGCAACCCCACCAATGAGGTAAAGCCAGCCGCCCCCAACCCGATACCGATTGCAGAGTAACATCAGCACAACCAAGGCCGCCATCCATCCTAGATAGATCAGCTGCACGCCAGAGGTATAGAACAACGCAATGACCACTACGGCACCAAGGTCATCCGCTATGGCAAGGGCGGTCAAGAAGACTTTGAGTGCGATCGGGACCCGTTTGCCCAACAGACTCAGGATGGCCAACGAAAAAGCGATGTCCGTGGCCATAGGCACACCCCATCCACTAGCACTATCTGCCGACTGGCCCATAAGGCTATAGATGGTTGCCGGTACACACATCCCGCCTACTGCAGCAATTATGGGCATAATGGCCTGCTTAAAGCTACTGAGGTGCCCCTCCAGCAATTCACGTTTGATCTCAAGGCCAACGACCAAAAAGAAAATGGCCATCAAACCATCATTGACCCATTTCTCGAATGGCCAAGACATGGCATAATCCCCTAGCCGAAAACCAACTGGGGTGTAAAGCAGATGATGAAACCAGTCGGCCGCGGCACTGTTGGCCAACACCAACGAAACGATAGCACAAGTCAGCAAGATGATGCCACCACTTTGCTCGGTATGGATAAATGCTTTTAGTCGGTTCAATGGTCAAGATAATTAGCAGCAAATACCAAGTGCGGGACTGCTAGTGGTGTGCTAAAGTAGTGTCTAAATCAGGCAATGACCTATAAAGCAACTACTATTTACTACGTCCTACCAAAATGATATCCCCGTCATCATCGATGTAGAGGGTGTCACCAGGGCGGTATTTGGTTTTGGGTAGCAAGATGTGTTTGTCGATGATAGTGGCCATGCGGGTAACGGCCTGTTGGGTTTCGTTGAGCTCCTTGCGGGTTTCTGCTTGGGTGTTACTGAGGCCATCCAGCACAGGTTTAAGCTCGTTCCTGCGCAGCATGTCCCGGTTCATGTCTGTGATGTCTTGTTTGCTGGGCAAGTCGCGGGTGTTGCGCTCTAAGGCCTGCATGGTGCCAGATTTGGTGACTTCGCCAGCGATTTTGCCTGGCAGTTCCTCTTCTAGGTCAATCAGATCTTCCCTAACGTTCATGGTCTGTAGGGCTATCCTGCGCTGGATCCTCGGCATCGAGTCGATCACGGGTTTGAGGTAGTTCTGCCCACTGACCATGGTCTCGTGCAGGAAGTGGTTTTGTTTGGCCAGTAAGTTCTTGGGGTCATCTAGCAAGAGGCGCACACGGTCAGCAAAGCCTTGCTCAATGTGCTGCATCTTGCCCGCTATGCTATCACTTTGGCGATCAATGTCAGCGATGCTGGACTTGATGCTTGTGCCAAGCGTGAGATTTACTTTGTCGATCAAGGGGGTGACCGAGGTACGCAAGGTGGCGTTGGCGGCCTCGATGTTGCGCGCCAAGTTGTCCTGCTCTTTGTTGGTATAGATCAGGGTACTGCAGCTAAGCAAAAAACCGATCAAAGCCACCGAACCGACAAGCAGCCCAACAGGTGTGAAGCGTTTGAAACTACCTGTTGGTTCGGGGTCTGCTTCAGCATGGTGCTCGACAGTATCACCCAAGAGAGCAAAGCTGGTAGCCATAAAGGCGATGATATTCGCAATGAAGTCAATTAGCAAGGGCACCTCAGGAAGGTGGAACGTGTTGAGCACGCCAAGCGCCAAGCCGCAGAACATAAACAGGTAGGTAACCCTATCTAGCGAGGTGGTAGGCAACATGGTGCCAGCGCTATGCACCTCATAGCCCGAAATGTCGGACACGATGGGCAAGAAAAAGGTCGGGATCAGGATCAGAAAACCCGATAGGTTCAGGATGTAGTCGCTGAACGTGAAGCAAGTTTCGGCCCCAGTCAGGCCCTGAGGGCAAGGATAAGGCAAGTAGAAATTGCAGGCCAGCACAAAGGCCATCCCAGCAAAAAACAACACCAAATTGATCTTTCCTGAGTCAGTGTAACGGGTGTGTGGGGCTCCTTTGTCATCTCGAACCCGTATGGCCGCTGGCTTAACGATGTTGAGGATGGTGCCAATGACCAAGGCAACATGACCACCGATGAAGCCGATCAGGGCAGGCAAAGCAAGTGAGTCCATTCGGGTAGGAAGATTGGGGTGGGGTTTGCGGACTAAAGCAATAAAGGATCAGAACTGGCCTTGCCTAAAAAGACAACAACCAATACTGACCCTAAAGTAGTCAAATCTGGGGGCGAAGGCAAGCTCTGGACAGCGAATATCATGGTTTGATCATCTGGCTTATGCTAGTATGAACTTGACCACGATGACCAGAACAAGAAGACTACTCCTTATTCATCTGGACCATCCGGACAGGTACGTTTGTCGGTAACATGCCGAGTTTGAGCACCAGCCTTTGGCCTTTGTCGCTAGCCATGTAGGCAGCATAGCCCATCGCAAGACCAGTGCGCCCACTCCGATAAACCCAATTGATGTCACGACGGAAAGGGTAACTTTTATCTCCCAAATACGCCTGGTAGGGCTGGTAGTAATCATAAGACTTGAGGGCTTCGGCCTCTGGTTTGCTAGGCGATTTGCCCACGGCGACTACCTGCACCTTATTGATCCATTTGTTGTCGCCAGTGGTGTCAAACACCCATCCCACACCAACAAAACCCAAGGCATCTGGGTGGGTAGCCACATAGTCGATGACGGCTTTGTTGTTGCCTACAGCAAAAATCTTAGCGTTTTTGAGGTCCTCGTCCTTGATGCCAAACTGGGTCTGCATATAGGTCAGGTTGCTGCTGCGGTCATTGTCAAACACGCAGACGATGTCCCCTGTTTGGTGCGGACCGCTTTTGCTGCCTTCGCCAAGGTCAAGGGTTGGCAGTTGGGACCAATTTTTAGTTTCACCCTTCAGGATTTTGGCAATGACATCCGTAGCTAGTAGGCTATCAGCATTGGCTTTATTGACCACCAAGGCAACAGCATCAAGGGCGATTTTGGTATAGATTGGTGTCACCTTGTCCTTTGCCATGGCCTCAAGCTCAGCAGGTTTGAGTGGCCTAGTTGCGATGGCAAGCTGGACACTATCGATCGATAACAAACGCAAAGCAGAGTCCTCAGTCGTGGCGCTGATGTTAAGGTGTGCTTCTGGATAGGTGGCAGTGTACGGTGCTAAGCTGTGGTCCAAGAGAGGCATAAAGCTGTGGTCTGCAGCAACCTTGATAGTGCCTGTACTATAGGTATCGCTGTATTTTGGTGGTGGACCACTGCTACAAGCACTCAACTGGGTCAAGGCTAGACCAAGTACGATCCCTAATAAAGTCTGCGACCAAAGCCGCTTGACAAGGATCAGCAATGTTGACTGATTCGGGATTGGCGCTACGACGTAATCAGGGTTGGGTGCGGACTGCATAATGGTATCGAGATAAAGAAAACAGTGTTGGGATGCTACTTGAAGGGCGGGGCAGGAAAGGCCGAGATCCGATAGACCTTCTATTTCTTAACTTCCTCGACTAAGAAAAGGTCTTCGGTGGGCTTTTTCATCAAATAGCGTTCCCGGGCGAATTTCTCTAGGAGCTCTGGGCTACCCATCACCTCGTTGCGCTCTTTCAGTACCGCCTCTTTCTGTTGTTGGTAATAGGCTTTTTCGTCCCGAGCGACTGTCAGGTTGTAGTAAGTCCGGACCATCATACGCCAGTTGTTACCGTCGAAAAAGATCATCCAGAACACCCAAGCCGCACCTGTCCAGACATAGAAATTACGCATCCAGGTTTGACGTTTAATCCAGTTAAGCATGGCCGCAATTTACAGTCAAAACGCAGGATCTGACTACTTATTATTGCCCACATTGCCTGACTACTTGATACTTAGGCCCAAGACGTTAAGCACAACCACGACCCAAGCAACACGCACTACCTGACGCTGCCAGAAAAAAGTTTTGCGGTCAATTTTGACCCAAAGTTTGGAAGTCTCAAATAGCCTTGCTTTATTTCTAGCCCATGATATGACCAGTTTCTAATCAATTTAATTGGCTCGCCTTTGCACCCTAACAAGTTCACCAGGGTCCAATCAACCAGCATCGATTCCGTATCCTTTTAACAGTACCACTTCCTATGGCCGTCATCAATATTAAGCAGCTGCCCCCGTCGCACTTCAACCAGAACATCAAGTTTTTGCGGATGCGCAAAAAACGCACGCAGGACGAGATGGCCGTAGCCCTCGAAATGAAGCGCAGCACCCTAAGTGGATATGAAAACGGGGTTGCCCAGCCAAGCATCGAGGTACTGCTAGCAATGTCGGCCTATTTCAAGGTAAGCATCGACACTCTCATCAAGGTCGAGATGGCCCGCATGAGCGAACGCCAACTGCTGGAGCTAGAGCTCGGCCATGATGCCTACATGCAGGGCACACACCTCCGTATCCTGAGCACAACAATCGACAGCCGGAACCGCGAAAACATCGAGCTAGTACCAGAGCGTGCCAAGGCAGGATACACCACTGGCTTTGCTGATCCTGAGTTTGTCGCTACTCTGCCCAAGTTTCAGATGCCCTTCTTGGCAAAGGAGCGTAACTACCGTTGTTTCCAACTGAGCGGGGACAGTATGCTACCAATCCCGGACAAGGCCTATGTCATCGGTGAGTTTATTATGGACTGGACCGAGATCAAGAAAGGCCAGGCTTGTATCCTCCTCACAATGGAAGAAGGCATCGTATTCAAGCTGGTAGATAGTGACCTAGCAGGGAGCCGCTCATTCACGCTTCGTAGCCTGAACCCAGCATACCAGCCGTATAGTGTACCAGCCAATGAGGTGAAGGAGATCTGGAAGTTCGTCTATTTTATGCAGCACGAAATCCCTGATCCGCAAATGGCCAGTGGGGACATCGTCAACTACCTGATGAAACTGCAAGAGGATGTCGGCCGGTTGAAGGCCGCGCAGGGGGTGTAGGGGGATGGTAACTTAAATACCATTCTTGACTTTGAAGCCTATATAACAAATGAGGCTGACAAGGGTTGGTCCATAAATTAAGCCGTTCATTATTGCAATTGGTACCAATAACAAACACCGTAATAAGCTATGGAGGCGTCAACAAAATCAGTAAAAACAATTGAGCCGCCTTTCTAACAGTATGACTTTGCTTATCACCTAAAAGGGTACTCCAAGTTTAACTTATAGTACCTATTGGGGTTTATCAAGTACGTTAAATCACCAAAAACGAATAGCCTATCTGGTAGGAAAGCAAATAAAGCCGAGACCGGAAATAGGCTTATCATAGTGTATCTTCTCAGCAAGGTATAGGCCAATCATAAACGTGCCTATATAAACACCAAACCCCCTCCACCATCTCTGGCAAAGGGGGTTTGGCATTAGTAGCTGTTGTTAAACAAAGGCCTACGCCATATCCACAACCACACAAAGGTTGTTCAGGATGTCGTCCTCAACGGTTTTGTACTTGACGTCCTTCTTGAGCTCGCCGTTGGCATAGCGCACGCTGACACGGTCATTGCGGTTGATGACGGGGCCAGTACGGATAGGGGCACGTTTGACGGGCGGAGCAGGCTCTTCTGCTACGGCAGTTAGGGCTTCCTCTTCGTCACGGCTGGTCCGGATGCGGGCATTATCAGCTGGGCGGGGTGGGGCTTGGCGTTGTGGCACGATGACCTCTGGGGCATCTTCTGCCTGCTGAATTTCCACCTTAAAGAGGAAGGTCAGGACATCTTCATTAATCCTGTAAACCAAGGTCTTGAACAGCTGCAGTGCCTCGAACTTATAGACTAACAATGGGTCCTTTTGCTCGATGTAGGCATTGTTACTAGCCTGCTTAAGGTCATCCATATCTCGGAGGTGTTCCTTCCAGAGCTGGTCAATGAAGCCAAGGGTTACCATCTTCTCGATGGTGCGGGATAGCTCGGCACCGCCAGAAGCAAGCGCCTTTTTGATTTCGACAGCTACTTGGTAAGTGCGCTTACCATCTGTGAGTGGCACGACAACGTTCTCGAGCTGGTCGCCAAACTGGGCATGCATTTGTTCAAATACAGGCAAGGCACCGGCATTCAGGGCTGCGAGTCGCTCACGGTAATAAGCCATCACCTCCTTATAGAAGATAGGTGTCAGCTCAGCGGCTTTCTGTTTTTCAAACGCATCAGGTGTGATGCTATGTGGGGCAAGGCCGAACCAATGTAGGGCTTGGAGTTTGTACTGTTCGAAGTCGCGGCTCGCTTTGGCTTCTTGCAGGATGCGGTCGCAGCTGTCGTAGGTCATGCCGAGCAAGTCAAGCTCCAACCGATCTCCAAAGAGGGCATTCCGACGGCGTTTGTAGATCACCTCACGTTGGGCGTTCATGACATCGTCATACTCCAATAGGCGCTTACGGCTACCGAAGTGGTTTTCTTCCACCTTCTTCTGGGCACGCTCGATGCTGTTCGTGATCATGCTATGCTGGATCACTTCGCCTTCTTCAAGACCCATTTTGTCCATCAGGCTGACGATACGGTCAGAACCAAATAGACGCATCAGGTTATCTTCGAGCGAAACGAAGAACTGGCTGGTACCTGGGTCTCCTTGGCGACCAGATCGACCACGCAACTGGCGGTCAACCCGGCGGCTTTCGTGACGCTCCGTGCCGATGATCGCGAGGCCTCCAGCAGCTTTACTTTCTGGTGACAACTTGATATCCGTACCACGGCCAGCCATGTTGGTTGCAATGGTTACGGTGCCAGGCTTACCAGCTTCGGCTACAATCTCTGCCTCTTTCTGGTGGTATTTGGCATTCAGTACTTGGTGTTTGATGTTGCGGAGTTTAAGCATACGGCTCAGGAGCTCGCTAATCTCGACCGAGGTGGTACCGACTAGGACAGGGCGGCCTTTTTCGGTTAGCTGAACGATCTCATCCACCACACCGTTAAATTTCTCACGGACTGTCTTATAAACCTTGTCTTGGTGATCTTTACGGACTGCTTGACGGTTGGTCGGGATTACGACCACATCTAGCTTATAGATTGTCCAGAATTCGCCAGCCTCAGTTTCGGCAGTACCGGTCATGCCCGAGAGCTTGTGGTACATCCGGAAATAGTTCTGGAGGGTGACGGTAGCATAAGTCTGGGTAGCATCCTCGACCTTAACGCCTTCTTTGGCCTCGATGGCTTGGTGTAAGCCGTCCGAATAGCGACGACCGTCTAGGATACGACCTGTTTGCTCATCCACAATCTTGACCTTTCCGTCCATGATGACGTACTCCACCTCTTTCTCGAACAAGGTAAAGGCCTTCAGCAATTGCTGGATGGTATGGATCCGTTTTGTCTTGTCGGTGTACTCGGCAATGATCTGGTCTTTGTGCCGGAGCTTGTCATCCTCTGACAGGGCCTTGTCTTTGTCAACTGCTGTGAGTGTCGTGGACAGATCTGGCAGGATGAAGAAGTTAGGATCCTCATTCTCGGTGGTCATGTAGTTGATGCCCGCCTCGGTGAGGTCTACTTGGTTATTTTTTTCGTCGATCGTGAAGAGCAGCGGCTTGTCAGCCTCTGGCATCGCCTTGCTGTTGTCAGCTAGGTAATGGTTCTCGATCTTCTGCATGATGGCTTTGTTGCCAGTCTCGCTCAGGAATTTGATCAATGGTTTGTACTTCGGCAAACCACGATGGGCACGGAACAGGGCCAAACCACCTTCCTGGGTGTTGCCTTCGGCTAATAGGCGTTTGGCATCGGTCAGGAACTTGTTGGTGATGGCACGCTGGGCCTCATAAAGTTTGTTGACACGAGGGCGCAGGGCCTCAAACTCCTGCTGATCGCCAGCAGTCATTGGGCCAGAGATAATGAGTGGTGTCCTGGCGTCATCGATCAAGACACTATCCACTTCATCAACCATTGCATAATGCAGTTTGCGCTGCACCAGCTCTTCAGGCTCACGGGCCATATTATCCCGCAAGTAGTCGAAGCCGAACTCGTTGTTGGTACCGTAGGTAATGTCAGCCAAATAGGCCTCACGACGCTCTTCGCTATTGGGCTCATGCTGATCGATACAATCGACCTTCATGTCATGGAACTCGAACAAAGGCCCCATCCATTGGCTATCACGCTTGGCGAGGTAGTCATTGACGGTCACGATGTGGACACCATAACCCGCCAAAGCATTTAGGAAGGCAGGGAAGGTAGCGACAAGGGTTTTACCCTCGCCAGTAGCCATTTCGGAAATTTTGCCTTTGTGCAAAACGACGCCGCCAATAATCTGGACGTCATAGTGCAACATATCCCAGACGATGGTCGTACCAGCAGCTTGCCACTGGTTGGCCCAAGTAGCTTTGCCGTCATGGATCGTGACATGGCCACGGTTAGTAGCCATCCAGACGTCGTGCGGGGTGGCGGTCACGACCAGCTGGCCGTTCTCCTTAAGGCGACGGGCGGTATCCTTAATAACAGCAAATGCCTCTGGTAAGATAGCGAGAAGAACCTCCTCTAGCCGTTTGTTACGGTCCAGATAAAGCTTGTCGATGGCTGCAAAAATCTGCTCCTTTTCTGTGGCAGTGGTTGTGCTGCCAGGGGCGGTTTTGGCTTGGTATTCGGCAATTTTGCCTTCGTATTCGGATAGCTCCTGTTTGATCTGGGCACGCAAGGCTTGGCTTTTGCCCCTAAGCTCGTCATCGTTAAGGCTGCCTAGTTTGTCATACTCCGCATTCACGAGGCCGACATAAGGCATGAGCTCCTTGACGTCACGGTCAGATTTGGTGCCAAATACCTTGGCTATACTTTTGGTAATCAGGTCTAGCATGATGTGCTGATGCGCTGGAGGACTATTATCTTAATCTCTTGATCGTGAACTGCGCCTGCCTTTATATATTAGTGGCAAAATGGCATAGTCCGACCCTACTATCGACCTTAGGTTGTCGTGACAACTCCTTGTCAATAGTTAGGCCAGCAAGTTAGTGCATCTGGCCGACACTTGGGGCCTTATGGACCGACTTGCGACATTTTGGAGGCTGAAAGCCGCTCCCATAGGCCCTGTCAAGCAAAGACAAAAGACAGTTGACGCTTGGCTAGGACAGCTCCATGATAGGCCCGCAGAATGCTGCTTCTGCAAGAAAAAAGCAGGCCGATGTAAGTTTTTTTGCCAAAAATGCTAAACTTACGCCGTTTGGTGTAAGGATTGCCCTCAACTTGATTGCAGTCCTTGGCTAAGGACCCAATAACTTTGTCGAACATTCGGGATTAAAATAATCCGGAGCCTTGAGCCTAGTTGTCCATTGCGCCAGATTGTCAGCCCATACCCAATCAAGTTGACCATATTTGTCTGACTAGACTTAGCATCCTAGTCATGATGAGTTCCAGAAGAAGATCCAAACCCCATTCCTATCTTTCCCCGCCTGAATTAAGCAATGCATCAGGCACCCATCTCTAAAATGAAAACGAACACCGTAATGACTAGGCTGATGTTATCAGTCGCCATCTTAGGTCTCAGCATGATGAGTATGCATGCCACGGCTCAGGAGCAAAAAACCGAACGCCAGATCGCCCGTGAGTGGAAAAAACGCCAACGTGCGATGAACCCTATGGAGTTTAAGGCCCTGACCGAAGAGCATGAGATGCTCAAGGCTGAGTCTACCCGCCTCACAACAGATATGTTGACCCAAGCCAAGGATGTGGATAGCCTCAAAGCAGAGGTTGCGACCCTCAAAAACACCGTTGACGTCCAGAAAGAGGCCTACAACGAGCTGATGGGTAAATTTGAGCAATCCAACCAACAGCTAGAGCGTGCCGCCCAGATCGTGGAGTCGATGCCAGCCCCTAAAGGCAAAAAAGGCAAAGCCCAGATCGGTGGCTTCCGCGAGATGCTCAAAGGAGAGCTCCTGACCAGTAGCAAAGGTGTGATGTTCAGCGTGCAGGTCGGTGTGATCGAGCGTGCTGGCGTAGCCCCTAAGTTCAACAAAAGCGTCATCTTGGTTAAGGATGAGTCAAATGGCCTGCAACGTATCATGATGGGTACTTTCCGCGCCTTTGCCCAAGCCGATAACCTGAAGGAGCAAATGCGTGAGCTTGGCATCAAAACTGCCTGGGTCGTAGCCTACAAAGACGGCCAACGCTGCAGCATCAAGTCTGCCCTTGCCTCAATGGGCGTCGAAACCGCCGAGGCTACCGCTAGCCGCTAGGCTAAGACTAGCTTATCCAGGCCAAAGCAATAGCGCTGGGCATACCAAGCAACGTATAAACATAGCCTATGGCTATATAGCAGGAGGCCAGGGTACCAATCGGTACTTTTGGCCTCCTTTTTGTACCTTTACGCCCATGAAGTAAGACCTGCACCTAGAGTCTTAACCTTGGCCCTGACTTTTGTCAGGCTCCCCTCGCGGGATAATGGCCTAGGCCCAGCCCAAGATGCGATCGTCGTCATCGGACCTTGTCCGGAAGGCGAATTGCTTTTGCAACATCATTAAACCTCTTTTTCACCCTTTGTAATTATCATGGGAAAAGCAATTGAAGTAACCGACGCCAACTTTGCTGAAATCATCAGCGGCGACAAACCAGTCATGATCGACTTCTGGGCAGAGTGGTGCGGCCCCTGCAAAATGATCGGCCCGATCGTCGAAGAGATGGCTGCAGACCTAGACGGTCAAGCCGTGATTGGCAAACTTAATGTGGACCTCAACAGCGAGGTACCTGCTAAGTTTGGCATCCGGAGCATCCCGACCCTCCTGGTTTTCAAGAACGGTCAGTTGGTGGACAAACAAGTTGGGGCCGTAGGTCGCAACGTCCTCGAAGCCAAGATCAAGGCCCAAATGAACTAAGCACACCGCTGGCAATTTTGGCCAGTTACAATACACCCCTCCTACAGGTTTTGGCTTGTTAGAGGGGTGTTTTTTTATATCCTCGCATCAAGTTCAGAACTGGATGGGCTGGTTATGTTTAGCCATCAATTGGATGAGGCAAAAGGCAATGCCAACAACAGATACATATGCCCTGAAACCTATAATATCAGCCCGATAGCTGCATAAAATCAGGCGCAGGCTGATCCAGATTGGCTACCTTAGTACCAATAAACGCAGGCGCTATCTCCAAGCCTGTTTGCTGCCCTACCTATGACAAGCCAAACCACCAATCTACTTGCCTCCATCATGATACTGGCCTTCGCCTACGCCCTTGCGGGCTGCGATGCCGAGCGCAAAACGGACGAGGCCACCATCGAAGCCCTCAGCCCACCAATCGACTCAGTAGCCGTTGGAGTGGACAAAGCTGGCAATATCCAAGAGCACGAACTGGCCTATCTGGTGGCCTACGACAAAAAATACCCTAAGGGCGTTCGGCTATTTGACGATATAAGACTAGCACGTCGCCTGCAAGCACTGATGGGTGCCGAGTATGACTATATGCTAGGTGTTTGGAAGGTAGAGTCCCCCATTGAGGTCAAAGACGGATTTGTAATCGCCCGTGCCTGCGAGCAACACAATTGCGACGTTACCAACTTCATCGTGGTGGTAGAACAAAAAACGGATCAAGTATTCGTTGGGGTGCGCAAAGAAGGCGAAGTCACCTACTATGGCGAAACATCAGCTAAAACTGCACAGTTAGCCCCCATCAAAGCATGGGCCGCTGGGGGCGAATAGCCGACAAATTCGCAGGCACCTTACGATAGTTCAGGACAATTGGCTAAGATTGTATGGCGACAGCTATTACAACCTAAGCACCTATGGCCATCGGAATGCCTCCCAATTTGACCACTTCTGGCCAAGGCGCAGAACATGCTGTTCCCGAAAATGATATCAGGGTGCGACCATGTGTTACGTGCCAAACCAAACACAACAACGCCTATTGCCCCAACTGTGGCCAGAAACGCCTTGGTCGTATTAGCAATGCCATGGTTTTTGAGGCCGTTACTGATGTGTTCGATCTGGACAAAGGCATCCTGCGCACCGCCCTTGATCTTGTCCTCAGGCCAGGGAAAGTAGTCCACACCTATTGGATGGGTAACACCCGTACCTATACCAATCCACTTCGGTTATTGGCCCTGATCTTAGCAATCTCGACCTACCTAGCCACCTTTATGGTAGACGAGCTGATGCGCCAAATAGGGCGTGATCCTGACCTAAAGATTGGCAATGCCGAGCGGAGCCAACAAATCATTAAAGAAATTGGTGATATCCTATCCAATGGCAATATCATGAGTATCGCCAACTTGATGTTTTTGCCATTGTTTGGCTTGGCGCTTTACCAATTGTTTAAATACCTACGCCTCACTTATGCGGAGCATTTGGTAGCCTTCACCTATATCCAAGCAGGTAGCTCTGCCATCGTGTTACCCTATACACTGATCTGTTTACTAATCTCTCAGCAGAACTCAGACCTAGGCTTTTTGCTGCAAGCCGGGACTGGCGTTATTTCGTTGATCTATATACCTTATGCCTTTGGTCAGGTCTATGGCAGCCCAGGCAAACGCTGGGGCGCCATTGCCCGTGGCTTGTTAAGCTTCTGGCTTGTAAGCGGGGTGATTAGTGGAATAGTGGCAGGCGCTTATTTGTTGTGGATGGGGATTTGATTGAGCTTGGTGGCAACGGCAAAGACTTGGCTTAGTCAAAAGGCAAATACATCCTACACATGTCAAAGGTGATATAGTATCCCAGCTAGTATTTGAGATTATTAGCTCTTTCATTTATGCCAAATGATAATGACCATGGGTACTTGTCTGTTTATAATATTACCTATTTGGGCCCCTCAGATGCCCACTGACATTACACCGAAGTAATCAGTAATAAAACAGCAGGTGTACTAGCCGTTACTAAGTCTGAATATGATGAAGAAAACCTAAAAGTCATTGAAGATAACTTACCCATTGAAGGTCATGCTTCTATTGATTATGATAACCTATCGAGCAAAGGAGCCCAAAAATGAGCAGCTTCTAATTTGCGAGACAAAGCAGTTGCAAAAGGGTGGCGGAATTTGGGTTAATTAAGAAACATGGCAGTAGTATGTCTTAATAACCTCCAAATGAAAAATACAATTACCGAGATACCTCGTTAACAAAAAACCACCTTCCCCAACAAAAAAACCCGCCTTCCGACGGGTTCCAATCAAAATAAATAACTAACCACTACTCGTCATTATCCTCAAATGGGGCGGCAATAGGACCGGCGGCGGTCAACTCCTTGACCTTGTTGCGCACCTTGGTTTCGATCTCGAGGCTGAGCTCTGGGTTGTCTAGCAGCATGGTCCGGACGGAGTCGCGGCCTTGGGCTAGTTTGCTGGTTTCGTAGCTATACCAGCTACCTGACTTCTTGATGATCTCCAGCTCTACACCTAGGTCGATGATCTCACCAACTTTGCTGATGCCTTCGCCGTACAATATATCAAACTCAACGACTTTGAACGGTGGTGCTACCTTGTTCTTGACCACCTTGACCTTGGTCCGGTTACCAAATACATTGTCACCATCCTTCAGCTGGGCTAGGCGGCGGATGTCTAGGCGCACGGAGGCATAGAACTTCAGCGCATTACCACCTGTGGTGGTCTCTGGGCTGCCATAGCTAACGCCTATCTTGTCCCGCAACTGGTTGATGAAGATACAGGTACAGTTAGTTTTATTGATGGCACCTGTGAGTTTACGCAGGGCTTGTGACATTAAACGAGCTTGCAGACCCATCTTGCTATCACCCATATCACCTTCGAGCTCAGCCTTAGGCACTAGGGCCGCTACTGAGTCAATCACGATGATGTCAATGGCACCAGAGCGAATCAGGTGCTCGGCAATCTCTAGGGCTTGCTCACCATTGTCTGGCTGGGCAATCAGGAGGTTTTCGGTATCGATGCCTAGTTTCTCGGCGTAGGTTTTGTCAAAGGCATGTTCCGCATCAATAAAGGCAGCTAGGCCACCCAACTTCTGCGCCTCAGCAATGGCATGGAGCGTCAAGGTTGTTTTACCTGAAGATTCTGGGCCATAGATCTCGACTACACGGCCACGCGGCAAACCACCAATACCTAGGGCGATATCCAACCCTAGTGAGCCTGTGGAAATAGCTCCGATGTCCACCACCTTGTTGTCAGACAGCTTCATGACAGTGCCCTTGCCATAGGCTTTGTCAATCTTGTCGATCGTGAGCTGGAGGGCCTTGAGCTTTTCGTTGCGCTCTTTTTCGGCTTGGTCTTTGGCGGTGTCTTTGACTACTTTTTCTGCGGCTGCCATGGGCGGATGCGGTCTATATTAGTAAGGTGAAGGTATGTCGGTTGTTGGTCCTAATAGAGCGCCAAGGAGGTATTCGTTTGGCGACGAGAAGGTTGATGTTGGTGGGTGGTCTGGCCTGCTAGGCCGTGCAATTAGATGACTGGGTCAAGTTACAAAGGCGGATGGACCAAAGGCAAGCTAGGCAAAATAAATAGCACTGGCCAGTAATATGCTGGTGATATTCGGTAGGCTTGCTTATGCCACCATCAGATTATCCGTCAGAACTTTGATTAGATTTCCGTCAAACACCCGATGCTCTAATTAGGCACCAAAAAACCAAATGACCAAATACTAATCAAATAAATTCCTAGTTTCTGCTCAAATTTCTGACTAAACGGCCCTCATTTGGCCATAAAGGTGATCCAACTAGTCCAGCTGTACCTTTAGCTTAGTTACCACGACTAGAATCTAGGCAAAAGGACCGATATTTGGGTATGGCAAATCGGTCAGTGCTAGGCTGGGTCAAATGGGCAATCGTAAAGGTGTTACTCCTTTTGGTGCGGCTCTATCAGATCCTGATATCACCCTACTTGGGAGCTAACTGCCGCTATCAACCTACTTGTAGCCGATACATGCAAGAGGCTCTCCAGAAACATGGCCCCATCAAAGGCCTGGGACTTGGGCTCAAACGCATCGGGCGTTGCCACCCTTGGGGAGGGCATGGCTATGACCCTGTTCCATAGCGAAACCCCTACCCTTCTTGCCCGGGCTGCATAGCAAGCGTCAGAAAGGCATTTATCGGCCTTGCAGCTATCATGTGGGCATATACATAGTCCAGCAGGTCTGGCCGCAACAAAAGCTCCTGTGACGGCAAGGTTGCCATATAATAGAACTGCTTGTTGGCTAAATAAGGCTCATCCGCCACAGCTGATTTGTAGGGCTCTGGCAATATCTTATTCCGATCACCTAGTAGGACACCACCATAGTGCTGCTTAAAGGGATCGGCAGCCAAAAGCTCCCGAAACTCAGCGCCGTTATAATGGATTTCGGACCGAATGTTGGCCAATGCCTCCTTCTCGATCTCATAAGCCCCACCACCTATCCAAGCCTCAGACCCACCAAACTGTAGGTAAAAACCTGGCAGCGGGCTCTTCTTGCCGTACCGGTTGATGATGGCTGACACATGCTCTTTGTAAGGCCGTTTGTCCTTGCTGAACCGCACATCCCGATTGATCCGGAAGACGGCATCCTTAGGCAGTTGTTGCAACTCTGGCTCATCTACTTGCGCCCTGGCGATAAGGTCAGTCAGGAAAGCAATAAAGGGCTTCTTGACTTCATTCTCGTAATCACGCTTATGATCGGCAAACCACTCGCTGGTGTTGTTGGCTTGCAGGCCCTTAAAGAAGGCAATGAACTTGGGCGAAAAGTAAGTCATGAGCAGGTGGGTTGATCTGTAGCAATAACAGCAATCAGGGCACAACGGTTTGGCACCATTGGCACCATATAACTCCAAAGGCATAAAAAATCCACCTCCTGAGGCCAGCATTCTAGCGACAAAAGGTGGATTAAGATTGATTAGTCAGGATCGTAAATTGAACCTACTCCTTAACGACTAGTAGGCCGGTACGCATCAGGTAGTCTTGGTACTGGAGTTTATAATCCTCAACCTCTGGGGCTTTGACCATAGCTGAACGGAACGAGGCAAGAGCATTGAGGTTCAGCCCAGCACTTTCGAAGAAGTAACCCTGCACCAAGTCATTAAGCGGGGTGGACTCGTCGTTCGGGTTGTTTTGTTTGCTGTATTCGTCCAGCTCTTGTTTGAGTTTGGTGGCCTCTAGCTCAGGCAATAGTTTGATCGGGTAGCCGATGGCATTTTTCATACCTCGGGCCTTGGTGCCAACCTTGATGATGCCAGTGCGTGTGTTGGCCAAGCCTTTGAGCTCGTTAAAGTCAACTGCCAAGGTGGTGTCAGTGGTTTCTTTTTGCCACACGATGGTGTCGAACATATCCTGAATGGTAACGACATATCCACCAGCATTAGCAACTGGGGCCCAGCTTAAGCTGGTTGGGATACCATCACTAATAGTAGTACTGGCAGGGATATAAGCCTTGACGACACCCGTTTTGGCAGCAGCGCGACTCACGGCTCCCGTCACAGCCATGTACTGTTGGTGATTTTTGCGCATCCCCTTGTCGTCCTCTCGTTGGAGCTCGCCAAAGACGTACTTTGCATACTTTTTGGTTAGGCTGGTGCTGGCCGTGTTAGTCACGACCGCATCTAAGTCCCAGACCTTATAAGTGCCAGGCTCACGGATCTCGATGGCTTTGCCCGTTTTGTGCACCAGGCCTAGGTAGCTTTTGCCTGTAACAGTAACAATCTGGTCCCGATACAAGGACTTACCCGCTGCTAGTTTAGTCACCTCGGTTGCCTTTGAGGTTGCGACATCTCCTTGAGCGGCTAGGACCTTGAATAAGACCTCTGTAGTGGTGGCTGGGCTTTGGGCCATCGCCACCGAACTAGAAAAGACCAGTGCCAGGATACCCAGAAAGGAGGCGGTCAGCTTGAAGATTGGTGTAGAAAACTGCTTCATTGTCAGTGATGGTTGTATTCAGGTTTTGTCTGCCAGTACCTTAGTGTGATTATGCTAAGGGCCATGAGCTGGATTAACCGAACAGTTGTCAGATGGGGAGAGAAGATATCAAGCCTTGGCTGTGCCTCATCGTCGCACTTTGACTTGCCGTCAAGCTTTGGTCCGGAAACCAAGATTAAAGTTGGCGAATTTTTTTGTCAAATACTGATTTATCAGTGTAAAAGCACCTGTATATACCTCCAATAGGTCTCCACTCAAGACTAACGCACCGATAGCAACGGTCAGATCTAGATGGATGTTGTAGAGGTGATAAACCACAATTACGAGGTACAAAATCAGGATGGTCTCCAATAGCTGGATCGTCTTGGTCACCAGGTCATACCAAGCCGAAAGCTGGGTATTGACGTAGTAGAAGCCCAAGACGTTGATATATACGACAATAAAGCCCAAAAGTAACCCAAGCCAGTCTGGTAATTGGTTGATAAACCGCCCTTCCTTGATTTGGGAGATGATATTGGCATGAACCACTACTCCGAACATATCTGGGACTGAACGGCCCGCATACTTCGGATTCATCGGCGTGAAGAACTTATCCTGTATGCTAGGGTCACCCAGATACCTACCCAAAAAACCCAGCAGCACCACTTTATTGCGAAAGCTAAACTGATTCTCAGAATCAGTAGCCTGCTGCCAGTCTAGGTAATAATATTCAGACTCGCGCCTGCTATAGTCAATCGTTTCGACAGCTGTGCCTCGATCAATCAGGACTTTGGCTTGCCCAGGGTAGGCATGGCGGCACATCTCGAGGCTGAGGGCATAGAGGGGTTTTCCACCTGCTAGTTGCACAGCGGGTGTGAAATCACGGCTGGTGTTACCGTAATCTTGCTCTTCCGTGATGAAGTTGGCAAAGCCCAGGTGCGCACCATTACCAAGGCTGGGCACAGGGCCAACTACCGAGTCAAACTGACCGGTCTGCGCATTATACTGATCTGCTTTGCAGGCCAACACCAAACAACGAAGGCGTCCAAATGCAATGGCTAGGGCACTGTCAGCAGGCAAATTTCGGTTGGGGTTATTAAAGATGGCATCAATACCGACTACTGTTGGGTCATCATCTGCGATGCGGTTAACCAACATTGCCATTCCGTAAGTATCCAACTCCCCAATGTTCACAATCACAATATTGGTATCCGCAGGGGCAGGATCTTTGATCTGGCTATAGATCACATCCGTGAACTCAAAGTCCTTTAGGGCATCGCTCAGCGGATTAAGACCCTCGAATTGGACAGGGAGCCAAAACAACAAAGCCAAACCCGCATAGACGAACGTAGTGCACCAGAACGCATGGCGCATATAGTGCCGCAGACTACGTTTGGATGATTTATCAGCTATTTCGCTTTCCATTACGGTCCTGAGGGTGTGGGTAAGGGCGCAATCACTAGGGCAATCGTAAATAGTAAGTCAGCTATTCAGCGTAAGACTCTGACAATAACCGACCCGATTCCAGAGTCAAAAGCCCTAACCCAATGTAGTTAGGCGTCACTAGATACGAACTTGTTAGGGGCAAATCAAGTTATTTTAGGATGATCCTTCCAGTTTGACCCACAACACGACAGGCCTTTAGTAGGTTTGTAGGCCGATCATCATGCCAAGCAATTCATCCTCACAAGCCGACTCAGATCTGACCGTCAAACATCGGCCAGCCTTTACCTGGATAGCGACTAGGCCACTATGGTTACTGGCTTTGGGCACCGTATTGGCTCCTTTGTTGGCCATTGGCCTGATTTCCTTGGGTCCAAGCCAAGGACCAGATCGGTTTAGTTTTCTGGATTATTTTGTCGCTATCGCCGCCCTGATGGCCTACCTAGCCTTTATCAGCACCACCATTGGCACCGAGTGCACACGGTTAGCTGCCAATATCCGTAACGACGAATACAGCTGGTTTCGGTTTTGCGGAAACTATACAGTTGGTTTTTTTGTGTACTTCTGTGTTTCGGTTGCAGTGGCACGGGCTATTTCGCTACATAGTGCCAACTTGATCCTTAACGGCGTCTTTTGCCTTATCGGTCTCTTGACGATGATACCAGCCCTAAAATCAACCTTACTTTACACGGTCAAAATAGCTAATGTACTCGAGCGATGGCAGGCCCAAGAAGGCGGCCCTAAAGCCAGATTCATGGCTCCAAGTTCTCCCCTATCCTTCCCTGCCTTGATCCTCCGGATGCAGCAGTATTATAAGCATGAAGCGGGCAGGCAAGCCAACAGAAAAAACTAGCAGCACTTTCCCTTTTCAGAAAAACCAGAACCAACAAAGCAACCCAAGTTGATTTGTCAGGGACCATAGGAACAAATTCCCTATACCAATTCGGGGCTAGGTGTGGACCGGACCTTAGGGTTTAGGCGGAGCACAATAGGCATAATGATATGATCGAGCTCCTTGATACGCCCTTTTAGCAACAGCCTATCTTCTTCAAGCTGATAATTGACGGCGTTAACCTGTGTCGATATCTGATCCGCGGGTAACAATGCATTGACCGCTATCACATCCTGACTGTCCGATGGTGCCAACTGCTCTGCTGCCCCTTCCATGCCGATAACGTCTGCAAAAAGCAGTGCTTTGGTTCGGTTACAGAGTTTGAAGGGGACTTTCATGTTAGTCAGAACAGGGATTATGGGTCGAAAGAAATGGACTAGCCATTGCCCGCCAAACTGAGTAAAACAAACTTCGGCTGACCCACTTAGCATTTGATACAAGCAAGGTAATAATAGTAACCAGATCAGGATGTTAATGGTTTGTCAAACCAGATCATAAGGGCATGTTTTGTGTTAGGTCACTTAGCAAGAACAAAGGTCAAGTAGCCCCAACAGATGCAAACAAAACCAAAACCGCCCCTATCATACTAACGTGACAAAGGCGGTTTAGGATTTAGAATCTAGCAAAATGGGGCAGAAATTACTGCACCACCAGCGCCTGATAACTACCACTACCCTTGAGGCTAACCATGTAGCGACCAGCAGGCAATGCGGTGATATCGATTGGCTGGGTACCATCGGCTGATGGAGAGGCAGGCAC
>JAIXYP010000029.1 GCA_027490155.1 Cytophagaceae bacterium | reverse complement strand
TAATGTAGTTAAAGAGAATCTCAAAGAGAAGATGCGAATGCTCCAAGCGCCCTGAACCAATGATTGCGCTACGAACGAGGGAATGTAGCAGATACTCTAAAAAATTGGGGGCTTTATCACCATAGATGCTGCCTGCCATTTCACCTTTTAATAAGTCAACATCAACAAACATGATGTTGTTGTACTTAGCCTTCAAGGCAGCAATAATATGCTCCTCAACAATGGGAGTGGCTATGACGGTGTTGCGGGAGATGTTGAGTTGCATGGTGGGGGTAAGATCATTGGGTAAATATAGTCAAAATCATTCTGGCAAGTTGATGGAATAGGTACTTTCTGGTCTCCACTCAGATATAAGATGCTTAAGACCTAACGGGTCGTCCCCTTCGAACTCAAAGCCATGGTCACGGAGCCAGATGACGAATTGGTCGTATTGGGGATAGGTACTGTCATAATAGCAAGTGGACATCCAAAGCAAATAATCAAGTACTTTCATACCTGGGCCTAGTAATTGAGCCTGTGTTTTTAGACGATTAAAGAACAATGAATCAAAATTATAATTGTCAGGATAAGGTTTGCGGGATACATTAGGCAAAGCTACTTTAGTATTCGTTTGGGTAAGTTTTTGATCCTTTATTTTTATACCCATTATACCCAAAAAACGTTCCCATAATCCTTTCTGCTGCGGTTGACTAGCTACTTTTAGGGCCTGAATCTCTTCTTTGTGATTTTGTCCGTATTGTAAGTGCATGGCCTTGAAGTCAACTTCTTTACCCATATAATCATCAGGCCAATTAATATAGTTGGGATAAAAAATCGGATGCATCATATGAAACGTTTGTCTAATTTCGGTTATCAAGTATGAATAATCATAAAGCTCTTTAATTGACCCAAACGCACACCCAGCAAAAACTATAACAAAGTTCCTAAGGAAAATAGACTTATGTTCATCAAGCACAAATTGCTTAAGCTCCTTCAGGTAATCAGTATAGAGATACTGATAAAATGTAAGTGAAATAAAATCTCCAATACAAGTTCCAAACTCCACCTCCATGACTAGCCAGCAGGTCACACGTAGTACTCGAGGGGTCGCTGACCGCTCATCAAGTAACCATCCTTCAATCCTTGAGGTGGTTCCTAAATCATGTAGTGCTGCGGGCACCCACTGTTCATCAGATTTGGAATGGTCAGTAAGTAAAGCAACAAGAAATAGGTTAAGCGAATGACCAATGTAAGATTTGGAATCAAATAGGTCAATCCGCTCAAAAAGGGGCCGGTAATGATGCCAAACGTAGTCATAGTCGGTGCAAAAGTGGATTTTGGATGGGTATGGCACTGCATGTAACCGCTTTGGTCTCGGGTTATCGCCCTTAAAATAGGTCCTTAACAACGCATCAATTTTGTCAGAATAGATTATGTAATCCTTGTAGAGAAGTTTGTTTTCCTCCGGCAGTATACCCAAAATATAATCGCATAACTTCGCCAAATACGGTCTTACAGTTCCTCGTAGTCTAAAGTCTTGAATAATTTCGGGTGTATAACTTTCATACTCATCTGCTGGTACATCCTCAACATCTATTATGTTGAACTCCCTCACCAAAAGAGTTACTTGTTTGCTTATGCTTTCTATTGTGTCCATGGCTAGTTACACATGTAAGTTCACAATTAAGCAAGAGTACCCCTAAATACAAAATCTAACCTTTGCAACTAAGGTTTACACGGATCATTGCCCCCCCCAAAAAAATGGGCACCCGCAGGCACCCATCATCAATCAAAACAAGTCAGCCCTAGCAAGGCCAGGCGGCTAGAACTTAAATCGGCCCTTGAGTTTCTCGAGCTCTTCTTTGGCTTTGCGTTCGGCTTCTTGCTTAAGGCGATCGATCTCTTGTTTGGCCCTCTGCTCACCTTCTTGTTTGAGGCGGTCGGCCTCGGCTTTGGCGCGTTGCTCGGCCTCACCTTTGGCTTTGTCAAAAGCTGCTTTGCCGAGGTCTTTGGCGGTATTGGCGTTGCTACCACCGCTGCCTGTGCTTACGTTAGCGATGCTGTAAGTGGGTTTTGTCTGGGTGCCACCGACCTTGATGTCCACAATGACGTTGGCCAAGTTGGGGGTGTTGGCGCCAAGGTATCCCTTGAGGGCATTGACGGCAGCAGTGCCGAGCTGGCCACTCGGGACGTTGACTTTGAGGTTATAGTCTAGAGTGCCGTCCAATCCGTACCGGCCGCTGACGCCAATTTTGTTGCCTCCGTTGGCCAGCTCAAAGGGTTTGAAGTTGACAAATCCGTCGGCAATGACGGCGCTAACCTTGAGGTCTTTGAGGTTGTAGGCGGTCGGCAGATTGGTTTTGGCCAATGCGTTGACCTTGGCTGGGAACTGCAGATCGTTGATGGCGGCTTGGTTTAGTGCTATGTCGGCAGTGCCACTAAGGGTCTTAAGATCAGGGGATAAACTATTGGACAATCCCCCGTTGAGCTTGATGTTGCTACTGAACAAACCTGTCATTTGGCGGATAAATGGAGCCAATTTCTGGGCTGTGGAGACGGTGGTATAGGTCTTGGGAATGCTGAGTCCTTTGACGTCAAGTCCGTAGGTGAACTTGGCACCGTTGGCTTGGGTCGGGTCATAAAGGCCATTCATCCGGACGGCGCCATCCAGCGTGTTAAAGGCCAGCGGTTCCATGCGGACTGTGCCGTTTTTGACTATCAAAACTGCATTGAACTGATCGAGGACGTAGTTATCATACAACAGGGTGTTGATATCGGTCGTGACGGTCATGTCCAGGTTTTTGGGCACGGAGATGGCAGGTTCGGCTGGCTCAGCTGTTGGTTTTGGTGCCTCCTCAGTTTTGGGTGCAGGGGTAGCTGGTTTGCTGTCGCTGCTAGTCCATTCATTGGCCAAGAACTTGTTACTCTTGAGGTTGATCTTGCCTGCGAGTTTTCCATCCGCAAAGACGAAGGGGATGTAGTTGGTGACGGTACCGGTTAGGCTATAGTCGCTAGTGCCAAGGAGGCCGACGCACTGGGTGATGCTGAGTTTTTGCGGGTCCAGCGTGAGGCTTCCTTGCTGAACGGTGACCTTCTGCTTGAGTGTGGGCGACTGGTAGCTGAAATTCTCGAGACCCATGGTGCCACTGGTAGGCAGTTTGTCCCAGCGTTTGGCATCGACATCTGCTTTGTTGCCAGCAGTCCGGATATCAGCAATGAGTTTACCGTCAATCGTCATACCACTTAGTGGGTAGATCTTGGTCAGTTTGCCGAGGTCAGCTTTTCCCTTGAGGGTGGCTTGGTAGGTATAGTTGACGAAGTTGTTGACCTGGGCGGTGGCTTCCATGGCCTCGCCTTCCAATACAAAACGGAGGCGCTCAAGGCTAAGTTTACCAAGCTCTGGTTTGCCATCCTCAACCAAGACATTGGCCACAAAGGCAAGCTGCTCAACGGGGGCGGGCACGGAGGCGGACTTGACGTAACCATCCATCAGCTCTAGTTGGGCTGTGACAGCAGGAATGAGCTTGAGGCTATCGTCATATACACCTTTGGCAGTAGCATCTAGGGCGAACAACCCTTTGAGGCTCAGGCCATTGACAGGGAAAGCTTGGGTAACTTCGGCGAGGTTGAGCTTGGTTTTGACGTTGCCATCTAGCGTGATGTGTTTCAGGCCCTGGGTCTTGAGCTTGGCATCAAACGGATTTTTGCCTAGGTCAAAATGAAGTGTACGTAGCTCTGTCTGGATGAGCTCAAGCGGACCGCCAGGGTGTGTGGCCGAAAAGTCGAGGTTGACGTTCGTGAGGGCACTGGGTAGCTTGGGGTATTGCATTTGGCCCTTCTGTACCCTGAGGTTGAGGCCAAATTGCGGCAGGATGCCGGCAGATTGTTCGCCCTTCACAAAACCATCAAAGGCCAATAGGCCTTCGGTTTTGAGGTCTTCGTACCCTTTTAAGAACACAGCGGGGATCAGCGATAGCACATTTTTGAAGCTGGTTTCCTTGGCCGCATATTTCAAATCAAAAACGGTAGAAGCAGGCTTTTTGAGGACGGTACCCGTAAATGCAAATGCAAAATCATTGAGTCTGATTTCGTTATCCGACAAGGTATAGAGTTGTTTATCCTGATCGATCCGGACATTGAGGTTGGCAGCCACCCGTGTGCGGTTGAAGTAGCCTGTGCTATCATACTCCACACTTAGGCTGTCGATGGTGGTTTTGGTCATCAGGTCCAGCACGGTGTTGCTAAAGTCGCCACTGCCTTTGTGGTTAAAGCCCTGAATCTTGGCCAACATTGGTGTCTGTAGATCAATAAAGCCAATCTGCCCATTGCGGACCTCCCAGCTATTGACGGCGATGCTAAACTTGCTTGGCTCAGACGGCGTGGTAGGCTGCACGGCAGAGGTATCCGAGATCATGATGTCATAATTGGACTGGCCCGTTGGCAGCACCAAAGCGCGGATATGCGGCTCGTCCAGCAGGACACTGTTGATCTTGATCTTGTCACCAGTCAGGACCGACATAAGATCCAACACAATAGCGAACTCATTGACTTTGAGCAGGGTATCCCCTTCGAATGGGGCCTTATTGACCACGCCGAAGTCGCCTAGTTTAACGGTTACGTTCGGGAAGTTAGCAAACAAGGTAAGCCCAAACTGGTCTGCATCATAGAAGACTTTGGCGTTGACCTTGGCGGCTATTTCCTTGTCGAGCGCCGCCTTGATGTCATCCTTGAAGATGATCGGCACCAGGGCTGCAGCAGCTAAGAGCACCACAAAGAATATCAGAAGACCGAGTAAGATTTTTTTGAACATGTTCAGGGTTGTATCAGGACCAATGGTGAGCGGTACACAAATACAACGCCAAAAATACGGATTTATGGTCTAGGTATGTGGTGGTAAGGTGTTAAGGGTTGGTTATGGGCGGGGCAGCCATTGTCGTGGATTGTCTAAACTCGGATTTTAGAAATTAGATTTGACGGATTGGTGGGATGGGGTTGTAAATCTTCCCCAATCAACCAACCAGCTCAAATTGACGGATGAATACACACGAATCCCTTTAATCTCTCTAATCCGATGAATCCGAGTTCAGATAAATATACACAAGTTCCTAACGCAGCTTGAGCCTACCAGAGGGATCAGTTTCGAGAACGCTGGCTTTTTGCAAGTAATTGATGCGACTATTGATTCCAGATTTGGTAATCTCACTCATATTCGAAAAGCCCAGCATCTTACTAACACCCTTTGCAAGTTCATCCGCCGAGCAGCCATAGGCTACTTTGGTGAACTCCTTGATGGCAAGGTCGATTTCCGCAGGTGCGATGTATTCAATTTTGAGGAGTTTTTTATCATTTGAGCGGTCACGGACTATCTTAACCTCAGCAACCGAATGAAAACTACTATCGGAACTAAACATGGCTTTGGATCGCGCAGCTCGAATAGCGTTCTGAATTACCTCACGAATGGTAGCACCTGCAGCCTTAAACCCTAAGGCCTCCCTGACACGTGTCACCACCTCATCCGTATGAATAGGTGATTCCTTCTCTATCGTTTTGAGGACCATATCAACAATCTTTGCTTTTGGCACATCATTGATGCTGGAAAAGGTTTCTTGTTTAAACTGCACCATTTCGTAAATACCTTGGCAAGGTAGTTTATCGGCTACATTGTCTACCACTTCACGCTGCACCTCCACAACTACTTTAGACTCCTTGACCACATGGCGGACAACTTCCGTTTCATGTTCGGTAATTAGTTGAAGGGCTGCCTCAAAAGCAGTCTTGATCCTCTGGAGCTCGACCGCTTTATTCTTGAGGTACTCTAGGCTCCAGACCCGGTGTAAAATCCAGCCCTTGCTTTCGAGGACAGACTGCCTGAGTCGATCACGATCCCGAGCGGACGGGCTCCGATAGTAGCTTGTACCATCACACTCGATGCCAAGTACGAATCTGCCCTTTTTATCGTTGTCCAGAATAGCCAAATCAACAAAGAAACCCGACTCGCCTACTTGGGTCACGACCTGATAACCAAATGTTGACTCGATATCAGACTTGAGGGCAGCAACAAATGCTTCGTTCTCTGGCCTTTGATCCGAAGCTGATGTAGCTACACTACCATTCTCAGCAAACTCAAGGTACATCCGGAGGCCTTCGAGACCTTTTGATTTGGTACTGGTTAGATTAATGTCACGGAAACTAAGGTTGGTGAATACCTCACAACGCACCTTGGCCCTAGAGATCAAGACATTTAAACGACGCTCGCCACCTTCTTTGCCTAGGGGGCCAAAGTTCATCGTGATTTTGCCTTCGCTATCCCTACCATAGCCTATGCTCAGGAATACAACATCACGCTCGTCCCCCTGGACGTTCTCTAGGTTTTTGACTGTAAATGGCTCGTTCGGGTGCATACCCAAAAAGTCTTCTAGGGCAGGGTTGTGGCGTCTTAATATCTCTATCTGATCCTGGATGGCCCGCTGTTGCTTTTGCGAAAACGCAGCCACTAATAGCGATTGATTAGGATTTGTTTCAGCATGTTGCAAAACAGCTTTGGCGACCGTTAATGCCTCAATCGGGTTGGTAGTTGATTGTCCTTTACCGCGCTCATAAATACCCTGAACAAAATTGTACCGCACACCCATCAACGCACCAGCATGATAAGGGGAAGGGACGATATTAAGTTTACTCTCGTAATACTGTTTGTTGCTGACCGCAATTAAGGACTGGTGTTTAGACCGATAGTGCCAGTTCAGCATGGTTTTGTTGACGGACCGCGTCATGCACAGTGTCAATATACTTTCGAGCTCCGCAGCCTTCGCTTGGTCTAATACAACGGCATCCTCGTCATCCTCTTGATCAGTAGGGCCTTCGGAAGTCATCTTGCTGAAGAAGCTAGTCGGAGGTAGCTGTTTGTCATCACCCACAACGACGATCTGTTTGGACCTAGCGATGGCACCTAGTGCGTCCACAGGCTTGATTTGGCTGGCTTCATCAATCACCAAAAGGTCAAACTCTAAGACATCAGGGGCCAAAAACTGCGCCACAGACAAGGGACTCATCATGAAGACGGGCTTGAGGGCTTGGACGGCGGGCCCTGCCAGCTCTAGCAGTTTCCGTATTGGTTTGATGTTTCGGACTTTGTTGACCTCGCCCTGTAAAACACCATTGGCACCGCCGGCCATCCGGACTGGGTAGTTTGCATGGTGCATTGCCAAAACCCGAGCCATAGCTTGGTGTTTGCGACCATGATCTAGTTTGCGGAATGTTTCGACCTTTTTGGTGTGTTCGTTGCCATCAAACTTAGCAAGTTTGGGCTCCACCACACGGGCATGTCGCAGGGCAGACCTCGCAGCCAACCGCTCAAAAGCTAAAATGAGTGCTTGAGCTGGGTAGAGATGTTTGAGCTCAAAGTCAAGGATCGGCAACAGGCCCAGTGCTTTGCATTTCGCATGGTTGTCAGCATACTTTATCCAACCAGCGAGGTCTGTGATGCCGTCTTGCCACCGTTTTAACAGGTTACAGGTTTCCTCGATCGAAGGCGCATCCTGCCCTTCGGAATAGGCCGCCCAATTGATTTTGAGTTGCGTGTTGACGACACCAATCTTTTGATCAAAATCAGCAAGGGCTTTGCGCAATTTGGCGGTAGCGGCTACTAAGGAATCGTGGTCCAGTATCCAGGCCTGTTGTCGCTTTTTGCCTTTGACACCTAGCCGATGCAACTGCTGCACCCACTTGATGAGCCCCAATAACTGATCAGCATTGTTGCTAGACCAATGGATGCCGAAGATATGCTCACCTATTGCTTTGTTGGTGTTATGGTCAAGATAATATCCTTGGCCCTTGATCAATGTATCGAGGACGGTAATTTTATCTGAATAACTTCTGGCCAACGGGATACGCAAAAAGGTCTGTAACTCACGTTTTGCTGCGCGGTAGTCAGAGACAAAAAAGTTGTACCATTTGTCACCATACTGCATAATGGTTGGCCTTAGCCTATTGGCACTTGTAGCCCAAGCCCCATCGACATAGGTTTGTTTGTGCTTTGAAACAAAGGCCTCAAAAGTCTGTTTGACCTCCGTGACCTTGATGATATGCTCAAAGGTTAAGTCCCATTCTTCTTTGGACAAATCGAGCGCCAAACCAGTTGGCTTGGCAATGATATGATCAATCAGGACCAATAACTCATCGATGTTTTGGAGCGTGAAGCCTGCAAAATCCATGGATAACGAAGCTATGGTTTTGGCAAAATGCCCCAATTCTTGCCGCAATGCCTCTAGGCTTGTAGCAGCCTCTGCAATCTGCATTTTATATAGCGCATCCTCCGTGCCTATGTAGTTTGTGAGCTCGACACCCCGCCAAATGTTTGAGGATGGATGCTTGATCTCGAACAGCTGTTGCACGTAAAGATCCAGCAACTCAGCTGCCCTTGCCAACTTGTCTGCATTCCAGCTCTCGATCCCGTCAATCTGTAGCAATTGTTCAGGCTCTGGTCCATTGCCGAGGCCAGCCATTAGCCCTACGTAATGATAGGCAGAGTTGGGTAGGTTATAATGATGATGCAGCGCATCAATATGGACGCGGAGGTTTGCTCGGGCCTCCTCTAGCCTATCGATATCTGACCCAACTACTTGCATGTTTGGTTTGCCTAAGTCCCATGTCCGCTTAAGATTATCCATCACCACGGATTTCTTTGCCTTGGACGAGTGCAGCTCAAGGCACATAACCCCCAGATTTTGCTCCACAAGTCTCCGTTGTACAACTTCGAGTGCAGCCAACTTTTCGGCCAAAAACAGGACCTTTTTGCCATCAAGTACGGCTGTTGCAATGATGTTAGTAATCGTCTGGCTTTTGCCAGTGCCAGGGGGGCCTTGGATCACTAGGTTACGACCCTCGCGCACCATCTGGACGGCGATCGTCTGGCTGCTGTCGGCATCCACTACATGGTCGAGCTGATCCGCAGGGATAACTTGATCTAAATCAATAATGTCGCTCCATTCCTTTTTATCAGTGCTACCATTCAATTCTATACCCTCTTCGGCACCTATCAGTTGCCTAATCAGGGGCTTATCGAGTAGGTTATTGTCCTTCCAGTTATTGGCGTCAAGGTCTTTGTACATCAAGAACTTGCTGAACGAAAAGAAGCCCAGACAAATAACATTTGCATCTACTGACCAACCTGTTTTGTCAGAGGCACTTTGTTCGCACGACAGAAAATACTTTTCAAGATTCAGACTATCATCCTCCTCGCTCACCACCAAGGAAGGCAGCGTGAGGTTGAACTCTTTCTTCATCTTTTCGATCAGGCAGAGGTTATCTGTGATTTCCTCTTCCCGATACCTAAGGGTAAATTTGTCTCCCGAGTTTTTGCGGCTCAAATCGACCGGGACCAAGACCAAAGGTGCAGACCTAGTCTTTTTGTCGCCTGTGGTCTCGACCCAATTGAGCACCCCTATCGATAGATAGAGGACGTTAACGCCTTGTTCCTCAATCAGGGAAAGTGCTTCGTAATGGAGGTCAAACAAGCGTCGCTGCAGCTTGTCAGATGATAATTTCGTTTGTAATTTGGAGTCGGTATGTCGTTTATAGCTACCTTTATTATCTTTTTCCTCATCTGGTTGGGGCAAACCAACCAAGGTCTCATCATCTTCATAATCGTCAGCAACATTGGTCCCATCCAAGATTTGGCCATGCACGAAGGTCATCTGCTTTTTTTCAGCCACTAGCGTTTTATAAACTAGGGGCCCAACCTCATCATAGACCTGCACTATCTTGGCTACCTTAGAGCCAACAGGCAAAGAAATTAGTCGATTACGGGACGAAAAGTCAAGTAGCTGGCCACGAGACTCATCCAATAGGGCTTGTATTTCGTGTTGGTTCTTGGTCGCCATCTTGCTGGTTTTTTTATTGATTTTTAAGATAGCTAAAGGTAATATGAATATCCGGAGGGACTGATAGTTGGCTTTAATTTTATGCTAATAGGTCTGATGACAATAGCATTATACCTCGCACTCCAAAGCTTAAATCGGATAACTTGTACCGACATTCTATTAACCGTTTATCCCCCCCACTAGGAAATCCCCAACTCACTTCCTATCTTGTTCCTGAATCAGCCTCAAACTCCAACATATACCCTGCTGAGCCTTACCCCATGAAACCGATTCCTTACTTCCGCAACGATCCTGTCTTGGTGCTCGTCCTGGGCTTCATCACTTGCGGCCTATACCTCATCTACTGGAACATCAAGATGGCCAAGGTCATCAATGCCGTGATGGAGCGGGAGGTGCTCTCTGAGCCAGTGGCGATCTTGTCGGGCTGCTGTGGGCCACTTAACCTGTACTACTATTATGTCGCTGGTCAGGCCTTGCCAGAGATTGGCCGTCGTATCGGCAATCCGCATCTCGAGGACAAAGGTGTCTTGTTGCTGATCTTGGGTTTCTTTTTCCCGATGGTATCAGCCATGATCCTGCAAGGGCACATTAACGAAATCTATGATCGGCCTTAAGGTCCACCAATGGCCTTTCCGTCAAGTGCGGCTGGGGGCGATTGCCGTTACCCTAGCCGCATTGATATTGCCCTACTTTATGTTGGCGCTTTCGCCAGACATCGAACAAAAACAAAGCTGGTGTCCTGTCAAACTCATGACCGGAATGCCCTGCCCCGGCTGTGGCATGCTCAAGTCTTGGTGTTTCTTGACCCATCAAGATCTGAGGCATAGCCTAGAGCACCATCCGCTCGGCATCATTGCCTATGGTTTTGGGCTCATGGCCTTGGTGTGGCTTGTGGCTGAGTATTACCATAACCGGCCGATTCGGCTTCCTTGGTATGGTAAGGCTTGGGTCACCTATTTAGTTGTGGCAATCGTGACGGTTGTTCACTTTTGGCGCTTGAGTTATCTGGTCACGACACCAGGGCTGTTATGGTCCAGCTGGCAGAAGGGGTATCTCTACAAAACAGCCATCTTGATTGCTGACCTTGTCTGGCCAACTTAGCCTCTGTCTAAAACCCAGTGCTGACCCCAAACTGAGCCCCAATCTGCCGCAAATCGGCAAGGACGGTAGGCAGAAGCGGGATGCCTTCGGCCATACGCTGCTCGTGGCAGATGCGCTCCTGATCTCCAGGAATCAAGACCTTGTGGCCATCAATGGCTTTAGTCCCACGCATACTGCTTATCCAGTGGTCCATCCGGGACAAGAACTCGGACTGAGGCATAAAGGCATCCACCCGCATAGCGCCTAAGAAGTGACCCAATCCTAGGCCAACAGGCATGGCTGGTAAGGGTAGGAAGGATACAAACGGCGGCACCCATGGACCATATCCAGCACCCGAAAGCACCCCACTCAAGATATCGACAACGGAGCCAAGGCCATAGCCTTTGTGGCTTGCACCTGCTGGGTTTCCACCTAGCGGACGCAAAGCCCCTCCTTGTTGTACACCACCAGCATCTGTCGTGATCTGCCCTTCTGCGTCCTGGATCCAACCCTCTGGGGTCGGTAGGCCTTTGCGTTGCAGGACCTCTAACTTGCCATTAGCAGCTGTAGTGGTCGCCATATCCAGCACAAAAGTGGGCTGCGTCAGGGTCGGGATTGCCACTGCAATGGGGTTGGTACCCAGCATTCGGTCCAGCCCGAAGGTTGGGGCCACAAGCGGCGAGGCATTGGTTAGGCTAATACCAATCATGCCACGTTTGGCCGCCATCATAGCATAGGTGCCAGCAAGGCCATAGTGGTTACTGTTCTTGACTGCCACCCAGCCTGTGCCTGCCGTATCCGCCAGGTTGATGGCATGCTCCATCGCTTTTTGGGCGACCACATGACCCATCCCGCGCTGCCCATCCCACGTTGTTGTGCTAGGAGTTTGGTGGATGGGACCACCTGCTGTCGTTAGGTCGATGCGGCCAGCTTCTACTAGGCGCAAATAACCGCTGAGCCGGGCCACCCCGTGCGAGTCCACCCCACGTAAGTCTGCCAGCAACAGGTTCCGGACAGTGATGCGTGCGAATGCCGCTGTGCTTCCTGCTGCCAAGAATACCTGCTCGGCAAATAGAGCAAGTACCTGATAAGGCACTAACGTGGTGGTGGAGGATGGATTGGTGAGATCGGACATAGTCTGGTAGTATCAGGGTGATGGGTCAGGAAGGAACGCATCAAACAAGGACTATACAACAACCAAGCCTCATTATCTTGACTAATAGGCCTTTTCGTCGCCCTTCAGCATTTGTAGCACCGTGAGGGCCATCACCTTTAGGTCTAGGTAGAAAGACCAATGTTCGATGTAAAAAATGTCAACTCGAACCCGGCTCTTGATGTCCCAAAGGGTTTGGGTTTCGCCGCGGTAACCTTTGGCCTGCGCTAGCCCTGTGATCCCTGGTTTGATCAGGTGCCGCACCATGTAGTTTTCTACAGACTGCCCAAATGCTTCGGTATGGCTCAGCATGTGGGGACGAGGACCGACCACACTCATGTCGCCCATCAGGACGTTTAGGAACTGGGGTAACTCGTCAAGGTTAGACTTACGCAAAAAAGCCCCCAGCTTCGTGATCCGTTTGTCACCTTTGACAGCCTGCAAGTTATCCGCATCCTTGTTGCTGTACATGGTCCGGAACTTGAGGCACCAAAAATCTTGGTTGTCCTTACCGGTCCGCCGTTGGCGGAAGAAGATAGGTCCCGGGCTATCTAGTTTAATGATCAGCCCCAGGATCGGGATCAGCCAAGACAGGATAAAGACCGTAACCAAAGCACTAAACAGAATATCAAAACCTCGTTTAAGCCATTGGTTATGCAGGTACTCTAGCGGCTCCTTCCGGAACGCAATGATCGGGAGGTGGTGATAAAAATCCACCTTGATTTCCTGCGTCATAAAACCGCTTAGGTCTGGCACCAGCTTTACCTTGACTGCAAGCTGGTCCGCAAAGTTGACTAGGTTGCGTAGGTAGGGATTGTCAGAAGCCTCTGGGTTGGCATAATAGACTTCGTCTATTTGGTTGAGCGTGATGTAGCGCTCCACCTCATCCAAGGATCCTAGTAATGGGACCTCTTGCAATTGGCCATCTGCTAATTTTTTGTGGGCTTTGAGGTTATCAAAGAAACCCACGAAACGATAGCCATATTCTGGATAAGATTCGAAGAACTGTTTTAGCTCCTGCGCCCTGCGGTTATAACCCAAGATAACCACATTGCGGTAGTTATAGCCAGAGCGTCGGAAGATCCGGAGGGCTACTGTAGTTGAGAAGCGCCACAATAATAACGCCATGGCTGCATAGCCAAAAAAGTGTAGCAGCAGGCTCCGAGTCAGCTGATAGTACTCCGTCAGGACTACAAAGAGGGCAATGGTACAGATATGAGCAAGGATGGCAGACAGTAGCTCTTTCAGGATAGTACTTGTCTTGGCCGTTCGGCTAATATCGTAGGACCGCAGAACCGACGTGCTCAGGTACCATGCCACGTTGAGGTAGATCCAGAAAACCAAATGGATGTCCTGCAGCCAAAAAGGCAACGTCAGCACACCTATATTGCTACAGGCAAGCAAGTAACATAGGTTGATGAGCAAAAGATCCCCTAGGAGGTGGACAGTTCGCAGGTATTTTGAGTAGCCTCTTATCAAGTACGGTTAGTCGGATTTAACAATAAATTAGGTAGGACAGAGTTGCTTTTCGGGACTAAGATCAATCCCAAAGCACCGACATTTGGCCAATTTAGGGTCCTTGTGTGGTTATTAGGGCAATGGTCTGGTGCCAGCAATGCTGCGATGAGCTACCTGGTTTAGTATTTGGGTGTTATTAACTCGCAAAAATAAACTACACAAGCCGATAGTTAGCAACTATATATTGGCCGAATGCAGTAGTTCGACAATCAAGTATGGTGGTGGCTATGCAAAGGACAAATAGACTAACAAGCTGATTTAGTAGTAATATTGTGAACTATTGGGCTTCATCCCGATCTGGCTAAGCCCCCCACTAGGATTTTTGGGCCTGCTAGATCAAGCATCGAGCACCAGCCTTGTGCCGAACATCAACCCCAAGCGAACCCGGATAACAGAGATGCCGCCAATAGACGCCAATAGAACATCGGCCATCCAACGTTTGAGCATCTTAATGCGATTGCCTTTGGGCCCATCAAACAGTGGTGTTGATAGCATAGAGGCTAAGGCAGGAGCCCTTTTGGCTTTGGTCACGATCTTGTGCCTAATGACCAATTTCAGGCAACTCGCCCTCTGGATCTGTCCTTTGATCGCCCTTGGGTCAGGACTGCTGACTAGGCAGCATTTTGGGCGATTTTGGTATTTGCTTGTCGGCCTAGCACTGCTATCAACCGGTGCCGCCATCGGTACTACGGGTTGGCTACCAGCCCATTATTTCACCTCTCTGACCCTCGCATTTAGCCTTATTTACCTTTGGTTGTTGCCAAATGATGGCTTCCAAGTTGGCCAGCGTACACATCACACAACGGTTGAGGATACAAAACCTATCAGGATTCAGTGGCAGACTTTATTGGCAAGTTTTGATCAGTGGTTGTTACCCATCCTGACCGTGGTGCTGGTCGTCAACAACAGTATCGGTTTATTTGAGTTCCTCAGCAGCCAGCTCAACCGCAATGACCAGTACGATGATGCCTTCATAGGGTTTTATGGCCGTAGTGGCACCGCCATGCACGGTCTAAGTATCATCAACGCTGCGGTAGCGACACTCTATTTGGTCAGCTTTGGCCACGGTAGTTCCTCGGGCTGGACCAGGACTAGGCTTTTGCATCTTGCTTTGGCCCTCGTACTCGGGATTTCGTCGGTCCTGTGCTTTTATGGTTTAGGACTAGTTATCTGGATGGTAATGATCGGCCTTGTAGCTGTTGCCTCTATCAGACGACCTGCTTTTGCTGGTTTATTGGTTCTTTATGGCCTTTTTATGGTCGGTATCTCAGCTTGGTCATCGCCAAAAACAATGGCCTACACGGTCAGCAACATCAATCAGGTTACGGCCAGCGGTAAAATTGATGATTGGTCTGACACGGAGGAAAATGAAAATAGTGGCAAGTCAGCCCATAACGATCGGTTGGCACGCCGATACCAGCACCTGCCACGCAAGGTCCAACTGTTTGGCCTCTATTACGGTCATTATGTTGGCCATTGGCGCCTGACGCTACTGGGCTCAGGTCCTGGGACTTTCTGCAGCCGGGTTACTTTCCTTCTTGGCGGAGATTTCAGTACCAAAAAGTGGGTCAATGACTTACGACCCAATGCACAACCTGCGTTTGCTGAGGCTTATGTTTTGCCCTTATGGTCTAGTAAACTGACCAGTAAACCTTACCATGATGGCACCCGCAACCAACCTTTTTCGTCCGTTGTGGCCATGGTGGCAGAGTATGGTTGGCTTTTTGCACTGACACTGATCTGGATATCCTCTCAATTGGTTTGGCGGAGCATCAAAAACCTCAATAGTGGTGCTAAAACAACATCTTACACCTCGGACCAGATTTATATAGCGGGCATCGTCAGTATATCGGTACTCCTATTGTTGCATCTGCTAGTAGACAACCTAGCCGAAAGCAGTGAGTTTTTGGTTTTGTTAATCCTTTTTAAGTGGTTAATGAGGCAAACAAAGATGGCCCCTCAGGATCGTTTCCTGAGCCAGGCATAAAGCCTACTACCATCCTAACCTCCGGCATTGACTATCTGCCCATTGAGGTCTTCCTACTGATCATTCTGCCTAAATGCGTATCCTGATAATCCATAACAAATACCAGCAGGCCGGTGGCGAAGATGCCGTCGTACAGGCTGAGTATGACTTGTTGCGGACATGTCATGACGTCCAGCGGTTGATTTTTGACAATGACGCAGCGAGTGGTCTTGCTGCCCAGGCCAGTATGGCTAAGGGGCTATTTGATAATCCAGAGGCATCTAGCAAGGTCTTGGCGGCCATCCAAGAGTTTAAGCCCGACATAATCCATGTGCATAATGTCTGGTATGCCGCTGGCCCCAGCATTTTGCGCACTATCCGTTCGGCTGGCATTCCGCTAGTCCAGACCCTGCACAACTATCGTCAGGTTTGTCTCAATGGCATGCTAACGCTCCGTGGCCAGACCTGCACCCGATGCCTGAGCCATACTTTGGCCCTGCCCGGCATCCTAAACCGATGTAACAAGGACTCCTACCTTACGAGTGCAACAGTGGCTGCGGCATTGGCTTGGCATCGGAAGCGCGGTACTTTCACGCTCCCAAACATAGTCATTTGTCTAACTGAGTACCAACGCCAGTTGATGTTAGCTTCTAACATAGGATTCGGCCCAGATCAGCTTGTCCTAAAGCCCAATTTTGCGGAAGACCCCTACCTAGCGCTTAAGGCGGAGCGGGCACCCGAACGGCAGGATTTTTTGCTCTTCGCAGGACGCTTAACAGCTGAAAAAGGTGCTCACCTACTACCTCTTTTGGCAGATGCAGGATACCGAATATTGGTCGCTGGCACAGGCGACCTAGAGCAGTCTTTGCGACAAAATGCAGCCTCTAATCCTAACTTGGTGATGCTCGGCTGGCAAACCGAGGCCCAAGTGACCGAGCTTATGTTGCAAGCCAGAGCCCTTCTGCTGCTTAGTACTTGGCACGAGGGCCTGCCGGTGGTGCTAGTTAAGGCCTTTGGCGCAGGTCTGCCGATCCTGACAGCAAACAATCCTAACCTAAGCACCTTGGTTACTGATGGGTATAACGGCATTTGTGTTGATACCAACCAGCCCAACGAGGTGCTTAGTGGGGCCGCTCGGATTATGCAATCACCTCTTTGGAAGGGACTATCTGATGCAGCCCGCCAAACGTATCAGGACCTCTATACCCCTGCCAACAATCTGGAGCAGCTAGAGCAAATCTATACTGAGGCAACTCAGCAGGGTTGATCAGTGACGATTTAGGTGGTCAGCTTGAGGGCGTATTTTTTTGCCTCTTTCGAAGATAAATCACTAGACATACTAATCTAGGTAAGAACTGATGTTGCCAAATCTTACGCTATTTGTTTATTTAGCTGCTATTTTATCATATAATTAAATTTTTTGTTGAAATCTTCGTAAAATTTATCTATAAGATGGGCCTAAATGTGCATAGGGATCATTTTGACCCAGGCAAGGCAGAAATATTGGCAATAAGGCCCTCTAACAAAACCTGGAATCTAAGTTAGGATCCCAAAAACAAACAAAGAGGCCAAGTAGAGCCTCAAAATTGACTTTATCCATCGACTAAATGGCTGTTACCTTTAGGTTAAGGTCCTGATTTGTACAAAATTTGGTAGGTAATGTTAATCAATCCGTAACACTAGCGCAGGCATAGGGCCCCTGGCTGGCCGTAAATTGCGGTCGTTTTGGCTATGACCTTGTTTGGTCTGCTAGGTGCCTCTACAAACTTTTGCGCACAAACCTGTTTCGGATGAAAAACCACTACAAAATCTCCACCAATACGAAAGCCTCGCCTATGGCCCGCTTCAGTGCCAGAGCGCTCTGGACGGTGCCATTGGTCATTATCCTCCAGCTCTTGTTGGTTGGTACTAGCTTTGGGCAGATCTCAATTCCGTCGGGTGGGCTGCCATATAGTTACGGAAACAACTTCAACAGCTATAACCCAACTGCCTCTACAACTGCGGGTAGTTCAATAGGGTCTGGATGGGTCCTAACGAGTACTAGCGCAGCCTATCAGGGCCGAAGTACTGGGTCTGGTTCAACGGGTGGTTTTTATGGTTTTGGCGTGAATCCTGATTATTCTGCAGGTGCTTTGCGCTCTGGATCAGTCGTACATACCTATTCCGTATCATTCACAAACAACTCGGGTAGCACGATAACCTCTCTTACGGTTGGTTGGAATTACGAACAGTGGAGGTTTGTAAATACATCAGGTTGGAACCTATCGGGAACCGGCGCATTGGCAGGCAATACAACGATCGATGCTTTAGATTTTGCAGGTGTGGCATCAGGCACAAATGGCACTGTCGCAACCACCGCCAGAAGCGCTGAAATTACAGTAAGTATTGCCAATGGGGCCACATTCGGATTTTCATGGTCAACTACAGATGCGACTGGCTCTGATAATGGCGTAGCTATTGATGACTTTACCCTATCGGCATCTGCTACTGCCGCGACCCCAGTCATTTCTTCGGCCTTGACTGCCAGTAATACTTATGGGACGGCCAGCACCTATACCATAACGGCTTCGGGATCGCCAACCTCTTACACAGCTACTGCAGTAGGTGGTGGTGCCCTGCCAACAGGCTTCACGTTTAGCTCGCCTACTATTTCTGTAGCCTCTACCACAGCTGTTGGTACCTATAACATCGAAATCAAAGCCACCAACGGTAGTGGTACCGATACCGAGACACTTGTTTATACTGTTGGCAAAAAAGCCCTGACAGTTACCGCTAGCGCTCAGTCTAAAACTTACGGTCAGACACTCACAACGGTAGGCGCAGGCCAAACATTGTTCACTAGCGCTGGTCTGGTCAGTCCGGAAACGATTGGCTCAGTCACCTTGTCAGCCTTTAGCGGTACGGCAGCAACAGATGGTGTTGGTGGATATACGCTGATACCAAGTGGTGCAACTGGTGGCACCTTCAATATCAATAACTATACGGTCACCTACAATGCTGGCGCACTAACAGTTTCCAAAGCGCCACTAACTATAACTGCCTCGGCCCAGTCCAAAGTCTATGGCTCAACCCTAACTACCGTTGGTACAGGTCAGACCCTTTTTAGCAGCTCTGGTTTGCAGAATAGTGAAACAGTAGGAACGGTAACCTTGGCTGTTAACAATAGTGGTGCAACAGCTGGTGCTCCAGTGAGTGGCACCTATACCATCACCCCGAGTGCAGCGACGGGTGGTACGTTCAACATCAATAACTATACAGTTACGTACAACACTGCTGCCCTCACCATAACACGTGCAACACTTACGGTTACTGGCAGCAGCCATACCCGCAACTATGGGGATAACAACCCAGCCTTGACAGTGGGCTATTCTGGCTTCGTTAATGGCGAGGGTGTTGGGGCCCTAACATCGGTACCCACCGCTACAACTTCGGCCACATCAACCTCTGTGCCCAGCACTTATGCTGTGGTTCCAGCCGGTGGCGTGGCTGCCAACTATTCGTTCAACTACGTTAATGGTGTCTTGACTATTGACCCTCGGCCACTCACGATCACAGCGGATAACCAAGCCAAACCCGCTGGCACCACCCTCACGACGATTGGTGCTGGCCAAACGCTATTTAGCAGTACAGGCCTTGCCTCTGGCGAGAATATCACAACAGTCACGTTAACAGCTAGTGGTGGAACTGCCCCGGCTGATGCCGCCGGCACCTATACCATCACACCAAGTGCGCCTGTTGGCATTACGACCAGCAATTATGCCATCACCTATGTTGATGGAACTTTAACGGTCAACAACAAAACGGCCCAGACAATCACCTTTGGTAGTCTTTCGCCTGTTGTCTATGGCAGTGCAGATTTCAACATTAGTGCCAGTGCCACCTCGGCCTTAGCAGTAACGTTCGCCTCATCAAACCCAGCTGTGGCCACCGTTAGCGGCACCAATGTTACAGTTATTGGCGTCGGCAGCACCACCATCACGGCTAGCCAAGCTGGAGATGGCACCTATAATGCCGCTCCGAATGTCGATCAAACCTTGGTCATTACAGCTAAGCCAGTTACGCTCACTAGCATAAGTGCTACCAACAAAATTTATGATGCCACTACAACTGGTAGCATCACTGGCACTGCAACCATTGTTGGTGTTCTGGCAGGAGACGTCGCCAATGTCGCCGTCGGCGGCAGCCCTATAGCCACTTTTACTTCAGCAGCTGTAGCAAATGGCATTTCAGTTGGTGTGACAGGATATGCCCTCACGGGGACTCGGGCCTACAACTATAGCCTAACTCAGCCTACCTTATCAGCTGAAATCACGACCAAGGCCCTCAGCATCACAGGTCTGACCGGTACCTCACGTGCCTATAACCGCAGTGCAGCAGGTGCCTTCACTGGTACAGCCGCTCTTTCAGGTGTTGAAACAGCTGACCTTGGCAACGTAAACCTCACTGGTACAGGAACAGCATCCTTTGCTGATGCCAATGTCGGCACCAGCAAAACACTTGCTGTTACAGGCTATAGCCTTACAGGATCAGCCGCTGGCAACTATAGCCTCAATGCGCTGAACCTTACGGCCAATATCACTACTGCACCACTAGGTGTCACAGGTCTTGCTGCCACAAGCCGCGTGTTTGATGCCACAACCGTCGCTGCTATCACAGGAACGGCTACTTTGTCTGGTATCATTGCAGGAGATGCAGGAACTGTCGCTGTCACCGGCACACCAGTTGGTGCCTTTGCAGATGCCAATGTTGGCAACCCGAAAACGGTCACGATCACTGGCCTTAGCCTCACTGGTACTAATGCTAGTAACTATGCCCTCAACGCAGTCACCACAACAGCTGCTATCACGGCAGCAACGCAGGTACTGACCTTCACCTTGTCGCCTTCCACCGTCACTACTGCAGATGGCCCATTGACCATTTCAGCATCATCGACAGCGCTAGGAGCTACAATTTCGTTCACCAGCGGTACACCATCAGTTGCAACGATCAGCGGCACGACCGTAACCCTTACGACAACGGGAGGTAGCACCATTATCACTGCTACATCGGTTGCGGCCAACTATAACAACGCCACTGCTACCCAGACCTTGACGGTGGTGGCCGCCAATTTGACTTCAGGCAACATTGCAGTTTGGCCTTCGACCTCTAACCCATCAGGTGCTATGACAATGACCACTCCTGGTACTACAATCAATGCAGCTTCCTCGGCTGTAACTCGTGTGGGCCTTGGTGTAGGTGGTGGGTCGGCCAGGTACAATTGTAATGGCTGGAACAATGCAGCCAACTATGTCAGGATCTTGGTTACAGCCGCTGATTGTTATCGCCTTAATCTAAACGGTGGCTCCATTTCAATTCCGATGGGATCATCTGGCACAGGCCCGAACAACTATCGGTTATTCTCAAGCGTTGACAATTATACGACTGCCATTGCAACCCTCAACACAAGCTGCTCTAGCACAACTGCCAACAATGTTACCCTACCAAGTACTGGTTACAATGGGTTGGCGTCAATCGAGTTCAGGATTGTAGGTGGCACGCAGCAATGTAGTACCCCTGCCAGTGCAGTGTCTGGAACCGGTACGGGTGGACCACTGAGCATCACGCTTAATGGTTCCACAGTTGGTGCCACAATCCTTCCAAGTGGTACTACCGCTGCACTTACGACTATTACAGGTACTGCCTCGTCGACAACCTCGGCTTTTGTGGCTGGTAGCAACATCGCAACCAGCACCCCGAACATCACGGTCACTGCCCCAGCAGGGTATGAAGTTTCGTTAACAGAAGCAAGTGGTTTTGCCAACTCGGTCAACGTTACAGGATCAGGATCAGTAGCCAATAGGCAAATCTTTGCCCGCCTGCTTAGTAGCAACGAACCAGGGGTTTACGCTGGTAACATCAGCCTGACAGCATGCCAAGCTGTTACCAAAACGATACCGATCTCTGGTACGGTCTATCCTGCCAAACCAGCCATCACCCAAGGTGCTACGGCCACGGTTTGCCAGAATGGGTCGCTCAACCTTTCTGTCCCGAGCCTAGCTGGTTATACCTATGCCTGGAGCGAAGGTAGCACAGGGGCTAGTATTGCTTATCCGACCAGCTCTGCTGGTATAAACAACATCACGGTTACATCAACACACACAGCTTCTGGCCTTTCGAGTGCCGTTAGCGAGGGTATTGAAGTTGCAGTTTATGCTTTGCCATCTACCCCTTTGCTTTCTGCGGCCAACAATGCAGAGCTTTGCGCTGGCTCTGTAGTGAGCATCACCAACACTGTTGCCTGCCCTACCTGTGCTTATGCCTGGAGCGATGCCAGCACTGGCACTACTCGGACCGTATTGGTCGGAAGCAATAACCTCTCAGTAGCTTCTACCAACCCAAACAGCTGCGTTGCCAATAGTGCTGCGATCACTGTAACTGGTTTGGTGAGCGGTACATGGCTTGCCTCTAGTTCCGAATGGTCCAATGCCAACAACTGGTGTGGTGGTGTCCCAACGGCAACGACTGACCTTGTCATCCGCCCAACCAGTACAACCGTACCAACCGTTATCACCCCCACATCTGTTTGCCGCAGCCTCACGATTGGTACCGGCAAAACGGTCAACATCAATAGCGGAGGCAAACTGACCTTGTTCGGTAATCTATCAGGTGCTGGCCAACTAGTTGGCGCCTCTGGCAGCGAATTAGAGCTAAACGGATCATCTGCACAATCTCTTGGCAAAGCGGCGGTCGGCTCATTGACTGTCAACAACGCCAGTGGGGTAAGCCTCACACAGGAAGTTACAGTCGCCGATGGTCTAGTCCTTGCCAATGGTAATCTGGATGCCACAGCCGCTCCACTGACCTTCTTGCCTACTGCTTCCAACCCAGTTGAAACAGGTAGCAACCGCATCATTGGTCGTGTTCGGGGCCGTGGCCGCAGCGTTGGCACTGGGGCCTTACACTTCCTAGGTGTTGACCTAGCCGCTGGTGCTGATGACCTTGATACAGTTTTGGTCGAGCGTCGGGATGAAGCAGCAACCAACGGAACCTCTTCGGGCATTGGGGCCACGTGGTCTATCCGTGCCCATCGTCAGCCGGTTTCTGGTCGCCAAGTGACCCTACGCTGGTTGGCTGCCCTCAACAATGGCAGCCGTATGTCAGCCATCCAGGTTTGGCGCAAACCCGAAGGTGGTGCTGCATGGGTCAAAGTCGGCAATCTCCAGAACATCGCTTCAACCACCAACGGTTTCCATAGCATCACAGTTGTCACAGATGGCTTTAGCGACTGGACCTCAAGTGACGAGGACAATGTATTGCCAGTTTCGTTTACCTCATTCCGTGGCAAAGCCCAAGACGGTGGCAATCAGCTAAGCTGGACCACCGCGCAGGAGACCAACAACGCTGGCTTCACCGTCGAGCGCAGCCAAGATGGCCGTACGTTTGAGCCTGTTGCCTTCGTTAAAGGAGCTGGCACCACTGCTAACGCCCAGCAGTATGCATACCTTGATCAATTCGGAAGGACTGCTTACTACCGCCTGACCCAACGTGACTTTGATGGCAAAACAGCCTTGTCCGACATCATTTATGTCAACCGCGCGGCCAAAACCAATGACCTGACCCTTTACCCGAACCCTGCTACTAAGTTTGTCCGCCTCAGTGGCCAAGACATCGAAGCAAAGGTTGAGGTTCTCGGCACAGATGGTCGTACTTTGATTAGCACCTCTGTCACCGCTGGCGAAACGATTGATTTATCTAAATTCCCAGCAGGTGTCTATCAATACCGCATCACAACCGATGGTGGTAGCAAAACCAACAAGCTGGTTATCTACTAATTAAACACCCAAAATCTATTGTCAATCAGAAGCCGACGCCCTAGGGTGTCGGCTTTTGTGATTGGTGGTGGTTTGGAGTGGGACTCAATCGATTGAAAGGAATTTTGAGGTTCGTCTGTACTAAAATGTACACAGGAACAAAGGGCAATAATGGTTGGAGTCTAAAAGTCCATCCCCTCCATCCCTTGAATCTTATTTCTAAAATCCGATTTCAGACAGCCCCCCCTACAACCCCTTCAACCCGTTCCACAGTGCACGTTTGAGGGTGTCGTTGCCTTGCATGGTACTGATGGGGTCGGCATGGAGGGTTTTGAAGGCCCCCATGGAGGTCACGGCATAGCGTTGCGATAAGGCCAAGGCAGGGTAACCTGTTTTGGGCATCCCGAAGGTGAGGACTTGGACGGGGCCAAACTGCTTGTTAAGTGCTGCCCATGGCAACATACCGACCCTGCCCAGGTTCACGAGGGCGATGTCAGTGGCGCTGCGCTTGATGGAGGACAAGATCTTGAGTAGTAACTCTAGATCCTCTGGGGCAAGGAAATCATGATTGGGCTCAATGACCAAAACCAGCATACGTGCCGCATTGTCGCCAAAGAAGGGGATTTGGGTCTGGGGCATGGCGGCCACTGGCACCACAACGGGGGCAGGGCTTGGTTGCTTGACTGGGCTTGGCGCTGGTGCAGTTGGTTGAGCAGCTGGCTGCACTGGTTGTGCAGGCGGTACTGGTGTTAGGACTTGACTATACTGGGTTGTTTGAGGTGCAACCTCAGCGTCTGGTGCAGGACTTGGTGCTTGGCGTGCATGGCCCGGTTTATGACCAATAGGGGCATAGAGGTCCGACACCAGAAACTGGCGCAGAAATTGGGCATCTTCTACCAAAAGTCCGTCCTCGTGCATAGTAATGTAGGGAGTCCGTGCTGGATCTATCCATCCTCTCTGGCTCAAAACTAAGCAGAGATCCTGAAATCAGTCCTTCACTGCTGTTGAATTGCTCAGGATTGTTCGGAGACGAGGTCTGCCACAATCTGGGCCGACGACAGCGCCAACGGAATCCCACCCCCTGGGTGCACACTTCCGCCGACGAAGTATAGGCCCTTCACCTTAGGATGCCGATTGTTATGACGCAAGAATGCCGCCCAGCGGTTGTTGCTGCTATTGCCATACAATGAGCCCTGATAGCTGCCTGTGAGCTGCTCGATGCTCCTAGGTTCGAGGATGTGTTCGGTTGTGATCAGGGGTGCAATATCAACACCTAACATCTTGTTGACCTTCTGGATGATGTGCTGTCTTGCGGTCTTAATCATTTGGTCCCAGTCTTGGGTGCCGCCTTCGGCTGTGGTGTTATTGGGCACGTTGATCATCATAAACCAGTTTTCCTGACCAGCAGGGGCATCGTCGGGCTTGAGTTTGGAGCTGATGTTGATGTAGAGGGTAGGGTCGTCAGAGATCGTTCCCCATTCGAACAGGTGCTTAAACTCGGTACGGTAGTCGGCACTAAACAAGATGTTATGCAGGCCTAGCTCCGGGAAGGATTGGGCTATCCCCCAATAGAAAATCAGGGCGCTGGAGCTGCGTTGTTGGCGCAAGACCCGCTCAGGCTTAGGCAAGTGCGGTAGCAATCGATGGTATGTTGGGTGGACATCTAGGTTGCTAACAACGATGTCCGCTGCTAGGGTCTCGCCACCCGCAATCTTGACACCTGTGACAAGTTTGTCCGAGTGTAGGATCTCTTGCACTGGTGTATTGAACTGAAACTTGACCCCAAGCTTAATTGCCAGCTGATAGACAGCCTCCGTGATGCTATACATCCCCTTGGTCGGGAAGTAGGCGCCTAGGTTGGCCTCTAGGTGCGGGATCAGGGTCAGTAGCCCAGGGGTCTGGTAGGGATCTGAGCCATTGTAGGTGGCATAGCGGTTGAATAGCTGCCTTGCCTCTGCTGTCCTAAATGCTTTTTGGTTGACCTCATCCATTGTGCTCATGAGGCCCAACCATGGCATCTGCGGGTAGGCTTTGAGGGCGGCAGGGCTTGTCCAGGTGCTGAGCTTGTGGAGGCTTCGGTGCAGGAACAAATCACCAACGACGTCATACTTATGGGCAGCGGCTTTGAGGTAGGCGATGGTGTTGGCAGCAGGCTCCCCTAGTTTGTCCTCCAGCTCGGCTGCTAACTTGGTGGGGTCAGCCCACGCCGTTAGCTGTTTCCCATTGGGGTAGAAATAGTGGCAAACATCGGCTAGCCGTTGATGCTGGAAATAGGGCGCCATCTCGACCCCCGCTAGCTGAAACAACTCCTCTACCCGTTGTGGCATCGTGAAAAGCGAAGGGCCTGCATCGAAACGGTAGGTGCCCTGACCTTCAGCCTCCAGCACAAACTGGCTGAGTTTGCCGCCTGGCCCAGCAGCAGCCTCCAGCACCGTCACCTGATGGCCTTGACAAGCCAACCGCACAGCTGTGGCCAGTCCGCCGATGCCTGCCCCTATGATGATCGCCTCAGCCATTTGTTCTGTTGATTTTCGGTGGGCAAAGATAGGGGGGTGCTGTTTGTTGTGATGATCGATTGTTACAACAGGGTGTGTTTACGATTTGTTTGGTGGGTTTTATTGCTGCAGGACATGTCACCAATCAAAATATCCACCCCCACTCGGTTACCAATCCCCCTCCCACCAGTATCTATACTTGAACTCAGAAAGTTTAAATCATAGACCTGTTAACCATTGGGCAAAAGAGCTAGCGGTTTCCGCTAGCTTTTTTCATGTCTGGTGGGTGTTGAAGGTTGACAGTGGCTGACCCTAGAAATGCGCCTAACTACCTACCGATAGACCGTAAGGCATTGGCCACCAAAACCATTACCTTTGTGGCCACACTATGAACACTGACGACAAAAGCAAGGACAAAAAAGTAGCGGGGCGGATCTTTGATACCGTCACCCTCAGGCGCCTCTACGGATTTGTAAAGCCCTATCAGGGTAAGTTTTATGGCCTGATCCTGCTTACGATCGTGCTAGGGGTCTTGGCACCACTACGGGTTTTGCTCATCCAGGACACGGTGGACAAGAACATCGCCAATGGGGACTTCCCAGGCCTTGTCCGCATGACCATCTACCTGATTGTGCTGTTGGTGGTGCAGTCGGTCGGCCAGTACATTTACTCCTACACCTCGGGTTGGATGGGCCAGACCATCATCCGCGACATCAGGGTACGGCTTTATGCCCATGTGCTTCAGCTTCGCTTGCGGTTCTTTGACAACAACCAAGTTGGCCGCTTGATCACCCGCAATATTTCTGATGTTGAGACCCTGAGCGACGTGTTCACCGAAGGGCTGGCAGCTATGGCAGGCGATCTTTTGCAGTTGGGCTTTATTCTGGGCTTCATGTTCTACACCGACTGGCGCCTGACGTTGATTAGTTTGTCGGTGTTCCCTGTATTGTTGGTCAGTACCTATATCTTCAAAGAGCAACTCAAAAAGACTTTTAACGATGTGCGGGCGGCGGTGGCCAACCTCAATACCTTCGTCCAGGAGCATATCACGGGCATGAACATCGTCCAGCTCTTTAGCGCTGAGGACCGGGAGTTCCGGAAGTTCGATGCCATCAATGTGCAGCACAAAAAGGCCAATATCCGCTCGGTCCTAATCTATGCCATCTACTTCCCAGTGGCGGAGGTAGTGGGAGCAGCTGGTACAGGTTTACTAGTCTGGTATGGCGCACGTGAGGTTATCCACGAGCAAGTCACCCTCGGTGTCCTGATCGCCTTCATTATGTATATCGGTATGTTCTTTAGGCCGATCCGGACGATTGCTGACCGATTTAACACCCTGCAGCTCGGCATCGTGAGTGCAGACCGTATCCTGAATCTGCTTGACAATCAAGACACAACCGTGCGAGATGGTGACCTTGAGCCCGTCATCCTGCGTGGGGCCGTGACGTTCGAAAACGTCTGGTTCGCATACAAGGACGAGGACTATATCCTTAAAGACATCAGCTTGTCTGTTAAGCCAGGCGAAACCATTGCATTAGTTGGTGCCACAGGGGCAGGTAAATCCTCTATCATCAACTTGCTGAACCGCTTTTATGACATCAACAAAGGACGGATCTTGGTTGATGGCTACCCGATAGAACAATATGAGCTGGACTACCTGAGGGGCCATATTGGTGTCGTATTGCAGGATGTTTTCTTGTTCAGCGGTAGTGTGCGTGACAACATCACGCTGTACAACCCCAACATCGACGACGCCCAGATCATGCGTGCTGCCGAAGCGGTCGGGGCTTTGCCATTCCTGCAAAAACTACCCGGTGGACTGGACTATGACGTGATGGAGCGTGGGGCGACCCTATCCGTTGGTCAGCGGCAATTGGTGAGTTTTATCCGAACCATGGTCTATAACCCTAGCATCTTGGTTCTGGACGAAGCCACCAGCTCTGTCGATACCGAAACAGAGTCGCTCATTCAGGAGGCTCTAGGTCACATGATGAAGGGCCGTACCTCTATCGTGATTGCCCATAGGCTTAGCACCATTCAACAGGCTGACGTCATTATGGTGATGGACAAGGGTGAGATCAAGGAGCGAGGCACCCATGAGCAGCTTTTGGCCCTTGGTGGATTCTACGCACAGCTTCATGCCATGCAATACAAAGATATTCTGGTCAGCTAGGCATTAATTGAGGCCAAATCTATCCAATTATTAGCCCAGCACCGTCCCTACTAAAATCGAATGAATTCGAAATCCACCCTTGCCGAAATCGAGCAATTCATTAAAGAATTTGCTGACGAATCGCACCTTTATGATTCCCGATTTCATGTCTGGGAAAGCATCAAAGTCTCAGAAGTAGATGACGAGTTGGTATTAACAGGTAAGGCCTCTTTTTCGGATCTGCATACACAATTAGAGCGCCGTTTTCCTGATCAAACCGTTATCAACAGTTTGATCGAGCTACCTAATTTGCAGGAAGAATATCGTGAAAAGGCCTACGGTTTCGTGATCCAGGGCTATGTGAATCTTCGACGTGAGCCCAACCATCGGTCCGAGCTACTGAGCCAGTTATCCTTGGGTTGGCCCATAATGTTACTAGAGGTATCTGGTGACTGGGTCCGGGTCGTTAACCATCTAGATGGGTATTACGGCTGGGTGCATCGGGGTGGTATCTGGTTCTGCTCAGAAGATGAGTTGAACGAACTTACCCAATATCTGGATGGTACCTACCCATTCAATCGTGGCTTTACCCATATTTCAGATACAACAGGCAAACGGCAAGCGAGCCAAATCTGGATTGGTCCAGGTGCGCTGGTTGCCGCATGGGATGAGATGCCCCTCCTAGAGACCATCGATAGTGCCAAGCAGGTCCTGCACTATAGCATGCTAGCTGACGACTCGGTATTAATGGTAGAATCGGAAGATTACGATGCCATAGACAAGATCTATATCCCATTGCTAAATGAGGAACGCACGGAAATGCCTAGCAACCCGACCGTGTATGAATATTGGCTTGGCACACCCTACCTTTGGGGTGGCAACACCATGGGCGGCATGGACTGCAGCGGATTTATCCAGCTCTATGCCCTATGCAATGGCTATTTTGCCCCCCGCGATGCGGATCGCCAATATCGTAGCTCGGCCGTTGAGCAGGACCTTAGCATTGACCAATTGGCCGAATATGATCTGTTGTTTTTTGCAGACCCTGGCAAGAAGGTCAGCCATGTGGCGCTCCATATAGGCGAAGGCCGTTTTGTACATGCTGATAGCCATTTGCGGCACAACAGCCTCAACCCAGCGCACAACGACTTTGCACAGAACCGACTAGATACTTGGGTCGGAATCGGCAAGATGTCAAGCTTCCCTAAGGCTGATCTGTCTGCCTTATGTGACGTTTTGTTTTTTCCTCGCTCTCCCTTGGCAAAATCGCAGCTCTGTGGCACCGAACTCTAAAAAGCCCTTAGCTCGAACTACCTACAACTACATCTGCCATTCAATCCCCTACAAACCACATGATCATTTATAACGTCACCATCAATATCGAAGCCGATGCCCACCTAGAGTGGCTCAGCTGGATGCAACAAGTCCATATCCCTCAGGTGATAGCTACAGGGTTGTTCCACGGCTACCGCATGCTGCGGGTGCTGAACACCCAAGAGGATGAAGAGGGCTTCACCTATGCCATCCAGTATCAACTGAGCTCGATGAAGGAGTATGACGAGTACATCGACCTCTACGCCACCGCCTTACGTGCAGACACTGAGAAGATGTTTGGCGGTCGGTATGTAGCCTTCCGTACCTTGCTGGAAGAGGTCTAGTCCATTGGCTAGAGGCGCACTTTGGGCATGCTGGACCAAAATGGACAAACATTTTTAGGATTTTTGACTTGGCAGCTTGTAGCATACCAGATTTTCCTTACCTTTGCAATCCTATCGGCAAACAAACGGTTTTAGACCATTAGTTTCTGACGGGTCAAGGTCCAAACAGACCCCATTGATACCCCAAACGAGGGGAGTTTAGCTCAGCTGGTTCAGAGCATCTGCCTTACAAGCAGAGGGTCGGGGGTTCGAACCCCTCAACTCCCACATTGACAAGAAGCCACCTCATTTTGGGGTGGTTTTTTTGTTTTTGGCGTAGGTGTGATCTGCTTCCCGACTGTTTGGCACCCCAACCTGAAGACCCAACTTTTATTGTTTATGGGTCTAAATGCGGTCTAAACTAACCACGAAGTGATGGGTGTAGTAAGAATCTTTGAGATCCAGGAAGGTCTTAGCAGCAGGCCCGCTTTTACCTACCAGACCACCCCTGCCACGAGTTTGTGGACGTTGCAGGTTCTCACTTGCCACTAACAAAGGATTGCCATACCTTAGCTAGCATGAATACCACCTACCCATACCGCCATGCCAACAAGGAAAGCCAAGGCCTACTAGAGGGTAAGGATGGGTTTGGTTTAGGGGGTTGTGGTGCGGGCTTTGGTAGGTGTTTGAGTAATGGGTAGATTGCAGAAAGTTCTCCATTCACATAAGTCATTCCAACTCCTAAGAGGTACTTAAAAAAATCTATCAACCAAAAATGAAACTACATCAAGCCTTAAGATCCTACCTAGAACATCTAGAACCATTTTTGACTGAAAATGGATTCAAGAGAAAAAGGTGGGGCGTTTATATTAAACCGATGGGGGATATCTACTATTGGTTAGACCTAACAACTACCAACTTCTATCCAAACAAGGGTTTTTCTTTTCAGATTCACATTGGAGTTGGGGTTGGTAAGATAGATCCATTTTTTAAAAAGCTGACCAACTGGGGATCAGAACCGCCATTTGCAAATGAACTAAATTATTTAATGCTGAACTTTCGTGAGCTATGGTATGATGGTTTACCAATTATGGTGTATATGAACATCGATGAACTTGACGGGTCTGATGCTGCCGATGTGACTAAGCTCTATATAGAAGATGGTGCATTTGTCTTTTTTGATAGATTTAAGTCATTGACTGATCTTGATTCATCAATTAATCGTCCTGAAGATGCTATAAGGGAATCCACTTGCTATTTTGGTCGCGTAATTTATGGCTTGTTGATCAGAAATATTACAGATCCCTCTAGTCTAGTAGATTTAGCACGCTACTACTTTCAGTTTGAGCATAAATTTGAAAAATCTAGGGCAAAAGTTGAAGCTGCTCTTGCACACCTAGGAATTGATCCTAGCAAACTTTAGCAAATCCCAGAAAAACTTCCAAGCTAACAAGGAAAGCCAAAGGCATCTGGCGGGTGGATGAGGGTTTGGTTTAGGGGGTTGGGGTATTGGTAATTTTAGCAACTGTTCTGAAGAGGTGAAACTCCTTGAATATATGATCACCAATCTGGATCTAAGAAATTCTCATTTAGGTTTGAGATAAACTATTTAACTACCAGTTTTGATGGGATCTCTACCATTAGGTATATTGACCCGATAGATGGGTTAACTTTCCAACACTATAATCGCATCAACTCTATTTTCGCTGGTTTGTTTACATCTTTACCATTTTAGTGGGAATATCCAATTGATACTTTAACTGTTTTTTGATGAACACAAACCCACAATTGCTAATCTTGACTTTGCTGAGTACCTTTGTCTGGCATTACTTAACTTATCATGGATACATTTGTTTCTATCGTTTCGTTACTTATTTTAGCATGGCTAATAACCATTCGCCTACAAAATTGGCTTTTGTTGGCTGGTAAGGTTAGCGTAGCTAAGAAAGAGGCTAGTCTTAAGTGGGTGTTTAGCAATACGCTATTTCAGCATTTTAGCTTAGTGGGCTTCAATCGAGACACTGGATGCATGCCTTCATTTACGCTTATTGCTGTTCTGCTTAGGCAAAACCTATTTCGGTTGCTTCTGCAAAAGGATGAGAAAAGGCATTACCTAATTCTGGATCCTATAGCATTAAGCGAGGCTCCATCCACTATTGACGATGAAACGCTCACCTTATTATCAGTAGCAAACAATGTGGGTCCAATCCCAATTATTATTCAAGATATATCCTTGGGAGAGCGATTATTGGACGGATTTCGGGACCTATTTGGAAAGCAGCCAGATGAACTTTTTGATTATTCCAACAAACAACATGAAGCACTAATAAAGTCATTAGAACAAGTGGTTAAAGACACGCAGACGGTGCGACCAGTTAACAAGGTAAATTACAGTCTAGTATTCGGTTCAGTTTTTCTGATTTTCTCGTTGCTAATGTTCACGGTTTATGACTTCATATGGCCCCAATTCCTATTTGGGTTGTTGATAGTTGCAAGCATATCCAAGAGTCCGTTGGTTCTTTTTGTATCGGTCATTCTCTCCTTTTTTTTAATGTTAATTCCTATTGTTGTCAATATAGAAAATACTTACTCTTTATTTCAGGGGTTCAGCGTTTTTGTCTTGAGTGTTTTGACCTTTCACTCTATTTTTGCTCTTTTTGATAAAGGGGCTGAATTTTTGAATTCGCAATCAATTCTCGTTCACTATGCATGTGCAGCATCTCTTTTACGATCTATGAACAAGGAAAGGAGGCAAGAACTATTGGCTGAGTGGGATAGCAATACTACAAAACAGGCTATTTTGCAGTATTGGATAAGTAATGTTGAGTTAATCCCTTTTAAGCTTCGACCTCGAATTGTAAAGCATTCTAGTTATTTCGATTCCTTGCAAGAGACAATATTTGAGCCTAAATCAATTAAAACCCATCTTGCTATATTATATTTTTTAGATCAACACTTAAGGAATTACCTTCGTCATGTACATCAAAAGGACCGGTACTTATTTCATAAACCTGAAGTTGATTATTTTAAATTAATAGATTAGCATCAAGCTTTAATCTGCAATCTCAACTTTCAAAAGCAACAGCTTGACTTTTTGTGGATCAAGTAATTGTAAGGTTACCTATGGTTTTGGAGTGGAGGTAGGTGCAAGGTACCTGCCTTCAATAACCCAGGTATTGACGGCCTTGTTTCGGTTATTAATGGCGAAAGCCACGGCAGTGAATTGTTTATTAGTAATGCAGGATACATGGTTACAAACGAACATGTAGTGGGCAATGCCAAAACTATGGACATTCGCCTCAGTGGTGGCATTATAATTAAAGGTACGGTCCTTAGGTCTAACCCGAAGTATGATCTAGCCCTGATCAAGGTAGATAGTGATGGCTTCGATGCCCTACCAATTTGCAAGGCAGACAGCACCAGCATTGACGCTGATGTTTTTGCGATCGGCACGCCATTCAGCACGGAGCTATCTGCAACAGTGACCAGAGGCATTATCAGTGGTAAACGTGAGGCTAATGGTGTCCGCCTGATTCAGTCTGACGTTGCGGTCAACAATGGTAATAGCGGTGGTCCTATCATCAATGAAAAGGGAGAAGTGACTGGTGTCACAGCATCTAAACTGTCCCGTATCGGCATCGAGGGAATTGGTTTTTCTATCTCGATTGATGAGTTGCAGGATGCACTGAAGGTGATTGTGAGGTAGATGTGCGTATCTGCAAGAGGTAGTAAGTAAAGCTACTTAATTTTTTTGCATAAACGTTTTCGGTATTTCAAAATTAGGTCGGCATAGGACGATCTAGGTTACATATCAACTTTTTCGTCATTGGATTTTGACCATCCATCATGGCCTTAATCCATCCAGAAAAAACTGGATCATGACAATACTTGCTGTATATTTGTCCTCGTTCTATGTGCAAATGCTCAGTCGGGGCAAGTAAGCCTAGTAAAAACGTTACTAACGGAATCAACACTTGTCTCACTATCCTAACTAGGCTAGCACAACCACTATGCAACACGGATTACGCAATTAGAACTCCACCTCCGAGCGAAGTTTTCATTTTAACTTTCAATCCACACAACCATGTTGCGTTATCAATCGAAAAACCTGCTGTCTGGCCTACTAGTGGCTGGACTGCTCATCCTTGGTGCTTGCGCCAAAAAAGAGGCTACCGAATCTGCAGCCCCGTCTGATGAATCTTTCACCTCTGCATCTGACAGTGCTGCTCCGCCTGCCAATGGGCAGGAAACGGAGGCGCCAACTGAATCTGTACCAAGTGCCAACACTAGTCCTGATGCCAAAGGGACCAACCTGGCCTTCCAGAATGCTGGGCTGAAACTCGAAAAAAGTGCCCGTCTTGTCGCCACCTGTGTTGCGCCAGTCGCAGTCACGTCTCAGGTAGAAGCTATCACAGTGGCCAATCATGGCTATGTCCTGAGCTCTAGCATCACCAAGGCAGTGGATGAAAGCCAGTCTGGCCCCATTGCCGAGGGGGACAGTGTCATGACCGTCACCAAACAGCGGCTGCGTGCGGACATCGTCTTGGCGGTGCCGAATGCAGAGTTCGAGGCCACAATGACCAGCTTGGGTGGTCTGCCAATCAAGGTGGAGGTCCGTAACATTACCCAGCGAGACCAAGCTCAGGAGATAGAGGAACAAGCACAGCGTGCTGCGCTCGATCGTAAACAAGCAGCGGATGCGGACCAAGACCTGGCACGTGTTAAAGGCTCTGGCGACAAAACCGATTTGCTAGATGCCAAGCGGGCCTCCGAAACCAGTGCTCTATCCCATCAGCTGGACCTGCAACGGCTAGACCGAAAGGTGCAATGGTCCATCATCACGATTGAGGTAGCCGGTGACCCCGAAATCATCATCCAAAAAAGCCCTGAAATCGCCGCGATCCTCCGTGCCAAAACCAATGGCGGTGGCTCATGGACTGGTACTAGCGGTGGCTATTTCTGGTCGGTGGTGTTGGTAGCCATCGGAGGGATCATTGGCTTTTTCATCGGCAAACGACGGAAAGCATAGGGAAAGATAGGGTCCATTAAATCGATTGATTCTACCGATTTGGACCTATTAGTTCCCAATTAAATATAGACACATCACCCCTCATTCATTTTGTCCATCATGAGTTTGGCTTTGGCCTTACCAATGAGAGCCTCAAGCTCGGGTAGACGATCAGGGGTGATGTTTTTAAACGACTTGAAGTGTTTATAGACTTTATCGGCAGTGTTGAGGCCAATACCCTTGATACCTTCTAGGCGGCTTTTGATGCTGTTTTTGCTGCGGGTGTCTCGGTGGAACGTGATGGCAAAGCGGTGGGTTTCGTCCCGAATCTGTTGGATTAGGCGCAGGCCTTCGCTTTTCTTCTCGATATAGAGCGGCAGTGGGTCCTCAGGATAGTAGATTTCCTCCAACCGTTTGGCAATACCAACGATCGGGATCTTGCCATAGACTCCGACACGTTTAAGAGCCTCGCAGGCGGCACTGAGCTGACCTTTGCCGCCATCAATGATGATAAGTTTAGGTAGGGGTTGTTCTTCGGCCACCAGTCGGGCATATCGACGGCTCACGATCTCATCCATCGAGGCAAAATCATCTGGGCCAATAACCGTCTTGATATGAAAATGGCGGTAATCCTTCTTGCTGGGTTTGCCATTCTTGAAACAGACCATCGCCGCCACAGGATTAGTGCCCTGGATGTTACTATTGTCAAAACACTCGATGTGGTCCGGGATCTCCTGCAAACGCAAGTCGGCTTGCAGTTTGGCCAAGATGCGATCTTCCCGTTTTTCGGTTTGTTTTTCCTCCTTTAGCCCTAGCTGATCCTTCTTGAAATACAAGGCGTTGCGGACACTCATATCAATGAGTTTCTTTTTGTCGCCAATCTGTGGGATGTGGTGGCTGATGCCCGGTAGCTCAGTTGTGAAGGCTAGGTTACTAAGGACCTCTTTGGCCTCGCTGTTATAGGTCTGGCGCAGCTGAAGATAGACTTGGGTCAGGATGTCCTCGGCGGGCTGGTCTGGGTCATCCAATTTGCGTTTGATCTCATAGTTCATGGTCAGGTTCACGACCCCGAACTGGATGCGCATATAATTGATGTAACAAACGTCCTCGCCCGCAATCAGCGTCACGACATCCACATCTGGCCAGTTAGGGTTGCTGACGATGGACTTGTTCTGGTAGTCCTCTAGGCTCTCGAGCCGCAGTTTGGCTCGGTGGGCTTTCTCGAACTCCATCTTCTCGGCATAGCCCTGCATCAGCTCCCGGAAGTACTGCTTAGCAGGGGCCAGGTTACCTTTCAGGATATGGATGGCCTCGTCCACCTCTTGGCGGTATTCGGCCTGTGGTTGGAGGTTTTCGCAGGGGCCTTTGCAGTTGCCGATGTGGTACTCGAGGCAGACCTTGAACTTGCCTTCGGTCACGTTCTGGCTGTTGAGTGGCAGGCTGCAGCTCCGGAGGGTATAGACTTTTTTGATGAGCTCCAGCACGGTGCCCATGGTGCGGCCACTGGCATAGGGCCCAAAGTAGGTACCTTCCCCTTTGCGGAGTTTGCGGGTGGTATAGATGCGTGGGTAGGCATCATTGGTCACGACCACATAAGGATAACTTTTGTCATCCTTGAGCAAGATGTTGTAGCGTGGCTGGTATTGCTTGATGAGGTTATTCTCTAGCAGCAGGGCATCAAACTCGGTGGTGACGACAGTGTACTCTAGGTTGGTGATCAAAGAGACCAAGCGGCGGGTTTTGCGCTCTAGCTGGCTCTTGTTCATGAAATAGCTGCTGACCCGTTTGCGTAGACTTTTGGCCTTGCCGACGTAAATGATGGTGCCCTCTTGGTCAAAAAAACGATAGACGCCTGGCTCTTCGGGCAGGGCAGCTACTTTTTCGCGCAGGATTTGATCATGGTCGGCCATGGGACAAAGTTAAGTAGGCGGCCCCCACAGATTGATAGCAGAAAGAAGTCAATCTTGTCAGTGCAGCATCATGATTGGGGAAGGCAGTCCAAAACCGTTAAATCAGTGTTAATCTGGCCCAAAGAATGGCCTTGCGCAGACAATTAGGTGATATCAGGGACGTTAGGGCATCACCTAGGGCTAATGCAAACACTCAAATTGGCTCGTAAGCGGTATCTTTGTCCCTATGACATTATTGCGCATCCGGATTCTGTTTGTTTTAATCGCTTGCCTGACCATGATGGCCACCCAGCCCGCCATGGCTCAGCCTTCAGCCAACAGCCAGGTCCTAGATAAAATCATCGGCAAGGTGGATAACCAGATCATCTTGCTTAGTGACCTCGAGATGGCCTATTATCAGGCTGTCCAGCAAGGCGAGCGTACTAGCCCAGGCATTGACCTCAGGTGCAAGGTGCTTGAGACCTTGGTTATCAACAAGTTGCTATTGGCCAAAGCGGAGCTGGACTCTGTCACCGTAGAGAGCAAAATGGTGGATGATAACCTAACCCGCCGGATGAACTACATGATCGCGAGCATCGGCAGCAAGGAAAAGCTGGAGGCCTACTACAACAAAACGGTGGACCAGTTTAAGTCCGAGCTGCGGAAACAGGTGCGGGACCAAATGGTGATCCAGAAGATGCAAGACAACATCACCAAGGACATGAAAGTGACCCCAGGTGAGGTGCGGAAATTTTTTGAAGACATCCCGAAAGACAGCCTGCCCTACTTCAGCAAAGAGGTTGAGGTGGGCCAGATTGTCCGGTTTGCGAAGCTGAGCAAAAAACGTAAACAAGAGGCCCGCGAGAAGATCATGAAACTGCGTGAGCGGATCATGAATGGTGAGTCGTTTGAGGACCTAGCTAAAATCTATAGCGACGATCCGGGCTCGGCCACAGCGGGTGGAGCACTTGGCTATTGGGGTCGTGGCGTGATGGCACCAGAATATGAGGCCACAGCCCTACGCCTCAAAAAGGCCGAAGTATCCGAGCCTGTCGAGACCCAGTTTGGCTACCACATCATCGAGTTGCTGGACCGCCGTGGTGAGGAGTACAACTCGCGCCACATCCTGATCAAACCAAACGGTAGCAACCTAAGTCTAGAAGAGCCACGTGTGTATCTGGACAGCCTCAGGACTCGTATCCTGGCTGATAGCATCAAGTTTGATAAGGCCGCCAAGGAGTATAGCGAAGACCAACAGACGAAAAACGCAGGTGGATTCTTCATGGAAAATACCACCAATACCAGCCGTGTTGCCCTCGAAAACCTAGACCCGGTGGTCTTCTTCACGATCGATACCATGAAGGTTGGCACCATCAGCGCACCGCTAGTCTATCGGTCGGATGACGGCAAGGAAGGGATGCGTATTTTGTACTACAAAAGCAAAACGGTCCCACACGAGGCTAGCCTTAAGGATGACTACCAGAAGATCCAGCATGCTGCGCTGAGCCGCAAGAAAGCCGAAGCCCTCAGCAAATGGTTTGAGAAAACACGGTCTGAGGTCTATATCTCGATCGACAAGGATCACCAGCATTGCAAGGTCATGGCCAACGAATGACGTAGGCTATTGCCAACCTGCATGGCCCAATCGTCCGCACCGTATTACGGCTGACAAGTCCATTTACCTCCCCACAGTTATCAAGACCCGCAACGTGTTCACAGCCTCCGTAGAGCCATGGCAAGATGCCAACAACAGCTCTGAGCTATTGAGATTGACCAATGAGACCACAGGTGCCTACGCAACCTTTGCGATGGGTTACGGTGCTGCGCTCAACGAGTTGGTTTTGCCCAATGCCGACAATCAGCTAACGCCTATTACCCTCTCGGCCAAGACACCCACTGATTTCCTGACCGTTGGCCTGAGCAACTACTACGGCACTCTGCTTAGCCCCTTCCCGAACAGGATCAAGGACGGCACCTACCATTGGCAAGGCCATGACTACAAACTAACCTGCAACCATGCTGCCGAAGGCCACGCCATCCATGGGTTGGTCTGGGATAAACCCTTTGTGGTCCAGTCTATCGAGGCTAACGAGCGTGAGGCCAAGGCAACACTCGCCTACCAGTATGATGGATCTGAGTTTGCTTTTCCGTTTGCCTATTACATAGAGCTCAATTTGCGGTTCACGTCGCAGGGATTGTTTGTCCATACGGTCGTGATCAATACAGGCCAACGCACAATGCCGTTTGGACTTGGCTGGCACCCTTATTTCAGCACCGGCAACCCTGTGGATGGATGGGAGGTGACACTACCGACCACCAATCTATACCCCGTTGATGACCGTATGATCCCGACGGGCGAACATGTGCCCTACTCGGTCTTTGCGGCGCCTCAAGCCTTCGGGGATACTCACTTTGATACGTGCTTTGGCGTAGCTGCCACAGAGGCCGGCATGGCGGTCACGACCATCCAAGACCCAGTGGCCAAGATCAAGTTTAGCATCAAACAAGAGGTGGGCGTCGGCAAGTACAACTTCTTGCAGGTCTATAGCCCCGCCAATCGGCAGAGTTTGGCCGTCGAACCGATGACCTGTGCCCCTGATGCCTTCAACAACGGACTGGGGCTGATTAGCCTCGGGACCAAGGAGGCGATGGAAGCCCGCTGGGCTGTGCTTCAAGACTAGATTGGCCGAGTTTGCACGAATAAGCCCAAGAATGGTCAACAAAAGCAAGGCCATTCAAATGGGCCTAATGGTCATAAAAAAGCCCCTATCATCGCTGGTAGGGGCTTTTTCGTGCTCTCGAAGGGATTCGAACCCCCATCATCAGAACCGGAATCTGACATTCTATCCATTGAACTACGAAAGCAGCATCGATCGCCTCAGGAGGTCATCGGGGTGCAAAGGTACGAGGTTCTGCTACTGAAACCAACAACCCTAGCTGCAAAAACCTAGCCCCACCACCTCAGGATCAGGGGCTAAGAGCGGGTATCTGGCAACAATGCCACTGACCCAACCATTACACACCGACCCGACTTACCGAAAAGCAACATCCAGACGAGGGCAAAATTCGGCGCCCAAACCGTGGCCAACCAATATCCATCTAGCCTGTCTTGAAAACTTTTTAGGGATAAAAACTGCCTAAAGAGCATGCCAGAGGTCTTTTAGGCATGGTGCTGAAATTTTTTTGCCAACGCTGGTTACCTATTGGCCACTAGGCGTATAAACCAGTACTGAAATTGTATTTCATTCACCTGTTTATATAACACCAAACAAGCCTCTGGTCTCCGGAGGCTTTTTTGTTGCCTGGCGGGGTGGATACTGGGTAGTTAACAGCCAGCCTCGGTGCTCTTGAAGGGACTCCAACCCCTGTTGTCAGAACTAGACTTTAGCGTGGCTATCGCAGGTCCAAAGCAAGCAATCCACACAAGATAGACGCTGCAATACCGTGGCATAGGTTGATGTGCTGGGTGGCGGGAAAAGCCTACCCGGAGCTAGGTCTAACCCTGCAAACAGGACCAGACATTTGCTTGCCCATGACCCGGTTTGATAGCCCAAGTACCCATCTCAAGACCACCTCAGGAGGGGCGTCGTGATTTTTTTTGAGAAATTTTTACGGCAAAAAACAGCCATAGGAGCATGCCAGAGGCCTTTTGCGAAAAAAACCAAATTTTTTTGTTACCCCTGGGTTACCTTTTTGACGCCTGCGGTATCAATAGCTGAAAACCGTAAACGATTTTCATACACCTGTAAAACATAGTCACAAAAAGCCCATCGTGTTCGGTGGGCTTTTTGTTTGGGGGTGCCATGGGAGTCTGTCTGAACTGGGATTTTAGAAAGATGATTTAATGGATTTTAGGGATGGGGTTGAAAAGACACCACTGCTATTGACATGCCGCCTAAGTGCGAATGAGTACACTAGAATCCCTTACATCCCTTCAATCCGTTTAATCCTAGTTCAGACAAAAGATCTAAAGGACCCAAATCCGCTCCGAAAGGCCAGATTATATTGCTTGGGACGAGCCGCCAACCAAAATATTTTTGCCGACCTGATAGGCCAGAAGAAGGGGTTTGTGATTCAGAAAATGGTGCCTGTAGTACCAATAACCCCATTTTTACAATTGCCGAATCGAAAGTCCTAAATTAATTCGGCAATTGAAATTTTTGAAGGGGCCAACTAGCTGATTAGATTTGTTGTTACGTGGTACTGAATATCAACCACTTGCCTGCATTTTACGCTACTGTACCCATGAAAATCTTTGCCGTCCTTCTCATCGCGCTGTTCACCAGTTTTGCCACTTTTGCCGTTGACCTCAGGACCAACTATGCGGCCAAGGCGATGGGGTCTTTGTCACAGCCAAATAGCCAGCCCGAGAACATTACCGATGGTCAGGTCAAGGTCACAGTACCGGATGGCCAAGGAGGAAGATTTATTGGAGGAGAATTTACCTCTGTCTTTGGCGTAAAACGTAACCACCTAGCCCACTTGCTGGCAGACAATACCCTAGACCCAGCGTGGAACCCTAATCCTGACGGTATGGTGGATAGCCTGGTGGTGAATGGGAATAGTCTTTATGTGCTTGGTAAGTTTAATATTATCGCAGGGCAGTACCGTCATGGCATGGCCAATTTGAATACTACAAATGCGCAGGTAAAACCTTGGAATCCGAATGCAAATGACATTGTAAGAACTATAGTTGTTACGGGGAATATTATCTATGTTGGAGGAGATTTTACTTACATCGGCGGTGCAACAAGAAACAAAATTGCTGCATTAGATGCAACTACTGGTTTAGCCACTCCTTGGAACCCAGCTGCAAGCCACACTGTTAATACAATAGCAGTTAATGGAACTAAGCTATACGCTGGCGGGACATATGTTTCAATTGGAGGTGCCACACGCACAAACATCGCCGCTGTGGATACCGGAACAGGCCAAGCCACCAATTGGAATCCTAATCCTGATGTAGGTGTGGTAAATTCAATTGCCGTTTCAGGTAATACTGTATATATTGGAGGTTACTTTCATCAAATTGGAGGAGCTTTAAGGCAACATCTGGCTGCAGTGGATGCGACAACAGGTTTGGCTACCAACTGGAATCCTAGTCCAAGTGGTTATGTCAACACGATTGCCGTAAGCGGAAAAACCATATATGCAGGAGGGATATTTACTTCCATTGGAGGATCAATGCGCAGCTACATTGCTGCCATAGATTCTAGCACAGGCCTTGCTACTAACTGGAATCCTAGCGTTAACAATACCGTTGATGCTATAGCAGTACATGGAAATACAGTTTATGTGGCAGGACCTTTTAGTGCTATCGGCGGAGCAATGCGTACAACACTTGCAGCCTTAAGTGCTTCCTCTGGCCTAGCCACTAGCTGGAATCCAAATCCAGACTTCGCAGCAAGAGCTATCGCCATTAGTGGAAATTTAGTATATGTGGGAGGAGATTTTACTAATATTGGCGGGGCAATGCGTTCAAAAATTGCTGCCTTGGATGCAAATACAGGATTAGCCACTAGCTGGAATCCCAACGCCAACAATACGGCTTCAACAATTGCTGTACACGTAAATACGGTTTACGTCGGTGGTAGTTTTAACAAAATCGCTGGGCAAACCAGGAATTACATTGGTGCAATTGAGGCGGATTGCATAACCCCTGCTACTCCAACAATATCATCCAGCGGCCCAACTACCTTCTGCACAGGTGGATCTGTAACATTGACTGCCGCTGCTGGCTTTACTTACCTATGGTCTAACAACGCTAGTACCCAGAGTATCAACGTTAGCACTGCTGGTAACTATACTGTGCGCACCATTGCAAATGGTTGTACTTCAGCTATTTCTGCTGCGACAGTAGTGACTGTTAACACCCCACCAACAACGCCTACAATCAATGCTAGTGGACCGACTACCTTCTGCTCAGGTGGTTCTGTAACCCTAACTGCCCCTGCTGGTTTCAGCTACTTGTGGTCAACAACTGAGACAAGCCAATCAATCAACGTAACTGCTGGTGGCAGCTATACCGTCCGTACGATCGCCAATGGTTGCACCTCGGCTACTTCGGCTGCGACAGTTGTAACGGTTAACACTCCGCCAACAACCCCAACGATCAATGCTGGTGGCCCGACAACCTTCTGCACGGGTGGTTCAGTTACGCTATCTGCCCCTGCTGGTTTCACCTACCTATGGTCAACAACGGAAACTAGCCAATCAATCAACGTCACTGCTGGTGGTAGCTATACCGTCCGTACGATCTCCAATGGTTGTACTTCGGCTGTTTCTGCTCCGACAGTTGTTACAGTTAATACCCCACCAACAACACCAACAATCACTGCAGGTGGCCCTACTACTTTCTGCTCAGGTGGTTCAGTTACCCTAACAGCTCCTGCAGGCTTTACCTACCTATGGTCAACGAACGAGACGGGCCAATCAATCAACGTAACTGCTGGT
>JAIXYP010000042.1 GCA_027490155.1 Cytophagaceae bacterium | reverse complement strand
GCAGCCTTAGCCCCATTTTGAGGGATGTGGGCAGCTGCTTTATTGATCGGCAGCGCATCAATGGCGGTCTTGGCAGACTCAAAGTTGGTTTTGGCCATCGCCTTGAACGCATCGACAGCCGTTGCAGCTAGCCGACCTTCTGCCACAGCTCCGCCGATCAGTTGCTCCACCTTGGCATCTAGGTTGACGGCCTCCAGCTCCTTTGCTTTTGCCTCGGCTTCTGTGAGCTTCGCCTCGATTTCGGTCACCTTCGCTGCCAAGGTCGTGTTGGTGTTCACCAGTTGGTTGATAGCAGTCGTAAACGCATCATCGGTGCTATCGGCTGGCAGCTTCAGCGCAGCGGCAGCCTTCTCGAACTTATTCATATTGTCAAGGGTTGGTTGTAATTGAAGATTAGCCTGGTTGATCACCTGCTGGAACGAGCCATAGACCGTTGTCAGGTCCCTGTTTTTGACAGTCGGTTTGTTGGCCAGCTCAAACGAGGCATCGGCAAGGTTCAAAGCCAGTGCCTCGGTGGCATCCATCCACCTGTCGTTGGTGCCTAGCAAGCCATCGATGGTTGTTTGGTCAAGGCCAGCACGGGTGGCTAGCGTTGTGGCCAAGGACCACTTGAAGTAGTCCAGGCTAGCATCTTGTTCTTCGCCATCAGACATGCACGGCGCATGGAACATCAGCAGGCCAGCATCAGCGATATAGCGCTTGGTGCCTGCCTGCAAAATGATGGCCGCCATCGAAGCACAGACACCATCACAGTAGGTATCAATCGGTTTGGTGCAAAAAGAGGCCGCAGCCATGATCGACATGCCTTCCATGATGTTGCCACCTGGTGAGTTAATCCTGAGCTGGATGCGGTCAACATTTGATAGCGAGTCCAGCCACATCAGTTGCTCGGCAACCCAGCTACCACGTAGGCCATTGCCTTTGTCATCCACACCCAGCTGGTCATAGATCGTCACGACACCCACACGATCCCTGTCGTTGTAAGTGGCGTAACATTGCGTGTTTGCAAAGCGATTGAACATGGATGCAAATAATGCGTTCGACTATTGCTAACTTGTGTTTTGTAACACATACCTAACACAATGCAGCCAAACAAGAAAACAGCAGCCCACGCCCTGCTGCCTGATAGTCTCGCTGATGCTTACCACAAAGCCGCCTTCCAGCTAGATATTGCCTCAGCACAGGTCACCCGCCTAGCCATTGTAGAGTTCCTGCAGCGCCGTGGCTTTTACAATGGCAAGCTCACGGCCGTCACGATGACGGAGTGCGCACAGACACGCTACAAACGCTACATGCGGTCCAACAACAAAGCCTGCAAACAGCTAGAGCTATTCGGGACTAGTCCAGCGTCAAACTGACCGTCAGGCCCTCGGCCTCTATCGTCTCGCTGGCCGTCACCACCCCATAGTCCACACATGTGAACTCATAGGATTGCTCAAACACAAACAGATCCGTAAACACATCAGGCATCGTCTCCCCCTTGCGCATCATTGGGCTAGAGTCCTCAGTGGGGCTAAACTTGTGTAGCCCTTTGGCTACCCTGTCCACCAAGTCCAGTGCCTGTAGGACCTCTTTGTGCGCACCCTTGATCAGGATGTAGATCACCAGATTGTAAGCCCCGACCTGATAGCCATTGACGCCATCGGTATAGCTGGTGGCATCAAACAATACAAGCGCAGCTGGGTAGGTCAAGGACTTGTCCAGCTGCTGGATAGAGCCGTTGTAGAGCGAGACAGACTTGATGCCATTAACAGCCAATAACTTCTTCTCGATGGATTGATAGATTTGCTTTGTCATAACAGGACCTTCATGGCTTCTTCAATTACACGCTTCTCGACCAGCCGATTTAGGGCCGTACTCTCGCCCAGGAACTTGCGTTGAGGCAACCTACCCTCTACCCCGTCATTGTGGAAACTTGCATAAGGCACATCCGTACCGATGACCACATAGCCAGGGCCTGAGCTCATGATCTGGATGCTCCGCCTTAAACGACCAGACCTGACCAGCAAGGCCCTACCCTTGTCGTTTTTGCCCGCTGCTGATAGGGTCAGTTTCGAGAACTTGCCCTCGCCTGCCACTTTCAGGTTGTCAGGGTTCGTCAGGTAGCGCCGTTTAACCTTGCGCTTCACCCAGGGCACAAAGTTGGTATCTTCAAAGCCACCCTTGCGGTAATTGTCCAGGAAGAAAGACCGCGCATCCTCACCAATGATCCTTGGCAGACGCTCACGCAAGGCCACCATCGCCTTCAACTTCGCCACAAACTGATCTGGAGTCATGCCCACAAGGTGCAAAGCTGTTGGCCTTGCTCGGGTGGATTGAAACACAACTACTAATGATTACTAAAACCTACTAAAATTAGTAGTTGGTCAGTTGTCCGGGATTTCCGGATAGCTGAGTTGTTAGATATATTCTAATAACTGCCAACAAAAAAGCCCTAGCGATTAACTAGGGCTTTCCTCTTTCTGCTTGTTTTCTTCTAACCACCAGCCCCAGGGCTTAGGCTTTACGCCCATCTTCCTTAGGTTTTCACGGGCCTCCGTAAAGTCCTCAAATGGCTCGTCGGTATAGATACACTCCCCTGCTGCAATCTTGCGGTCATACTCAGCAATAAACGCATCCATTTCAGCCTCAATTTCGGGCGTCATCCGCTGTATTTTTTCCTCTTTCTGGTCCATGAGTAGCGAAGATTGTTACCACGTTACCGTTCTCGGTGATCTTAGTAACTACAAATTTAGTGCCTGGCTTGTACAATACCTCTTTCTCAGCCTGTACTTTCGATAGCTTTTCAATCACGGCACCACCAACGCCAGCCAAAACAAGTCGGTATTGCCGCTCGGTACTCACGACAGGCTGTAGTCCCACCGTCGCACTGGTGAACTGCCTAAACTCGCTGGCTTCACCGTTGATATACATCAAAGCCTCGGTCTCTCCTAGCGTTCGGATCGAGATGCCATTGTGCTGCGGACCCTTGTCAATGGCCTTACCCAGCACGAAACCAAAGAGCTGATCCTCCATTTCGTCTTGCAGGTTCGGGTAATTTTTGCGGGTGGCAGCGTTGAACTTATACGCCACTGATTTCTCGGTATAGGCCCTGACAGCTATTTGCTCTGCCTTTGACAGGGTAGAGCCTTTTGCAAAACCACCACTCTCCTTGATCTCTTGTTTGTACTTCTTGGCTAGGTCAGTATTCATAAACTTCTTCACACTCAGCACCTCGGCCTGCTGGTTGTCTCGCATCAGTTCCTCAGCACTTTTGCCCAGCATCTTGCTCACAGACGCTAGACTAGCCGCAGGGATGTCCCAATACGGATGGTCCGGGCTAAAGATCATGGCCGACTTGCCAGGGTTGAACTTGAACATCGTTGGTATGGTAGGATCCTCCTTTGTGGGCACCACTGGCGTTATCTGACCACTCGACATGATCCTGACCGAGCAACGGCAGCGGTAGCCATTGGGTGGCCAGTGTGTGTTCCAGAAGGCATCCCCTAGTGGCTTCACGATACCATCCCATGCTTTGTGCTCAGGCCTTACCCTTGCGTCTCCAGCCGTGTCGTACATCACTAGACCATCAAGGCCCACCGTGTCCATTGCTTGCTTCCAGAGCCCTGCCATTTGCCCTGCTGCGACCGCTGTCTCATACTCGGTCCTGAGGTGGTCTTGGTTGTACTCCTTGGCTACCTTCATAGCCTCTTGTTTGAAAGCAGGCCACTCACGTTGTTTGCCTGTGATGTCTGATAGCAGGTCGCTATATTCCTTGGCTTGCTGCCACGTCTTGGCTGCGCTGAAGGCCGCTACATTCTCCTTAAGTTTCGTGCCAAAGGCAGGGTCTTGGTCCAGCTTGATTTCGGTCTCGACACCCTTCTTTGCTCCACCCCACAGCACATCAAATAGTTTCTTCTGGAGCGACTTAGGCAGGTTGCCATCAGAGTAGGTGCCGCCATAAAACTCACGGACGACACCCTCTAATTCGTTATCGTTAAACCAGTCCTGGTCAGCTGCGACAGGACCGGTGATAACATGGCCATGGTTGTGCCCACAGGCTGATCCGTAGGCTTTAGTGACGAGGCTTGAAGTAGGCAGCAACATTGCCACTGCCTTTACGGGCTTTCCCACAAGCTGACCTCCATCAGCTGCGGGATTGATCGGGATCACTGGCACCTCAGGCTCCGGTGGTGCCACCTGTTTTAGCTCCACTTCAAAACCAAACTTGCGCTCGATGTATTCGGCAGGGATCGTGTATTGGCCAGACTGTAGCAAGGTCTGCATGACCAGATTCATGCCCGTTAGGTTCAACTCCTGCTGCTGGTCAAACTGGAATGTATAGCCCTCGCCTATCATGCCATGTTTGCGCATGAAGGGGAACAACTTCGTATTGATCACGTCTGCCAACCATTGACTATCAGCAATCAAGAGCGTGTCACCCACACGCTCATGGACTGCGGCTTGGCTGTAGCTAGACCCGTTCTCGGTGGTCATCGTCTGGCCTACAATCAACTTGCTGATCTCGGCATTGCAGTAGGCTAGGTTTTCTTGATAGACCTTGAAGGCATCTACATTTTGCGCCTGCAAGAACCTGAAGTCATCCCCTTTGTTAAGGGCGATCACAGCACCACGTCCAGCATTCCGGATCGCGTCAGTCATTTCGTCCTTGGCATTATCATCAGCGTCAGCATCTGTCTCGATAACTCTGGTAGGCATACCAAAGTCCATCGCAAACTCATCCCAGCTGGCCTTAACGTAGCGTTTGCTGAGGGTATAGAAGGCAGCCTTGAGCAACAGTCCGTAATCCAGCGCAGCGCCAATGCCTAGATACCAATCTTGATAGGGCGGCTCCACATAGCTGATACCACGCTGATTACCGATAAACGTTCGGCACTCTTGTCGCTCAGGTATCACCAGATGATGCGGCACCCGCTGCACCTCGCTAAAGGCCCCATTCACAACATCCCCGAACTGGATTAGCTCATAACCCCATAGTTTGCTATCAAACGCCAGCCCACAGAAGGTCGTGAACCATGGTGCGTGCAGGTACTTGGTCATGACTTCATCTAAGTCACCATCAGGCCGCAAGACCGAAAAGCCTAACGATAACAACTTGGCTTTGCGCTGGAGCTCCCAAACAGCACTCAAGTGGCTATCCAGGACAGCATCCTTGTAGATCCGGATCAGCTCAGTACGGTCTGGAAAGATGTCTTGTTCTGCCCTGTTAAGCGCATCCCTCAGCTTCTTGATGTCCGCTGCCTCACGCCTGATAAAGCCAGCACCTATGTGTGGCTTTATGCGAGCACTAGTGTTTGTTGTTGTCTCTGCCATTAGTCCCATTGAGGTCTTGACCCAGATGCTGCCACCACTAGGCGACGTGAACCTAGCGTATTGGTCGGTGCGGGTGGTAAGTCGATAGATTGCTTGCCTGTGGCTACACGGCTCAGCATTGAGATGGCGGCCTTGTAGCGGTCCTTCCGGACGTCTGGCATCGCATCTGGCATGGCTCTAGCCATCAGCTCATAAACCACGATGTCAGCTGTGGCGCTGACCAAGACTTGATTGCGCGGATCAACCGCCTCAAACTTGGTCCCATCGATAGTGCCTTCGCTGGTATGGTCGGCTGTGCAACGCATGATACGCCATGCTACCCCACTCCAGATAGACTTGAAGCCTTGCCCTGGCGCATCGCCTGTGGTGGCTTGTGTAGCCTTAAAGACCAAACTATTGTAGGTCACTTGGTCGCCCACTCCATACTCTGCCTCTAAGTCAAAAGCAGGAGGCAGGCTGACCACTAGGTCGCCTTCCGTATAGTCTTGATCAACCTGCCATACCTTGATCTGCGGGAAGGCCAAAGACTCATCATATCGCTTCAGCAGATAACTGATGACCAATTCAACGGCCATGTCTATCGTGACACGCATTGACTCGGTATCAAGCTCGACAAGCCGCAACAGCTCATCTGCATTGATAAGCCGTACAAGGTCTATAGGATGTAAAAAGCGCCACATGCCGCATTATACATGGGCAGGTGGCGCTAGACCTTCAAATGCAACACATGCCATTCTACGGCACTAAACGGCATGTTACCTCACGGTACGGAATGGCTAAAGCATACCAGTCCGTGATGATGATTTAATGACAGTAGGTGTTCGTTTAGGCCCTTTGATATAGCTATCGAACTCTGTTTTAAGCATACGACAGATGAAGTAATCATTGGCATCGCTACAGTG
>JAIXYP010000011.1 GCA_027490155.1 Cytophagaceae bacterium | reverse complement strand
TACTTTGTCCAAGGTGGGATTGTTGGTGCCACCATTAGTGATAATGATGGTTCTAACAATGGCGTGAGTTTACAAACAACTGTAAATGCTGTTCCAACAGCCCCTACCATCGCCGCAGGCGGCCCAACTACCTTCTGTGCTGGTGGTAATGTATTACTCACCGCATCAGGAGGATCCACCTACTTATGGAGTGATGGAAACACGACCAACCCAAGGACACTTTCAGCTTCTGCTAACTTAACCGTACAAGCTATTAGCAATGGTTGTACAAGTGCCGCTAGTGCCCCTATTGTGGTAACAGTTAACCCAATCCCTACCCTTAACAGTACCCTGACCCCAGCAGCAATTTCTAGCGGCCCATTTGCCTACACCCCAACATCTGCAACAGGAGCTACCTTCACTTGGACCCGTGCTGCTCTGGCAGGCATCAATGGCAATGTGGCTGGTAGTGGCACAGGTTCTATTTCAGAAACCTTAACCAATACCACTGCAGCACCTATTATAGTTACCTATTCTATTACACCTACTGCAAACGGTTGTACTGGTGCAGCGCAGAACGTAACGGTAACCGTAAATCCGACTTTCAGCCAAGTTCCCACATCAATCACAGGTGTTTATTTTAGTAAAATAGCGTGGGGCGATTATGACAATGATGGCGATTTGGATATTTTGTTATGCGGATGGACAGGAAGTACGAGATTTACACAAATTTGGACCAATAATGGTGGAAGCTTTAGCCAGTTATCTACTTCAATTTCTGCTATCGAAGACGGTTCAGTTGCTTGGGGAGATTATGACAATGATGGCGATTTAGATATTTTGTTATGCGGATGGACAGGAAGTAGGAGCGTTACCGAAATCTGGACTAATACCGGAGGTTCTTTTAGCAAGTTGACCTCATCAATTACCACTGTATCATATGGTACTGCCATTTGGGGCGATTATGACAACGATGGCGACTTAGATATTTTGTTATCTGGCAGAGTTGGATTTCCACGTGTTACCGAAATCTGGACCAACACGTCAGGATCCTTTAGTAAAAAGTTTACTTCAATTACTGGTGTTGATAACGGCTCAACCGCTTGGGGCGATTATGACAACGATGGCGACTTAGATATTTTGTTAGCTGGCAATGCTGGAGCTGCCGCTGTCACTGAAGTCTGGACAAATAACGGTGGCTCTTTTAATAAATTAACCTCTTCCACCTTTACTGGTGTTGTATATGGCTCTGCTTCTTGGGGCGATTACGATAATGATGGAGATTTAGATGTTCTGGTATCTGGCGCAACTAATGAATTTTTATCTGCTAGAGTTACCGAAATCTGGACGAATACAGGTGGTAACTTTAGTAAATTGTCTACATCAATTACTGGTCTTGCTGGTGGTTCTGTTGCCTGGGGCGATTACGATAATGATGGCGACTTAGACGTTCTGGTATCTGGCTCAACTAATGGAATGTCCCATTTTACCGAAATCTGGACGAATACAGCAGGTGTTTTCAGTAAATTAGCCACTCAAATCACCGGTGTTAATGTAAGTTCTGCGGCATGGGGCGACTTTGATAATGATGGCGACTTGGATGTATTGCTCTCTGGCTATACTACTGCTGGTTCGTATGTTACCGAAATCTGGAAAAATAACGGATCCACCTTTAACACAGCACCAGTGGCACCAACAGGTTTGGCTGCAACGCAATCAGCTTGTGGAGTGGCTACCTTAACTTGGAACAAAACCACAGATACACAAACTGGCCAAAATGGCCTTGCCTACAACATCAGGATAGGAACATCTAGCAATGGGGTAGAAGAAATCAGCCCAATGGCTAATGTAACCACTGGTTACAGAAGGATCGCATCTATTGCCAAGGTCCAATGGCGTGCGGGTGGTTATGTTGTATCAGGACTCGCGCCGGGTACCTATTATTGGTCTGTGCAAGCTACAGATGCCGCCTTGGCTGGTGGCGCATGGGCTACAGAAGGGACGTTTACAATTGTAGCACCTCCTACCCTCAGCAGCACACCTAACCCAACCGCTGTTTGTACCAATACCGCCTTTACCTATTCCCCTGAAAGTGCTACTACAGGAGCCTCCTTCACTTGGACTAGGGCAACAGTAACTGGTATAAGCAATGCTGCTGTAACTACAGCCCAAGCAACCAATCCGAATGAGGTGTTGGTTAATACGACAACTGCAGCAGTGAATGTGGTTTATGCCTTTACTATCACAGCACCAAACGGATGCACCAACTCCCAGAGTGTTTCAGTCGTAGTTAATCCAACCCCAACGCTTAACAGCACCCTTACCCCAGCCGCTATTTGTAGCAATACGGCTTTCACCTACACGCCAACCAGTGCCACTGCAGGCGCCACCTTTACTTGGACTAGGGCAGCAGTAGCAGGTATCAGCAATGCTGCTGTAACTACAGCACAGTCAGCTAACCCGAACGAGGTACTGGTTAACACCACCGCTGCGGCGATTAATGTGGTCTATGCCTATACCATCCTTGCACCAAATGGGTGTAGTAATACCCAGAACGTAACGGTTAGTGTAAATCCGACATTTACCCTCAGCAGCACACTTACCCCAACCACTGTTTGTACCAATACGGCCTTCACCTACACCCCTACAAGTGCAACGGCGGGTACCACCTTTACTTGGACCCGTGCGGCAGTAACTGGTATTAGCAATGCTGCGGTAACTACAGCACAGACAACCAACCCGAACGAGGTACTGGTTAATACGACAGCGGCGGCTATTGATGTAGTGTATGCCTATAATATACTTGCACCAAATGGGTGTAGTACAACCCAGAATGTGACGGTAAGTGTAAACGCCCAATTTGCTGCACCAATATTAACCACAGGCATGAGCTTCACAAGTTCCAGTTCTGTCACACAGCCACGGGCCTTGGCAGTGAGCTCAAAAGGTGTCAAAGCAGTTGTAGACTGGAATGGAAATGCCTACCTCTACTCCACTGTGAATGCTACAACTCCTTATCTTACACTTGCGCTAGGTTCTGGGCTTAGTGGAGTGGCCTTTAGCCCAGATGGTAATAAGCTTCTTGTTTCAGATTTCTGGAAGAATAGGATTCTTGTTTACAATTCCTTACCAACAATATCAAGTCAAGCTCCAGATGTAGTTATTGGTCAGCCAGATTTCAGTACCACCTCTGCTGGAACCACTCAGTCTAAATTCAATGGCCCAATCGGTGTTTTTGTGCATCCTAGTGGACAACTTTTTATTACAGACGGCTTTAATAATAGAGTTCTCATTTATAACCAGATTCCGACCAGCAATGGCACATCTGCCGATGTGGTGGTAGGACAACCAGATTTTACTACAGGTACTTCTGGTCTCTCCTCTACCAAAATGGGTTTCCCGCATTATGCCGCTGTTAGCCCTGATGGCAAGTTGTTAGTCCCAGACATATTTAATAATAGGGTTTTGGTTTACAATACCGTACCTACAAGTAATGGTGCAGCTGCCAATGTAGTAATAGGCCAAACTAATTTTACTACGGGTACTTCTGGTACTACCCAATCTACCCTATCTTGGCCTGTTAATGTGGCAGTTTCCCCTACTGGAGTCCTGGCGGTAACAGATCGATCCAACAATCGGGTTCTTATTTTTAATACGATTCCTACCAGCAATGGGGCAAATGCCAATTCAGTCATAGGTCAGCCAAACTTTACAACTCCAACATTAGGATCAGGTACTGCAAGTTTGAATAACCCTGATGGTGTAGCCTATTCTTCAGATGGACGTTTATTGATAACAGATTGGTATAACGACAGAGTCAACATCTATGGCACAGAGATTTGCCAAAATGTTAACCTTGGTCTTGCTTTAACTGGCACCACAAACGCTTGCCAAGGTGGTAATGTGTCCTATACATACACCATAACTAACCCAACGGCATTTGCTGTTAGTAATGTTTACGTCAAAGCTGCTTTGCCACATGCCTTTGTGTATGCTAGTAACACCCCTAGCACAGGTACTTATAATGTTGCTGGTGGGATGTGGACCATACCAACTTTAGCAGCCAATAGCTCAGTTACCTTGGTCTTGAATGGTACTATTGGCGCTGCACTTGCCACCGGTTCTTACTTTGTCCAAGGTGGGATTGTTGGTGCCACCATTAGTGATAATGATGGTTCTAACAATGGCGTGAGTTTACAAACAACTGTAAATGCTGTTCCAACAGCCCCTACCATCGCCGCAGG
>JAIXYP010000064.1 GCA_027490155.1 Cytophagaceae bacterium | reverse complement strand
GTGCCTGCCTCTCCATCAGCCGATGGTACCCAGCCAATCGATATCACCGCATTGCCTGCTGGTCGCTACATGGTTAGCCTCAAGGGTAGTGGTAGTTATCAGGCGCTGGTGGTGCAGTAGTAGCGTATCAATTTTCTTTTCTTATGCCCTGTACCGACAAACCTGAAACGGCCAAACAAACCCTTGTTCGCCAGCCTACTACTCGCTTTGCGGATCTAGCTATCATTATTGGTAAGCTAACCAAGTCTGGTCTGGGGTTATTTATGCCACTTTTGTTGGTATTTATAACCTCAGGTTGGGCCAAAGCGCAGACGGCAACTTCGTATGTGCCAACAGCTGATGTGATTAGCACACCTGTTGACATCAATGGAAGTGAGATTGCAATTCCGAATGACAACGGATTTTATGGTGCCAAAAGCAAAGCATCAGGCAACTTTACAAAAGCTGCTTGGGGAACCTTATCCAAAAACCATTCGAACAAGGATTTTAATTCGCTGCCTGCCATTACGTCTTTGGATAACAATCTGGCCACGCCTCTGGTAGCACCTAGCTTGACGGCGTTTTCTCCTGAAACAAGTTCCGTCGGAGCGCCAATCGTCATCACGGGTACCAACCTAACTAATGTCCTTTCGGCTGACATTAATGGTTACGTCGCTACAATTACCGCTCAATCAGCCAGTGCGCTTACTCTCACTGTGGCCGCTGGCACAACGACTGGCCCGATCAACCTAAACTATGCAGGTGGTGTTGTCACTACAACGACAAACTTTGTAGTTACTGGCGTTGCCGCCTTGTGTAATCTAGCTGCCGTCAATCGTGGTTCAATAACGTTCAGCAACAACGTTGGCACCGTACAAGGGCAAATAAACACGGTTCCTTATTGGACCTTTAATGCTGTTGCCGGTAGTACCTACAGGATGGCAAGCTGTAGCGCCCTTGAAGATACTAAACTCAGGATCTACAACAGTATCAATACAGAAATTGCCAGCAATGATGACGATGGCCCAGCCTGCCCTGGTACTTCGGCATCTATTGATTTCGTACCTCCTACATCCGGCACTTACAAGGTTTTGTTTACTACTGTTGACTGCGATCCGCTACTTGTCAATACGGCCTTGACCTACCAGTTGGTGCCCTCAGGCTCGATCCGGGCGTTGTTTCCATCCGCTGGCTTTGATGGTGATGATGTCGTTATCCGTGGCAATGGTTTCACTGGCGCAACGGCCGTAGCATTCTCTGGTGGCGCTACGGCTGCTACAATTGCTGTCCTAAATGACTCCACAATCCTGACAAGGGTGCCATTTGGTGCAATTACTGGTTCGGTCTGTGTCACTAACATTAACGGACGAATATTGTGTTCTAGTCAGCCTTTCACGGTCACGTCATTGCCAGCTATGTGCAATGGTGCCAATTATGCAGGCCGTTTGTCCATGACCTTTTCGTTTCAGGCTCGGAACCTTAATGTGGGCTTCAGGCCTGCGTTTGTTTTTTCTGCTGGGATGAATATCACCTATAGTTTTCGCACTTGCAACGCGACTGGTGCTAACGACACAAAAATTAGGATATACAACGCATTAGGTACAGAAGTCGCAAGCAACGATGACAATGGTCCGTATTGCACTGGCAACAAGGCTTCGATCGATTTTGTGGCGCCTGCTACTGGTTCGTATTACGTCTTGATCACTGACTATGACTGTAATCTGATTTCACGGACTGTTTTCTTTGAGTTCAAAAGCAGTACTGTTTACCCAATCATCACGAGCTTCACACCAATATCGGGCCCTGTAGGCACGACAGTCGCAATTACCGGGATTAACTTCACAGGCGCTACCTCAGCATCCATAAACAATACTAATACCACTAGTTTTTTTAATGTTGGCCAAACCACGGCAATTGGCATCGTTACAGCGGGTAGTACCACGGGTTTAATCAGGATGGTCACTCCCAATGGCACTGCTGTTAGTACCTCCAACTTTACAGTCACTGTCCCCCTACCGACCATTACCAGCTTCACCCCGACCTCTGGCCCAGTCGGCACCGTCGTGACCTTGACAGGTACCAATTTTACTGGGGCGAATAGTGTGACCTTCAACGGGACGACAGCTACTGGCCTTAATGTGATCAATAGCACAACGGCAACTGCTACAGTCGGCGCTGGTTCTACTACTGGCCCAGTCAGGATTTTTACTTCTACTGGCAATGCTATTGGTCCGGTTAATTTTGTTGTGAGCGTGAACTGCAGCAACCTGCGTCTCTCGATCACTGGTCAGTCTGGGTCGGCTATTACCGGCACGATCACCAACGGCACGGCACCTTATCGTTATTCGGTTAATGGTGGTGCTTCAACCAACTCAAATACTGCTGCTATTAACATCCCGATCTTCATCAACAGCCGCAACGTGATCACGGTCACAGATGCCAATAACTGTACGGCAACTTCTGCACTCTTCTTCCGCTCGGGTGTTGCGTGCGGATCACGCCTCTTGCCATCGGCGACTGACTCGGTGACGATGTTCCACATACCAGCTTCTTCTGGTACAACTTCGGTTATGTTTGATGGTGCC
>JAIXYP010000016.1 GCA_027490155.1 Cytophagaceae bacterium | reverse complement strand
TTGGCGTTGTTGGTGGGGTATTAACCGTTACAACTGTCGCAGCAGAAACAGTAGAGGTACAACCACTGGAGATCGTACGGACGGTATAGCTACCACTTGCAGTTACGTTGATTGATTGGGTAGTTTCATTGGTTGACCAGAGGTAGGTGAAACCAGCAGGGGCGGTTAGAGTTACAGAACCACCTGTGCAGAAGGTTGTAGGACCACCAGCCGAGATTGTTGGGGTTGTTGGTGGGGTATTCACCGTTACAACTGTCGGAGCAGAGATAGCAGATGTACAACCACTGGCAATTGTCTGGACGGTATAGCTACCACCAGCAGTGACGTTGATGGATTGGCTCGTTTCGGTTGTTGACCAGAGGTAGCTGAAACCAGCAGGAGCTGAGAGGGTTACCGATCCACCAGTACAGAAGGTTGTAGGACCACCAGCAGAGATTGTTGGCGTTGTTGGTGGGGTATTAACCGTTACAACTGTCGCAGCAGAAACAGTAGAGGTACAACCACTGGAGATCGTACGGACGGTATAGCTACCACCAGTTGTTACATTGATTGATTGGCTAGTCTCGTTGGTTGACCAGAGGTAGGTAAAGCCTGCAGGAGCGGATAGGGTTACTGAGCCTCCTGTGCAGAAGCTTATAGCACTTCCAGCTGTGATTGTAGGGGTAGCTGGTGGAGTGCAAACATCAATGAACTTAACCAAGAAGGCATCAACAGACCCTGAGAGTGTCCCTTGGAAAGCCCCTGAAATAGGGAAATTTGTGGAAGTGGTCTGTCCAGCCAAATAGACATTACCAGCGGCATCTGTGGCGCAGGACCTGCCATAATCATCACCACTCCCCCCATAATAAGTAGCCCACAAGCGGCTGCCTGTGCTGTTGAACTTGACTAGGAAGGTATCCCAACTTCCGCGACCATGTGTCCCCTGAAAAGCCCCTGCAACAGGCAAATTACGGGAGCCGGTCTCTCCAGCCAAAAGGACATTGCCAGCGGCATCAATTGAGCAGGAATAGCCATAGTCACTACTATTCCCCCCATAATAAGTAGCCCACAAGCGGCTGCCTGTGCTATTGAACTTGACGAGATAAGCATCATAACTTCCGCCACTTGTCGCCTGAAAAGCCCCTGCAACAGGGAAATCGGTAGACCGAGTAGTTGCTGCCAAATAGACATTGCCATCGGCATCGGTGGCGCAGGAAAAGCCATATTCATCCCCACTCCCCCCATAATAAGTAGCCCACAAGTGGCTGCCTGTGCTGTTGAACTTGACCAAGAAGCCATCACCAGAGAAAGTACCACCGCCATAAGTCCCCTGAAAAGCCCCTGCAACAGGCAAATTGGTGGACAACGTATTTCCAGCCAAATAGACATTGCCAGCGGCATCGGTGGCGCAGGAGAAGCCAGACTCATTACTACTCCCCCCATAATAAGTCGCCCACATGCGGCTGCCAGTGCTGTTGAACTTGACTAGGAAGGCATCACCAGTTCCTCCGCCATAAGTACCCTGAAAGGCCCCTGCAACAGGGAAATTGGTGGATTTGGTCGTTCCAGGCAAATAGACATTACCAGTGGCATCGGTGGCGCAGGTAGAGCCATAATCATTACCACTCCCCCCATAATAAGTGGCCCACAAGCGGCTGCCTGTGCTGTTAAACTTGACGAGGAAGGCATCTAAGCTTCCGCCACCATGTGTGCCCTGAAAAGCCCCTGCAACAGGGAAATCTATGGAGTAAGTACTTCCAGCCAAATAGACATTGCCAGCCGCATCGGTGGCGCAGGAAGAGCCATATTCGTAGTGACTCCCCCCATAATAAGTGGCCCACATGCGGCTGCCTGTGCTGTTAAACTGGACCAGGAAGGCATCACCGCTACCACCAAATGTCCCCTGAAAAGCCCCTGCAACAGGGAAGTCAATGTCATATGTCTCTCCAGCCAAATAGGCATTGCCAGCCGCATCGGTGGCGCAAGAATTTCCAATTTCATCGCCACTCCCCCCACTACCACTCCCCCCATAATAAGTAGCCCAAGCTACACTCGGGTCAATAGTTAGTGGTTGGGTAATATTGGCATTAAGCACACTAAACCCAAAGGTCTGGTTACCCAATTCTTTGAAGCTGGTTTCTAGTTTCTGCCCTTCTTGGAAGCTCACGGGTTGGTCTTCCACTACTTGTCCTAGAGTGGTTTTCATTACAAGATCACCTTCGGCATTTAGAGTTGCATCAGCATCTATTACTTTCAGTTTAATTCTGGAGGCGTCGCTACCTTTAGCAAGCACAAAGTCATATTTCAGTCCTTGTCCGTTGCTATAAACAACCCAGTCAACACCTGGGTACACACCTTTTAGCGTAAACTTCTCAAAGCTATGGGCCACCACTCCATTGGGGCAATGGGCTAGGTAATAGTTTTCGTAATATGCGTTACCTTCTTGTTTCACTAACTCGGGCTTAGGGTTAGCGCCAACAAGTTCAAGTGTAAAACGGTGGGTGCTCACGCTCTTGATAGAGTCCCGCTCGTGTGGCATCTTTTCCTTTGAGCCCTTGGTTTCGCGCTCCACCTTGGTGAATACATAATGTAAGCTGTTGCCCGTTACATAGACCTGAGCTCCTGCTGCCTTGGCAGTAAAGAGAATCTCGGGATGTAGCTTACCTTCACTATCTGCTAGCTGGCCATTGTTTTCCACAAAAAGCAGACTGGCCGTTTTCAGGCTTTCCGTTGCCTTTGCTTGCGCTTTGGGGTCGGCTATGCTGGGCTTGGTAACCGGCTTTTGCAGACTCTCGTATGCTTTAGCAGCATAGTTGGTCGTTAGGTCAGCTGCAAAACAGCCAAGGCTAGCCAGCAATACGAGGCAGAAGATGGTAAGGCTTTTCATGGTAAGTTTTTTTAGCGTTTCAGAACCATATGATTGCTCGACTCAGTTTTGATCTTTGCCACCACAACCACCCTAATTTTACAAGATAGCTACAACAGATCCTAATTATGTGCTAAAAATGAGTAAATATACTGACCTTATTAACACTACTTTGACAGATTAAAAAGACAGAATTATGTTTGCTAAGTAGCTAGTATTGTGTGTTTTAGCATTCAGAAATGGGGCATAGACTGGTAGTCATCCAAGAATCGTAATCGACTATTTCTACTACCAATGCCCCTGTTTTTTTACCCTCTGCACCCCATAGAACGACCTTAGACTCGAGGCTGCTAAGGCCTCATTGGCGGCGCTGCTTAGCTCGTGTCGTGGTTTTTAACTAAAGCAACGATTAATTTTAGGCACTTTATGGGCGTCCTAGCGGGCCTACAAATGGCCTCCTATGGGAAGGTTAATAAAGCCAAGTAGGCACTGGAATTTCCCTATAATCCTTTCAATTCTTATTTCTGGAATCCGTGTTCAGACAAAAAACAGAACCCCACAAAAAAGGGGGCCGTAGCCCCCTCAATAATTCAATACAATAACCTAACTCGCAATTACTCCTTCACAAACCGTGCTTGCTGCACTTTGCCACCAATGGTCGCACGGATGTGGTATAGCCCTGGTTGCAGGCCAGATACATCTAGTTGGTTGGTTTGCTGGGTGCTAAGGGCCACACGTCCAACAAGATCGGTGATGATGATCTGGCTAGCTTGGTCCCCTTTGTCGATCACGAGTTTGTGGCTCGTCGGGTTCGGGTGGATGGCCAAGACCGGAACATAAATTCCTTTGCTGAGGCTAACGGTTGGTGGCAAAACACGTAGGCGAATCAGTTGCGTGCTGCTCCAGCTACCACCAGCATAAAGGCGTGCCTTAAAGCTATAGGTGCCGATGCCTAGGCCAGCAGTGTTAAGGGCAAAGCTGAAATCATTGGCAGCCGTAACTGGGTTGCTACCAAGGTAGCGTGTATCCAACCAATAGTTGACCGTATCAATGGCGGTAGTACTCGTAACCTGTCCTTTGAAAGTGATGGTTGGGGTCAGCAGATCAAGGGCGACGGCGGTATCACGCAAAGGGCCATCTAGGTAACCTTGTGGGTAGGCTAGGTCAGGGGCACGCGTACCAGTACAACCCGTTATGGTGTTGTAGGTGATATTATTAGGGCCTAGGACAACGTGGCAGCTGGCTTCGATGGTGGAGCCTGCACGGCTGTTGGTGTTGTTGTCGATCAAACAGTTGGTGCCGCCAAGGGTGCCGAGCGCCTCGATATTTTTGGCGTTGATGTTATTGGTGATCTGGACGTTGCTAAGCTCGGCAGTACGGCCATTTTGGTCAGCTACGATCATGATCAGACCATTAGAGCCGGTGAACTCATTGCTATCGACCAAAACGTTGTTGATGTTGCCCGTTTTGTAGCAGCTAAAACCTGGGTTAGTGCCCCTGTCCACATTGCTATTAACAACGTTGTGTTTAGCAATGATGCCGTCCACTTGAGACCCGCCACTGTTGCCTTGGTTCATGATTCCTTCGCCATCAATGGAGTTGTATTGCGATGGCGGGAAACTATGGTTACGGACCTCAACATCGTTGCGGGTAATGGTCACATCCCAACCGCTGAAATCGATGCCACGGTTTTCGAACGTAGCAGAATAATTGGTCAAGATACCAAGGCCAGTAGGTGTAAGCGCCACCGATTTATTGCTTCTATCCTTGATGATGTTACCATCAATCACAAGGCCTTGGCCAGAAGCGATAATCGCAACACGCATTGTCCTGAAGACCCAGTTGTCGCGCACCTCCATTCCCTTGCGGAAGAGGCTAGGCTCCTCCCTAGGGCTAGGATACCAGAAGTAGGGCTCGATTTTCTGGATACCACCATTGATGCGTCGGATTTTCGAACGGTTGAGCGTAATGCCATAGTGGTCTGTATAGCTGAAGACATAAGTGCCTCCATTGATCGGTAGTAGGCGGTTGTTGGTCGCCCTGTAGTTATCAACGTTGAAATCATCGGTCACCGCGTCATTGATGCGGTTGTTGGCCACAGTACAGTTAGCCCCCACGTTGAGGTCTAGGTTGGACGAAAAACGCCAGCTGAAACGTTGGTAAGGCCGCTGCTGTCCCGATGGCACATCAGCCTGTGGGATAGCTACGTTGTTGTTACGGACACCGAAGACCAAACAGTTGCGGTTGAATTCGCGCGGCTGCCAGTTCGCATTGTTGCCTCCCGCCGAAACGGCACGACCCAAAGAGTCATAGTTAGGGTGGATATGGATGCCCGCCCGGTTGATGTCCAGCCAGACAAAACCGATGTTGCTAGTGCCACCTTCGTCATTGACGATCTCTTTGAAGGCCGTCGAGACAGGGTTGCCACCAGAGGCAGTATCACCAAGTAGGTATTGCGGAAACTCAAGTTTGCTGGGCGGATTGAAGGAGGCATCCTTGGCATCCTTCATAATAGGCTCTTCGCCACGGAGAACCACACCCGATTTGATGTGCAGGTCGTCGGTCAGGTTGTAAGACCCAGCCGGGAACCATACCACACCACCCCGAGGGTCTGCTGCAGCTTGTGTAATAGCGGCTTCGATAGCTGCCTGGTCGCTTTGGTTGTCATTCGCGATCGCCCCAAGGGTTGTCACGTTGACGACGTTGGTCCAGTTCAGGCTATCCGTCCAGTGGAAATCCGTGCCATACTTTTCTTTGTACGGATTGGTGGTTTGTTGGCTCAGCGCTGGGCTAATGCCAACCGTGACCATCGCTAGGCCACCCAACAGGGCGGACCTCAGACCAGCAGGACCTACCAAGAGGTGCTGCAAACTGGCCTTAATTCGATTAGTAAAGCGTTTCATTCTTGATTAATTGAGCGGGGATGATTTAGATATCTAACTTAGGTGCTCAGACTCCCAAAATAGAGAGGCAAAATACTGCCTTATCTTCCGAATTGCAAATCGGTTAAGTGTTGCAACAATTCTATTTGTACAAATGATAGGTAAAAACTTGGCTTAAATACACTCCATCCATCAAAATAGACCGATGAGTTAATACCTAAGCAATTTAAGTCCTAACCTGATTATGGCCTACTATTTGCCCCAGATACCAAGGCGACAGTTGCAGAAGTCACCATATCATACCCATCTGCCCATCTGACTATATTCCTCATGCCCGAGCACCCAACCCCGCCAACAGGCCTCACTGCCGACCAAGTTTTGGCTGCGCGCAAGGCCCATGGCGACAACCACCTGGTTTTTCGGAAGGAGAACTATTTGCTAAAGGCCATCTGGCAGGTCCTGACTGAGCCTATGGTCATTATCCTGATGGCTTCGTCCGTGATCTATTTCGTGACAGGCCATTGGGGGGATGGCACTTTCCTACTTTCGGCCATTGCGTTGGTGTCGGTGATTTCCCTATTTCAGGGTGCGCGCAGCCATAATGCCTTGGCCAAACTCAAGGCCTTCACCAAGCCTAAAACAACTGTTATACGCGGAAGCGAAGAGGTCCAGATCCTGACCGAAGACCTTGTGATGGGCGACTACCTCGTCGTGTCCGAAGGTGAGGCCATACCAGCCGATGGTAAGATCTACCAGTCAAACGACTTTGCCGTTAATGAGTCGGTCCTGACGGGTGAAGCCATGGCTGTATCCAAGGATGCCACAAGTGAGGATAACCAAGTCCACCGGGGTAGTACAGTCACAGCGGGACGGGCGGTTGTGGTGATTGATGCCATCGGCAACCAGACCAAACTAGGCAAAATCGGCAAAAGCCTAGAGGACATCACTGAGGAAAAAACGCCCCTAGAGCTCCAGCTGAACACTTTTGTCAAACGTATGGTGATCGTCGGGGCTGTTGTCTTTGCTATTGCGTGGGGCGTTAACTATGCCCAGTCGTTTGATGTGTTGCTGAGCCTGCTAGGTGCCCTGACCCTAGCCATGAGTATCCTGCCCGAAGAGATCCCCGTTGCCTTCACGACCTTTATGGCCCTTGGTGCCTTCCGCCTAATGAAACATGGGGTGGTTGTCAAGCAGATGAAAACAGTCGAGACCCTCGGCAGTGCCACCGTCATCTGCACCGACAAAACTGGCACCCTGACCGAAAACAACATGCAGCTGTCCCAGCTCTATGTGGCCGAGACGGACCAAATAATTGATCTGGGCAAGGTCGAGCAATTGGACGATGCCTCGTTAGCACTAGTACGGTTCGGGATGCTGGCCAGCGAAATTGCTCCATTCGACCCGATGGAGCAATCCCTTCATCAGGTCTATGCTGATAAAACTGACAAGGATCATCGGCCCAATTATACCATGGTGCATGAGTATCCGCTGGGGGGCAAACCACCCATGATGACCCATATTTATCAGGATAAGGCCAATGGGGCAGCTGGTTGGATTGTCGCCGCGAAAGGTGCCCCCGAGGCCATCATGGCAGCCGCCAAGCTCAGTCCCGAAGAACAGGCACGGGTCATAAGCCAAGGCGAAATGTTGGCCAGACAGGGTTATCGGCTATTGGGAGTTGCCTGTGCTGAGCACCAAGGCCCCGACTTTTTGGCTGAGCAGACCGACTATGATTTTAAGTTCGTGGGCCTTTTAGCCTTCTACGATCCACCCAAACATAATATCCGGAAGGTGCTGGACGGGTTTTATGGTGCAGGCATGGCCGTCAAGATCATCACGGGGGATAACGCTGCCACCACACAAGAGGTTGCCAAAAAGGTCGGTTTCCGGGGTTATGACAAGGTAATCACTGGCGATGCCCTGATGCAGCTCAATGACAATGACTTTGCGGCTACCGTGCTGGAGACCAATATCTTCACCCGTATGTTCCCTGAGGCCAAACTCAGGATCATCAATGCGTTGAAGGCAGAGGGGCATATCGTCGCGATGACGGGCGATGGCGTGAATGATGGACCTGCACTCAAAGCAGCCCATATCGGCATCGCGATGGGTAAAAAAGGCACCGAAATCGCCAAACAAGCCGCTTCCCTAATCCTATCGACAGATGACCTATCAAAAATGCTATTGGCAGTCGGTATGGGGCGCAGTATTTATGTTAACCTCAAAAATGCCATCCGATACATTGTTTCGATCCATATACCTATCATTTTGGTTGTGATCTTGCCAGTGGCGCTGGGGCTGATTTATCCTAATATCCTATCCCCGATTCATGTGATTTTGCTGGAGCTAATCATGGGGCCGACTTGTTCCATCATCTATGAAAACGAACCCATTGACCCTGCCCTGATGCAAAAACCACCAAGGGTCGCCACTGCTTCCTTTTTCACCACGAAGGAGCTATTGGTGAGCTTGGCGCAAGGGTTAGTGATTGCCCTAGGCATCATGGGTACCTATTATTGGGCTGTCCTGCAAGGCTTATCAGAAACAGAAACCCGGACCGTTGTATTTGTCAATTTAGTGTCGGCTAACTTGTTCCTGACCCTGATCAATCGCTCGTTTCAGCACTCGGTGTTCTATACCATTCGCCAACCTAACAAGTTAATGGTCTGGGCTTTATCGATCACAGTCCTGATGTTGGTGGTGATGCTGTTTGTGCCACCTGTGCGGGCATTTTTCGCCTTCACAAGCCTGCCAACCCTCACGCTAGGGGCTGCGGTGTTGGTTGGTTTGTCTTCGGTTATTTGGATAGAGTTATTCAAATTAGGATCAATGGGACTCCAAAAAAGCACAGCCAAAAAATGACGGTAACAGGCATTGATCAAATCAAAGATCAACCCATTAACTAATTAAATTGATACCGATAAATGAATCAATCATTCGGTGCTAGATCAGATCCAATAGGATCAATTGCCTAGAACCGAATCCCGAGGCCCATAGATATAAACACGCCATGCAGCAGGGCATTCATTTTGAGGTCTGCCTGGGTGTTCCGGAGGTCAGACTTGACGATGGCAGCATTTTTAGGGTTCAGCTCGTAGGGGTTTTCGGGCAGGCGGCTATTGTTGTCGGTACGGGTGCTGCGGTTAGGGTCAACAACGAGTTTATCAAGCCAAGTATAGGCACCTTGGTAGGCTACTTGTCCTTTCAGCACAAACCGATCTTTCCATAGGCCTAGGTCTGCCACCACTCCCAGTTGGTATTGCACGCCTACGAGACTTAACAACAGGTGGTCACCATCGAGGAAAGTGCCTTGGCGGGTGAAAGCCACCTTGCCATAATCATTATAGACCATGCCGTTAGATGACCCTGTACGGCCAGCTGTGACCGGGATGCTGTCCTGAATGGTGCTGAGTTTGGTATGGCGCATCACCTGCTGACCGTAGCCCAACTTAGCCACAGCCGAAACTTTGAAGTTATCCTTCTGATAGACTTGATAGAGCAAACCACCATAGAAGGCTGCACTATAGCTCCCTTGACCAATGGCGACAGGCAGCTCGGCCAACAAGGACATTTTGTCCGTCAGTTTGTAGGTATAGCCCAGGACGATACCACGACCCATCGCCGACCCATCAAACTTGGCGGGGGTGCTACGGAGGCGGGCCTCGAGGTTTGCGTTGTTGTCAACCCGGGTGCCGCTGGTGTTCTGCCAGCTGCTGATATCAAACTGACCGATATCTCCACTGCCGAACAAGGCACTGCCCACCGCCCCGATATAGAACTCGTGGTGTTTGCTGCTGTCCTTCTGGATGGCCTTTTCGGCCTCGGCAAATAGGTTGGCTTGGGCCATCGCTTGGCTGCTGACCAGCATAACTGCCAAACAACACATGGTGGCAATTAAGACCTTGAGCGTAGTTGGCCTAACGGACCGATTGATAGTAGCAGGATGATTCATAAAGCGAGGGCAAAGGTAGTCTGTCTGGTTTGGTGCAGGGCATCCGGATGCGCAAGCCGATGGATCCGAAAACAGGAGACTAGGATTAGGTAAATTTCTGGAAGGCAATTTAGGGACAATCAGCAGAACGGCGATAGCTGAAGGCCTATAAGGACATAAAAAATCATCCGCTTATGTACTGCCCAGATCTGAGAGCCTGCACAAGCCGCATCGGACTGCTGACAGCCTGACTTATTAACCATCCATCCACCCTTAGGTCGCAGCTCTATTGGTTCGCCATTGGCATCAATTATCAGCCATTTAACCAAAATTTTGCTTTCCAGACGTCTGCCTTTTGTACGTCTGCGATATTGCAACTATGTTGTTGTCTTGATTCGGGGTCCTGACCCTGAGCCAAGCCACTAACCTACCTCATTCCACCACACCAAACCGCATTATCCATCCCTATAGGCAGGTTTAGCAACAGCCACACGGCTTTTTGACCATCCTTGCCCTTTTGCGCTCATGAAAAACCAACGACACAAGTCCCCAGCATCGGGACCACAAACTTGGCCACAAATCCAAGGGTTCGCCTCAGCCAGTCTCCGGATCGGATCTGTTCTGGGTTTGGCTTTTGGCTTATCGCTCAGTAGCCTTAGCAGCTATGCTAGCCCAGCCGACACGCAAGGCCAACTTGCCCTAACAGCTAATGTCAGCACCTCCCCTTTGGCTGGTGATGACAAAGGCAAGGATAAGGACAAGGATAAAGACAAGGACAAGCCGAAAGAAGCAGCCGCCAAGGATGACCTTAAAACCATCGAGGAAGTTGTCAAGAAGTGCCGCAAGATCCCGGGCCTCTTTGCCCTCTATCAGGACACGACCAATGGCTCGGTCTATATGCAGGTCAACAAATCGCAGATTGGCCACGAGTACATCTATTTTGTCCATACCACCGATGGCGTTTCGGCAGCAGGACACTTCCGTGGGTCTTATCGGGATACCAAGATCTTCAAGGTTGGCAAACACTACAACCGGATCGAGTTCACGGTCCAGAACACGGCCTACTACTTTGACAGCACAAAGGCCCTCAGCAAGGCGGCCAATGCCAACGTCAGTAATTCCATGCTGTACTCTGGTGCGATCGTGGGGCAGAACAAGGACAAAACCGAATACCTAGTTAAGGCAGATGAGCTGTTCCTGTCTGAGGTTTTCCACCAGATCAAGCCACCTACATTCCCAGGCCAAGGCGGTCCTCAGTTTAACCTAGGTGGCCTTAGCAAGGATAAAACACGCTACACCACGCTGCGCAACTACCCGCTCAATACTGATGTTGTGGTGCAATATGTCTATGACAACCCTAGCCCAATCGTGTCTGGTGGTGATGACATTGCCGATCCGCATTCGGTCATGATCAGTGTGCAGCATAGCTTTGTGGAGGTGCCGAAAAACGAGTTCAAACCCCGTCGGGATGATCCACGTGTCGGCTATTTCGGCAATGAGCAGCAGGACATGACCTCTACCAGTGCTACGCCCTACCATGACTACATCAACCGCTGGCACTTGGTCAAGAAAGACCCTAACGCAGCCATGAGCGAGCCGGTAGAGCCGATCACTTGGTGGATCGAGAAAACGACTCCGAAAGAGTTGCGCCCTATGATCCTGAAAGCTGGCAGCTACTGGAACCAAGCCTTTGAGGCCGCTGGTTTCCGCAATGCTGTCGTGATGAAGGAGCAGTCTGACACCGCCACTTGGGATGCCGGCGATATCCGCTACAACGTCCTGCGCTGGACCAGCAGCCCGAACCCGCCATTTGGTGGCTATGGCCCGAGCTTCGTCAACCCGCGCACTGGCCAGATCCTTGGGGCTGACATCATGCTCGAGTGGGTTTTCTTGACCAATAAATTAGTCCAAGGTCAGATTTACGAAACGGCTGGCATGCCAAACCAGCTTACTTCCCCACAAGAGGGCAACCAACCTTCTGATCCGCATCTTTGTTTGGCTGGGCATTACCTGCAGCACAATCTACAATTGGGCCTTACCTCCCTTGAGGGAATGGGGCTAGCTGGGGCTGAGACTGACCGTTTTGTTGAGGAAGGTGTTTATTACCTTGTCCTGCACGAAATGGGCCACACCATGGGCCTGATGCACAACATGAAGTCCAGCCAGTTGCATGGCATCCCTGCGGTTTATGACCGTAACGCGACCTCAGCCATTGGCTTGACTGGCAGCGTGATGGAGTACCCTGCCTCCAACCTGCCGATCGACAAGAGCAAGGCTTGCCAATACTTCACGACGAAGCCAGGCCCTTATGACCTTTGGGCCATTAACTATGGTTATTCGGTTGCTGCTGCTAACCCTGCTGCTGAGGAGGCCCGCCTGACCCAGATCCTGAACCGCAGCACCGAACCAGCCCTCGCCTTTGGCAACGATGCCGACGATATGCGCTCGCCAGGTAAGGCCATCGACCCACGGGTGATGATTGGTGACCTCAGTGCGGATGCGATCGGCTACGGCATCAACCGCATGGACCTGATCAATAAAGTGCTGCCGACCCTCAAGGCTAGGTATAGCAAACCAGGCGCTAGCTACCATGAGTTGCGTGACCGCTACCTACGCCTGACTGGCGAAAAAGGTATCCAGTCTGGCGTCCTGGCACGGTATGTTGGTGGCGTCTATGTTGACCGCAGCATGGTTGGGCAGGCTACCAAATCGGCCCCTTACACACCAGTTAGCTTGGCTGACCAGAAGCGTGCGATGGCGGGCCTCAACACCCACATGTTCAGCCCAGAGGCGCATACCCAGTCTGCTGACCTCTATAGCTACCTAGCGCAACAACGCCGTGGTTTCAACTTCTTTGATGGTCCTGAGGATCCGAAGATCACTGCCCGTGTATTGACAATGCAGCGCGATGTCCTGAGCCACTTGTTGCACCCGAGCGTCGTTCAGCGTTTGACTGACAGCGAGCTTTATGGCAATAAATACAAACTCAACGACATGATGACGGACCTGACCAATAACTTGTTCAAGGCCGATGCCGCCACTGCCGTTAACCCGTTCCGCCAAAACATCCAAGCCGAATATGTGGATATGTTAATCCGTGGTGCTGGTTTGCTAGATGACAAAAAGAGCCCATATGGCTACGCTGGTCAAGCTGCTGCTTTGTCACAACTGATGGCTATCCGGACCCAGATCGCGAGCGCCCTACCTGTTGCTGATGCGAGCACCAAGGCCCACCGCCAGGCGATTGCTTTCCGCATTAACCGTGCGATGAAGAAGTAGGTAACCCCTAACCGTTTGCTGATTATGATGAAAACCCTGGCCTTGGTCAGGGTTTTTTTTGGGGGGTGGGTTGGACCGGTCGCTGGTGTCTTGTTACCTAAAATGGTGGACCAAACCAGCAGACTAGGATAGCAAGTGCGGTCTTGGCAGCCTTTGGCATCGGCCCCTGCACGATTGTTCGACACCATAACAATGCCGCGGATCGCCGAAAAACTACCTTTTCGTAATCTCGTCAATCTTCTTTTCAAGTGCTGTAACCTGCAGAATCAGGTTCCGGACCTCGTCCGAAGTTGCATAGTAATTGTTGATGACGGTGCCTACATACCCACCGCCTTGATGGGTGTTGTTCGAATTGTAAATTGTAATCGTTTCAGGTAGAAACTCTTGAATAGGGACCTCAAGTCTAGAGGCAAACGTAAGCGCATCCTCAAACGCTATTGACGTTTCGTTCCTTTCGACCCTGGCATAGGCAGAAGTTGATACGCCGAGCAATTCGGCCATTTCGCCTTGTGTAAGCAGCTTTTGTAACCTGATATTGTGGAGCTTTTGGCCTATATTTAACTTTGTGGACATAGACTTTTTTGTTAGAAACTTGTAGCAAACATAACCAAAGGTGCCTAACCTAAAAATGACATTGCTGTATTTTTATTAAGTAGGCGAATGTATAATTCGGGAATACATAATTTGAGTAGATTTACTTATTGACTTTTAATGTGTGCAAAATGCGCATTCGAGTTTTACCTATAAGTAACCGATTATCGAATTGAAATAACCGATTATCGATTTTTTTCATAATACACTTGCTATCAATTTTGTAGGAGTGTTTTGTCGTAGACCAATTGGGTAAAACCTTAATCACCAGCCCACCAGTCCAAAACAATAACCTAGACATCAGCCAGCTGGCAGCGGGTATTTACATCGTACCTGTCCTTACCAATGACGGCGTGGCCTTTAGGAAGTTGGTGAAGCAATAGACCCAAGATACGACCAGAAAGCAAAACGAACCCACCAGACTTAAAATCTTCCAGTCATGAAAAGCCTTACTATCTTCTGCCTTGCATTGCTGGTTAGCCTTGGCTGTTTTGCCGTTGACCTAAGGACCAACTATGCGGCGATGGCGATGGGGTCATTGTCACAGCCAACTACCCAGCCCGAGAACATTACCGATGGTCAGGTCAAGGTCACAGTACCAGACGGGCAAGGAGGAAGATTTATTGGAGGAGAATTTACCTCTGTCTTTGGCGTAAAACGCAACCACCTGGCCCACTTGCTCGCAGACAATACCGTGGACCCAGCTTGGAATCCCAATCCTGATGGTAAGGTGGATAGCTTGGTGGTGAATGGGAATAGTCTTTATGTGCTTGGTAAGTTCAATAAAATAGCTGGACAGCCGCGGAATGGAGTAGCTAATTTGAGTGTTGTAACGGGCTTGGCAAGCTCATGGAATCCTAATGCTAATAATATGGTTCACGCAATCGCAGTCAGTGGTAATATCGTGTATGTTGGCGGGGACTTCACCTCAATCGGCGGGCAAAACCGTCGTAGAATAGCAGCCCTAGATGCCAATACTGGCTTAGCAACCAGTTGGAATCCTGATGCGAATAATGTGGTATACACCCTTGCCATCAGTGGTAATACGATCTATGCTGGAGGGGTCTTCACGAACATCGGTGGGGAAAGGCGTAACAACATTGCGGCCCTGGATGCCAATACTGGTTTAGCTACAAGCTGGGATCCTGATGCAAACTCTGGTGTTTTTACCCTTGCTGTCAGCGGTAATATTATCTATGCAGGAGGGGTGTTTACCTTCATCGGCAGGCAAATCCGTAATAATATAGCGGCCCTGGATGCCACCACTGGCTTGGCAACCACTTGGAATCCGAATCCAAATAGTTGGGTATATTCCCTTGCCATAAGCAGCAGCACAATATATGCTGGCGGATGGTTCACAAATATTGGCGGGCAAAGCCGAAACAACATTGCAGCCCTAGATGCCACCACTGGCTTAGCAACCAGTTGGAACCCTGATGCGAATAATAACGTCTGGTGTCTCTCTTTGAGTGGCGATAGAATCTATGCAGGGGGGCGCTTCACCACCATCGGCGGTCAAAGCCGTAATAATTTAGCAGCCCTAGATGCCACCACTGGCTTAGCAACCAGTTGGAACCCTAATTCCAATAGGCCTCTTCAGACCCTTGCCATCAGCGGTGGCATAATTTATGCGGGGGGCGAATTCACCAGCATCGGCGGGCAAGCCAGAAACTACATTGCTGCCTTAGATGCCACCACTGGCTTGGCAACAGTTTGGAACCCAGATGCGAATTTTTACACTAGAGCCATTGCTAATGGCGGCAGCAATGTCTATGTTGGGGGTCAGTTCACATCCATCGGCGGGCAAACTCGCAACAATATTGCAGCTTTAGGCGCGGCTTGTATAACCCCAGCCACTCCAACAATATCATCCAGCGGCCCAACTACCTTCTGCACAGGTGGATCTGTAACATTGACTGCCCCTGCAGGCTTTAGCTATTTATGGAGCAATAATGCGACTACCCAGAGTATTACAGTAACCACTGCGGGCAGCTATACTGTACAGACTATTTCTGGTGCTTGCACAAGTGATACCTCTGCTGCTGTAACTGTATCTGTCACGAAAGTAGATGTTGGCAGGGATACCAGCGTATGTGCGGGTGCGACGGTTAACTTAAGTGCTACTGTGTCTGGGATAGCTGCTCAATCGAGTGGTTTACCTGTAAATCTACAGCAAGGCCTGGTAGGCTACTGGCCGTTTAATGGCAATGCCAATGATGCAAGTGGGAATGGCAACAACGGAACTGTAAATGGTGCAATCCTTACAACCGATAGATTTGGGGCCACCAATAAGGCATATAGTTTTGATGGATTGGTAAGTTATATTAAATTAGGTGATTTAAATATTTCTAATCCATATAGTTCTGACTTTACTATTTCTGGTTGGTTTATTGATGGCAGTCCGACTAGTAATTTTCCTAACATAATTATTGGTGCTGATTCTGCATGTTACGGTGACAATGGGCAATTAAGATTAAGTTTGCGTGAATGCGGAACAAATACTTATGGTTATCAAGTTAATGGTATTAGATCTTCTAAACTGACTGAAGGTACAAGAGTTTGCTTGCCATTGCAAGATTTTACTAATTGGTCTCACATTGCTTTGTCTAAGGTTGGCCGTAAAAGTTATTTATATCTTAATGGCGCGCTTATTAATACAGCAAACGAAGACACAACTTTTGTGCCAACAGGAATTAAACCCAAAAATTTTGATTTTTATGCTGGTGCTAGACTAGCTACACCTACTTGTAGAACAAATAATTTATTAAGTAATTTCTTTAAAGGTCAGATTGATGATATAAGTATATGGAACCGATCTCTTTCAGCCCTAGAAATACAGCAACTTTATTCTGGCACTACTTATCTCTGGTCCACTGGCGCTACTACACCTACTATTGCCGTTAATCCGACACAAACAACTAGCTATTGGTGTAGTGTTACCACAAATGGTCAGTCATGTACAGATACTGTTAAAGTAACTGTCACTACACCAACTACTCCTACAATCACCGCAGTTGGCCCAACAACCTTCTGTACAGGTGGTTCGGTAACGCTTACTGCACCAGCTGGGTTTAGCTACCTATGGTCTAATGGCGCAACCACACAGAGCATTACTGCAAATGCAGCAGGTTCGTATACTGTTCAAACTATTGCCAATGGCTGTACTTCTACCACTAGTACTGCCACGGTAGTTACCATCAATACACCACCAGCTACGCCTATTGTTACCGCCAGTGGTGCTACCACCTTCTGTTCTGGTGGAAGTGTAACTTTAAGTGCACCTACACCAGGGAGTAGTGTGGCAATGGTATCAACTGTAGCTGGAACGGGAACTGCTGGATATCTAGACGGAACAAGTACTACTGCAATGTTTAATGAGCCTGCTGATCTTGTAATTGATACATTAGGTAATCTATACATTGCAGACTACGGCAATAATAGAATAAGGAAAATATCGACAACAGGACAAGTCACAACTGTTGCTGGTTCTAGTAATTCTGGATATCAAGATGGAATTGGTACTAGTTCATCATTTAAGGGTCCAACTGGGATTGAAATAGATAATGGTGGTAATCTTTTTATAGCCGATCAATGGAATTGGAGAGTTAGAAAAATTAACACAAACAATCTTGTCTCAACTTTTGCTGGAAGCGGTTATGGATATGTAAACGGTCCTGGCACCTCCGCTCTTTTTAAACAACCTGCTGGAATTGCAAAAGATGCGCTTGGTAACATGTACATAGCTGATCCAGCTGAAAATAGGATTAGGAAAATCACTCCAAGTGGTTTGGTGACATCTTATGCTGGTTCTGGAAATAAAGGCTACCTTGATGGCCCTAGTGCGTCATGCTCTTTCAATAGCCCTTATGGTGTGGCAGCTGACGCTAATGGTAATGTTTATGTTGCTGACTCTGAAAATCATCGCATAAGGAAAATAAGTCCTCAAGGAATTGTTTCCACTTTAGCTGGTGGTGCTAGTTCTTCTCCGGGTTGGAATAATGGTAGTCTAATTGATGGCATTGGTACATCTGCAGGTTTTAACGGTCCCTCTGGTCTTTGTATTGACAAGGATGGAAATGTTATTGTCATAGACTATTACAATCAGCGTGTCAGAAAAATTTCGCCATCTGGTATAGTAACGACAATTGCAGGGTCGGGGCCCGTTGGACATAATAATGGTGGCTTTGCTGACGGTATCGGAACAGCCGCCCGATTTAACAATTTTCAGTATGTTAAGTCGAGCGCAACAGGTGAGTTATATATCGCTGATATGTACAACCATAGAATCCGCAAAATCACACAATCTGGACCAATTACAGGTTACATCTGGTCCAATGGTGCAACCACCCAAAACTTGTCAGTTATAACTTCAGGTACCTATACAGTCAGAACCATTTCGAATGGATGCACTAGTGCAGCTAGTGATCCAATTGTTGTTACCGTCAATACCTCTCTTGCTACTCCAACTATTACCGCTGGTGGAGCTACTTCCTTATGTACAGGAGGTTCGGTTGCACTATCCGCTCCTGCAGGTTTCACCTACCTGTGGTCTAATGGCGCTACTACCCAGAGTATTACTGCTAGTACATCAGGCAACTATACAGTCCAAACCATAGCCAACGGCTGTACCTCTGCCACAAGCGCAGCAACGGTTGTAACCGTCAACAACCCACCAGCTACCCCAACAATTACAGCAGGCAGTGCTACTACTTTCTGTACTGGTGGTAGTGTAACTTTAAGTGCGCCTACACCAGGGAGTAGTGTGGCAATGGTATCAACTTTTGCTGGGACGGGGATCCAAGGTTATAGCGATGGCATTTTATTGCAATCGTCATTTAATCTCCCTCTTAGTTTAAAAAAGGATATGAATGGGAACTTTATTGTTACTGATTACGGGAATCACAAAATAAGGAAGATTTCACCGTCTGGCGATGTAACAACTATTGCAGGAACAGGAAGTCAAGGTTCAAACGATGGCTTAGGATTTGCTGCTACATTTTTTCATCCAACTGGGCTATGTATTGATAAAAACAACAACATTTACATTGCAGATCAATTTAACGTAAGAGTTAGGAAAATAGATCCGTTTGGAGTTGTTTCAACTTTTGCTGGTTCAAATTATGGCTACTCTGACGGTGTTGGTGTAAATGCAAAGTTTAAGCAAGTGACTGACCTCGCAATTGATGCTAATGGGGTAATATATGTTGCGGATCCAGCTGAAAATCGAATCAGGAAAATAACGCCTAACGGAACCGTAACCACATTTGCAGGTTCTGGAATAAAAGGTTTTGCTGACGGTCCTGCACTTATGGCAGCATTTAATTCCCCATACGGTGTTGCTGTTGATAAGTATGGTAATGTTTATGTTGCAGATGCTGAAAATCATCGCATAAGGAAAATTTCCACTTCAGGCGTAGTTACTACGATCGCTGGTGGTGCTAATACTGGCACTGGTTGGAGCGCAGGTGCGTATTTGGATGGTATTGGTGTTAATTCATCATTTAGTGGCCCTTCTGGAATTTTTGTGGATAGTTCGGACAATATATTTGTTTCAGACAACCAGAATAACAGAATAAGGAAAATTGATCCTCAAGGTAATGTTACAACAATTGCTGGTTCTGGTTCTACATTTTTTTCAGATGGAATGTCCTTAAATGCAGGATTAACTACTGGATATCTTTATGTAGATAAAATTTCTGACATATATTTTGGTGATCCAGGCAATAATAGAATCCGCAAAATCACACAATCTGGACCAATTACAGGTTACATCTGGTCCAATGGTGCTACAACCCAAGACTTGTTAGTTACAACTTCAGGTACCTATACAGTCAGGACCATTTCAAATGGCTGTACTAGTGCCGCCAGTCAACCAGTTGTGGTTACAGTAAACCCAGCTCCAACCGCTTCTATTTCTGCAGGTGGCCCTACTACTTTCTGCTCAGGTGGTTCAGTTACCCTAACAGCTCCTGCAGGCTTTACCTACCTATGGTCAACGAACGAGACGGGCCAATCAATCAACGTAACTGCTGGT
>JAIXYP010000027.1 GCA_027490155.1 Cytophagaceae bacterium | reverse complement strand
TCCCTGCGCTCAATCTTGCCGACCTCCAGGACAAACCATTTATTCTCCTCGGTGCTAATGTGGGCAAAGTCAAATATGTGGTTGGTGGTCATGATCAGCTTCACGTGGTTCACGATCTGCCTCGCTGCCGTGTTCTTTTCATTAAGATTGGAATAGGGGCTTGTCACCAGCGATTTGATGGCCTCAATGGCAGCTGGATCATCAATCTTGCTCTCGTCCACACCTACAATGCTCTTGGTAACGTATCCGTTAAACTGGCTCCTGAAATCAGCACTGCCAACGATGCTCATGTTCTGCCCGAAGATCTCTCTTAGCCAAAGCAAGAAGGTTGTCTTACCCGTCTCATTTTCTTTAGAAACTAGGCTTAGGATCCGCTGCTTCTGTTTGGGCATGGAATAATACATCTGGATCATGTCCAGCCCTACCTCTACCTTGCTATCGCCTCCGTTGTGGAAGATATGGGCGAGAAAGGCTTGAGTCGTTGGCCATTCGCCTTCAATGACCTCATGCTCGATAGGGTAAGCCACGTTCAACATGCGGTAGCGATCTTTAACGACTAGCTCCTTGCGGTAGTTGATGAAATCAGGCTCGTTGACATAGCTATCATACTTCGGGATTTGCAACATCAGCTCACCAGCATTTTTGATGCCCCTCCGCTTGAAGTCGTCAAGGATGATATTGATATGCCTATGATCTCTGACCAGCTCAGGTAGACCTTTAGAGTTGTTCACATAGATCTCCTTCAGGTACTTGTTACCCACCAAGACATACTCGCTGGCAGCACCTGATAGCGTACATTCAACCTTTTCGGTTTCTTCGTTGTAGCGGTACCAATCTCCACCATATACAAAGGACTCATCATCGAGCTGGGCAGAGTGGAACTCATAGAACCTGTCCACGCTATCTACATAAAAGTAGGTCTTGATGGCGGCTATGCTCTTGAGCTCCGCTTTCAAGTCTTGAATGACAAAGTACTTGGGCTTAGCCTCCGCTGCTTTATGAGGGGCCGATAGTTCCGCTATAGCAGTACTAGCATTGGCCCCGAGATTGATAAGCAGATCATCCAGACCCTTGGGTCCATCTTCAGCCAAATGGGCATAGTACCAAGTGAAGTCTTTGAGTTTAGGATTAGCAGCTTTGTAGTTCTTGGCCGCTTTGGAAAAGTGGACCACTGATTGGGCAAAGTTGAGCGGACGGGTAAGCAGGTCTGAACCATACTTGGCGGTAATCTGGCGGCAGTCGTTGTCATGGAGGTAAACCAAATGCTTGACCCTACATGCTTGCAGTACTTCCTGGACAATCGGGTGCAGCTCCTTGCTCTTGGTCTCTCGCATTCCCCAAATACCATTGATGCCGATGACCATCAAGCCACAAAGGCACCCCTTGAGAGCCTTGAGGGCACCTTCTACCAGTATCAGTGTCTCGATCGGTCTGCGCTCATGCCAGGCATCTATCAGCTGCGGCGAAAGATAGGGCTGTGCCGGCACTCCAGTCGGGTTCTTGTACTTAGGCTGACCATTCTTCGGATTCTTGAGCCTGGTGTTATAATATGCTACCTCCGTCTCCTTCTCAACCTCAGTATAGGCATCCCATACTGTAGATTTATGGGTCATGGCCACATACGCACCATCCCTTTTCTCAAGCCCGAGGTACAGGACCAACATATTGTCCTCCCTAGTATGCTCTGGGGCCAGTAGCATCCGTTCCTGTGGACGCTCATAGTTGGGTAGCCATACCATGACCTTATTGGTTTCTGGGGTAAGGCCAAGCTGATAGGCACGTTGGTAGGCGTAGGGGAGTGAATTAGCGTCAGCCTCTATTCCTGCCATGTCGTGTGGTTATTAAGGTATGGATTCCGGTCTAGCACAGATGACATGGTAACATCTTCTCCATGTAGACTAACTTCTCGCCTTAGAAGTAGCAGTTCGGACTCCTTCCGCTGGGCCATTTCCCTTGCGTGGTGGAGGTCAGTAATGAGGATGTTTAGATCTGTATAAAGCTTGCCGAGCTGCCTTTCCAGCTCTAGCATACGTTGCTTAGCGGTGATCATGGCTTGAAAAGTTTGAGGCTCCGCTTTAAGGCCTCGCTATTGATGGTTGGAGCAGAAAGTAACTTGTCTTCACCCTTAAGACATGCAGGTCTAAATACTTCTGGATCCACATTCAGGATCTCGATATATAGCTCACGGCGATCAGAGGGAATCCTACTGATTTCTTCCTCAGGCACCTTGGAGTCTCTTTTGTAGAAGACCTGTTTCGTGTAGCCCATAAGATGGAGCCCCCTTACTAAGGCCTCAATTCGGTCTTTCCCTACCCTGCAATACCGCAGCCAGATGGAGTTGCCTTCGTTAACGGTCCTCCTGCGCTTTGTTGTAGCACGCTTCTGGCTAGGGGCTTTTTCAGATCTTGCGTTACTCATCTTTTTGTGTACTTTTGAACTCACATTTGTCGTAGTTGACAAGGCAAAGCTAACATATTTGTTAGTACTGCAAAAAATGTTTGTCCCAGTAAACCAAAAACTTATTTGCGCCGTTATGATCAATGTAGCCCTAATCAAGGAAAAAGCCAAGTCTATGCACTACACCCTTAAGCAGTTAGCAGAGGCCATTGATATGTCCGAAGGAGGTTTCCACACTGCCCTAGCCAATAACTCGCTGAAAGTAGACGCCATCGAAAAACTGGCGCTGATACTAGGGATGCAGTTGAACGAAATCATCGATATGGATCAAAAAGTAGGCACAGTCATCAAGAACAAGGTAAACAATGGTGTAGGTACCATACTAGGCGTAACCCAGCACATCACCAGTAGCTCAGCCCTGGAAGCAACCATCAGATACACAGAACTAGAGAAAGAGATCGAGGTTCTCAGGGCAAAACTTGCATCCAGTGAGACTATTATTGAAGTCAAGGACCAGCAAATTCTAGACCTTAGGGAGCTAGTAGCCTTGTATAAAGGCAAGTCAATTTTGCCTGCAACAGGCTCTTAAAAACTTACATTACTTTCAGTGCAGTTTACGGAGCATCCATTATTGTGTCCGAAATCACCCAAATTGTGACACTTACACCTCAAAAAAGGTAGGTGACAGGTTTGCCAGTAAAACCAAAACCCCTATTTTTGCGAGTAATAAGGCTGTAATGGTGGTCCCGGAGGCCTCTAAACGTTAATTCGAATCCGGTATTCTCCACCACAACAACAGCTGACTAGAGATGGTCGGCTGTTTTTGTATTGGCCCATTTACCAAAACCACAGCTTCTTATGCGGATCACAGTCGAGCATTTCGGACCCATCGTACATGCCGATATCGAGGTCAAACCCCTGACCCTGCTCATCGGGCGGGAAGCCACAGGTAAAAGCACCTTGGCCAAGTTGGTATATTTTGGGCAGGCGATCCCGGAGCTGATCTTAGCGAATTATTAGCATTGTCGTAAGCCGATGGGGGTTCTTTTCTATGTGGCCGACGCCACAACTAGGGAGCGGAATAAGGGCAGTTTCTAGCGCTAAACGGACCTAAAGCAGATAATTGTGATACTGGGAGCGGGCGCGCTGTCAAATACTTTTCGTGACGATAGACTGCGTAAGTGTAACTAACTGGCGGACAAGTTCTTGCAGCTCAGGTGTAGTACCATGATAGTGGTAGTCTCCAAAAATTAGATTTGGACCACCTTGACCTTGATGATTTTCGTAATGGATAGACATCGTTTCTGGCAAGAATTCCTGGACAGGAACTTGGAGAATCTTGCTGAATCTCATTACGTCCTCAATGTCAACTGAGCTTTCATTTCTCTCTATCCTGGAGTAGGCAGACTGTGAAACCCCTATCAGATCGGACATTTCCGCTTGTGTTAGTTGGCGATCATTCCTAATAGTAAGAAGTCGCTGACCAAGTCTTAGTTTCATGTTTCTGGTGTGTTGAAGGACTGCAAAGCTATATAAAAAGGTAGATATGTTACAAAAATAGGGTTCGTTTAGTGCATATGCAAAAATTGACTTAAGATTCCCACTTATCGGGATTAAGGTTATGCCACAGCAACATAGGTTTGCAAAAGTAAGTAATCTATATTCAGAAGTTAAGGCTAGCACTTACAATCTGTACTCGATCACGATTGCTTTGCTGTAGATTTTATCTAACTTAACTAAAATCTTAACATGGCTGATATCAAAATTTCCGGTGGTCTAAAGGTAAAGACGTTTCAAGCGGCATTTCTCAAGAACTTCCCTTTCCTTTGCCCAACATTGCTGCAAAGCAAAAGTCTAGACGTTTCAGGACCTAGACTAAGTAACGAACACACAATCTCTAAGTGCGCTACTCTCACTAACGGTGAATGGAAACCAGTTAAAGTTGCGGAATTCTCACTTAGTGGTAACATGCTTGTTGGGACATTTGAAAAACGCTTTCTAGAAACATTTGGTGTTAGGTGCGAAGTCGTTTTTAGAAAAAGTGGTAAGCACTTTAAAACTGGTGCCGATCTGGATAAAATGACACTAGCTGCAGCAAATAAAAAAGTTAGTGAAGATGGTGCAGAGCCTATTAACCTAAGTGACATAGCTGCTTACGCTTAAGTATCTTTTTTGCTCTGGAATTTCTATGTGCACCTCAAGCTGCTTTTGATATGCCAATAACGCAATCACAAAAAGCCGAAATTGCGCGTATCAAGATCCATGTGGAAACTGTACGCAAAAAACAAGAAAAACTAAAAGAGCGAAAACGGCAACTTACGGAGTCATTTAAAAGACGCATAGAGCAAACTTCTGATAGTATCCGCAAAAGGTCAATACGGATTGAAAAAATTGCTGCTATGGACAGAATATCTAAGGAAAGCCAATCCCTCAAAGATGAAATATCTAGGTACAGAAAACGAATTGCTGTCATCAAAAAATAAGTATTATCATGAAGGTATTAAGTAGGTTGTCTGAAAGTGAAAAACTTGAACTCACCAAGGGTGTAATTCAAGTATCTGGTAGGGCCATGAATAGAACTGCGCTGGGCGTAGTTGATGCCATTTTGACCTTATATCCTAGTCTAACTTTTGCAGAACTTAAGGAGCTGTTGCCAGATACCATTAACCCATCAGCATCTAACAGGTACAAAAGTTTGTTCTCGCCATATAATCCCAATAGACTATATGGTGTTGTTCAGCCCGGTTCAATCCGTAAAGAATGCGCTGATAACCAACTAGATCTGGAGGCTTCCCATTTCTGTCAAGAAGGGGAAATATTTTTTACTGCAGATGGAGTTGAAGTGCTTGTATCCAAAACCTGGGAAACAGCTGACACTGTGACTAAAGAGAATGACTTACAAAATTTGATTGATCATGTTGCCCAACATGGTGTAAAAGTAGTAGAACACGAAAAATCAAAGCCATTTAATAAGGGTGGATATAGTCTGGAGGTTATTAATCCAGCTCTTTTTAGTAAAATTAAATCACATTCCCAATCTACTCAAAATAAAAAAGTTACAAGCTACACATGGTTGTACTTTGCGTTTGCTATTATTTTATTATTAATTGGGCTCTACCTTTATATGTCCTAGCGCTTTAAATCATTACCTAGTCAGTTCACGAAGTTACCGTTCTCGTTACGCACAAGACGGCCTGCTATATCCTAACAATGCTTGCCCAACCGTAGCCTGACCAGCTAGCAATAAAGGTTGCCCTGTACTTGAGGCTGGTCAGTCGGCTATTTTAAACGGGCATCTGCCAACCCAGAGTTTGATTTCAAACTGGCTACCTTCCGTGCTACAACATTGTCAGCCCTCACCTAGCTCCCCAACATTTTGAAGGAATCGCCAACCTTGCATTTTACCCTTAGTGGCTATGCCGACAATGCAGGTAGTCCTGAGGCAAACGAAGATCTCAGCAAACGCCAGACTCTAGCTGTCCACACCTATCTGCTGTAAGCAGGTGCTGCAAAAAAAATCTAAAAAGCTCTAGCTGATTAGGGCTCCTGTAAGACTAATGTAATCGATGGCACAGAGCTCGAAGTTATACTTGTCTCCCAAGTTCATAGCCATCGCTAAGTGCTTCATCAATGCGTCATGCTTTCGTCGAGGTGCACCAAGTAAATTCTAATGAATTGACAATGTGTGTACTTTCCCCTACCCATGCACCCACCCCTGCGCCACCAGCGGCACAGCTCCCGTCCCCGTTACCAACAAGACCCCATCTGCGGCTTCGCGGGTGATGCCGATGGCGGTGAGCATATCTAGTTTCCGAACTTTTTCGAAGTCGGCTTGGGTGAGGGTCAGTAGTAGTTCGTAGTCCTCCCCACCGTTGAGGGCGCAAGTGGTTGGACTAATGCCAAACTCAGATGCAATCAGGCGGGTCGGGTTCTCGATCGGTAGTTTGTCGGCATAGATGGCAGCGCCAATATTGCTCTGTTTGCAGATGTGCAATAGCTCAGAGCTCAGGCCATCGCTAATATCAATCATAGCGGTCGGGACCACCCCTAGGGCAGCCAACTCATGGACAATGTCGGTGCGGGCCTCTGGGCGCAGCTGCCGCTCAAGCAAATAGGTATGGTCTTCGGTAAAGGCAGGTTGGGCCTCACCACCCGCAAGGAAGGCCGATTTTTCACGTTCCAGTAGTTGCAGACCTAGGTAGGCCGCCCCCAGATCACCAGAGACACAAATCACCTCCTGTGGTTTAGCCCCAGAACGATAGCTGATTTTCTCAGGTGCCGCAGTGCCCATCACCGTGATGCTGATCACGAGGCCAGCCCTAGAGCTGGTGGTGTCACCACCCACAAGGTCGACCCCATATTGCTGGCAGGCGATGTGCATACCAGCATAGAGCTCATCGACCGCTTCTACCGAAAGGCGATTACTCATGCCCAGCCCAACGACGATATGGGTAGGCACCCCATTCATGGCAGCAATGTCGCTTAGGTTGACGATGACAGATTTATAGCCAAGGTGTTTCAGCGGGGTGTAGCGCAGGTCAAAGTGCACACCCTCAGCCAGCAAGTCAGTGCTGACCAACACTTGGTGGCCTGGGTTGATTTTACCAAAGTCCAGTACCGCAGCATCATCCCCAATGCCTTTGACAGTCTCTGGCCTGACGAGCTGCACCGCTTGCGCAATGCGGTCAATGAGGCCAAACTCGCCCAAGGTACTGATTTCCGTACGGGTCTCAGGCTGTGGTGAGGAGGTAAAAGCAGGGGCGCCATGGCTATTGCCGCTGGTCGGTTTGGTGCTGGACATGGGTTAATCAATGTTGGTACTGGGTGCTGGTACTGGGTGGTGGAGCTGGTCTTGTGGTAATCGGTATTCACCCCTATTTTTTGGTGGACTTGGCGGCAGGATAATAGAGTTTTTCCATTTCCATACCGGCGAAAAGCACACCTAATAGGCCATGACTATCATCAGGGACGGCAGGGCGGTTTTTGTAATAGTCTGCCGTTTCGCTGCTCATGGTGCCAACACAGATATTGCTCACAGAGCCATCTGGGCCAAAGGTAGTGGTCAGGGCCTTCCAGCTTTTGTCCACCACTGG
>JAIXYP010000024.1 GCA_027490155.1 Cytophagaceae bacterium | reverse complement strand
ATTAGTTAGGACCTCACTTGGGTTAGTGGTCTGTCCGACTGTTACTGCCGCATTGCTAATGCCCGGTACTGTTGCTCTGGTCCAGGTAAATGTGGTACCTGCTGTTAGGCTAGTTGGCGAATAATTGAAGGTACCACCACTACAAATGGCCGTTGGGCTAACTGCACTGCTAAGTGTCGGAGTTGGTTTGACACTAATAGTTACGTTCTGGGTGTTGGTACATCCATTAGCGGTCAAGGAATAGACATACACAACGTTGATCGCTGATGCGGTGGTGTTAACCAACGTTTCGTTCGGGTTGCTGCTTTGAGCGACTGTGATTGCGGCATTGCTGATTCCTGCCACTGCTGGCCTTGTCCAAGTAAAGGTTGTACCAGCTGTTGCAGAAGTTGGAATATAGGTAAATGCCGTGTTGCTACAGATGGCCCCAGGAGTCAGTGTAGAGCTCAGTGTTGGTACCACAATTGTGAAAGTGCCTTCAGTTGCCCAAGCGCCACCTTCTAATGCACCGTCAACTGCTTGAATATTATAATAGTAAGTCCCTGGCGTGAGGCCGGTAAGTTTGTAACCACCAGACTGCCATTGGACCTTGCCAATCGAGGCAATCAACCTGTTGCCTGACGTGGTATTGGCCATTGGCGAAGCTGTTTGGAGACCACCAGCTGAAGTACCAACACGGATGTTATACGTTAAGCCGTTTTGGCTGGTTTCGGTATCGGTTGCCTTAGCCCAAGTCAGGGTAGCAGTGGTGCAACTTGTTTGGCTAGCTGCTAGACTAGTAGGAGCGTTAGCTTGACTGTTGACAGTATTGAGGTTGTTGGTCCAAATCTCCGAAGTAACCGAGGAGGCATTGTTGTAGCCCGTAATGAAGGCATCAAGATCGCCATCATTGTCATAGTCACCCCAAATGGCGGTACTGTTATACAATAGAGTAATTGCGGTGCTTAGTTTTGAAAACCCACCACTTCCATCATTGGTCCAAACTTGTGTTTGACCTGGGGTACCTGTATTTCCACTCAACAAGATGTCTAAGTCGCCATCGTTATCATAATCACCCCAAGCGACAGAACCGTCCTTTATGCCAGGGATTGACGTTGACAGGTTGGAGAAACTTCCACCACCATTATTGGTCCAAATTTCAGTTACAAAAGCATTAGCAGAATTAATACCCGCTACAAGTAGGTCAAGGTCTCCATCGTTATCATAGTCACCCCAAGCTAGGGCTGGCTGGGAAACACCTGTAATCGTAGTAGTTAACTTGGTAAATGTTCCGCCGCCATTATTGGTCCAAATTTCCGTGAAGCGAGCACTGGATCCATTGAGGCCAGAAAGGGCAAAGTCTAGATCACCATCGTTATCATAATCGCCCCAAACAGCAGTACTCCTAAATGCCCCTGTGATCGAGGTGGTCAATTTGCCAAAGCTACCGCCACCGTTATTGGACCAGATTTCAGTGATTCGTCCAGATCCCAGGCCGGTGATCAAAACATCTAAGTCGCCGTCATTATCATAATCACCAAAGGAAGCAGACCCAATCTGGATTCCACTAATAGTAGTTGTCAATTTTGCAAAACTGCCACTACCATTATTGGTCCAGATTTCAGTTGTAGGTACCCCAGATCCGTTTGCCCCTGATATTAAAACATCAAGGTCGCCATCTTTGTCGTAATCACCCCAGATGGCGTCTCCTGTGTACACACCGGTAAAGGATGTGCTTAGTTTGACAAAACTACCGCTACCATTATTAGTCCATATTTCAGTAACTGGGGTACCTGAGTTATTCAACCCAGATATCAGAATATCCTTGTCTCCATCGTTATCATAATCGCCCCAGTTAGCCTTCCCTGAATTTAGACGCGTGATAGATGTCGTGAGCCTAGAGAAGTATGGATTGACAACAACAGTAACATTTTGGATATTGGTACATCCATTAGCCGTCATGGTTATGACGTAGGTGACTGTTACTGCTGTAGCGGAAGAACTAACTAAAACCTCTGAGATAGGGCCAGTACCACTGCCAGCAGCATTGGCGTTAATTGTAGTGATGGCGGCTCGTGTCCAGGTGAAGCTGGTGCCCGAAGTTCCACTTGTAGGTGTATAATTAAATGTCGCAGCAGACCAGACTGCAGGTGCTGACAATGTGGAGCTTAGTATAGGTGTCGGATTTACCCGTACTATAACGTTTTGCGTATTGGTGCAACCGTTAGCAGAAGTGGTTGTAACGGCGTAGACAACATCGATGGGGTTCGCTGTTGTATTAGTCAATACCTCGGAGATTGAGGCTGTGGAGCCCGAACCTGCTAGGTTGCTGATACCAACCACAACCGCACGTGTCCAGGAAAAGGTTGGGCTAGCATTTGAGCTTGTAGCTGTATATGTGAAAGTTGATGCACTACAAATAGCAGTTGGGGTCAACGTAGAGCTAAGCGTTGGCCTAGGATTCACCACCACTGTCACACTTTGGGTGTTGGTACAGCTGTTGGCCGTTGTCATGTAACTATAGACAACAGAAACTGGAGCATTAGTGGTATTGATCAGTGTTTCGTTCGGGTTGCTAGTTTGAGCTACTGTTACAGCCACATTGCTGATTCCAGCTACAGCAGCCCTAGTCCAAGTGAAGGTTGCTCCTGCGGTGGCAGAAGTTGGGCTATAGGTAAAGGCCAAATTGCTACAAATAGCTGATGGCGTCAACGTAGAGCTAAGCGACGGAGTTGGATTAACAACCACTGTCACACTCTGGGTATTGGTGCAGTTGTTCGCCGTAGTCACGTAACTATAGACAACAGAAACTGGAGCTGAGGTGGTATTGATCAGTGTTTCGTTCGGGTTGGTGGTTTGCGCTACTGTAACAGCTGAATTGCTGATGCCTGCT
>JAIXYP010000062.1 GCA_027490155.1 Cytophagaceae bacterium | reverse complement strand
CAAAAGCCGACCAAATCTGGGCCCATTACGGACCTTTGTAACCCAGCGTGATACCCTCCAGTTGGATCCGCGGTATGGGTTTTATGACGATTTTGCCAATAGCAGGTACTCTGTCGATACCACCAAGTGGGTACGGCGTGGGGGTATTTTTGTCAACAATACCTACGGGGTCAATCAACCTAACTTTCAGGTGGCAACCTTTGATGGACTAGCAGCTGGTGGTACCCCTTATGATTCTATCAGGGTGGGGATTGCAGGCTATGGCGATACCCTCACCAGCCTACCGATCGACTTAATCAGCATCCCGATTCCACAGGTTGACTCCTTGTTCCTGAGCTTTGACTACCAAGCAGGTGGGCCAGCCATCCAGCTAATGCCCGAGCTGTTTGATAGCCTTAATCTCTACTACAAACGCCCACGGGATACCACCTGGACCCAAGTCTGGCATGCGCTAGGTGATACGTTCCCGACACGGGGTGCGACAGCCTTCAAACACGTGGTGTTGCCCGTCTCAGTGGACTGGCAGGAGTATGGCTTCCAGTTTCGGTTTGTGAACTATGGTAGCCGCAACGGCACTGGGGACATTTTCAATGTTGATAATGTGTACCTCAACTATGGGCGGGATACGCTGGATAGTCAAGGCAGCAGGCGCTTTAGGGATATTGCGGCCATCACAGCTAGCCCGTATTTGTTCTATCCCTACACGGCTATTCCACGTAAACATTTTGGCAATAGCCTTTGCCCGACTAACCTAAGGGACACCGTTAAGGTCACCTTTGGCAACCAAAACAACTATACCAGCACAGCGCAAGAGGTCCCCTATACCATTAGGGCCACCATCACCGACTCAGCCTCTGGCCGTGAGCTCGAGCGGGTGGAAGATCCTTTAGTGATGACATCTGAGTTTCCAGGGCTTGGGTACTTTAACTTCTTGCGGCCATTTAGGGTGCCAGAGGCAAGGGTTGAGATTGGCCTGCCGACCTCTGGGCTCGACTCGCTGAAGGCATTTTTGGCTCGCCCAGCAGTTGACACCGCCGAGACCAGCCTCGTGACTACCTTTACCCTGCCAGATCAAGATCCGCAGAACAACCCCTATCGCCTTAACGACACCATCAGCACCGTCACCTCGCTAAGCAACTATTATGCGTATGATGATGGTAGTGCCGAGCTTGTCCGTTGGACAGGAGGTAACAATGCCCGCATGGCACAACAGTTCAGCCTCTGCACCCGTGACTCGTTACGGGCGATTAAGATGCTGTTCCCCAAAACATTGCAGAACGTGTTCCCGGGCCGTACCATTACATTTAATCTCTACGTCTGGCCACGCCTGCTACCTGTCCGAACCAATATCCCTGACCGATTCTACATCAATCTCGGTGTCAACATCACCCCTGCCATGCTGCGCAATGGTTATACCACCATTCCGTTCTTCAAACCTGTGATGATCGATACCGGGACCTATTACATCGGTTGGCAACAAGGGGTCGGCATCGAGAACGAGGTGCGTGTTGGGGTAGACCTTGACACCGAGCCAGGCAACAAGATATGGTATAACTTCAACGGCAACTGGCAGCTCGACACCACTGACAAACACCCATTATGTATTAGGCCAGTGTTTGGGCGCCGTGCACGGGTTATAACCGACCTAGCGACTCAGGATCAACCAACTAAACTGACTGCCTACCCCAACCCTGTGGATCTAGCTGCAGGCCAGATCAACCTAACAGAGGCATGGGTAAGTGCTACATGGTATGACCTTACTGGGCGCGTCTTGGCCATAGTTGACAACGACAATGCTAGCCAATCAGTCCAGATGCCTGCTGGTTTGAGGCCAGGGCTTTACCTTTTGTCCGTCCGACCTATGGGAGGCAATGCAGGCCAAGGTAGCCAGACCCTTCGGGTTATCATCCGATAGTGAGGTAAGTGCAGCCAAAAGTCTTGGGGCTTAAATCGGTTACTAGAACTTGCTCCGGTTCAGGAACAGGACACAAACCACCGGGAACAAAGCCAGCCCAATCATTAATCGAAAACCGAACTGCCAGAGGTCTTGACGCAACTGGGCAGCTTTTGACAGATCGACCCCTTCCCTGCTTGACCGTACAAAATCGACCGAAAACATCAGGACATAAAGCAACTGGGTCAGGACCACGTAGCCTACCAACTGTTCCCAACCTGGCGCGCCAACTAGTGATATCTGGTGCAATAGCAGATAGGCAAACCCACCCATCCCAGCAAGGCCAAGCGAATAGCCCAACCACCGACTGAGCCACCAGCTTATGATCACCCTCAATGGGTAACCAGGCTCTAGCTGAGGGTCCTTAGGTTGGCCAATGAAGGGGCTGGATTGTGAGGATGGCATAGACAGAACCATCATGCGCTAGGATAAATAGATGCTAGCAGAACATGGTAGGCAAAGGTAGGGCATCCTAAGGGTCTGGACCATAGGGTGACCCAGATGTAGGTAGAGACCAAAACGACTTCGCCATAGGCTGATTTGGCCTACATTTGCAGACATCAGCAATTCGATCGTTGCCTACAATGCCTGGATACGACAGGAGGTAGAACTGCATACCCATCTATAATCATCCTATAGCACCACACCAAATGGCCCTACGTACCTATACCAAAGCACAGCTAGCCTTGCGCAACGGGGCCGACAAACCCGAAATTTGGGTGGCCTACAAGGGGCAGATCTATGACGTAACCAACTCTCGTCTCTGGCGCAATGGCAAACACTACGAGCATTGGGCCGGCCAAGACCTGACGGACGAAATGAAAGACGCCCCGCATACCGAATGGGTGTTTGATAAATTTGAAGCGATTGGTTTGCTGCAGGGATGATGGTGTTTTGTCCGAAAAAACCCAAACTTGATAACATTGGGCTTAGACCAGTCGCAAATCTGCCGTTTATTGTAGTTTGATCCTGTGGTTATGCGTGTCAAACCAGAAACCGCAAGAGTAGCTTTAGTGGACTTACTAATTTGATTTTCTGTTATGCACCGTGCCTCGCTCATTCCGCAAATCACTGCCCTAGGTGCTTTACTCGAGGCTAGTTCTGAGGGGATACTATTTGTCCTGCCAGATTATCGGCTGGGGCTGATGAACGATAGTTTCCGGACCATATTGTTTAGTTTCTGGGGCATCGTGGCACATATCGGACAGGACGTGATGGAGCTGATCGATTTGTACGAAGTCCGTCAGCTGATAGGACCAGCCATCGAGGGGGCACTAAATGGCCAAAACGGAACTTACAGCCAAGAGATCGACAAACACTATACGACCTTCTATTTTGAGGTTTCTAGTTTTGGCATGCCAGACGGCCTTGGTGGCATGATTATCCTGAAGGACAAAACCGAGATCAGACGCCAAACCACCGAGCTAAAGACACTAGAGGTCGCCTTGGACCATGGCTACAAACTCATGGACTTGCTTACGCAACAAGTCAAACTCCAGAATCGGCACATCTTGCGGGGCCCGAGCATTTGGGGGCAACAATTCAGTCAGGTAGCGCCTGCCAATACGACCCATCCATTTTTTGTCGCGCAAGAAAGCCTCATTATTCTGGGGCTATCGCTTAACAACGCGCTTAACAAGTTCACCTCGGCGTCGGATATCCTGAACAAGAAGCTAGTGATGACTGAGTCGCGCAACCGGATCAATCAGGATCTGTGGCAACAACTCCATCCGCTACAGCTGATGGCCAACGAGCGGCTAACACCCATCGAGATCAAGATCGATCCTGTTATTACGCAGGACCAAGACCTCGAGCTGGCATACGACCAGGCTGTGTTGCAGACCATCTTGCTGAGTGTAACCGAAATGGCATTTCTGAGGGCCAATGGTGGGCTGATCACAATCAATATTAAAGTCAACGAACAAGGCGAGGATGACATCGTCCTGCATTTCGAGATCGAGGATACCAATGATACTATCCCCGACTATCAGGACTATATCTTGGCTGATGACTACCTCGACCGGATTAAGGAGCTGCCCAAAAGCTACCAGGTCCCGTATGTGGGGCTTCGGTATGCACTCGACCTAATTGCTGCTTGGGGTGGGTCGCTGAAGGTTAAGCCAGTAGCTTCTGGTGGCCATCGCTGGACGATTGCCCTTAGTTTCAGACGTGTCAAGGCCCAGACACAAGACCTGGTCAAGGGCAAACTATTGGTCATTGCGGTTTCGGACCAGAAGCTGAACTACCTCAGCTATGTCTTGGGTGGGGCCGGATATGAGGTCACACGCTGCAAAACGATTGAGGAGGCTAACCAGGCCCTTGTGTCAGATCTAAGCCATCCGTTTGAGGCGTTGCTGATCCAGACCGACATCGGTTTGTTCCGCCAGCAGGACCAGCCAGACAATGCCAACTATCATTTTAGCACCTTGCAGCAAACGATACAAGGATGGTTAATGGCTTGCGAGCTGCACAAAATCAAACCACCAGTGTTGGTTGCACTACAGCTGGTGCCGACGATCTATTGGCAAGGCCAGCTTAATAGCATCGGCATCCAGCTCAACCTACCGATCCCGCTTGAGGTCAGTAGCCTCGAGCAGCTTAACAATGCCTTGCTTGGCAGTGTCCAGGTTAGCGAATTGGCTATTTTGCCAGACAATGTGGACACCTCTTATCTGACCAACCTAGCAGGTAATGACCCTGGCTTCTGGCGCGAGATGATCAGCCTCTATATCCAGAACGTCCCGATGGCCATCGACGAGCTACAAGATCTCATCAACCGAGCTGACTACCAACTAGCAGCGGCGGCGATCCATAAGCTCAAGAGTAACCTCAAGCTCATGGGCCTGCACGAGGCTAGTATCTTGGCCAACGACCTAGAGCAACAGTACCTATTGCGAACCATTAGCCCAGATCACCAACAACAATTTGGCCGATTTAGGCAGCACTTGCAAGGTTCGGTCCAGTACTACAACCGCGAGCTCAGCCGCCTCAATCTGCCTAGCTTAGCATCCTAGTTGCTGGTATGGCTACCACCATCAACCAGACCTGAACCAGATCCTTGCCTAGCTATGCCAAGCGCATGCCTTTAGCTGCCCAGAAAAAACAAGGATTCTCAAGCAATTTCGTCTGATATTTGTAGTTGAGGATAGGTGCGGCCCTGCAACAACTGCGGACGGCCGGCACCCCCTGAATTCGATCAGCAAACTATGCATATTGTCATAATGGTGGGTCAGTTTTTGCTGGCCATCAGTATATTAGTCGGGCTCCACGAATTGGGCCACTTGCTTTTTGCTAAGTGGTTCGGCATGCGGGTCGAGAAGTATTTTATCGGTTTCCCACCTAAGGTCTTTAGCTTCAAATGGGGCGAGACTGAGTATGGCCTAGGTGCCATCCCGATGGGTGGATTTGTCAAGATTAGTGGCATGGTGGACGAAAGCCTCGACACCGCCAAGATGAGCGGGGAACCTGAAAGCTGGGAGTTCCGTTCGAAGCCGGCTTGGCAGCGCCTGTTGGTGATGTTGGGTGGCATCATTTTTAACGTCATCACGGGGGTAGCCATCTTCACGATGCTGACCTGGCACTATGGCGAAACTTATGTCCCTGCCTCTGAGGCCAAATACGGCATCGTCGCTTCTGAGCCTGCCAAAGCCATCGGCCTGCAGGACTATGACAAGATCATTAGCGTCAATGGCCAACCCATCGACCGCTTCTACGAAGTTCTGACTAGCGAGGTATTGCTGGGCACCAAAAGCTATTATACCGTCGAGCGCAACGGGCAGCAAATCCGGATCGACATCCCGTCTGATCTCGCTGAGCGCCTGTCGGAAGAGCGGTTCCAGAAGGCCTTCATGCTGCCTGCAGCTACTTTCAGCGTAGGCCAATTGAGGTCTGGTATGCCGGGAGAAAAAGCTGGGCTACAAGTCGGCGATCGCATCACGGCCATCAACGGAACGCCAATACGGTTTTTTAACGAATTGCAAAACAAACTCAAGGAGGTCAAAGGCCAGAAAGTGAACACTGCCGTAACCCGTAGTGGCGTACAGCTGTTCCTCACGATCGAGATTACCTCTGATGCCTTGATTGGTTTCCAGCCCAAGTTAGACCTTGTTGAAAAGAAGGTAGAATACTCTTTAGTAGAGTCGCTGCCGCGTGGTTGGGATGCAGCTATGGAAGTGGTCTTCGTGAACATCAAGGGCCTTTCCAAGGTCTTCACTGGTGAGGTTTCGGCAGGGAATGCCTTCCAAGGACCGGTAGCGATGGCGCAAGACCTTTTCGGTGGTGTCTGGGACTGGCAGAACTTCTGGCGCATGACGGGCTTGCTCTCGATGGCCTTGGCATTCATGAACCTATTACCGATCCCTGCGCTTGACGGTGGCCACTGCGTATTCTTGCTTTATGAGATGATCCTGCGCCGCAAACCAAGTGATAAGTTCTTGGAGAATGCACAAAAAGTCGGCATGGTTATGCTGCTGAGCCTAATGGGCTTTGTGATCTTCAATGATATATTTAAGCGGATATTCTAGGGTCCGATTTTGTACTTAGTGCCTTTGTAAACCCAATGACTGATGTTGTTGGGTTTTTGGTTAAGGGACTAGTATGGTATAAGACACAAAAAATGCTGAAAACTTAAAAAGCAATGCAGGAGGAAAGTAGGAAAGAACATTGGGAGCATGTTTATCAGACGAAAGGGCCGGAACAGGTGAGTTGGACACAACCCGTTCCACAAACTTCTCTTAACTTTATAAGAGGCTTCAACCTGCCAAAGAATGCCCGCATTATCGATATTGGTGGCGGGGATAGCTTGCTTGTGGATTTTTTGCTTTTGGATGGGTATACAGATATTACAGTGCTAGATATTTCAGAAAGTGCTTTAGAGAAAGCCAAAGCTAGGCTGGGGGAAAAACACTTGTTAGTAACATGGATTGTATCAGATATTACCCAGTTTCAACCGGACGGGCAATTTGACTTGTGGCACGACCGCGCAGCATTTCATTTTTTAACCACACCAAAGCAAATAGGCACCTACCTAGGGTTAGCTGAAAAAACTGTAAGCGGCTTTATGGTAATTGGTACGTTCTCTGAAAGCGGTCCTGAAAAATGCAGTGGCTTACCTATAAAGCAATACAGCGAAGAGCACCTGACAGAGCAATTCAGCAATAGGTTTACAAAACTGAACTGTATTAACGAAATCCATACCACTCCGTTCAAAACAACTCAGAGCTTTTCATTTTGTAGCTTTGAAAAAAACCGTCACCTTGACACATAAATAGCGTAGCCCAAGACCATATCAGTGTTGTAATCCGGATCACCATCACGCAGACCTACACCCCCGAAACCATGCGGGGTCGCGTCTCCGCCGTTGAGTCCATCTTTATCACGAGCAGCAAGGAAATCGGCTCTTTTGAATCTGGGTTGACGGCCTCCTGGTTTGGTTTACAGCGTACCATTGTCTTAGGTGGTGTACTCAGCATGGGTGTCACCGGTCTAATTGCTGGTATGGTAGCCCCTTTGCGGCGGTTGAGGAGGGTGTAGTTGGTGGTTTGGTTGTTGGATTAGGGTATGCAAAAATTGGGCGGGGGTGGGTGGATGATTGGTAGGGGGGCTTAATTGGTGTTTTTGGTGGTCCAGAGGTCCGGGCTTTGGACAGCTGGTAGGTCCACATGAGCTTAAGGATTTTGGTTTGTCTGAGCAACCTACAATAGTCAACTTATGCCAAGAGTTGTATAGCTAGATGTTTACTATCTTTAGGCTAGGCAGTATAAAAAGGTTAAACGAGGTGAACACTTCACCTGCCCCTTTCGAAAAATATTCTGGCCTAAACTTGCGTTTTCAGCTATGAACACCTTGTTTATTTCGACATTAACAAATTTTAATTTGCACAATATCAACAGGTTTTACTAGATTTGGGAAGTAACATCCATCTCCAAATCCTGGTTTTTATGACACAGAACCTAATCCACGTAAAGTACACTAAGCTTGTTATAGCTATAGTGGCTGTTTTGACCGTTCTGGTCAACTTGCCAGTAATAGGGCAGACTCACACACGGATTTCTACCCCCAACCTTGACCTCTTTAACTTTGTCAGCTGTGACACGCTAAGGAGTCAAAATCAGGTTGGACTGTTGAAGCTAGCTGGTAGTAATACCCACGTAAAAGGTGATTTTTACCTCCAAAGCAATGTTGCCTCAACAGGCAATCAGCAAGTGCGAGATGCCTTAGACAGAAATGATCCAGATACGGCAAACGTATGGTGGGCTCACTGGTAACGACCAAGGACAACAATCGCCCAAAGCTGATTCGTTATTCAACCTAACAAACCAAGGAGTTTACAAGTACGCTGTGCCGCTACCACCAAGTACTAGCGGAGGTGGAGGAATAGGTATCGACCCAGGAGGCTTTGGTGGACCAACTGAGGATCCTGGTGATGGTGGCGGAGGTATAGAAGAGACTGGTGATGGCGAAGGAGGAGGCGTAGTTAGCCCGCCACCCTACAGCTGCAACCACCAGCTTGCGGTCCAGAACCTAACTACTACCTTTAAGGGTAAGAAGGTCTTCACTGGTAGTGCTACTGACATGATTATCATCAACGTATTAGGCAATGCAGTCTTTGATAGCGTAAACGTGATCCTTCGTGGAGGCATACTCGCAAACAATATTATCTGGAACATTCGTGGTAGTTTATCGATCCTGAATGGGAATGACCTGAAAGGCGTTTTTATTGGACAGAGCGTTCTGGTGCTGAACAGGTGGGAGTTGGCTCCTGATATTACGATGGGTACACCGGGCAAAATCACTATTGTTAATGACTATAAGGCACAAGGCGGTGAGATTACTATCTGTGGTCTGAATGAGGCTAGCCCAAGTGGTATTGTCGCTAACAACAAACCAGTTACCAACCAGCAGAATAAAATCTATTACAATACCGATTGTGGCAACTATGTTAACAAGTCTCCTGACATACCTGCCCACACACCTGTGAAGGTTATCAGGGTTATGATCCACGTTTTTAAGCCAGTCACAACCGCTAATGTACCAGCCGTATTCAGTAATTATGATGAAGCTGATAAACCATATCTGACAAGCTTGATTGAAGGGCTTAATGCGAAGGGTGGGGTTAGGGTAGATAATCAAGGTGCGGCTTATGGTACTCCTTTGACGGTACCAAAGGCGACTTTACCAGATGCCCGTTACTCTACCTACATAAACTCGACAGTTAATACGAACGCTGAAATAAGCTATCCCAATCAATTTTTAACCCTCAACGATAACTTCAAAAATTTGGCCACTGCAACGCCAACTTATGGCGTGCTTGGTACCCAAAACCGACCTGACAGCCGTGTACAATTTGTACTTGTGCCTAACGGAATCAAGTTTTACTACGGGGCAGTAGAAACCAGTAGTGGTAGGAAAATTGAAAATGTACTTGAGTTTTTAACTTCAGCTTATTCGGCAACGGCATATCAAAACGCTTTGGGAGGCAACTTGACCGCTGCAAGAGCATGGTTAAATGCAAACAACGAATCTGACCCTAATGCTATCAATATTGTTATGACTGAGTCATATACTCCTGATGATATTCTTAAACTAACGAGTGTATCCTCATCTTCACCCTCTTCTTGTTCTGCTGGATTTAACTTTGGAGGACTATCTACCGAGCGTTATGAAGGAACAAACATTGCTAGGGGTTTAGGAGACAATTGGTGTTTAATTCAGGGTAGAAATTTCCTTGGGAAATATCATTATCTTGAAGGTCTCTACAAACTAAAGATAACAGGTAATACCTGCACCTATCGGTCAACAGTCGCCAGGCCAGATTGGCATCAGTTGAATGTCACCTCCTACATTGTGGCTCACGAAGTTTTACACTGCATAGGACTAGGTCACACCAATGCCAATGGATTAGATATTTGCTCCAACGCTCCCTATGACGGCCCCTCTGGAGCCTCGTTTAACAATGCAATGACCACAAGGTTACCTTCAGGTCAGTATTCTAATTTGACCCACTGCCAAAAAGGTCGAGTGCATGAACTTCTTGAATCTAGCCCTATTAGCAAGGTGCTAATTAACAATTACTGTACTAGTAGCATCACTGATCCAACTTTGTCTACAACCTATGTATCAGGCAATGGCACGGCTAATGTAAACAAATGGTACAGCCGTATGATGCTCACTGGTAATCTGGACGTTAGTGGCGGTGCCCAACTAAAAGTGGGTTGTAAATTGACATTCCCGAGTACGGTAAATGGTCGGAACCCACAACTTGCAGTCAAACTAAGCTCACGTGTCGAGTTTATGGCTGGCGCCACAATCGGTAAGGGGTCCATTCAGGCAAGCAATTGTTCTAACGCAACCAATCTCGAAATTGGCTCAACCAATATTAGCAGCACTGGCCAAATCACCTTCAACCCGGTCCAAGGCTTTGTTTTTATCTCAGGACACGTTCGGGTTGAGCCAGGTATATCCATCGTAGTCAAAAAGGGCGCTACTCTATATATAGGGCCGCAAGGCATACTTGAGTTTTTAGGTGCTGGCAACTTCGTTGTCGAGGATGGTGGTTACCTTTGTGTTGTCTCTAACATCCTAGGTAAGGGTGCTATCAATATGGGTACAGGTAGTATAACATTTGAGCCCAATGCAAACATCGGAATGGTTAACCCTGACATCACTGATCCTATTTACTCTACCTGTTCTGTCGTTACTGCATGTAATATACAGTCATTTGATCGGTATGAATTTGAGGTCAAGTACAGCACAAACCCTGCCGTTAGGTACACAAACAATAACTTCGTGAATGTTTGCGCTAATACGCCGGTTGAGATCAAACTAGTCAATCGTTTTGGTAACGCCTTTACCGGTGCCTTTGTATGGCGCAAAAATGGCGTCATTATTCCCCTTACCTCGCCCAACACCTCAGAAAACATCTACGTAGTCTCCCCAACTGGTACTACTGATGACGTCTATACTGCTGTTTATAGTGCAGGTGGTTGTAGCTATAGCTATTCCATTAGACTCACTAGTGTTCAGCCATCCTTTACTGTCGAGAGTGTGAATGCTTGCGTGGGTGAGCGTTTTAGAATTAAGCTTAATACCACAGGTTATCCAAACCTCAATGGGATCACCTGGTCCACTCCGGGAGCGAATGCTGTTACACCAATAGGTGTCAATACCTGTACCGCTAATTGTCAGGAGTATGTTGTAGAGCTCGTGTACTTTACAGCAGGTGTGCACGAGGTAACTATAAATATTGTTAACGCTGTTCCGGGTTGTACAATGCAACCAATAAAAATAGGTTTGCAAGCTTTTGCCAAGGAGGCGAACGGTCAATGCTGTTATACTGGATATTCACGGGTCTTGGGTGTTGCCAATCAGGTTACTGATCTTAATCTTGGTGGTCAGGATGTTATCTACGGAGGTAATACAAAGGTGGTTGGTGCTATTAATCTCAGAAACGGAAAATTAATTTTCCCTCCTGGTTCGGTTGTTGAAATGGGGTATAACGACGAGGTGGGGTATGATGATCTCACAACAACCGCAGGTTTAGTTAAACCAACCTTCCACGTAAGAGGTGATGTAGGGGTTGTTACAGAAGTTGTAGCGGAGGGTACTATTTTTAGAGAATACTGTGGATTATTTCCTTCGATATCACCGTTTTCTCTTTATGGCAATGCCAAAGTTACGATAGGCACCAACGCCGCTAATCCTTCCCTAAAGTCAGTGGTTCAGACCGAGGGTAGACCATTCCATAGCCAAATGCATACTGGGTTCCTGAACTTAACAGAGGTGCAGTTCCCGAAAGTTATGCTAGGGATGAAGCTGAAAGGTGGAGGAACTTCTGTTGCAAACACAGGTGTGTCAATTAGCAATTGTTATTTCCTTGGTGGTGGCAACCTCGAGCTAGCAACAGAAGGTACCTTGACCGTTAACAACAACAATTTTGGACCGACGACGCTATCGCTCAATCACAATACCAATACCAATATCACCGAGAACAAATGGCTTGATGCCATTGGCTCTTTGATATTCAAAGGGATTAACAACAACACGGTGATCAGATGCAATAGTTTCCGTGTAAATTTACCAATTAGTACAAACCACACCGCCATTGCAATTTATGAAAATGCACAGGTGAATTTAGTAGGTGGTTTTCATAACATTGGTTCTGCTACCATCAATGGTGACAAGGCAGGAAATTTCTTTGCTATTGATGCAACAGATCAAGCTATTCAGACTAGTACTCTTTTTCAGGCTGGAAATTTTACCTCACCTCAGATTACTATTAATGGTTTGCAATACAGATTTGCTGCCTTGTTGAATGATAGTCCAAACCAATTGAACTACCACAATTTTTCTGACGAATTCGTGGGAACGACTGTTGGGCCTTGTAATCCTTCAGGTAATTATCCATCGAACATGCTGAATACTACTGCGATGAATAATGTAACCTGTTTGAATCCAAGTGTTTTGTTCCCGCCGCTGCTCAGGCAGGGTCAACTAACTGATTTGGTTGGAGATGATAGACCTTCCATCGATATCCATCCAAACCCAAGTACCGGTTTATTTACCCTAAGTGGGGCAGACAAGGTGACTACCATCGATATTTTTAATTCTGCTTCACAGCTGGTATTCCATGCTGATGGACTTGGTATTGATCAATATGATCTTGACCTCAAGGGTAAACCAGTGGGTATTTATTACCTCCGACTACAAGTAGGCAAAAAGGTCATCTCTTCTAAACTACTGAAGCAATGATCAAGTTCAGAATTGTCTTTCTCTTTGTTTGTGTCTTGGTATCATCTTTGGTATTAGGGCAGCGTATAGTTAATCAACGGCTCTATAACCTGGGTGGAGTTGGCGCATTTACCACTAATTTCAGCAGAGGTTTAGCTACGTCCTATTTTCAGCAAGGTCGGTACACGGTCACTGCTGCAAATCGGACGCGTCGACTTGGTGATTTTTTTCAAATCAATACCAATCTGGATTCACTTAACTTTGTTACGTTAGACTCTGGTTCATTAGCATTTAATCTATCATATGCTTTACTACCTTCCAAGCAGCAATTTTTCATTTCCTACCGTTTTCCTGCGCCATTTGCTTTTGATCAGTATTCTGAGCCCTGTTTTAGCATTTATGATGCTTCCTTGAAACGGAAAATTCGTGAGATCCAGTATCCTGGTGCCGATTTTCCGGATATGATCGGCTCGGGTATCATCTTTGTCAACAAACCAAACGATGTATGGCTTTATGGGTCAAAGTTAGACACCCTGAGTCGCTGGCATGTGCCTTGTGTACGTCAGATTGATACCCTATTTCAGCTTTCTCCAATCAAAACCTACGTGGATACGGGCGGCTTCAGGGCTTCTAAAATCGTGAAACGAGGGCCTAATGAATATTGGTTGTTGGGCTCGCAGGTATATGATACCTATACCCCAGGTCCTAATCGCTATATGGCCCATGGTAATAAGTACATTTTGGATAGTAACGGGCATTTTTTGGGCAAAACTATTTTTGATTTTCGTGACGACAGCAGGGGAATGCGATATAGTGTCCGCGGTGCCACAGGGTTGTATCTTGACTATCACCCAATGCCAGATAAGTCTTGGCTCGTAACAGGTAGCATGTTTAGTAATCCCAATTACGGTGGCCTTATCAGTGATTCCTTAGCGTTTATTGCTAAACTGGATTCAAGCCTGACCTATACCTATTGGGTCCAACCACTAAAAAATCCAGGCTTTGTTTATACCTTGGAGGACAATAATTATATAAGAATAGCAGCTGCTCCGCCTAGTTCAACTGATCCCGCCATTATGGAAATCTATCGTCATGACGGTGCAACGGGTGCTCAACTCAGTAGTTATTCAGTGACTCCAGTTTTCAATAATCTTCGTCCATTTCCTGTGTATATGTACCCTAGAACTTTTTCCTTTATTGGGGATAGCTCTGTGCTCTGTATGGGAAATGCTCTTGATTACACAAATCAAAATTTCCGTAATTTACCAAATCTAGTTGGTGCTTTCACCATCAAAGGTATCCCCAATCATTACAACCCAGTTGGACTGGTGCGTAAAGATCAGGAGCATGTCAGAGCGCAGTTAATGACCTATCCCAATCCTTTTCGTGCCAGCTTCAGGATAAGCCCATTAACGCCTTCCCAATACAAGTCATCCGGCCACCTCTACCTCATCAATACCAACGGCCAAGTAGTCTATGCTGCCCCCTACCAAATGGGTGATGAGGTCCAGGCTTCAGATCTACCAACGGGGCTGTATTTTTATCAATTTGCCTCAGCCCAAGGGGTCAGCAAGGGCCGGGTTATGAAGGAGTAGGTAAGGGGGGCTAAACGCGGATTAATTGGATTGATGTGTGCCTGTCTGAACTCGGATTCATCGGATTGGACGGATTTTTGGGATTCGTGCGTACTGATGCCCACTTTAGAGTAGCACCATGACTGTGAAGTGTTTGCAACCCCTTCTGAGGAATCCGTCAAATCTTATTTCTGGAATCCGAGTTCAGACAGAATCCAATGACACAACAAAAAGCCCACCAATCACGGTGGGCTTTTTGCTTTTAATCAGATGGGCTCAGTGGCCTATTCATACTGCAACTTCATCTCCACCCGGCGGTTTTTGGTGCGGCCTGCTGGGGTTTTGTTGCTCGCGATTGGTTTTTTGTCACCATACCAGAGGCTCGTGATCTGCGTTTTAGCGGCACCAGCTTTCAGCAAGTAGGTCTGGACAGCCAAGGTGCGGCGTTTGCTCAGTTCTAGGTTGGCCTTAGGGTTACCTGCGTTGTCGGTGTGGCCACTCAGGGTGAGGCGCAAGGTTGGGGTTTCCTTCAGGACCTTGGCAAGCTCCGTAAGGGCTGGCAATGACGTCGCACGGATGCTGGACTTATTGAAGTCAAACTCGAGGTTGGCAAACGCCCGTTTGACAATGGCCGCCTGACGTGCCTCTAGCACTGGGCAGCCTTTGTTGCTTGCTGGGCCTGGGGTTTTAGGGCATTCGTCTTGAGGGTCTAGCACACCATCACCATCTGAGTCTGGGATTGGGCAGCCTTTATTGCTCGCTGGTCCCGCTTCAGTTGGGCAGGCGTCGTTCGGGTCCAGGAGGCCATCATTGTCTGTATCTAGGACGATAACTGGCTGGACTGGCTCGGGTACAGGCTCAGGTTTAGGCTCTTCTTTGACTATGACAGGGCATCCGTTGTTAGACTTAGGTCCTTTGACGGTTGGGCACTTGTCTTGGTAGTTCGGGATCGAGTCACCATCGAGGTCTGGGCAGCCATTGAGGTAGGCAAGGCCGGCAGAGTCTGGGCAGGTGTCGGCAGCGTCGGTCAGGCCATCGCCATCACGGTCGGGGCAACCAGCCAAAGCCTTGATGCCTGGCGCATCTGGGCATTTGTCCTCCTTATCCAAGATGCCGTCCTTATCCCGATCTGGGCAGCCTTTGTTTTCGGCAGTGCCAACCTCGGTAGGGCATTGGTCATCCTTATCGGTGATGCCATCATTGTCACGGTCGGGGCAGCCGTCAAGGGCTTTGGTGCCTGGCTGGTCTGGGCACTTGTCTTTAGTGTCCTCAATGCCGTCCTTATCACGATCAGGTTTCCGGCCAAATACGAGGTTCATGCCTGTCCTGATATTGGTATTATAGGTGTTAGTAGGCCTGATAAACCCAAGGATGTTGTCCGACACCAAGTAGAGCTGGATCGGCCCTGGTTTGAAATAGATACCTAGACCAACGTTATCAAACCGACCATTCTGGATGGTGTAGCTGGTCCCAAAACCAACTAGGCGATTGTATTTGATCAGGGCGTTGAGCTGAGCGGCGGACCTGATCCCCTCGAATGCCCATGCGTTGACCGAGGCACCAAGGCTAAGCCAATCGGTGGCGTGGTATTGGCCCTGTAGGGTCGCCTGTGCGGTCAAGGAACTGACGTAGCTGCTGCTAGTCTCCGTATAGCCTAGGGTGTTCTTGATGCTATCACCGATGGCGTTGATGCCGACAAACTGATCGTTCTGGACCAAGCCGCCGTAGGTAAGCCCACGGTAAGACACAGGGTTGGACGAACCTGTATAGGTGCGGGTGTTTTTGGTCCAGTAGATGAAGCCGACATTGGTCAATGCAGCAGATAGATCCCACTTGGTGTCCTTAGGGGTGTAGCGGAGGCCGAGGTCTCCACCAAAGCCCGGGTTGCTAAAGTTGAGGTAGTATTGGGCGAACAGACCAGAGGCGGCACTGTTTCCGTTCTTGGTATCAAAGGGGCCTGTGCTAGTCCGGAGCTCGAAGTCGGTGCGGGCATTGAGTATAAACGGATTGGTGGTATCCGTATTTAGGCTAAGGTCCGACCGGGTGATCTCGGCATTGCTGAGGCCAAACAGGACTTTGGGCTTGACACCCAATAGCCACTCGTCAGTCAGCTCCCATTGCATCAGGAGGCCCAACTCGCGGTAGTGGGTGGCCTTGATGTTGAGGCTCGAAAAATCGGCAGTGGTGCCAGTACGGGCAAAACCAACATTGCCTTGCCAAGCGAGTTTGGCCATATCACCAGGGAGCGAGATATGGGTTTCGATATGGTCGCTCAGGTTAACCATCCACCAAGTTTTACCCATGCGCCAGCCAACATGGGCTAGGTCATACGTATTGCCGAAGTAGATGTAATTGCTGCCGCGGTCCATCTTCTCGATCATCTTGTTTGGGTCGATGATCGTTGAGTCCTTTTTGGCATAGGTGATATCCGCATAGCTAAAGGCCGAGTTGCGGTATCCCACGCCAAAGCTGCTGATCAGTGGCAAGCCGATCGAGAATTTGCCCTGTGGCCTTGCCGTCGGGTTGCGATAGGTAGCCTGCGGTAGCTGCTCTAGGAAAGGCAGGAGCACTTCGTTCTGGGCCACAGAGGGCAAGGTAGCCAGCAGCGATAGACCTAGGCCAAGGACGAGGGCGTACCAATATCTGGACATGGTAAAGGTTGTCAACACATGCGTCAACGGTAGATGATGGGTCATGGGGCGCATCAGGTAATGGGTTGGTTGATGGGATGTGAGGACTATTTATTCTGGAAACCGAAAGACACACCAATCTGCGACTTGATGGCATAATCTGGATAGACACGTACCCTGCGTTGCGGATCAGGGAAACCATACAGCTGATACGGATTGACATCTGGCGTGCCAACAGGACCGGTGATCCTTGTCAGATACATAACGAAGCGGGTTTTGGTCTGCAAGGTTTTGTACTTGGCCGGTGCGATCTTGAAGTGTTTGATCGGGCCAGTTACAGGGGCAATCACCCGATAGTCTGGAGCGCCAGATACAGGGGCGGCAGTCATCAGCCTGCGTTGCTCCGAGAACTCAGGTGCCGCAATCAGGCTATCAAAAATGACCTGATTTTCATCCGCAAAGTAGAGCTGGCCATAAAGGGTGGCTGGGAAACCATTTTCTATCTTGATGGCAAGGTCTGCATAACTAAAGTTACCAAGGCCAGCACCTTCGGCAGAGGGCAGATCGAGTTTAAAGGTATCGAGGGCGGTGTATCGGTAGATGCGACCATCGCACGGCAAGATTGCATTCATCTGGAAACGAACGCGGCTAGAGTCAGCTCCAAAGAAATTGCGGTCATTACCAGTCCGGGTCTGGCTGCTCCGGATCCTGGTTTGGTAGTGTAGTTTGTTGGGCAGCGTGCCAAAGATCACGAAGGCCTTGCCGATGTCGCTGTTATTGCGGGTGACGCTATCCTGAAACACACTAGCTGTCACACTAGTTGGCAAGACAAAAGGATTTGAGTTGGTTTTGGTGGCCGCAAGCAGGTTGTTAGTCCTGCTGAATCTGGTAACGCCGTCCGGCAGGTGCAAATAGTTAGGAGTGGTGCTGCCTTGGGAGGTTGTATAGACATCGTCAGTGAAAACCTGGCAAGCATATCCAGTCGAGTTCAGGAGATCGACCCGAATCTGCGGATTGTAGAACTCAACACCGTCCTTAAAGTCACCATAGCGGGTGTTAAACAGTTTGACATCAATGTTATTGGACATTGCAAAAAGGTAGTCAAACGAACCTAACCAGCCTTCGATGTACCGGAACTTGAGGCCATTGAGTGCTGGGCGAATTGTGACAGACCCTGTGGTAGGTGCTCCGTTAGGGAAAGTAGCCTCGACCTTGACGTTGAATGTATTGGGTAGCCCACCGGCAGCAAACCTAAGCTGGGCATTGTCGAGCGAAAGGCTTAAGGTACTGCTTTGCCCTGCAAGCAGCCCAGCCGTCCCGAAGATAGGAGTAGTACTGCCTATCTGGTTGGCATCTAGAAGGGTAACCACCAAAGTAGCGGCGCGGTTATAGTTATTGCTGATGACGAAGTTCAGGACCGAGCCCGCATTTGGTTTGGTCACCATATAGGACAGCTCAGCACCGTTGGTATAGGTTGCGTTGAGGGTCGTATTGACCGTAATGTTGCTTTGGTTGACCGCACTGATGGCAATCTGTGGGAAGGAAACCGCCTCAAACTTGAGGGAAGAATCTAAGCGCTTGCTGACGGTTTCTCCCTGGTAGGCAAACTCATAAAATCCGTTGTCATTGACATAGAACTCATTAGGTTTGACCTTGGAGGCCACTAGCTTGCCGAGTGTTGTCTCCTCATAAGCCAATGGAATGGCAAACTCGGGGGCATAAGGCGCGAGCTTTGTCTTGTCAAGGTTAAAGTCCGCCATGCAACCAGCAGTCAGGATCAGGATTCCTACCGCGATGGCCTGTGGTAGCGGTTTGCTCAGCCAGCCGAGTGGATTAAAGTGGGCATTAGAGACCCGTTTTGGATCAGAGTTGCTAGTCATATTGTCCTAGTTGAGGGCCTATAACGGATAGAATTTCGGAAGGGGTAAGTACGTCACTAGACAAGGTGGTGGCGGTAGGCGTTGGAATCTAGCATCAGAAACACAAAAACAAGTGCTTACCTAGTCCACATTTAGCGCATTGCTGCGGCATCCATGTAGTTGCGCTTTGTAAATATACTTATGGCAAGAAAAACGCAAAATACAGTTGTTCGGGACTTATGCGACATTAAATTAAGCTAAGGGCCTTGCGGACTGCATAGACAGATCGTGTCCATAGGTGCAGTTCGGCCATTGTCCGGTACCGATCGGCCCAAGATCCTGACCTGAGCATTGGTGTACGATGGGTCTGATGCAGGTGGATGGACAGCTATCGTGGACCCATTTTCTGGACAAGTAGTTGGTAGTGTGGGTTTTTACTCTATCTTTGCGCCCCAGTATTTTTGCAGTCAACCAGTAGTATAAACACAGTATTAACCCCCACTTTTCAAAGCCATGGCCGTAACCCGCCTGAAAAGAAAGGACCGTCGCAATCGTGCAGTCGCCACTAACCGTGTCGAGCGCATCAAGCAACTCACCAAGTTGCCTGTGATCAAGAACATCGACGTAGATGCTATCAAAGCTGAATTTGCCGCTAAGGCCTAGTCAGACGCATATACCCCTTTCGCGAAAGAAATGCTACCCCGCCAATTCCGGAATTTTGGCGGGGTAGTCCGTTTTTATAGGGATAGGTATCAAAGAGTCTTCTATCAGTTGATCAAGTAGGGGGCATTGGTCATCTACCACCTAAGGTGAAGTCATTAGGTTGTATCATTATATGGCCAGACTCGTCTGTGACCAAATTAATTAGGGCATATCGAACAAATTTGCCAAATCTTATTGCATCATACCAGTATTTTAGTTTGATTTGCTTGGACCTCATTGCCCGTCAAGTAGACCCTTAACTTGGGTCCAAAAAACTACAGTACCAGACTTTAGAATCACCATGAAAAACACTTTACGCCTCACATTGGCCTTGGCCATCGGCTTGCTTGGTTCGTTTGCCGCAATAGCGCAATTCACAGTCCTAAATAGTGGCCTGAGGGCCAACCTTAACGCTGTCGCTATTGCCCCCAACGGCACAGTCTATGTCGGTGGGTTGACGGGGGCACTAGCCAAAGGCACCAACAACGGAGCCAACTGGTCCACCCTAAGCCTCGGTGTTAATAATACCGACACCATCACGGGGCTCAAAGTCTTGGGGGCAGACACCTTGCTAGTCCTGACACGACGTAAACTCTACAAAAGCCTAGACGGTGGTGTAACCTTTACGAGCACCACCAACCCCTATCGGTCCACGATGCGTGCATTTGCGCCGATCAATAGCAACAATATCTGGGTAGCGTCAAATGCTGAGCCTTCTGGTCTGTTCCATACCTTCAACGGGGGCCTTAGCTGGGATAGCGTTGCGATGAGCCCAACAAGCACTTCATCATTTCTTGGTGTGACGTTTGCAACACCGCTAGTAGGCTATGCGACGGGTGGCAGCTTTGGGGCCAATCGATTTCCAGCCATCTATCGGACCAAAAACGGTGGCCTCTCATGGGACTCATTGCCGAATGTACCAGTTGTCTTGCCTGCCTTCAGCCAACAATGGGCATCTTACTTTTATGATGCCGCACATGGGGTAAGTGTCGGCGCCAAGAATATGCTATCCGTAACAGCTGATAGCGGCAAAACTTGGAACTTGCTCACAACCAGTGACAACTCACAACCCTACCTGCGCTGCATTGCAGGCAGCCTAGATACCATCCTGACCTTTGGGGATGCGGGCTATGGTCGTTCAGGATACTTTTCTAAAAACTTTGGTCAGTCCCTAACTGACTTGCCTGCCAACTGGGTTAACCAAGCCCCAAACCCGATCACTGGCAATGGCAACCGGATTGTGGCGGTGGCCTACTTGAACCGTAATGGCTATGCTGTGGCTGGTAGTGGCACTGTGATCAAGATGACGGCGGCTTCGATGGGCTTTATTGTTTCTAGCCCTAAGGCAATCGACCTAGGTGCGCAAAGCATCTACCCAATGCCAATCGAACGTGGTCAGGCCTTCAGAGTAACAGGGTTAGCGTCTAGTTTGGTTGACGGATCGACCGCTGTTGAGGCCCAGCTCATCAACCCTACAGGTCAGTCCATCCAGCTAAACACCAGTGCTGATGGGAATGCACTTTTGCTAAGCCCAAAACAGGCTTTGACAAGTGGCACCTATTGGGTCATGATCCAGACCAAGGAGACGACCTATCGCAAACTGGTAGTGATCAACTAAACTGATAGATCTACCCAATTCGGGTAGGGCCATCCCCTACCGATCCACATCACCTAGTACCAAGTCAAGGCTACCGACAATTGCGATCAGATCAGCAAGGAGGTGGCCTTTGGCCAAGGTAGGCAGCACACTGAGGTTGCTGAAACTAGCTGCCCTGGCTTTGACCCGATACGGTATGTCAGACTTGCCTGCAGTGGCTTTATCCACCCGGAACCAGAAACCTGCTTCGCCCCTTGGCCCTTCTGCTCGTGCATAGAGGTCTTGTGCCGCTGGGCGGATCTTCTTGGGGCACAGTGCTTGCGGATCAAAGTCTTGGCTTCGTTTATGTGGTCCCATCAGGGCTGCAATACATTGCTCGATGATCTTGACGGACTCTCTGCATTCTGCGAGGCGGACCCATGTACGATCCCAGCAGTCACCAAGAGTACCCAATGCCCCCGTCCCAATCGGGATGTCAAACTCCAGCTCGGGATAAACACTATAGCTATCTGCCCTGCGGATGTCAAATGCGAGGCCACTGCCCCGCAACATGGGCCCTGTAACACCATAGCCTATGGCCGTTTGCATCGGAAGGATACCGACATTGGCCGTACGGCTGACGAAGATGCTGTTATCCACCAAGATCCGCTCTACCTCGATCAGCTTGGGCTTTAGGTGTTTGCAGAAGGCCAGAACTTGCTCTTCAAATCCGCGTGGGGTGTCATAGAACAGGCCACCGATCCAGATATAGTTATAGAGCATACGCGCACCACTGAGCCACTCCAGCAACCGCAGGATATGTTCGCGGTCTCGCATCATCCATAGAAATGGCGTGAAGGCCCCGATGTCCATCCCGTAAGTACCGAGGGCAACAAAGTGGGATGCCAATCGGTTGAGCTCGGCGACCAAGACCCTGATGTATTCGACCCTTTTAGGCAGTTGCCCTTCAAGGCCCATCATGCGCTCGACCCCTAGGACGTAGGCATGCTCCATGTTGATGGCACTGAGGTAGTCCGTCCGATCCACATAAGGGATGGTCTGGTTATAGGGGAGGGACTCGGCGTGTTTTTCGAAACAGCGGTGCAAGTAGCCTATATGAGGAACGACGTCCACCACCATCTCGCCATCTGTGATGACCTCTAGCCGAAGAACACCATGGGTGCTAGGGTGTTGCGGGCCCATGTTCAGGATCAGGTGCCCATCGGCCAGCTGCTCTTGGCTGAACCGAGTTGGTTCGCTTTTGTGCAAATGGTCCGGATGATACTGGTACTGAATGGCGCGCCCCATGGCTTGAATTTTAGGTGCAAGATAGGGCCTCTGGGTGGGATATGAAGGACGATCATAAAATGCGACCTGATCGGCAACCAGTCCCAACTAAGTGGTGCAAAATCGACCCTATTGGTAGCACAGTCTGGACACGGGGCATCCTAAAGCTTGATGCCAAATGTCACATACCAAGTGCGGCCATCTGCTGGCAAGATGCCGGGGCCAGGGTAACCACCTGAGCGACGGGTAAAATACTTGGCGTCAGTCAGGTTGTTGACCCCTGCCTTAAGCGAGTAGCTAGCCAAAAACTGGTAGCTAGCGCTAAGGTCCTGTACGCTGTAAGCCGGGATCTCGCCAATAGTGGCAGCTGCGTTGGCCTTTTGGGTGTTGGTAGCATCCGTAAACTGAGAGCTGACTTGGCTAAACTGCCATGTCACTGACACGGTATGATAGCTGTACCGGAGGCCATACCGACCGATGTAGTTGGGGGCGTTTTCGACACGGTTGCCCTTGAGGTTGGTTTCCGTAACTGCTCCAGCCACGACCGAAGTGATTTTGTAGTCTTGGTAACGGGCATCGATGCTTGCCACCGAAGCAAAGGCTGAAAGGTTTCCTAAAGTGGCATCCTGACCTGCTAGGGCCAAGAAATCAATCTCGCCATAAGCCTCTAGGCCAGTGCTGGTGGTGGTGCCAAGGTTGGTCCGGAAGACGTAGCTGCTACCATTGTCATTGAGCTGGGCGAGGTTGCCTATGCGGTTGGCATAGTTGAGGTAGTAGTAACTAACGTCCCATGACAACCAGTTGGAGACTGACCCACGAAGGCCAGCATCTAAATTGTAACCTGTGGCATCCTTGAGGTTGGCGTCGATGACATCGGTAGTTGAGGGCGGGGTGACGTCGCTAAATAGTACTGGGCGATAGGCTTGGCTGGCATTGGCATAGAGGCTGATGCTAGGCAATAGGCGTTGTTCAAGGCCCAATCCGGCCAAGACGAAGGTCCGAGTTTTGCTATCGTCATTGATGGATTGGTCCACTCCTGTAGCAAAATTGCGAGATAGCCTACCACTGCCGGTGTTCGTGATACGCTCGACACGGATGCCCGGCGTGATGGTGGTCGAGGTGCTGAGGCGGAAGACGTTTTCGGCAAAGGCGGCAAAGTTCGTGATGCCAAACTGCAGGTCACGGCTATAGTCTGGGGTCGTGACGCCAAGGTCAAAGTCGGAGAGGCGGCTACCTGCACCTTGCACCCTGCGCGTGTTGCCACGGTAGTATTTGATGCCCGTCGCTAGGCTATGGGTTTGGCCCAGCAGGTCATAGTTGGTCAGCAGGCGTGCCTCGACCCCGACGTTGCTATACCAGTCGCGGTCTATGGTGCGGGCATTAAAGCCTTTGGCAGCAACATTAAACGTATCAGGAACCGTGATGGCAGCCGTATAGCCCACGCTATTGCGCTGGCCGACAAGTCCGTATGCCTTGACCGAAATTTTGGTGCGGGAAGAAACGGTATAGTCAGCCGTGAGGGCAGGCACTAGCCAGTTGATGTTGAACCAGTTGCGGGCACGGTTGCTCTGTTGCGGATCTTGTGCAAATTGGGCTTCGGTTAGGCCACCTGGCTGTTGGTTGATATAGGTCATGTACGTGAGGTCCAGACCAATGCGCAGTTTGTCATTGACCTGATAGGCTACTTGCCCCATGGTGTTGGTGATGTTGCTGCGGCTGTTTTTGCGCCATCCTTCGCCCATACGTTGGTTGGCATAGCCGTAGTAGGACCAACGGCCATTGGTGCCACCGATGGCATTATGGGTGTTCAGCAAGCCATAAGCACCAACGGTGTTGACAGACTCGAAACCCAGCTTTTTGTCCTTAGGGGCTTGTTTAGTGACATAGTTAAGCAGGCCGCCAAACTGTGGGCCGTATTGCAAACTGGCCGATCCACGGACGAGCTCTATGCGCTCTACGGCCTCCATTGGCGGATTGAAATAGGCCTCTGGATAGCCAAATAGGTCTGAGCTGATGTCATATCCATTTTGGCGCACATTAAACTCCCACGAGCGGTTAGGGCTTAGGCCACGGGTACTGACACCTACCTGCACACCTGATCCGTCACTTTCCCAGCTATGGACACCGGGGACTTTGGCAAATATCTGGCGGGCGTTGTTTGTGGCTAGGTTGGCATCGATGTCGCTGAGTTGTAGGACTTCGGTTTTTTTGCCTGCATATACAGCGGTCCCTACGGTATCCGCTAGCTGACCTAGGGCATGGCGTGTACCAGGGCGTGAGCGATTAGAGGTCACCTCTATCGAGACTACCTCGTGTGATCGCTCGGCCAAAATGACTTGCCAAGAGATGCTCTGGCCCCCCAATAAGGTCAAGACCTTGCTGCTCGGCTTCACATTGATGGAAGCAAATACTACCCAATAGGTGCCCGATGGCAGGTTGGCAAAGCTAAAAGTACCATCCGCATTGGTGACGTAAGTATAGTTGGTGCCCTTTAGGTAAACAGCAATACCCTCTAGTGGCTGCTTATCCTTGTTGAGGACAACACCGCCAAAAGCGCCCTTTTCTTGGGTATCATCTGCTTCTGGTCCATGGTTGATTAATCCTGTGGCTGGCATGGCGATTTCCATCTTTGCTGAGGCCAAAGGCTGTGCAATGGTCAGGCCGAAGGGCAACAAACCAATAACAGTGAGGAAAATCAGCAGAGAAGTGGAGCAGCGCATCAGGATTGTTTATTTAGACTAGTTACAGATAAGGCTGCAAACTTATCGGCCATAGGCTTACGAAACAAGACAATAATGCCCTGTTACCTGATTTTCCGGAAAATTAGTCTTGACTGCCTGCACCTTTGGCGGCCCCACCTTTGGGCCTACCTTACTTGGTCATGGCCTGATGCCCCCAAGCATACTGCGACTTGCTGCTGCCAAATGCCCATTGCAAAAAGTCTGGCAGGACCTCAGCCCAAGTGGTTTGGTTGTGGTGCCCATTAGGGATTTCCAGATAACGAATATCGTTCCAGAAATCATATCCCTTGGCGGTCAGGAGCCTGACCAGATCACGGCTGTCGCCTACGGCATCGATGAGGCCGTCTTGGTCACGGTCAGCACTTTCGTCATGTGTGCCGACCTGTACCCAGAACTTGAGCGGCTGCCGATGGCCACGAGCCACAAGGTCCAGCATGATGCGGTCATGGTCTTGATAACCATCTTCATAGGCCTTGCGGCGCCACCAGAAGGATCCGCTAAAGACACCCACCTTCGCAAAGATATCCGGATGGTGCCAAGCCATATCAAAAGCCTGCAACCCACCGAGTGAAAAGCCCATAATGGCACCTACCTCGCGCTTGGCACGGTATTCCTTCATCAGGTACGGAATAATTTCGTCCTTTAGGAAGAGACAATAGGCACTAGCCAAAGTCCCCCGCTGTTTAAAGTCCGCCTCAGCAGCGATGCCATAGACTTGGCGTCTATCATGTGGGGCATGGATCGCGATGACGATCGTTGGCTCCATCAGGCCATCACGCTGCAACTGCTGCAAGGTGGCGCGTAGGTTGACTGCCTTCATGTCCTGGCCGTCATTGGCGATGAGCCAAGGATAGTTTTGATTTTGATTTTGGCGATAGCCAATCGGGAGGTACACATCCACGATCCAGTTGCGGTGCATGGTGGTGCTGACCAACCGAGGGTGCTGCACGAGCTCGACCACATCAGGGGCAGTTACTTTCTGGAGTGGGGAGAAAAATGGTGCTGTACCTTCTGTGTGCATATTGTCAACTAATCGGCCTAGGCGGCACTCAGGTATGCCTGCCATGCTCAGGAAAATGCCCTGTATGAAGCGCAAGATACGGCAACAAAACGTTTTGGCGAAGGGCGCAGCAGGTGCAGAGCCTGATTTGCTAGTCTCCAGCAGGGGTTCCTAACAGCTCGCGGAGGTCCTGCATAAACTTCCGGATCTCTTTGAGTTTGTTCAGGACGTCTAGTTTGGTGTGCTGTTGTTTGGTGTTGATGTAGTCGCGTGCACCTTGGAGAGTATAGCCCTTTTCCTTAACCAAATGATGGATTAGCTTGACTGCTTGGATGTCATTTTGGCGATATCGCCGGTCGCCTTTTTTATTGGTTTTAGGCCGGATATGCGGGAACTCGGTCTCCCAAAATCTGATCAGTGTAGGCTTAACACCAAGGAGGAGCCCAACCTCGCCGATGGTATAGTAGAGCTTGCCAGCCTTTGGCATTTGGGCCTGGTCGGGCTCGGGAGCTTCTGCCAGTGGTTTTGCCCGGACACCTAACCTTGTCGGCGGGATGACACGCTCGGTTGGTGATGGGTTTGGCGATTGAGGATCCATTATTAGCGAGGCAGACTGATGATAATCAGATGGGGACTTGGTACAGGGCTTAGCCCTCGGAAACCCGATACAAGCCAGACTAAGCCAAAGCTAATATAGGTATTAAGTCGGATCGACCAAACGAGAAGGGCCTATTTACCAGCCTATCTCCCAATCTATAAGGTGATTAGACGGATTTTCGGACCTTTGCAGGCCACCCAAAACAGGCCTAAACCCAACCTAGGCCCTAGCTTAATTGGCTATTGGCTACTGGGCGAAGATGCCAAAGGAGGGTTGGCTTGGCGCTAACGGCCGATACCCAAGGTTCTTCAATGTCAAGCGTTTGCCAACGCAAACCGACTACTTCGGCTACCTGCAAATTAGTAGGAGTGCCTAAGAGCTGATAGATGACGTCAGAAATAGCTGGGTTGTGGCCAATGATCATGGCCTCGGCGGTGGCATCAGGGATGGAGTCAATAGCGGCCATCAAAGCCGAAACATTGCAGTTGTACAAGGCAAGGTGGTAGGCAATATGTGGCAGTTTGTTGCCGTCTGGCCAGAGTTGAGGTAGGATTAGCTGGGTAGTCTGAGTCGTCCGGGTGGCGTTACTGACCATGATGGTGCTAGGCTTGGCGGCATTAGCCAAAAGCTGTTGGCCGACGGAGGTAGCTTGCCGCTCGCCATGTTTAGTGAGCTTACGGGCATGGTCGGTGCCAAAATCCTGTGGCTCGGCCTCTGCATGGCGCATGAGGTAGAGCGTTTTGTAAGTTGCCATGGTCGTTCGTAGGTTTGAGTTGGAGAATTAACTTTTCACAATATCCGATTTACGGAATGCAAAGTCAAGCCCTGAACCAAATCAGGCCAAATCTTTGTCAGCCCGAGGTAGCCAATAGCTTCCGGCCAAAAGACCAATAATGGTTCCGCCAAGCATCCCGACGATCACATCTGCTGGGAAATGTTGGCTGAGGTAGATCCGGGAATAACCAGCTAGGCATGCGGCAACAAAGTATAACACTTGCCAAGCTTTGTTCTTGGTCAGAATACTAAGCAGGGTGAACATCGCAAAAGCTGATATGCTATGCCCACTCGGGAACGTGTTGTGGTGGTGCACCGTGACCCCCTCGACCAGACGGAGCTGGATGCCACGATCGCCAAAATAGGCCAAAGGGCGGAGGGCCTCGTCAAATACCAAACGCTTGAGCCCTTGCGTAACGACCAAACTACCAAGGGTGCCGCCCAGCATGGTATAAAAATGCCATCGTGACCTAAAGTGAGCGATGATTATTAAGGCCATCAGCGTGAAGGTCAGACCATCGCCCATGTAGGTATAATAGTGGAAAAAAACATCCGCTGCGGGGCTCCAGACCTTGTTGAGCTTTAGGAATAAGCCCTCGGAAGTCTGCTGCATGATCACCACAAGGCCAATCACAAAACCGATTAGGGTCAAGCTAACCATGACGGAGGCTTGACGTGTCTGGAGGATCAGTCTTTGCAGATAGGTGGATTGCTGGTCCTGTTTGGGCTTCATGGCTGCAATTTAGGGCCAAACTATGGGCTCTGCCAAACCATGCGGATTAGTCAGCCCTCAATGCCTATTTTTGAGCCAAGACCTCAGCCATTGGGGCCTAACGCCGATATGCCCAGCATCAAAGTCCTGCATCTGATATCTACCTTCCAGCTAGGTGGCGCCGAGCTCGTGGCTTATCGGTTGGCTAAGTCTGTGCGATCGGTGCCAGAAGGGCAGCCGGATGCTGGTCAGGAGATCAACCATGCCATTGCTGCGGTCTGGACAACTGAGTCAGCCTATCAGCAAGACTTTGTGACGGCCTGCGAAGGCGCTGGCATCCGTTGTTATCAGCTAAGCCAACGAGGTCGGTCCATTGGTCGTTTCTCTGGCTGGTTGGGGCTGCCTAGGGTGGTGGCAGATTTTCGGCCTGACGTCATCCATAGCCATACGGACATTCCGGACTTTAATCTGGCACTTTACCTGCGTTTTTTGGGCGGTCGGCACAAAGCAATCAAGGTGGTGCGCACCATCCATAACGAGGTCTTGTGGCCGACACACCGATTGCTGGCGAAGGTGACAGAATCCGCATTTAGCAACCAACAACTACGCAATCCCGAAACCATTATTGGGATTTCAGAACCTACCCTATTGGCCTATCGCTCCTTGCGCCAATCACTTGGTTTGCTAGCCTGTCCTGACCAAAGACTAATCCAGAACCCTGGCCGTGGACTAGGGCAGCCAGTGGATTATCGTGATCTGGTTGCTGGACCACTTAGGCTTTTGTTTGCTGGTCGGCTAACCTACCAAAAGGGATTTGATCTTTTGATTGAGGCCTTGTTGTTGTTGCCACCTTTGGTCGCCGCACAAATTAAGCTCACCATATATGGCGAAGGCGACCAAGTAACATTGCTGCAAAAGTTGGACGAGGGTGGCATTCCATACAGCTATCACCAACCTGTTTTTGATCTCCCAAATCAATTTCGGGATTACCACTGCCTACTGATGCCGAGCAGGTTTGAGGGGGTGCCCTTGGCCGTTGCCGAAGCCGCTGCTGTGGGCCTGCCGATCCTATCTGGACCACCACAGGGTATGGTCGATCAGCTGCCGAAGGACTGGCCCTATATCCTCAAACCAGATTTTGAAGCAACCGACCTCGCAGCTATGATAGAGCGGATGATTGCCCATAAATCTCAATTGCCCAGTTTATCCGCCCAGCTTTTGGCCCATTCGGCTGGGCAAGAGGAGCAATTCTGGACAAGTGTCGATCAGTATGCCAAGGTGTATGCTGCATCCCAAGAGACTATGGAATAAGTCGGTAGTCTCGGACCACAAACCAACCTATTAGCCTCCAGTTATTTATCGATAATTCTGGGCCACAAGATCCTAGCCCGCCCACTAGTAGCCTTTCTGAAGACTTTTGGCCAGATGGTCAGTGCCTTTACCCCGTTTGCTATTACCTTTACCGCGCACTAATCAAGCAGGGCAAGCACCTGCATCAGCAGTACACTATGGCATCAAAACGAGCAATCACAGTAGCATACGGCGACGGAATCGGCCCCGAGATCATGGAGGCCACCATGCGTATTCTGGAGGCAGCAGGCGCACAGATCGAGCCTGAGGTTATCGAGATCGGCAAAAAGGTTTACGAAAGTGGTGTCAGCTCTGGCATCCGGCCTGAAGCCTGGGAAAGCCTCCGCAGGACCAAAGTTTTCCTCAAGGCCCCGATCACGACCCCACAAGGTGGTGGCTACAAGTCGCTCAATGTTACTGCCCGCAAGATGCTGGGCCTTTACAGCAACGTGCGCCCTGTGCAAACTTTGCAGCCCTTTGTGGCCAGCAAACACCACATGGATTTGGTCATCGTTCGCGAAAACGAGGAGGACCTTTATGCTGGCATCGAGCACCGTCAAACCCGAGAGGTTACGCAGTGCCTCAAGCTGATCAGTCGCCCAGGTTGCGAAAAGATCGTCCGTTATGCGTTCGAATACGCCAAAAGCTACAACCGCAAGAAGGTAACCTGCTTCAGCAAGGACAATATCATGAAGATGACCGATGGCTTGTTCCATAACATCTTCGACGAGATCGGTGCTGAGTATCCAGACATCGAAAAAGATCACCGCATCATCGACATCGGCTCCGCCTTGCTGGCTGATACGCCTGAGCGTTTTGACGTCATCGTGACGCTGAACCTTTACGGTGATATCATCAGTGACATTGCTGCCCAAGTGGCTGGCTCGGTTGGCCTTTGTGGTAGCGCTAATGTGGGTGACCAATGCGCGATGTTCGAGGCCATCCACGGCTCTGCACCAGACATCACAGGTATGGGCATTGCCAATCCATCTGGGCTGCTGAATGGTGCCATCATGATGCTGGTCCATATCAACCAACCTGATGTAGCCTCCAAAATCCATAATGCTTGGCTCCGCACCCTTGAGGACCGGATCCATACGGCAGACATCTTTGTACCTGGTAAGTCCGAGCGACGTGTTAGCACATCTGAGTTTGCTGATGCCGTCATCGAGCGTCTAGGGATGATGCCGCAACACCTGAAGCCTGTTAGCTATGGCGATGCCCGTAGCCATGCTTGGGAGCCAAAGCCGCTCAAAACCCGCCCAAGGGAAGAGAAAACCTTGATGGGTGTTGACATCTTCTTGGACTGGGGCCCTGACAACCCGAACAAGTTGGCAGAAATCCTGCATAGTTTCGAGAACCCTAAGGACCTGAAACTGACCATGATCAGCAACCGAGGCGTAAAGGCTTGGCCAGATGGCATTCCTGAGACCTTTTTGACCGACCACTGGCGTTGCCGTTACAAAAGTGCCGAAACACCAGGCGTAAGCCCGATCAACCATACGGATATTGTCGCCTTGTTGAACCACATTCAGGAAGCAGGCTTAGACTTTATTAAAATGGAAAACCTCTATGCCTTTGACGGTGTAAAAGGTTACAGCGCTGGCCAGGGAGAGTAACCCATGATCAGTTAGTCATTAAAAAGGCCTTGATGTGATGTCAAGGCCTTTTTTGTTTTTAATATTGGCAGCAGTCTTATTGCTCCTGAAACCTAAAGTTGCCCCTGAATTGTTTGGTCTCCCATTGGTTGGTAACTCGGTTGAGGTAGCCACAGCTGCCGATTAAAGACTAGCCAATGTAAGGGGAAGCAAATAGCGAAATGTGGCAGTGTCTATACTAGGAATTGGGCTCTGAACCACCCTTCTCAAGACGGCTTTCAAGGTCCGCAATTTTCTCCTTTAGGCGGGCAATCTCATCACTGCCGTAAAAGTTGAAGTAAAGGTTGCCGAAAATAACGCCACCACCTTGACCGCTCGAATGGTGGTTATTAGTAATGGATAAGGTCTCTGGTAAGAGCTCTTGGATAGGAATGTTGAGCTTATCGGCAAAGCCAACCAACTTTTCGAGTTCGATGGAGGACTCATTGCGCTCAATACGCGAATAAGTAGATAGCGGTATACCAAGAATGTCCGCCAAGTCAGCTTGGCTTAGGCGACGATCTTCCCTTATAGAAAGCATCTTTGTACCGACTCGTAGTTTCATGCCGTTTTTGTGGGCAAAGATACTCAAAATCTGGGTTTGTCAATAATGACTCAAAAGTATAAGTTTGCAGTATGGAAAAGGGGAAAAGTGATGGCATAGACCATCAAACCAACGACCTTGGTGAAGCACAACAGCAAAAGAAAAGAAGCTTTTACTGATCGGCGTAACGATTAAGTCACAAGATCGGATAGAGAAAATCTTAGGTAACCTCAAAACAATCATCAACTAGCCACTCCTTAGATCTTATGGAATACCTAAAGTTTTGTTTTGGTTTCATAAAGGCGTGTTTTGAAGTCATACTTAGACTCATACTTATGTGTGGATTGCCGCTTGTTATTGCTGGCGTTCCTAGTATATATTTAGTTAATAAGGCACATCCCGGTTCTGCACGGGAGTTAGCTAAAGACATGTTAAATTGGTTAGAGGGAAAGCGATCAACTACATCAATTAGCAAAAGGATCTCATCTGATCAGGAAGTTTTTGAAACCGAGTACGCAAGTCTACAATTAATGGCAAGAGACTCGACAAACCAAATGCAAGCCACCCATTCGCTTGCTAAAATCTTACAGATGGTTCCAAAAAAAGCAATTAATAAGTTTGAACTGAAGGTTATTGGTGTCAAGCAAGAGGTGGGTGATGACAAATTAATTGCACACTGTGAAAGTGTCTGTAGAGTGGATTACAATCACGAAGAGCACACCTACTACATCAATTATTATGTTAGTCCAGCTGACGCATCTACCTTGAATAACTTACAGGCAGGAAGCACGATTATTGTATCAGGTCAAGGCAAAGAATATTTTAGTCTTTTTGAGGATTGGACCAATATTGTCTTCATAGAGAATGCCACCATCCAATCTAGTTACTAGATGAGGCGCCCAGTTGTGTCTCTCACTCAGGAAGGCTTTTCACATACTATGGAGGAGGTTTCTTGTAAAGCAGCCTTCAATGATATAGAGTCTTGATGTCAAGCAAATTTTGTTTGCACTGTGTTAGTTATTAATGAAAGAAAAGAGCCCAAACGGCTCATGTTATCATCAAAAGGTTACAGCGCTGGCCAAGGAGAGTAATCCCTGATCAGTTAGTCATTAAAAAAGGCCTTGACAAAACATCAAGGCCTTTTTTGTTAGCATCAATACAACCAACAACCTATTGCATCTGGAACCTAAAGTTGCCCCTGAACTGTTTGGTCTCCCATTGCCGGGTGGAACTATTATAGTACCCGCCTGTGAACTGATAACTACCGATGGCGATGGCTGGGTAGCCAAATCGCTCTGAGTAGCTAGAGATGGTAAATGAGCCACCGAGGGTGGAAGGGCGTGTGCCACTACCTGATGGATTAGTACTAAAAGTTTTTCCACCTATTGTTGATTGAATGCTTTTGATGGAAGACCCTCTCTGAATTGGATAGGTACCTACAGCTAAAGCATTGCCTTCGTAGGCGATCTTAGTAACAGCCCCAGGGCAGGCACGGCTAGTGCTAGTTACCTCAAATTGATTCGAATTAAAGGATTGCCCCGTTGGTATCCAACGATTAGGATCCATAGGGTAGGCGTTTGAATCTGCACAAATCACGTTGTCATAAGCGGTCGTGAAATAGATTTTGCCATATACATCAGCAAATGCGCTACATATCGTGTCCCTAAGATCGATGTCAACTCCAGGCTGAAATGGGCCTACCTTAAGTGAGCCAAAAGGCGTATGAAGCCAACGTTTAGCACCAACAGGTATCCTTGCCCTAAAGTTGCCATAGACATTTGTTGTGGTAACAATCTGGCCAACAATAACAGGTACAAAGGCGGCGGGGGAACCATCTGGTCTGCAAACCTCTCCGCTGAGCGTGATTGGATATCTTAAGTAGTCAAAATTACAGCCTCCAAGGTTGGTAAATTGGGTACAAACACTATTGCCAGAGACAGTGATTGGTACAATAAGTGTTGTGCCTACCCAACTATTTGTTCCTCTTCTCCAAATTCTGAGGGAGGAAATACCGAATTGATTTATGGTTGCCAAAATATCAGGATCTATTTGCACACAAACATTAAACGGTGCATTCGGGATCACAGGGACGATGCTATCTGTCTGGATGGATTTGTCACCATTGCCACCAGCAGACTTATTGCCTATACCACCTGCGGCATCAACGTAGAAGGCACCGACTGACTCAAGGATGCCGAGCTTACCTTGGTTGTCAGGGTCTTGGGCCGAAAAGTCACCACCTGGCATCATCTCGCCAAAGCGGTTGTGGGTGGCATCGATATTAGCGCCATAGATACGGATCTTACCGCTATAGCTGGTGCCGTCTGCCTTTTTGAATCCGTTGGGGGCGAAAGTCATTGTTAGGCCATCGGCACTGGTGACAGAACCACCAGCGGCGTTGTCGAAACTACCCAATAGCACACGCTGCATCAGGACCGCATTAACGACCGAGCCACCTTTTTCTTGCTGCAAGGTGGTATTGGTGACGGCGAAAAAGCCTTCCTTTTCGAACGATGCCACGGCTCGTTTTTGGTCGATTTGGCCATTGTAGAGTTTGTAATGACCCGCCCCATCTGTGACGACGCTGTCTGCGCCAGACCTAACGGTTACGCCCGCAATTGGGGCTCCGTCCACATTGGTTACGACACCTTCGATGGTTGTGCCGGTATTGCCACCGACTCCATCGATAGCATTTTTATCTCGACAACTCGAGAGGGTGAAGGCCAGAACACTGACCAAGGCGATGACGCTGAAGGACAGCATCAGGGACCGAAATGAATAGGAGGCTCTCATAAAAGCAAGTATATACGGATGGGTAGTACGAAAACAAAAAGATAGACAGAGGGGTCAATGATCGTTATGCTGACAAAAACCTAGACTGAAGGCCCTATTTGCAAGCATTTGGTCGATTATTGACTCAATTTAGATATCTCTTTGCAAACAGACAAGTCAAAGTAGGTTAGGGTTGCCTGACTAGGATAACAAATTTTCAAGACTTGCGCTTACCCCATCTAAAAAACCTAAGACAAATCAGTCCAGATAAAGGCCAAAATTTAGCCCGAAATGGCTGTGTGATCTTGAAATGCACTTTTTGATAAGGTAGGACCTATTATATGACTCTGTTATTGCCCCAATTGGTTGCTTTGATATTAGCAGCTTTAGCAGAAAAAATTAACACAGACCAGCAAAAAAAATTAGAATTGTCACCTCAATGCTAGGCCTCCTTCAGCTTACGGTACAGTGTCGCAATGCCAATGCCTAGCAGGTCAGCGGCGGCCTGTTTGTTGCCGGCGGTGTGGGCTAGTGCTCGTTGGATTTGTTGCTGCTCCATGGCCTCGAGCGACCAATTATTGATAGTCGATCCTGTACTAGTGCCTGCATCGTGCAGCTCTGCAGGTAGATCTTGGGGTTCGATGAGGATCCCTTCTGTCAGAATTACAGCTCGGCGGATCACTTTGCGTAATTGCCGAATATTGCCTGGCCAATGGTAGCCTATCAGGAGTGCTTGCGCGTACGTGGTTAGCCCATCAACCTTTTTCTTAGTCTCTTTGCTGGTTTGGTCAATGAACAATTGGCTTAAGTTGAGTAGATCCTGCGGGCGATCCCGCAATGGTGGAATCTGGACCTCAAAATCATTGACACGATAATAGAGGTCTTCACGAAATAGGCCTTTGCTTATCTGATCAGGGATGGATTGATTGGTAGCGGCAAGCAGGCGGAAGCTTGCTCGATGTGGCTTCGGGTCACCTACGCGATAGTAGCTGCCATCTTCCAGCAGGCGCAATAATTTGGCCTGTAGTGGTAATGGTAACTCGGCCAATTCATCCAAAAATAAGGTACCACCTTCAGCCATCGAAACCAATCCCTTTTTGTCGGCCACCGCGCCTGAAAATGCCCCCTTGACGTGGCCGAACAATTCGCTTTCTAGCAACTCTAGCGTAAGGGCCGCACAGTTAAGGCTGACCATGGAACCCTTTTGTTTGCTGCTATGATGGATAGCTTGGGCCAAGACCTCTTTGCCAACGCCTGAATCTCCCAATAACAAAACGGCTAGGTCAGTCGGGGCAATTTTGCTCAATTGAGATAGAATTAGTCCTAGGTTGGGGGTCAGGATCAGGAGCTGATCTAGGGTGTTGGCCTGAACATCTTGTGGCATGATGGTGGCACTTTTGGCAGAGGCTAACGCTGCGGCCAACGTGGGCAGGATGCGGTTGTCATCATCCCCTTTGACGAGGTAGTCGTAGGCCCCAGCTTTGAGTGCCTTAGCGCAGTCCGGTATGTTGCCAAAGGCAGTTAGCAGCACAATAGGCCGATCCGGATTCTGTTTATACCAAGTGGCCAAGTAATCCACTGATCTACCATCTGGTAGGCGCACATCGCTCATGATGAGGTCAAAGGTCTCAGTAGCCAGCCGCGTTTTTGCATCTGTGAGATTAGCAACCGTGGTGGTGCTATATCCTTCTTGCACCAACAAGCGGCGGTATAGGTCCCGGAGGCTAGGTTCGTCTTCGATGATCAGCAGGTGTGGCATGTGGCAAAGATAACCTTTCGGTGGTTGGTCATTTGGTGGGACCAGATGTTGTGATTTGACTTTTTTGTTGGTTGCACTTGCTTTAGGGTCTGCTGATTGTGCTTATTTGTCCTGATGCAGGGCCCATGAATCGGCAAAATTATTATTTTAGGGCAGCCAAATGCCTCTGAGTGGGTACATGGCGCATTTGGCAAGTATTTGCTGTCATCTGATTGGCACCTGGTTGAGCGTTATATTTGTCAAGACTACCAAGTTTATTTTTGCTAAACCAATACACCAAACCCTTCCCGAACATCAATACCAGCTCTATGGCAACTAATCTACGACTTCAAACCAAGCAACTCCCCAGCGCGTGGTTGCTTTCATTTGTACTGCTTCTCAGCCTCGGGTATTGGTCACAACCCGTGGTAGCTGCTGAAGGTGAATCCCTTTTTAGGGTGATTAGCCCGATGGGTGCCGAGCTACCCGCCGAGCTTAAGGGTAAGGTGAATCAGGTGATTTTGCTGCAACCAAACAGTGCCGTCTGGCAACAGATCGTCCAAGACAAACCAAGCCAAATCAGGGTCCGTCTTGCTGATGCGATGCCAAAAGGGGGCGACTGGGATATATCGGTCAACACTGCAGCGCTAACCAAGCCTGGCTTCCGCATTTCCACTGCCAGCAAAGGCCCCAACCAACAATCGACCAATCAAGACCATGGCCTAAGCTATCAGGGGCGGGTGTTGGCAGATGGCAAACCGATCGAGGCCAACAAAACAACTTTGGCCGCCATGACGATTTTCAAGGAGGAGATTTATGGGCAATTCGCGACCTCGGCTGGTAACTATACCTTGGGGTTGCTGCCTGGGCTAATGCGCAAAGACCAAACTGGCAAAATGGCCCCTGTCTATGTGCTGTATAACGACCGTGACTTAGTCCGGCCACATGACCTGCGCTGTGCGGATGACGAGTCCTTACCCAACTTTGCTGAAGCCCTTGCGAAACTGAAACGCACTTTCGCCCATCAACTCAAGGCCCCTAGTGTTGGCAACAAACAAACAACGAGTGCCTGCCGCCAAGTAAGCATCGATGTCGAGACTGATCATGCCTTGTTCCTGCGTTATGGCAATGACACCAATGCCGTTAAACGATTTGCGATTGCTCTCTTCAACCTCGTTCAGCAACAATATGCTAACGAGGGGGTCGCACTCGGCCTGCAATCCCTTTTGATGTGGGACCAACAAGACCCGTATGCCGACCTCAACAGTGCGCAGCAACTCCAGACCTTGCAGCAGCTAAAAGGTGGCAATACGCCAGCGGATCTGGTTCATTTGTTATCGGGCCTTGACCTTAACCAGACATCAGCAGGTGGCATTGCTTATCTAAACGCCGTTTGTTCGACCTTTAATGTTGGGCTGAGTATCGTGTCCAACAACTTGGCCCCGCTACCTATCTATACCTGGAACTCGTCTGTTGTGGCCCACGAGCTGGGGCATAACTTCGGATCGCTCCATACGCACAACTGCAACTGGCCTACGTCCATCGGCGCTACAACCACAGCGCCTATTGACACCTGCGTCGCTGTTGAGGGCCAATGTTACCAAGGTCCGCCCATCCCGAAGATCGGCACCATCATGAGCTATTGCCACCTGCTCGCTAGCATTGACCTGACCCAAGGCTTTGGCCCATTGCCTGGCTTCGTCCTGCGGGATACGTATGCCAATGCTCCTTGTTTGACGGGCGACCGCGCACCATTCTATTCGTTCAGCAGCAACAGCCCTGTTTGTGCTGGGCAGGCCCTCAATGTCGGTATTGACTCTGCTGGCACAGGCATCGTCTGGACCTGGACCGGGCCGAATGGCTTTAGGGCTACAGGCCCTAGATTCTCGATCCCGTCCATCACCAACCTACAGGCAGGTCGTTACACCCTTGTTGGGGATATTGGTGGTTGTAGCACCAATACCCGCTCGGTCGATGTCGTCGTGAACTGCTACCCTAGTGCAGACAATGCCTTCAACAAAGCCTATTGCGTTGGGGACTCCGTTTCGGCCTCTGTGCTAAACGTAGCCGGCAGCCCTGCCAACACCAACTTCAGCCTCTGGATGCAGCCAACGAACCAGCCTACTGCCACCCCAGTCAACATCGGTACGGGTAGATTAGGTGCTAATAACCTAATCAACCTCAAAGGCCGGATTCCTACTATCAGCGGACATAATCAATTCTATCTTTTGGTTGGCGATGGCACCAAACGCGACCGCATTAGTCCTGATAGCATCCGGATCTCAAACCAACTTCTGACCATCGGATATGATACCGTAGGCTGCCAAGGTGGCCCTGTCACACTCAGGCCGCGGGGTGCAACTGCTGCCACCGATTTGTTCAGCTGGTTTGCTAGCACCTCTGCCAGCACATCATTGGCAACTGGCAGCACCTATACAACCCCTAACTTGGCCGACACCACAACCTATTATCTTACTAAGCAGACCCAAGTGAAAATGCGGGCTGGTATCGATACAGGTAATGGTGGCAACTTCCGCCAACGTTATAGCCGCGGTCTGTTGTTCCGTGTGCTGACCCCGATTCGTTTGGATAGTTTTGACATTTTCACGGATGGGCCAGGCATTTTCGCATTCTCTATCAAACGCCGCGAATACCCTACCCAAACGGACCTAGTTTTCCTCAGCAATGACTATACTTTGCCATCAGATGGCAAACACATAATCGCAACTGGTGGGGTGACATTGCAGCCAGGCCAATACTACATCGATGCTGAGGGCAGCACAGGCATGGGCCTCTGGCGTGTCATGAATGGTGTAACCTTCCCGTACACCGTGCCGAATGTCGTTAGCATCCTGACGGGTAGCTTTATGCCAGACAAAAACGATGTCTACTTCTACTTCTTCAACTGGCGAATCACCAGCCTTGGTTGCGAGTCTGTCCGGATGCCGATCAAGATCAATACCTTGACCAGTACCTCGCGCCCGACCATCACCCAGGTGGGCAATCGCCTAACTGCTGGGCCTTCGGTCCGGACTGAGTGGTTCACAAGCACAGGTACCGTTCCGTTTGCTACTGCCCCGAGCATCCCGTTGCAATCGGGGGTGCGGGCCAAAATCTATGGTCCCAACTGCCCGTCAGACTACTCTTCGGTTTTCACGACGACAAGCTTGCCAATAGCTGGTTACAATAGCCTCAGGCTATACCCGAACCCGAGCACTGGCATCGTGACCCTGACATGGGATCAAGCACAACGCCCTACGGACATCCTGGTGCTTGATGCCATCGGGCGCCAAGTGATGACCCTCATGGCCGACCAAGCTGCTGAGACGCAAACCATTGACCTAAGTGGATTGGCTAATGGGCTTTACTTCGTAAAAGTTGGCAGCCAGATGCAACGTTTGGTGATTGAGTAGGGGATTGAGTTGTCTGGACTGGGATTCGTGTTTGCTTGTCTGAACTAGGATTAAGAGGATTCGTGTGTACTCATGCTCATATAAGTACTAGGTGCCTGACTTAGAGGTATCTGGCATCGCGTACTAGTTCGTCATCCTAGAAGCCCAAATCTTGAAATCTGCTCACACGCGCTTAAAACGCAAGAACAAATTTATTTTTGCATGATTAGTAGGATTTGTGAAAACAGACCGCAATATTTGGTTAAACCTTTAACACCTCCAAATTCCATGAAAAATTTACCCCCCCCCCATCAATCTTCGTGCCAAAGCGCAGCTAAATGCTGCTAGTCGTCCAAGTCTTTTTCGCAGCCATCCGTACCTGATGTTTTTCTCCTACCTCGTAGCGATGTTGCTGTCTTTTGGTGGGCGTGGACAGTATTTGACACCTGCCACAGCAGAGGAGCCTTACTTTGAAGCAGTTGCAACGCCATGGAACAACGACAAGTCCTTCAATACTGGCACCGATGTGATCATGAATGACCAAGGACACCTGCTCCAGTTCAGCACCAGTGATGGTGACCAAGGCGGCATCTACTGGAAAGAGTTCAATGGAACGAATGGAGGAAAATCCTTCAAACAATGGGCAATCGATAATCCTCAATATCCTGAGATTGATGGACTTAAGGACCCTGATATTGCCTTGACCAAACACAATGGCAATGTCTATGCAATCCTAGTGGGCATTAGTCCTATGACAAATCGTGTACACTACTACAACTTTAGTGTGATTTGCAATCCTTTGAATATCGAAGTGACCTTATTGGAAAGCACTTGTAGCAGCGTCAATCCAACGAATGGGTTAGGCTTCGCTTTAGAACCTGGAGATGAAAGAGCACCAGTAACTGCTTTTGGCAACTTTGTATATTGGCCACTTGGAAGTATATCTGGGACCAAGGACTTTATGTTTAGCCGACATTGCAAAAGCCCCAATGTGGATGCGAACGAAAATGGTGATGTGGTCATCACTTGGGTTGAAGACGCCATAGTTGGTACGCCGTTTAAGGCAACATCGGACTTTGCGGATTTTATGGTTTTAACGTCTGCGAACCTCTGCATCAAATGGCGTCAAGGAAATGTTATGAGTGCCCAAGGCAATATTTCGACTCAATGCTATCAAGGAAAGTGTGATTACAATCGGGAAGAGCTTACTGGAAAATACCTTTATAGAAATGGAGGGACTTTAGGGAGTATACGCTCTGGTTCATTTTTCGGTGATTGCATTGCATCCAAATCTGAACGCAACTTTGACAATTACTTTTATCAAGCAGCAGACGTGGCCATTTCACAGCAGCCATCTTCTGGAAAACCTGTCATCACTTATGCTTACTTTCGGTATAGCAACACACTTGTCGAGCCTATTTCGGATCCTCACTTAATAACCACACAAATACCGATTGGCGGCTGTTATTATACGGGACTAAATAATAACCGAGGTGGAATTACGGCAAGCTATAAGGACGATTGGTCAAGCCTATATGGTGATATCCCCAGAGTAGCCGCCACCAACAATATTGGCAACAATATCAGAGACTATGTTGTGATTTTAAGTACCTCCGGTGCTGTTTACAACTGTGAACTCGAGACCATCCTAGCGCCAGGTAGTGTAGGGCTATATTGGTATCATGGCACTAATTGGGGCCTGCGTAGAGCCAACAATCAATCGGATGTGATTGTCAACCCTGTTGCCAATGCTGCCGTTGCCTATAACTCTGGCGAAAATAGGGTGACCGCTATATGGGATGGCGACCTTGGCAGCACAAATGGCGATCGTGAGATTGTAGCCAAGGACTATAATTTCAATTCAGGCGGTACCCTTCTGAACGTAAATGGCACGTCTTATTCGATCGTCAATAGCACGACCGACAATAGTCAGCTATACCCATCAATAGCAAGCCGCAATACGGGCACCATGCGGGGATATTTCTGGGTAGATAAGGACCCAAGTCCGAATACGTTTAGAGGCCGATTGGCTGCTGAGGTTGCAGGGGTTGATCAGCTAGAATCTGCGAGTTCAACTCAAATGTCAGGCTATTGCACCTTTGAGGTGGATCCTGATGCCATCAGGATGGGAGTCTATCCTAACCCTAGCACCAACACCCAAGAGCTGATTGTTAAGGATGCCGATGTCCAACGTGTCGAGATCTATGGACAGCTGAACCAGCTCATCTTACGGTCTGAGGTCAAGGACAAAAAGCTGGTCGATGGTACGAGCCAAAAACTAGCCCAGGGCCTCTATACCGTCAAATTCTTCACCCCTACGGGCACTAGAATTTCCAAATTGGTCATTCAATAGCGAGGCTAGACCATCATCTGATATGAAATCTCTTCTTCAACTACTTTGGCTTGTATCCCTTTGGGGTACAAGCCAATTGGTGGTAGCCGCCCCACAATCGGTCTCTAGCTGTGCAAATCCGACACCATTGGTCCTGAGCTCCACCTGTCAGCCACAAAAAATCGTCTTTTTAGACCCGCCAGATTTGGATGGGGTGCCTTCAAATTCGGGTATGCTGCCTTTCCAGGATGTGTTAGGGGCACAGGCAAGCCATTGGTTCCAGTTCATAGCAACCAGCACAGATATTAACATTCAGTTGGCAACAGTGGGCCTAAACAAGAATTGGCGAGGCGTGGGGTACGAAATCTATGCTGGTTCTTGCAATGGACTTCAATCAGTTGCGATTGAGTTTCATTCTCAACTACCAGGCAATCAATTTAGTTCGGTAGCACGCGGACTCACGGTTGGCCAGAGCTATTATCTAATGACCGCTAGCGTCGGCTATTGGGACTCTGCCTCTGTTTGCGTTACACCAGCCACCATGGCCCTACCCCGGACCATGATTAGCACACGCCGTGGTGGCAGCTGGTATAGCCCTAGTACATGGCTAGCAGGGCGAGTACCAATGTTGGGAGATACCGTTATCATTAACGACTCAGCCACTGTGTTTTGCTCAAGCAACAATAGTTTCCAGACTAGCCTTGTGACAGTTGGCCGTGGGTTAACGACGCATAAGTCAAGACTTAGCCTATCGAATGGCGGCATCACCAACCTGAATAAATTCACCGTGTTGCGGCCACAGGATATGGTCTCAGGGCCATTGACGATCAAAGGTGATCTAGAGTTCAATGGCAATGTTGGCTCTAGGGTCATCACTGATCAGACGATCATCAAATACCAAGGGAGAGGTACACGCAGGGTTACGCGTTCGCCCCTAGTGCCTCCTATGGACTCCCTTAATATCCACACCGTAATGCAATGTAAGGCCTGCACCACGACCATTAACTTCCCCTGGATTGCGTGCGGTGGACTTTATCTAGACTCAGGCTATTTTAATCCCACTGTCGCTTTTGTACATGCTGCTAGGGGCTATGGGCTGTTCCCGTATTACCTAAAGCAAACTCACCAAATAATAGACGGACAATATATCGGTGTGCCCGCTACAGGAGCCCTGTCTGGACTAAAAGTCCTCTATCCTTCTATGTGGCGAAAACCATCGATCAAACGCAGGTTTGCTGGCCTTGAGTGGCCCACCACCAATACGCTTGCCAAAGTGGAAGCCGAAAACATTGATAGTCTAGTGGGCAATCCGAACTTGAAGGTAGTAGAGTTAGGCTATCAAAATACTCATCTCGCATTGGCAGCGGATTCAGTCGAAATAGAGGATGGTTCCTTTTCTACGGCTGTGCGGGAACTTGATACCATGAGATTGGGCAGTATCGGGACCAAGGTAATCAATACAGGTTTCGGCTATGGCACCTTATCAATTGGTAAACAACGCAACTTCAGGACCTTATCGTATGATGTTGGACAAATACAAAACTATAGTCGATCTGGTATCAGGTTTGAGTATTTCGATCAAAAACCATCAGACCTTAACCCCGGCACCGTAGCGCCACTAAGTCGGTTGATTGGGCGGCATTATATCCGGATTTTGCAGGCGAGTAGGCCAACCGATAGTTTGAATCTGTATTTTCATAAAAACGTCAATGATAGTATCCAGATCTTTCGCAATGATCTCGTGATCGCACAATCTCCTCACCCCACTGGCCCATGGAAGATGGTCGGCGTGCGGGATAGCCTATTGGCAAACAGGAATGTTCGCATGGCAAAAATCACCTTTGCAGATGGTGAGTATTTTACTTGGGGTAGCCTAGACCGTCCTTATGAAGCAGAGCTACGCTTTATGGACTGGCCTGCCTATTATCGTGCGGGCTGTAGCAATAGCATCGGTTTGCCGCTGCGATACATTTTCCGGAACACGGGTACCTTGCCCTTGGACTCCCTAGAGTTTGGCTTCCGTACCGATCTGGAATACCGAACGCAATGGGTCCGCCTGCGCAAACCCCTCCAGCCTTATACGGATGATACCTTGGTTTTGGAAGGTCCACAAGGAGCCAATATGACAGCTGCCCAAACCTATAACACGGCGGCATGGATCAGCCACCCAGGATTCCAGAACCGAGGGGATGACACCAGCTATCAAGTTTTGAACGCCGCTCCACAGCCTTTGCCGTGGTATGATAACCTTGACAGTTATGGTGTTAATTCCAACCTCAATTTATTCAATACAAGAAATAGGCGTCCGCTAATCAACGGATGGGAGTTTGACTATTCAGTTCCTAAATTACTTGGCTATTCAATTGGCTATTGGGCCCGCAATAACAACGTACTCCAATCATCCAATACAGCAGCCCCTTTTGGTGTAGTTATGCCACCTATTCGTGTAAATGCTGGTCGCATATATACCTACGAGCGCATATTTACGGATGCAGCCATGTTGGCACGTGATACCATTTATATGCAATATACCCTAGATTGCGGTGCCACTTGGCGAACTTATCGCAAACATAAACTTGGTGACGTTACAGGTATCACTGGCACTGTGGAACGAAGGGATAGCATCGATATTCTGCAGTCAGGCGCTATCGCATTTAAGGTTTGGCATCCACGTCGCAACCCATTTGGTAAACGAATTCTATTTGTTGGATTTACAGTCTCCTCCCTTGCGACCAGCCTACCTGCTTTGCAATCCCAGTCCCCCACCCAATACTGGTACCCCAACCCAACAACAGGCGTAATCAAATTCACGGGTAAGGCTGAGCAGTTGGTTTCGGTCTTCAACATGATGGGGCATCTTGTGTTGCAACGGAAAATCCAACCGGACCAATCCATAGACCTATCGGCACAGCCACCGGGCCTCTACCTCATCAAAGGGCCGGAAGGTACTAACCGTGTGGTGCGGGAGTAGGTATTGGTCCTTTGTGCTTATCTGAACTCGGATTAAGTGGATAGGACGGATTTTGGGGATGCGTTTGTACAAATCCTCACATAGGCATTAGGTGCCTGACTTTGAGGCATACGCAACCCCATCCCATCAATCCGTTAAATCTTTTTTCTAAAATCCTAGCTCAGACAAATTACAGTCACACCCAATCAATCATCCAACAAATCCTTGAGCCGGGTAACTTCCTCGACTTTATAATGTTCGCCTAGGTGCTCGAAGGATCCTATTAGGTTACGCAAGACCCTTCTGATGATATCAACTGTTGTGCAGGGCTCAAAAAACACTTCTATCGGTTGTATTTTGAGGGTGCGGATATAGTTTTCAATATCTTGTCGACTAAAGATAATCCCCCGATTAAAGACATTGATATAAAACTGTGTATTAAGGGTCTTGTAGGTCAGGATAAACATATTGGGCAAATTGACCCCATAGATTGGCAAACCGAGCTTTTGGGCCACCAACATATAGATCACACAAAGGGTAATGGGGTTGCCCTTTTTGCTTTCGATCACGACATTGATCATACTATTGCCGGGGGACTGAAAATTGCGGCTATTAGGCCCCAACTTAAACTCATCAAGCAATACTTGGTTCAGAATCCGGATCTGGTCATACGGGTTCATGTCGTCCCGCAATTGCAGCCAGGTTTCGTAATAAAGGCGGTCGATCACCTGCCTTAAGGTCGCGATATCAAGGTCTGGATATTGGTATGTGCTCACGATCCACATCCCCTGCAGGAGGTCTGTACCACCAAGCAGATGCCAGTTCTGGAGGCGCTGGATCAGGACATCAAACTGGAGCTTATGGATCAGGTTCACGATGCGGTCCTGCAGCTCGCCGTCAAACGAAGCGGTATCCAGCTCCTGCTCTAACCACGGGATGGCGGTCTCCCCCATCAGCATTAGCTGCTCCTCGACGTGCCCACGCACCTCACGGTCATTATCCGCAATAAGCGATACAAGTGCGCGGACTTCGGTGTCGGTCATGGGCGTTGGTGCTGGGGAGAGGCAAGGAGACTGGGCGAACTTGAGACCATGCCTGCTCTGGTGCTTGGCAGCGATTGGCATCACCAAACTTTGTGATGGTCGGTAGTACAAATATAAGGCTGATCTAGGGTCCTTAGCAAAGGGTCATTGGGGTAATTGTCTGGCCCAGTCAGTTCACGTTTGGGGCGGGTCCTACTGGTTCGTTAGCCAGCATGAGTTCGTGCTGGTCTGGCCCCGACCCCTAACAGAATCGATGGGTAGATAGGCCAAGCACTCAGGGCCAATATACCGGCCTCAATTATGATATAAGCAGGGCATTAACTACCTTACGGAAACGCAAATCCTGACCAGATGTCGGCGCACTGCCGTCTATGGGAACGTCGGGAATATTTTTCTTGCTAACCATTTCAATAACAAAACCTTAGTCACATGGATACCTTACCTAATATGCCTTCGATGGGTGCAGAGCCCCAACAAAAAATCGTTTATGTCAAGCCACCAGCCTTTGACACGGCCATTTTTATAGACCTAGAAAATTTACTTTGTGGCTATGCCCTTACTGATAAGGAAACCGAAGCCCTTGACTTACGTGGCATATTGACCCAAGTCCGGAGCCTAGATCATTTGGTAGGCCGTGTTGCCATAGGGCGGGCATATGCCAACTGGCAGAGCTACAAAACCCGTCCATTGCATGCGGTCATGAACGAGCTTAATATCAGCCAAGAGCACGTGCAGGCCGTTAACGTCAGCCAAAAGAACTTAGCTGACATCGCACTGTGCACCGATGTGATGGATGTGCTTCATACCCGCCCCAACATCAAAACCTTCGTTATCGTGAGTGGGGATGGTGGGTTTGCTTGGATGGTGCGTCGCCTGAACGAGTATGGCAAAAATGTTGTCGTCGCTGCCTACGAGTCCCAAACCAATAAAGTCCTGAAAGACCTAGCTGATGAGTTCTTCGGCATTACGGACCCGCGCGGCCCACGGGTCGAAACGTTCAAAAGTGCGGATGTCGTGGCAGAGCAACTGCTCAACATCTTTGGCCAGTTTGACGCCACCCGCACCTCCCTACTGGAGCTGCAGGACCATGTTCGGTTGATTTTTGCTCGTTTACCTGAGATCGAAACTACCCGTCATTTGCTAGAGGCCGGTATTACATTGCCAAAACTCCAGATCTGGTTCACGGAGCTGATCAAAGGGTTTGATTTCCATACCCTGTTTGGGGCCGTCAAGTTTATCGACTTTGTGAAGCAGTATGCCAGTGGCATCAATGAGTATGTCCTTATCCAGCATGGGTCAGAAAACAGACTGCACTTCCGGACAGAGGCTGCCCCAACCCCTGCCAATAACGTCCGGGAAAAAGTCGACATCTCTAACGAAAAGAAAGGCCTCAATGCCAGCCAGAAGGCTGATTTGGGCTCATACGATGCCATTAAGGATAGCAAAGAAGCCATCGCCCTCATCGGCAAGATCATGGAGTCCTTCATCGACGGGGGGCACTACAACTTCGCCGAAGGCGTCTCGATCAATATCATCATTGACGAGATCAAACGGATGCTGCCAACCCTACGGCCTTATGCCCTCGGGGCCAATGGGTATGAGCAGCTCATCGCCCAGGTCTTGACCCGCCATGACCTCAAACTCATGAGCCCTAGTATTGTGGGCAACTCGGCAGATATGATCATGTTCGAGGAGTCCACCAAACGAGGCTTCAAAAAGACAGTCCTACCGCCGATCAATGATGTGCATAGCGTGGCCAACTACCGCAACGCCATGGCCGACCAAGAGATGACCAAATGGTTCTTCGTGGTCCAGAGCCCTGAGTTGGTCAAGGTGGTGGCCGAGCTGATCGTGAGCAAACGGAAGGATAGCAACCTGCTGTCCGACTGGGTGAAGTTGGCGATGGAAAAACTAGCTGATAAATCCGCAGTTAGCAAACTAGGCATCAAGGCCAAAACGGAAGTCCAGAACATCTTCTTGGCGTTCAATGCAGCGGGTATGTTCGACAAGTTCCCGGATACGGGCATACTTTCATCCCAAAAACTAAGCCTCAAGGCCGATATTCTATCCGCAACCAAGATCGTGGAACAACTACGTGCCCAGTGCGCCGTCAAGATCGAGAAGGTGATGAACGAAGCGCCTAACGCCGAAATCCTGAAACAAATTACAGGCTAGTGCATTCCGATCAGTGCTTGATCTGGACGGGCATACCAGTGATCATGCCAGTTATCATCGTTTGATGTTATGATTGACGCGTTGGTTGTTTTCCTGATTGCGAGTGTATTGAGCTTTGTAGGGTCCTTGCAGGCAGGTTTGGTCAACACGGCTGTGATTGGGTACAGTTTGCGCCCTGGGCCCTTCAGTAGGCGCCTTGGCATCGCTTGTGCCCTAGGTGGTGCCTTGCCCGAGCTGCTTTACGTCGCAATTGCGCTCAAGGCCTCGCCAGTGGCAGTCTATCTATCAACTGTCCTGCTTTGGGGTGTGCCGATCTTGAAGCTGGTGGGCTTGGCCGTAACACTGGGCCTAGCAGTTGCTGCTGGGGTCTATGCCTTGGTGCTCAGCCGTAGGGCAACCGCTGTTGATTCCCCATCAGCATCTGATGTATATTCTGCTGTTAATAAGCCAAAGTCATCCTACCCTACAGGTACGGTTAGGGCTGCCTTAACTGGCTTTAGCCTTGGCCTTGCCAATCCGCAACTACTGGTTTTTTGGTTCGGGATGGCGGTTTGGCTCCAGACCTTCGGGATACTAAAACCATTGACTTCTGTCACGGACACTGATCGTGCCTTCCATTGGTCATGGGAGCTAATCCAATTCTCAGGTACGGAATTAGGGCTGGTGTTAGGCGCTGGGGCTGGGGCTGCAGGTATCTTGATCCTGCTGGCCTACTTTACAGATCGGTTCCGAACTTGGGTAAGCGGGCTGTTGCGCTCAAGGACTTTTGGAGTGATTAGCGCTTTGCTGATGCTGGTGGCAGCTTGGCAATGGGTGCGGCTTTAGTTAGCTTTTATGGGATGTGCCAATACCGACTTCAACAGCCAGATACACCCCGTATAATACCTCTATTTGACCATAGCTGCTGCCAAAACTGGTCCATTACCTAGGGTCGCAGGCGCAGGGCCTGCTTGTTTGGTTTTGGGCTTTTGAGTCGCTGCAGTCAAGGCCCCTGTGTGATCCTTACCAGAAAACCACCTGATGATTGCTTTTGTGATCGGGAGCTTGATACCGAAGTGTTGCTCACTCCGCTGGATGAGTTGCAACAAGGTCACAGGATTGTAGCCTTGGCGGATCAGTTTGGCTGAGATGTCTGGCAACAACGCGTGGTGACGGTAGAGCTCAGACCATGATTGCCAGGCCGAAAAACTCGGGTCATAAATGTGCGCAGGCTCGGAGGTCACGCCATTAAGCTCAAGGATCGTGAACTGGCCATCCATCAAGGCTTGATCGTCAAAGGCACGGACGTCAAAACGACCATAATAGACACCTTTTGTTTGGTCCATCAGTTGCTGAATGGCAGCCTGTAGCTTAGGGCTGATTAGGTTACTAGCATCATAGAAGACGGTGCCCCGGCAATGGTTGCCGATGGGCTCGACCAAGACCTCTTCCCCTGCTGCGGGGATCGAGGACATCAGGGTGATTTTGGTAGCCAACAGGCGATCGACTTGTTTACTGCCTCGGTGCGTTTGGGCCAGCAGATCTGCCACAGTCCGGACCCCATCGCCTACGACAGACAAAAAGCGTTTGCCAGTGATGGAAAGCAGGGTGGCGATGCCCGTATCGGGGTCTTTGCTGACCATCAGGCCAAACTCAGCTTGCCAAGAGACCAGCTCTTGCAGTAGGTAGTCCTGGCCGCTGCGCTGGATGTTCATGAGCTCAGTCGTGAGCTGGCCGTAGCTCTGGATGATCTTGACCCCATCGCCCCGCTCACCGACATCTGGTTTCATGATGAGGGGAAAGGGCACGCTGGCCTCTTTTAGTTGGAGCAGGATGTGTTGAGCAGAATCAGCTGGACGGACTAAAATGGTTTTGGGGTAGCTTTCCTTTGGCAACAGGGCATAGATGTCTGACTTACGCTCGCCAAAAAATCCACCCATGTCGATGCCGGGGTTAGCCACACTGAAGAACACGGCAGACCGTAGTTTAATGGCGGTCCGGACGATGAGCGGAAGCAATGGCAGGTAGGTTAGGTACCAGGGCCAATACTCATGGTTGAGGCGATCGCGAAGGAAAAGGGGCATACAGTAGAACTTGGGTCAGTAGGTGGAGATAAAAGGGTAACCGCCCCTATCCCAACAAGCTAATGGCTCGTTGTTGGTCGGACAGTAGATCATGGTAGATAAACTTCCAGTGGCGGCTGTTGTAGGCGATCGCTGCGATACATACGGTCTGCTTACCATCGTCTGATTTCATCTGGATGCGCTCGGCTAGATTATCCCAATTTTTACCGCCGTTATGGTGGAAAGATAGTAGTTTATCAACAGTATCTAACCCTTCAACGTTGATTTTGGGGTTTATGACATCTTGGTAGAACCATTTTTGTCTTTCAGCTTTGGCCGCTGCCGAAAACAAGGTGGCCGAGGACCAAATCATCGGCTCCGTAACATCATGGTGGGTCAGGACGGCTTCTTGACCAGTCCAGACCACGGAGTTTAGGCGCCGCGGGTTGTGATTAACAACCACCAGCGTAAAGGGCTCAATCCCGACAAAGTCATACCCCGCTACAAAGTCATCGGCATTGCCAAACTGGGCAAAATGGCTGATTACAAGGCCACGGCTCTGGCGATAGGGCAATTGCCGTTCGTGTGGTTCAAAGCCGCCGTTCAGAATGTTAAGCGAGTAGCCAGCCTCAGATGTCATAAACCAAGTGCCGCCACTGCGCTGGTCCACTGGGTAGATGGCGCCGTCCTGCTGATGGAGCATGGGGGGCATCATAGGGCCGCGGTTTATGGCTTCGTCTCGGCTGGAGACCAAGGCAAAGCCTTCGCCATCAGGCATGTAGGTAAGTGTACACATGGTTTTGGGCATTATTGGCGGCGATAGTTAACAGTACTAGCAGCGACCCCAAGGTTGGCATCTAGCAGGATGTGGGGGTGTTCTTGTTCCAGCGATATCCTGATTAGGGCTAGGTGATGGACACCATGGTCGGCTAGGTAGGCCAGCTCGCGGGATAGGGTTGTGCGATGGGCAAACAGGTTGGTATAACCAGCAAGCTCGCTTTGCATCACCAGTTCGACGTCCTGATGGGCAGTCAAATCAAGGTGCATCAGCTGGGCCAAGGCGCTGCGTAGCACGTCACGGGCGGTGGATACATCAGTAGCAATGAGGTGATTACGTTGCCGTTTATCATAGCTGAACTCCCCAACCTCGACATTGCTTAGTAGGCATTGGTAGAACTCCAAGATGTGCCTAAAATGGTCTCCCATGCTGCTACCAAATAGCAAGGCAGAAGGTGCACCGTGTTGGGCATTGCTGAGCTGCGCCAACAAATGGTCGATGCGGTGCAGGACCTCGATGTTGTAGTCTAATAGTTCGGTCATCGTGATCTGGAGGTAATATAGAGGGAGGTGATTTTTTTTTGATGGGGAGTGGAAGGCATTTGGCTATTGGACTCCGCTAGGGCAGGTTTGCCGTCACGCCAACTGTTACTGTTAGACTATCTGCCAAGATCCAGGAGCTGGAACCAACCCCAAAGTCTAGCCTACTGATTGTGAACTGGGTGCTGAACTTGGCCGACTGATTGGCCTGACCAGGAACAAAAGGCTTCTTGTTACATCTAAAGGTAAGGGGTATTTGTTGGTCCTTGCCCTTTATCTGTAATGTCCCGACCGCACGATAGAGACTCGGTGCAACTAGTGTGCCCCCCTTTATCCGAAGGCTGATTTTCGGAAAACGAACTACATCAAGGTATTCATCACCCTTGATTTTGCTATCCCGGATACCAAGCCCTGTCGTGATGGTACTGGTCAGGACGGTGGCGCTGATGTCGGTAAGCTCAGGGTGGGCCTCGTCAAACTGGATGTTGGCTACTAACCCCTTGAGGCTGCCATTAGCCCGCCCACCAACACCGTGTTTGATGCTAAAATCAACCCCATAGGTCTGGACCTGCCAAGCAGTAAGCAAGGGAATTAGGGTGGTCGTTAGCAGCTGGATAAAGGATAACATAAGTAGTGGAGATTGGAGTTTGTTAAAAAAGCCTAGTTGAGACTTTTGCGGCTACCGAAATGGATACCAAGTGACGCCAATGGTGCCTAACAAGGCCTTCCGGCGGAAGCGATCATTGCCGAAGTTGTAGTTCTTCTGGTCGGTCTTGAGCTCGGAGAACAGAAACGAAGCCCCGCCCACAATGGCCCAACGGTCGTTGACGTGGTAGCGGGCATAGATTTCGGAATTTAGGGAGCCTTTGTCATTGTCCGAAATCAGCAGGAGGTTGTCAAATGTCGGTTTGGCGCTTAGGCTGATTGAGGAGGTATTGGTCACATAGCTCGAGACCAAGGAAATGTCCGATGCCGAACCGATGGTGATGCCTGCTAGATCGATATTGAAGCCGATGTCAAACTTGGGGCTGATGGCATACTCCAGATTCAGGTAGGCATTGATCGACTGGGTATAGGCCTGCCCCACCTTGATGGAGTCAATGTTTTGGGGGATACTCGGGACGAAAATGACCTGTGGGCCTTCTTGATTGGTGGTCAGCGAGGCAGGTGCGGTCTCAAAATATTTGCCTTGGCCCCAGTAGCTGCTAGAGCGCAGGCCTAAGCCAATCTTGAACCGCTTATGAAAGGCGATATTGAAATTGTAGAGACCACTAATGGCCAAGGCCTGTTCTGACCCACCAACCGACCCATTGGCAGTAAAAGAGATACCCTTAGGCCATTGGGCAGGTGGTTTAGGAGCGGCTACTGGTGCTTTGCTGGTTTGAGCTATGGCAATTGTGCTTAGCAACAAGGACATTGTTAGCCCAACCAATAGGCCCATCACACGGGGCATGAGGCAATACTGCAGGCGTTGGGCCTTGCTTATCAATCCGAAGCCAATCTGTTCTGGAGTGTTCATCTGTGATGGTGGTGTTCCGTTGACGGGCTGGGCCTAGTTGATTGGAGTAGTCAGGACAGCTTGGCTGAACTGGCGACAATAGACCACACAGTGGCGATAGGTATTGATGTTGACGGAGGCAGGCACCACATAAGACTGACGACCTTGCAGGCTGCGCAAAAGTGCGATCTCGATGCCGTTGGTGAAGACGGCGCCTGTCTCAGCAGAGTTGGATAAATAGACCCGTAGGTCAGGGGCTGACTGGCACAAGAAATCGGACTCAAATCGGATAACGACTTGCCCGTTCCGGACCTTGGTGACGATTGTACCATTGCCATAATGGCCTTCGGCCCCACGGAACGAACCTTTGCGGATGACGGCAACCTCAAGCGGATTAGAAACGACTCCAGCAGCTGTGGCTGTCAGGCGGGTGGTACCGTAGGCTGTGCCCGTATAGGTCAGTCCACCAGCGGTATTGAAGGTGCCAAGTGCTGGGTCAGCCGCGCTGAGGTTAAAGGGTGGCAAGGTGACCGTCCGGCCTAACAAGTCACGTCCCTGAATGTTAAAGCTGAATGGGGTATTGATCTGGACCTCTGCCGTATCAGGGCTGAGGTAAAGGCTGGCAAGGGCATTGGTGTCTGCCACTACATTGAGGTTGACAGTATCGCTCAGGCCACGATAGCTACTGATGAGCAAGGTGGTACCTGCGGCTATGCCTTTGACTTTGCCAGCCTCTATGGTGGTCCCGATGTTGCTATTGACCACAACCAAATCTGGCACCAAGTTGCTAACCTCGCCCATGGTGTTAGTGTAGCTGGCGCAATAGGTCACGACGCCATTGACACCCACTGACTGGGTACGGGGGCTTAGGCGATAGGAGGCCGCTGTCGGGACGGCATCAGGGGCTGGGTCCTTCTTGGGGGTACATTGGCTGAAAGCTAGCAGGCCAAGGATTGGTGTCAGGAAGTGGATTTTCATAGCAGGTATTGGTGGAGAAGGAGTTAAAGAAGTGGAGATGGGTTGATGTGGGTGTTTCGGTGGTTTGTATTGTGTTGCAAAAGCGCTGAGCCAGATTCGTCTACCGACCGATTAGGGCCAAGAGTTTGGCACGGTCACGCCAGAGGATGTAAAGGCAAGACACCAAGACCACAACGGCTAGGGCAAATAGCTCCCCACCGTCTCCCTTGACCTCAATGCCCAAGATTAATAGATGGCTCATGATGGCGCCAGACATGGTGCCTGCTGCCAAAACGGCGCCCATCCATGCACGTGCTGGCCATAACAATAGAATGGCGGCAATCAGCTCAACAATGCCAGAGCCAATGCGGCCTACGGGCTCAGCTCCAACTTGGGTGAAGATCCAGACGGACTCTTCAGCCCCTGTGAACTTGAAGAACAAGGTTTGGGCAAGGATGATGGCGGCCAAAAAGTTAGGCACGTATTGCCACCAAGCTAACTTGATGGATGCTAGGGCGGTGGTCGGCTGGGCGTGTGTCGTTGTCATGGTCTGGGAAGGATGCGTGATGAAGGGATTGTGGCCCAGATACCTATAACGGATCTGGCCTTAGGATGGATGTGGGTATAGGAACTGGTTTGGCTGCCGATCGGCCAGTTATTTGGCGTGTTTGAACTTGGCCCAGTTTTTATCGGCATTGGTGTGGAGTTTGGCCATGTCCTTGTTCCAGTCCTTGAGGGTGTTGTTGAAGTACTTGTTGTAGAACAAGAACACCTTACCATCCTTGACGCTAAAGGTCTCTGGATCGACTTCGACTTTTTCGCCATACGACCCTACGGCATAGGCGCAATAGCCACCATATTCGGGCAGGTACTTCTCTGGCTCTTTCTTGAAGGCCTCTTGGTGTGCCTTTGATGCTAGCTGGAACTTAGCTCCCTTGTACAGGACAGTGAAGGCAGGGCTTCCTTTGACGGCTTTGCCATCCTGAAGGTATGCCACAGGGTCATAACCATCGACCCAAACGCCTTTATCATCTACGTTATAGTAGGGCTTGAGGTCTTGGGCGGAGGCAGATGGGGCAAAAAACGAAACAATAAGACCTAAGGTGCAGGTCAGGATCAAAGTGGTTAGGCGGGTCTTCATGATGATGGATAGTAAGGGCGGTGAATGTTTTGCGCCTTCTACATCACAAAGGTGACCTAATGCCTAGCGGTCGTTTGTCAGCTAGGCGACAGTCTTCAACATTTGCTGAAAAATTTCTGGTTTGAGGCTGATCAGCTTGCGCGAGTAGTCCAGGGTGCCCTCTTTTTGCAGCTCGTTCAGGAGGGTAGCAACGGACTGACGGCTGCTACCAATAAGCTGGGAGATATCCTCTTGGGTTAGGTGGTTAGGGGCCTTATGAGGCTCACGGCCTAGCTCGTTAAACTCACGCACATAACGCACCAGAAACTCTAATAAGCGGGTCCGGACATCTTTAAAGATCAAACTATTATACTTCTGCTCTAAGGTCCGCATCTTGTCGCCGATGTGGGTGGCAAACCGCAATGACACCTGCGGATTCTGGCTCAGGACCTTTTCAAAGTCCTCCTTAAGGAAGGTGCAAATTGAGACCGTCTCGCTTGCAGCAAGGGCATATTCGTCCTGATAGCTACTGGCACCCCCCGTACCGGGGATATGGCCAAAGAGGTCATGTTCGTGCAGGACGTCCTTAACTACCTCGTTGCCGTTGGCATCGGTCTGCATGATCTTGACGACACCACGCTTTAGGATAAAGATCCTGTTGCTGGACTCACCCGTGAAGAAGATCATCTCACCCTTATTCGCCTCACGGTATCGGGAGATGATGCAGAGGCCATTGATCTCCTCATCGTTGAGCTGGTTAAACAGCCGATGGTTGTGCAAATGCCAATATTTTTTGTCCTGTGGAGCCATAGTGGCAAACCAGTCTATCCTTTTGTGCTGCAGTTTACCTCTACTTGATGTCGAGGTCTGGCTGTGAAAATCGGTATAGCTGGCTGGAGGGGTATGTGGTTAACGAATCTTGATCAGCTCAAACAATTCAGAACCGCTTAGGATGGCGGCGTCAATAGCACTAAAATACAAGCACTAAGGCCCGAACGCAAATCTAGGGGCCAAAATTGTCTAGGATTTAGCGTGAAAGCCCATTCGGATCTATCAATCTGGCAAACGCAGCGTTAACTGGCAGGGGGAAACTGTAAGCGTTTGTGGTTTGGCAGCTCACACGTAAAAGGGCTTAGGAGGTCATACCGATTTCGACTAATCCAGGCATAGACCCAATCCCTAAATCGGGTCGGGAACCACAAGCCAACACGCCCCATCAATGCCCAAAATCCACCTATGCTTATCAGGGTTTGGAGGGCTGCATCAGCACCTGTATATAGCCTACCATCGGTTGCAAGCCAGACTTCGTTTGTTAGGGTGGGCTGGATTGCTTGGTCTTGTTGGTCATCTACTTTAGTAAGACCCAAGTCATAATAGCGCAGCAACGCCTGTCCTGCATCCATTTGCTGGGTGGTATATAGTAACCGCTGTTTGGTGTCTGCCCAAAGCAGAAACTTGACAACCCGATTACAGAGTGGGCAGGGGCCATCATAAACCAAAACAGGTGTGCTGCCGATCCAGCGCCTTAGTGCTGCTTGTTGGTCAGGATGTACGAGATAGGTCAATTGATGCAGGCTAAATGGTATTAGGTGCCCGTAATTAGGGCAACCTGGGTACATTCAAGGCCACAAATAGCAGACCAGAATCAGGAATGGCATGCACGTCTTGATTTAAATGCACTAGTTTGGCAGTCATGGCGGACCAATTGTATTGATGGTTCGCCCAAGCCCATATCTAAAACTGAGCTATGCACTTCACCACTTTAGGCCAACAAACCCCAACACCCTTTAGGCGCAACTATGTCCTACAAGCATTGGTCATTGGCTACCTAGTAGCCTTCGGTACCACCGCCGTCCTGACCGTTAACGGGCCCAACTGGCTGGTCGAAAATGCCCTGTCCACCTTGCTGATCATCATCTTGGGCATGAGTTATCGGCAGAAACCCCTCGGTGACCTGAGCTACCTGATGCTGACATCCTTTATGCTGCTGCATATCTACGGGGCGATGAATAGCTATGTCGAAAATAGTCTAGGACTTTGGCTGATGCGTGTGCTGGAAACGGACCGCAACTATTATGATCGGATTGTGCACTTTTCGCTGGGGTTCTTGGCGAGCTATGCCCTCTTTGACTTCGGCCGTAGCTATCTCAAACTACCCTATTATTGGGCCCTGCTGATGCCCATCGAGCTGACCCTGAGTATCAGTGCAGGTTTTGAGCTGGTAGAGTGGCTTTGGGCTAGCACTGCCTACCCCGAGCTGGGCCCCGAATACCTCGGCCACCAAGGAGACCCTTGGGATGCGCAGAAGGATATGTTTATTGCCACAGTCGGCGCGGTGTTGCTGATGTTTTTTGTCTGGCTATGTGGAATAGGTAGGCCTAGGAATGCCAATCCATCAACCACATAACGAGTGCCTTGATGCTATCGTTAGTCCAAGGCCTAGATTCAATTTTACTAATTCAATTCATCTACCACCTCTTTACACCAAACCAATTGGAAAACTATATTGCCATCAACAAGGCCCTATGGGCGGCTCGTACCCAAGTGCATTTGCAGTCTGGGTTTTACGAACATGGCCGCTTCTTGGCCGAATTCCACAACGGCTACAACTCCCTTCGTGAAATCGAACTGGCCTTATTTGCCCAAATTGGCGGGCTTGATGGTAAGGATGTGATGCACCTACAATGCCATTTTGGGCAGGATACTCTATCGCTAACCAAACTGGGATCCAAGGTTACAGGCCTAGACTTTTCGCCAGAAGCGATCACCGAAGCCCGTCGAGCTGCCGATATTCTAGGCGTCAAAGCCACATTTGTTGAAGCTGATGTTTGTGATATTCCTGCCGAGCACTATGGGCAATATGATGTGGTCTTCAGCAGTTATGGCACCATTGGTTGGCTGCCGGACCTTGACCGTTGGGCAGCACAAGTAGCGGCATTATTACGGCCTGGGGGGCATTTTGTCTTTGTGGAGTTCCACCCCGTGGTCTGGATGTTTGATGATAACCTAGAAAAGGTCATCTATACTTACCACAAATCTGACCCCATTGTCGAGACCGAAGAGGCGACCTATGCCGACAATGCAGCCCAGATCAACCTCCCCGCCATGACCTGGAATCACGGCCTAGCTGAGGTCATCACCGCCCTTGGTAAACACCTACCGCTCCGCAACTTTCAGGAATACAACTACTCTCCCTACGGCATATTTGCCCAATCTGTCGAGGTGAGTCCAGGGCGCTTCCAACCCGCAGCCCATGCGGGTCGATTGCCGTTGGTATATAGTTTGGTGATGGGGGGATAGGTTTATCTGATCTCGGATTCCAGAAATAAGATTCAACGGATTGATGGGTTGAGCTTATAAAGTCCTGCTATTACTTGTGGCTTGTACCTATTTAGGAATGAGCACACACGAATCCCTTTCATCCTTACAATCTGTTTAATCATGGTTTAGACAAAAGAAAATACTCCTACCGCACCACAACCCGCCCAACAAAAGGCACTTTGCCATCTGCCACGGTGAGGCGATAGAGATATAACCCTGGCACCAACCCAGTAAGGTCTAGGGCTTGGTCTGGCAAGATAGGCGCATCTAGGGCTACGGAGCCAGCTGTAGTGAATAACCGCAATTGCCCTGGCCGATCTAAGCCGCGGAACTGCACCTGCCCTGAGGTAGGATTGGGGAATGCAACTGGGGCTACCGATTGCGTTAACTCCCGAGGACCACCCAGCTCTGTAAGCGGGTCAAAAGGCCGACCGAAGTTGGCGATTTTGGTAAAGTAAAAATCTTGACCAGTTGATGGTACACGTGTTCCATTAGAGACAAAACCACATAAAACCGCACTTTGATCAGGGTTGTAGGTGATACCATAAAGCCACAAATTACTAATTGAACTTGGCAAATTAGCAATTGGAATTTCCCAGAGTACATTACTTTGGGCGTCATACTTGGTCATTAAGTAGGTATTACTGGCCCAGTCTAGCCTTACAACAATAAAAGTGCCATCTGCCATAATCCTAATTGGGATTATGGAATTGGAAGATGGGTGTGATATTATCCATTCCTGACTATAGTCTGATCGTAGTTTAACAATATGAAGAGTAGGCGGAATAGATAAACTGGGCTCAGGACTTGTTTGTACAATCAAACCACCATCAGGGCACCTTTGCACAAAGTTAAAGTAAGGCCCACCTGCTGTCGGCGGCACAAATAAGTTGCGAGTACTATCCACAATCACCCCATTGGAGTCAACCACCATACGCACCAACCGATTGGACACTGAACCCCCTAAAATGAGTTTGCCATCGGCATCGTTAAAGGCAGCAAACTCTATTGGACTAGTTGAACCTGGATTATAAACTTTTAGCCAATCAAGGTAACCTTGAGGGGTGAATCGAGCTAAAAACCAATCAAGGTAGGTATTTGGGTAGATACGGCCGAAACTAGACCTTCCATAAACAATTAGGTCACCATTCTTGGCCTTGAACATACCAAATGGTTGGGTGGAATAACCAGGCTCCTTCACAATTGTAGTACGTATGACGCTGCCTGTTGAGTCAACTATCTGTAAGGCAAAACCACCACGATCAGACGGATTAACAAAAGTTAAGGCCTCTGTCACCTCCGCTAATGTGCGTCCATCAATTGGTACTACCCCTTTACCATTACCCGCCAATCCCAGTGGACGTGTCCAAAGCAAGCGACCATCACTGCCAATTTTGACAATGTGTGTCCCATCATAATCATAAGTCGAAACATTAACCGTAAACAATCGGCCTCCACCCACAGCATAATAGCCCGATGTATCTAAACTTGTGATTGAATATAAGCGATCTGAGTTGATCGTTACAGAATGAATGCGCGTCCAGACAACTTGTTGACAAGTTGCTTGGTAACCTAACAGTGTCAACAAAAGAGCAACGAAGTATTTCATGACCTTATTGTTTGATCAACTTGTATGGTGTGGCTACTTGGTCAAAATGCAGGAGATAAAGACCAGAGGCAACACTGGATAGGTCAAGATCCAGTTTGGTGCCTAAAGGGTTGGCCCATATAGTACAGCCTTGGATTGAGATTAGGCCACCCCACACTAGCAATTGGCGGAATTGAGGCGAAACGTGCTGTATCATAAGGCTGCGACTTTTGTAACAAGACCAAGATAAGAAAGAAAAGGTTGCCTACTGGATCTATGTGAACTCGGATTCCAGAAATACGATTTGACGGATTGGTGGGATAGGCTTGCCAACACCTCAAGGTTAGGCAGCAAGCTAACATGTGGGGATGGGTACACACGAATCCCTTTAATTCTTACAATCTGTCTAAACATGGTTTAGTCAATTCACAATCCCTCACCCACCCAGCGGCCGCCCAGCCTTTGCTTGCAAAAAGGCCAGCAGCACCAATACACTGAAGGCAACACCCAAAACACGGGTCCAAGTACTGCTCGTGATCCCTTGGCTCAGCAAAAAGGCTGCAAATAAAGGGATGAGCTGCAAGGCATGGAGCCCTACAAAATGCGCTATCCTCAGGTCCCCAAACTGAAGGCTCCAGTTCAGGAAGGGTAGGCCAGGTCCGCCTGCTGGCCCACCGACAATCGGTTGGCGGGCGACCCCTGCCATATAAAAGCCTACATAGCTCGCAAACAAAAAGATACCTAATCCCCAAATGATGGCCTCCTGATAGCTGGGTGCCTCTGCTATGCTGGCCATGGGTCGAGACACGATTACTTGTAACATAAGTGCTGCCATCGCCAAGGTGTTGATCAGGATGGCGGTGCCCATCAGTCCAAAGACGGCAGCATCAAACCCTGTAGCTATATTGTTGTGGGAGCGGACACCCCGCGCCGCCTGCATCGTGATAAGCCCAATCTCGATAATCATCATCAGGGACAAAATCCAGCCGTAAAGCCGTGCTGAGCTTGGTGGCACACAGTCGGGTAAAAGCCAAGCCATTGTGCCCGTGAAGATCGCGATCGAGACCGCAAACTTGAGCGGCTTAATCCAGCGGTTAATGCCCAGGATCATCGTGTCCTGATCTAAAATCAACAGGACTATGAGGACAAGAGATAAAACGACATGGCCAATCGTTACCCAAGTCAGGACCGGGTTACGGGTCATCATTTCGGTCAGAAATGCGGATGGGTTGCGGAACATAGATGCCAAGATAGGGCTAATGTAGGTTTATATCTGGCTCGCCATACCCTTCATGATCTTGACATGGATCGCTCGTGGATTGAACCTTGTGATGAAGACCAAAAAGTTGTTCATGAAACCATGGATCACTGTGGCGCGGCCAGCGTTCATCGCCTTAATAGCACCAGTGGCAACATGGCTAGCAGAGGCCATTTTCATGTCTTTATAAGCCTTTGTTGTCAGCATCTTGGTTGAGGCAAAAGCAGACTCGGTTTGGCCTGGGCAATAGACCGTGACCTTGATATTAGTGTCGGATAGCTCAGCACCAAGGGCCTCCGAAAACGAAAGGACAAAGGCCTTAGACGCTGCATAGGCCGAAAAATACGGAAACGGGAAGAAGCTCAGCAAGGATCCGATATTGAGGATATGACCAGCGTTCCGCTCGCGCATATCTGGCAAGAAGAGGTGCGTCAATGCAACAAGCGCCTGGATGTTGAGCGACAACATATCCAGCTGTTGCTGAAGGTTGATCACGTCAAAGTCTCCGTAGCACCCAACCCCAGCGTTGTTGATTAGGGTCGACACTTCGAGCCCACGCTCCTTGACCGTCGCAAATACATTCCAGACTTGGTCAGGGTTGGCAAGGTCTGCCACGATGATTTCAACAAGGCATTGATGATTCGTAACTAGTTCGGCCGCAATAGTCCGTAGTTTGTCACCTGACCGGGCGACCAAGATCAAGGGTTTCTGTTGGGCGGCTAACTGGCGTGCGATCTCTAGGCCGATGCCCGAGCTGGCCCCAGTGATGAGGGTATAAGTTTCCATTTTGAATTAGAAAAGGTGATGGGGGAAGGATGGCCTAGTCTTTGAGTTGGATCGTAAGGTTCAGTGTTTTGTTGGCTTCGACAGACACAACGGCATCGTCAAAGTCGGGTGGCCCCATCTTGATTTTGGCATCTCGCGAAAAACCAATAGGCTCTTTCGGAAAACCGATAAAATTGGTCTTGAGGTCCTTGTTCCGATCGATATCCTGAAACACAACCAGGCCATACCTACCAGCTGGTACGTCCGTAAACGTGATTGTCTGTGTTGCAGACTTGACTGGCTCGAACTTGCCGATCAGTTGTTGGCCTGGCTTCGGGAAGTTGGCCTTGACAAATATCCCAGCCGAGAGATCGCCACCAGCTTTGAGGTTAACATTCGTGACCGTGATCACAACTTTGCCCTGACCAAATAGGTAGGCCGGGAGCAGGATCAGCAATGTAATAAGGAGTGGTTTATACATGTTATGTCGCCAAGGGGGGATAGTAGTTGTCCCTGAGCTTGATGCAAACCTATGGGTACATATCCCTGCCCTCAAACATGAGGGATAAACAGGCCTGATTTGTGATCAAATGGCCTTTGGGGGCGAACGGGAAGGTCACAGTCCCAACTTTTGGAGCAAAAACGCGACAGATTGCCGAGATCAGGCGAGGCCCGCCAGCCGATCTTTTAGCTCAGCAACCAATGATCGGGACACCGGGACCTGCTTTTGTTGTTGACGAAGGACGATATACATCGAGCGGGCATTACCCTCGAAACGTTTGGCCTGGATCAGGTTCACCAAATAAGACTTATGACATCGGTATACAGACTCGATGCCCTTAGTCTGGTCAAGTGCATCCTTAATCGTGATCCTGACCAAATGGGACTTGATGGCCTCCCGGGTTTTGTCTAGGTAATAGAACGTCATATAGTTGCCATCCGACACGGCATACAGAAAGTCCTGCACCAAAATCTCGAAAGGTCGTGTTTTGCTACCTTCTCCGTTGATCGTGAGGCGTTGCGGGGGCCCATTATCCACAGGGACGCCCTCTAATGGCTGGAGAAGTTTGCCTTCCTCAGGCTGCTTGATTCTGACGATAAGGTCACGGTTGTTATCAAAAGCCAGCTGACCATTGGATCTGCTGAGCAATAGCTCAACCAAAAACAACATGATCAGAATCGGGAAAAACCCAACCGCCGATGTAATCCCGACGAACCCAAACAGGCTATGCCTCGAGATGCCAATATCGTCCACCGAAAGGTTGTAGTAGTAGTTGGCGACAGAAGTCAGCAACAGGTTAAAGACCAAGAACAACACTTCGTTCTTGATTTGCCAACTAGCTGGCCTAAACCACTGAGGGACCAGTTTTGGCAATATCAGGTACGAAAAGGTCAGGCATCCTGTAACTGATAGCCCGAACCCAGCCAAAACTACCACTTTGTCCTGAATGGCTTGGCCACCAAAGGGCTGGAAAAGTAGCAGGAACAAGTAGGTAAACAAGCCAAACCCCAAGGCCATAAGGGACTTGGTCGCCAGTCCTTCGATCAATGGATAGGGGCGGCTAAGCCATGCATACAATTGCCCTAAGGTTGTCTTTGCGCTCAAAATCAGTTCCGTTTCAGGAAGGCACTCTTTATGTGGCCACAAAGCTAGGGTTTGCGTTCCAGATCTTTATCCGAGCGGTTAAATAGGGCCTAGCCAACTAGCAAGTTGCCATGATTAGGAAAGTTGATGACGGCCAAAGTGCGACATTTTGTTCCTGTCGGGCTTGCTACGCTTCGTGCGCCTATTCGGTTGTTTCATGTCCTTTCTCAGGCAGGCGGCAAAAGCATCAATCTAGTTTTGGGATACAAATCTGACCCAGTAACAGGGTTAGTTAAGGACTAATCCCGATTAAAAACCATGAAGCAAATTGTCATCACCATACTCATCCTTGGCGTACTAGCAGGAGGTATCATAGTCTCGCTTTTGCACACAAAAGAAAAGCAAGAACAGACTACCCAAAAATTGAGTGAACGCATTAGCCCGACTGTAGAGGCCATGATTGCCAAACCCAGCACATGGCAGGATACGCTAAAGCTATCCGCCACGCTTCAGCCTTGGGAGCGCAGCACCATTTCGGCGGCCCTAGATGGACGTTTGCAGGGACTGTCAGTAGAGGAGGGTGCCACCGTGGACAAAGGACAAGTACTAGCCACTCTATATGCCCCAATGCGCAATGCAGACCTAGCGCAGGCGCAAATAGCCCTCAAAAAGGCCGCATACGATCTTAGCCGCCAACAAGCACTGGCCGCTGCAGAGAACACCACAAAGGCAGACTTACAAACTGCAACCCTAGCCCATGAGGCTGCAACCATCACCCTTGCCAATCTGGAAAAGCAGCAAGCCGAGTCTAGGATTGTGGCATCAGTTGCTGGCGTACTCATCGCCAAAAAGGTACAGAATGGGGTCTATGTACAGCCCGGTACCGAGCTGTTACAGCTATCCGTTGTTGATAAACTAAAAATCGAGGCCTACGTCTCGGCTGATCAGCTTCCCAGTGTTACCATTGGCCAACACTGGACCGCACGGCTTGCTGGTAACGCCCACACCTTCTCCGTAGCGGTGGCAAGCCTCAACCCCGAGCCCTCTGCTGCGCGCACCTATAAGGTCACCTGGTCTGCCAGCCCAGCGCCTAAAGGTTGGCTACCGGGCATGGCCGTTACGCTCCAAAGCCAGCAACACCGCACAGCAAACGTATGGCAACTACCTAGCACTGCCCTATCTGGCACAGAGCAGGCCTTTGTTTTGACACAATTGCATAAGGGCACAGCACACAAAATACCAGCACAAGTAGTTGGCAGAAACACCCAATCGGTCTGGTGCAAGGCACCCATATCAGGTGGAGATACCCTCCTTATTTCTGGCCAACATCTATTAGCAGAAGGCGCTACCCCTGGCCGTTTGGTTTGGGTCAGGTAAGGAAATCGGATCTAAGAAACTTGATTCATCAACATTAAAATAACATCGTATGTCAGTTACAGAATTGGCCATTAAGCGGCCCATCCTCTTTATTGTGTTCTTCATTTTGCTATTGGGAGGCGGGGTTTTCTCTTTTACCCAGCTGCGTTACGAGTTGCTTCCTACGCTAGACACCCCCTTTGTTACTGTTGCGACGGTATATCCGGGTGCTGGCCCCACAGAAGTAGAAACAGGGATCACCAAAAAGCTAGAGGATGGCTTGGGCGGACTTGCTGGCCTCAAACGACTCAGCGCACAGTCTGCCGATAACGTGAGCATTATCACAATCGAGTTTCTGGCTGGCACCAATGTGCAAGACGCCACCTCTGAGGTACAGCGGGCCGTATCACAGGTGCAGCCGTCGTTTCCGGCTGGTGCCAAGGCGCCTTCTGTAGATCGATATTCGCTTTCGGATTTGCCCGTGCTCCAATTGGCTGCAACGTCCACTATGTCTGAAGCAGAGCTAGGGAAGCTGATCAAAGAGCAAATTAAACCTCGCCTTGGCCGCATAAAGGGAATGGGTCGGATCACTTTATTAGGACTTCAGGAGCCAGAGGTGCAACTAGAAGCAGATCCAGAAAAACTAGAAGTGCTAGGGATATCCCTGGCAAATCTGGTGGCAGCACTCGAGGGTGCAAACCAAAATGTACCTGCGGGCAATGTCATAACGCCAACCCAAGACCTCGGACTGCGGCTAGATGGCAAGGTTAAGAACCATCAAGCCCTTGCTGAAATCCCGGTAGTCCAGAACTCAGATGGCAGCAAGGTGCTCCTTGGTGATGTGGCAAGCATTGCCATGAGCCGAACCCCACGAGAAATTGCATCGACCCTCAATCAGAAAGCCGCCCTCGGTATCAATGTCCAGAAGCAAACGGGCGCCAATGCGGTCCAGCTTGCGGCCCTTGTACGTGCGGAGCTGGCCAAGATCGAAGCAGAGTATAAAGCACAAGATCTGCGGTTTTCGATCGCCCAAGACAGCAGCACCTTCACCCTACGAGCGGCACAGACCGTGGCCAAAGACCTCCTGATTGCGCTGGGACTAGTAGCACTTGTGATGTTGGTTTTTCTGCATAGTGTGCGCAATGCGGCCATTGTCATGCTTGCCATACCAACGTCATTGGCAACTGCATTGATCATGATGTATGCCCTAGACTATAGCCTCAACCTGATGACCCTACTAGCAATGTCCTTGGTGATCGGCATTTTGGTGGATGACTCTATCGTAGTGCTAGAGAACATCTATCGCTACCTCGAGATGGGAAAAAACCCAACTCAAGCTGCGCTAGAAGGTCGTAACGAGATTGGCTTTAGTGCCCTATCCATAACCTTGGTAGATGTGGTGGTTTTTCTGCCTATGGCTTTTGTACCTGGGCTGATAGGGTCTATTGTCAAAGAGTTCTCGCTCGTTGTGGTGGCCTCAACGCTTAGCTCGCTGGTGGTTTCCTTTACGCTCACGCCCATGCTGGCCAGCCGGTTTGCACGGTTGACTCACCTTACAAGAGCCAAGTTTTGGGATCGTATATTACTAGGCATAGAAGGGGGTATTCAGGCCCTAACTCGTGGATATTTGGTGATTCTGAAGGGAGCATTGCGGCGTCCCGTCCTGGTAGTGGTGCTCAGCTTTGGGTTGTTGATTTCTTCTTTTTTGTTGATAACGGAAGGTTTCGTTGGTAGCGAGTTTGTGCCCTCTACAGACAAAGGAGAGATCGCTTTAAAAGTCAGCCTAGCCCCTGGCACCCCTTTGGCAGAGACCGAAATACGGATCCGGGAGCTGGAACTTCGCCTCAAGAAAGTACCGGAGCTAGACCGCATTTATACCCAGATTGGGTACCAGAATGACAGTTATGGCGAGCAGGTAGCACCCAATATAGCCCAATTGGCTTTGCTTGCGGTACCAGCCACGGAGCGCCAAAAAGACATCAAGGAGCTAGCGTTCGAAGTCAAAAAAATGGCCCTGCAAGTGCCCGGTGCGCAGGTACGGGTAGGCACAGTGGGTATCATGGGGGCCGAGGCAGAGCCGATACAACTAGTCGTCAGTGCGCCAGACCGCAAGGATGCCCTTTCGGCAGCTAAAGCCATCTTGGCAAGGGTAGAAAAGCTTCCCGGCATAGGCTCGGCACGCCTATCGGCTCAGCAGGATAAACCCGAGCTGAATCTGCTGCCCAAGCCAACTGAGCTATCCAGAGTGGGACTGACCGCAGAGGCCTTGGGCACCACCATGCGCCTTGCCATCAATGGCTATACCGACGCCAAGCTTAACACACCGACTGGCGAGATGCCCATCAGGCTCCGGCTAGACAGTGCCGCCCGCAACCAACCCGAGCGACTGGCCCACCTCCGGATACCTACCCCTGTTGGCCAAACCGTAGAGCTAGGTCAGGTGGCGGAGCTTGTACATGGAACAGGTGCCACGCTGCTTGATAGGCGCAACAAAAGCGCCTCAGTCATGGTCTTGGCACAGTCTGCAGGTCGCCCAGTAGGCGAGTTAGGCCAAGATATCAAAGCCGCAATTGAAGCATTAGGCCTATCCACAAACGTAAAAGTATCCTACGAAGGAGACCTCGAGCTTCAAGATGACTCGTTTGATAAACTTGGCCTTGCCCTAATCGCTTCCATCGTGCTGGTGTACCTAATTATGGTGAGTTTGTACAACCACTGGGGTAGCCCTTTTGTCGTGCTCTTTTCGGTACCCATGGCCTTGATAGGTGCTTTGCTTGCCCTAGCCTTGGCGCATCAAACCCTAAATATCTTTTCCCTATTTGGGCTCATCATGTTGGTGGGGCTTGTAGCCAAAAACGCCATTCTGCTAGTGGATAGAGCCAACGAACTGCGGCAGAGTGGCCGTAACATCGGCTATGCTTTGTTAGAAGCTGGCCAAACCCGCCTACGCCCCATCCTGATGACCACCTTGGCCATGGTGATTGGTATGCTGCCCTTAGCCCTCGGCACTGGGGCAGGCTCAGAGCTGAATGCGCCACTCGCTTGGGTGCTGATAGGTGGGCTTAGCTCGTCGTTGCTGTTAACACTGGTGCTGGTACCTGCTGTTTATCTATTGTTCTTTAAAACAAGGTCTAAAAATGTGGTTGGCAGCCAACCGGAAGGTACGATTACAAATGGCCTAACAGTTGCCGCCAAGGTAGGTGTAGGGCTGTTCTTGTTTATGACGCCTTTGCTCAACGATGGCCAGACGCTAACCTTGCCAGAAGCCATACGCCTAGCACAAAGCCGTAATGGCTTGGCCCAAACCAGCCGATTTGCAGAGGAAAGAGCGAGACTTGTCCTGCAGGATGCACGTGCGGCGCGCCTACCTAGTATAAACCTGACCGGGAGTTATAACCGCAACATCGAGCCTCAGAAATTCTTTATACCAGAGTTTGGCATAGATGCCAACGGCAACTTGGCCTTTAGTGATAAGTTGGTGCCGGTCAATGCCGTTGAAAAGAACCTGATTACCGCAACCATTAATGCCTCCGTCCCCATCCTCGACTTTGGCATTGATGCCCAAAGACAAGCTGCCCGGGCTCAGTATCAGGCTGCAAGCTTGCAAACACAAGCGCAGCAGCAAAATATAGCCCTGATGGTCAAAAAGACTTATTTGGCTGCCCTCTTGGCCCAAACGACTTATCAAACCGCAGAGGCTGCTGTCGAACGGGCAGTTGACCTGCACACTCGCTGCCGCCAAATGCTCGAGGCAGGGGCACTCCGTCCGCTTGATACGCTAGCAACAGCAGCAGGCAAGGCCATAGCACAAGATGGACTTTGGCAAGCACAGGTGGCCAAGGCACAAACCCAAACTCAGCTCAATGCCCTTATGGCTTTCTCGGCCGATACGACCTATACCCTTATCGGCAGTCTTGAGACTTTTTCGGATATGCCATCATTATCCCAACAAATCAACCCCATGAGCCGCCCGGACCTAAGAGCAATGGAAGCAGATATCACCGCTGCGCAATACCAGAAACAAGTGGCCCTGAGCCAAGGCCTGCCTCGGATATCTGCCATTGCGCAATACCAGCGCCTGGCGCAGGATGAAAATCTGGACCTCAATAAATACAGATTTACGGGTGGATATTTTGTAGGTCTGGAGCTTTCGATTCCGATATTTAATGGTGGCCGGGCCATCCGCAACCAAAAAATAGCCCAAACAGAGCAGGACCAACGCCGAAGCCAACTGGCACAAGCCCAAACGGAGGCAAAAAACAACCTCGCTCTCGCCAAAAAACAATACCTTATACACATGCAGCGGGTGCAGACCACAAAGACACAAGTTGCTATCACCCGAGCACAATATGCCCGCAAAAAAGACCTCTTTGCCCAGGGTGCCTTGCTTGCAACAGATCTGTCTGAAGCCTCTCTGGAAATACGGAAGGCAGAGCAAATCCTTGCCTTGGCCTGGCACGATGCCGCCCAAGCCCTAGCTGACATTGAAGGTGTATCCGGAAGTTTCTAACTTGCAAACCAACTATGAACAGTGCAGAATTCTTCAGGAAAAAAGCCATCGTTTGGCTCCGCTTTATCGGTATCCCTATTGCGGCCATCCTCTTCTACCTGTTGTTTTTCTGGTCCCTGCCAGACGAATACCTGTACCTAGCACCACTGATAGAGGGATGGCCTATCTGGACTAATTATGTGCTGGACATCGTTGTTGCCATTATTGGCTCGGTCCTAATCTCAGAGCTGATCCTGCGCCTTATGTTTGCCCTAGAGCACATCATATCCTGGAGAAGACACCCTGCTTGGCGGCTCGTTGTCCAGTTGATGGCTACTGTTGTCTTGTCCTACATTGTTGTCTATGTCTGTTATAATTTGACACCGGCAGCACCATCAAAGGCAGATCCTTCGGCCCTATTTGATGATTTTGTGCTTTATTCTGTTATAATGGGTCTGGGGTTTAATGGCGTGTTTATCGGTATCATGCTGTTCGAAGAGTGGATTGCTAGTTCGCTGGAGGCGCAAGAGCTCAAGGCCCAAACAGCCAAGGCACAATTTGAGGCATTGAAAGCTCAGATTGATCCTCATTTTCTGTTCAACTCTTTTAATACCTTGGTTGCACTCATTGCGACAGATACGGAAAAAGCAACAGCGTTTGTTGAGCAAATGAGCCGAGTCTATCGTTACGTATTGGAGACCCGTAGCCAGGACACCATACCACTTGCTGATGAAATGGCCATCGCTCAGGACTATATCCAGATGCTAAAAATCAGGCATGGAGACAGGATTCATGTTGAGCTACCACTTACGCCTTGGCCACCCGTATTGCTTGCGCCAATGACCCTACAGCTATTGTTGGAGAACGCTGTAAAACACAACGGATTTTCGGCAGCCAAACCCCTGATTATTACCATCATGATTGATGGTAACACACTATTGGTTAGCAACCCCATCACGCCCCGTTCCTCAAAAGAGGCTAGCACAGGCATGGGGCTAGAGAACCTGAGTGATCGGTACCATAAACTGAGCCCCAAGAACCTAACCTATACCCAGGACGGCAATGTATTTTGTGTTAAGGTGCCATTGTTGGCATAGCGATGCAGGCAAGTATTTAGGCTTAATGTGTCGATGATGCTCAGTTTTGCGGACTACAGCATGGACCAAAACAATGTAAATATCCCACATCAAACTAGTTAAGTACCCATGAAGGCCAACCCAATTTCAGTACTCATTCTTGAAGACGAAGACCCAGCAGCTAACCTCCTGATAAGTCGGTTACAAGGGCTAACACAGTCTGTTACTGTTTTGCACGTGGCAGAGAGTGTAGAGGCTGCCTGCCATTGGTGGTCGCTTGCCAATGATAAACCCAACCTGATCCTTTCGGACATCAATCTAACCGATGGACTTAGTTTTGAGTTTTTCAAATCCATGGGGGTTGAGGCTCCAGTCATTTTCACGACTGCTTATGATCAGTTTATGCTTGATGCTTTTAAGCTAAATGCAATCGATTATCTGCTCAAACCAGTAAGCCAGATTGCATTACAACAAAGTATGGACAAGTTTATACGTGTCCAACCACCGCATTTACCACCTAGTACTGCGGATGCACTACTACAATCTGCTACGTCAAAAACCAGGGCCTATCGACTTAGATATATGGTCGAATACCGTGATGCCTATCTATTGCTGGAAACCGATGACATCTTGTACCTTCATGTGGAAGGCCGTCTGCTGCAAGCCTATACCCGCCAGGGTAAAACCTTAACCTTGGACGGAACCCTCGACCAAGCCGAGGCAGAGTTAGACACATCTGTATTTTTTAGGCTAAACAGACAATTGCTTGCCCGTCGTGAGGCCATAAACAATCTGCATAAGCACTTTAATGGAAAACTAGCGCTAGAACTTATCAATTGGCCAGAGCCTGCCCTCGTAAGCAGGGAGCGCAGCCCGCAACTGAGGCAATGGCTAGAGGGGTTGTAGATTCCCCTGATCGTAGTCATTGCTTGGTTATCCTTATCAAGTTGTGACGAAAGGTTATGAAAGAAATTATCAACTGACTGATTGCCTGACCCGATGGTGGAGTATGAGGCCTTATTCGGTACTAAAAGGATGAGTGATTTTTTTATCTTGAATAGTTTTCGTTAACAACTCCCGCAGCTTAGGCACCTCCTTCGGCTCGGCGGTGATGATCCGGATCAGGTCGGCCACACTTTCCTCATTTTTCATCCATGCTTCATCAAACATGATCGTCTCCTTGGCTTTAGGCAACATTTGGCCCAAGAAGAAGCTACTAATGTCTTGGCCCAATGCCTTGGCTGCACGCATGATGATGTCCTTCTCCTCCTCTGTGAGGCGGATCTCGATGCGGGCGGTCTTTTTGTGTACTAGGGTTGCCATGGTCTTTCGTTTATTTCAGTTGACAATACAAACGTACGGTAAATCACCGTACATATTGTGATCTGTTAGTGGTTTTTTGTTACAAGGGGATATGGCCCCCGCAACGGCTAATAAAGTAGGTCGGTTATACATACCGCATACCCTTAACCAACCCAGCCCCAATCCTGATTTGTTGCAAGTATATATTGACTACATTCTCCAGGCCGTAGTATAGTGCATCCGCAATCAGTGCATGGCCTATGGAAACCTCTAGCAAGTGGGGCACCTGCTGTACAAAATAGGCAAGGTTCCGTAGGCTAAGGTCGTGGCCTGCATTAAGCCCTAAGCCAAGTTGGTGGGCCAATTCGGCAGCCTTGATAAATGGTGCCACGGCAGCGCTAGGGTCAATAGCGTAATTAGCGGCATAAGGCTCGGTGTATAATTCAATCCGATCGGCACCAACGGCTTTAGCACCCTCTACCATTTTGGGGTCGGCATCTACAAAGATGGAAACACGGGTACCGATAACCTTGAGCCGTTGCACAACATCCACCAAGAAGTCATGGTGCGTAATCGTATCCCAGCCTGCATTGCTTGTCAGTACATGCGGGCCATCAGGCACCAAGGTGGCTTGCCCAGGTTTGCTGATCCGGACCATCTCAAAAAACCGATCGTCAGGATAACCCTCGATGTTAAACTCCGTCGTCAGCCGTGGGTAGAGGTCCATCACATCCTGAAAGGTGATGTGGCGTTCGTCTGGTCGGGGATGTACCGTGATGCCCTGTGCCCCAAAAACTTCAAGATCAAGGGCCGTTTGTAAGACGTTTGGCACACTACCACCACGCGCATTCCGCAGCGTAGCGATTTTGTTGATATTGACTGATAGACGTGTCGTTGGTGTATCTGACATAGCAGCTGCAAGTTAAGCCAAAGGACATTGCAGATGTAAACAAGCCCTAGCCATACATTATTACCACCTCAACTAACGACAGATTAGCTCTATTGTTTGACCAATTGCCCTTGACGGACTTTGTTACCTATCCGTATTTGATAATGATAGATACCTGCCCTGAGACTGCCTAGGTCTAGTGGTTGGTCTGGCCCAGTGGATTGATCAAGCACAAGCTGCGCGCGTGCGTCATAAACCTCGCACTGAGCTAGTTGATCAAGCCCGGCAAACTGGACTAAACCCGAAGTGGGATTGGGATAGGGTCGTGCCACAATTTGGCCTGAACCATCTGGCAACGAGGTAGGGATAATGGTGCCAAAATCGCGGCATACCATTCCGTAGAGGGCGGCAAGGCTCCTGATTGCAAAGGTGTCAATGTATGGGCTGCCAGCTTGGGGTAGGTGCATACCTTGTGAGTTGGTGGTATGTAGGCTGTTCGGTATCCCGAAACGGGTCAGGCGTTTATGGACCGAATTACTGCCATAGAGCATTGCACCGGGGAAGGGTAATGGGGCACTGTTATAAGGGACTGTAGGGTCGGTCAGGTTATGGATACTCGCAACCTGCACCGCCTCGGGGCCCTTGATCCAGTTGGTATCACCAAGCCCGCCAGCGTTCGAGATAACGCCACGAATCATGTTGCTATAGCCAGGGTTGCCACTGCCTGATGACAAATTGCCCATGACGGTCGTATCGATGGCACTAGGCAACTCGTTGGGCTGAAGGTAAGCACATTGCAGGCTGCAAATGGCACCTGCCGAAAAGCCCCATAAATAGACCAAATCCGGGCGAATACCTAGTGCAGTCGCGTTGCGGCGCATGTACCTAACAGCCGAAAGCGCATCTTGCTGAGCTCGATAGACTGTCTTGTAAAGCTCGTTGGCCGAAAAGCCTGCAACACCTATGCGGTAGTCGATCGCAGCGGCTACATAGCCTCGTTTAGCGAGCTCGGTGCAGGTCTGGGTGACGTACGACTCGAAACGACTGCCTGATACAAAACTGCCACCAAATAAAACCAAGACTATTGGTCGCTGGGTGGCTGTGTCTCCGTTAGGGCTATAAATGATCGCTTTTAGATCAATTGGGGTGCCGTTTATTATGGTGTTGGCACCATAAGTCACCGTCATTGTGTCAACTAATGCAAAGGTAGAGTCCTGATATCGGCCGCCATTGCAGGACTGTGCACCTGCCATGGACCACCCTAGGCCGAGGCCTAGAGACAGAATGCTTGCCAATATGAATTTTTGGATGCGCTGATGGGTTTTCATAACCTAGATTGATGTTGATTCCTGACCGTACTGTTATGACAGGTAAGCCGGCGAAATTACGACAAACCCACCAGATCTATCCATAAGATCGGCCTTGTCCCCAAACACATTGATAGATGGCTGCTTTGTAAGAAGGCTTTGGCCATGGAACGCAATAAGGTCACTACCATCCAATACCATTCCTACAAAACGACACTGACCACCAAACAGTTGTTTGATGGTCAGTGCTATTATCGATACTATTTCGGGAAACAAATGCGTAGCCTACCTAAAATTGTGTCATCCGAATGGCACCTAAGCAGGTATTAAGGATTGACAACTGACAGATAAACGAAAGGTTGGTTTGATTAACCTTTGAGTGAATACTCAAAACCACGGCCATTACGGACAGCATTGATGCCACCTTTTTTGGCTAGTGTGCTGGCAGTACTTGATACCATCGTCTTGAGGGCAGCAAACTCGTACGATGTTTCGAACTTGTGCAGATGCTCAGTGATTTGATCGGCAGTCAGTTTTTCGGCTTTCGAAAGAGCCCAAACGACTTTCTGATTCCAGCTTTTGGCATCAGCATATTGGTCAACCAAAGTCACTTCCTTAGGTGGACGACCACCTTTACCTGTTTTAGATTCTTTAGCTGCCTTCGCAACTTTAGCAGGTTTTGCGGCTGGTGCAGCTACTGCAGCAGCAACAAGGGCACTTTTTGGTTTGCGTCCGCGCTTGGCACCTGTAGGTGCAGGTTTAGCGACAACTGGCGCGGCTGTAGCAACAGCAGGGGCAGCAGGGGCGGCAGATGCAACTGAGCCTCCGAGTGCACTGATGGCAGTGCGGATTGCCGTAAGTTGACCTTGAAGCTCTGCTTCTTTTTCGGCTAGGGTAGCCAAAACATCCTGAATAGATGCCATAATGTGTGAGGGGTGTTTAAATTGTGGTTTTTCGGTTGCCCGGTTCGACTAAATACTGGCTCAATGGTTTAACGATCCCTAACGTCAATCTTGACTCAATTGTTATGTCCTGCTTCTACTTTCTGATCCACCTCATGCATGGACGATCAGTAGCATTACTAGAAAGACTGCCCCTTATCTAGACTGATTGAACCGAGGTTTGGTCAGTCTAGAAAAAGTAAAGCTTAAACAGTAATACAAGTAACGGGGCGCCACTAGCAGCGTTGGTCATAAGCTCTGCCTTTCGGCTTCGTCATGACTAGTTCTAGCAAGCAGTATCCACATTTTCGGACATAGATTGTAAGGGAGACGGAAACTCATAAAAGTAGCGTCTAGCAGACTGAGCGATTTGTCATTTGCGATGCAATAATACAGCCAAACAATCAGATCACGAAAAGCAAATCCAGATTTAAATCCTGTTCTAACCAAATATTGTTGTCCAGACCATGAAAACTAGAGGATAGGCCCAATCCTCAAATCTGCATTTATCGGTATAGTCCTATGAACTAACCCTCAATCATGATTGCAAAACGATCCGGACTAGGCAAGGCTAACAGCTACACAGGCACCAACCATCAGCAGCCGTCAACCCTTGGGGCTTAATATCAAATTGCAAAGCATGGCTGGACTGCTGAAGACCAATTTACAACCAATGGAAGTCCGGAAAGGTCTATGGAATTTGCCGTAAGATCCAAACCAAAAACCGCGCAAGCCATACAGCTTCAGTACATTATCCCGCGCATCTATCTAGGCCAATATTTAGCCCCATGACCGTGCCTTATTCCATGGCTCGATAGATCGGATTGCATAGTTGCTGCCCATAAATATAAACTAGCCGAAACCTAAAAAAGCGAATTTAGGGTTCATGCAGAGGGGTTTTAGATTATTTATTCCCAAGGACATTGCCAGCGATACCTTATGGCCGTTGGCATTGATGAGAGCTGAATTGTATGTAATCAGTACATGATCTGGCACTCAGGATTCGAAACATTTGCCTCTGTTTTGGCCATGCCTATAACTCGAGGTTCATTTTTGGTTGACCTTGCAACAAGGCTGTTTCAAGATGTTAGCAACTGGGCAGTACGGGCTATTTGATCAACCTGATAACGAATGGACTACAGCCTGGTATTAGATCTTGGTTGTGCTATCTTAGGATCCATCTCAGCACAATGTTGCCAATGGCATTGGCATCTGCTGGCTCAATATTTAGAAATTTTTTGCGTTGATAGTCAATTTAATATATAAAAAATATGCAACTGGATAATCGCCACACTTTTTTTCGGTCTTTGGAGTCCGGTAAGCCAACCATCTATTTTGGGCTTTGTGTACGCAAACCAATGGCTGACAAGATGTCCAAAGCTACTGAAGCCCGTATTGAGGCCATACAAACTAGCCGATCGGACAGAGATTGATGATTACTTTGCTGCATGCGCATAGCAGGGGCCTAGCTGCAAGTTTGGCTGCCTTGTGCATAGCCACTGGGTTTTGTTTGCCCTATTTGATCTATATACTTTTTGACTTTAGGTCTGCCATAGTCAGCATTCAACGAAGAGGTTTAGTTGCCCTCGTGCTCAGCACGACCTGATTCTACTATCTAGCCCTGATCTACGGACATCAGCAAGTAGGAAGTAAATGGCGTTAAATTGTTGATAATCAAATTATTGTATCGATTTATGTGTCGCCCAGATAGATGATACTAAGTTCGCAATCCAATTGTGTAAGTCATACCATACCAGTGATTATAGGTAATGATTCGTCGGCAACAAGCGCACTTTCATCAACTAAATTCCTAAAGTCACGAGCAGGGGCTGGTGGGGCTGGCAGGGAAAAATTATAGGATAATGCAACTGAAGATAGATACAGGCCACCCTGGGCGACACCTCTTATTTAATATAGACTTACAATTGATGACACTACTCGGTCGGACTGATAGGTTTTGTCTTCGTACGGCTTCGTGCCTTTTTCGCTTTTCTGACCTGTTTGTCATGTAGGGATAACCGATTCATCATCCGGACTAAGGTTTGGGGTACCTCGCCCGCCAATACCTCTTGATATACTGACGCGTCACAGGCAAATAGCAAGGCGTCGTCGTCTAGGGATTTGATATTGTTCCTCTGCTGGGTGACCCACCAACGGTTTTCTGAAGATTGGTTGACAAAAACTACGTCTTCGAGGCCTGGGCTGGCAACCCGATATTGCGTAATTGGCTGACTATGAGCGCTATGTGCCATACCCTCGAGCAGATGCCATAGGCCTACAGCCACAAGTTTAGCGGCCATTCCGTTCCGATCTTCGTCAGGCAGGTAGCCATAGATACCAACACTCCGGAGCTTAGTGCTATGCCCAGCATACCAACAAAGTTGGCACCACTCTTCGCCCTTGAGGCCAAATGGTTTGGGATCACGAACGGCCCTCATTTCGTGCCCATTGATACTGCCTAGGTCCATACTAATACAGTCGGCCTGACGCATATAGAGCTCTGACAGTTGGGGGTTATCGCGGTGCTGGCCAAGACGACGCGAGACAAAACTGGCTTGGTCCAGAAAGGCAAGCTGGCTGGCGTCCGACAAATAGTTCTGGTGCCCAAGTAGGGCAAAGTCAAACAAGATGGGCTCGGTCGCCAAAAACAAACTATTGAGGAAGTTGTGTTCGTCCTGCCCACTTGGTCGGTAGTCCATGTCCAGCTGATGATCGACTACTGTTAATGACAGTGCTTTAGGTTGCTCTTGTTTGTCCCGATATTGACATAAGCCCTCTACCTGCTGGATGGTAGCTGCCTGGTTAGGTCCGATCAGGATGACTTTGGCACCGGCATGGTGTAACATGTCACAGACTTGGGTAATCCGGATTGCGGTCTGGGCGGCAGTGGGCCCAGGGCGCAGGTTGCCCATATCAGCCAAAACTAGATCCCCTTGTCCTTTATATAACTGGTATAGCTCGGCCCGGATGTTGTCGGCACCGTTTGAGGACTTGCTGCCGATCTTGATCTGGCTTTCGGCAGGGTCTTCGTCCATAAAAAACGAACTGTTGACCAAACTAGCGCCAAGCTTGCCATTATCCGAAAATCCTTGTTCGACAAAGGCCTCTTCGGGTAGGCCAACTAGGCAGATCTGGGCTGCATAATAGTCGGGCAGCTGCTCTTCTGTATGAATCAGGATGTTGTGCCCCAACAAATTGGGATTATCAAGTCGGCTTAGCAGTGTGATGCTAACAGGGTCCAGATACGACGATAGATTCATGATATTGACAATACCGAAATGCCCCATCTTTTCGCGATCATGACCTCATTGAGTCTGTTGTCAGCGCGTAGGACTAAAGTTCTGGAGACAATATTAGCGGATATAGCCAACAATAGGCCCACATGAGGCCGATAGATGGGCAACTAGCTACAAAAGATGCCTTATAGGGCCATATCTTTGTCAACGCTTGCCAAGTGCACACCCTGCGGAACCCAATTGTTGATCTTGATGAAGTTCAGGTCGATATCTTGGTCTATATCCAGCTTCGATGGGTGCAGGCAAGCCCACTACACTACACCAAACCAAAACTACATGGCTACCGCCACCAATCCATCATTTTCGATTTTGTTATTAGGGGCGGGCCGCTCGGCTACAGCCCTGATTGGGTACTTGGCAGACCTGCACCAACAACATGGCTGGCCTGTAACGGTGGCAGATGCTTCGGAAGACCTCGCCATCCACAAAACAGTTCAGTACCCAGGTATCAAAGCAGCCGCGCTAGACGTTAACAATGCCGAGGCCGCGCAAGCCCTGATCAAGGACCACCAGTTGGTCATCAGTCTTTTGCCACCACCGATGCACCCGATGGTAGCTGGCTGGTGCCTCCAACACCAAAAACACCTGATTACTGCCAGCTATTTATCTGAGGCCATGTCGGCATTCGACCAAGCGGCCAAAGATGCTGGTGTCTTGTTCCTGAATGAGTGCGGACTGGACCCGGGCATCGATCACCTGTCGGCCATGAAGGTCATTGACGAGCTTAAGGCCGAGGGTGCAACCATCACCCGTTTTGCTAGCTATTGCGGTGGCCTAATCGCCCCAGAGAGCGACAACAATCCTTGGAACTACAAAATCACCTGGAACCCGATGAACGTCGTCTTGGCTGGCCAAGGGGGCATCACGAAGTTTCTGGATCAAGGCCAGCTCAAATACATGCCTTATGCCAAGCTATTTGGCCAAGCCACAGCGGTTTCCGTCAAAGGATTGGGCCTGTTTGATGCCTACCCTAATCGCGATTCGGTTGGTTATGTCAGGACTTATGGCCTCGAGGGTATCCAGACATTTATACGTGGGACGCTACGTCGCCAAGGCTATTGCACTGCTTGGCAGGCATTGGTCACACTAGGCTATACGGACAACACATACACTTGGCCCCTAACCGAGACAACTACTTGGGCTGAGGTCACGGCCAGCTTTGTGCCTAAGGCAGGCCTCGGTACCGACCTGCGACAAACAACTGCCCAATACCTAGGCCTGCCCGCGGATGATATTGTGCTGGACAAGTTGGCATGGCTTGGTCTGTTTGAGGACACACCAGTCCGCCTACTAGCAGATACCCCTGCTAAGTTGTTGCTCGCACGGATCGAGGCCAAGTGGGTTTTGGCACCATACGACAAAGACTTGGTCGTGATGCAACACCAGTTCGACTACACCAAGGCAGACGGATCACGCCATACCCGCCATGCAGATCTTGCCTTTGTGGGGCAGACCCAGGAAATGACAGCTATGGCCATGGGCGTCGGCTACCCGATAGGGATTGCAGCAAAACTCATAGGCCTAGGGCAGCTCAAACAAACGGGGGTTCAGATCCCACTGAGCCCTGACTATTATGAGCCGATCTTGGCTGAGCTTATGACCTTGGGTATCACCTTTGATGAATACGAAGTCTAGGCTAGGCACTCTAGAAGAACGTATCAAGGTGCAAGGGCCTTAAAGCTCCGAGACCACTAGCCCATCTTTGAGCATAATGATTTGGTCCGCCTCCTTGGCCAAGGCACTATCATGGGTAACGACGATGATCGTTTGGCCAGTGGTCCGGACCAAGTCCTTAAAGATGTCAAACACCAAGCGCCCATTGACACTGTCGAGGTTACCGGTCGGCTCATCCCCAAAGATGATGCGAGGCCGGTTGATCAGCGCGCGGGCAATGGCCACTCGCTGCATCTGCCCACCGGATAGTTGGCTAGCTTTTTTGTAGGCTTGGTCTTTAAGCCCAAGGCGGTCTAGCTCGTCAAGGCCGGCCTGCTCTACCTCTTCGGCAGACAATCGCCCTAATTTAAGGGCAGGCAGGCTGACATTTTCCAGCACCGTGAACTCGGGCAACAGGTAATGAAACTGAAACACGAAGCCGATCTCACGGTTCCGGAAGTCAGACAGTTGGTTTGCTGACAGGCTTTTGAGGTTGGTATCATTGATGATGATCTTCCCTTCATAACTAGTGTCCAAGGTACTCAGGACATATAACAAGGTGCTTTTGCCACTGCCGCTGCTACCAACGATCGCGATCAGCTTGGCGGGCTCTATGGCCAGGTTGATGCCGCGCAAGACCTGAAAGTCATTGCCATTGCTCCGGAACGTCTTGGTAAGGTTTTCTGTTGTGATGATGGCCATGCGGGGCGCAGTATACCTTGCACATCGACGGATGGGGGCATACCTGCCTGCAAAGGTAGCGCAAACCACATGCTCCTACTCTACGCTTATGGGTACAGGTTTAGCAATTGTTCGGGATCAGGCAAGACCTAACACCACCAAGGCAACCAAAACCTGATTCTACCAAAAAAGTAAATCAGGCCACGACAGTAGTTTTTTTGGTTACGAAAACGCAAATTGCTGGCCTTACGGATCGGAGGGGCCAATATGCCCAACAGGATCCTGAAGACACGCATTTCTGGATTGATAGCAAAACCGAATTGACCAACCCAACTCACGAACAACAACCCACCATGAAGGCAGACCAAGACCCAATGGCAGATCAAAAACCAGAACAAATTTTAGGTATCGACATCGGTGGCAACCATGTCAAGATGGGGCTGGTGGATACCGCTGGCCACATCACCGAGTTCCAGAGCTATGCGACGGCCGACTGGCGCGAGACACATGATTTTGTCCGCCGCCTGCGCGAAACGATTGCGTTCAAACTTATTGCCCATAAAGACGTCCGCAAAATCGGCATCGGCCTGCCGGGTATGATCTCTAAAGACAGGCGTACACCGCTCGAGATCACTGCTATCCCCGAGCTTAATGACTATCAGCTCTGGCAGGAGTTGCACGAGGCCTTCCCAACAACACGGATTGAGCTCGAGAACGATGCCAACGCTGCCGCCCTTGGTGAGTTCTACTTCTCGAAAGAGCTGATGCCAACGAATTTCTTGTTCATTACCCTAGGTACTGGCATTGGGTCAGCAGCTGTGATTGAGGGCAAGATCTTCACAGGTGGGGATGGCAATGGCCTAGAGCTGGGCCACATCCTGAGCCGCCATGGCCGCAAACTAGAGCAGAACATCGGCAAACAAGGGGTGCTCAACCTAGGTGCCGAGCGCTTGGCAGAGTACCGCATGGATACCGTCATCCCGCGGGACGAGCCGATCTCAGCAACACGGATGGTAATTTCAGCCGAACAAGGTGATGATTTTAGCCGCCAGATTTTTGACGAGGTGGGCGAGATCCTGGGCGAAGGTCTAGTGGCCTGTGTCCGGATTATGGACATCAAGGCCATCGTGATTGGTGGAGGACTTTCAGCTAGTTTTGATTACATCAAGCCGGCGATCCTGCGGGTGCTAGAAAAGGAGTTGACACCTTATTACACCTCCAAGCTCTCGATCTCAAGGGCCACGCTCGGCAACGACGCTGGTCTGCTCGGGGCTGCTAGCCTCTGCATGAGCAGCCTAACCAGCGCCTAGACATAGGGGCGATAATGGGTACTTCCCTGCCAATACTAGCCATCAGTTCGTAATCAAGCGCAATACCCCAAAGGCCGCCAAATCTGTTGGCGGCCTTTGGGCATTGATGGGGGTTGTTGGGTCCAGCAAATGGATGGCCAAGTACGGAACGCCCGTTAGCTCTCCTGCCATCCAGTCCAAATATTGGCATTGGTATTCGGCCATTTCAGCAACGGCTAAGCAAAGCTAAATCTGGCCCGGCATCGCTCAAAAAATCACAGGAAGCGGCACCAGATGCCACCAATAGGGTTTCTGTCTATATTTGTGCATCAGCTCAGGATTTCCTTGGCAAACAATGGTGCTTAGCTTGTGGTCAGTTTGGCGACAGCAATGCCTCATTTTTTAGACCACTCGCCACCAAGTGGCAACCAACAATGAAGTCAACAATCATTCAGAAGCCAATTGTTTTTTTTAAGGTCGCATGGCTACAATCCTACCAAGGAGGCGAAGATGACGAAGCAGTCCTGACCGAGGACGAAACACAAGTCAATTTGTTCGAGCGACACGACGGTAGTGATGGATTTAATTTTCTGCCGACCAAATCGGCTGCCGAACCTGAGTATGAGCGATATTATATTGATTATTGTGGCATCCATACACGCCGTTTAAATCTGCTGAAACTTAAGGTGGACCCAGACCGTGCCCGCATCCATCCGATCTGTATTGTGCTAGTGGCCCGCAAACCACAGACTTCGCAACATTACATCGTTGGTTGGTACAAGAATGCCACCCTGGTCACTGCCTGGCAGGATACCGAAGATGTTGACGGCAATGAGCTCAAGTACCAAGCATATGCGCCTGTCGAGCGGGCCTCGCGCCTATTGCCTGTGGACAAACGCAATTTTAAGTTCCCTGAAGACACCTCTGGTAATGTTATCCTAAGCCCCACCCTCCGGAAAGAATATGTGAGTGATGTGTGGGATTATATTAATCAATTCCCGAGTTAGGGGGGATTCGTGTGTGTTTTGTCTGAACTGAGATTCACCAGATTGTAAGGATGTAAGAGATTCGTGTGTACTCATCTACCCATGTGAACGAGCCGCAAGCAATAGCATGCCTTTGCAAGCATATCACTATATTCCTTTCAATCTTATTTCTAAAATCCCAGTTCAGACAGAACCCAAAGGCAACCTTTTCTTGCCTATCTTGGTCTTGCTAACGATGAGGCATTATTCCTACATATCGAAACTACGGCAATGCGACCCTATAGTCGGGCTGAAAGGTCATGGCATCGTTACCTACGCTCGCAACCCAACCGTCACCGAGAACAAGTTTTACAACACTTTGAGGGGCCTTAACATTGGCTCACTTGTTTTCCTAACCTTGATTACGTTCTTCTACACTTTACCGACCAATGGACAAGGTGTAATCAGTCAAAAGTATTGGTCCTACACTACCTTTGATGGACTTAGCAATATTATGAAATGGGACACCAGTACCTATTTTGCAACTGGGTTCTCCAATAAATACGGTTATTGGCATCAACAATCAAGTACTTTTGCACGTACCGTTTTGCTATATCGTCTCAATAAAAATCTTGATACCGTATGGCGCCGCAATATTGAGGCGTATGGTTATTCCATCAAGCTTGTCAAATTTGGGAATAAACTGGTATTAACTGTAGGTACTACCTACTCAACTATTTCCAACCAGAACACATCTGCTATCGAAATCCTCGAACTCGACACAGCTGGCACCCTCCTAAGACGCATACCCTATAATGCAAGCCAATACCGCTATGGCCCTTCGGGGATGTTCATAAGTTCAGATAGTTGTTATGTTGTCTATGGTGACATTACCCCAAGTATGGTACGGCGAGGGCGGCAATGTGACTGGTTTTTGCTCAAGTTTAATCCCCGTACCAGCATCACGGAGTTTGAGCGTTTTTACAACCCAAGTGCGAGTTTCGCTTGTGGCTGTTATGCCGAGCAAACGCCCGACAAAGGCTACCTCATCAGTGGCACAGCAGATAATAAAGTGGCCTACCAACGCCTTGATAGCCTTGGCGATAGTACGGGCAGGGTTCAGTATGCCTTCCAGGCGCTGAATCGAGGGGCGGCGTATAATGCGGGTATTTATCAACATCCATCGGGAAACCTGGTTTTTACAGTTACCCCTATCACTTCGAATAGTAGCCAAAATACATTGGGGATGATTAATACATCCAATCAATTGCTTTGGCAACGGACCGTTGTTAGTGGTTTTAGTTTTAGGCCCAAGATCAATTCAGACGGCAGTATTTTTGACCTTGCCTCAAGACCAAATCCATATACCAATAACATTCGCAAAACAGCACCTGATAGCACTATCATTTGGCAAGTACCTATCAATACTACTGTCCCCAATAGTCCTTTTGCCTTTTATGATTGTTATTACGAGTCCGACAGCTCGGCAGTGATGGTAGGGTTTACGCAGCTCGGCGGCCAAAACGCCCGCAGTTTCTACCTAGCAAGGCTAAGCAATATCGGTCGGCCATATAGCCCCTTGTCATTGGCTGGTGGTCCTCGGGCAGATCTGGCAGACGTCGTGGCCTATCCCAACCCTACCACAGATGGCACTATCCAGCTACGAGGGCTAACCCAAGAGGCTAATTTGCAGGTCTATACCACCACTGGTCAGCTTTTGTTCGAGACCGGCATCATGCCGGGGCAGCAGGTCCAGCTCCAAAACACATCCCCTGGCCTCTACTTTTGGCGGGCTACAAATTATGCCGGTGTCATGGCCGGGCGGGTTGTTGTGCGGTAGTTTATTGTCTGAACTATAATTGAACGGATTTTTTGGGATTTGTGTGTGGTGTTAACTAAATGGGGAGTAGCAGCCTGATTGATAGGTGTTTACAAGTCTATCTCACTAATCCGTCAGATCTTATTTCTGGAATCTGAGTTCAGACAGAAACGCGTGTTCTCTAACGCCTTTGTCTATAACTGCGGTATAAGTTAGGATTGATCATATCCTTGGGGTAACACAAGTCCTTGATGACATTCACCGTCTTGGGTTGTCTTGCAGATGCGGGAAAGATCACCCAAACTAGACCATTGAGCAAGGTGGCCCAAACCAGTCTAGTTCTGGGCCTTCTATGTCTAAGCTTTATATATTGGCCCATGGGCAGTCAAGTTCTTTGTGGATGACCTGTTGTTGGGAGCTCTGCAACGATGGCAAAGGCAACCCCCAATCTGGCCATTTGATCTGCCAATGCACCTGATGCTCAAGATAGTAGTGGACTATGTCCGTTGTTTTGCACCTAATCGGTAGGGATCGACTAGCCTAGTGGCTGATTTGGCCCTAGCACCACTAATAGGCCAAACCCATACCTTTGCTTGCCTATTGTTGTTTTGCTTTCAGTCCCATATTAAGAGACCAATACACCGCCACCACCCTCATGTCCATAGCCTCGACACAACTCAATCAGCCAACCAGAGAACATAGCATTGAGCCATCGGTCCCGGCAGCAGAGGCACACCTAGCGCACGTGGTGGGAGCTTCAGATCCGATTGGGGTTTTCGATAGTGGGATCGGCGGGCTGACGGTGGCCTACGCCCTGAGCCAAGTGCTGCCATCTGAGCGTATGATCTACTTTGGGGACACGGCCCACCTGCCCTACGGCGACAAAAGCACGGCTGCCATCCAGGCGTATAGCGTCAAAATCTGTGATGTGTTGCTGCGTCAAAATGTCAAGACCATCCTGATTGCGTGCAACTCGGCCTCGGCGGCAGCGTTTGATTTAGTAAAGGCATACGTCGGAACCCGAGCGCAGGTCCTGAACGTCATCGACCCTGTTGTGGCCTACATCACAACGGCTTTTGCGGGACAGTCCGTTGGCCTGATCGGGACAAAAAAGACCGTCGGCAGCCATGTCTATCAGGACAAAGTGCAGCTGTCAGGGGCTGGTGTGCAGCTGGCTGAAGTCGCTACTCCTCTGCTGGCACCGATGATCGAGGAGGGGTTCTATAACAACCAGATCAGCCAGACGATCATCGACAACTACCTAGATCACCCTAGTTTGCAGGGCATCAAGGCGCTGATTTTGGGCTGTACGCACTATCCGCTAATCCTGCCCCAGATACAGGACTATTATGCACGCAAAGGCCAGTCCGTTGCCGTGATCGATAGCAGCATGATTGTCGCCGAGGCTATGAAGTCCTTGCTAGTAACCCACAATTTGCTAAACCGGGTTTTAGCAGGAGGCGATCAGAGTACCAGGCCCAAACATCATTTCTACGTTAGCGACTATACCGACAGCTTTGTGGCCAGCACCGAGTTGTTTTTCCGCCAGTCCGTAAGCCTAGAGCACTATCGCCTCTGGGAATAAGCCCAAAACAAGACTCGCGGGCAATGCAAGGCCCCCTTTGGGTCGAATGAAGGTCGATTTGTCTACCATTGGGGTCATATAAGAGCAGTTGGCAGCAACAATCTGGAACAAAAAGGCAATCTTTGTCTTGCTAACTTGTCGTTCGGCAGGCTTATGACAATTCCTTGAGACCCATTTGGGTCTAGGTAGGATCAGGGCGCAGGCGGCAGCACGTTGGCATACACCAAACTTCAGTCAGACAAACGCCTTACAAGCCAGCCATGAGTCTATCAGTCGCCTCTACTACCTTCCCTATCAATGCGGCACCCGTTTCCCGGATCAACGAAGTTGACTTCGAGCATCTGAAGTTCGGCCAGCATTTTGCCGACCACATGGTTGTGGCAGACTATTATGATGGCCAATGGCAAGACCTCAGGATCGTGCCGTACGGACCGTTGGAGATGATGCCAGCCATGAGCTCCTTGCACTATGGTCAGGCGATCTTCGAGGGCCTCAAGGCCTATCGATCTGCTGAAGGTGAGGTTAACATTTTCCGCCCACACGAAAATTTTTCGCGGTTTAACGAGAGTGCCCTCAGGATGTGTATGCCTGCGGTCACTGAGGAGATGTTCATCAACGCACTGCGCGTCTTGGTGGATATGGACCGGGCTTGGGTGCCTGGGGCCGATGGTAGCTCCTTGTATATCCGCCCTTTTATGTACGCCACAGATAGTTTTGTCGGTGTGCGTCCGTCCGAGACCTATCGTTTTGTGATCTTCTGTTGCCCAGTAGGGGCCTATTATTCGGAGCCTGTCAAGGTTAAGGTCGAGCGCCATTATACCCGTGCTGCCGAAGGTGGCACAGGCTTCGCTAAGTGTGCTGGCAATTATGCCGGTGCCATGCTCCCGAGCAAACTAGCCCAGCAAGAAGGTTATCATCAGCTTCTCTGGACGGACCATGTCGAGCATGAGTACATCGAAGAAAGCGGCACGATGAACGTCATGTTCGTCATCGACGGTAAACTAGTGACCCCACAGCTTGGCACTTCGGTCCTGAGTGGCATCACCCGTGATAGCATTCTCAAGATCGCACGCCATTGGGGTATGCAGGTCGAGGAGCGTCGTGTATCTGTCACGGAGGTCATCGAGGCGAACCAAACTGGGCGCCTGCAAGAGGCCTTTGGTGCTGGCACCGCCGCCACCATTGCCGCCATCAAGGCCATCAGCTGTGACGGCATCGACCACGAACTCCCAGCCATCGAAACCCGTGAGTTCAGCGCCAAAGTCCGTAAGTACATGGACGACCTGAAGTATGGCCGCATCGCTGACGAACACGGCTGGAACCTGACGGTCTAGATACCATTAGTGATACCAGATTTACACAAATGGGACTAGCACTAGCTGGTCCGACGATCACCCAGCCTTGGCCATCAACCGAGGCTGGGTGCTTTTTAGGCCCATCCTACCTCTTGGTTTTGGTCCTAAATATGTCAACTATGGGATTGGCCTAAACCCAGCATTGGTAGGATCTTGATGGCAGGTCTTGCATTTGAGGCCTAGTCTGTACAATTTTACGACAGTATAATGGTTCTTAACCTAAAAGGTGACCGACCGTATTACTTCGGCCCGCTGACCCTATCTGACTGCCCATAGCGGTCAACTACTGGCCAGAAAGCCATCCTAGCTATGTCTCCAGCAGAAACGAAACCATCACAGTGGCAATTGGCCGGCCCCAGCATCCGACGATGTCAGGACCAACGTGACCATTTGCCCCGATCCACACCGCCCCCTATCGGTCGGGGCAAGGCAAAGACAGCCTCGTGGTTATTGAAGGTGATGATCATCTGCCTAGTGGTTTTGGCCACCCTAAGGTCTAGTTTGGCACAAGTCCCCTGTTTCAGTATCGTAGGTTCGGAGGCACAATGCGCCCCAGGCAAAATCACGGTCCGGAACTGCGTGGTCGGGACCAATGTCTATTATATCCCTGACAGTAGCAACCAGCGTTTCATCATCAACGGAAGGCCAGGGGTCGATACCATCCGTTATACCCAGCCTGGCAAATACCGCCTAGGGCAGGGCATCTTGGTGGGTGGCACCAATCTCTATACCTACAAGACGATCTACATCCTGCAGCCTCGCAAACCTGAGCCTAGCGTCCGAGCATGTGACAACTTCTTGGTGCAGGTCCAGATCCCGAAGATTGAGGGCGAGCGTTTTATCATCACTTATGGTGATGGCAAGCAGGACACCACTGCCAACAGCATGGCCTCGGTTGCGAGCCTATCCCATCGGTACAACGGATTGGCAGCTAACCCCGCGCGCATCAATGTCCGGAGCCTCTATAACTGTGGGCAGGACACGACACTAACTGTTCCGCTGAGGTCGGCCCTTTTAGGACCAGACTCTGTGATCGTCAATCAGCGTGGGCAGACCGAAATTGACGTCAGGCTCCGAAGCAGGATCGGCTATGTGTACAAACTCGACATTTGGGTAGGTACAACCTACCAGACACATCCCTTCAGTTCCATAGACTCAAACAATATCCGGATCACGAATGTGCCGACTGGCACTAGGTGTTTCCGCCTGACCTGCCAAGACGAATGTGGCACGACGATCGCGGTGATTCCGTTTTGTATGTCTTTTGTCCGGACCAATAGCCAGAACGAGTACATCCAGCTGCAATATGGTGCCTCGAGCACGCCCCAGACCGTTGCAAGCCGCCCAGTGGAGGTACTCCTAACCAAAAACCAAGTAGCATTGCTCCGTACCACGATGCCGACGGGGTCCTTGGTGGCGGGGCTTACCCTTCGTGACTCGGCCATCACTTGCAAAAAACAGTTCTGCTATGCGCTGACCTATGGCTATAGCTATCCCTACGGATCTGGCCAATCGACGCAGCTCCGGATCACGTCCTTGCGGGCATGCACCCTAGGCCGTAGTGCCAAGATCCCGCCGCGGCTTCAGACCCTGACGGTGACCAAAATTGGTATGTTGTCGCGCCTAACTTGGCGACCGCCTACCAACTTTGCCGTTAAATACTACACCATCCGGCGTTATCTGAATGCCTCTACTGTGGCCTCACGCACTGATACTACTAGTCGCCTGACCTACTTTGATGAGCTAAACGAAACCACCCTGCGGCGCCATTTCTATACCCTCCAGTATTCGGACTCATGTGGTAATGTGTCGGCTGAAAGTAACCGTGTGGCTGGCACTGTGCTGACTTCGACGGGCGTCAACCCGGCCTATACTTTTATCAAATGGTCAGAGTACCTAGGCTGGCCTAAGGTCCCACAACGCTATGAGCTTCAGTTGCTTAACAAGATGACTGATGAGGTGATCAAGACCTTTGCCTTGCCTAGGGATACTAACGTGTACGAACTTAGGGAGCGGATAGAGAGTAGCCAACTGCTGCGGTTCCGGATCAAGATTGTGCCAGACACCAATATTGTGGATACTGCCTACAGCAACATAGACGAGGTGCGCCAAGTATCGGGGATCCTGATGCCGAACGCCTTCTCGCCGAATGATGACAAAATCAATGACCTCTATTTGGTACAGGCGCAGTTTATGTCCGAGTTCTCTATCAGGATCATGAACCGCTGGGGATTGGTGGTGTACGAAGGGTCGGACCCAAACCTGGGATGGGATGGATTGGTGGGTGGCAGCCGCGCGCCCATTGATGTTTATGTTGCGATCGTGACGGGTAAGGACGAGTTCGGCAAGGCCATTTCGCAAACCCAGATGGTTACCCTGATCCGCTAAAGGGCGATCAGCAGATTGGCACAATTCCTGTTATAGGTTTGCCCACCCAAGGCTACGAATAGCAAGCTGACTTTAACGTAGGATTAGGATCAGAAGCCTGATATTTGCGACCTTGAGTTCCTGATCCAGATTTACCTTTGTCAGGATATCTGATGACGCTAAACGTAAGTAGATTAGCAGCCTGCCCTAACGCAGCAAACACCAGCTACCCAAAACCCTACCAGCAGTTGATGACCATCGCCCAACGCCTTTTATCCAGCACCTTGATTTGCCTTTTGGGTCTGCTCCTGAGCTTTGACCTTAGTGCACAAGTTCAGCCCAAACCTAGCAGCCCACCTGCCAAAACCACCACCAAACCAGAGGACGTCCAGCCACAGAGGCTCAACAAGCGCATCGTACAGGTTAGTGGCCTCGTCGTCAGTGGGGATGACCAAGTGGGCGTGCCGGGGGTCAACATCTTTATCCCGAAGGCAGGCCGTGGCACCAGCACAAACCTCTACGGCTATTTTTCGATCGCGACCTTGGCTGGCGATAGTGCCGTGGTTTCGGCTACGGGGTTCCGCAAGCAATACTACTTTATCCCTGATGACGGTCGCCAAGCCATATCGGTCATTATCTACTTAAAAGCAGACACCTTGCTACTGCCCGAAATTGAGATCTTTCCCTACCCTACTGAAGAGCTATTCAAACAGGCAGTACTATCGCTCAAGTTGCCAGAAGCCGAGCTGGCCAACATGCACCGCAACCTTGACCCTGGCATGCTCAACAGCATCCGGTACAACGCCCGCATGAGCAGCAACGAAAACTACCGCAGCTACATGAGCCAGGAGATCTTGCGGCAAGAAACCCGCTATAATGCCCCCAGCCTGCAGCTGCTCAATCCCTTTGCTTGGAACCGCTTCATCAAATCTGTACGTAGAGGTGATCTGAAGAAGAAGGAGTATCAGAAGACGGAGTAATTGCGCTGGGCACCTTACCCATCAGATTCTGTCCGAACTCAGATTCCAGAAATAAGATTATGGAGACTGCCTTGCATACCTAAAAGACAGACACCTATCACTCCAATGCGAATGAATGCCAATTAATCCAATCAAACCTAGTTCAATCAAATAAAAAAGCCACCCGAAGGTGGCTTTCATCATAATAACTAACTAGGGTTAAGTACGCAATGGTCTACCAATGTAAGTAGCCATAGCGTTTGCCGAACATGAGCTGCTGGGCCAAGAAATCCTTGGGGTAGCTGAGCTGCACGGCAGTGGCTTTTTCGCCTGCGAGGGTTGCAGCAATCTCTGGCTGGATAAAGCCATAATAAGGTGCGGTGTTAAGGGCTGCATAGCGATCACGCACCTCTTTGAGTAAGGCCTGATCCACCTTGACGCCATAACCTTCCACCAAGGCCATGCCGGCTTTGAAGTTGCCAGTGCTGATGATGCCCTGAATCTCGGCCAGCAGCTGACCAAATAGCTTGCGCAGTTTTTCGTAGTCCTTGACCTTGAAGTAGGTTTTGTTGTTGCGCACCTCACGGATGATGACGCCCTCTTTGGCTCCTTTTTCGAAGGCCCAAGCGGCCACCAATTGGCGGTTCCGCATGTGGCTTTCTTCTAGGTTTTCGCCAAGCTCGATGCGGTTAAGCTGCTGCATCAGGCCGTTCCGGATGTAGTTGTCGTAGGCAGCAAGGCCCACCTCAAGCGATGGCATCACGCCAATGTCAACCAGTTTTTTGTCGCCTAGGTAATACAAGGCGACAAGGTCGGCACGGGCTTCTTCGAGGCAAGAGCCATAGTTTTTGAGCATATCCTTGCTGATGCCGGGATTAAGTTGCCCACTAGCATGGCCGATGACCTCGTGCATATCGGTGTGGAGGTGGCCTGCTAATACACCATGTGCTTTGGCACGGTTTACTTCCGCCTCGTCATAACAGAACTCAGTAAGGCTAGAGCCGCCACTTTTGACGATGTCATAAGCCGAGACGATGTTGCCAAGTGATACCGACTTGCTACCGTGTGTCTCCCGGATCCAGTTGGCATTGGGCAGATTGATGCCGATAGGTGTGGCCGGGGCGGCATCGCCAGCTTCCTGCACCACGGTAATGACCTTGGCCGAAATACCCGTGACCTTCTTCTTCTTGAACTCGGCCGCGATGGGGCTATTGTCCTCAAACCATTGGGCCTCCTTGCCGATGGCTGCAATGCGTTTGGTGGCTTCCATGTCCTTGATGCTGACGACACTTTCGTAAGTGCCCCGCATGCCGATGGCGTCACCATAGACCTCAATGAAGCCATTAACCACATCGATACGGCTGTCGGTGTCCTGCACCCAGGCGACGTTATAGTCATCCCAAGCTTTGAGGTCGCCTGTTTCGTAGAACTTGACAAGGGCCTCTAGGGCTTTGCGTTGTTTGTCGTTTTCGGCCACGTTGACGGCCTTCTTGAGATTCAGGACGATTTGTTGGATGGCAGCATCATAACGGCCACCCACTTTCCAGACCTCCTCGGTGATGCCTTTGGCGCCTTTGACCAAGGTAGAGTTTAGTCCCCAAGACACTTGGCTTTTAGGGTCGGCCTTTTGTTTGGCATCATAATAGGCTTTGACTTCGGCCTCGGTTAGCCCTTGGTAGAAGTTATTAGCCGACTGGGCCACGTGGTCGATATCCTTGTCCACATTGACACGTTTGGCATCCACCTTAGGATCAAACAAGATGGGAGTCAGCATGGTGACTAGTTGGTCAACAGACTGGCCTTTGTCCAGCGGCCATTGGGCACCTGCAGCCTTGCCAGCATCGGCCACTAGTGTTTTGAAGTAATCAGCCTTGAACCCGGGCTCGATCTTTTTGGTGCTATAATGGTGGTGGATACCGTTGCTGAAGAACACCCGCTTGGCGTAAGTCTCAAAGGCTTTCCAGTCGGGGCTGTCTTTAGGCCCAGCATAGTGCTCCAAGATGGTCTCTAGCACCTTCCGAATCCGGATATTGTGGCGGTAGTTTTGGTCCCAAAGGATGTCACGCCCAGCACGGGCTGCCTCGCTGAGGTAAAACAAAAGCTCCTTTTGCTGGTCAGATAGCTCGGTAAAGCCCGGGACCTGATAACGCAGAACGGAGATGTCGGCAAAGCGATCGGCCTCATAGGCAAATGTATCAGCAAGGGCAGCAGTCTGGGTTGAGTCGGACTTAGCGGCACCGTTTTCGGAGGCTGGTTTGGTGCAGGCGGTTGCCAGTACCAAAAGGGCCAGGGTAGTGGCTGTGGCGCCAGACAGAAGGCGTGGGTTGATTTTCATTGTTTTGGTGTGTTGATATGGCTTTTAGGTAAAGGTGTTTTGGGGTGTTTCCGCTAGTCTGGCAATATGTCAACGACACCGTCCTGCAACTGGTACCGCTGCTGGCTTTCTGGGCAGGTCGCAAGGCCTTGGTCATCAAACCGAAGGCGATGCCCAAACTGGCTCATGTAGCCCACATGGCGGGCTGGGTTGCCGAGCCAAAGCTCATAAGCGCCGACGTGTTTGGTGATAACGGCCCCCGCACCGATAAAGGCAAATCGCCCAATGTTATGCCCACAGACGATGGTGGCATTGGCGCCGATGGTGGCCCCTTGGCCGACATGGGTATGGAGGTACTGATCACGACGGGGGACGGCAGAGCGCGGGTTGAGCACATTGGTGAAGACCATGCTGGGGCCCAGGAAAACATCATCGTCGCAGGTGACGCCACTGTAGATTGAGACATTGTTCTGGACCTTGACGTTGTTGCCGAGTACCACACCCGGGCTTACGACGACATTCTGGCCTAGGTTACAACGCTCGCCAAGGACGGCACCCGGCATGATGTGGCTGAAGTGCCAGATCTTGCTGCCATCACCAATGGTACAGCCTTGGTCGATGACGGCGGTTTCGTGTGCGAAGTAGGACATGGAGGCTCCAGGGGGTTTGGTTAATTGATCAGAAAACACCCCAATGTACATCCGTCACCATACTAAAAGCAAGTGCATGCTTGTGTCAGGCTGGTAAAAGCCATCCCCTATGTGTTAACCCGCGATGAGGTTATATATTTCTTCTAGCAAGAGGCGATCGTTGCTTAGGCGTGGTACCTTGTGCTGACCGCCCAATTTGCCTTTGTACTTGAGCCAGTGGTAGAACGTGCCTTGTGGTGCAATGTGCAACTTGAGCCGTTTGAGGGCCATATCCCTATACCGTTTGGCGTCATAGTCGCTATTGACTTGGCGCAGGGCATCGTCAAGGATCTGGGCAAATAGCTCGGCATCTTGTGGTGGTCGCTCAAACTCGATGATCCACTCATGCCCCCCTTTTTGTTGGGCGTCACTGGCCTGCATAAAGACGGGTGCGGCAGTGAAGTTGCTCGCCACCGCACCAGTCTGTTGGCAGGCTTTGGTGAGGGCAGCTTCGGCATTCTCGACCATGAGCTCCTCGCCAAATACGTTGATGAAGCTGCGGGTCCGGCCAGTGATCTTGAACCGATAGGGGGCTTTGCTTGTGAACCTAATGGTATCACCAATCAGATAGCGCCAGAGACCACCATTGGTGCTGATGACTAGCGCATAATTGCGGCCAAGTTCTACATCCTCTAGACCAACTGTAATGGGCTGTTGGCTGTCCAGCTCGTCAATCGGCATAAACTCGTAGTAGATGCCGTGGTCCAGCATCAGGAGCATCTCGTCATTGAGGGACATGTCGTCCTGTGCGCCAAAAAAGCCCTCACTAGCGTTGTAGAGCTCAAAGTAGTGCATACCTGGCCCCTGGATCAACTCATCAAAGATGCGGCGATACGGCCCGAAGGATACTGCGCCGTGGAAAAACAACTCTAGGTTAGGCCAAACTTCGCGCAGGTGCGATTTACCTGTGAGCTCTAGCACACGCCGAAGCAAGACTACGTTCCAAGTTGGCACCCCACTAATAGCGGCAAGGTCCAGCTTGATGGCGGCCTTTGCAATGAGCTCCAACTTTTGTTCAAACTCGGACATTAGAGCCACATCTAGCTTAGGGCGTCGCAGATACTGAGCCCACCATGGCAGGTTGTGCATCATGACAGCAGATATGTCGCCACACTTGGCTGGTCCGCCTTCGGGGTTGGGCTGGAGGCTGCCACCCAATGCTATGTTGGGCCTGAGTAACAACTTGCTTTCAGGCACCTGATGCTGATAGAGCGCCAGCACATCACGCCCAGCCTTGAAGTGGCATCCCTGGAGGCTATCGGTCGTGATCGGGATGTATTTGCTGCGGGCATTGGTGGTGCCGCTACTTTTGCTATACCAATGGGTGAAGCCTGGCCAGAGCACATTGGCCTCGCCACGCAGGCCCCGCTGAATATAGGGGAACAACTCTTCGTAACTGACGATTGGTACTTGGCGTTTGAAATCAGCCAAGGAGGTGTCAGCCTTGAGGCCATGGTCTTGCCCATAAATTGACTTATGACCACGCACCAGCAACTGCCGATAGACGGCTTGCTGGGTTGCCAGTGGCACTTGGTAGTGCGATTGGGCAAACTTGTTGTAGCGCGAAGCTAATATGCGCTTGATGACTGCGTGTAACATGGCCTATCAGGCAAATATAATGCTTTACTGCCTTGTTTGAGTGCTTAATCCGCTAAGGTGATGGACCAACTGACAGCGTGTGTGCTGGCAACAGATGGAGCTGGGGAGAATACAAGCAGAAAACAGGCACTAGGCAAGGTCGGTATAAGCCAATACCGTGCGCAAAGTGTCGCAATCAGTGCTAAAGCAAAAAGCCCCACCAGCCTACTGGATAGAAGGATGGCGGGGCAGATGCTACATCAAATCGGCTGCCCTATGGCATCGCTAAAACAAACTTGACCATGGCGGCCACTTTTGCTTTGCCAATATGGTGATGGGTCGGCATTGCTTGCTCGCCCCAAACGCCACTACCACCGTTCAAGACCTTTTCGGTCAGGACATCTTGGGCTTTCTTTTCGCCCTTGTACTTGGCAGAGATAGACCTTAAGGCTGGTCCTAGGCCATTTTTGTCATTGGCATGGCAGCCACGGCATCCGGTAGACTCAATGAGCGCACCACCGTCCAGCACGGCAGCAGTTGGTGCCTTGGTTGGCTTAGTATTAGCCAAGGCTAACACTGACTCAGCCTTAGCTTTTTGGGCTTTGGCTGCAAGACTAGCTTTTGATACTGGGCCAGGTAGATCCTTCGGGATGGCATTGAGGGTGTACCAAGACTCCGTGGTCCAGAGCTCCGCCCCAGTTTCGCTCAGGACGCGGGCTGGCAAGGCACGGAAATAGACCACATGGCCTTCTTTCAGTCCGTCGAGGGCAAGGAAAACCTTGCGCCTGTCGGCAGATATCACCACCGCTGTCGGCGTTAATGTCACCTGATCGACTTTAGGACCTCCGTATTGCGGGGTCGGGACGTAACGCCATTGCTCGACCTGATAGTCGGCTACTTTGTTGCCAAACCCAGCCTTAAGTGGTTCTGTAAAAGTGATCTCGAAGCCGTCTGTGCGGGCGCTGATGGTCAGCATCTCGAAGGTCGAGGCCTTGTTATAGACCATGCGTTGGAGGCCAAACCACTTTTTACCATACTGGCCCCAGTTGCCAGTGCTGCCAACCATACCGATGTATAGACCACCATCAGGCCCATAAGCTAGGCGATTGGTACCGCCCATCAACCCTTGCGAGAACCGGAATGCAGCCCCTTGGTATTCGCCATTGACTTTTTCGACCGCAATGCGTTGGAGGCCTCCATAATGCACGTCGCCGACTACCATTTGGTTTTGGTAGGGTCCCCAGTTCAGGACAGCTGGTTGGGAGGTCGAGTTGCCGATCTCACCTTGGGGTAGCCAGGCGAGCGGTTGGGTGACCTCAGTGCGGCCCCAGCGGGTGATATCGACCGAATAGTTGCCATAGAAGGCGTTTTTCTTGACATGAACCACTTTACAAGCCGGCAGCCAATCGCCTTGGTTGTCTGCCACAAATAGCTCATGGTCAGGTCCCACACCAATGCTGTTTGGTGTCCGTAAGCCGCTCGCGATCGTTTCGTAATTGCCATTCAGCCCTATTTTGATCACTTTGCCACGGTCCTTGTTTTGCGGGTTGGCACTTTTGCCACCAGGCATAATGCCTATCGCTAGTGTAGCATAGAAAAACCCATCCTGATACACCAAGCCAAACGCAAACTCATGGAAGTTACCGGTCACGCCCCATGCGTTGCAGATGGTTTTGTACTCATCGATCACCTCATCGCCATCACGGTCCACTAGCTCGGTGAGCTCTTGTTTCTGCAGGACGAAGATGCGGTCGGCAACAACTTTGAGGCCTAATGGCTCGGCAAGGCCCATAGCGATGCGTTTGACCACAATTTTGTTGGTGTCGCCACTGGCCACATTCTTGAATCGATAAATCTGCCCCAACGAGTCCCAAGTGGAGACAATCATATCCCCATTGGTCATGAAGTCAAGCCCACCAACGGCAGGCTCAAGATTTTGTTTGTGAAGTATCTGTGCATCAACTGAAGGGTGAAGGGCCTCCAATGGTGCGGCATCGCCAGGCCGAAGAGTTATGGTCCCTAGTTTTATCTTGGGTTTAGTTTTGCTGATGGCAGGGTCGGTAGTTGGGACGTAATAGAAGTAGCTGGCAGGGATGTACTCCTTGGTTTTGGTGTCGTTGTTGAACCACCACAATGTTGCCTCCCGATAGCTAGCCACCTTAGTGGCATGTTGCAGCTCGACCTTGTGGTATCCGACTTCAAGATAGACTTCGGCATCCTTTTCGAAGACATTGTCAACGGCCTTGAGGGTTAGCATATCCTTACCATCCACCTTGAGGGATAGATAGCCAGAGCCACGCACCGTGAGGTTGTAGGACCGGGCCTCAGTGATTTTGAGGTAGCCTGTGGCATTAAGCAATACCCCTTCGTCCTTGCGCCAATCAAAACTTTTGAGGTAGTCTGCCATCACCATCTGAGGGATGATGCCAATCTTTTGGGGTAGCTGATTGTCTGCCAGTGTTGGCACGTCGTTCGGCACCAAGGTTCCCAACGAATAATAACGCACCTCAAGGCCAGGGATAGCACCCTTAGGTAGCTCGGCTTGACCTGTTAGGGTTGGGCGGGTGGCAGTAGGGGCAGCAGTTTTCGTACCGACAGATTTGTTGTTTGATTTAGTCGGTGTTTGGGCCAAGGATACAACCTGAGGGCCAGTAATGAAGACTGTGGTGCAGACGATAGCCACCACCAGCCAGAACGTTGAGTTCCTGTACATGTCTTGTTAAAGCGAAAGGGTGGAGGTTATGGTTGCAGATCGGGATACCGATGGGTGATCACGGTTGGTGCTGTTGCGCTGAGGCTTAGCCAACCTTGGTAGCCAAAGTGCGTGGTGCCAGTGGTGGTTCCTGTTGCTGCACCATAAGTTTCCTTCCGGGCCGCTTTAACGAATGTGCCACCTGTTACCTGCAGGTCATCTTCTTGCCTTTGGCTGCCGCTGCTTAGGTATTGTTTGATTTCGTAGTCCGCCAATGAGGACGCTGATCTGATCGTTATTTGACGGGTTAGGCTCAGGCAACCGTTGCCCGAAGGAGTTATGGTTGTCTCCTTTTTGGTTTTGACAGTGTTGACACTTGTTGTGGTTACTTGCACATCTGGTCGCTCTTCGACCGTGATGACTGGGCCATCTTTGATCTTGAGCTCGGTTGTCAGCACAATTGTCTGCAGGTCGGGACCCTCAAACCGATGGCCACGGTACTGCACCGTGAACGGTACTGGTTGGCCTCCCTTCAGGATGACCCAAGGCTGTGCGTCCTTATTGTCATCGTCCTGCAACATATCGCCACGGGTGGTGGGTTGTGGACCATGTTTGGTGGTATAGATGGTACCGTCAAACTTGATGCCGCCAGACCATACCTTCCAGAGGTGGCCGTTTGGGGTATCGTAGGCAGCCCAGACATTGGGTGCGAGGGCCAGAACCAAAACTCGGGGTTTGGTGTCCAGCACACAGCGGAAGGCCCAACAACTGCGGCCACGAGGTGGTTTGGCAGCTATGGTGCTCATTGCCAATGAGGTCAGCAAGAGCGCCAAGAGGCCTTTTTTGATTAGACTTTGGTACATTATTAAAGCGTTTGAAAGATCAAATATACTAGTTGCTAGTCGTTTGGTTTGCTTGTAGAGGTAGGTGGCCTAAACAAGATCAACGAACCCTATTCACAAGATGCCAAAACGCCACCTCATAAGGTCAATCCTAGAGGTGGCGTTTGGGTAATTAATATGGTTTGCGGTAGCTATTCAGCGGTTGGTGGGGTTTTGGGTCCGGTATCTCCAGCACCACCTTCGCCACGGCGGCGATCACGGCCATGATTCCGACCCCGATTGCGGTTATTGCGGTTGCCTCCTGCACCTTCTGGCCTAGGGGCTGCTGGGTCTTTAGGGCTTCCATCCGTATCCGAATTGACGATCGGGTTGCCATCGATGTCGGCGCGTGGTGGGCGGTTGTTGCGATCACCTCGATCACCCCTATTGTTGCGATCATTACGGTCCCCACGGTTGTTGCGCTCATTACGTGGTCGGTCTGGCCTATCTGTCCGTGGTGTACGGACGTTATCGTTAGGCTCTACACCTTCTGCGCTTGGTGCGGCTGAACTACTGTCGGGATTCTGACGTTGTGGCCGAGCCGTGAACCGTCCGTGCGCTGGTGGCTGACCATCAATACCTACACTTGGTTTGGGTTGGTTGTTGCCGTCCGCCTCACCAGCTGGCGTTGTGGGGCGGTTCCTTTGTTGGTCTGGCTTAGGTCCCCTATTTTGATCACGTGCATGGTCTCGTGGTTGATCACTACGGCCATCACGCGTTTTGTTTCTGTCAAGTCGTTGTCCCCTGTCTGGTCTATCACCCCTATCAGGGCGATCTGATCGCATCGGCCTACCTACTGCCAGCTCGTCAGTTGTGGCTGTTGGGTCGGCACTATTGGTTATGGCTTTGCGTGGTCCTCGGGCCTCCTCGCGCTCGCGCTGGCGTTGTTTCTGCGCATCACGCTCCTTACGGCGCTGATCCGCAAGTTTTTTGTCGAGGTTATAGATGTCTTCGTTCAGCGGACCAGTGTCCTGCTCACGGCTGGTGATCAACTCTTCTTCCTCAAGGGTGAGGGCAATGGCCTTTTCGCCTGCCTTGTTAAGGGCGATCAGTTGTTTGACACGCGTGGCACTGAGTGCATGCCAAGTGGTTTCGTTTTTGTAGCCGAACCACAAGATCTGCTTAAAGATATCCGTCTTCTGGAGGTGAGCTTCGCCCTTGACGGTCTGGATCGGTTTGTCGATCTTCGGGATGTCCTTAAGGGCATCCATATAGGTTTCGAGCTCGTAGTTGAGGCAGCACTTGAGCCGACCACATTGACCACTAAGCTTAATGGGATTGAGGCTCAGGTTTTGGTAGCGTGCGGCGCTGGTACTGACGCCTTTGAAGTCCGTGAGCCAGGTAGAGCAGCAAAGCTCGCGCCCACAGCTGCCGATACCACCGATGCGCCCAGCTTCTTGCCGTAACGAAATCTGGCGCATATCAATCCGGACTTTGAACTCGGCCGCCATCTGTTTGATGAGGTCACGGAAGTCAACACGGTCTTCAGCAGAGTAGAAAAAGGTGGCTTTTGTACCATCTGCTTGGTACTCCACATCGCTGACCTTCATCTTCAGGCCTAGGCCTTCGACCAAGTGGCGGCAGCGGAAAAGGGTCGGTAGCTCGCGGTTGGCAACCTCTTGGTGACGCTCCATCTCCTTCTGGGTCGCCATCCGGTAGATGTTCTTGATCTCGGGGCTGTCCTCTTTGACGCCTTTGCGTTTGAGCTGAAGCCGAACGAGTTCGCCCGTCATCGCAATGCGCCCGATATGATAACCTCCGCCGACATCGACCTGCACGGCATCGCCGATGATGAGGTCTAGTGCTTGCGGATTGCGGTAAAACTCCTTGCGGCCACCCTTAAAGCGGATTTCGACCACGTTGAACCGTGGAACAAGGGCCGGGAGCTCCATGTCACGGAGCCAATCATAGTTATTAAGGCGGTTACATCCGCCTGTGGCACATCCGCCACTACTGCAGCCAGAAACTTTGGTGTCTCCTGAGCCGCTATCTGATTTTGTTGAGCACCCATTGGGCCCACAATTAGCACATGCCATTGGTTGGTGTGGATCTATATATATTGACAGGGGCTAGGCACAGAGAGGGCCAAAAACCACCAGAAACCATTTAGGAATGGCTTTGGCAGCACTATTGCTGATGTCAAGGCACCAGACGGTAGGCTTTCTGTCGCTGTGCAAACCCGCCCATGCCTGCCGATCGGCATGGCTAGACAAGGGCCTAGACCCGCAGCGTGATGGCAAGATGCAAAAAAAACGGCTTGCTTAAGCCCCTATCTGGTCCGATAGGCCCAAAAGTAGCCGCTTTAGCCTAATCCAGACCTGCTCTTGTAGGTAAGGACATTATTGCTTGGCAGGTCAGTAAGTCTCGCGATGCACTACTTCCGCATGGACAGATTGCTGGACCGGCTTACAAAATTATGACAGCTTGGCAGCTCCATTCGACCTTAGATAGAGGCAGATAGCCGGCTCATATTCTAAACCTAAATAGGTACCCCATAAAAAAACAATACAGGCCCACATTAAGCAGACCTGCATTGCGCTTCCTATACCCATCAGAGGTTTACGTGTCAGGATCCGAGGATCAATTAGCCACGCTACTCTAATACTAATAACGCCAAAAGTGTGCCAAAGTATTTACTTCTGTCGACAAAAATTTTGTTTTGCACCTAATGAGGTCACTATATCACTATAATTTTAGTCTATGACAATATGCCATTGGACTAGTCGTTTAGACTTTTCACACTGCTAGCCCCACTGATATCTTGGGTAATGCTAGGCTTACCGCGATAGCGAAGGCTACTAGCCCCACTGACATCTGCAACTAGGGTTTTAGTGGCATGGATGGAGGCTGAGCTGGCCCCACTCAGATCGACTGTGACAGCACTGGCTTGGCAGTCTTGGGCTTTGAAAGTGCTGGCGCCTGAACCATCGACGCTGAGATTGTCCAATTTGCCACCAAGTTTGAGACTGCTGGCACCTGAGACTTCGGCCACCAAGGTATTGTAGTTCAGGTTGAGGCTCACAGCGCTCGCACCACTAGACTCCATCACGAGTTTGTCGCCATCAAAGTTGGTTTCGCCCACCAGTTTGCTAGCGCCGCTAACGTCAAGGCCGACAAGCTGCTTGATGCTAACATAGACGACGACTTTGCCGCCCGAGTTGTACCAGCTACTGTTCTTTTGGTAGATCTTGAGGGTGTTGCCACTGACCTCAGTGACGATCTTGGGTTGCATCTCGACGCGGGCCTCGACGGCAACGTCGTTAGTGGCAGCTTGGCGCAAGCGCACTTCGATGGCACTACTGACCTCAATGCGGTTGAAGTTGCCAACCTTGCGAGGCTCACGGGTGACCTCCTCATTCGGTTTGCTGGCAGCGGTTGCCAACACATTGGCATAGCTGGCTGATGGTAGAATCGTTGGGCTCAGGGCGCCAACAGCTAGACATAGACCCCATACACCCACCCGGGCGATCTGGATCAATTGGGACGTTTTGCTCGTTAGGTTACGCATGGTCGGTGGTCAGTTAGGGGGGTGATGGCAAACAATGGAGATACAATTGCGTTTGCCGTTGTGGCCTTTTGACAGAATAAAGGTATCCTGACTTGCCCACCTAGCATTGTTAAACTGTATCAGTGGCCTATCTGGCATGATAAGGTTCGGTTCTGGATAGCCAAATGGAGACCGTTATCCGGTATATGCGAAAAATTCCGCATCCCGTTAATGCCCAACGAGTTGCCCAGTCCTTAGCCGATCAGGTCAAAACCAGTGTATGGCACCAGTACCTCTGGGATCAGGATTCCCTCTGGGGTTTGGTTGTTCTCGAGGATGGAAGCAACGATACGTGGCAAAGCCAATGCACTACCGTTGAGGGTATGGAGCAGGGTAGTCTTTTTGTCGCCTTCGGCTTTGTAGCGCAGCTTGAGCCGTGAAGACTGGAAGGTCTCGAAGTTAGAGACTGAGCTGACCTCTAGCCAACGTTGCTGGGCACCAGACCATACTTCCATATCGTAAGTCAGGGCTGAGGCAAAGCTCATATCCCCACCACATAGACGTAGGACACGGTAGTGCAAACCCAAGTCTTGCAACAAGGACTGGACATGTAGGCTCATTTCTTCTAGCGCAGCGTAGCTTTCCTCCGGTTTGCGGACTTGCACGATCTCGATCTTGTCAAACTGGTGTAGGCGGTTCAGCCCGCGGACATGGGCACCCCAGCTGCCAGCCTCGCGGCGGAAACATGGGGTATAACCTGCCACTTTGATCGGCAGGTCAGCCGGCCGTAACAACTCGTCACGGTACATATTGGTCAATGGCACCTCGGCCGTCGGGATCAAGAATAGGTCATCCTCGGTGGCGTGGTACATTTGGCCATCTTTGTCTGGCAGCTGGCCTGTGCCAAAACCTGAATCCCGATTGATCAGGATAGGCACCTGGATCTCACGGTAGCCTGCAGCACCCGCCCGATCTAAGAAAAAGTTGATTAGCGCCCGTTGCAGCCTTGCACCCTTGCCTTTGTAGAACGGGAAACCTGCACCACTGACCTTGTTCCCTAGCTCAAAGTCGATGATGTCGTATTGTTTGATTAAGTCCCAGTGTGGTTGGGCTTTGTCATGTAGTGTTGGTGGGGTACCCCAAGTCAAGATGACTTCGTTATCCTCTGGCAATTTGCCAGCCGGCACACTGCTATGTGGTACGTTGGGCAGGCGCACGAGGCTCTCGTATATCTTGGTCTCGAGTGCTTCTAACTGCGTTTCGAGCCCTTTGATTTCGGCCTTAAGGACAGCAACACGGGTTTTGGCAGTTTCGGCCTCAGCACTGTTGCCTGACTTCATCAACTGTGCAATGCTGGCCGAAGATGTGCCGACCTCTGCCTGAAGCGTATCACGCTGAGCTTGGAGGGCCTTGCGTTTGTCGTCAGTGGTCAGGACATGGGCAATGACGATAGGGGCATCGGTAAAGCCTTTTTTCAGGAGACCATCGATGATCCGTTGGTTGTCGTCGCGCAGCTGGGCAGTCGTAAGCATATTGATTGGTCTGGGGTCGATGCACTTGCCACATCCGTCAGAACGTGGTCGGGCCTTACCTCGGGTTGGATTTTTGGAGGGATGGAAAGGGCCGCAAGTTAGCCAAAATCGGAGGCTGTGCCTAATCTGGGGCTAGGGCTCTTGGGTGGTAGTGTCGGTAGTGATTTCTGTCAGGTGGTTGTGACAAAGGTCCGCTCTGTTGGGGTGAGGGCCAATGCGAAAGCTGCTTGTTTATAACCTTCTGCTTTGTCCAGCTCGCCAAGGTCTTCCATGAGGCGCTGCCCTAATGATTGGTAGAAATAGTTGTCGGCCATTGGGGTTGCGCTGGCCAAGAATTCTGGCAAAACCGCCGCTGCCCCATCCGCCTTCCACAGAGCAACCCAATAGCCAAGGCGAACCATGGTGCTAGGGTTAATCTGCAACAGTTGTTGGTAATAGTTGCTTATCAACTGCCAGTCGGTTTCTGCCCAAGTAGGGGCGGCGCAATGGGTGGCTGCAATGGCTGCCTCAAGGTGGTAAGCTGAGATATGGGTACCTGTTGCCGCCTGGTTGAGGTAGTACTTGCCATAGGTGATCAGGGTGGCGTTGTAGTTGGCACGGTTTTGCTCGGCAGGACTGAGGAGCTGGAGGGCTTCTTGGTCTGGTGCTGTTTCTACCTCACTCCCTGCCTCAATTTCTGATGTGTTTTCCTTTATCCCCACTCTGGTCCCGAGCCTTGCGCAGTGAAAACACATCAAGGCTAGTAGGGCATAAGCCTCTGTCGTTTGGCAGGAGGGGTGTTGCACCAAGTTATTGAGCAGGGCCAGGGTGTCGGTACAGAGGTCAAACCGAATAGGATCCTTGCTGCGGCTATAGTATCCTTCGTTAAAGCAGAGGTACAATATCCGTAGGACACCCGGCAACCTTTGGCTGAGATCCCGCGGCGGCTCGACCATGATACCGAGGGATTGTGCTGCTTTACGTGCCCGGGTTAGTCGCTTTTCGGCATTGTCATACTTGATGCAGAGGGCACGGGCTACCTCATCAACCGAAAGCGAAAACAAGGTCCGCAGCGCAAGGGCCAACTGGCTTTCTGGCGGCAGGCCTGGGTGGCAACAAACGAAGGCCATAGCTAAGGTGGCATCCAAATCTGTATCCTCGCCTTGCCGTAGTCCTGTCGGGTTGGCACTAGTCCCCACATTTTGATGACTCTCTACAATAAGATCGTAGTCTGGCACCAAGGTGGTTTTGGTTTTTGCTCGCCCAATGTCCATTGCCTTGTTGCGCGCCACCTGATAGAGCCAAGCAACCGGATTGGCAGGTAGGGCATCGGGCTGCCAAGTCTCTAGTGCCCGCTCGAAGGCAAACTGCACCACATCTTCGGCATCACCATATCGGGGTAGGTTTTGGGCCCTGGCAATGGTATAGGTTAGTTTGCGGGCTTCAGCTTTATAGATCTCTCCTATCAGCGATGATACGGTTTGCCCCATGGATGCGGTGTAATTAGGCGACCAAACTAAAGACAAAAAGCCCAAAACCATCACTGGTCCTGGGCTAGTTTTGAGCTTATTAGGTATGCGGAGCTAAGCCTATGATTTGATTAGACGGGTAGGTCAAGAGGAACCAATGGGCGGATTTCCACCGAGCCACCTATTGGCAGGATTGGGCATCCTTTCGCAAACTCGGTGGCCTGGTCTAGGTCATTGGCCAAGACAATGATGATGCCACCAAGGACCTCTTTGACTTCGACAAATGGGCCATCGGTCATGACCGCAGTTGGGCCCGTCAGTACGCGACCACTTGGTTGTAGCTGCTCGGTGCTCACGAAGTGACCATTGCTGGCTAGCTCCATGATCCAGCCTTGCCATTGGTTCATGGACTCGGTGATCTGCTCTGGCGTGAGGTTCTGCATGAAGGCCATAGCGTCGGCTGCAATGCGGAATGATAACATGTACTTTTCCATGGTAATTTATTAAGGTTTAAGGGTACGCGAGATTGGTTAAGAAAAAGAGGGTTGAGTGGATGTGTTATTGGGCGTTGGCTGCTAGGGGCTGACGGACGGCAGCCTTTAGGGCCTCTGATTCGCAAATACGTTTAAGATTTTGTAAGGCCGAAACATTGCTAGCCTCAATCTCTGCCCTGAGGCCAATTAGCCGGCTGATGACGTTGAACGGACGCCCCATTTCGAGCGTAAAGACGATGCTAGCTTGTGTTTTGTTACCCCCATCAGCGGCGGCAAAATGGTAGCCAAACTGGGGTTTGCTTTCGAACGGTGCCGTGATGTGGCAATCAACCAATACCAACTCATTTGGTTTGAGGGAGGTGATGGTCTGCGAACCTGTTCCATTTTCGGCAACGCCTTCCCAATGGTATTGGCTTCCGACCGAGCCATCAGTGCCTGTCACATAATGACGTTGTTTGGGGTCTTTTTCAAGCCATGGGCTCCAGGTATGAAACTGGCCGAGATGGGACACCTTTTGATAGACCATTGGTGCGGGAGCCAGGACGGTCGCTTCGGTTTCGATAACAAGGGTGGTGGGCATTAGCCAGATGGCTAGGCCAATGATTGTGGTGAGGGCGCTTAGCGCAAGGAGGATGATGGTGAGGGTTTTCATCTTGAGAAACATGAGCCAAGGGATGGTTTGATTGGCTTTCTTGCACTGATGACGTGCTCAGTTTCTGTTTCCGGACAGGAGTGGTGAAAATTTTTTTAGGTTTTTTTGGGGGGGGTGAATGCCTGAACTTGGATTGGACGGTTACGAATACCCTGAGGCAAAACGACTGCGCAAAACGCATGTCTTTGCAGTGTCTGCAAGCCTATCCTTTAAATCTTATTTCTAAAATCCTAATTCAGACAATTCGTTTTTCCCCAACCCACAACACCCAGAGAAGTGGACGGCTCTGATAATGTTAGATTTTGACATCTGTTAAACTGTACCGAACCCCAGAAGCCAAGCAATACCAACTCATCTTATACCCTTCCACTCACAGCCATTGCCTAGCAGTTGGTCGATACCAAATGGCCAAAACCAGTACGTCAGCGTGCAAAAGCCATTGATAAACCACAAAAAACAACTAACTTTTGCCATCGCCTTTTACCCCGTCAGCCTGCCTTGTACACCGTCGTCAACAACATCATCAAGACCTACTTTAAGCCGGAGGGCAGGCCCCAGCGTGGCATCTATTTGGCGCTTTATGAAGCAATTAAGGAGGCGATAGACACTGGTGCCCTGCCCGAGCATACGGCCATGCCGCCTACCCGCCTGCTAATGACGGTTATTGGGTTGTCCCGCAGCACGGTCGTTAAGGCCTATAATCTGCTTGCCGAAAACCAACTATTGGTTGCCAAGCAGGGATCTGGCTTTGCAGTGGCTGCACTGCCCAAGATGCCCCAAAAGGTCCAGACTGACCCGGTGACTTACCCTGCAATTTCGGACCTCGGGCAATCGTTTTTGCATAACATCCATCTGCTGAACGATACGTCTGCAGAAGGCATTGCGTTCACCCCAGGGTTGCCACCGCTAGATGTATTCCCGATTGGCCAATGGCAGAAATTATCCAATATGTATTGGCGCAACATTAGGTCGGCTGATCTTAATTATTCGATTTCGTCTGGTATTGACTCGCTCAAAAAGTGCATTGCTAATTATCTACTACTGAGTCGCGGCATCACTTGCGACCCAGGCCAAATCATGATCGTATCAGGATCTTTACAATCATTGTTCCTGATTGGCAGTGTCTTGATCAATAAAGGGGATATGGTTTGTATGGAGAACCCAACGTTCCCGAATGTCATTTCTATTTTCAAAAGTCTGCAAGCCGATGTCGTACCAATTGAAGTAGATAACGAAGGGCTGATGGTAGATCAAATCAACTCGGACGAGCACCAAGCCGTCAAATTAATCCATACCACGCCATCCAACCAATATCCATTGGGCGGCAAGATGAGCAAAGAACGGAGACTCAAACTATTAGCATGGGCCCATGCTCACAACGCCATGATCATCGAGAATGATTATGAACACGAGATCAACAATTGGCATGACCAAGTGCCTTCTATCTATAGCCTCGATGCTGAGCAGCGGACAATCTATCTCGGGACGTTTAACAGGATATTGCATCCATCAATTCGGTTAGGTTATATGATCGTCCCACCGCATTTACTGCCTGCTGTTAAAGCCCTGCAGATGCACTCACATAGGTTTGTGCCACAGTCGATCCAAGTTGTGATGACGGACTTCATGAGTCAGAACTTGATCTATAAACACATCCGGATGGCCATTGAGGAGGCTAAAGAACGCCGGGCCTTATTCCTATCATTATTCCAGAAACACTTTGATGACCAGATCCAGATTCGGCCTGTCCAGACATCTAGTTTCCACTTAGTTGCCGAGCTACCTGCCGATAGGCAAGATGAAAAACTAGTGGCCGCCCTCGATGCCAAGGGAATTGCGACCCATGCCCTAAGCAAATGTTATTTTGATCATGACGAACATTATCAGCATGAAACCATAGAAGAATCATCCACGCATCGACAGCCCAAACCACAAGGTTTAATATTGGGCTATTCGTGCATTAACCAAGCCTTTATGACACCGACTCTGCAAAAAATGGCGGGTGTGTATCTAGGCAAAAAGTGGTGGTAGGGGTATTTATCGTTTCACGACCGGGATCCGCATTTCAACAATAAAGTGCTGCTCTGGATGGGTGCGATAATCATTATGGTGGATTTCATAAACTAAACCCTCTCTGGTAGCAAAACCATTTTGGTTCAGCCAAACAAACAGATTGGTCCAGGTTGATTCAAATTCTTCCATCGTGATTTCGAACGATCCTATTACATAGAGGCCCGCTGGCAAAACCAATTTGGTTACTTCTGGGCCCAACACTAGCTTATCATCAATAACAATGCCGGCAGACTGGCGCACTTGTGCGGGGTGCGTTACTTTAGGGCTATCATGGAAAACGGTTACGGCCTTCATATCGGGTGTCAATAACCCTTGCTGCCCAGCCCAGCTGAGGAGCCTTCCGTAAGCGGCGCCTAGGTTCTGCATCCCGATATTCATGATGGAGGCCAGGGTAAGGGCTGGCAACTCTGCTGCTTTGATGTTTTGGTCCATGTCGTACGATGGGAGTTTGTTAATCCCGAAGCGAAAGTATCGTTGGCTTGGGTCTTGGGCTTGTCCGGGATTGCTATGCGACCAAATAATTTTGCTGAATCGCCCAAGACTACGCTGCCGAAAAACGAGTGGGCTTATCCCGTAGTGGCGTGCGAAGGCTTTGGTAAAGGCTGCATTGCTGCCATATCCATTGAGATAGGCCATGTCCGTTATGGCGTAAGGCCTTTGCGTGATTAGCCATTTAGCTGATCGCTCCAGCCGAATGCGCCTGATGTAATCTTGTAAGGTTTCGGCTGTCTGCGCCCTAAACAACCGATGAAAATGGAAAGCCGAATAGCCAAACCGAGCTGCCAGTATCTCTAGGGAAAGGTCGTCGTCAAGGTGCCGATCAATATACAAAAGCACTTTGGTTACCAGATTTGATTGCACACCTGCCATAGGCCGAAAGATAAGCGAATGTTTCGGTTGGTTGGTTTGCGCTATTCTATTCGAGGCCCCTCTACTTGATCCTACTTACTTATCTAGGATTGATTTAAGGGCAAAAAAAATGACCTCCCAGGACAGGAGGCCATTTCTCGGAATCACATTTAATCAGGTTACTTTATGACAATCTGTTTGCTATGCGCACCAGGGGCAACCAAGGTATAGATACCAGGTGTGATGCCCTCAACTGATAGTTGCGCGGTGCCAAAGTCATTGATAGATACTTGTTGACGCAAGGCGGTTTTGCCCATTACATCAATCAGACGGACATCCAGCAATCCTTTGCCAAAGTTGCTAAGGCTAACGTTGATGGCTTGCGAGGCATCAGCAGGGTTTGGCCAGACGGTCATGCTTGGCTGTGCAGCAAGGGTGGTATTGAGGCTAGTGACCATTGGTTTGACCAATAGGGCGAAACGACCTTGGCCTTGGCTACCTGCGCTTGTGGTGACGGCAAAGTTCACCATTGGTTGGGTCCGGATGTTTGTCTGGGTACCTGCGAAGTTATCGATCAGGATCACGTCATAGTCGGCAGCAAAGCGGCTTAGGTCCTCAAAAGTGAGGGTGGCGTTGCCGATAGCTGGTACGCTGACCCTTAGCGGGATCAGCTGTTGGCCTGCAAGCGTAGCCATGATGTTGATCGCGAGGCTGCGTCCTGTATTATTGGTGGTAGCAATATCCAGTGCAGATCCAGCCAGGTTATCGGCATCAAACTGGTCATCGGCATCATCTGCACCGTCATAGAACAGGACAGAGGCTTCGTCCCACTTGGTGCCTTGTGAAAGCCTAAATTTCACAAGGTTGTCCTGGCTGGCAGCACGGAGGAAGCTGCTTGTGGCAGCAGTGTTCTTGAAGGTCTCTTTAAAGGTCAGGGTGCCAGCAGCATTGGCCTTGATAAAGAAGGCCTGAGACGAGGCAATGATGCCTGATGACATCCCGACACCTGTACCACTACCTGCGGATAGAGCTGTCCAGCTGCTGTAGTTGGCGGTGGCTCCGTTCCAGATATGGACCGAATTGGTCATCGGTAGGGCGGTGTTGGAAGCATCAAACTTGGTGACGTTCCAGTCGATGGCACATGGGTATGGGTTGGCAATCAGGTTCCAGCCACCGTCGCCGAAGCCTGTGATGGTTTTAGTAAACGGGGCTAGAACGTTCTGTGTCAATGGTGCGCCAGTGACCGAAAGTAGCGAACTGGTGGCTGTGTTGAACCTCGTACTTAGGTGCAGACGGTAGCCTTTTGGTGCGTCGGATGGGTTGATGTCGCCAGTGATTGAGCTAGCGACTTTCCAGCCATTTCCTTCGACGACACGGGTGCCAGACTGGTACCTTGTGGTATCACCTTCAGTAAAGACGAAAACGTTAGCGTTCTCCTTAGGTGTGATGACCGGGAAGATCTCAGACCACTGGGTGATCTTGGTACCTGCACGGAAAGGTGCACCCATAAAGTACCATCCTTGTACACCAGGGGTCAGGCGCTCGAGGGTTAGGTTACCTGCCAATGTTGCAGTAGATGGAATTGGCCCTACCATGGCGGTCGCCAAGGCGTTTGACTTAAGGGTCAGGTTGCCGTTGGTTGTGAGTTTGCTATTAGCCATTAGGGAAAGCAATCCGCTACCATTGGCGGCGACTGGAGTCATGATAAGATTGCTTGACGGGGTGATGGTAACACCTTCTGTTGTTGCGTTTGTGATCTCGAGGTTAGACAGATTCAGGGTACCGATGAGAGACTGAGCTGCGGTACCGTTCAGGACTAGCTTGCCTGTGCCAACAATGCTGTTGGTATTAGAAGCCATAACCTGCCCGCTGACCCGTAGTTGGGCACTTGCGTTGATCGTGAGGGTCGCATCACTTTGGAGCGTGAGGGTCAAGCAGCTTGAGGTGCCGCTAATGATAGGGTTATTAGTTGTGCCACCAGGGATGATCACTGGCGAGCTTGCGGTTGGGGTCTGGTTTGGTGTCCAGTTGTCTTTATTAGTCCAGCTGGTGTTGACCGAGCCATTCCAAGTAGCAATGCAGCCACCTAGTTGGGCGGTGAATGTACCAGCATCAGCACCAATATCTGTAGGTGTGAGGCCGCTGCGAGTTTCGCCATCAAAGTCTAGGGCAACAGAAGCAACGAGCTGGCCATTACCTTCGATCAGGGTGGCAACTGGTGGGGCAGAGATGTGTAGGTCAACCGTAGTTGCAGTACCTGTTGGGTTTATTAGTTTAGGGTCGCAGCTGAAGCTACCAGCATCTTGGCCATTAGCAGTAGTGATGCCAGGCAGGTTGTCGATGTTGCTGCTGTTGTAGCTCAGGAAGAAGCCGTTGTCTCCACTCGTTTGGTAGAGGTTGTTGTTACTTGTCAAGCCAGATGGGTTGACACCAGTGCCTGCAACTGAGAGGCAGTAGTGATTGCCTATGGTGCCACCATTACGGTTGTTGACGAAGAGATTGTTCAGGAACGAGCGTGTGCCAGTGCCTGTGCTTTGTAAAGCAAATGTGCTGCTGGTGCTGCCAGACGCAACCGTGCCACCGATGTAAACGGTATTGAAATAGTGGTTGATGGTGCCTGAGCTCAGATTGTAGATACCGAAGATCCCGTAACCAATTGCCAAGTCAGCACCGCTAGCGTCGAGGCCCAAGCGAACCATGTTGTTCTGGATCGTAACAGGTAAGGAACCTGACAGGACAAAGATACCATAAACTGATCCGGCAACAGCACTTGTGTTGAGCTTGAGGCTATGTACAAAGTTGCGGTCAATCAGGTTGCTGCCACTGGTTGCGCCTCTGTAGATAATGCCATAGACGCCAGAAGAGCTAAGCGCATTAGTACTTTCTAGGCTATGAATGGTGTTGCCTGTAACTGACTGTCCAGGGCTTGTCGAGAACTGATAGATACCATAACAAGCATCTCCGGTACAAGCAGAGGTAAAACTATGGATGGTGTTGCCACTGATGGTATTGACACCACCATCGGTTTGGATACCAATCGCAGTGCTGATACCTGCGTTTACGGGTGCGTTTAGGTTCCGGACGGTATTGCCGCTAATGGTGTTGGACAATGTCGTGTTGGAAAGGTAAATCCCAGTAACACTGGTAGACGTATTGTTGGTTATTGAACCGGCAACGGTACCGCCAATGGTGTTGCCGCTGATGGTATAGCTACTAGCTGCGCCTTGGGCATAGATACCTGCTAGTGCCACATTGCCAGACGATGAGTTAGAGGCTGTAAGACCACCAATTTGGTTGTTGCTGATGACCATAGCGCCTGGGGTGCCTGTACCAGCCAGGATGCCACTAAGCCTTGGAGAAGTTGAGCTGGTAGTCTGGGTAAGCGAAACACTGCCCGTAGCCGACATGCTACCCAAAACGTTAGGGGTGATGTTACCGATGTTAAAGGCGCCTGTAACTGCAGAGATCAACGATTGGTTAGCCGAGGTGCTGGATGTGGTGATGTTGATATTGGCAATGGTATTGCCCTGGATACTTGTCGGCACGGCAGTACCTACCTGTGCGAAGATGGCACGCAAAACAATGGTCACACCTCCACCAGAGTTGGTAAGGGTTAGCGGGGTACCTCCACATTGTGGAGCCGTACCGCCGATGAAGTTGCCTAAGATGTTAAGGCCAGTAACGGTCGAAAAAGTAGAAGGGCTGATGCCGATCGGTGCATAGTTACGGTCAGAACCACTGGTCAGGTTGCGAGAAGCGGTCTGGTAGATGCTGTTACCAGAGATCGTCCAGTTGTTGTTGTGGTCTGAGATGTAGACACCGTAGGTATTGCCAGTAGCAGCAAAAATATTGACGATGTTGTTGTTCAGGATCTGGTTGTTGTCATTGGCAAAACCAAGGGCACCCACGGATCCGATGCCGACGTTCGGTAGGCCTGTGCTGGCATCCGAAATCTGGCAGAACGAAATGGTATTATCGCTGTTACCAGTTGTGCTAGAGGTCGCAAACGCAATACAGCCGCTTGAGACACCAATGTTAGCACTCTTGACGTTGCAGTAGGTCACGACGTTGTTTTGCGCCCCGTTGATGAAACGGATGGCAGCAGAGCCTGCAGTGGTGTTGTCGGTATTCTCGATCGTCAGGTTGCGGGTTGTACCAGTACCACCAGCACGTCCGTCAATGCGCCAGAAATCACCATCGCTGATAAAGAAGATGCTACCGGCTGTAGCAGGCAACAAGCTACTAGCACTGATGGTCAGGTTAGTAGCCCCAGAAGCTGGGCGGATCGTGATGGTGTTGGTTGAACTAGCACCACTGATGGCTGGGAGGGTCAACGGGAAAGTCTCGCCAGAGCTAACGTAGTTGGAAGCAAGCTCGATGACGGTAGGCTGGCTAATGGCGCATCCGCTGAGTTCTAGCAGGGCCTCGGTGAGGGTGTTATAGACGCTACCATCGACACGGGTGGCGGCAGGGTTGATCTGGACGGTGGCGCCAAAACTAGGGCAACCACTTGTTGACTTGGTGCCGACTAGCGGAGATGTAGTACGGTAGAGCGGTCCGCCAGAGCAGTTGCTGTGGTTGTAGGAATAAACATAATAATCGTATGCAGTGCTGATCGTGAGGCCAGTGCTGATAAAGGAGGTGCCTACGCCTGTTGCAACGACAGTACCGGTGCCAAGGGCTGCACCGTTGGTATAAACCACTCCATTGGTTGGGTTGGTAGCCGTGTTGCCACTTGGGTAACGTACAACTAGATAGTTTGACGGAGCGCTAGCTGCTGCGGTGAACGAGCCTGTGATCTGGCCTGTACCTGATGTAGGGAAGGTTAAGGCAGTTGGCTGATTGGCTGGGGTTGTACAAGCAACCAATGTAGGGGTCACGACAACATTATCAATTGCAACACCTTGGGAGTTGGCATTGGATAGGTTAAAGCCCCAACGGAAAAACACGTTGCCACTTACGGCTAGGTTCAGGTTAGTGATCGTGGCAGATTTTGTCAAAGTAAGGGGTGACCCAAATGTAAAAGAAGAGGCCGCAGTTGGCAACTCGCTTGTTGCTGTATTGCCTGCGCTTAAGGCTGTCCAGGTCGTACCATCTAATGAGTAGAAAAGATCTACAGATGCTGCCGTGCTATTGACACGGTAACGCTCGATGTTGAAGTCGATCTTGAGGTCCTTGATGGTGGCCGTTTTGTTGTTGCGGTACTGCACCATGATGCTCTGTGGCGTTGGGTGCGAGGTAGAGCTCTGCATACCAATCGCGCGGTCGGTGCCGACGTAATAGCCATAACTTTGACCAGTAACCGAGCCCGTTGAGGTGTTCTGCATCGTGCTGGTAATGTTGGCTGTACTGTTATAGGTAGGCACATTGCCGTTGCTAAAGGCTAGCGTTACGGAGCTGGATATCGAGTTGTTGACCGATACAGTGAGCTGGGTGCTTGAGTTGACGCTTATGACTGTGGTGCCAGCTGTGACGCCCGTACCAGACATCGCCATACCTGCTACAATACCTGTTGTGCTGGCTACGTTCACCGTTGTGCTAGAAATTACTAATCCCGAGGTGGTGGTGGTCAGAGCTGTCGTGAGCCGGAAACCAGAAGGCAAGGTATTGCCACTTGCTTGGTTGAACGTCGTCGTGACCTTTGTAGAGTCAGCTGCGATGGAAATCTGCGCTGCAACTCGCCCACTTGTTAGCAACAAGACCAATAGGGCAAATAGGGTCGATAGTCCTCGCCAAGGCTGGTGGGTGGTGAGGTGGCCTGTGACTTGGTAGCCCGGCGGGCAAATAGTGGGTATTGGTCTTGCAGACATAGTTCGGGAGGCTTATTTGGTCGGTGGTGCCAAGTTGGTAGTT
>JAIXYP010000033.1 GCA_027490155.1 Cytophagaceae bacterium | reverse complement strand
GCTTTGCGCTTAGGCTGGGCAGCCAGAGGGAGTGTCAGGATGGTACTGGTGGCCACTAGGAGGGCCAAGTAACGCTTTCGCATAGCGCGTGGTTGAGTTGTGCTGAACAAGTAGTGTTGATAATCAGTCAGGATGGTTTTGGCCACTAGACTTCGGAATGCAACTGCAATTTTACATGTTTTTTGCCAGATAAGCACCCACCCGACGTATGGCATGGTGCAGAGGCTAGCAGGACTAGTTTGGACAAGCTGCCAGATTATGGACAGCCAGACACTAAGACAATGACAGCCAAACAAACCCAATGGTTGTATGGTCAACGATCTAAATGCAAAACTAGTATCTCAGTACCCCCTTTGTCAAGAGGGACGAAGGAGGTTGACAAAAGGAAAGTGAACTGTGGGTTATTGTTTGAGCAGCTCTTGCACCTTGGCTTCTAGCTCAGGGCCATGGAGGTTCCGGCCAACGATTTTGCCTGTTCTATCAACCAAGAAAGTGGATGGAATGCTGGCAACTTGCCATGTCACTGCAACTGGGCTTTGCCAACGCTTGAGATCTGATACGTGGTTCCAGGTCAGGCCATCTTTTTTGATCGCCTCTAGCCACTTGTCACGGTCCTCGTCAAGCGATACACCAAAGACTGTAAAGCCTTTGGCTTTGTTGGCATTATAGAGCTTGACGACATCAGGGTTGGCCCTGCGGCAAGGTCCACACCAGCTGGCCCAGAAGTCCACCAGCACAACTTGGCCCTTTAGGCTAGCCAAGGACATTAAGGTGCCGTCTGCTTTAGGAAGCTCAAGGGCGGGTGCCATGGCGCCTTCGCGCACTTTGCTGATCCGCTCTAGGTTCTCGACGAAGGAGGCCACGCCTTGCATATCACCTAGTTTGGCCACTTTGAAGCTGCGGGCTAGGCTATCCATAAAGCTAAAATCACGCTCAGGGTTCAGCATGCCAGCTGCAAACAAACTCACGACCGTCGGGCCCATCTTGGTGATCTGGGCTTTGACCTTGTTAGCAAGTTCCTTATCGGTCTTTTGGGCAACGTCTGCCAAGCTATCGCTGAAGGACTTAATGCCCATTTTCTCTTTGTTGTTGGCAAAGGTTTCGTTGACAGCCGATTGGGCGTTGTCAAACCACTCCCTGATGGCCAAAACCTCATTATGGCTATCGATCAGTTTTGAGCCTTTGAGCTCAGCCTTGCCTTGTGGGTCTTTGCCATCCAGCACTGCTGTGACGTCTGAGGCGCTATCCAGCACTACCAGGGCTTGCTGGGTTTCGTAGGCGTCGATCAAGAAGTAGGCCGGTGTTGCCTCTGGCAGCTTGCCACGGAGTGTAAACTTACCATCCTTGTCAGTCGTCGTCGAATCAAATACGACAAGGCTAGTGCCCGCAATCCGCAACAATTTGACTTTTCCGTCTGCTTTGGCATTGGTTACCGTGCCAACAATCTGGTACTGATCACGGCTAAGTGCCGCATGTTTGTCGCCACAACTGGTATAAAGCCAAGCTGAGCTGATCAAGATGGCAGCGGCAAGAGTACGATTGAATGAGTTCATGTTTCGTTTTAAGGTGGTCAAGGTGGATAATCCTAAACCATGCGGAATTGACTTTGGAGACTTCTTAGGTCCCATTTAGTCGGCCTAACAATAAATATCTGACAGAAGTAATCCGATCTCGGCATGCCCAATAACGAGGGGTACCCGCAACTGAGATAGAGCCTTGACGCCGCAAGGTAACAACATAGGTCCGGACCATGGACACCAACTAACTATCAATTCTGTCTATACCACCAAAGGTGCATTGGGAAGGCAAGGCCTGTAAGCCATTCGAGGTTATCTAGGACGTCAATTAAATCACCGCCCTACCCGTCACCTGCGCCACCCAGCCCACCGCCAGCAAGATCAAGAGCATAATGGATAGGACCGCTATAAAGCCTGTTGACATAGGCACATACTTGTGGTCCTGGATACGGCCCAGCAGATTGCCAACAATCGGCAGATAAATAATGGCATGCGAGGCTAGGAGGTAGATCCCTCGCAGCTTGAGGTCCAGCACACGCCAGTTGAAGAAAGGGAATCCCTCAAAGCCGTACGTATAGGGTGGATAGGGGCCTTGGGTACCACGCCCGACCAATAACCCCATCAGCCCACTAGCCAAAAAAAGCGCTAGGCCAGACCGGATCCCGAACAAATAGGGCAATGATAGTTTGCGGCGGTCAGTCCGGTTTAGCTGCCATAAGAGGTAGGCCACCACAGCCAGTAATAACATAACAGCCCCCTTGTTGACGTAGTAGAGCATCAACCCAGTATGGTCATAGATAATCGGGGGAAGCTCAGCATCCAGCAATACTTGCCTTGCCACCATCCAGACAAATACACCACCAGAGGTAAGTAGGGCGAGGGCAGCCAGCACACTAGCTGTTAGCCGTTGTTGATAGAAAGGTAAATAGCTCAGGTAGGCACCAAGGCACCAGCTGAAAGCCGCCATGGTAGCAGCCAGCTTTGCAGGTTTGAACCATGGGCTATCCTCCGCCTTAAGCGTACCATCAGAGGTAGCCAAGGCCAGCCAACACAATGTTAGCATTCCGAAAAATATTGCTACTGCACGCAGCCAATACGTCCGGGATGGATAGGTGATTGTCATACAGAGTCCACAGACATGGGCTAAACTAAAATAATCCACAAGGTAAACCGCCTACAGTATTGCCAGAGCCTTATTCAGTCGATTGACCAGACTTTTTTTGGCATTAGGTAAAACCTTAACGTGAGACGGGTTGTTTTTTTCCTGAAGTTTGTAGGTGCTGAGCCAAGTAATGCACCGCGGCCTCAGCCCCCCTACCTGATCTTATAACGACCTAACTGACTGATAGTCAGAATAGCTATATCGCAACATCGCCTTTATCACCATCAACTCGCCCCATGTCAGCTGCCGAGACTTTAACGCTACACTCCGAGCCGCTTTTGTCCGAAAACAAAAACCGTTTTGTCCTGTTTCCCATCCAGCACAATGACATCTGGCAGATGTACAAACAAGCTGAAGCTAGTTTCTGGACTGCCGAAGAGATCGACTTGTCCCAGGACTTGATCCATTGGGAAGGCCTCAATGACGGAGAGCGTCACTTCATCTCGCATGTACTGGCTTTCTTCGCAGCATCTGACGGTATCGTCAACGAGAATCTAGCTGTCAACTTCCTTCATGAGGTTCAGCATAGCGAAGCCAAGTGTTTCTACGGCTTCCAAATCATGATGGAGAATATCCATAGCGAGACCTACTCTCTCCTGATCGATACCTACATCAAGGATCCGAAAGAAAAGGACCACCTCTTCAATGCGCTCGAGACCGTGCCAGCAGTAGGCCGCAAAGGCGAATGGGCCATCAAGTGGATTAACAGCGAAAACTTTGCCGAGCGACTAGTAGCATTCGCTGCCGTGGAAGGTATCTTCTTCAGTGGATCGTTCTGTAGCATTTTCTGGCTCAAGAAACGTGGCCTTATGCCTGGCCTCAGCTTCAGCAACGAGCTTATCAGCCGGGACGAAGGCCTACATTGCGACTTTGCCTGCTTGCTCTACACTAACTACCTCAACAACAAACTCAGCCCAGAGCGAGTGTTGGAGATTATCTTGGATGCTGTCGCAATCGAGCAAGAGTTCGTGATCGATGCCCTGCCAGTGAACCTGATCGGGATGAACTCCAAACTGATGGCACAGTACATCGAGTTTGTGGCTGACCGCTTGTTGCAGTCCCTAGGTTATCCGAAACACTATAACAGCACCAACCCTTTTGATTTCATGGAGATGATTTCGCTGCAAGGCAAAACCAACTTCTTCGAAAAACGTGTTGGCGAATACCGCAAGGCTGGTGTCAATGGCCAAGCTGTCGAAACAACCAAGGCCTTCTCGATGGACGAAGATTTTTAGTACCAAAAGATCCAGTCTCCAGTTGAGGCAATGATCTGTCGGACTGATTCCATACAAGCCCTTGCACCAGTGCAGGGGCTTTTATTTTGCCACAGATGTATATTGTCCCTGCATTCTAGCAAGCCAGCGGAAAGGTTGATGGTTGCCGTCAGCATGGCTCCTACCACTCTCCACCTACCTAAATCAGACATGACAACTCCACAAAAAGCCAAGGACACAAAAGCACCGCAAATTTTGCAGCGATTATGGTCATCCATCAAGCCTAACTCTGACATGAGCTGGTCCTGGGCCATCGGTGCAATCGGACTGACCCTCATGATGGTAGGCTGCCAATACCGCGCACAGGATCAGCCCACTGGAAGTAGCACACGCCAAGTCATAGATAGGCTAGGCCGCAAAATAGAGGTTCGTTTCATCCCTGAAGAAACCCCAAAGCCCATCAGTCCTACCGAAGGAGCCCCTAGCCGCCAACCCTTGCGCATTATGGCCCTGAGCGCCGCCCTGACCGAATTGCTTTTCGCAGTTGTGCCCGACTCGGAGATCGTCGGGGTGAGCCATGCCTGCAACTACCCACCGGATAAGGTAGCCAACAAACCTAAGGTCAATACCTATCCTGTGGACTTTGAGCGCATCATCATGCTGAAACCAGAACTGGTGCTTGCCGAAGAGGGCATTGTGTCCTTCGAGACGGCTGCCCAGCTAGAGCGGCTTAAGATCCCGTGCTACTTTTTTAAGTATGATCGCCTAGCGGATATTTGGGCAGCGATGGACACGATTGGGGTCTTGACCGGTCATAAACGGCGTGCAAGGTTGGTATCAGATAGCCTGAGGCGTGTGCAGCAGACCTTCGAGATCGCCCTCAATGGCGAAGGCAGCACACCACGGGTCCTGAGCTTGGTGAGCGACAAACCCATCTATGCCTGGGGACGTGAGACAATGATGACCGACCAACTACGCCTTGCTGGTGGGGCCAATGCCATCACCGAGCGATTTGCCAAGGCCTATCCTGAGCTGACCCGCGAGTATGTCCTTAAACTCAACCCAGATGTTATCTTTGGTGGGGATATGCGTTCGCTGGACAGTAGTTTCTTCAACTTCTACCCCGAGCTTAGGTCCATTAAAGCCTACCGCAACCACCAATGCTACAAACTGGATGCCGACATCAGCACCCGCCCCGGACCACGTGCCCTCCAGAGTGTCGAGCGGATGAAGGCTTTGCTCCATCCTGAAGCCAGCAAATAATACAGGTGGCGCAAATTGACTAGATTGATTGCAGCAATCTGGACCAATGCTCCACCCATTGAAACTACAAACACCAAATCTTGCCTAACACCATGCCCTACCGTCAGCTGATCGAAAACATTGCTAACGAGCTCATGGCCAATGATGCACAGGCCCAATTCGAAGCTCAGGAGGCAGGCTACTTGGCCAAAATCTTGCTCGAAGAACTAACAGGACAGTCTTCGGCATCGCTGCTGGCAAACCGCACGCTCCAGATAGACCTGTCGCAGGAGTCAAAGTTAGCTAACTGGATATCAGAACTACGCACCGGAAAACCATGGCAGTACGTTTTGGGCTGGGCCCCATTTGATGACCTCAGGATACCTGTCAGACCTGGTGTGCTGATCCCACGTCCCGAAACCGAAGAGATCGTGGCCCAGGCTGCCCTATGGCTCAACAATCGGCTGATGGACCTGCTCAGGAAGGACAAAGGTTTTGACCCGACCACCATCAAGGTGCTGGACATCTGCACAGGGTCAGGTTGTATCCCGATTGCCCTCAAACATCGGTTTCCGCAACTGACAGTCTTAGCCACTGACTTTGACGAAACGGCTCTCGATATCGCTAAGGCCAATGCGGCATTGCTATCTGCCGACATCAACATCTTCCGGCATGATGCCCTAACCGAAGAGCCGATCGCTGACCATGGTTCGGTAACGCTTATCATCAGCAATCCACCCTATGTCCTGCCTTCGGAGGCTGCCGAAATGGCTAGCAACGTGCTGGACCATGAGCCAGAGGTGGCCCTATTTGTGCCAGAAGAGGATCCCCTCTTGTTCTATCGCCACATTGTCCGTCATGCCCAAACCTTGCTGGGGCCTGGTGGTAGCCTTTGGCTGGAGTGTAACGAACGCTATTGTGCCGAGGTGAAGGCCTTGCTGGAGGCGGCTGGCTTCGCAGAGTACCACCAGGAAGCAGACTTCAGGGGGCGGATGCGACTGGTTTGGGGTATCCTGTAACAGACCATTTAGACACTGTCCATTCAACATCCTGAGTGGCCAAACGGGTCGGCGTCCTTGCCCATAATATATGTTTGCAAGTCAGGGCTGATCGTTGTAATTTTGGTGCGCCTAAAAATTTATTTAGGGCATCAAAAATATTGTCTCGAACTATGGCATTTACTAACGCCCAGGACAAGCCTAGCTCTAGAATTTACCACTGCCAAAAGGTGATTGGTTCTATCTTGATGGCCTTGCTTTCTGGATTGGTATTGCTATCCAGCTGCCGCTACCAACCGGGAGGTGAGCGTGCCGAAGGGCAAAAACTCAAGGTCCTCAGCACTACCGGCATCATAGCCGATGCGGTCTCCTACATTGGTGGCAACCGCATTATATCTAGTGTCCTGATGGGCCCAGGGGTCGACCCGCACCTCTATAAGGCCTCGCAGCAAGATGTCAGCAAACTGAGCGATGCCAACCTCATCTTCTACAATGGCCTGCATCTGGAAGGAAAAATGGGCGAAGTGCTTCATAACCTAGCAGACCACAAACCTGTGGTGGCCCTTAGCGATGGCATTGCCCCAAATCGCCTGCGCCAGATTGAAGGATTTGAGAACACGTATGACCCACATATCTGGTTTGATGTCATGCTCTGGCGAGAGGCTGTTTTGCATATCGGTCAGACCTTAGCAGAGCAAGACACTGTCAATGCGGACTATTACTTAGGGCGGACCAATACCTATTGCGCCGAGCTAGACAGCCTTGACCACTGGGTGCGTCAGAGTTGGCAGACAATGCCCGCCGAAAGCCGCATTTTGGTAACCGCGCATGATGCCTTTGGCTATTATGGCCGTGCCTACGGAGTCGAAGTCCGTGGGCTGCAAGGCATAAGTACGCAAGCGGAGTATGGCCTGCAAGACCTTACCTCTTTGGTCAACTTTGTAGTGCAACGGCGGCTCAAATCCGTTTTCATCGAGACCTCGGTGCCCCAAAAAGCCATCGACGCCGTCGTAGCAGGCTGCAAAAGCAAAGGTTGGCAGCTGAACCTTGGGCCTTCGCTTTATTCGGATGCTTTGGGTGAGGCCGGCACCCCAGCTGGTACCTACGTCGGTATGGTGCGGGCCAATACAAACGCCATCATCACCGCCCTACGATAATCCACAAGTAACCACTTCTACCGCCAGCCAGACCATGATCGCACTCGAAGTCCATGACGTAACCGTGAGCTACAACCGCAAACCTGTGCTCTGGGATATCGACCTGTCATTGCCCGAAGGGGTGATGGCTGCCATCATCGGGCCTAATGGCGCAGGCAAAAGCACCTTGCTGAAGTCTATCATGGGGCTATTGCCACTATCGAGTGGGTATGTGCGGCTATTTGGCCAACCCTTAGAGGCCGTAAGGGGTCGCATCGCCTACGTGCCTCAACGCGAGTCGGTAGACTGGGACTTCCCGGCCTCCGTGCAAGATGTTGTAATGATGGGGCGCTATGGCAAACTCGGTGTTTTTCGGCGCCCCGGTGCTGCTGATCGTACCATCGTGACCCAAAGCCTCGAACAAGTCGGCATGGCAGCTTTCGCCAAACGCCAAATCTCGCAGCTGAGTGGTGGGCAACAACAGCGGGTATTTTTGGCCCGTGCTCTAGCCCAAAAAGCTGATTTCTACATCCTGGACGAACCTTTTGCCGGGGTCGATGCCGCAACAGAGCAAGCCATTGTAAGTGTCCTGCACGAAATGCGCGCCGCTGGCAAAACCGTTGTCGCCGTCCACCATGACCTTCAGACTGCAGGCACCTATTTCGATTGGGTGATGCTGCTGAACCTCCACCTAGCTGCCTACGGCCCCGCTGCCGAGGTTCTGACCCCCGAAAACCTTCAGAAAACGTATGGTGGCCGCCTAACGATGTTGGCTCAAGTTGGCGAACAGCTCCACAAACAAGCCTTCCCCCTACGCGAGCAATAAACACCCATAAAAAGCTAACCAATACCCAGTCAGGCCCATAACCACCTGCGCCCCTAATGGAACAAGACCTCCAGACCACCCTTCTTGACCTATTGTTGTTCCGCCAGGCCAATGTCGTCTGGGTGATTGGGGCAACGGCTTTGCTCTCGATCTCGGCTGGCTTGGTGGGCTGTTTTGCGTTCCTGCGGAAGTCCACCTTAGCAGCAGATGCGATTGCCCATGCCGTCCTACCAGGTGTTTGTTTGGCCTTTATGATTGGTGGGACCAAGAACCCTGTTGTCTTGCTAATCGGGGCCTTCGTGACGGGATGGCTCAGCATCATGGTCGTGAGTTGGCTCAAGGCCAATACCAAACTGAAGGAGGATACGGCAATTGCGGTGGTGCTATCAGTCTTTTTTGGTTTCGGGATCTTACTTATGACCCACATCCAGCAAAGTGGCAATGCGGCACAAAGTGGGCTAGACAAGTTTCTGTTCGGCAAGGCGGCTGCCCTAATCGGGGTAGATGTATATGTCTTTGGCTCGTTGGCGGTGGCACTGATCCTGATGGTGCTTTTGCTGATGAAGGAGTTCACCCTGATAAGTTTTGACCGCCAATATGCCCAAAGCCTCGGCATGCCAGTTGTGCTTTACGAAATCATCTTAAGCTCGATGACCGTGCTAGCCGTTGTTGTAGGCATTCAGGCAGTCGGAGTCGTCCTGATGGCGGCCATGCTGATAACCCCTGCTGCAGCTGCCCGCTACTGGACCCATAGCCTACCTGTCATGCTGGTGCTAGCTGCCACATTTGGGCTAGTGTCCGGGGCTGGTGGAGCCATGGTGTCCTACCTAGCACCGGGCTTACCGACAGGCCCCTGCATGGTCCTGCTGATCACCTTGATAGCCATTCTGAGCATCCTGTTTGCACCTCGGCGAGGAGTCATTGCTGAGTTTCGGCTACAGCGACGACACCAAGTCCGGATCCTGCGCGAGAATATCCTTAAGGCCTTCTACCAGCTGGCAGAAACAGATGGCAAGTTTGATAAACCCAGATCCCTTCAGACCTTGCTAGATCGTCGCTCTTTCAGTGGCAAACCGCTCGACAAAATGCTGCGGCAGATGGTAGCGGATAAGCTATTAGTTCAACCAACTGGCAGTAGTGACAGGTGTTGGGTACTAACACCCGAAGGCACCAAACAGGGTAGGCGCATCGTCCGGCTACATCGGCTATGGGAGCTTTACCTAACTACAGAACTCAACTTAGCCCCTGACCATGTCCATGATGATGCCGAGACGGTAGAGCACATCCTGACACCCGAGCTGGAGGCACGGCTAGAGCAGCTGCTCAACTTCCCAGACCTAGACCCGCATGGGGAAGCCATACCAAAAAAAGGTTAGTGCAGAATGGATGCTTAAGGGGCTTCATTGCTTGTTTTAGACTAAATGGCACCTTCCGGACAAGAGCTGTGGTGAGATTCGGAGCTGTGGTAAGGTTATTGCCTATTTCGCTGGTAGAAAGCCCTCTTGACATTTCTCCACCGCTCCCGGACGACAATGCACACCAGCCCCATTAGTAAAAAAGCCATCAAAAACGCTGAGGCCATTGCTGCAAGCGAAATCAGAGCGCCTATTTTTGACCTGATTAAGGCTAGTAACCCGGCCTTTGGCTCGGAAGATTATATCTCGATTGAAGAACTGAATCAGTATCGGAGGCTATACCTCAAGACGGTGTTGGCCAAAGAGCAAGGTGACCTTAATCAGCTAGATCATGGTATGATGGACATCATTGGCGACAATGTGAGCCAAGCCAAAAAAGTGCCACCTCAGACTGAGGCAAGCAACCTAACCACAGGCCAACGCATGGCAGACAAGATTGCGACCTTTGGGGGTAGCTGGACCTTTATCATCTGCTTTTTTACATTCATACTAGTATGGATGATCATAAACATCGTAATTCTGGCCCGTGACAAGGTATTTGATCCCTACCCTTTCATCTTACTAAACCTAATTTTGTCCTGTCTAGCTGCCATCCAGGCGCCCATCATCATGATGAGCCAAAACAGGCAGGAGGAAAAAGACCGTGACCGTGCCGAGCATGACTACCGCATCAACCTCAAGGCGGAACTGGAAATCAAACTACTAAGCGAGAAAATAGACCACCTATTGGTCCACCACAACAAAAAACTGCTCGAGATCCAGGAGGTGCAGCTGGACTATCTACAAGACCTAATGGAGGAAGTCAAGAAAGGCAGAAAAACAAGCTAACCAACCACCCGATGTAGGTAGCAAATCAACCCGCACTAGAGCCGCTGCAAATAGGTCTGTAGATCCATCGTCCGATTGAGGGCTAGCTTTTTCCTGATGGCTGAGCGACGGTTAAGCAAGCTGGCCTCAGTGATGTTGAGCATCTGGGCGATGGTACGGGTATTGAGGTCCAGCACCAGAAAAGCACAGATCTTTTGGTCTAGCGGACTGAGATCAGGTGCTTGTTTCATCAACTTCTTGACGAATTGTGGCTTTTGGCCTTCAAACAAAGTCATGAGGTTAGACCAGCCTTTACTGTCGGCTAAGTCCGTATCTAACGAGTGCTTGACCTTATCAAAACTAGCAGACCAAACGGGCGAAGCCTTGAGGGTAGTTTCGATCTCCTGTAGCAGCATCTCCCGCATCTCAGATACCGATTTGACCTCCTCCAACTCCTGTTTGAGGCCAGCAGTCTCGATCTCTTGGTGGGCGATTATCGTATTGGTCCGCAGCTCGACCACCTCTTCTTGCAGGACGATAACCCGTTCCACAGTCTCGTTATACAGATCCATCAGTTCGTTGCTGCGGCTGATGGACTTGGTCAATTTCAGTCGGGCACGGAGGAGCAGACCCAATACACCCGCAATCACCGCAACCAGCCCAACAATGGTCCACCATAATCGATCCGAAACCTTGGCTTGCTCCTGCATTTCAACTTTGGCCATTTCGAGATCGTGGCGCAAAAAGGCCTGCTCGACGTTAGCTTTCTGATCTGCCCACTCCTCCACAAGCTTGACGTACTCGTCCTTGTGGGCCATGGTGAATATGACAAGGTCCTTGTTTTTGTTATGATAGAGCATGCGCTCCCGCAATGCAAGCCTGAGACAACTGGCGTTGTTGCTGATCCTAAAATAAACGATGGCACTATCTAGCAAATCGGCTTTATCTGCATGTGAAAGCATGTCGTTCCGGCTCATGTACATAAATGACAAGCCCTTCAGGTGGATCAGATGGTGTTTTTGGGTCAGGTCCCGCATCATAATGGCGGTTTGATAGGCCGCATCCATGTCGCGCTCATGCACCAAGATGCGGTACTGGACCTCTAAGATATCCACCTGCAGGCTAGGGTCTATCTGCGCATTTGCAATACCAGCAGCAAGTTGCAAGATGCTATCCCGCTCCTGTGGCTTGACACCATAAAGTTTGCAACCAGTGACACAGAGCAAATAGTTGATCCTGTTAATGGGGTCTATTTGCTCAACCTCTCGGCTCTGAAACTCAGCTTTGGCAAAAGTGGCGCAGATGTCCTCGTTGTATTGCACCACGCCCAATATCTGCCCACGGAGGTAGGTCAGCTGCGGCTCGTAGTTTTTGTTAGGGTGCTCCAACAGGATTTTGCTGGCATGTTCCCATGTTTCGTAGGCCCTGACCAGTTCGCCAACACAGAGGCTACCGCTGATGAGCATAAACAATCGCTCAAGTCGGAGCTCATAATCCTGCAAGCCAAGCCGATCCTCGGGTATATCATCCAAGATGTCAATCATCTGGCGGTAGAGCCCAACCCGCTTCAGGATACGAGCATAATCTAAGGCTGCATAGGCACTCCGGTGCGACAATAAGCCACGCGCCCGTGACGCCAAATAAATAATCTGGAAATATTTTAGGGCGCTATCATTATGTCCCAATATCTCATGGCGCTCGGCGATAGCCCTAAAGGCTTCTAACCTAAGGTCACGGTTTGGGTTGTAGGTCTGGCGCCTTAAGCTATCGATCTGCTTGATGGCCGAGGCTCTACTCACACCATCAAATCGATTACTAACGTGGGGTAAGTCGCCCAAGGCGGGCACCACAGTGAAAATCCATAAGATTGCAATGATCCCTATAGGGTAGTCAGCCGACCCTATTCGCCATAATCGGCGGAATTTGAAGAAAAGTATTGTTGCCAATAGTACCTGTTGCCGATGGGCATTATCGTAAATAAAGTCTTGTAAATGGCCTAGTCTATGTGCTGTGGAAAATGACGTAGGCCGCTTAATTTTACAAAGATACTGAACTTGGGTATAATTACTTAATGCCCTAAATCTGACTGCCACAGGCAGGTAGTTGCTGGAGGGAGAAATATCATATCCTTTGGTATGATTTAGCTATGATAGGACCTTGCATATACAGTTGACTATCAGACATATACAAAAATTTGTTAGCTTAGCAAATTGGACACATGATGCCGAAAATTTGATGATAATTTTATGAGATCATATCATACCCTGCCACAGCAGTAACCGGCAAGAAGCTCAGAGGTGCGAGAGGTAAGGGAGCCAAGATCCTATTCCCCAGAAATGAGCCACTGGATGATTGAGTAAGGCAGCGAGTACCTACTAGTATGTATGCAATTGTCTCTTGGTTCTGATATGCCACAAAAGCTCAAGGAAGCATGGCATCAGAGTAACTCTGTTATCCATCTTGGCCTAACAATAGCCCAATGACGATTGCAACCAGGAGCCAAAGAAGGGCGAGGATTTATTTCACAGTATGACACCCGCCTTCATATACATATAGCTGACACGCTACCCTTACTCCGTTTTCAACCAGGTTTTTAGCTATCGAAGTGCTAGCGGTATAAGTATATGTGCCTGTGCAGCAAGATGATAGCTACGAAAACCCCTTACGCGAACCAAACTAGACCAAACACGTTCCTCTGGTAAAGGCATCGCAATCCAAAAACTATACCTCAGGATTGGGGATGCAACGCAGACTGCACTTTAGATTGAAGTCATAACAGGTGAATGTAAGTAAATCTGCAAAAACAGATAGTTGAAGGGGGTTTTGCTTGCAGTATTAGGTCTGTGCCATACAAAATCAGGTGATAAAGGCCGTTTTGTGGACTTCGTTCCTAAATACTTACATGATAGGTCTTGGGCGAAAATTGATAACAATGAAAGCCTAGACTGTAACCCGAGGTCATAATAGCACCATAGGCTCGAGGGGGCACTTTTCGGGGGTAGATAGAGTGGGTATACATTCGTCCCACGGTTTAAGAAACGAATCGCATTCCCACCTGAATATAATTGCCTCGAAAATGAAACTGCCTCTACCTATCACCAACCAGTCTGTTTTTGCAATGGTCGCTAACGCGATACCAAAGCAGCTTACCATAGCTGCGTTCATCATACTAGCTTTAGTGGGGCATGCAGCATTAGCCCAGACCTCCCTAACGACGGCTAATAGCCCAAGCACAGAGAACTTTAACGGCATGGGGACTAGCTCCTCTGCCAACACTCCGGGCTCTTTCAGGATTTACACAACTGCCACCCCAACCTGGTCCAACACAAACACGGCTGTCACACGTGCAGCTGGGACTTCTGGCTCTGGTGTCCTGACTAGTTCATCCAACTCAGGCACCTATAACTATGCTGATGGTGCCACTGGCACTTCGACAGAACGGTCCCTTGGTTTCTTGGATGTATCCCCTCGCAGCATTGTTGCGGCTTACACCAACAACACTGGTGCTACCGTAACAAGCGTCTACCTAGAATACGATTACGAAAAACTACGTTCTGGCACACGGGCTTATGGTTGGACCTTGGCCTACGGCACTGCAACCAATAGCCAAACAAACAGCATTGCCGCTGGCACCCTCAATTATGCAGCCGATGGCAACAATACAACTGTTAGCAACCCTCCAACAGCCAACAACGTCTATGCAACCGTCACCGGCTTAAGCATTGCAAACGGTAGCACAATCTACCTCAAGTGGGTCCTGACAGGTGTCGGAGGCAGCAGCAATGGCCAAGCGCTAGCAATTGACAACTTTAGCATCGTGGCTAACCCTGTGTTGCCAACCCTTTCTAGCACCCTGACCCCTTCGGCAGTGTGCTCTGGTGCTGGCTTCACGTATACGCCAACATCTGCCACTAGCGGCGCCACCTATACCTGGACCCGTGCAGCCGTCACTGGCATCAGCAATGCTGCAGTAATGACTGAAACAGCCGTATCAACAAGCATCAGCGAGACCCTCACGAATACCACTGCAAGCCCGGTAACTGTCACCTACCTCGTCACCACCACCAACCCAACCACGAGGGTCCGCAACCAACAATCGGTATCAGTGGTCGTAAACCCAACACCAAGCCTCACCAGCAGCTTGACCCCACCCGCAGTTTGCAGTGGGTCGACCTTTGCCTATACCGCTACCTCCGCCACAGCAGGTGCCACCTTTAGCTGGACCCGTGCTGCCGTTGCTGGCATTAGCAATGCTGCCGTTACTGTTTCTCAGTCTGGCAATCCGTCTGAGGCATTGGTTAACACCACCAACGCCCCTGTGTCTGTCGTATATGCGATCACCACCACGGCCAACGGCTGCAGCAATACCCAGAACGTTACTGTATCGGTCAACCCAGCCTTGACCCCGGAAATAACTGGTGCTACCAGCTTCTGTACAGGCGGAAGCACCACCCTCACAGCCACTGCAGGCCTCAACAACTACCAATGGAGCTCGAATGGTGGTACAAACTGGACAGCTGCCAGCGCAACCAATACCTTGAGCGTTTCGGCTGCAGGGTCCTATATCGTCCGCTCCATTTCTGCCTCCAGCTGCACTAGTGCTGCCTCTGCTGCCACGGTGGTGACATTAAATGCCGTTCCTACAACACTGACCATCACTGCAGGTGGCGCCACTACCTTCAACCAAGGTGGCAGCGTTACCCTTTCTACCAGCTATGTGCTAACAGCTGGCCAGTCTTACCTCTGGAGCACAGGTGCAACCACAAGTAGTATCAGTGTTACAACTGGTGGCTTTTATTATCTGAACATCATTCACGTTGCTGGCTGCACTAGCACCATCAGCAATGCCATTACAGTCAAAGTCTGGAACAACCCAGCCGCACCAACCATCACACCGAACGCCGCATGCGTCACTAGCCTAAGTGCTGGCACAGTGGTTGGCAACGTAACAACCCTAGCTGGCCTAGCTAACACCGCAGGCCTAACCGATGGTACAGGTTCTGCTGCCCGCTTTAGCCAACCTCGTGGAATCTTGGTTTTGCCTAATGGTGATTATTTGATTACCGAGTGGGGCTCGTTCCGCATTCGTCGTGTGACGCCTGCTGGTGTCGTGACCCATTATGCTGGCTCAAGCACAGGTGTTTTTGGCACAGACAATGGCAGCCTGACCGCTTCTCGGTTCAACTGGATTGAAGGCATGGTCTATGACAGCAAAGGCACCATCTTTTTGGTGGATCGTTCTGGCCGCACTATTCGCAAAATCAGCCCAGATGGCATTGTCTCTGTTTTTGCTGGCTCAGGTGCCTCAGGTAATGCTGATAACAGCAACCCATTACTAGCCACCTTTGCTGAGCCAATCGGATTAGCAATTGACGGAAATGACAACCTTTATGTTGGCGACATTGGCAATGGCAATGTTCGCAGGATTACCCCAGCGGGCGTTGTAACGACATTAGGCAGCTATTCTGCACATGGTTTGGTTTATGATGCCTTCTCAAATTGCCTCTTTGCCTCTAACTATGCTGGTCAAACAGTGGCCAAAATCACCCTTACTGGCACTGTTACTATTTTTGCAGGTGTCAACGGAAGTGTTGGCAATACCGACGGCACTGGCACAGCAGCGCGTTTTAGCGGACCTGCTGGCATCACAGTCGATAGATCAGGTATCCTTTACGTATCTGACTATGACGGTAGCCGCATCCGACGCATCACTCAAGCTGGTGTGGTGACTACCCTATCAGGTACTGCAGGTTCTGGCTCGGTTAATGGAGATTTTGCCACTGCAAGGTTTCTGAACCCTGTGCACCCTGCAGTAGATTTTGACGGCAACCTGATGATCCCTGATCTTGGTAGCCATACCATTCGCGAAATAACCCTGCAAACGACTTGGGCTTGGGGAAATAGCAGCACAGCATCTACCTTGCCAGTCTCTGCATTGGGCAGTTATTCCCTGACCCAGACCAATGTCAACGGCAATGCAACGACTGCTAACTACACCGTAACAGCTATTCCGGTAGCGCCTGCCGTTTCGATTGCGATCACTACCGGCACTAACAACCTTTGTGGTGGGACTTCATTAACTTTCACTGCCACCCCTACTAATGGAGGTAGCACACCTAGCTATCAGTGGACCCGCAATGGCAATAACATCAGTGGTGCTACCTCAGTTACCTACACTGGTGTTGCAGACCTTGATTTTGTCAATAACGACATCATCCGTTGTGTGATGACCAGCAATGATGCATGTCGGACAACTGCCACTGCTACTAGCGCTGGCTTCACTATGGTTGTCAGGAGCCTTGCTTCACTCAACTCGACACTTACGCCCGCAGCTATCTGTAACGGAGCTAACTTCAGCTACACCCCAACTAGCGCAACTGCTGGCACCACCTTTACCTGGACCCGTGCTGCCATCGGTGGTAATGCTGCGATCACGATTCCACAAACAAGCAACCCATCTGGAGCCTTGGTCAACAACACGACTGCCCCAATCAGCCTGGTCTATGCCTACACCCTTACCAATCCTAATGGATGTATCCGTACCCAAAACGTAACGGTAGTTGTTAATCCAACACCTGCACTAAGCAGCACGTTGACCCCAACCGCTATCTGCAACGGTGATAACTTCAGCTACACACCTACATCAGCTACTGCTGGCACGACTTTCACCTGGACCCGTGCTGCTATCGGTGGAAACGCCGCGATCACGACAGCACAAGCAAGCAACCCATCTGGTGCCTTGGTGAACAACACCACCGCTCCAATCAGCGTGGTCTATGCTTATACCCTGACTGCCAATAGCTGCACGAATACCCAAAACGTAACCGTGGTGGTTAACCCAACCCCGGCACTTAGCAGCACCCTGTCACCTGCTGCGATCTGTAGTGGCTCTGCATTTATTTACACAGCTACGAGCAATAACACCAGCCCCACTTTCACATGGACTAGAGCAGCAATTGCATCTATCAATAGCAATGCCTCAGCTGGAGGTTCTGGCGCAACCATCTTTCACGGACTTACTAATAGCAGTGCTAGCCCAGTAACAGTTACTTACGCTATCACCACAACTAGCATAGGTTGCACCAATACCCAGAACGTAACAGTAGTTGTTAATCCTACCCCTGCACTTAGCAGCACCTTAACACCATCTGCAATCTGCAACGGAGCTAACTTCAGCTACACTCCAACTAGCGCAACTGCTGGCACGACCTTCACCTGGACACGTGCTGCGATCGGTGGAAACGCCGCCATCACGACAGCACAAGCAAGTAACCCATCTGGTGCCTTGGTCAACAATACCACCGCCCCTATTGATGTGGTTTTTGTTTACACCCTGACTGCTAACAGCTGCACCAATACCCAGAATGTAACCGTACGGGTTAATCCGACCCCTGTACTTATCAGCACACTGACACCAACCGCGATCTGCACCGGTGCTAACTTCAGCTACACTCCAACTAGTGCAACTGCTGGCACAACCTTCACCTGGACACGTGCTGCGATCGGTGGTAATGCTGCGATCACGACAGCACAAGCAAGCAACCCTACAGGTGC
>JAIXYP010000028.1 GCA_027490155.1 Cytophagaceae bacterium | reverse complement strand
TGGTGTGGCCAAGGCCTGCCCAAGCTTTGATGTCAAGTCATGGCTAAAGGAGGTGGGTTTATAGCTATTGTTGCACTATTGCAATGGCTCATTATTTATGGTGTTGATTGCAAAATGATCTCAGCAGAAAACATGCAATATATCATAGCTGTCATGGCAACACTCATTGGTTTCTTTTTGCGTGACCTTCATAATAGAATTAGGATTCTTGAAGCTCAAGCGGTCAGTGATCAACGAGATATTGCATTGATTAAACAGGAGCTCGGTCAAGGTTATCGTCACCTGACTGAATTGATCAATCAGAAATTTGACGATCAACAGCGCAGGCTAGAAGTAATGGAAAGTACATTAACACAATGGGTCAACTCAAAACCAAAAGACTAATGGGTATCGGGGATTGGATAAGTGGCTTGATCGGTGGGGTCAGCAAAGTAGTGGATCAGGTAGTCACCAATGATCAGGAGCGTGAGGAACTGAAGCGCCTAATGGCTACTGAGATCAACAGGACTACCGAGACAATCGAACGCCTACGTAATGAAGATGTGGCCTCAGCAAGGACACGTGAGGTGACTTTGCGCAATACCATTGGGGTCTGGACTCAGTATGCCTCAGCCTTTTTGGTGATCCTGTCCTTTGTCGCTTTGCTGTTTGCTAGCATCTATCACCAAGTGCCTGCGGAGAACGCTACGGTAGTCAACGTGATGATCGGCAGTCTAGGCACAATCGTGGTTAATATCTTCAGCTATTGGTTTGGCAGCAGCTCCAGCAGTGCGAGGAAACAAGATGATTTGCAGTCGCTTTTAGGGGACCTAAAGGCAAACAAATAGCAAATGTGTTAGGCTTGTGTTAGGTGTAAAAAAGAAAACACCCTGTAAGTTACTGTCTTACAGGGTGTTGTGATATATAGGGGCAGAGAGGAAGGGATTCGAACCCTCGATAGCCTTGCGACTATACACACTTTCCAGGCGTGCTCCTTCAACCACTCGGACACCTCTCTAGGGTGATGCTAGTCTAGTAAATGTCATGACCAGCTTGTTACTAAAAAAGCCGCTCAAGATGTCTCTAAAGCGGCTTCTGTGATCCGTCTGGGACTCGAACCCAGGACCCATACATTAAAAGTGTATTGCTCTACCAACTGAGCTAACGAATCGGGTAATCACGAAGTTGGAGGATGTTATTGGTAGATTAACTACTTTTTACGACCTTGTTACCTCTACATTTAGGGGATCGTTTTCCCTTATTGCGGTGCAAAACTAGCTGAATAGTGCGTAGTTTGCAAACCAGAATCCTAAAAAAATGGGCGGAACGCTAAAAAATATTCCGAATCAGCTTAAAATGATCCTATTGGCCTGTTTTGGGGCCATGTACCTGCTATCGGGCACTCCGGAGGTGCAGGCTGTAAATCTGAAGCCATTGCCCTTTGACACCACTTGGCGGGCTAGGCGGATCTTGGCGGTGGCCGATAGTGGCTTTGCGCGCAGGCGATATGCCGAGGCCTACCAACAATATCGATACCTGTTGCAAGAGCGAGGCCTTTACAGCCCACAGATGTTGCTCAAGATGTCGGCCTATACCGAGAGTGCCAATGACTTTACACTGGCCCTCTATTATCTCAACCTCTACTACCTTCATAACCCTAGCCTTGAGGTGCGGCAGAAAATAGAGGACTTGGCGACGTTCAATAGCTTAAGTGGCTATGTCTTCAGCGAACTGGACTACTTTCTGTTTCTCTATAACCAGTATTTTATCTACATCTGCAGTTTCCATGTAGGCATGTCCTTTTTGTTTTTGGGCATCATGGTCTATCGCAAGTGGCGTGGTAAGCTGATGATGTATAATCCACTGTTTTTTTTGGCATTTGTGCTGGCAGCGGCCTTTACTGCCAATTTTGGGCTACTGTACCGTCGAGGCATTGTGGCGGCAGACCAAGCTATGCTGATGCAGGGGCCATCAAGTGGGTCAGACTTTGTCCAGCACCTAAACAGAGGCCACAAATTGGTCATCAAAGACCAGACGGATATTTGGTACAAAGTAGAGTGGCAGGGTAGCACCAGCTGGATCAATAAAAAGAACCTGCTGATCATCGAGAACTAATCCTGTACTTTTCCCTAGAGGTCATCAAATAGACAACAGCGCGTGCGATACGAAATCAGTCCGGAGTCCAATAAATCGAAGCCTACGAAGGTCAAATCTAATCAGCACATAGAAAGCGGCACTAACCTAGGGTCCGACCAAAAAATGGGGCAGGTTACTGATCGTGCAGATCGGAATGGCTTCAGGAATTGGCAGGATGAAGAAAAGCCGCGTGAGCGCCTGCTCAAATATGGCCCAGAGTCCTTGACAGATGTCGAGTTGTTAGCGATACTGTTAGGCACCGGGGTGCAGGGCGTTAATGTCATGGAGCTATCCCGCATCATTTTGGCGAGGTTTGGCAATAGCATTGGCAATGTGGCTCGCGCTACGGTAGAGGAGCTTACCAAAATTAAGGGCCTAGGGCCAGCCAAGGCGATCACGATCATCACGGCCCTAGAGCTTGGCGTACGCCGGATGCAGTTGCAGGATACGGTTCTGGTGGTCAACGACGATACCGCGGTATCTAAAATTATGGCACCACGAATGATTGACCTGACAGAGGAACATTTTTTTGCCCTCTATCTTGACGCAGGCAACCATGTCCTAGCGATCAAGAATATTGCCGTTGGAGACTTTCAGTCTGTATTGGTGGATGTTAAGTCCGTTTTACGCCATGCAATCCAGATTAGCTCGCACCGAATAATCCTGTGCCACAATCATCCTAGCAAGTCTTTGGCCTTTAGCATAGAGGACCTGAGAATAACTAAACGGCTCGTCGAAGCGGCAGCTACCATGGACATCAAGGTGCTAGACCATGTGATCATTGCTGGCAAAGATTTCGCAAGCATGGCTAGTCATCCTGACTCAGCGCACTTGTTTAGTAAATCGAGGACCTGATCCAAGATCAGGCTTATGCCAGATTATGCCGCGGCTGTTGTCTCTGGTTCAGGAACTTCAGCATCTGCTATGGTATCTAGGTCAACTCGCAAATTGTCGATGATGAAACGTTGGCGTTCAGGGGTGTTTTTGCCCATGAAGTATGTGAGCAATTTCGGGATGCTAGAGTCCTTCTGAAGGATCACTGGCTCGAGCTTGATGTCCTCGCCAATGAATTTGCCGAACTCGTCAGGGGAGATCTCGCCTAGGCCTTTGAAGCGCGTGATCTCAGGTTTGGGACCGAGTGCTTCGATGGCCGCAACCCGTTCGGCATCATTGTAACAATAACGGGTTTCCTTTTTGTTCCGGACCCTAAAAAGGGGCGTTTCCAAGATGTAGAGGTGGCCATTCCGGACTAGGTCAGGGAAAAACTGCAAGAAGAAGGTCAGCAACAACAGCCTGATGTGCATCCCATCGACGTCAGCATCAGTGGCGACAACAATGCGATTGTAGCGAAGGCCTTCGAGCCCGTCCTCGATGTTGAGTGCGTGTTGCAGAAGGTTGAATTCTTCGTTTTCGTAAACGATCTTTTTGGTCAGACCAAAACAGTTTAGTGGCTTGCCCCTTAGGCTAAAGACGGCCTGCAACTGGACATCTCGGCTTTTGGTGATGGACCCAGAGGCAGAGTCCCCTTCGGTGATGAACAAGGTAGAATAAACCTTGTTTTCGGTTTTGTCTTCGTTAAAGTGGATTCGGCAATCACGCAGCTTACGGTTATGCAGGTTAGCCTTTTTAGCGCGGTCATTTGCGAGCTTCTTGATTCCTGCAATTTCCTTACGCTCGCGCTCTGACTGGAGTATCCGTTTAAGGATCGCATCGGCAACGGCTGGGTGTTTGTGCAGGTAGTTATCCAACTCCCGTTTCATGAAGTCACCGACGAAGGTCCGGACTGTGCCGCCGCCGTCTGGTGTCATGTTGATGCTGCCAAGCTTGGTTTTGGTCTGGCTTTCGAAGACCGGCTCCTGTACCCTGATGGCAATGGCCGCTACAATGCTGGCCCTGACATCACTGGCGTCAAATTCCTTTTTGTAGAACTCACGCACCGTTTTGACCACTGCCTCACGAAATGCAGCTAGGTGCGTGCCACCTTGGGTGGTGTTTTGGCCATTGACGAAGCTATAGTACTCCTCTCCATATTGGCCACCATGGGTCATGGCCAGCTCGATGTCGGCTCCTTTGAGGTGGATAATAGGGTAACGGTTGTTCTCCTCGTCGGTTTTGGCCTTCAGGAGGTCCAGGAGGCCAAATTGGCTGAAGTATTTCTTACCATTGAAACTGATCGTGAGGCCCGCATTGAGGTACACGTAGTTCCAGATCAGGTTGTCTAGGTACTCGGGTATGAAGTGGTAGTTCTTGAAAATATTGGCATCAGGCTCAAACGTGATCAGGGTGCCATTCTTGAGGTTGGTGCTGGTTTCTGGATGGTCCTTTATAAGCTCACCGCAGCGGAACTCAGCAATTTTGGTCTGGCCGTCACGCACTGACTGTACCTTAAAGTAGGAGCTGAGAGCATTGACTGCCTTAGTACCGACACCATTTAGGCCTACTGATTTCTGGAAAGCACCGCTGTCATATTTACCACCTGTGTTGATGCGACTGACGCAGTCGATGACCTTGCCTAGCGGAATCCCACGTCCATAGTCGCGCACCTCGACTTTGTGCGAGCTGATGGTGATGTCAATGTTTTTGCCATTGCCCATCATGTGCTCGTCAATGGAGTTATCGACGACCTCCTTGACTAAGACATAGATGCCGTCGTCAGAGCTGCTGCCATCTCCTAGCTTGCCGATGTACATCCCCGGTCGGAGCCGAATGTGCTCTTTCCAGTCAAGTGAACGGATACTCTCTTCGTTGTATATAGATGCGCCAGCGGCGTTCGGAACTTGTTCTGCCATGTTTCTCGTCAGGGGGCTGACCAGCAATATAGCACGGATAGGGCTAGAGCTGACCATTGGCCTAGGAATTACTTGTCTGGATCAAAGGGCAAACTTGCCCCTTGCAGCTTATATTTGCAAATATCAGTGGTGACGAGCATCACAACTACTCATGGCACTAAATCTTGACACTTTCGAAACCGTCAAACGCATCTTTCTGGATTATCTGGAGGCTAAAGCCCTCCGGAGGACACCAGAACGTTTTGCGATCCTGGAGGAGATATACAGCCGTAATGATCATTTTGATGTAGAGAGTCTTTACATCAGCATGAAAAACAAAAACTATAGAGTTAGCCGTGCAACTGTTTATAACACGCTAGATCTTTTGGTGGAGTGTGACCTTGTAAGCAAGCACCAATTTGGACAGTCTCAGGCGCAATACGAAAAGGCATACGGATACCGCCAACACGATCACCTGATTTGTAGTGATTGCCAAAAGGTGTTCGAGTTTTGTGACCCACGGATATACAACATCCAGAAAATGGTGGGCGAAGTCCTAGGTCAAAGGGTTGTTGGCCATAGCCTAATCCTGCACGGGGCATGTACCAAGGGGGATGGTTGTGAAAACCGACCTGCTCAAAGTCAACCAGCAGATGTGATGCCTGCCTTGGCAGAATAACGCTTATGATGTTGGTAAAATCCATCAGATTTGGCGCACTAGTAAGTATGGCTTTAACACAATGAGCACAATGTATTCTAGTCCTAAGTTATGGGTTTTTGTGCCCATAATAGATCACAAGATAGATACTGGTCCAGGCATTGTAGTTATCTGCTTGGCCAGCTAGTAGCGGAAGGGCATTGGCATAGTAGTCAAAGTTAAGCCCTGTTTCCACCCCAATCAGGCTACCGTTGAACCGACCAAACTCGAAGCTAAGAGCTCCTTTGAGGTTGATACCAGGAATGGCCTGAAGCTGTCCTAAACCATCGAGCAACTGGCCACGTCCAAAGATGTAGTTGACATCATGTTTGCTAGGATCGTAGGGTACTGAGCGGGCATTATTCACATTACGCGCTACTGGGTCATAGAGGATATAGTAGGGCTTGATAAATGCAAAACTGGGACCACCAGCGACGATGGCATTGACGTGAACACCCTCTTCAACCCCTTTGCGAAACAGGATAAACTCTCGACCAAAGGAAGGCCTGAAGGCGACAACATAGTTGGTTTTATAAGGTGTGAAGGTATTGTTGGTCAGATTGCTAACGTAGGTGAGTTCCTTGGGGTGATTGACCTGGACTAAATCAAACCCAATGTTATTATACTGGTTTTTGCGGGCAAGCCATCCGTACTTGAACATAAACCCACCTATCAGTGAGGAGTTGGTATTGAAGTTGACCCCAAAGTTGTACTCCTCTTGATAATCGTTTTCTTCGGCAGGTATTGTTTGGGCCTGTGCGACGCTAGGCGGTACCGTCATCAAAAGAATGGTGATCAACGCCAAGCAATAGGCGGGCGTCAAGAAGGACCAGAATTTTGGTAGGTGGACCACAACGTCAAGAATTATCGGATATTTGGGGCGCCAGTGAGGGTCTGCAAATGGTCCGGTGCTGGTAATCAGAAATCAAAAATAACACAAATGAGCAACTGGACTGCCGAAACCTTATACGTTGGCCAACTTAGGACCCAAGCCACCCATGTCTATAGCCAAAGCGTTATTGAGACTGATGCACCGTTAGATAACCATGGGCTTGCCCAGCGGTTCTCGCCTACGGACTTAGTCGCGACGGCCCTTGGCAGCTGCATGATGACCTTGATGGGTATTGTAGCAAACCGCGAAGGTTGGGTCTTGGACGGCACTAAAATACTAATCCAGAAACATATGGCTGCCGACCCACGCCGGATTTCGGGCGTGGATGTTGAGATAACGTTTGTAGATGGTATTTATGATGCACATAAACGTGCCGTACTCGAAAATACTGCCAGAACCTGCCCTGTGGCCAAAAGCCTACATCCAGATTTGATCCAGAACGTTACTTTTCTATACCCTGAAGTCTAGGTATTACTTGTGTTACGGGCCGCTTCTAGAAGTCCATCTAACCTAATATCAAGATGGGAGGTATTATAGATTGGCTGCCCATCGACCAAAAGGATGGCTTGAGGTGACTCGTGTACGATGCCTGTCTTGTCCGCAATGGCATTGCTGACTGGGCGGTAGGCGATCAGATCAAGGTAGAAAGGACGGATGTCTTTGTCTGCCTCAGCACCCCAATTGCGCTCTAGGCGACTGAGTGCTGTGCTGCTGATGCTGCAACGTGTGCTATGTTTAAAAAGTAACACAGGCTTTTTGTACGAAGCCTCGATGGCGGCATCTAGCTCAGCCTCGGAGGTGATCTTATTCCAGTTCATAAATTGTCGAATAGTGGTTATGGGGGCTCGTGGACGGCCTTATGACATGACTAGCAAATTTTCTGCCACTTTTTGGCTAACATAAAACGGCGGCTCATTGTTGCAACTAATCATGCTGCTACCATCAAAGCTGATGCGTTCAAGGATTTTAAGGGAGGCCCCGATGCTGATGCCTTTGCTTTCTAGATAACGCAAAAAGGCCGGATCATGATCTTCGACCCCTGACAATGTAACCACATTGCCAATATTGATTCGGTTGAGACACACATGTTGCCGATGACTAACCTCTCCCTTATTGTTCGGGATTGGGTCGCCATGCGGGTCAAATTTAGGGTGGTTGAGGAAAGCATCTAGGCGCTCGGTTAACTCTTCGCTCCGGATATGCTCTAGCTCTTCGGCCAACTCGTGCACCTTATCCCAAGCGAAACCTAGGGTCTCGACCAAAAATGTCTCCCAAAGGCGATGCCGACGTACTACCTGGATCGCCTTCCGTTTGCCTGCCTCCGTAAGGCCAGCTCCTTGGTAGGGTTGGTAATGAACGAGCTCTTTCTCAGCCAGTTTTTTCAGCATTTCGCTCACGCTTCCTGCCCGCGTTTGCATCTGTTCCGCAATCTGGTTGGTGCTTGCCGTCGTGACCTCACCTTCGTTGCCTTGCGGCAAATCGTCATGGCTCAGACCTGAAGGTGGGCTCGGGTGCTGGAGCTTAAAGATGGTCTTAAGGTAATTCTCTTCGGCTAATGAAAGCATTTCGTTTGGTGCTACGGGTCTGGTGACTGAGAACAAATATAATTAGGCAACTTGAGAAAAATATTTTTTAGGCTACCCTAAAAATAAATTTAGGTATACATTTGTGTTCCATCGAGCTGAGCCAAAAATTGGGTAGCGTTATCAGGAGGTGGTGCTTTTTCTGATTTAAGATGTCATTATCAGCTGGTTATAGGTCATGTAGGAAGTGGTTAAGATGGCCAAGTCGGGCATTGCAGGGTATTTTTTTCTACTCTTTTATCATAATTACCTCCTTATTTCTGGCCCAAAATGTACCTGCACAAGAGCTGCACGGGCAGGTTTTGGCCAATGGGCAGCCGGTTGCCTTCGCGACGATCATGGTCCTGACTACCAATATCGGCACCACTTCTGACGTCAAAGGTCATTACCACCTTAAGGGATTGAAGCCTGGGTCGATCAAACTTTTGGTAAGGTCTGTGGGCTACCAACCTCTTGAAAAGGCTGTGGTCCTGAAAGCTAACCAAACGACAGATCTGGATTTAGAGCTGGTGCCGGATGTTCTTGGTACCTCAGTAGTGACCGTGACGGCAGGCCGTCAGCAGGTTAGCCGAGATAAAACTGCAGTGATCGTCAACGTTGTCTCTGCTAAGCAGTTTGGCAACGTGCAGGCTGTTAGCCTAGGGGATGGGCTCAGTTTCAGCCCTGGTCTCCGGGTCGAAAACAACTGCCAAAACTGCGGATTCAGCAGTGTGCGGCTCAACGGATTGCAGGGGCCCTATTCGCAATTGTTGATCAATAGCAGGCCAGTTTATAGTGCCCTGACCAGTGTCTATGGACTAGACCAGATTCCGGCTAGCCTGATTGATCGGGTGGAGGTAGTACGCGGTGCAGGATCTGTGCTTTATGGTGGCAATGCCATCGCGGGCACCATCAATATACTGACCAAAGACCCACTATTCAACGGTTGGCAGGCGGGAAGCACCCTTAATATGATAGGTGGTGCAGCTCCCGATCTGTCTACTTATGGTAACGGTAGTTTTGTTTCGGCCGATGACAAAACGGGTATTAGCCTCTATGGCATGACCCGCAACAGGGCTGAATACGACGCCAATGGAGATGGTTACTCAGAAATTACCCGCCTCAGAAATCAAACCTTTGGCTTCAATGGGTTCTACAAACTAAGCCCTTGCTCCAAACTTAACTTGACAGGGTTTGCCTTGACCGAATACCGCCGAGGAGGTAATAACCTAGACTTGCCACCTCACCAAACCGACATCGCCGAGGAGCTCAAGACCAATGCCTATAACCTTGGTGCGAACTATGAGTACTTAGGGCGAAGGTATAATTTATCGGCTTACGGGTCTGTCCAGTTGACGGATCGGAATAGTTATTATGGTGGAGGTGGGCGAGTATTGGGGCCGGCTGATACATTATCAGCACGAGACCTATTAGCCCTTAATGCCTACGGTAAAACCACTGACTTGATTGGCGTCGTTGGCCTACAGTTCAGCAGCCCATCATCATCCTCAGATAGTATTGTCAGGCGCCTAGGGTGGACTGTGGGTACGGAGTGGCAGCATAACAAAGTGGATGACCAGATGCCTGGCTATCGGCGTCTTATTGTTCAGCAAACTAACACAATCGGGCTCTATGGGCAGGTGACATACGCCCTTACACCTAGCACAAGTGTAGTTGGAGGTCTTCGGCTGGATATGGTAAGCATCGACGGGCGGTATCAGTATGGGCTAGAGACACCATCAGCCAACAAGCGTTTGCTAGCTTTAGTTCCTAGGATCGCAATCCTGCAAACACTAGGGTCATCAACCAAAATTAGGCTAGGGTATGCCCAGGGATACCGTGCCCCACAGGCATTTGATGAAGACTTGCATATTGAGACCGTGTCAGGAACGGCTCGGTTTGTCCAGCTTTCGCCCGACTTGGTGCCCGAGCGATCTCATAGCTTTACTGCCTCCATTGACAAAGATTTCAGAACGGGCGAAATGGCCCAAAATATCTTGCTTGAAGGGTTTGCGACCTTGCTGCCCAATGCCTTTGTCAATACGGACGTTCAGATCAGCCAAGCAGGATATGCCACTTGGCTCAAACAAAATGGTCAGGGACTTTCGGTCTATGGGATGAACCTTGAGTGGCGGCTCAAACATGACCACTTTCCTATTGACCTAGTTCTAGGAGGGACTTTGCAACAAGCAATTTACAAATCCCCTTTGTTATTATGGCAGGGGGAGGCAATTGCAAGTCGATCAGCAACAGAAACCAAAACCAGCAGACTGCTAAGGACCCCTGATATTTATGGATTTGCGACAGCTGAATGGCGGATCTTGCCAAAGTTGAAGGCCAATCTAACTTCGGTGTTCACGGGGGCGATGGTCGTTGCACATCAGGTGGAGCCAGAAACTGGCTATATACTGACCAAAACAACTCCAGCATTTGCTGAGCTCAATCTACGCATCGGATACAAAGTCAACCTGGCTGATGACCTCCGCTGCGAAGTGATCGCGGGTTGTCAGAACTTGCTCAACCAATATCAGCGAGATTTTGACCAAGGCGCCATGCGTGATGCCAGCTATATCTATGGCCCTAGTCGTCCTACAACGGTCTACATTGGTGTTAAGTTGGGTAACTTCTTAGGCAACTGAGGCTCAGGGTCAGACAATTTGCCGGGGTTCAGGGCGGGGGAGTTAGTTCTATTGAGCCTTGCCTGCCCATATTTGTGTTAGGATTCCGGTCCTGACAATACTTCACAAGCCATCATCTCTAATTATGCACCAGCCACCAGTCCCCAACCAGCCTCAAGTATCCAAAATTGCGATTGCCTTGCATGGCGGTGCAGGCACCATCTTGAAAAGCCAAATTTCAGCAGATCAAGAGGTTGCTTATACTGAGGCATTGGACACTGCTTTACGGATAGGGTGGGATTTGTTGGCAGCAGGCGCTACCGCATTAGAGGCCGTGACTGCAACCGTTGTTTGGCTCGAGAACTGCCCATTGTTCAATGCGGGCAGAGGGGCAGTCTTTACGCATACGGGAGGCCATGAGCTTGACGCTGCCTTGATGGAGGGTCATACCAACAAAGCTGGTGCAGTTGCTGGGGGCAGGACGATCAAAAACCCAATCTTGGCAGCCAAGGCGGTAATGGAGCATACCGACCATGTCTTGCTGGCACATGCTGGGGCAGAGGAACTAGCTGCCGAACAAGGCCTAGAATTGGTATCGCCTGACTATTTCAGCACAGATTTCCGGAAAGCCCAACTTGATGCCGCATTGGTTGAGGGTAGGGTATTACTAGATCATGATGGCAAAATCGATGGTGAGATTAAAGCTAAACAAGATGCTGTTACATCTGGCGACCCTATCGACCCGAACCATAAATTTGGTACGGTGGGCGCAGTGGCACTAGATCAATATGGGCACCTTGCGGCGGCCACCAGCACTGGGGGCATGACCAACAAACGATATAACCGCATCGGCGACAGTCCGCTGATTGGAGCAGGCACTTGGGCTGATGAAAACGTAGCCATATCCGCCACTGGGCATGGCGAGGTGTTTATATCCAATGTGGTGGCATATGATGTGGCTGCTCGCATCAAATACCAAGGTAAATCCCTGGAGCAGGCCTGTCAAGCCACCATTATAGAACACCTAGGGTCAGTGGCACCTGACTCTGGAGGCATCGTGGCTGTGGATCGGTTTGGTAACGTATGCCTCCCTTTCAACACCGAGGGGATGTATCGTGCTTGGCAGACGGAGTCCGTCCGTGGAGTTGAAATCTATAAGGACTAAGGTTCAGCTTATTCAGCTTCAGCCATTAGGTTGATGTCTGAAATCAGGACCCGCTTTGCAATGGCTTTGCCTGTTGGTGTGGCTGCTAACCCACCAAGAGCTGTCTCTTTGTAACGACTTTCCATCGCTTGGCCAATCTCACCCATAGCTGCCACACATTCGTCCACAGGGATCACTGCCGTAACTTGGGCGATGGCCATCTGGGCACTGCTGTAGGCAATGGCTGCTGCACTGGCATTCCGAACAATGCAAGGCACCTCGACAAGGCCAGCTACTGGGTCACAGACGAGGCCCAGCATACATTGGATGGTAATGGCCACAGCGTTGAACACCTGGGTAACATCACCACCAAGCAGATAGACCATTGCACCAGATGCCATAGCAGCGGCACTACCTGTTTCGGCTTGGCAGCCACCAACAGCACCTGCCAACGAGGCATTGTACTGGATCACTAAGGCGATCCCCGCAGCAACCAATAGGCCTTCGGCGATTTGCCGATCTGTCACCCCATGAAGCTCTTGCATCGTGACTAAGGTGCCAGGCAAAATGCCACTGGCGCCAGCAGTTGGTGCCGCCACAATGCGGCCCATGCAGGCATTTACCTCTTTGGCAGCAAGTGCACGAGCCACAAGTTGGGTGAACTCAGGCGCCAAGACATGGAGGCGGCTATTCATGACCTTTTTGCCGCTGTTGTTGACCATGCCGCTGCGGCTAGTCATATCCTCTGAAAGGCCAGTGAGGACAGCATCTTTCATCACAACCCAAGCCTCTTGAATGCCTGCCCAAATGTCGGTCTCAGAAGCGCCCTTTTGGTTCATTTCCCAATGGAGGACTGGAAGGTAAAGTGGTTCGTTACTGGACTGGATATAGGCTTGCCAAGTGGCGAAGTCTGTAAAGTTGGGGGCAGGGGCAGCTGTGTTGCTGAGGGAACTCATAGGTTGGTGTCTGTCGTTTGGTGTATGTCAAAATCAGTCAATGGCGCAAAGTAGGTCTGTGGTTCCATCTGGTCGGGGCTCCATACCATGGGTAACCTAGGTATTAAGAGGTTCGCCAGATGTAGGCAGGCTTTGGTAAAGTACCTTGCTCAATAGTGGCCCCTACTAAAAGGTGCTTCCGCGATCAAGTGGGCTGCCACTGGTGTGGCCTCAGGACCAGTTATCTGATCTTTGGGCCTACCATCTAGGTCTAGGTCAGGTCTTTGGCTCGGTTGACTGATTTTGTGTACAAATTACACGAAAATATCCGTGCCCACTTGCTTTCAGGGGTACATTTTCTGGATATTGGGATGGGTGAGGTCAAACCTAGTAGCTAGTCTCCTCCCTACGAAAAAAACCAAAACCAAAGGGCCAAAACGCTTAAGACAGGAACATGATCGGACAAGGGACAGGGATGAGCAAATTATTCTGGTTTTGCCAATTGGGCGGCTGGACCTTGTTTGGCATCATGACGGCCCTTGGCTATAAGTATTTTGATAAGCTCAATCTGGATCTGCAACTAATCCTCTCGATCTGCATCATGACCTATAGCGGGGTGCTTCTTAGCTACTTGTTTCGGCTTTTGATCAAGACCCAGAACTGGCTCAGCAAACCAATCCTGGAGGTCATTGCCTTGACTTTGGTTTGCAACATGGTGCTAGGGGCCATTTTTACGGCCATCAATTACTTGGTGGACTATCACTTGCTGATCATCAATGCGCCGATGCCAGACCTGATGTACTTCATGTTTGCGGTTATCAATAGGTCGGTATTTTTCATGATTTGGTCCCTCATCTACTTTGCCACCCACTATTTCAATAACAGCCGCCAACGAGAGATAGAGCACCTGAAGTGGGAGGGGGCCATTAAGGACTTCGAGCTCAATAAACTCAAAAGCCAGCTCAATCCGCACTTTGTCTTCAATGCCCTCAACACAATCAGGGCCTTGGTGGATGAAGACCCTGTGAAGTCCAAAAAGTCGATCACACAGCTGAGCAACATCTTACGGAGCTCACTTCTTGCCGACAGGTCCAAAACCATCACTTTGATGGAGGAGATGAAGACCGTCAATGACTACATCAACCTCGAGAAGCTGCGGTATGAGGAGCGGATGAATGTGGATATGAACATCGCCCCAGAGGCCATGCATATTCAGGTACCTCCAATGATGATCCAGACTGTAGTCGAGAATGCCGTCAAACATGGCATCAGTCGGCTGCTAGGGGAGGGCTTCATTGGCATCGATGCCAGTGTTGATGTAGGCAATCTAGTTGTCACAATTCGGAATACGGGCAATCTTGGCAACACGGACCCCATAGGCAATAGCACTGGTTTCGGGATCATCAACACCATTCATAGGCTAGAGTTGCTTTACGGTCCATCGGCCTCATTTACAATTATCCAGAGTGGTCCGAACGAAGTCTGCGCCACCCTTGTCATCCCGATGCAGAACAATATCGAGAAGAAAAACACGGCCAGCCGCGCCGCCTAGCTGCCCCTAGGTTGCTATTGTGTGACAATCATTATCTTTACCTCCAATCAGCGAACCTGAGGCCCTATCTATAAAGGCCCGACCAAATCCATCAAACCCCTACTCATGAACGCACTCATCATCGATGACGAAAGACTAGCCCGCAACGAACTGCGTCGCCTGCTCGAAGCCCATCCTTTCATCAACATCATGGGCGAAGCCGTCAATGGTGAAGATGCCGTCGAAAAAATCAACGAGCTGAAGCCCGACTTGGTTTTTCTGGACATCCAGATGCCAGGAAAAAATGGTTTTGAGGTCTTGACTTCACTCGACAAGCATGTGCCTGAGGTCATCTTCACGACGGCCTTTGATGACTATGCCCTCAAGGCGTTTGAGTTTAATGCGGCTGACTATCTGCTGAAACCGATTGAGCCTGCCCGCCTTGCAGATGCCATTAAACGTCTGAGCATTGAGGAGGAAGATCGCCCCCAGCCACTCGAGATCCCGTCATTGTTGTATGAAAGTGATCGGATCTTTGTCAAGGATGGTGACCGCTGTTGGTTTGTTGAACTAGGTAGTGTTCGCCTTTTCGAAAGCCTAGGTAACTACGTCAGGATCTATTTTGACAATCACAAGCCAATGGTGTTGCGGTCATTAAACTCGCTTGAAGATCGGCTAGACCCGAAGGTGTTTTTTAGGGCCAACCGCAAACACATAATCAACCTCAAGATGATCGATAGCATCGAGCCCTATTTTAGTGGTGGTTTGCTTGTTAAACTCAAAACGGGCGAAAAAATAGAGATTTCGAGGCGGCAGGCCATTCGCTTTAAGGATTTGATGAGTTTGTAAATAGTTTTGGGGGTTGGTTGGCAAAATCTTAGCTGACCGCCCCCCAATCACTTATGAACGAACCTATCCTCCGCATTGCCATCCAGAAATCTGGCCGCCTGTCCGAAGACTCGCTCAAGCTACTGGCCGACTGTGGCATCAAGCTCAATAATGGACTTGGGAGGCTCAAAGCAACCGCCTCTAACTTCCCTGCTGAGGTGCTTTTTCTCAGAGATGATGACATCCCGGGGTACGTAGCTGACGCTGTCGCTCACATTGGCTTTGTTGGGCAAAACGTTGTTGCTGAAAGTCAGTATCAGGTCGATACTGTACACTACTTAGGTTTTGGCAAATGTCGCCTTTCGATTGCCGTCCCTCGTGGCACAGAGTACCATGGCTTATCGGACCTGAACGGAAAACGTATTGCCACAACCTATCCCAAAATCGTTGGGGCTTACCTTAGCCAGTTTGGTGTCCGGGCAGAGCTGCATGAAATCAGTGGCTCGGTCGAAATTGCACCAAGTATCGGTCTAGCTCAGGCTATTTGTGACATAGTAAGTTCGGGGTCCACCCTTTTGGCCAACGGGCTGGTAGAGGTTGAGACTGTTTATCGCTCCGAGGCAGTGGTTGTGGCAGCACCTAACCTTGCGCCCGACCTTCAGGCAGTGCTGGACCAGCTTTTGTTCAGGATCCAGGCCGTGCAGAAGGCAGCCAACTCTAAATACATTTTGCTCAATGTGCCCAACGAGGCTATAGACGTCGTATCGGCGCTACTACCAGGTATTAACAGCCCTACTATCATGCCATTAGTGAAGCAAGGCTGGAGCTCTTTGCACTCGGTGATTGACGAAAATGACTTCTGGAACGTGATCGAAAAAATCCGTGCTGCAGGGGCAGAAGGTATCTTGGTTTGCCCTATCGAGAAGATGATCGGATAAACGTTACTGATCTGTCCTGCATTATTAGTGTTCTTTTACCTCCCACTGATTTGATTTTAGACTTGTCCATCAATTCTGCAACCCAGATTTTCGTTAACCCCAGCCCAGATACTTGGGCTGATATTCTACGCCGCCCTGGTCAAGCAGATCATGAGCAAGTCCGGTCATTAGTTCTGCCTATTCTGGATCAGGTTAGGCAGGAGGGGGACAAGGCAGTGGCTGAGTTTAATGCCAAATTTGGTGGTTGGTCCCAAACAAACCTGTGGGTAACTGACAGCGAGTTTGAGGCAGCAGACCAAAAGCTTGATGTCGAACTCAAAACAGCCATAAGGCAAGCTGCTACTAATATTCGGCTTTTCCATAGCAAACAATTAGCCCCGATAGGTTACATAGAGACCATGCCAGGGGTGCTGTGCTGGCGCAAGTCCGTAGGTATCAATCGGGTAGGGCTGTACATTCCGGGAGGGTCAGCACCGCTATTTAGTACTGTCTTGATGCTCGGTATCCCGGCGCTGCTGGCTGGCTGCCCAGAGGTGGTCCTAGCCACCCCAGCCGACGCTAATGGCCATATTCATCCTGCTATTTTGTTTGCTGCAAAGCATGTAGGAATTGACAGGATATATAAGGCAGGTGGGGCGCAGGCGATTGCTGCCATGGCTTATGGCACTGAGACATTCAGTCCTGTCAATAAGATTTTTGGACCTGGCAATCAATTTGTCACCATGGCCAAGCAGCTGGTTAACCAGCATGGCACAGCTATCGATATGCCAGCAGGCCCAAGTGAGGTATTGGTCTATGCTGATCAGGCCATGCCAACCAGCTGGGTGGCTGCCGATTTGCTGTCGCAGGCAGAACATGGCCCTGATAGCCAAGTGGTTTTGGTTGCAGAAACTGAAGCCTACGTCGAAGCTGTTATCAAGGATATAGATAGGCATTTGGCTGGGCTTGATCGCCAATTGATTGCGGATGTAGCCTTGGCCCATGCACGATTTATTGTGATGCCTGATCCCCAAATAGCAATGGCTCTAATCAATCAATATGCACCTGAGCACCTTATTTTAGCGCTACAAGATGCCTTGATCCTTGCAGATGAGGTGAAGCAAGCGGGCAGTGTTTTCCTTGGCTACCATTCGCCGGAGTCGGTTGGGGATTATGCCTCAGGCACCAATCACACCCTGCCGACCTACGGGTATGCTGCTGCCTACTCAGGTGTTAGTGTCGATAGTTTTGTCAAGAAGATCACGATGCAGCAATTGTCATCTCCAGGATTGGCATTAATTGGGCCTACTGTTATGACAATGGCCAAGGCCGAATCGCTTGATGCTCATGCCTTGGCGGTATCGGTGCGCTTGGATCAAGACAATCAAAATCTTAACAATCCTATCAAAACCAGTTAAGACTAGCTCTAGTCTTCAGACATGATCAAACCAGTCAACAAAAATCCATTACAATGGGTACTGCCTCATGTGCTGAACTTGAAGCCATATAGTAGCGCGCGGGACGAGTTTAGCGGGCTGGCAGATGTCTATCTGGATGCCAACGAAAATGCTTACGGGTCTGCTGGACTCCCAAAAGATGCAAAGCAATGGCATCGATATCCTGATCCGCATGCCTTAGAAATTCGGCATTTAGTCGGCAAGATGGTTGGTCTGGATGCTGCTCAGGTATTTGTCGGCAATGGGTCTGACGAGGCAATCGACCTATTAATGCGGGTTTTTTGTACCCCTGGTCAGCACAAGATCGTCGTGATGCCACCGACTTATGGCATGTATCTGGTCAGTGCGGGTATCAACAACCTAGAGGTCCTGTCAGTTCCGCTGCGGCCAGATTTTCAGATTGATATGCCTGCTTTGGCTGCTGTATTGTCCTCCAAACCTATGGTGAGGTTGTTGTTTGTCTGTAGCCCTAACAATCCTACAGGTAATTTAATGGATGGAAGGGACCTGAAAGACATCTGCAACATATTTGAAGGCATCGTGGTGGTGGATGAAGCCTATATCGATTTTACGGACAGGCAGAATGCAATCAGCTTATTGGCTGAGCACCCAAATCTAGTCGTGATCAGAACTATGTCTAAGGCATGGGGCCTGGCTGCTTTACGGATCGGGATGGCCTTTGCCTCGGCAGATATGGTTGCCATTCTTCAGAAAGTCAAACCACCTTACAATCTATCAGGACCTGCGCAGGCTTTGGCACTTGAGGCCCTGACTACTGGTCAAGACGCCAAAAATGAGGTAGTCAGGCGGCTCAATCACCAACATTTGTTGCTAAGGGAACAATTGGTTCAGCTTCCGATTGTGGCAGAGGTTTATCCGACCGATGCCAATTTTGTTTTGGTTAGGTTTGGGTCGGACATTATTGCCTCCGAGCTCTATGTCCGCCTATTGGGGCAGGGTGTTGTGGTGCGGGACCGCAGTAGCCAATCAGGCTGTGCCAACTGTTTGCGTATCACGATTGGCACCGAGGCTGAAAACCAAAAGCTCATTGTAGCGTTGTTATCTTACCAAGTCTGACCCCAAAGTCAGTCAACCCCATACCATTATGAAAATTGCCTTGATTTCAAGCTCCGTTCGAGAAGACCGATTGTCCCACCGTGCCGCCTTGCTTCTTTCTGACAAATTCAGCGCCCTAGGGCATTCGGTCTCGATTATAGACTTAAAAGAGATAGACTTTCCACCGTTAGACTATGTTCTCGATCGGCACCCAAATCCGAACCCAGACTACATTAAAGTTAGGGCGGAGATAAGAGAGGCGGAAGCTTTGATCTTTATCAGCCCAGAGTATAATGGCAGCTATACCGCAGCACTCAAGAACTTGGTGGACCACCTCGGCAAACCAGACTTCGCTAAAAAGGTGATTGGTATCAGTAGCCCAACCTCTGGTCCGATGGGTGGGATGCGAGGCGCACTTGCAATGCAGGAACTGGTTTTAGCCATCTGGGCCTATCCGATTCCGCAGATGTTATTGATTCCCGAGATTCAGAAAAAAATTGGCGCACATGGCGAGCTGATCGATCCGAATTTCGAGCGGACAGTGAACAATTTTGTGGCTGAATTCGTATGGACAGCCGAGGCAATCGTGGATAAAAAAATGGCTGAGCTTGCCCGCAACTAGGATTATATCGCCTACCTTGCCCGCTGGATAATCAAGCAAAATCACTATGGGCATCTTGGCGGTCACAAAGGGCGAATGGCCTAATTACAAGGTCCTTACGCAGGTTGGCAATGTCAGCCTAGTGCAGGACGAACCCCTGATTCAGGGTGGGCTCAACCAAGGACCCTCACCATTTGATGCCGTCATGATGGGCTTGGCAAGCTGCACACTGATTACCCTCAGGATGTACCTAGAGCACAAGCTCGCCCGCAATATTCCTGGCCTAGATGCGGATTCGAACCAGGGAATGGCCTCTTTGCCAGACCTTGAGGTTAGCATTGCCTTCGATACTGATGCCCGCGCCGTCAAGATTGAGTCCGTGAGGCGTGTTATTACCGTTAGGCTTCATGACCCAGATCAAGACATAGATCCAGGCCGACTGCTGATCATCGCCAACAAATGCCCCGTCCATAACATGTTATCACCTTCCATGACCATCGAGACCACCATCGAACTCAATTAGGTCATTGTGAGCAGCTTTAACTAGGTGATCGACAAGATGTAAGCGCCAACTATTCCACCAAAAAGGTGTGGCTAGAAATTTATTATAGAAATTTATTGATACAGGCAACCCTTTCTTTTGATTGGCTGTCTGATCTTATGAAGTGAATCTGGAAGTACTATGATTTTAACCTGCTCTCTGTTGGGGAGGCTGTAGGTGCCAAATCAGGTGCTCGGTACTTGCAAAGGGTAGGTTTCAAGAGCCTACCTTTTGTTTTTTGGGGCTATCTGTGCAACTGAAAAGCTGCCTTGCGTTTAGCATTATTTAGGCATGGCTACTTGGTGCCTCGATTGTTGCTTAGCTTTGTAGCCCTTTGGCTTAGATTAGTCGATAGCCACGAGTTTAGGATAAGAAAAATAACATCCATGATGACCATTTTGCGTTTACGATTCCTAGTATTTGTAGTTTTAGCGGCCACCATCGCTTTTTTTGCCAGCTGTGGTACGAAGCCAGATACGACCCAAAAAGACCTTCGGGCACAAGCAATAAAACGCATTGATAGTTTGCAATTGCAGCTCAGGAATGCTGGCGATGGACCAGCGCAAACCCAAACTGCCCTCCGCCTTGCTGAGGCCTACCAGTTTTTTGCCCTTGATTATCGGGAGGATTCGCTATCCCTTCCGTTTATCCTGAAGGAGGCTAACATCTACAGCACCCTAGGTGACTTCATGAAGGCTGCCAACCTTGACAAGTACGCCTATGATACCTATCCTAAGCATCCGATGCGGCCCAACGCCTTGTTTTTCCTGGGTAATGCCTTGCATGATGCGGGGGACAGTGCCCAGTGTATCGTCGTGTTCGAGAAGTTTGTTAAGGAGTACCCTAACCACCCGTATCGTGAAGGAGCTGCTCAAATGGCTGATTTTATGAAAAGGGGAAAAGGGTCGCTTGAGGGGTTTATAGAGCGGCGGGCCAAACAAGTGGCTGATAGTTTGGCGAATGCTAATAAGTTAGCGCAATAAGCACTGTTATTATCCTGAGTCGATACCTAGGTCTATAGCCGTATGGGGGATTCTATCAAGGTCGCCGAATAGCCATAAAAACAACCGCATGGCACATGGCCGATCCGCCCATCTAGACCAGTGGGAGGCAATGTTTGGCCATAGTACTTTTGGACCAACTAACCGGGGCTAATAGCCCTATATCTCAATGGTTGTTCCTATCCTGATCGGACTAGCTGTGCTGATCGTCCTGCTGTTGTTGGCCAAGTGGCTACTCGGCATCGTGTACATTCCTGAAAATAAAATAGGGCTGGTGACAAAAAAGTTCGTGCTCTTCGGGCCGAACAAAAGCTTGCCTGAAGGGCGCATATTGGCCCTAAATGGGGAGGCTGGCTATCAAGCCAACACCTTAGCACCAGGTATCTATTTTTGGTATTGGCCATGGCAGTTTGCTGTTGATCGCATTCCGTTCGTGATGATCCCAGAAGGTCAGTTGGGCCTTTTGGTTGCTAATGATGGTTCGGCCTTGCCGCCTAACCGTGTGCTAGGCAAAAAAGTCCCGTGTGACAGTTTCCAGAACGCACAAGCCTTCCTCGAAGGTGGCGGGCAAAAAGGACGCCAAGTGGAAGTCCTTTCGGCAGGTACCTACAGGATCAACCCTGCTTTGTTTAAGGTGGAAGTTATCGTTCCGATCTTGCGCATCCCACTAGACAACATCGGCATTGTAACGGCGCTAGACGGTGAGCCTTCGTCTGGTGAGCTGGCTGGCCACCTGATTGATGGGCACAAAAACTTTCAGGACCCGCAACAGTTCATTGACCAAGGAGGTATTAAGGGTCTGCAAGAGCAAGTGCTCTTACCTGGTGCTTATAACCTTAATCCATGGTTCGTGACAGTTGATGCCATCCCGATGACCGAGGTGCCGATTGGCCATGTTGGTGTCGTGATATCCTTTATTGGTAAGGATGGATCAAGTGCAGAGGACTCGTCAGGCAAGGCCTTCAAACACGGCAATATCTACCCACGTGGCTACAAAGGTGTCTGGCAAGACGTCCTCGAGCCAGGCAAGTACCCAATCAACACTTTTGTGCAGGACGTACGGAAGGTACCAACAACCAACATTCTGCTCAACTGGGCCAACACTTCTGAGGCTCATGGGCTTGATGCTCGCCTTTCGTCCATCAATGTGCGGTCACAAGATGGTTTTACGCTCAAGCTGGACGTCTCCCAGATTATCCATATCCCTGCAGATCAGGCACCGAAAGTAATATCAGCTGTAGGGTCAGTCGCCAACTTGGTGTCTCAGGTGCTAGAGCCAACGATCGGTAACTATTTCCGGAACTCAGCGCAGGCTAGCAATGCCATTGACTTTATTAAGGAGCGGCGTGAGCGGCAACAAGAAGGCAAGGAGTATATTTCCACCATCCTCGATACCTATTCGGTCCATGGGGTTGATACTTTGATTGGTGATATTGTGCCACCACAAGAGGTGATGAATACACTGACGGACCGTAAGATCGCAGAGATGCAGAAGGAGACTTTTGACCAGCAACGGCAGGCTGCTGAAAAACGTCAGGAACTCCAGAAGGCGCAGGCAATGGCCGATATTCAGTCCCAACTTGTGAGTGCTGAGCAGGGTGTGACAATTGCTGAGCGTAATGCCAACGCTGCCGTAAAACAGGCAGAAGGTAAGGCCCGCGCCACTGAGCTACAGGGCAACGCTGATGCCAACGCCAGCAAAGCACGAGGTAAGGCTGATGCCGAGGTCATCCAGGCTCGAGGTATGGCAGAGGCTGAAGTCATCGAGGCCAAAGGTGCAGCCGAGGCGGCTGCTTACAAGGCTGGTGTGGACGCCATGGGTGACGAAAACTTTGCTCGTATCCAGGTAACAAGAACCTTGGCTACCAACAATATCAAAATCATCCCTGATATCTTGGTCCAAGGTGGTAATGGGGCAGGTAGTGGCAACGACATAGGGACGGCCCTGGTCGCCCAGGTTTTGCAGCAGACAAGCCAGCAAACTATCCAGCGAGACAAACCTGCTGGGAGTCCACTTCCTGATGAGGCCCCACCTAAATAGCTAGGCCTGACCCATAAATAATAAAAGCCCTGCCGACGATTGGTGGTCGAGCAGGGCTTTTCTGCTTTTGGCTAATGGTTTGCCAAATACCTGAAGTTGATTATTCCCGGACTAATTGCAGAATTGAGCACGACCATATCCTCCTACCTCACAAACGCAGCTATTAATGTTGGGTGACTTTTGGACCATTAGACATGATCAAAATGTGACCATTGGTAGCTATATAAGCGTTTTCTATCATAAATACTAAGTTAGTCAGGGTCTGGATATGATTTGGAAAGCATTTGGATTTGACCTCGGCAATAATAGTCTCTACTTTGTAGTGTTGAGTAGCTACCCAAGTTGCTCGGCGTTGACTTAACCAGCTTTATCACACCAGAATTTTCCCAAATTAGGAGAAACGCAAAATGAAAAACGCTTTATTGATGATCACCTTGTTGTTCGCCTCCGCCATTGGCGCTGTCGCACAACCTTGGGCTGGGTCCCAGAACCCAATGGCCACGTTTTACCAAGACAGAGGTTGGCCAGCCTGGTCTGACGCCATCCAGTGGTCCAACAAGATTAACATGGCTACCTATACCAATGGAGCCAATGACTTCGAGAAATTCGAGAACGCCCGAGACCAACTAGCTGCTGCCGGTGGAGGTGTGCTTTACTATCCTGCTGGTACTTACAACTTTGCTGACCACCCAACTGGCCCTAACACTGGCCGTGGCCTTATGCTCAAAACGGGTGTTGTCATCCTGGGCGAAGAGCCAACGACTGACAAGCTTGCCATTAATGATTCTGTCACGGCAGGTTTGTCTGCATTAGGTACTAAGTTTTTGTTCCCAATGATTCAGAAGCCGGCTGTCAACGGTGGAACTGGTGAAGTACCAGAAGTCTGGAACATGATTGGCCTGCATGCTGATGCCAACCAAAAGATCTCTGACCAACACCATGTCGGTATCGCTTGGGTGAACGTCGTTGGTGGCTACGTCTATTTTGGACCTGACCTTGACTGGTCTAGCACTTGGGGCGAGTTGAACCCAGCCAGCAACCCTAACGGATCTTACAGAAAAGCGCGCTACAGCCTAAGCCCTGGCGAAATTGAGCCATGGAACAACCGCGTAGCTAATGGTCAGCACCCTGGTGACCCAATGTTCGGTGCCGTCAAGGATGGCACTTATCATCACTCGATTGGTGGTCGGTTCATTTTTGGTTGCCGTTTTGACGATTGCGCCTTGACAGACCAGTACATGGAGCTTTACAAATCTGCAGGTGGCATCAGGACCGACTCAGTAGATGCTGGCACATTCCACACCTACCGTTTTGCTTCCCGCCTCAACATCGACGGAGCCAATGTGTTTGTGGCCAATAATGCCTTGCCTAAGTCTGACAAGAACTTCTATTACGACCAGAAAATCCAGCGTCATAACCAAGTTGTCCAAGGCAGCCCTTTCCAAGTCAAAACCATCCTGTTTGACTATGCCAAACAAGGCGGGATTGACATCAACAAATCGCTCATCACCCGTGCTGCAAACCGTTGCAATTACCTGAATGGCCCTTACGTCGAGGAGAACGTCGTCGTCCGTGACAACTTCGTTTATAGCCATGGCCATAAAGGTTATGAGCTGGCAGGTAAGTGGATGATCGTCCAGAATAACTACAACCACCGCGACTACCTTACCGAAGGGGATAATATATATGGCCTAGCCGCCAGTGGCCAGTCTCCAGTATATGAGCTGACCTTAGACGGTGTTCAGGAAGCAGGTGTCAACTCTGATAATATGTCCCGTGCATTTGATATGGCTGGTTGGTGTGTCTGGACTGACCATAACTGGTATCAAGGTACTGGCTCTACTCCTGGTAATGATGGCGAAGGTATCCTTTACCAAACCCAAGGTGGAGTCGGTTTCCTATCAGTTGCCGAAACGTTCAATCGCCAGGGCCGTACAGGCAAGGATGGCTACATTGCCCCTTGGGATGTGCCAGTATATGGTATGTTCCAGGGTTGGAACCGTCAGCGTGGTGCAGTAGGTCTGCTGAAGCCTGATGCTAACCGTGTCGAAGATGCGCAAGCTGTCGCTAACTTCCATCCAACCACTGGTGCGCCTAACTCACAAGGTGGTCTTAACGGTACCAACATCGGTGACTTGAACTTTACCTGCCCAACCTCTGGTAGCGCACCAGCTCCACCAATCAACGTGACTGCCGAGCCTGATAGCGTCCGTACCTGCATCAAACTGAAGTGGGAAGATGTAGCTAATGACGAGGTTGCTTTCCGGATCGACCGTCGTGTCGCTGCAACCAGCAGCTGGGTCACGATTGCTTATCGCCCTGCTAATGTCACCGGTAGCCAAGTGGCTGACTTCAACATGCGTGATCTTGGCAACTTGCCACTTGGCTGTGCCAACCAAGGCCCAATGGACCTCAACCCACAAGAGTGGTACGACTATATGGCCGTGCCTAGCTATGCTTATGAGTACCGTATTGTTGCTGTCAACTGCGACAATGATGATCAAGGCGCTTCCCCACCAACCCCAACAGTAACCTTCCCAGTTTCTACAGCAAAGGCTATTGCTCGACTAGGTGTAAGCCTTAACCCGAACCCTGCCATTACTTGCTTGACCATTTCGCTTAATCGTGACGGAGTGTTGGTACCTGCCTCTATCATCGACGTTAATGGTCGCGTTGTGGCAACCCACCAACTCAACGACATCAAGACTACCATCTCTATTGCTCACCTGACCCCAGGTTTGTACATGATGGTTTTGCAGTCTGGCACCGAGCGTGTCGTGAAGCGTTTCGTCAAACAATAGGATGATTTTAGTGTAATCTTCAGGTTACGCTACTAGCATTCATAAACCTAGAAGCCCTCAGTAGTTAGTTCTACTGAGGGCTTCTTTAGTGGTATTGCTGACGGATTTGGTAAGCAAAATCATCGATAAGGGCATGTAGGCATAGCACTTCCATTGGGCAATGGAGATCAGGTGAATCAGGAGCGATCTAAATAGACTGTTACCTGGATAGCTGAATCCTATGCTTGACTACTTATGGCAGGGCACGGCTACGATAGAGCTTGGTTGATCTTGATTGCTAGGCAGCAATACTGCACGATTGGCCCGCAATACCATCAGGATAGCAACAAGGCTAAGAGAAAGCTGGATCCAGCGTGCATTTGGTAGTTGAAATTGTGCCCCAACTAAACGTACCACCATGAGAGTCATGCTGGTAGCAAGGCCAAACGACAACATCATCAGCCCAGCCGAAAGCGCATTGCCTGACAACATGGACATGATAACGGCGCTATATACAATCCCACAGGGTACTAAGCCATGTAGCACTCCCAAGATCATCGAAGCCAAGGCTGGGTTTACCTGACGAACGGATTGGTACTTTGTCATCAGAATACGAAGCAAACCTTTGGTCTGTTTATTGCCCCAGCGCTCGGCTAGATGGCGCACAATAGGCAAAAGGGATGTCACTAGCAGCAATAGGCCAAGGCCTAGGGTGAGGCTTTGTTGGTGGGCCAATACCTCTGGTAGCAGGCTTGTGGCATTGCTGAGGATGCCCGCAATCAGTCCAAGAGCCACATAAACTATGATACGCCAAACGTGATAGTTGGCCAAGGTCATAATCTTGGTACTGAGTGACAGGTGCCGAGGTAAAGGGACAAGCAATGCTAAGGGTCCACACATCCCGATACAATGGAAAGCACTGCCGATGCCTAAAACAAATGCTGCCCAATATATCATAACGAATCTTGGTTGATTTACTACCTAGTTGATGTAATAGGTCGTGCGCCAGAGATGATCTTGACCAGCTTGTTTCCACCTAATATATACTCTCCATTGTCCTGGCATGGGTTTTTCAAAGCGCATAGCACCAAGGTCCGTCGGGATGCTAAGATTGATGTCCCTGTCTAGCTTGGCATTGTCGGGCCTACGGAGTTCCACCTTCAGACTAACTGGTAGCCCTTGGCTATTGACAAATAGGGTGCTGTCAAGCCCCTTGGTTGCAACGGTGACCACAATGGATTTCCCGGACTGATCTAGCTGGATACAATCTTGCGGGGTGCGGTTGAGGGCGTCGATGGTGGTTTGGTAGGCTAGCTCCTCATTGTAGTAGGTCGGGCTGACCAAAAAGATGTCCTTCTGGTTGATGCTGATGATCACCATGCCTGCCATCAGGATGAAGAAGGAAATGAATAATCCGATGATGAATTTGAACATTGTAATTGGTAGCTAGGCACTGATTATGTGTATCAATAGGGGCAAACAGGGCGATGTGGCGTTATGGAGCCAAAAAGGTTGTTTTCTGGTGATAGACTTTGCCTTCTTGGTCCTTGAGTAACATCTCGATGTTATTACGGTTGGTCTGGACGGCGGATTTGGGCAAGGCTATAAAGACGATTAGGTCAACTTGGCCTTGCGGCAAAAGCGTCATCTGCCCAGCAACCAACTTGACCCTGCCGCCCATAACTGAGGGGCTTAGTGTAATGGTTTCATTGGTTTTATTGGTCATCTGGAGGTTATAGAGGTTAGTGATGGTGTCATTTTGTCCCTTTTGATACATCTGGCCTGGTACACGGAGCAAGGTGATCGTGATCGGGCTGCGAGACCACAGGATTGCAGCATCAAGGAGCAGTAGGACGACCATAGCAGCAGTTGCAACCCAAACCCTGCGGCTTGGTTGCCAAGGTTTGGACACTTTCTCGATCTGGTCATGACTGCTGAGGGTAACCAAACCATGTGGCTTCCCAATTTTATCCATGACTGCGTCACAGGCATCGATACAGGCAGTGCAGTTGATACACTCAAGTTGGGTGCCATTCCGGATATCAATCCCTGTGGGGCAGACTTGCACACATAGGCCACAGCTGATGCAGTCCCCATTGGAGCTGGTATCAGTCATTGGGGTAAGCAAGTCGGTTTTGTGGCTGCCTTTTTCGCGCCTAGGCTCTCCTCTTAGGTTGTTGTAGAGCACTAGTAGGCTCTTGTTATTAAGCAAAACACTCTGGAGACGACCATAAGGACAGATTGCGGTGCAGACCTGCTCGCGGGCCCAGCTGAAGACTCCGTAGAAAACGGCCGTGAATACCAGGAGAAAGCTAAGGAATGTAGTGTTGGACAGTGGCCCCGCCATTATCCAGCCCATGACTGGCACACGACCCCAAACGTAGAGCATCACGAGCAAACCGATTCCGATGGAGGTCAGGATAAAGAGGCTATGTTTGGCTCCTCGTTTCCAGAGCTTTTCAAGGTTAAAGGGTTGGGCGTCTAGCAGTTGTTGTTGTTTGGCACTTCCTTCGATCCAGTACTCGTACCGACGGAAAATCTGCTCCATAAACAAGGTCTGCGGGCAGGCCCAACCGCACCATACCCGTCCGAACGTGACGGTAAAGAAGGCAATGAACAAAAAGAACGTTAGCAACAGGATTCCGAAATACATCAGGTCCTGCGGGTAAAAATGCTGGCCTAAGATGATAAAGTGCCTGTCCAGAACATTAAAGAGCATCAGTGGTTGGTTGTCCCAGCTGATCCAAGGTACAATGATCCAAAGTCCGATCAGGATCCAGGCCACATAGCGGCGCATGGTCGTAAAGTAACCTTTTATCTCCCGCGGGTAGAGCCAAATGCGTTTACCAGTGCTAGAGACCGTAGCTAGATGATCTCGAAAGTCATCGTCTAGGTCAAATAGGCTACTATCGGTGCTGGACTTGATCATAGTGGTAGGGGAGATTTGGCACTGGTACTACGGTTGCCTTTTGCCTTGCGGATAGGGGCCTGCATACGGTATTGTTTGGCCTATTTAGCCGCGGTTGCTTGTTTGGCTTGGGCCGTGTTAGCCAGTAGTTTGCCTTGGGGTTCTTTGGCGTTGGCTGGGTTGCTTCCGTTAAGGCTCAGGACATAGCTGGCGACAGCCTGAATCTGTTTTGGATTCAGTGTGGCCTGCCAAGCAGTCATGCCCTTGCCAGCCACACCATATTTGATGGTTTTGAAAACATCGTTAATTGTGTTGCCATGTAACCAGTAGCTATCCGTCAGGTTAGGACCGACACCACCACCTGCAGCAGGCCCGTGACAGGCGACGCAGTTGGCAGTGTAGATGCCTTTGCCATCATTGATTGTTGACGCATCAGTCAAGAACTTGGCACTAGTCTCGTTGATGCTATTGGTTTGGGTTTTTTCCCACTTGGCTTTTTCGGTGGCGGCCAAGGATAACTCTGTTTCATACTCGGCTAGTTGCAACTGCCAGCTACCGGTGATGTGGTACATAACCATATATACACCCCCGAACAAGATAGTGGCGTAGAATAGGTTTTTCCACCAAGGCGGTAAGTGGTTATCAAGCTCGGTGATACCGTCATAGTCATGGGCGAGCAATAGCTCTTGCTCCGTTTCGAGTGGCTTGAGGCCTACTTGCGCATCATATATACTGGTCCACCAACGAGTGACGGCAAGTTGCCAGGTGTCGCCACCATTTCGCTTCTGCAAAATGTTGTATAGCCCACCAATCTGGATAAGGGCGATAAACAATGCTACCCCGATCAGGATGATTAGTGCCAAGACAGCGAGGAGTAGAAAGGCCTGCTCAGGATTGTTTCCTTCGTGAAGCTGATTCAGGATTGAGTCCATTTAAGTATGTCGTTTGGGAAGGCTATGTTATTGGTTGTCAGTCGGTAGGCCGTCATCTGACAAAGGCAGGTTGGCCATGTAGGCAATGTGCGGTTTGTTGGCGAAGTATGCCCAGACCAACAGCCCGATGAAAAAGGCAAAAAAGACAACCAGTGAGAATAGTGGATAGATGCTCACTTGGTCAGCGATGCGCTCGAAATAGTGTTTGAACATGGTTGTCGTGCGTTATTGGTTGGTGGTGGATAGGTCAGCAGAAAGCGGGGCTTCGGTGTCGGCCTTAGGTTGTTTTTTGATGTCGGTGCCTAGGCGCTGTAGGTAAGCGATCAGGGCGATGATCTCTGCCTCGGGTTTGGTGTTAACACCTGCTTCTTTGAGGTTCTTGACAATTATGTTGGCCTGTGCGCTCATCAACTGACCTGCGATGGCCTCTGTGCCGAGGGCGTATGGCACGCCTAGGCTCCGCATCGCACTGACCTTAGCTGGCATGTCTTGGGCAGACCATTGCTGGTCAAACAGCCAAGGATAGGATGGCATTACACTGCCGGGAGACATGGTGCTAGGCTCCAGCATGTGGTTATAGTGCCAGCTGTCAGGATATTTTCCGCCGATGCGGTGTAGATCAGGGCCAGTACGTTTGCTACCCCACAAGAAAGGGTGATCATACACGAACTCGCCAGCTTTGGAGTACTCTCCGTAACGCTCAGCTTCACTCCGGAATGGACGTACCATCTGGCTATGACAGTTGACACATCCTTCGCGGATATAGACGTCACGGCCTTCGAGCTCCAGCAAGGTGTATGGCTTGACTGCACTGATGGTTGGTATGTTGTTTTTTATCAAGAAGGTTGGGATCATCTCGACCATACCACCGATCAGGATAGCAACTAGGCTTAGGCTAGCAAACAAGATTGGTTTGCGCTCAAGTACTGTATGCCAGCCACCACCAGTTTGATGGACTAGGGTTTGGAGTACAGGTGCTTGGGCAGGTTCGTTGGCAATGAGGTGACCGGCGACAGCAGTCTTGCGCAGGTTATAGACCATCACGAACACACCAATCAGGTAGAGCAGGCCACCTAGTGCACGGAACATGTGTAGCGGCAATAATTGCAGGGTGGTCTCCAAGAAGTTGGGGTAGCGCAAGAGGCCATCTGCCATAAATTCTTTCCACATCAAACTCTGAGTGAACCCACTGAAGTACATCGGCAACGCATAAGTGAGGATGCCGATGGTACCTATCCAGAAGTGGACGTTAGCTAGGCGGACACTATAGAGCTTGGTCCCATACATTTTTGGGATCATGTAATAGAGCATCCCGAAGATCAAGAAGCCGTTCCAGCCAAGGCCACCGACGTGTACGTGTGCTACGATCCAGTCCGTAAAGTGGGCGATGGCATTAACGTTCTTGAGCGAAAGCAAGGGGCCTTCGAGGGTTGCCATACCGTAGGCTGTCACCGCCACGACCATAAATTTGAGCACTGGGTCAACCCTGACTTTGTCCCAGGCACCACGGAGTGTGAGTAGGCCGTTGAGCATACCGCCCCAGCTCGGCGCAATCAGCATGATACTGAACACTACCCCAAGGCTTTGGGCCCAGTCTGGCAGACTGGTATAGAGCAAATGGTGAGGACCAGCCCAGATGTACAGAAATATTAATGACCAAAAGTGGATGATCGAAAGCCTGTAAGAGTAAACAGGACGTTGTGCTGCCTTGGGCAAGAAGTAGTACATCAGGCCCAGAAATGGGGTCGTCAGGAAGAAGGCCACAGCATTATGACCATACCACCACTGGACTAGGGCATCTTGCACGCCAGCGTAGAGATAATAGCTTTTTGTCCAGCTGATCGGGAGCTCAAACGAGTTGACAATATGCAAGACTGCCACCGTAATGAAGGTTGCGATATAGAACCAAACAGCTACATACATGTGCCGCTCGCGCCTTTTCAGGATGGTGCCGATCAGGTTTATCCCGAAAACGACCCAGATCAGGGTGATGGCAATGTCGATGGGCCACTCCAGCTCGGCATATTCATGGCTGGTGGTCATCCCGAGTGGTAGGGTGATTGCTGCTGCCAAAATGATTAGCTGCCAACCCCAGAAGTGAATCTGGCTAAGGGCGTCGCTAAACATCCTGGCCTTGAGCAAACGCTGGAGCGAATAATATACCCCTGCGAACATGGCATTGCCCACAAAAGCAAATATGACGGCATTGGTATGCAACGGCCTGATACGCCCAAATGTGGTGTACTGGAGCTCGAAGTTAAAAACCGGGTAGAATAGCTGGATCGCCATCAGGAGGCCCACCGTCATGCCAATAATGCCAAAGACCAACGTCGCGATCGTGAAAAGGAGTACTGTCTTATTGTCGTAAGCAAAGTGCTCCATCGGTCCTTGTCCGTGGGCTGTCCTCTCGTCTGTTTGTATACTTGTTGATGCCATAAGTCATATCGTCCGAAAAGTTGTTGTCTAGCATCTGATCAGGATATGCCAATCATTTTTGTCAAAATGATTGGTTTGTTTCCTGAGCGTGCTGGGCCTTCCAGATCGATAGTGCGAAGGTATTGTGGCTGTACAGGCCCACGCCTGATGCCACTCATTGGTCCTTATGATATTTGTCATGAAAACGGAAAAACCGCCATCCAAAGCCGATAGAGGCGTATTTTTTGTCTATACAAGGCGTCATGGGTTTTATTACCTGTAATTATTGATTCATACTTGCTATTACTTGGCATGATAAATATCAGGTCATTACCTAATAGAATGCGGTTATCCGTCTGACAGTACGTACCGAATTTTGATCCATGTTAAATGGGCTACCAAATGGCTCGATTTGGCTGCCGGCAATCTCTCCTGATAGTTAGAGGTTGGCGATTTGTTAAACTACCTGGATAATAATTTTTAAGTCTCTAGCCCACCACTTCCACCTTGACCATAATGGCTAGTACCTTCCTAAGTCCACCGATATCAACACGAGAGCCCAGTGTTGTGGATATCAATCAAAAGTCGAAGCCTATCAAGGCCAAGGTGCCTACTTGTCACCATTGTCATGATCGGTGCATTGACGAGGTCATCACTGTGGGGGAATATCATTTTTGTTGTAATGGTTGTCTTGCGGTCTATAACCTGATTAGCGCTCATGACCTTTGTGACTATTATGACATCGACCACACACGTAGCCGAGCCTCGCTCAGGCTTGGGCGAGTTGATACTGCCCAATATGCAGTTCTGGACAAAGCCGAGGTTGCCCTTGGCCTAGGCCTAATGTCAAGAGGGGAGGAGGCTAGCATTCGGCTAGTTTGCCCAGCTATAACCTGTGCGTCATGTTTATTTTTGCTTGACAACCTATCAAAGTTCAACCCAGCAATTTTGTCGTCAAGGGCAGATTTTGCGGACAAGTCGGTTACTATTTGGTTTCGACCTGATGGAATACAACTGAGTGAAGTGGCAGGGATTTTGGCCAAGTTGGGCTACCCGCCATTGCTTCAACCACCAACTGCTGACAGCCAAGGTCAAACGGACCGGACAGCATCTAGGGCTTTGCTGAAGCGACTTGGGTTGGCTGGCTTTTGTACCAGCAACATCATGATGCTGAGTTTTCCGGCTTATTTGGGTCTTGACCAACTACTGCTCCGGCAGCTTCAGCCAGTGTTCACGGTGCTGTCAGTCTTGTTGTCAATAATGGTTGTTAGCTATTCGGCTTGGCCATACTATACCAAGACCTGGCTAAATATGCGCCATGGCCAGCTCAGTGTGGACTTCCCCATCGCCCTTGCCATTACTACTTTATTATTTAGGAGCCTAGTAGAGGTGGGGTTTCAGACAGGGACTGGCTATTTTGATAGTTTGTCCGGACTCATCTTTCTGCTTCTGATAGGTCAATGGATGCAAACTCGGTATTATGAGGGTTTGTCTTTTGGCCACCAGCTTGATCAGTTTTTGCCGTTCACTTGCCAAGTAGTCTCTGGCAAGGATGATTATTCCGCCCCGATCACTCGACTGGTAAGCACTTTGAAGTTAGGGGAGTTGGTCCTAATCCGGATTGGTGAAACCTTGCCAGCAGACTTAAAAGTGATCTCAGCCCAAGGCGCTATGATCGATAATGCTTACATCACTGGCGAATCTGACGCCATACTGGTTCAGGAGGGTGAGGAGGTCTGGGCAGGGGCCAAACTTGTAGCAGGCTCGTTGATAGGCCGAGTGGATAAACTACCCCAACAAAGTTACTTGGCCCAGCTCTGGAAAAGGGCCAATCAGTCGTCAGATGGCAAACAACACAGCACCCCACTTGCTGAGGCCTTTGTACGGTGGTTTGTCCTCATTACGTTGGGAATTGCCTTGTTATCGGCAGCCTATTGGCTCAGTACAGATACTGGTTTAGCCATTAGTGCCTTCACCTCGGTCCTGATGGTGGCTTGCCCCTGTGCCCTCACTTTGGCAATGCCATTTGCTAGTGGTCAGGCTGTTAGTTTGTTGGCCTCCAAAGGTCTTTATCTTAAGAATGGCCAAGTTTTCGAATGGTTGGCTCAGCTTAACCAAATCGTATTTGACAAAACAGGCACCTTGACCGATATGGGGCAAACCGATGGTATCTCGTGGTACAATCAAGCTGGCATTAAAAGCGATGTCCCAGCTCTGGTGCGGTCATTGATCAGCCTAGCAAGCACCGCCAATAATCACCCTGCCTTGTTGGCGGCCTGCAAATATTTGCGATGCTGCGGCCAAGGTCAAGATCCTGCAGCCCTAAAGCAAATACACCTGCTACATATTCAGCAATTGGTTGGTCAAGGTTTGGTTGTTTCGACTGACCATGGTCTATTCAGGATTGGAGGGATGGAATTTTGTGGAGGCGTCTGGCAAGGCCAACTTGAAACTCCTGCGGATGGCTCGGTTGTTGTTGTGGCACAGGAAGAGACCATTTTAGGTTATTTTTTGTTTAGGCAGCCGCTTCGCCCAGGTCTGCTAATGATGATGAAGCAACTGGCCTCTGCCTTTGCATTGAGTGTAAGCACTGGTGATAGTGCGGCTGGGGCCTCCGTTCTTGGCCCTATCCAGCGACTGATTCCTAGCTTATCTGTTCTGTTTAATCAAAAACCAGAGGATAAATGGATCTATATTAAGAAGCTAATGGAGGCAGGGAATACAGTACTCATGGTTGGTGATGGCCTCAATGATGGCCCAGCTATGCGCACAGCCACTATCGCCCTTGCCGTTACGCAAGGTGGTCACCAATTTAACCCAGCTGCTGATGCCCTAGTTTCGGACAAAGCACTTGTAAACCTGCCAAGCTATCTGAGTTTTGCAAAGTCCACACTTAAAATGGTTACGGTTAGCTTTTGGCTTTCGCTTGTTTACAATGCTATTGGCCTAAGTATGGCCGTTAGTGGGCACCTATCACCAATGGTGGCAGCTTTCTTTATGCCCTTGAGCTCACTTTCGGTAGTTGCACTTGCGGTTATCCTCACTAGGTGGCAGGCCAAGAGGCTGCTATCAACCATTAACGACTACTCAACAACCCCGACCAACTAGCTATGGAAGCAATGATAATCCTGATTTTGATTTCCTTGACGGTGGCCATAGGCTTCCTGATTGCCTTTTTGCGTAGTGCAGGATCGGGCCAGTTTGAGGACATGATCTCACCCGCTGTCAGGATGTTAGGAGACGATACGCCACAACCGCCAGCCCAAACCGAAACAAACCACCAATGATGGCGCAGGAATTGCCCTGATGCCATCATGAAAATAGGTAAAAATTTGCCACCTTTGAGTGTATACAACGTTATTCAACAAACTAGGTCTGAAGCCATGTTTAACAAGACCAAACGTTGATACTAATTTTTTGACTGATCTGTCATGAGTACTTCAACCCGTCAAGCACATCCCAAAACACCAGATTGCCGGAACTGCCCTGTGCGTCACCGTAGCCTGATGGCTGATCTGCAACCCGAAAAACTAGATTGTCTTGATCAAGAGAAGTCATGTAACGTTTTTCGTAAGGGTGATGTTATTTTTCATGAGGCCAATAGGCCAATGGGATTGTTCTCTATCTTCAGTGGTAAGGTCAAACTATACAAAACGAGTGAGCTTGGTAAGGAGCAAATCATCAGGTTGGCCAAACCTGGAGACTCGATCGGGTATCGGTCCTTGATCAGTGGTGACCCTTATATGGCTACAGCCGAGGCACTGGAAGACAGTAGGATTTGTTTTGTGCCTAAGTCTGTTTTTAAGGATCTTTTAGACGAAGGTGATGGGGTTTTCCAGCGCCTAATGCAGGTCATGTCAGATGATTTGAAGGTTGCTGAAGATAAAATAGCCTCCATGGCAACTAAAACAGTGCGCGAGCGTACTGCGGAGGCTTTGCTGATGCTAAAAAGTTACTATGGCTTACGCGCTGATGGCAAAACCCTTGATGTGTCGCTTAGTCGCGAAGATCTTAGCAATCTTGTTGGTACGGCCACAGAGTCCTTAATCAGGATGTTAGCTGAGTTTAAGGCGGATAAACTGATTGACTTACAGGAGCGCCAAATCTTGATTTTGGATTCCCACAAATTGGCCTTGGTAGCCAAGGTGCAAGACTAGGATACATCTCCGGTACTGGTGTGTCGGATCACTGTGGTATGGGTAGGTTTTCAACATATCTAGATTGGCTCTCGTTAAATGTAGATTGAATTTAGGGGTCAGTATTGGGTCTGACATTTATCATAGGATGATAGATATGGTGCAGGTAGTTTTGTGGTCAGTAGATGGTTATCTAGTGTCGGTTGCTGTTAGTGACAATCTGAATAGTCAATCCAACTAATTAGCAGCTGACCTGACTTAATTGACTTATGACTTGCCAACACTGTGTTGCCTTTTCTGATCCTAACGGTAGGTCCGATCTCGGTCTTAATGCTGAAGGGTGTTTGCTTGCTGAGCATAAAATCTATCGGTCTGGCGAGGTGATCTATGCTCAGAACAAGGAAAGCAATGGTATCTATTGTATCAGAGAGGGTGAGGTCATGATCACGAAAGTGGTGACAGCCAATATGGACATCCCGATAGCTTTTGCGCACCAACCAGAAATTATTGGGGCTTCATCTATGATGAGTGGTTATTACATCAACTCAGCCGAGGCCATTAGTAAAGTTGAAGTTTGTTTTATCCCTAAAGCCCGGCTGCTGATGCCTGATGGTCGGTTTATGCCCAATATAAGGGGGATCATTATGCAGCAGATGATGTTGGACATTGGCTCGGCGGAAGATAAATTGATTATGTGTGCCAACCAAACAAATACCGAACGCCTTTACCATTTTCTGATCTCTTTGGCAAGTCATTTAGGAGTGGCCGATACAGGGTTTATTCCACTTGACCTTCCCATCCAGAAGCTGGCGCAGTGGATGGGGTGTACACCCCGAAGTCTAGAAAAAAATCTAGAGATGCTGATCGACCGACGACAATTGGCACGTGATGTCAACAACTTATCTCGCTATCAGATCCTGCCGATAGCCACGATAACCAATACTGGTCCTTGATATCGAAGGACCCTATCCGTGTTTCTGTTTTTTATTATCAATCCTTTGATTCCATCGATCCATTTTATTGATCCTTGGATTTCTTAAAAGTCAACCTTATGCCAACTGCAATTATTGTTTTTTTTGGTCTTCATTGGTATCTATCCCTGCTGATGCAGACAATGTTTCTGCATCGGTATGCCGCCCATGCGATGTACACCCTTTCTGGTTTCTGGGAGCGGGTGTTTTATATCCTGACCTACATCTTCCAGGGATCATCGTTTTTGTCACCACATGCCTATGGCATAATGCACCGCATGCACCACGCTTACGCCGATACACCTCAGGATCCACACTCCCCTAAGTATAGCACTGGGCTTGGTAACATGATGTGGAAAACCAAGGACATCTATAACGACATCCTGAACGGAAGGGTAGTACCTGATCGTGAATTTACCAGGGGTGTTCCCTATTGGTCACTGATTGAGAACATTGGAGACAGCTGGATGTCACGGCTAACCTGGGGGACGATCTATACCTTGTTCTATATCCAGTTTGCCACAGCCTGGTGGCAGTTTCTGTTGTTGCCGATCCATTTTTTAATGGGCCCTGTTCATGGTGCCGTCATCAATTGGTTTGCGCATAAATATGGATATGTCAACTTCAAGGTGGGTGATACTGCTAAAAACCTGCTGCCTGTCGATATCTTGATGATGGGCGAGTCTTATCACAACAACCACCACAAATGGGGCGGGCGTGCTGACTTTGGTTATCATTGGTGGGAGCAAGATCCTACCTATTGGATAATGAGAGGCTTGGATATTGTTGGAGTGATCAAACTTAAAAAATCTGCGCTTGAGCCAGCCGTTTCTGACACTGAGGCGGCCCTTAGGCTCCAGCGCCAAACTAAACAGACGATGGAAAAGGCTGCATAATGCAAGGTCAAGTAGGATAATTCCCTATTATAAAAAAGCACCCCGGCTACAGTTTGATCTGGCTGGGGTGTTTTATTTACTCAGGTAAAAATACTAATCAATAATTTTTGTCACTTGCGGTAATAAACTGCGCAACCAGCTGCTGGCATATTGGGCATTGAAACAGGTTTGTGGCTCAGTAGTTCGGAGACTGCCTTATCGATCCCGGATTTATGTTTGCTAGAGAGACCATCATCAATAGCACCATGGTAACTGACTGTCCATAGCTTCATTGCCTTAGTCAGTACAAATGCTTCGGGTGTATAGCTAACTTTCAGTCTCTGCGCTACCACCTGATTGATGTCCTGCAAATACGGAAAGTTGAACTTGCAAGATTTTGCCACCAGCCGCATTTGGTCCCATGATTCTTCTTCGTATTGTACACTATCCATCGGATTGATAGCAATGACTGGGTAACCCAGTTTGCCAAATCGAGCCTGGAGGCTATTGAGTGTGCCATAGTATGACCTTGCCATTGGGCAATGGTTGCAAATAAAGACCAAGATCACGCCCTTTGCATTGTGACTTTCGGACAAATCATAGAATGATCCGTTAACGTCTCTGAGCCTAAAGTCTCCAATCAAGATTTTGCTTTTTGAATTTGGAATTTGGGAATAGCCACCTACTGAGGAGATCAGTAGTCCTGTCAGAAGAATATAGAATGCGATCCAGGATCTTAGCTGCATGGGCTGCTATTGTTTTACAAATCTCTTGGTAGTCCAGCTGCGGTTTTTGGTATCACGAATCTGGAGGATATAAACCCCGGCTGGAAGCCCGCTAACATCAAGGCCATTTGTCAGGATTGGCTTTGGAGACATCATGATTGTACGACCGTTGGCTGCCCTCAGGATTAGGTAATAAGGTGTATTGCTAGGGTCTGGAAAGGTAACATTTAAGCGCTCAGAAACTGGATTTGGTGATAGCTCAAAGTAGTTATCAGCAGCAGCAAGCTCCCTAGGGATGGCAGTAGTGGTCGTTACCAAAAATTGCCCCATCATACCTTCGTCTTCGTGGTTGGCGAGGTGGCAGTGATACATGTACGGATGGTCTGGATCGGAGTCCGCAAAGTCATCAAACTTGGCAACAAATGATATCGACTCGTTACGCGGGATATAAACGACGTCTTTCCAACCATTTTCGTAGGTCTTTAAGCCCGAGGTCCTCGAGATAATCTTAAACTCAATATCATGGATATGAAACGCATGCCCAAACACTTGGTTGTTCGTAATCGTCCATTTTTCAGTGGCATCTAGGTTGACCGTTTGATCTATCCGGTTGAAACCATAGGCCCGATTGTCAAGGGTGAAAAGTCCACCAGGAGGTTGTCCGCCTGTGACTCGTATTGTGCGGTTGACAGTGGCATTGGCTGCCGTCCAATAGACGTTATTGGTTAGGGTTGTTGGTACTGTCAGCACTGGGTTTGCGGTCTGGGCACTGACGTTTATCCTGACCAGATTAAAGTCACGGTTGTTGAGAAGGCTTCCGAACTGGCCTTGGGTTTGGTTTTCAGCACCAGGGAAACTCAGCTGGTTTTGGCCTGAGTTGTAGGCATTGAGGTCAAGTGTGGCCCCAACTGCATCGTTGCTTAGGTCAACCAAAATTTCGACCCTTTCGCCAATCATAAGGATAACCCTGTTGGTTTGGATAGGTGCATTTACTAGGCCGCCGTCCGTGGCAATCACGTAAAAGTTTCGGTTGTCCGAAAAGCCAACATTATAGCCTCGGGCAATGTCCGAGTTTAGTAGGCGCAGCCTGACGTATTGTTTCGGCAAGGATACTTTTGCATTTTCGGTGCCGTTCACAAACACATAATCGCCGTATGCAGCATTAGCTGTCAGAAATTGATTGTTGCCAGAAAACTTTCTGGATCCAATTGCCATCGGGATATCATCCAGCCCATATGTACGAGGCAGGTTCAGAGCTCTTTCTTCGGCATCGCGGATGTAGATAAAGCCACCCAAACCAAGTGTTACTTGTTTCTGGGCCATCTCATGTAGGTGAGGATGGTACCAGAGAGTAGCTGCTTTTTGCATGATCTTCCAATATGGCGACCAAAGAGTACCAGGAGGTATGATTTGGTGAGGCCCACCATCCATCACCGCTGGTAAGTGCATACCGTGCCAATGGACGGTGCTTGAGTCATTCAGTTTGTTCCGGACGAACATCCTGACAGTATCTCCTTTGTTCATCATCAGGGTAGGACCCCAAAAGTCATGATTGATACCTCCGGTTATGGTTTTTGTGCCTGACCGGAACTGCCTTAGGGTGTCTTTTAGTTCGAGATTGAACCTAGTCCCAGATAAGGTGTCAGGAATCCAGAGGTCGTTGTAGGTCTGGCCCATAGCTGCCCCGACAGACAATAATAGTGTGCACAATATTAATAGATTGGTTTTCATGAGTGTGTCCTGAGAGGATAAAAGTGCCATTGACTCTTTGGACGACACTAGTGTCCCCAGACTTGCGCCGGAAAACGTAAACAAGTCAATTACTGGTGTCAGAATCGACAGAAGATGTTGATCGAAGGACCAAAAACAAAAAAACCACCCTAATTAAGGTGGTTTTTGCCTGTCTAGTTAACTTGGTGGAAGCGATTGGAATCGAACCAACGACACAAGGATTTTCAGTCCTTTGCTCTACCGACTGAGCTACGCTTCCGTGTTTTGAAGTGGCTTTTATGACCAGCTCTTTAACGGGATTGCAAAAGTACGGAGCTAGTTTTCAAAATCCAAACCATAGTCCAAACTATCTCAAAAAATATTGGTTTATCTTTGAGCCTACCATTTGATACACCCACACGACCAATAGTCCTGTCAGCAACCGACTATGATGACGCTCTTACTCCAACTCTTGTTTGTCTTGATCCTCGGCTACACGGCCTGGCGAGCGACTAAACGCGTCCAGTATATAATGCGCAACATCAACCTAGGTAAGGCTGATGATCGCAGCGACAACCCAGCAGCACGTTGGTCCATGACGTTCCGGATCGCTTTTGGTCAGCGCAAGATGTTCGACAGACCAGTTGTTGCCTTGCTGCACCTACTTATCTATGTAGGCTTTGTGTTGATCAATGCGGAGTTGCTTGAAATCGTGCTGGATGGTTTGCTGGGAACTCACCGTCTGTTTGCACCTTTCCTAGGCTCTGCCTATTTAGTGCTGATCAATACGTTTGAAGTTCTGGGATTTGCCGTCCTAGTAGCCTGCGTTGCTTTCTTGACCCGACGCAACATCATGAAGCTTCCTCGGTTCTGGAAGGCAGAGATGACTAGCTGGCCACGTACTGATGCCAACCTGATCTTGGTGGCAGAAATCGTGATCATGACCTTGTTCCTGACAATGAATGCAGCAGATGTTGCGCTTCAGAACAAGGGTAACCTGCACTACTTCCCGACAGGCAATTTCGTAATTTCGGGTTACCTAGTTCCTTTCTTCAGCAACTTTAGTGCTGACTTTTTGGTGGTTTATGAGCGGCTAGCATGGTGGCTTCATATCGCCGGGATCTTTGCCTTTGCGGTCTATGTGACCTATAGTAAACACCTCCATATCATCTTGGCTTTCCCTGCCACCTACTTTAGTCGGCTTAATCCTGCTGGTGAGATCAATAATATGCCTGCGATCACGAACGAGATCAAGATTGCTCTTGGTTTGCCAGGTGCTGACAACAATGCCGAGGCACCTAGTCGGTTTGGGGCTAAGGACATCCAGGATCTGAGCTGGAAAAACTTGCTTGATGCCTACGCCTGTACCGAATGTGGACGTTGTACGTCGGTCTGCCCAGCTAACCTGACAGGTAAAAAACTGTCTCCACGCAAGGTCATGATGGACACCCGTGACCGCATGGAAGAAGTCGGCAATAGCATTGATGCAGGCGGCTCAGGTCTTGAAGATGGTAAAAGTCTTTATGGTGATTACGTCAGTAAAGAGGAGTTAATGGCCTGCACCACCTGCAATGCCTGTGTGGATGCTTGCCCTATCAATCTTAATCCGCTGGACATTATTCTAGATATGCGCCGCTACGTGGCTATGGAAGAAAGTGCCACACCTGCCAGTTGGAACGGTATGTTCGTGAATGTCGAAAACAACATGGCACCGTGGGCATTCTCGCCTTCAGATAGGCTGAACTGGAAAGAACAGGCCGAAGCCTAAAGTTGGCGGACAAATCAAGATAAATTTTGGCAGCACAAGCTTCCGTCTGGACCGATCATGATGCCTGTTGGATGGGGCGAGCTCTCGAGCTGGCAGTCCGTGGTGCCGGGTATGTAAGCCCAAACCCGATGGTAGGCTGCGTAATTCTAGATTGCAATGGCGCTTTCTTGGCCGAAGGGTGGCATGGGGTCTACGGTGGTCCCCATGCCGAAATCATGGCACTGCGTAATCTGGACCAGGGGGCTAATTTAGTAGGCGCAACAGTTTATGTAACGCTAGAGCCCTGCGCCCATTATGGCAAAACCCCACCTTGTGCTTTGGCCTTGTCCCAATTACCCATAAAACGGGTGGTTATTGCTTGCCAAGACCCTAATCCTTTGGTCGCAGGCCAAGGGATCAAGATGCTTGAGGATGCTGGCATCAGTTGCGAGATCGGGCTTTTGGAGGCTGAGGCACAACACATCAATAGGGCATTTTTTTGGCGTCTGGAGCAGAAAATGCCTTATATCACCCTCAAGTGGGCTCAAACAGCAGACGGATTTGTTGCTCGAAATAACTTTGATAGTAAGTGGATAACAGGGTCTTTATCGCGTACTTGGGTACACAAGTTACGGTCTGAGGTTGATGCAGTGGCAGTGGGTGGTGGGACCGCCTTTTATGACAACCCAGAACTTAATGTCAGGAACTGGCATGGGCATCAACCTGCTAGGTTAGTATGGGCTACTCGGCCAGATCTACCACAATCTCATCACTTATTCTCAGGCCAACAGACTACCTACCTTGGCTGGCTAGGGGAGGGTAGCGCCCCAACATGGGCAAATACAAAAACGCTAGAGGTACCAGACGGATTGCCTATTGCCGATCGGATTGCCTTTCAGCTTAAGCAACTAGCTTCTACAGGCATCCAGCACCTGCTGGTTGAGGGGGGAAGTAAATTGCTGCAAGACCTGATCGATCATGACCTTTGGAATGAGGCTTGGGTCGGTACAAATCCGTCAATGCACTTCGATGTTGGCATCAAGGCACCAGAGTTAAAGATTCTTGCTATTGCTCAGCATAAACTCGGTCAGGATGTCTGGTCCTATCATCAGCATCAATTGGGTGTTGTATCGGTTTCTGATTAGTTGGAAAAGGTGTTTATTGCTGATAATCAATGATTTGATAACATCTGGTGCCTATATAGTTGAATTTCTGCCCAAACAATAAGGCCTTCTTGGTGTTATGTAAGCGACAAACAGATGTAATTTTAGGGGCTGGGAACCTAGTTTATTTTCACTAGATCCTGACTCCACCAATTTAGGCTATGGCAAAGAAGAAAGCACTCATTATCGGCACTGGTCTCGGAGGTATGGCTACTGCCCTACGTTTGGCCCATAAAGGTTATGAGGTCGAAATGGTCGAGAAGCATCACCAACCAGGTGGCCGACTGAATCAGCTCAAAAAAGATGGATTTACGTTCGATGTTGGACCTTCGTTCTTCAGCATGAGCTATGAGTTCAAAGAGCTGTTTGACTACGTTGGCGTACCTAATCCTTTAGGGTTTAATGAGCTGAACCCCTTATACTCGGTCTACTTTGCGCATCGGGACAAACCATACAACATCTATAAGGAGCTCGATAAACTAGCTATTGAGTTTGGCGACCATGAACCCAACTTTGAGGCCAAAGCCAGCAAATACCTAAAGGCAGCCAAGGAGATATTCCACGATACTGAGTATAAGGTCGTCAAGCGAAACTTCAATGGTCTGCTGGACTATGGCGCAAGCCTCGCTACAGTGCCACTAAAACACGGGCCTAAGTTGTTCCGGAGTATGTGGTCAGAGCTGGGCCGTCACTTTGATGGTCAGGATACCAAAGTTATTTTTTCGCTTGTGGCTTTCTTCTTGGGTGCCACACCATTTGACACCCCTGCGGTTTATAGCCTCCTGAACTATACTGAGCTGATCCATGACGGCTATTGGAACGTGAAGGGCGGGATGTACAAAATCGTCGAGGCCATGGTCAAACTCTTGACTGAGCGTGGTGTCAAAATGACTTTCAATACCGAGATCGTCAGCGTTGAGGCCAATGAGTTTAACGTCACAGCATTCATCGATCAGCATGGGAAACGCCACACGGCAGACCTCTTTGTTTGCAATAGCGATGCTGCGATGTTCCGTGGGGTAATCCTGAAACGCCGCAAGTTCAATGAGCACAAACTGGACGGTATGGACTGGACCCTAGCGCCATTCACGATCTACCTAGGCGTCAAAGGCAAACTAGATGGGTTGCACCACCATAACTATTTCTTGGGCAGCAACTTTAACGAATACGCTGACAACATCTTCAAGACCTCTATCGCCCCAGAAAAGCCTTACTATTACGTTAACGTTAGCAGTAAAAGCAACCCTGACTGCGCACCAGAAGGGTGTGAAAATATTTTCATCCTGTGCCCTGTGCCTGACCTGCGTTACAAAAAGACCTGGGAGGATACAGAGCAGCTTGCCAACACCATCATTCAGGATCTGAGTGAAAGGGTGGGGTTTGATATTGCTGCCAACACCCTTACTCGTACTGTCTATAACCCGATCGACTGGCGGGATAAGTTCAACCTCTATCGTGGCAGTGGACTTGGCCTTGCACACGGGATGAACCAAGTAGGGGGCATGCGACCTGCCAATAAGGATGAACTCTTCAGCAACCTTTATTATGTTGGTGCGAGCACCATCCCTGGTACAGGCCTGCCGATTGTTGTAATAAGCTCACGCCTTGCAACCGAGCGTATCTTGGCAGACCACCCGATCAACTAATCACCACCTATCGATCATCAAACCAAGGATCTGGAGATTGCGTCGAGTTTTCTTCCTTTGGGGCCTAATTGCCAACCTTTATGATCTCGCTCTACGACAAAACAACCTTGGAGTGCTCTAAGCTGATCACCAATCGCTATAGCACCAGCTTTAGCCTCGGCATCAGCACGCTCAACAGGCGCTATCACTTGCCGATATGCGCCATCTATGGTTTTGTACGGTTGGCAGACGAGATTGTGGATACCTTCCTTGACCATGATAAGGAGACACTCCTCAATCGGTTTGAGGCGGATACTTATGAGGCCATCGAGCGCAAACTAAGCCTCAACCCGGTGTTGCATGCTTTTCAGCTTGCTGTCAACGAGTTCCGGATCGATCATGAGTTGATTGCTGCCTTTTTGCACAGCATGCGGATGGACCTGAACCTAACCAGTTGCACCGACGATACTTATGACGAATACATCTATGGTAGTGCCGAGGTGGTAGGCCTTATGTGTCTGCGGGTTTTCTTGGATGGAGATCAACAGCGATATGAGGAGCTAAAACCTAGTGGCCGTAAACTCGGGGCTGCCTTCCAGAAGGTGAACTTCTTGCGTGATATGAAAAGTGATTTTCAGGAGCGTGGTAGGGTTTACTTTCCGGGGGCCGACTTCGGACAGTTCGGACCAGAAACCAAAGCGGCGATCGAGGCTGATATTGCTCAAGATTTTCGTGAGGCTTATATTGGCATCAAACAGTTACCTGATGGCGTACGACTTGGGGTCTATCTAGCATACGTTTATTATTTGGCCCTCTTCCGAAAGATCAAAAGCATGCCACCTGCACGCATCCTGAACGAACGGATTCGCGTACCAGATGCCGAAAAGGCTTGGCTGCTATTAGCGGTCCGCTGTAAGTCAGCGCTGAAGTTGATCTAAATTGTAACCAACAGGTCTGAAATATAAAAAAACAAGACTAGCCGTATCACCAATACCTTAAATGAACGAGGCGATCAACGAGGCAGTACGCAATTTGTTTGATCAGGTAGGGCATTATACCTACTTGGCGCTTCACTTGTTCATTATTAGTTTTCCGTTGGTCCGGAGCTTCGAACCTCGTATAAACTACGTCCGGAAGTGGGTATACTTGGTGCCAGGAATCCTAATCGCTGGGGTGTTTTTCATCGGATGGGATGCCTTGTTCACCGCTTGGGGTATCTGGAGTTTTAACCCAGCTTATGTGATCGGCGTTTGGTGGCTCGGCCTGCCTATTGAAGAGTGGCTATTCTTCGTAACCGTCCCGTTCAGCTGCGTGTTTATTTATGAGTGTGTGCTATACTTTTTGCCAAACCCAAACACTTGGCGCCAGGTTTCTGTGCCTTTGACTTGGTTAGTGGCTCTGGCGCTGGCTATTGTGGCCATAGCCAACTATGACAAACTTTACACCTCTATCAAACTTGGGCTGACTGCCGTGGCGTTGGTGGCACACATCTTATGGTTTAAGGATAAGTACCTAGGTCGTTTCTGGATAGCCTACCTTTTCACGATCATCCCCTTTCTGCTAGTGAATGGTGTATTGACGTTTATGCCTGTCGTGAGCTATGACCCTGCCCATAATCTTGGCATCAGGGTCAAGGACCTGACAGGGGTCACTTTCCTGAATATACCAATTGAAGATAGCCTCTACAGCCTTCTACTTTTGCTAATGAACATCACGATCTATGAGATCGTGAAGTCCAAATCCGAACAAAAAGAACTAGTATCTGGTTAACCTTAGACCAAACTCCACCGATTTTTTGCTACTATGGTAGTCTCAGCCTCCAATAATCTTACAGCGCAGGACAGTGGCTCTAAACTGGGGCTCAGAGTTAGCATTGACTCGGGGTCAGGCTTTTGCTTTGGCGTTGTCTATGCCATCGAGATGGCAGAGGACATCCTTAACGAATTTGGCCACCTGTATTGCCTTGGCGATATTGTCCACAACGATGAGGAGGTCAGAAGGTTGGAGGCCAAAGGACTAGAGATAATCGACCATGATAAATTGGTGAGCCTTCGTGACACGCGTGTGCTAATCAGGGCACATGGCGAGCCACCTGCCACCTACCAAATTGCCCTTGAGAATAACCTAGAACTTATAGATGCCAGCTGCCCTGTGGTGCTAAAGCTACAGAACAGGATCCGGAATAGTTATGACAAAGGAGACAAGATCTATCTCTATGGTAAACATGGTCATGCAGAGGTGATAGGACTTTTGGGCCAAACACATCAAGAGGCGATTGTGTTTCAGGACATTGCTGAACTCGACCTAGAGACCATGCCGAAAAGTATCACCCTCTACAGTCAGACGACCAAGAGTACAGACAAGTTCTACGAAATTGTACAGACATTTGAGGATCATGGCATCGAGGTTCGCTCTAACGATACCATCTGCCGGCAGGTAAGTAATAGAGACGCTGAGCTCAGGAACTTCGCCAAGCATTTTGATAAAATCGTATTCGTAAGCGGGAGTAAGAGCAGCAATGGTAAAGTGCTCTTTAACGTCTGCAAGGACACGAATCCGAGTACTTTTTTTGTAAGTAATCCTGCAGGTATAGACCCTAGCTGGTTTTCGCCTTCGGACTCGGTAGGCATTTGTGGGGCAACGTCCACACCACTTTGGCTGATGGAGCAAGTCCAGGTGGCATTGCAGGCTTTGTAGCTGATTTTCTTGTTTTTTGAGGACACCTCCCAAGATTAAGGTTAGGTCATAAGGTATGCCTTGCTTAGATTTATCGGATTTCACCAATTGCCTGTCGGTCACATGGCATCAAGATGTCCCGTAGGTCAGCGCCGTCTGAATCCATGGGGCTATGAATGCGATGAGTTTGGCACTGAGATCATAGCGTTTATCTCGGTCATATTTACCAGCCTGTCGCGCCAAGGTGACTTTTTTTGTTAGACATATGCTTTTCTGACGGATTAGCCGTCTGAAATGGTTGACTTTTGACCAACTTTTTTGATCGCCTGCCACCTAGATCACCTGACTGGGAGTAATAGTTATCTGTTTTGGGCCCTAGGCGAAACAATGGCCACAAACTTGCCGTTAATTTGTAGGGTCGTTTGATACTTTAATTATGGCCAGCTGAGTCCTAGACTGCGCATAATGGTATCGCCTCAGGCCCAAATTGGTCCTTTATATAACCTAAGCTATGCTACCCACCTGGGCTAATATTTTGTTAATGGTCGGCACCTTCTTCTTTATGGAAGGGGCTGCATGGTTCACTCATAAGTACATCATGCACGGATTTTTATGGTCTTGGCATAAGAGTCACCATGCCCCGTATGACGGTGTCTTTGAGCGTAACGATTTGTTTGCAGTCGTATTCAGTCTGCCAGCCATAGCTACAATTATAGTTGGCCTTGAAGTGGAGGCTCTGAATCCTCTTTTCTGGATTGGCCTCGGGATCACAGGATATGGCATTTTTTACGTCATCTTCCATGACATCATTGTCCATCGTCGGATCAAGATACCGTACAAGGCCACAAGCATCTACATGAAACGGCTGATACGTGCACATAAAGTCCACCACAAGTACACTGACAAAGAAGGTGCTGAGGCTTTCGGATTCCTGTATGCTCCTAAAAAGTACCAGCCAAAATAGGCTGTAACGCCATGGCATGATCTGCCAGAATGAGCTACCTAAGGTATGACTGAGTAGTTTGGGTTGATTTTTGAAGTACCGCAAGGTGATTTTATCCTATACTTGTTCACGATATGGTACAACTGTCACCCACAGTCCTGAGGTTATTGATTGCCAATGTAGTCATCTTTGCGCTGCCCTTTGTGCTGGGCGGAGTCGTAACCATATTGGATCTAGGTGATCAGTTGATGGCCCTATTGCCAGCTGACCTAGCAAGTCAGGGATACGAGTCGGCGTTCAAATCCCTGATAGTCAAGTATCTTGGCCTGCACAATCCCGAATCTCAGGACTTCATGATTTTTCAGTTCTTGACGGCGGCTTTTGTTCACTCGGACATTGGGCACTTGTTTGGCAATATGTTGGGTCTGATGGTTTTTGGACCCATGCTGGACTATGCGGTTGGTGCAAAGCGCTTTTTGACATTCTACCTCGTGACGGCCGTTGGCGCTGGTGCTATCTATGTCGCCACCAATACCATCGAGATCAGCCAGATGAAAACGGAGGCGGCAGAGGTAATGCGCAGCACAACACCTGACAATTTGGCTAGGTTCATGAGTGCAAACGATACCCAGCTCTATAGGTCAAACCTAGACTGGTTCCGGAAGTTTGGCAAGGATGACGACAAGACAGAGTATATACATGAGGCACGGAGGTATGTTACTGTCAAGCTTCAGCAGGCGATCAATACTCCGATGGTCGGTGCCTCTGGTGCCATCATGGGTATCTTGATGGCCTTTGGGCTTCTATTCCCAAATACCGAGCTCGTCTTGCTCTTTCCGCCAATACCGATTAAGGCAAAGTTTATTGTAGCTGGCTATATGGCCTACGATATTTACCGCGTAATTCAAGACTCCCCTGACGACCATGTGGCGCACTATGCCCACCTGGGTGGGATGATATTTGGCTGGATTTTTGTAATGTACTGGCGTCGGAATGCCCGTACGTTTTACTAGGATTGCCTTAAGCAATCGGCATAGAACGACCCTTTAAGGCAATAACCGAAAGTACTACCACTATCGATCGACCATCTAACGCTTAACCATCACTGTGACCACCATCTGGGACGATATTAAATTACAATTTGGCTATCATGCCAGCATAGTCAACCGCTTGATCATGATCAATGTGATCATATTTCTGGCGGTGGCTATCCTGAAGCTAGTTGCATTCTTGTCGGGTTCGGCGGTTTTGTTTGATGCCATATCTGTCTATGTAATGCTGCCAAGTAACCTAGAGCTGCTACTTTGGCGTCCTTGGACCATCATTACCTATTTCTTTTATCATGAAAGCATTTGGCATATCCTGTCCAACATGCTGTTCCTCTTTTACTTTGGTTCATTGATAGAGGAGTACATAGGTGCACGCCGTCTGACAGCTCTTTATATACTGGGCGGACTTGCTGGTGCTGCGGTTTTTTTGTTATTGTTCAACCTCCTGCCGGTGCTGGGTACTGATCGGCTTACAGTGCTTTATGGGGCTAGTGGTGCAGTTTATGCCTGCGTTGTTGGTGCGGCAACCCTGATGCCGAATTATACTTTCAATCTTATCCTGATTGGTCCTGTCAGGATCAAATTTATCGCCTTGTTCTATGTGGTGCTTTCTGTAGTCTCGATGCCAGAAGGTAATGCCGGTGGCCATATTGCACACCTTGGGGGAGCTTTATTAGGCTATGTTTTCATTAGGCAGCTGCGGTCCGGGCGTGATCTTGGTGCACCTGTTTTATGGGTTCTTGATTTTTTCCAGCGCTTGTTCGATCGCAAACCTAAGCTCAAGGTCACAAGCCGTAATTTTCAGCATACCACTGCACGGCCAACGGCAACTACTTCTAGTACTGGTCGCTCACAGCGCAGTAATTTTAGCAATCCCGTCCCTAGCCAACTCGCCGATGGCAAACCAACTGAGGCCGAAATCGATGACATACTCGAGAAAATCTCTAAGACTGGTTATGAGTCATTGAGTAAGGAGGAAAAACAAAAGCTATTCAAGGCGAGCCAAGAATAGCTTTTGTTAAGGATCCCTAACACGGAAGCCAGAAAATCCCAAAATGACGCTTAGGCCACGCAATTAGACTACATAATGGCGCTGGCGCACGACCTCATAAGTAATTAAGGCGGTTGCAACAGACACGTTTAGCGAGCCAAGGCGGCCAAACATCGGGATCTTGACCAAATGATCACAGATTCGGAGTAGTGCATTCTCGATGCCTTCGCCTTCGGAGCCCATAATAATAGCGCAAGGTCCATTTAGGTCAGTCTCGAAGATAGTTGCGGCGGCATCCTCTGTACAAGCTGCAACCTTGAGGCCGCTAGCTTGCAGATACTTAACCGTCTCGACCAGATCAGGCTCGCGACAAACAGGGATGTAGTTGAGCCCACCTGCAGATGTTTTCATGGCATCGGCGTTGAGCATGGCGCTACCCTTGATAGGCACCACCACAGCATCGACCCCAGCGCACTCTGCGGTCCGGACAATTGCACCAATATTCCTTACATCCGTTATCCTGTCCAAGATCAGAATAAATGGATCGCGTCCTTGGTCCTGACAATGCTGAATGACATCGGCCAAAGGCTGGTAGATCACGGCTGATAGGTAGGCCAGCACACCTTGATGGTTGCCATTGGCTTCACGCTCGATCTTTTCTCGCGGGACCCTCTGGACCGCAATGTTGCGGTTGCGTGCCATCGTGAGCAATGTGGCATACTGATAGCCTTCGGCTACAGTGCTGATCACGATCTTTTCGATCTCACGGTTGGCCTTGAGGGCTTCCTCGACAGCACGGATACCAAAGACTATTGATTCTTTGCTAGCATTGGCCCCTGGCCTTAGTTTCTTAAAATTCCTCTTCTCCATGAGTCAACAGTGCTGTACCAGAAGTCAGCATATTCGCTAAATCGGTTCAGCTCCCAGTTATCAGGTGTAAAAATGGTGGGCTTGCGTGTAAAGTCAAACTTATATTGTTGTTGGGCGCTAGCCGATGTGTAGACCCAGGTCTCGATTAGGTCTGACTTATAAACCTTGTCTGGCTTGCCAAACACGATGTAAATGATTCCCTTGTCCGTCTTCCAGCCTTCTTTGTAGTTGGTAAACAGTTGGTTAGCACCTTCAACCTGCTGATAATATTCGCGTATGATGCGGCGAGCATTGTCAGGGTTGGAGCCAATATTGATCCAGAATTGGTCCAGGGTTAATTTTGGGGCATCGCTTTCGGCCAGGCGTTTTTTTTCGTCCCTGGTCGTGATGTAGATCAGGGGGTTGATAAGGTCTTGGGTTTTGGCAACCTTAGGAAATAGTGGGGGCCGGACCACAAAGCTAAGTCCAGGTGTCCGCTTATTGCTTGTGTCCGATACATATTGATACAAGCCCGCATTGCTAAAGGTGATGCGCTGTGTCTGGCTGACTGGACCAAGGCTGGTGATGCCTGGCCCCTTCGCACTTCCACTTATAGCCATGGCTGGCAAAGCGGCGGGGAAAGGATCTGCTAGGTACTTGATATATAACTGTGTATTCGGGGGACCTAATAACTCAAGGGTATCTGTCGTACTGAAGTGGTTGTTTGGTAATGGTAAAGGGTCTTGAGGTCGTTTGAGCGCCAAATGGTAGGCTGCCTCATAACTCTGGAGATCGACCAATAGGTCGTGTTGGTATTGTAGGCTGTTGGACTTTTCTTGCAAGTTCAGGACCCAGACTTGTGTTGATGCTTGTAAGGTCTTTGGTAAACTTACCTTGAGACCAAAGTCGCCGTCATCATACCGATAAACCTGATAGCCATACACGGAGTCTTGAGCCAACGGTTCGCTTTCGTCATAAGAGGCATAAAGTGCCCAACTGAGCCTAAATCGGTCCCGAAGGCTATTGTCTGCGACTTCAGCGCCAAGGTCAGCAAGTTTTATTTTGCTAATGATATAGGTTGAGTCGCCCACAATCCAGCAACGGGACTGCGCTTGGATAGGGATTCGAGTGTCGAGTTGGTACTCTAGATTGGTTTTGCTGAGTGGGGTTTGGCTGGCACAACCTGACAACATCCAGATACTCAGGACGACAATACCTAGCCAAAGCAAAGAGGCAAAAGCATTGTTTTCGAATTTGGGTCTAGTCGTTGTCAAGGAATTGCTGGTTTGGTGGCGTCGCCTCATCACTACCGGTAAAGGTAACGAATATTGAACCTGAACCTTGTTCGGGTTATGCTAAAATACAATGGTCGAGGGCGGCTGGGGTATTTTTGCCCCTGTTAAAGTCGATTGGCCTAACTAAATATTGTAAAACAGCTACCAAAACCGAAAAAATTACACAATAACACAACAGTCATTGCGTTTTAGAACCCATTTCTGTAAATTTGGGTACCAAAATTGCATCATACTTTACACAGTAAGTTACAATTTGGTGATTACTGAAAAAACACACCTCATTAACCATGAAACAACGCTTTACGCTTAGAATGGATCATATTGCGTACCAAATCTTGAAGCCTTGGAGGCTTTTGGCAGCAATTGGCCTAGTGTTTATCCTGCCACAATTGGGTCAGGCAGCGAGCTATACCGCAACATTGGCTGCAGGATCTGTAGCTTGGTCTGGCATCACTTGGTCTCCCGCAGGCCCTCCAGTAGCTGGAGATAACATTACATTTACGGTTTCGAATGCGACAACTGATTTAACAGGTGTACCTGCAACTGCTTTTGGAACTTTGACGTTCAATAATCCCTCAGGGACGAGTCGGACTGTTATCATGACAGTAGCTAGTGGTACTAGTTTCACGTCAACTACGTTATCAGGAACCACAAATCCTATGAACCTGACCATTGCGGGGGCAGCTTTTATTTGTCCTACTGTTAGGCTAACTGCTGCATCTGCTTCAACAATCAACTACAGTACTTTTGGATGGGGAGCAAGCAATGCACTAACTGTCAATGTGGATGGTGCTAATCATACCCTTGCAAACAACTCGGGGGCGGCACATGGTTTGTTAACCATCAATAACCTTCATGCTAGCACTGCAAGGCAGCTTACGCTCACAAACAGCAGTACTGCAACCACTTTTACTAAAGTAGTATTGACTTCTGCAGGTGGTGCATTGACAGTTCTACAAGGTACTAATCCGATCAAGACAACTACTGCTGCTAATACAGTTACGGTAGAAGGAACTGGGACATTTGGAGCCAATAATATGGCATTTGCTTCAGGTACTGCTCTAAACCTCACTGCCATAGGGGGTAATCTGACCTTTAATGGTATGCCAGCTAGCCCGGTCAATATGGATGTAACCTTATCGGCTGATGGGTCTGCAAGGAATGTAAGTTTGCGTAACCCTAGCAGTGGCGGATTCAGAAATGTGGTTGTTAATGCCAACGCTACTTGGACTCCGGATAACAACGCCGTTAATGTAAGTGGAAACCTAACTGGGGCTGGATCCTTGAATAGTAGTATCGCTGTTTCGGTTGCTGGCAATGTAAACTTGACAAGCAACTTAACGATGTCCAACGTTACCTTGAACGTAACCGGCACAACCACCCTTGGAGGTACGATGACCCTTGCAGGAGGTACTACAACATTTGGTGGTGCTGTCAATATAACAGGTAACGTGACGGCGAGTAGTAGTTCCATTAATGTCAATGGCAGCAATAACTTGACCATCGGAGGTAACTATTCTGGCACTTCAGGTACCCTAACAGTTACTGGTGGCTTATCTGTTACAGGTACCCTGACAACCACAACAACGGGCAGCTTCAATATCACAGGCCCAATGTCCGTCACTGGCACGATGAATAACCAAGGTTCGGGTACGCTAACCGTTGGCGGCAATGCAACCTTCGGTACGAACTTGACTAGGGTAGGTGGTAATATCACCCTAGGGGGAAACCTGAGTGTGGTGGGTACTTTTAGTGTTTCCAGTTCACCAACCATAACCCTTAATGGCTCCGGCGTCCAATCCATTAGCTATGGTGCTGGTACACCAGCCCTAACTACAATAAACATCACCAACACCACAGGCCCAATATCCTGGTCAGGCAGTGCAAGTATCAGTACTAATTTAACGAATGCCACAAGTGGTGGCTTGACCTTTAGCACTGGCACTATCACCTTCACCGTTAGTGGTGGGGGAGGAGCAATAAGTGGCAATAGCCTGATCACGTTTAACAACCTTACGGGTACACGTATAGGTGGTTCTCCTGCATATACCATTAACTGCGATGTTACCGTTAATGGTACTTTTACCGGTAACGGGTCTTCTAACTTTGCGTTCTCATTTGTCAAGAACGCCACCAACACCCCACGTACCCTCACTTTCAAAGGGACATTTAATCGTGGTGGCTCTCAAGACTTTTCCTGTGCTACGTTTACTACAGCTGGCAACTTGTTTCATAATGTGATTTTTGAAGGTGCTGCAGTAGATCTTAATGCTGGTGCATTGTTTCCAACAGTTACTGGAACTGGTGCTGGTGCTGGCGCTAGCCATGGCATCGACATCTATTTCAGGGCACCACTAGGTGGCCAAACCGTGACAGGGGCATCTGCTTCAACTGGGAATACTTGGCGCAACTTTTATGTGGATGGCTCAACGACAGGAGATGTGATCTGGAATTATTACGCAAACAACACAATTACTGGTAATTTCATCAATAATGCCACAGCTGACTTTACCACGCCAGCTGGCAACAAAGCAGGATCAGGCAATAACTCTGACCGCTTTATGTTCACAGGGGCAGGTACCCATACCATTGGTACGTCGGGTGGGGCTGTTATTGAGCTCAATCAACTTTCTTCTGTTAATGGTGCTACAGTCCAGCTTTTGCAGGATCTGACAATTAACAAAGCTGGTGGTGGTGGATCTTCTGTGTTTGACCAGCGTGCATTTGGTATTGATGCGACTAGTTTTTTTGACATCAATGGTAAGACCTTAATTTTCAATAGCAACGGAACCAACTCAATGGAGATGATCTTTGCTAGATCAAGTGGAGGGAGTTGGACCAATACAGCTTCTGGTACAGTCTATTTCAAGACGGCTACTACTGTTCCTAATACGATTTCTGTTTCAGGCAATGAGACCTTCTATAACCTAAGGATAGCGGGCACAAATGGTGTTACTATTTCTGGTGGTAGCTCCAGGACCCTCACCATTGCTGGTACCTTGACGCTTGAGGCTGCATTCGTGCCTTCTGGTACAACCGCCCTTGCAATCGGCAATAGTTCTAAAGTTATTCGTAATGCAGGGGGCAGTCTCAGCGGTGGTGGTTCGATCGTGTATCCTACTGGCTCTAATTTTTATGACCTCGTTTATAATGGTGCTAGCACTGTTGCTGCAGGCGCCGAATGGGTTAACGCAGTAAATGTCCGCCATCTGACCATCGGGCCAGAGTCAGGTGGGGCAAATGCGACGGGTGTAACCCTAGCAGCAATTGGCAGCCGTAGTATTTCTGGCAACCTAATCTTGAACTCTGGTGCGGCCTCTGCACTAAATATCACTGGTTCGGGTTTGCCAATGGCAACTTCCGGTAGTACTGTCTATCGGTATAGCACTGGCACCGTCAGTCAGGCGCCAACTTACCCGGCGACCATCAATCTATTTTATGGTGGCAACTTAACGACAGGTGCTGAGCTGCCTGCTGGTGCCCAGGCCAACAAACTCAATAACCTCACGATCGATCCTGGTAGCAGCAACACAGTTACATTGGCCTCTAGTGCCAATGTTGGTGGCAATTTGCTCATCAGCACAGGTACCGCTAACCTTACGGCTTTCACTGCCAACCGACAAACCAGTGGTGGTAGCCTAACGTTGGCGGCTAATACCAGCCTCATCATTGGTGGGACCAATACCTTCCCATCAAACTACACTTCAGTTAGTCTGGCTACTCCGTCTAGCACTGTTGACTACAATGGCACCACCCAAACGGTCGGAATCCAGAACTACGGAAATCTATCTATCAGTGGGGTACGTGGTGCTAGTAATGTTACAATCCCGGCTGGTACGATTGACATCAACGGAGCATTTACTGCATCCACCACTTTTAGTTCTGGAGCTTACCTCGTTGACCCTGCCAACGTTATCAACTTTAGCGGTGCCAATGGACAGAATATTCCTGAGTTCAACTACCAGACACTTACCTCCAGCAACAACAACCGCACCTTGACAGGTGTCATTGGGGTAGCAGTTGCCTTTGCCCCTGGCTCTGGGACTTATACGACCACAGCCAGCACCCTCGACTACAACGGCACTAGTGCGCAAACAGTGATTGCATTCCTGTACAACAACCTAGTTGTTAGCGGCAGCCGTGGTGTCAACAATGTTACCTTTGCTAATAGCGGATCGGTGTCTGTTGCAGGTTCACTAACGCTTACGGCCAGCTTTGGCGGTGGCGGATATGTAATGACGGGTAGTACCATCAGTTACGCCGGAGCAACTCAAGCAGTAGTTCCAATTCCGACTGTTGGCTATAATAACCTCACCATCGCCCAGACGAGTGGCAATGCCACAGCCAGTAATGACTTGCTTGTCAACGGTACCTTCTCCATCACAGGTGGCAAACTGATTTTGAATGGGAATGACCTCACGATTGGCGCCTCGGGTTCTGCCACTGTTTCAAGCCCAAGTGGGACCCAGATGATTGACCTTGGGGGAACTGGTAGTGTAATCAAAGAATTTGCAAGCCCAGCGGCAGCTAGCTTTGTTTGGCCAATCGGGACAGGAAGTGGCTATTCTCCCGCATCGGTATCAAACCTAACAGCGACAGGATCAGGATCGATCGCGGTACAACTTTTCAATACCAATAGCCCTAACGTTGCCGACCCATCAGTGGCAATGGATAGGTATTGGTCTGTGGCAGTTGCAGGACTTACGATTAGTAATACCAATGCTAGCTTCACCTATCTTGTAGGAGATGTTGTCGGAACCGAAGGTAGCTATGTAGCTCGTCGCTTCAACGGAGGCATTTGGAACAATGATGGAGCCTCAATCAGCAGCCGCGTTATCACTGCCACTGGAATAACCGCTCTAAATGGTGAGTGGACTGCTGGCGAAAGTACAGCCTTTGCTTCCGTATCAGTATTCTATAGCCTTGGTGGCGATTGGAACACCCCTGCCAGCTGGAGCCAATCAGGGTTTGGCGGACCTGCGGCGGCAAGTGTACCAACAAGCAGCGACTTAGTTCAGATTGGGGATGGCAAAACGATAACTGTGGGTGGCTATGCCATTACTGCTTCGAGTTTGCAATTGCAACCAACGGGCATTTTGCAATTCGATGATGTACCGTCTGGTATTAATTCGTTAGGCTCTGTTACTGGATCTGGTATTCTACGATTTAGCAATAGCACCAGTACTACGCCCACATTCCCTGGAGGTAGCTTCTCTACGTTTGTTGGGGGATCAGGTGGCACAGTTGAGTATACCGGCACAGGCAGCTATACCATCCCTAACCAAGCGACCTATAATAGGTTAACTTTCTCAGGTACTGGTACCAAAAACGTCGGATCAAGTATTTTGGTCAATGGCCAACTTATTGTCAGTAGCGGTGGGGTAATGGGTGCAGTTGCAGATCTAACCCTTAAGGGAACCGTTACAGTCGACGGAACTGTTAACCAAACGGCGGGTACTACCTTATTTAATACTGGTGCTGCTCAAACCATGAATGGTGCGCCGACTAGCTGTATTTTTAACAATATAGAGCTAACTGCAGGTACCAATTTGATGAATAGCATCAGCTTTGGCCTAAGGGGAAATTTGGTCAATAGCTCGAACGCAACTACCGCCCTAGAATGCTCAGCAGGGACGATTACGTTTCTTGGCAATACCAGTCAAGCCATTAATGGTGGCGGCACTGGTAGGCTTCAGCTTAGTGGGCTAACCATCAATGGAACCTCTAGGTTGACTACTGGCTACAGCCTTGAAGTGACTGGTGACATTACGAATAGCAGCTCAGGGGTGTCTGGTGTTAGCTTCAACCAAACATCTGGCACATTAACAATTAACGGTGGCACCACCCAGACATTTGGCGGCGTAGGCACTGGCACCTGGACCGTCAACGAACTCGTTTTGTCTGGCACAACAACATTGGCCTCGACGGCCAACATGTTGATAACGACCAACTTTACCAATAACAGCACCTTGGCTACTGCATTAGATGCCTCTGGTGGCTCTATTGGTTTCTTGGGTACTGCCAGCACTATTTCGGGCTTAGGTACAGGTACAATTAATTTCTATAACCTCGACATCAACGGTGCTGCGAAGCTTACGACTAGCAAGGGTCTGCGTTTACGAAATAATCTCAACAACAACTCTACCGGCCAAGGTGGTATCTCGATGTCGGTCAATAATGTTGAGTTTGAATTTAATGGCGCAACTCCTCAGGTTGTAGGTGGCAGTGGCACAGGTACGCTGGTTTTTGATGATTTTATCGTCTTGCCAAACGCTAGTGTCACAGCTAGTAGCAACATTGAGATTCTAGGCGACTTTACTAACAGCAGCATTGGCCAATCAGGCATTTCGTTTGTTCAGTCTGGCGGTACTACCTTCTTTAGCGGAGCTAGCATCCAGACCATCGCTGGTGCTGGTTCGGGCACAGTTACGTTTAACAACTTAACGATCAGCAACACACCTAGCCGCATTAACGTATCATCATCGTTTAGCATCCTAGGCGATTTTACCAATAACAGCGACGGGATTTCGTCATTTGCATTTAGCGCAACTGTTGGTACGATTACCTTTAACGGAACAAGTGCGCAAACTATGGGGGGGGCAGGCACAGGAACTATTGCCTTTAACAACATGGCTATCGGTACTGCAGCCAGGATCAATACTACTACCAACTTTACGTTAGCAGGCAATCTGACCAATAATAGTGCTGGTATTGGTAGCCCTGCTCTTGCTTTTAACGCTACAGCCGGAACCTTAACTTTTAATGGTGCTTCTGATCAGAACATCAACGGAAGTGGGATAGGTGGCATCCAGCTAGCTAGCATCGTCATTAGCAGCACACCGAGTAGGGTGGTGGCTTCCCAAAGCTTTAGTATTTCTGGCACCTGGAACAATAGCAGCAACGGAAGGTCTGGTAATTCGTTTACCTCTTCTGCTACAGTTACATTTAATGGCGTCGGAAGTCAATCTGTCACAGGGTCTGGCACTGGTACCAATATTATGACTAATACTACAGTCGCTTTTGGCACTAGGGTGCAATCGACTTTAGGATTTACCTTCAACGGCAATATTACCAACAGTAGCAACGGCGTAGGAGGGTATAGCTGGGACAATTCATCCAGATTTACTTTTAATGGTGGTACAACGCAGTCCATTACCGGATCTGGAACTGGTGTCATTAGGTTTACTGGGATTACGATCAACGCAGGCACACGAGTTAACTGTGACCAGAACCTCGAGAATCAAACTAGTAGCATGACTTTTAATGGCTCCGGCCTCGGAAGCCCAGCACTTGTATTCAATCAGACAGCAGGTCAGGTTACTGCTTCTGTTAGTGGTGGCGGACAGAATCTGGGTGGCACTGGTACAGGTGGAGTTGTGTTTTATGATTTGACACTTAACAGTGGAGCCCCTGGAACGTATGGGCTAAACAAATCATTTAACGTAACTAATACATTCACTGTCTTGGGTGGATCAGGGAATTTTACACTAGGTAGCACCACCGCGGACCTAACTATCAATACCCAAGACCTGCTTTTAAGTGGCAGCAATGCTTCGGGTGGATTTGCCACCGCTTCTCCTTCAGGAAGCAACCGTAATCATACAATCAACGTGGCAGGTAATGTTACCGTCTCTGGTATCTGCAGCTTTAGCACGACGGCTACCAATGGTGGCTTTATGGCACTCACTACTATTAATCTTGATGGGTCTAACAGGACAATCTCTGGTGCTGGTCAGTCAGTTGTCAATTGGGCAAAGGTTAATCTAACTGGCAGCTACACTAACACTGCAACCGGAGATAACCTAAATATTGGTACGGATAATGCATTGATTTCTGATGGTTTTGGTGGTTCAGGCAGCTGGACTCAAGGCACCAATGGCAAGGTCAATTTCAACCTCCAAGACAGCGAATGGACGCTGCCAGGTGGAAACTTCGTTGCCACTGCAACTGGTAACACAGTTACATTTAACGCAACAACTACTGGAGCTAGGACTTTACCTGTCAGTACCTTCAATCACCTAACTATCAACCACAGCGGTAGCCCAACCAATACCTATACCAACACTGGTGCACTAACAGTCAATGGCAACTTGATCCTGACAGCTGGTACTCTGAATATGGGTAATCGGGATCTTTATATTGGTGGCACAACAACCTGGACTGGTACGCTTTCAGTAGCTGACAATACCGTTACCTTGGCTAGCTCAGGGGCTCAATCACTTCCTGGTCTTTCGTACCTAAACGTGGTTAAATCAGGAACTGGTACTGCAACCTTGTTGGGTAACACTACGGTTCGAAATAGCCTAGGCCTTGGAGCGGGAACCCTAGCCACTGGTGGCTTTAATCTCAATCTTGGAGTCACTGCTGGTGATGTGATTGACATTTCTAGGGCGGTAGGTACGATCAGTAGCGCCCCAGTGTTTGTACCAGGTGTGATCTATAACTACACCTACAACCCGACCGCAAGTGCAACTGTCACTTTAGGGAACGAAATGCTGCCAGCCAGCAACACGACTGATCTACATAATTTGACGATAAACCATACTGGTTCACCATTATCGAGCATTGTTGCTGACAGAAACCTCACGATCAATGGTGTCCTTACCTTAACAGCTGGTAAGCTGAATGTGTCATCAAGGGTACTAACCTTTAATGGCACTAGCATTGCTAGGTCATCTGGCACGTTGGTCACGAATGGTGGCGCCAGTGGCACTGAGTTGGTGTTTGGTACAAATGGCTCAAGCATGGCTTTCCCAGCTGGTAGCTTTGATTCTAATCCTTCATCGGTGAAGAATATTACACAGAGCCGTGTTGGAAATGTTTCCTTTAGTGATCAAGACATCAATGTCAGTGGTGCGATTAACTTTACAGCAGATGGTTTCCTGAACACTGGTGCAAGCAAGTTTTCACTCGGTACCACAGGTGTTGTCACCAACGAGACAAATGCAAGGTATGTTCGCGGTCGATTGGAGTCGGTTAGGGATGTTAGCCTGCCCACAAGCACTATTGACTTTGGAGGCATGGGTGTCAAAATGCGCAACTATACCCAGAGTCTCGGTTCTAGCCTGACGGTCTTCCGAATTGCGGGTGTTGTAGAGGCCATTTCTCCTGGTAATAGCCCAGGTTTAAGTGGTAACTCTAGCGCGCGGACCCGCTGGGAAGTGACCAACGTAACCACCCAACCTACAGCAGGGGTTGAGCTTGAACTCACTTGGTTTGGAGACAATGACAACGTTGGCGGATGTGGTTCTTGTGCTGTTGGTCGTATGGCGATTTATACACGCCCAGATGCTTCTTCACCATGGACTCGCCTGCGTAATGGTGATGTTTACATGAATGCTGATGCTGGTAGTGACCTGCGCAAACTCTATGTTGTTGCCCGTCACTTTAGCGACTTTACTCCAGGTTATGAGGCTGCACCACTGCCTGTCAGCCTGGCCCAGTTTAGTGGTGCCACTACCACTTCTGGCGTACAATTGCAATGGACCACTGCATCGGAGCGCAATGCCAACCGATTTGAGATCCAGCGTAGTATCAATGGTCAAGAGTTCGTGACAATTGGTTCAACCAAAGCGATTGGCAATAGCTCCGTCATACGCCGCTATGCCTACCTAGATGCTGGCCAAGCTGGTGGTGTTTATTACCGTCTCCGGTCTGTGGATAACGACAACTCGGCCGAACTCAGCAACGTGATCTTCGTTGAAGCGACAAATGGTGAGCGTCGCCTGTCAGTTTATCCTAACCCTGTCAAGGGAGAATTTAAGCTTAACGTATCTGGTTGGGATGTCCGTCAGGCTGTTTCCGCTATGTTGATTGGCGCGGATGGTAAAATGGTTTGGGGTGGATTTGTGACCCCTGCTGATGCTGAAAGGCATATCAATGGTATGCTGAGTGTCCTGCCCAGTGGAATGTACATCTTCAAACTAACTGACGGCAAAGGCAGCCAGATGACCAAAGTTGTCAAGGAATAAATTTGAAATAACCCACTAATACCCTGCAAAAAAGCCCATCTGGATTAAGGTGGGCTTTTTTGTTGCTGTACTGATTGTAGATCAATCCAAATCCTGAAGGCAGCCTTCTGTTTGGTTTGCCTGATGGGAGTTGATTTGCTTATTTAGGCTTTAGCGACTTGATGTCAATATGCCTTATTACCTGCTGGCGTGTGAGCCGAATGGCGTAGATCCCGATTGTGCTGCCAAGTTTGAGTGGTTTGGCATCAGGCCCAGAGCTATGACACCTTAGGCAAGTTTGGGCCTTAATACTGATGGCTTTGCTGACCCAAAAGGCGGTGTCGCTAAGCTTCTGGACATTGGATTCTAGAAGCTGGCCTTGCTGATAGCTATATTGGTAGGCTAGATAAAGGTCTTTGAGTTTTGAGTCTAACAGGGTAGTGTCAGTCTTCCCAAATGGCAACCTCAGGACCTTGGCCTGAAGGTTCTTGGCCTGTTTGGTTGCAATTCGGTCAAACAGGTCTGGGCAGGACTCATTAGTCGCTAGTTTGGCCGCCTCAGCCGTGAATTTGTTATCAATGGTATCTGCTAAGGTCGTGCCGAAATTTTGGGCATTCTCCTGGACAGCACCTGCGGTGACTCGTTTAAGCTTGCGGTCGTGCATTTCCTCTTTGAGTTTGTTGATCCCTTCTGGTGCGGGTGGCGTGCAACTATTAACCAAGCCAGCAAAGCAAAGGGCAACAAAAGACACTGGCCAAGATCTCCAGCCTGTAACATTGCGGCTGTTTGCTGAAGGGAACGAGGTTCCTATTAAGGGGGCAGTTGTGGTATAATGTTGGCGACGGGCCATGGCTGGTGTCAGGTTTGAGTATATGCTAGTCAGGTGTTTAGAATCCGAGGCCGATTTGTCCTTTGGTATCCGATGGTGTCTCTGGCAGTAGTTCTGTTTCAGCAACTTGCTCCTTAGGCGTAGTTGCCTCTTCGGGTTCTTGTTGTGGGATTATGAACTTGGCGGAAGTGATCCCGACATAGCTTAGTTTGCTGCCTAGGGCCTTGACTCCTTTAATGTCGGCAATGAGATCGGGGTCTAGTAAATTGGATTCAATAGGGGCCTTTTTGTCCTTCTGGCAGGTTACCTCTAGTTGAATTTCGAGTCCTTGGGCAGCTGCAAGCAAGTATGTACCCTTGGAGTCCGGCAAGAGGTCAAATTTTTTGTCAACAGTTGTCGTCTCGATGATGAAGCGTTTGAGGTACCAAGCCTTGAGGCCACCTTCGTAATAGACGGCCGAAATGCAATCACCCTTTTGATACCTCTCGAGCAGGATGATTTGTTCGGGGTCGTATCGGTTGGTTAAGTCAAAGCTAGTTAGCTCGTACTGACCAGATTTGTATAGGACCAAGATGTGGTCATTGGCGTCAAATTGGCCAAGGTTCTTGCCCCTTTTGTCGCTGTTGAGCTTTCCAATACTAGGGTCATACCAGATGTCCACGCCGGCCAAGGTGCTCTTGCCCTTTAGCTTAAAGGTGATCTTTTTGATGGCATACTTGGTCACGATGTTACCCTGCGAGGCCCTGCCCTTGATATCTAGTTTGCCGAAGTCATAGTCAAAACGTTTGACCTTGGCACTTGACCCCGGAGTAAGCATGATATCCAATACTTCGCTTTCACCATTGGGGTTGGCGCTGAAGTAGTGCATCTTGCTCCCTTTAACACCACGGGTAACATCATAGTCTTTGTCCCGGGTCACACCCAAGACTTGGAACCTCTTTGCCATGCTATAGCCAGTCTCGCCATCCACATAGATGGCGTGATAGACCATGCGATCGTCGTTTTTGCGGAAAACAGCTAGGTACTCTATGTCCTTGCCGACGAATACTTTTTCGCCGATCCTGATTACCCGGTACTTTCCGTTTTTGAGGAAGACGATTACGTCATCCATATCGCTACAGTCGCTTACGTATTCGTCCTTCTTGAGGCCATAACCCACAAAACCCTCGGCACGATTGACGTAGAGTTTCTGGTTATTGGCTGCTACGACACTGGCCGCAATGACGTCAAACTGTTTGATCTCGGTTTTGCGTTCCCGACCCTTGCCATACCTCTTAAGTAGATTGCGGTAATAGCTAAGGGTGTATTGTTTGAGATGGGCTAAGTTGTTCCGTACCTCGTCTAGTTCAGCTTGCTGAGCCTTCAGGAGCTCATCTGCCTTGAAGCTATCATACTTGCTGATCCGTTTGATTTTAATCTCGGTCAGCTTCAAAATGTCGTCCCGTACGATGACCCGGTAGAACTGTGGCTTGTATGGCTCTAGTCCCTTGTCGATGGTTTCTAGGACAGACTCCCAGGTAGTACACTCCTCAATGTCCCGATAGATGCGGTTCTCGATAAAGATACGCTCGAGGGAGCTGAATAGTATCCTCTCGAGCAGCTCTCCTTCCCTAATAAGGAGCTCTTGCCGAAGCAGCTCCATCGTTTGAGCCACATTGTGCTTGAGCAGGTCATCAACACCCAAAAACTGCGGTTTATCCTCATGAACGACGCAGGCATTCGGGCTGATGCTGACCTCGCAGTCCGTGAATGCATAAAGTGCGTCAATGGTGATATCTGGGCTTGTCCCTGGGGCTAAGTGGACCTGGATTTCAACATCTTTGGCAGTGTTGTCGACCACTTTTTTAATCTTGATTTTGCCCGCGTCATTAGCTTTGACGATGCTATCCATCACTGATACTGTGGTGACACCAAAGGGTATGTCACGGATGATCAGCATTTTGCGATCTACATCCTCAATATGTGCCCGGACCCTGACTTTAGAGCCTTTGCGTCCGTTGTTGTATTGTGTGGCATCGATCATCCCACCATTCATAAAGTCTGGGATGAGGTTGATGGGTTTGCCGTTTAGGTGGTCTATACAGGCCTCGAGCAGCTCACAAAAATTATGCGGTAGGATCTTGGTGCTAAGGCCAACAGCAATACCCTCCACACCCAATGCTAGTAATAACGGAAACTTAACGGGAAAGGTAATTGGTTCCTTCTTGCGGCCATCATAACTGAGTTGCCAGCGGGTAGTCTGCGGATTATAGACGACCTCGAGTGCAAACTTACTGAGTCGTGCCTCGATGTACCTTGGTGCTGCCGCGCCATCGCCTGTCCTGACATCACCCCAGTTACCTTGGCACTCAATCAACAGGTCCTTCTGGCCCAGATTCACGATTGCATCCCCAATTGAGGCATCGCCATGGGGGTGGAACTGCATGGTGGTTCCGATAATGTTGGCTACTTTATTGAACCGACCATCATCAAGATCCTTCATCGCATGCAAGATCCTGCGTTGCACAGGCTTTAGCCCATCTTCGATGGCAGGCACTGCCCGCTCTAAGATAACATAGCTGGCATAGTCTAGGAACCAGTTTTCGTATAAACCCGACACGGGTACTACCTCGTTTAGGCCTGTGTTCGGTAGGTCTGGTGTCGGGTCGAATGTTTGGTTCTCGATGTCGTCGTTGGTGGTCACGATAGCTGATTCGTTTGTTCCGAACTGGTTCCTGATGGGTCTGCAGCCAGCAGAAGTTGATGCAGGAAAAGTTAAGTCCTAATTAGGAAGTTTTCTTCGTCGGTGGTTGGCAAAAATAAGACCCAGTAGTAGAATTTGGGCCTATAATTTATTGATTAGAAATCCGTCGATAGAATGCTCACAATATAGGCTATGCCATGTTGCTTATGCAAGTCCTATCCGTATAAAATGAGCCCTAGCCTCTGTGGAAGAAGCTAGGGCTCGGGAATTATAATGATACTGGCTTGGGGGCAACTAACCCTATGCGCCTAGTTTGCTAATAAGGTCGGCAGCACGGTTGCTGTAGCCAGCTTCGTTATCATACCAGCCTACGACTTTGGCCAATGTGCCATTGACCAAAGTTTGATCGGAGTCAAAGATGCAAGAGTGTGGGTTGCCAATGATGTCAACACTAACAATCGGATCCTCGGTGTACTCAAGGATGCCTTTCATTGGGCCTTCTGCTGCGGCCTTCATCGCGGCATTGATTTCTTCCTTAGTGGTTGCACGCTTGAGGACAACGGTCAGGTCTGTCAGGGAACCATCTGGAACTGGGACGCGCATGGCTACGCCGTCCAGTTTGCCTTCTAGGTGTGGTAATACTAGTCCTACAGCTTTAGCAGCACCGGTGCTGGTAGGGATGATGCTCAACGCCGCAGCACGTGCACGACGAAGATCGCTATGAGGCGCATCTTGGAGGCTTTGATCCTGGGTGTAGGCATGGATTGTGGTGATGTAACCTTTTTCAATGCCGAATGCGTCATCCAGTACCTTAGCCATAGGTGCCAAGCAGTTGGTGGTGCAAGAAGCATTGCTGACGATGGTTTCAGCACCGGTCAGTATTTCTTCGTTTACGCCTAGGACGACAGTAGGAACTTTACCTTTTGCTGGGGCGGAGATGACGACTTTGCGAGCTCCGGCCGCTAGGTGCCCACCTGCACTTACATCATCCACAAAACGACCTGTGCTTTCGAGCACCACGTCGATTTTGTTGGCCGCCCATGGAAGGTTTTTAGGCTCACGCTCGGCAGTGATGATGATGTGTTTGCCATTGACCTCTAGGCCACCTTCTACAACTTTGACTGTACCGTCAAAACGGCCATGAACAGAGTCGTACTTAAGGAGGTGAGCTAGTGTAGCTGGGCTGGTTAGGTCATTAATGGCCACCACTTCCACATTTGGTTTTAGAAGCAGGGCGCGAAAGGTAAGTCGGCCAATGCGGCCAAAACCGTTGATCGCAACACGTATTGCCATTGCGTTAGGGCTGTTGGGATAGTAATAGTGAGTAATAGGGACGTCGTTACGCCCACGTTGCAAAGTAACAACGATGCGGGTTAGGATGCAACCCAGAGCAAAACTGGACGCTGTAAACTTTTTTTGCCTAAAAGTTTGTTTGGTAAAGTTTTTGCCTACCTTTGCAATCCCAAACGAAAACAGCGACTTATTTGCTGAATTTGCAATGGCCCGTTCGTCTAGGGGTTAGGACGCGTCCCTTTCACGGACGAAACACGGGTTCGATTCCCGTACGGGCTACCGAGGCGGAATGCACTTCATCAGAAGAATGCGTTCCGCCTTTTTGTTGCCCTATAGTGGCTGATAATGAGCGCATTAGCTCAAAAATAGCATTGACCTTCGGGGTTCGATAATGGCCTAAATCCTTGTAATAGGTAATACCTGTGGGGAAGAGGGTTTTCTGGAGGTTTTGACGGGTGCGGAAGTTTGCTTTTTGCCATAAAAACGCCATTTATGACGCTATGTGAAGCTTTTGCCTAGCAGGTATCGAGGTTCGATAAATTGACCACGGTGCTGCTGATTTCCTGTTCTAGTTATCTGATTTCATCCTTGTACTTGTTGCTGTATCGGAGGTAGAGGTCTTTCTCCAAATCACCGATGACGTAGCGCTCTTCTAGGGCTTCCAGCTTCTTCTTGAGGGCAGCGAGGTTGTCTTTGAGCGGTTTGGCTGATTCTATGGAGGTGGTAACCTCTATTACATCTCAACACCTGGGCCCTAAACCATCTGAACCAAAAATGGGCATTTTGCTGTGACAGCACCTTAATCAACTGGGCTAGGGTCCCATAAAATCCCTTAAAATAGGTGTCTGAGACCCGACAAGGGGTGTAAGGTTTTGGTTGTTTTTGCATACTTTACCAGATTTTTTGGCAAAGAACTTGGCCCTACTTGTGGCGATTTTGGATCCTATATATCTGTTAACAGGAAGTGATCGGCAGTTATATAATATCACTATTATGATTGTATGATATGTGACTAGATCTCATATACACCTTTAATTATTTATTAATTATTCTTTATATGTAGGCATAAGTTTTTAGTCCTATTTTGCAGAATTGGCAATTCATGATCCACAAAAAAAAATCATAAATTGCTGTAAATGAAATGATTATGGTGTAATATGCGATAATCTGGTAACTTGGTCAATCTCATTTTTTGGCTTCTTATCTAGTATTATTATTCCATAAATAGGTTGGGGTGCTTTTTATGGATCTATTCGGTTGGTTATTGTAAATATTTGTAGTATTGGTAATTAAAGTGTTCAAGGTTATGCTACATAAAAATAGAGTAGTTGTACTCAATACTCTTGATAAAAATAAGGTTGTAATTTTGCGTAAGATTTGAGTGATAACCCCGCAATCAAATTCTTTACCTACAACTTTAGTTACCTCCCACGTGACTTACCTTAACCAACCAACCTTATATAAGGAATGCGTTTCAGGTCACTATTTTCTGTCATGGCAATTTGTTTTGCCATACTATCAAGCACTGGGAGTGCAAAGGCTCTGTGTTCACTAACAACTTCTACAGCTCTAGGCGGTCAGATCATGATCTTCCATAGTGGTATCGTTAACCTGACAGGCCTTACCAACAGTCCAGAAAGGCTAACAAGCAAATGTACACAAGGTTCACCGGATGGAGCTAAGGCTATCGCCGATTTAAACTCGTTAAGTAGAGTTACTGCTACTAGATCTGGAATCCTAGGCGTTGCCGCCTCTTCAAGATCCACCAAAAGAGAAAATACTCAGTTTGAGACTGTCTTGATGCGGTCTGGAAGTGATGTTTCATCTGAAGTCGCTGAGGTGCTAACTAGAATTTTTGATTCAGTATCCACCGTAATCGCGGAAGCGCAAGTGACTACTAACTGTCATCAATCAGCGGTAAGTGGCCTAGCTGGATTCGTTAACCAGTATTTCTCCAACATTAAACCTGTCTAAAAATGAAGTCATTTCTACTAGATTACCCCAAAAATGCTAGCCTTAAAAGTGCAATTTGGTTACCGTTCGTATTGACACTGCTACTTTTTTCTAGTAGCCGAGTTTTTGGTCAATGCACTGGCTGCGGTACAACCGTTACCTCCAATACAGCTATAAGTTCGAGTGCCAACAATCAGGTGATATGCGTAACTACTGGTGCCAGTTTTACCACGTTTACTAACACGCTCAGCATTACCCATACCGGAGTTACCTTGTGCATAGGCCCTGGCGTAACTTTTTCACCATCCTCGATGTCCAATTCCGCAGGTAGCGGGTTTACTGTCAACAATCTTGGGACATGGACAACCTCTTTTGCACCTGACCTAGGCGGTGGTTCGCCAGTCTTTAACAATTATGGCACGGCAAACCTACCTGGGTTCACCGTAGGAGCTTTTCAGACTTACAACAACTACGGCACTTTTAACGTCAGTGGCACTTTGTCGTTTAGTTTCATCTGTTCATTCAACAGTTCGGGGGCAGGTTCTTCGGTTACTTTAGGAGGCCTCAATATGCAACTGGCAACCGGTTTTAACTGTAATAGCCCGCTGACTATAAATGGAAATGTGACCATCGGCTCCCTTTCAGGCCTCACTTTAGGAGGCAACACCACTGTAACTGGCAACATTAGCAATAACGGTTCGCTAACCGTAAACAGCTCACTTACCATTGGCGGTAATCTCGCCGTAGCTAATTCGTTCCTTACGACTGGCACAGTAAACATGAACGGCCCAATTATCATTGGAGGGTCATTCACAAGTGCCCCAGGTACCGTGATCAACGCAAATCCACCAGCTTCCGGACAATGTGTGGCAGTTTGCCCTACTGGTTCTTTAGTACTAAACGGTTCTGTAAACGGAAGTTTGTCATCCTGCAACGCAAATACAGGTAACTTAAGTTCAGGCACGATATCAAGCATTCCAAATGCACCAACTTGTCAGGCGAGTGCCTTAGGTGTAAGCCTATCTGCAGGAGTAGTAAATGGAACCTTCACAACCTGTGGAGCGCCTGGTTACCTTGTACTAAAACGGAGTGGTTTTGCAGTCACTGATTTCCCACCAGCTGGTTCCTACTTTCCTGTCGATAGTACTTACAAGACCAGTACCATCGTTGCAAGGATTAACAGCTCAAGCATTAGTACTTTTACTGATACCAAACCTGGTTGTGGACTAGTTTACTATGCCGTTGTTTCTACAAGTAGTCAGGCATCTAGCTGTATCTCTGTCAACAGTTCTAATGCTGCCAGTAGCTCCATCAATACATCAACTGTAAATACTGCGGGTACATTAACAGGCAATCCTGCCGTTTGTAGCAATGGTACTACTACACTTACGCTGACAGGTTTTCAAGGAACTATTGTGCGATGGGAGGCATCAGATAACGGTGGTACCACTTTTGGCTCCATTGGGAATGCCTCAAATTCCACCTTTTCAACTCCAGCTTTAGCAACATCGAAAGTATACAGGGTCTTAGTTAATAGTGGCGTTGGATGCTCTTCCACTTATTCAAATTCCATTACCATCGCTCAAGCTACTGGAACGGTAGGAAATCCTAGTACTCCTTCTGGCAGCTTAAGTAGGTGTCAGGGTGCGGGCACTTCTACTTTTACAACTACTGCAGCCTCAAACGCAACTTCTTACACTTGGTCGATCACAGGTAGCGGCAATACCATTGCTGGTAACGGCCTCACCGGAACAGTAACGTGGGCTTCTGGATTTTCTGGTAATGCTACTGTTAGGGTTGTCGCAAATGGATGCAGTGGGTCAAGCTCTTCTTTCAGTGCAACTGTTGCAGTTAACGCAACTCCAGCTACTCCATCGATTACCCAAGGTGCTACAGCATCCATTTGCCAAAATGGCTCGCTGACTTTGACAGTTGTTAGTCCGCAAGCAGGGTTAACTTATACTTGGTCCACAGGTGCGACAGGAACATCGTTATCAGTACCGACAGCATCCCTGGGAGTTACAAACTATACAGTTACCGCTACCAATAACACTACAACTTGCGTGAGTGCAACTAGTGCAGCGACTGCCGTAACTGTAAATGGAGGACCATCGTTAAGCTCTACCTTGACACCTGCTGCCATCTGTGCCGGTGCTAACTTCAGCTACACACCAACTAGTGCAACTGCTGGCACGACCTTCACTTGGACCCGTGCTGCCGTCGGTGGAAACGCTGCGATCACGACCGCACAAACCAGCAACCCATCTGGTGCTTTGGTCAACAATACCAATGGTCCGATTAGCGTAGTCTATGTCTATACCCTGACTGCCAACAGCTGCACCAATACGCAAAACGTAACAGTCGTTGTCAATCCAACTCCAGCACTTAGCAGCACCTTGACACCAACTGCAATTTGCGCTGGTGCTAACTTTAGCTACACACCAACCAGTGCAACTGCTGGCACGACCTTCACCTGGACCCGTGCTGCGATCGGTGGTAATGCCGCGATCACAACCGCACAAACCAGCAACCCATCTGGTGCTTTGGTCAACAATACCACTGCTCCGATTAGCGTGGTCTATGCCTACACCCTGACTGCCAACAGCTGCACCAATACGCAAAACGTAACAGTCGTTGTCAATCCGACACCATCGTTGAGCTCTAGCTTGACTCCGTCAGCCATCTGTAGTGCTGCCACCTTTGCCTACACTGTAACATCTGCAACTGCGGGAGCCACCTTTGCTTGGACTCGTGCAGCATTGTCTGGTATCAATAGTAATGTAGCGGGTAGTGGCACAGGCAACATTTCTGAAACCCTGACCAATAGCACCACAGCACCAATCGTAGTTACCTACGTCTATACCACAACTGCAAATTCTTGTAGCGGTACAGCTCAGAACGTTACTGTAACGGTAAACCCAACGCCATC
>JAIXYP010000044.1 GCA_027490155.1 Cytophagaceae bacterium | reverse complement strand
TTTCCGTTTGGGATTGCAAAGATGCAGGATCAGTTTTGATTTGCAAGCACTAACCGCAAAAATAATTGTAGAAATTTTTATGAGTTGGTCCCTGTAGACTCATTTTCAGGGGGTTATTGGGGCAGAAGTATTTTCGGGCATTTAATCCTGCCGGAACCTAATGGGTCAATCACGCTTAAAAGAGGCCCGAAATGCAGATCTGATATTTTTTTCGCCAGACCCCAAAAAACGAAAAGTCCTGCCACAATTACCTGCAGCGCTTCTTTGGGCAATGCACGATGCCTAATGCGATAAACCGCTACCTACTGACCTGGTGCACCAACCTAGGCAGTTTAAGGCCATCACGAGGCAACAGCTGATGGGTAGGGCCACAATGCTATACAGTAGCAGCCTTGACACCACATGCTAGCCCACTGAACAGAGCCTTTCGCACTCTTGTACAATAGTACCTTAAGGTGTTATGGGCAAGTCAGTACAAACGAATGCCTAGAACCGGAGCTCTGACAAAAGCAATCCACTAATCCCAGGTCAGACAGGTTCAGACAAGCACCAAAAAAGCCACCCTAGCTGCTTCTGAAGGCAACTAGGGTGGCTTGGGGTACTTATTGTTATGCTAGACCGCCAGCAACACTGGGAGGGCTGCAATTATTTATTGCTGTACGACGAGCTTGGTATGCGCCACACCGTTGGTGGTGATGGTGCTCAGCTGATAGGCGCCTGGGGCTAGGTCAAGCGGAAGGACATACGTACCATTGCTAACGCTTGCAGGGCTCAGTTGGCTAACAACACGTCCGCTAAGGTCAGTGATCGTGAAGGTAACCTTACCGTCTGTCAATGTTGGCATCGAGACGCTAACCTGCTTGTTAGCTGGGTTAGGATAGACGCGGATAGCATTCTGGAGGGTCATGTTATGCCTTAGGCCTACAGTACCAGTGATAAGGACAGGGAAATCATAACCAACACCAGAGCCGAATCCGGTACATGCATCTATCGCAGCATTAGGAGATGCAGCAGCGCGTGTACGAACGCGACCTAGGACAACACCAGCATAAGTAGCAGGGGCCGTAAGGTCAGCGGTGACAGTAGAACCAGCGGTGATGGTACGACCAAGGTCAGTCCACTCAGAAGCTTCTAGTGATCCGTTGTTGTTATAATCAATCCAGACAGAGCCATTGACGTCACCAGTAGATGATGCAGAGGTTGCTACTGTAAGTGTTGTAAGAATACCGATTGGCAATACAAGCGTATCACTCGCCCTAGTACCAGCAAGGGTAAAGAAGCCGTTGGTATTACCACTGCAGTCAACTGGCAAAGTAGGACTGAAGGCCTGACCACTGACAGACATCGAGCTGACCAGATCATTAGCTGTACAGGCTGAGTGCGTAGGTTTGCAAATACAAGCAGAAACAGACTTGGCAGCAATGGTGACCACGTTTGAGTTGGTCGTGACACCAGCACAGGTAGAAGCGAAACGTACTTGGACAGAACCAGCACCTGTAAGGTAAGAACCTAGGAAGGTATAGGTAGGATTGGTATTGGTACCTTGAGCGGCCGCCCAGTTAGCACCACCATCGTTAGAAACTTGCCACTCGAACGCAAGGCCAGATCCTGATGACAGGTTAGCGGCACGCAGGACGGATTGTTGTGTAGCACAAAGGCTAGTAGAGTCAGAGGTAATGGTAGCAGCAGATGGCGTACCAGCACATGGGGTACCAGCCTTGATGATGACATTAAAGTCAATGCTACCACCAGAGCCGAATGTTGTGTTACAAGCATCACCTGCACCGTTGATGTTGCCGGTTAGGCGTGTACGCACACGTGCTTGGGTTGTACCTGTTGGGCCAGTGCCAGGCACTAAGACTGTCAGTGGCGTAGTGCTGCTTGCTGCCAAAGTACGGCCAATATCAAACCACTCAGAAGCCTCAAAAGATCCGTTACGGTTGAAATCAATCCAGAAGGAACCCATGATAGCAGCAGTACCAGTAGTAAAGTCAATTGTCGTAGATGCCCCCTGAGTCAGAACCAAGGTATCAGCAGAGCGACCAAACGGAGCAGAAGTGTAACCGCCAGTTCCTGAACATACGGTTGGCATAATCGGAGCAAAACCACCAGGAGCGGTGACGGCCGTAAAAAGTTGGGCATCGCCACAGTTGGCACCATGCGATGGGGTACAATAACAAGCGCTAGGGTCATTGATCGTAACAGGCACACCTGCACTAACAGAGGCTGTGCCACCAATGCCACAACGCACATTGATGCGATATTGAGCAGCACCATTGCGTCCTTTGACGTTATAGACAAAGTTAGTATTGTTGCCTGGGGCAGGAAGCCAAGTGGAACCATTGTCGGTAGAAGTCTCCCACAACGTTACCAGACCAGACTCGGCTGGTGCATTGGTATAGCGTAGGTTAACACTGTCACCAGCACAAATCGCAAGTGAGGTATTATTTAGGATAGGGGTAGCTGGTGCACTGCTACAAGCTGTAAGCGGGGTAAAACTTGCGGTCAGGTCATAAGAGCAACCAGACAGGAAGCTAGTACAAGCATCTGTAGCATTGTTGCCAAAGGTGGCACCACGGACACGGATACGCGCCCCTACTGTTCCGGTAGCATTGGCTGGCACAACGATGGTTGCACTTGTAACCGCATTGGCGGCCACACCCCGGCCAAGATCAAACCACTCAGTGGCATCGTACAATTGGTTGTTATCAAAATCTATCCAGATCGACAAGTCAGACGATGCTCCCGTATTTGTGACGGTGAAGGTTGAGGTCGAGCCCGGTGCAAGCGCCAGAACGTCCGTACCAGTCGTGCCTAAGGTAAAGATTGGCACCGTCCCTGTACAGGCAGTCGGAAGGTTCGGAGCAAATGTGGAACCTGTTGCTGACATGGCAGGGATGATGGTCGTCGCACCGCAGGTATTGGTTTGTGCGGCGGTGCAATACTGCGCATTAGCCTTTAGGATGCCGAAACAGCAAACTAGAGCTAGGAGTAAGAGTTTTTTCATTGGTATATAGCTGACTAAAAAAGATGTCAAGTCGTAAATATAAGGGGTTCAGCCTCGAAATGCGCAACCACAGGCTTGTTAAAACCTGCCCAAACGACCCGAAACTTGACAAACGGCCCGATTTTGGCCATTAGTGGGGCATTAAATTTTGTAGTATAGACCAGTTGCAGGACAAAATTAGGCCCACGAATCAATAGCCATTGTTAGCTCTGCCTGGGCCGACATGGTCTGATCGTCGGCATACCAGCTGTGCAGCTTGGTGGCCAGCTCGGGGAAGGGCAGCTGCTGTTTTTTGAGCTCGTCCATCAAGTACTGGGCTGCAGCAGGGCGCGGTCCCCAAGTACCTAGGATGGTAAAAGTATCAGGCTCTAGGGCGATGAGCTTCGGGATTGAACGACCGCCATTGGTCAAGAACTGGTCCATCAAGCCTAGGTTTTGATCCCGCAGATAGACTTGCAGGGTTACTAGAGGGTTGACCTCGGCCATCTGGGCGATAAGTGGCACCAGCTGGGCAGCATCCCCACACCAGCTTTCGGTGAGCAACACCCAAGTTTGCGGTTTGCTGATTTTGGCCAAGGCGGCCTCAAGTCCTGGGCTTAGGTCAATGGTCTTGAGCAGGCGTTTCATACGGGCCAAATTGACCTTGGCATAGTCAAGGATTTCGTCTGTGTTGTAGTGTGGATCTTCGCTGGTTGTGCGCCCCTCCGCAAAGCGATCTTGACTCAGTTGATAGTAGGCCTCAAAGGTCATTGGGTTGGCCAAGAGTGCCTTGTCGACGTGAGTGGTTGTACTGGCCATGATGGCAGGTAGTAATTGATGGTGATAATAGGTAATGGTCAAGAGGCAATATGTTGCCGTTTGGGGAGATGCTATTCAGGTATAGCTCCTGATCGCAAGGCTGTTAGTTTGTAAAACCTTAAGCTCCACGACCAAGATCAAGATAGGCAAATATCGGTATTAGGGCAAGATTATGAGCCAATGGCCTGACCCCGTGGATGAAATCGGCTGATGGTATCGCGCAAGTAGCCCATGTCAAGGTGGGTGTAGATCTCGGTGGTGGTGATGGACTCGTGCCCTAATAGGTCCTGGATAACCCGCAAAGAGGCTCCACCTTCTAGCAAATGGGTCGCAAAACTATGCCGCAAGGTATGCGGACTCACGGTCTTGGTGATGCCAGCCTGTGCTGCCAACTTTTTGATAATGATAAAGACCATCACCCGTGTGAGCCCTGCCCCACGCCGATTCAGGAACATGATATCCTCGCTACCTTTAGTTGGTACAAGCTTAGGACGGACATACTCTAAGTATTGACCGATGTACTTGGCGCAATCCGGGCTGATCGGTACCAAACGCTCTTTGTTGCGTTTGCCGATCACACGCAGCAAATCCAGATCCTGAAAGTACTGAGTCAGCCGCAAACCTGTTAGCTCCGACACCCGCAGGCCAGATCCATAGAGCGTTTCGACCATCGCTCGGTTACGGATACCTTCTGGCAGACTTAGGTCGATGGCCTCGATCATTGCATTAACTTCCTCCACCTCAAGCACGGTAGGTAGATAACGCTCCGTAGTTGGGGTACTGATGCCAGCAGATGGATCCGTACCGGTCCATTGCTCCTGATAAGCATACCGAAAGAAGGACTTGATAGCGGATAGCATCCTCGCTTGTGAACTAGCTGCCAACCCCAGCTCATTCAGATATACCAGAAATGCCCCTAGGTGTGCCTGATCCACCATGCCCAGCTTTATAGCCACCACTGGCTCTGCCTGCACACCTTCAGATTGGGTGGATGGCTCTTGGGTCGATACCAAAACAGAACTAGAAATGTCACTCGTATTTGTATCCTCCACCAACTCCGGGAAGGTGGCTAAAAACTCGGCCAGCACCACCAAATCCCGCTGATAGGCCTCCTGACTATTAGATGCCAAGGCACGCTCTAGCCGCAAGTGCATCAGGTAGGACGATAGGGCTAAGCGCCAGGTGGGGGTGGGCATAAACTAGTTTTGGCGGATTGCTTTGGAGGCAATAACATCTGACTTTGCAGCAAGTTAATCCTGAATAGATCTTTGTAGAACAAGGGTAGATTATCTTGCCCTAGATTAGGCCACTTCAGCGTCAGAATCCTTGTCCCCAACCCACCCCAATGCCACCAATCCAGTCCCGCCTCCCCCACATCGGAACCACCATATTCACGACCATGTCCCGATTGGCGCAGCAGCATGGGGCGATCAACCTGGGGCAGGGATTCCCGAGTTTCCAGCCGCACCCAGACCTGATAGCGCTGGTCACAGAGGCGATGGTGGCCGGCCATAACCAATACGCCCCCATGGAAGGCCTAATGACTTTGCGCGAGGCGATCAGCAACAAAAATTTGCTTGGCTATGGTTACCAGCCAGATCCGGTCAGTGAGATAACGGTCTGTAGTGGTGGGACTGAGGCCCTGTTTGCAGCCATTGCGACTTGCATCACAGCCCCAGGGGATGAGGTAATTTTATTGCAGCCCTGCTATGATAGCTACGGACCTGCCATTTTGCTGAACGGTGGCGTGCCTCGCTATTCGGACCTGCTCTACCCTACTTATAGCCCAGATTGGGACCACATCCGCCAGCTGATCAACCCCAAAACGAAGGCAATAGTCATCAATACGCCCCACAACCCAACGGGCACGATCTGGTCCACGGATGACATCCAGCAGCTAGGTAGATTGGCCGAGGCGCATGACCTGATCATCATCGCGGACGAGGTGTACGAACACATCACGTTTGACGGTCGACAACACGAAAGTATCCTGCGGTATCCAGATCTCTATGAGCGGGCGATTGTCATCCATAGTTTTGGCAAGACCTACCACGCCACGGGATTCAAGTTGGGGTATGCCTTGGCACCAGCCCACCTAACGGCCGAGCTGCGCAAAATCCATCAATACCTCACGTTTGCGAGCTTCACACCCCTGCAACATGCCTTGGCAACATTCCTAGGCCAAACGGAACACTACCTAGGGCTTTCGGCATTCTACCAAACGAAACGGGACCAGATGTTATCGGCCTTTGCACCTACTCCGCTAGTGCCTTTGGACTGCGAGGGCACCTACTTCCAACTCTATGACTACACGGCCCTGAGTAATCTACCCGACAAAGACTTTGCCATCGAGCTAACGACGGCGGCAGGCGTAACAGGAATACCCGTGTCTAGTTTCTACCATCAGGGGAACGACCAACGGCTTTTGCGTTTTTGCTTTGCGAAGGACGAGGCCCTAATGCAAGCCGCAGCAGACAAGATCATGGCCTATGCCAACAGGTAAAAGGTCTGACAGATCTTAGGCTTGGCGTAGCACCAATACCGTTACCTCTGGCGGCATGCCGATGCGGCCCGGGAAACCAATAAAGCCAAACCCACGGTTAACATACAGGTGTTGATCGCCTTCGGTATAGAGACCACCCCATTGTTTGTAGCGGTATTGCACAGGGCTCCACTTAAAGCCGGGGATCTCAACGCCGAACTGCATACCATGCGTATGGCCGCTTAAGGTCAGATTGATATCAGGGTGTTCGGGACGGATTTGCGCATCCCAATGGCTAGGGTCATGGCTCATCAGAATGTTGACAGGCAGGTTTGGCATATTGGCCTTGGCCTTCTGCATGTCGCCCTTGCGTGGGAAACGACCTGTACCCCAGTTTTCAACCCCTAGGAGGTTAATCTGATCGCCATTCCGGCTCAGGGTGCGGTGCTCGTTGAGTAAGATATCCCAGCCTAGCTTCTTGTGCATCGCGATGACATCATTTACCAAAAACACACGCGCCTCTTTCGGGATCCATTGGGCATAGGTGCCATAGTCATGGTTACCCAAGATACTATATACCCCTCCCGGAGCCTTCAGCTGGGCATAAAGGTCAAAATAGTCAGCAACCTCGTCGGCCACATTGTTGACCAGATCACCCGTAAAGAAAATCACATCAGGCTTCTGTGCATTGGCCAAGGCAATCCCTTTGGCAACGGCCTCGTGTTTGTTGAAACTACCGGTATGCGCATCACTGAGCTGAACAATGCGGTAACCATCAAATCCTTTTGGTAGGCCTCTGATCGGCACCTCAACCGTCTCGACCCGATAGGCATAAGCCCCACGCCAAATGCCCCAGCTAGTGGCCAAAACAGGGATAGAACTCGTAACCAAGGCTGCCTGGGCGATAAACTGACTGCGGCTGATGGTCTCGCCACCCATACCAGTTGGTGCAGGCACAAACCAAGACTTCACCCAGCGGGCCAGCCTGATTAAGTCATCTACGGTGAGGAAGAATGCCACAATCAGCTTAGCAGGCACCCAGATCGAAACCCAACCCGTAACCGCCCAGCGGAACGACCGCGAGACTTCAGGGGCAGGGATTAAGGCCATGGCAACAAGCAAACCGACTGTAATAGCGGTCAGCGACCAATAGACCCCATAGATGTAGGTTCGTTTCTTGGCTGCGAGTTTCCCGAACGCCGTCCTGATCGCCTGAAAAACATAGAGATCAAGCAGGAGCATTACCAGCACAAAAAGCCCGGCGATGATCTTGAGCTCCAGACTAGTGCGATCGGCAGGCGGCTCGGGAACGGGCGCAGTGGCCACCCGCTGCAGGAAAATAAGACCCAGATGGGGCAAAGCAGTCAGCTTATCAGCTGCCAACGATAGAAAAAACATAGTGGTGGTTTGGTTGGCAAGCAATCCGGATGCAGAGCCCAAAGGGTACGCCTGCATTAGGACTACGAAACGATTGGCAAGGTAGCAGGATTTGGGCTGCCTAACGCCAACACATCCATAAACGCCTAGCCCTTGACCATTGTTGCAGCCTATGTCTAAACCACCTGATCAAATGGTATTGAGGACGGCTGGCATCACATACCAACTAGTTTGTATTGGGCCTCTTGAAGGCTAAGAAGGCATTTTGAGCCAGTTAAGCACTTTTTCGGTGCCTGCTTACGGTAGTGGAATCATAACCACTTCGTCGGCCTTGAGTTTGTCCTCCTTGATGCCGTTAACCTTACGGATACGCTCAGCATCGACTTTGTACTTGGCCGCTAAGGTGCCAACGGTTTCATTTTTGCCAACTTTGTGTTTGGCCAAAATCCGCAACTTGATCACCTGCCCAAGTTTGATTTTGTCGAGGTTCTCGAGCTTGTTAGCACTCATGATCTCGTCCTTCGAGTTGTTGTAGCGCGATATAATACGGCCCATCACATCCCCCTTCTTAATCTCATAGTCGACCATGATGCCTTTACCGCTTACTGGAGCGGCGGTCTTAGCCTCAGCTTTAGCATCTGCCTTAGTGGTGGTTTTAGCGTCTGCCTTAGGTTCGACCTTGGCTTCTGATTTAGTTTCAGCCTTAGGCTCGGTTTTGGCTGGCTCTGTTTTGGCTGGCTCGGTGGTTACTGGCTCAGTTGTAGTTGGTGCAGGCTCGGCTTTGGCGGGCTCCGGCTCAGGCTGCTTCACAGTTGGCTCCGCAGGGTTAACCACCACACTTGAGTCGGCAGCATCGGTGCTGTCGGCAAGGTTAGCTGGTCCCACGCTGTTGACCTCCGCAATGACAGGGCCTAGGCTGTTGCGGTTGTTGATATAGACGGCAAAAAGGAGAATAACGATGATGAGAGTCGATAGGATGACCCACAGAAAGTTATTGCCCCCACTTGTCCTGTAACTTGTGTTCTGATACATTCGGTATATCCGTACAGCCAGATGGCACAAAAGGCCCTTGGCTAACCCAAATCGGTGATCAACTAGAGAGGGTAAAAGGCAAAATGCCTGTTTTTTTGACTAGTATAAGGCCGCAAAGGTAAGCATAAGTCCCCTGATGGGCAACAAGATAAATCAGATCCGCCCTACCACTAGCAAGTAGTACACAACTCCCTCCGCTAAAACGCCCCCTTAAACCTGAATAGCCTCGATATCTGTATCTGGCATCTGAGCCATAAACACGGGTAGGGTCAGCATCAGGGACTTTGTCAATGGATACCCAGCTTTAACTAGCATTGCTTAGCAAAAAAGGCACCGCCCCACAGTCCTGATCCTGTCCACCAAAAGTAAGGACCACGACCTATTTTCTACCCATTGGCGAACCCAAACTGGCACATTTTGCTTGTCCCTAGGCTTCATTGGGCCCTATACATATAAGATGTGGTGCCAAACCCGAATAGATCGACAAGGGCTTACCACACTGAGGACGCCTGCCATTACTAGGCCTTTTTTGGTACCTTTGCCAGCTGATTGATCTGACCACAGGCATAGCACCGCCTGCCACAATAACCCTGCCCTCGTGACTGCACCCATCATTACTACCCTCTCGATCGTGATCCCTGCCTATAACGAGGGGCCAACCATCCACCGCATTCTGGACAAGGTACAGGCCGTGCAACTCGTAGGGGACATCAGCAAAGAGGTGATCATCGTCAATGATTGCAGCAAGGACGATACCGAGGAGGCCATCATGCGCTACAAAAGTGCCAACCCGGGGCTCAACATTCAGTACTTCAAACATGCGGTTAACCAAGGCAAAGGTGCCGCACTGCATACTGGCATCAGCAAAGCCACGGGCGAGTATCTCATCATTCAGGATGCAGACCTTGAGTATGACCCCGAAGAGTATAACATCCTGCTCAAACCTGTTTTGTCTGGTTTTGCCGATGTCGTCTTCGGATCACGGTTTATGGGGGGGCGCCCACACCGCATCTTGTTCTTCTGGCACTCGATCGGTAACAAGTGGCTGACCCTGGCCAGCAATGCCCTCACCAACCTCAACCTAACGGATATGGAAACTTGCTATAAGCTGTTCCATACCAAAACCATCCAGGGCATCAAACTGCGCGAAAAACGGTTTGGCTTTGAGCCCGAGGTAACCGCCCGCATCAGCCAAGTACCCAAAATCAGGATCTATGAAGTTGGCATCAGCTATTATGGCCGCACGTATGAGGAAGGCAAAAAAATCGGCATGAAGGACGCCTTCCGTGCCCTTTATTGCATCCTGAAGTACAATACTTGGGGGAAATAAGGCAAATAGATTGCCCACCAATTACTCCCGCACCAAACGCCCGCTATACACCCCCTTACCTACAAAACGCCAGAGGTAGATACCTGGTTTGATGGGTGGGGTACGCATCGGCTCCCCAGTGGTATAGGGGGATTGGTACACCTGTTGGCCTAGCAGATTAAACAGGTACAGCTGCCCCACCTCTGTAGCACCAGACTTTGTCGCTAGGGTAAATTGGTCTTGGAAGGGGTTGGGATAGACATACGTTTCCTCCATCATACGCCGATCCAGCGGCAATGCCAAAGGGTTGTAAGGGTTGGGGTAGCCACCTATTTTGGCGATGTAGAGGTAGGGGATAGTTCTACCCGTCGATAAAGCAGCTACATTACCTACAAAAACAACTGAAGAATCCCCTGCAAATTCATAATTACCTTCACTTAGCAGGTATTGACCTGAAGGCAAGGTGCCTTGTGGTGCGGCAATCCTAACGTCTTGGAATAATTGACCAAGAGAATTATATCGTCTTAGATACAGATACTTAGCTTGACGGCTAAATACATAGCCAGCAATAAATGAGGAACCGTCCTCCAGCAAACGTAGCTTAAATAATGGATCTATGCGTTGTAACCAATGAGTGGTTGTAAGGTTGGTATCAAGCTTAGTGATGAAGCCAGTACTATCTCTTAGACCACCACGGTCATTATGACCATATAACAAATAAGAACTGTCAGAATGGACAGTGCCAAATAATTGCGTATTAAACGACCCATCTACAGTAAACGTGGAACCAGGGCGATTATCGAGGTCAAAATAACGACGACGGAGCAAGTTGCCCAAGGTATCCAATTCCATCAAGAAACACTTACCAACATTATAATATCGAGTCCCACGAATCACCTGGATTTGTCTGAGGCCAAACATCATTAAATTACCATTCGGCAATTTGATCATAGATCGAACATTAGAAAATCCAGAGTCGGCATATTCTCGGTCATAAACTTGATGTCCAGCACTATCAAATAAATAAAGGTAGGGTTTGTAATGATCACGGACAGTACTATCGTCCCTAGTACCATATATCCAGAAACTACCATTCTTGCCTGGCAAAATCCCGCCGACGTTGCCTATCGTCGCTGTATAAATATACTTATTAAATGGAATCGCTTTCTTAGTTATCCGACCTGTTGAGTCGAATATAAAGGCAGTCCAATAGTCCAGATGATTCTCCCCATAGTAGAATGGTCTTTGGCGCATTAAACCTAATGCGACTACATTTTTATTTGAAAGAGTATTGATCGAGGCGAAGCCCCTAAGTATGCCGGGCTGCTTTACGTCAAAACTTAGTGAATCACCAGATTTAGAAAACCTAAGTATCGAGTTTGACAAAGTATTGTTGTTTGCAGAATCAACTAGTCTAGGCTCACTATTGTTAAAGGTAAATAAATCACCATTACTATTCAATGCCATACCAATTGGTGTCCCATGAGATTGAGTGAATGGATATGTTTTATGCCACAGAAGTTGTTGGGCATTCACCCCGAGCAACACCAAAACACAAGCCAAGGTAAACAGTACCTTCATAATTGCGCCAAAACTAGCCCTAGGTCTAAATGTTTGCATTTGAGGGAGATTTAGGACCTAAAGATACAAACTTTTACTCCCGCACCAAACGCCCGCTATACACCTCCTTACCCACAAAGCGCCAGAGGTAGATACCTGGTTTGATGGGTGGGGTGCGCATCGGCTCCCCAGTGGTGTAGGGGGATTGGTACACCTGTTGCCCTAGTAGATTAAAGAGGTACAGCTGCCCCACCTCCGTAGCACCAGACTTTGTGGCAAGGGTAAACTGATCTTGGAAGGGGTTGGCACCCTTGATTCAGACATTAGGTTTATCTATCCTTCTCTTTCTAGACGAAAAGTAAACAAATAAAAACCCAATAGTAATAACCATACAGCCCAAAAATCGCATAAAAGTCAAAACTCCATAAGTTTCGCTATCATTTATAAAACCTGTGCCCATTGCATGGACCCAAACAAAAAATCCTATAGAACAAGATAGCCATATACAAGTCAAAAACACCAAATAGATAATAAGCAATTCAACGACACTATGTCCATACTTCTTATGGTATCCAGTCGCTAAAATAATTAGACAAATCGGCAGAAAAAATGCTGTATACAAAAACTCCCAATGAGGTAAATGATCAAGCGGATCGGTTCCATAAATCCATAACGGCCAAACAATTAGGTGAGGAATTACCGCAAGGCAATAGCCGAAAAATACAACCCAAAGCAAAGATTTCCTTGCACTTTTAACAAGACTTCTTAGCCCATAAAGTGCTAAAGCGATCATTGCAGTACCTATAAGTACTATGTATTTGAAGTAATAAATAGCTCCCAGATAATCCTTAAATGACCTTCTAATATTGTCAAGTGGATGTTTACTCAACATGCCGTTTGCGATCATATCATGCCAGCCTAGAACATATATGATGACAAGCATACTCAGAAGTCCAAATAGGAGATATTTAGATAGACTATACATAGCGCTTCATTTCCTCCAGAACGGCTTTTGCTAAAAGCGTAATTTTCCACCATTCTGGGTCAGTCAAAACAAATTTATCAGTATAGACATTATCTGGATCATAAGCAGACATTAGTTTATCAAGGTCACACATAAGAACCCATAAAATATCAATGCCGTATGTTTGCTTTCGATAAACGATGTAGTCTTCAAAACAGCAATCATCATAAAGGATCATGATAACTTCGTGGAATGACGAACAATAACGTAAGTCCAAACCTAGCCAAACCTTCCTCTGAAATTCAATATCAGCGACACTATCAATCGCATCGCAAATATTAAACTCCCACAAAACGATGTCCTCAGGTTTATCCATCATCATTCTCGTATCAGCAATAGTCATTAAAACTTACATGGAAGCCTAAAGATACAAACTTTTATTCCCGCACCAAACGCCCGCTATACACCACCACCGTATCCCCATCCCGCGCCAAATGTGCCCCTACCACTTCATCCGTTTCATGGTCATAGACCTTCATCTGGATGGTGTGGGTGGTGGCCAGGTCACTTTGTTGCAGGTAAGCCAGTAGCAGCACGGGGTCATAGAGGGTATAAATGGCATAGCGGTCATCCTGTGCGCTGATAGGCCCCTGTTTGCCATGCGCAAAGACGTTCAGCACCACTGCTGGTGCACCCGCAAAACAATGCATAAATCGTAGCACGTCGGTATGGTCCACCACCAACGAGAATACACCCGAGGCAATCACTACATCAAATGATTGGTCAATCGAACCACCAACAGCATAGACCCCGAAATCCGCACCTGCCGCAATCAATTGTACTTGAGCTTTGGCCATGCCGGGTTTTCGTTGCTGCAGTTGTCGTTGTGATTCCTGCACCATCCCTTCCAGAATATCCACGCCCAAATAGGTAAACGAATCGGGTTCTAGCTGGCTATCTAGGTAGTGCAATAGGTCCGCAGCTCCACAGCCATAGTCTAGGAAACGCACCTTTTGGCCAGCCGCCAGTATCCGCTCGACGGTTGGCTCCACCATCTCCAACAACTGGTCAAATTGCTGGTACTGCATCTTGCTGGACTCCCATGCCACAAAATGCGCATGGTCCTGATGGCCCGTTGTCATGCCCTCTTCCTCCAGTTGGCCGCGCACCAAGGCTTGGGCCTCTTGCACAATAGCTTTATAGTCTGGCGGAATCGACATGATCGTAAGGGGGAAATATTGGTGGTAGAAAATAAATGGCAACAAGAAGGACCTACCCTACCAAAGCCACTCCACCTCCTTGAGGTCATAGCTGCGGTGCTGCCCGTCGGACTCCCGATAGACAGCCCTGCCCGACGGCAATACATCGACCAACATAGCGCTGAAGTGCTCACCCGTGAGGGCGATGCGGTAGTTGCGCAGCTGCCCATAGCCCAACAAATGCACCATATACCGCTGCTTGATGCCCCCGATACCATTTACCTGTCGCAATGCAAGGTACTCCTGCTCCACCTTGTGGCAGATCAGCCCCAGGACTTGGTCCAGCGGATGATGTGCCCCTGTCAGCATCACGAGGCTAGTGGCGTTGGGTGGCAGGCCATCCAGCTGGTTGATATTGAGCCCTAGCCCCACCACCATTGCCGATAGTTTCCCAGTCTGGACGATGGACTCAAGCAACAGGCCACCAATCTTCCGCTGATGGACATAGATATCATTGGGCCACTTGACCGTCACCGCGTGGCTCGTCAGTTGGGCCAAGGCCGCCCGCACCCCGTTGGCCATTGCCATGCTGAGCGCAAATTGTTGCCCCAATGGCAGGTGCTGAGGCCGCAAAACCCAGCTCACCGTCAGGTTTTGCCCGGGTTCGCTTTCCCAAGTATTGCCCCGTTGGCCACGCCCCGCCGTCTGGTGATCCGTGCCAACTACCAGCCCCTCGATTGCCTGCCCTTTGCGCACCAAATCCATAGCTTCGGCATTGGTGCTCTGACATTGTGGCAGCCAAATTAGTTTTTGACCCAGAAACAAGGCTTGGGTTGGTATTTGCTTCACGATCAAGTATGTTTGTTTTGAGCCGGCTGACGTTATAGCCAGCAAGTAAGCACCAGTCGGCTGCAATAGCCAATGGCCAACCCCAAAATTTACCAAATCTGGGCATTGGTCATACCGCACCGCCCCAGCTTATCGCACTAATAACCAACACAACCACCAAACCCAAAGGCATCAAAACCACCTTCACCGCATGACAGAAAACACCGCCGTCTATAACACCGAAGCCATCAAACAACTGATCGTGAGGGGGATGCAAGAGAAAAAAGCCACTGACATTGCCGTCATTGACCTCCGCACCATCCAGAACTCCTTTGCAGATTTTATGGTCATCTGTAGCGGCAGTAGTGATACCCAAGTCGATGCCATCACCAACTCAATCGAGGACGAAGTCTATAAAGGCTCCCAGCTAAACGTCTGGCGTCGGGAAGGCAAAGCCAACAGAGAGTGGATCTTGCTGGATTATGCCGACATCGTGGCACACGTCTTCAAGAAGGAAAAACGCCAACACTATGGCCTTGAGGACCTCTGGGGCGATGCCGACATCAACCACATCGCTGACCTCTAGGACCATCGGAGGTCAGACTGCCAGTTCAGCGTACCATTCTGCCTCGTTTTTTGATCGATCATCACTAATTTTAGGCCGCTGACCACCGAGGCCTGATAATATGACAACTTATCACCCTTTAGCCTAGTTATTGCAGCAAACCACTTTTAGTCCTGTGGATGACAAGCGGCTCAGCTGACATCGTTTGATGATCAACTAGCCATCTGACCTACCAAACCAACCGTACAAGTCACTCCACACTTGCCATCTGCGCTCTGATAAACCACTTTATGAGTCAACCTAACAACGTAACGCCCCCACCGCAACCTGCCAAGGGACCCGTGTTGCCACCGAAGCCCAACCCAAGGCGCCAAGTACCAAAACCACAAGTGCCCAAACCAGGATATAGCGTCTGGATCATCTCCGGTGCCCTATTCTTGGTCTTCTTGTTCACCTTCTTGTTGCGCAATGGCAGCCCTAAAGAGGTCACCTACGGCACATTCGAAGAGATGGCATTGGCTCATGACATCAAAAAGCTGACCCTCATCCGGAGCGATTATCAGGTCGAGATCACCCTCAAGGAAGCCGCCCTCAAAAACGAGCGTTACGCCCAAGACCTCAAATCCAACGGCATCATGAACCCCGGTGTGGCTGGCCCACATTACAAGATGCCGATCAACAGCATCGAAGGATTCGAGAACGACCTCAAGGAAATCAACAAAAAGTTTTCGGACAAAGCAGACCGGCTTGAGCTCCACCCCGATAACCGTGAAAACATCTCAGGGTTCCTGATCCAGCTAGTGGTCATGGTCGGTGTGATGTTCCTGATCGTGCTGTTGTTCCGCCGTATGACAGGTGGTGCCCCCGGTGGTCAGATCTTTAACATCGGTAAAAGCCGCGCTGCCCTCTTTGATGCCGACAACAAAGTCAAAATCACCTTTAGCGACGTCGCAGGCCTCGAAGAAGCCAAAGAAGAAATTCAAGAAGTCGTCGAGTTCCTCAAAAACGCCGGCAAATTCACCCGCCTAGGTGGCAAAATCCCGAAAGGTGTCCTGCTAGTAGGCCCTCCGGGGACTGGTAAAACCTTGTTAGCTAAAGCCGTCGCAGGTGAGGCAGGTGTACCGTTCTTCAGCCTTAGTGGCTCTGATTTTGTCGAGATGTTCGTCGGTGTGGGTGCTGCCCGTGTCCGTGACCTCTTCAAACAAGCCAAAGAGAAAGCCCCTTGTATTGTATTTATTGACGAGATCGATGCCGTAGGCCGTAGCCGAGGCAAAGGCCAAATGCCAGGCTCAAATGACGAGCGTGAGAACACCCTCAACTCCTTGCTGGTCGAAATGGATGGTTTTGCCACCGACTCTGGTGTCATCATCATGGCTGCTACCAACCGCCCAGACGTGTTGGATAGTGCCCTGTTGCGCCCCGGTCGTTTTGACCGCCAGATCTCGATCGACAAACCCGATATCATTGGGCGTGAGGCCATCTTCAAGGTCCACATGACCAACCTAAAGTTGGACGATAGTGTCGATGCCAAGAAGATTGCAGCCCAAACCCCAGGTTTCGCTGGTGCCGAGATAGCCAACGTCTGTAACGAGGCTGCCCTGATCGCTGCCCGCCGCAACAAAGACGCCATCGGCATGCAAGACTTCCAAGACGCCATTGACCGTGTCATTGGTGGCCTTGAGAAGAAAAACAAACTCATCTCCCCAGAGGAGAAAAAAATCGTCGCCTATCACGAAGCAGGCCATGCTGTTGCTGGCTGGTTCCTAGAGCATGCCGACCCATTGGTCAAGGTATCTATCGTCCCACGGGGTGTTGCGGCACTAGGTTACGCCCAATATTTGCCTAAGGAGCAGTTCCTGTACACCACAGAGCAGCTGCTAGACGAAATGTGTATGGCCCTTGGTGGTCGTGCTGCCGAGGACCTCGTTTTCGGCCGCATCAGCACCGGTGCCCTTAGTGACCTTGAGCGCATCACCAAGATGGCTTATGGCATGGTCACGATCTATGGCATGAACAAGCGGATCGGTAACATCAGCTTCTACGACAGCAAAAGCAGCGAGTATAGTTTCAACAAGCCGTATTCGGAAGCCACCGCCCAAACCATTGACGAAGAGGTCCGCCTCATCGTCGAGATCGCCTACAAACGCACCAGAGACCTCCTGACCGACAAACGTGCCGAGCTCGAGATCCTAGCTAAAGAGCTGTTGGACAAGGAAATCCTGTTCCAACAAGATTTGACCCGCCTAATCGGTGTCCGCCCGTTTGATCAGGAGACCACCTACGAGGCCTTTACCAATCGGCCAGACCCAAGTGCCGTCATCCCACCACCATTGGCTGCTGATGTAACCTTGGCCGCCATCACAGATGCGCTAAATGCGCTGCCGACGCCACCTGCCGTGCCTGTAGCACCTGCTGACACCACGCCACCTGCCGCCCAAGCAGCACCAACAGTTGCATCGGACGCAGTTGCAGAGGCTCCTGCCAACGCAGCACCCACTCTAGATGCCGACGGACAAGCTTTGCTTCCTGGCCTCGCCGTCGAGCCTGGTGTCAAATCCAAGTCCACACCTGTTACTGGCAACAAACCAGCGAAATCGGACGAGGACCTTTCGGCTACGTTTGACAACCGCCCTAAATGGCTCCGCGAAGAGGATGAGGTCTAAGACCTGATACCATTAGCTTTTAACACAAAAACCCTAGCATGATCCAAAGTGCTAGGGTTTTTGCTTTTCTTAGCTGATGATCTGACTAATTTGCCCACCTGCCGACTGCTAGTTGATGTTGAGCCCCATGACCAAACAACAGTACCGAACCCTTGCCTTGGCCAAACGTGCCACCCTCAACCCAGCCGATCAGGCCAAGGCTACCGAGCGGGTATGGACAGCCCTTACAGAATATTTAGAGGATCAATTTGGGAGTAGGTCATCGCTCCAGGTCATGATTTACCTCGCAATCCCGCAAAGTGGCGAGATCGACCTATTGCCATGGGCGGAACTTTTAGCAACCGCCCATCCTGACTGGACCTTTTGTGTACCCTATCTTGAGCGCGGTAACCCTGATATGACTGCCGCTGCATTCCACCCACTGGAGCCCAACCTAACAACAGGGCCATTCCGAGTGCCACAGCCAGCCGATTATCAGGCTATTGATCCCCAATTGATTGATGTTGTGATAGCCCCAACCCTGGTAGTGGATGTTAACGGAAACCGTGTCGGCTATGGCAAAGGCTATTATGATCGATTCCTGACTACCTGCCGCCCTGATGTACTGACGATTGGCGTAGGTTATTGGGCACAGGTCCCACCAATCAGCGATGTGGATCCGTGGGATTACCCTTTAGGGGTTTATGTGGATGGGGGGATGGAGTTGGCACCTCCCGAGTTCAATTAAGACAACTGCACCACCAAGTTCTGGTCCTTCTGGGTTACCACAAAACGACGCATTGACTGTGCTGCAGGGCCTTTGATCACTTTGCCCTCTTGGTCGAACATACTACCATGCTCATGGCAGCGGAAACCCTCCTCCTTGTTCAAGTCTAGGCCATAGTCATAATGGGTGCACTGCATATACAGGCCATAATACGTCCCATCCTTCTGCCGAAATAAGGCAATATTGTGGGGCAACTCCGCCACCGAGGTCAGCATCAGATTGGTCGGGGTCCCGTCCTTGGTAGGCCAAGCCGATAGCGGCACCATGATCTGTTTGTTGACGACCGTTCCCTTATAGGTTTTAGTGCCTGCACAAGCTGCCAACACCGTCGCCACCGAGCCGATCGCAAACATGCCGCAGACCTTGCAGGCAGCATCTAGGAACTGGCGGCGGTTGGTGTCAACCACAGCAACGGGTTGGGCATTTAAGGTGTCTGAATTGGTCTTGACGAGGTCTTTCATGAGGTGTGGTGGTCCTGAAGGCCAAACAACATGACCTATACAGTGGCTAATATAGCGATTCTGAAACAACCTAGCAGTAAATATACGCATGGACTGGTTATGGCTTTGGATGAAGCGATTGGTAGTAAGCCGATTTTCATGTCCATAGATCAAGCATATCTAGGTGTAATTCAATGCTAATTTTTGTTGAGATAATTTGTGATTAATTACACCTTTCAAAATGCAAAAATAATTATCAGCACATAAACTTTGACGCAAATGAAACTATCTAGTATAGCAGATATCATTGCCTATCAGTAACTTGGCCAACACAAGTTGCTGAAAGAAATCTAATTACAAAGGCTATGAAATCAGATTGCGATTAACTAATAGGATCCATGATCATTGATACTATTAAAACACCGTTTCGAGTGTTGTCAACAATGAACGTAAAAAAACGACCTGTATCACAAGCATGGCCTTCATCCCTGCTTGCTCATGGTGTGGCTAACCAAGGCCAAGAGGATCATCTTTGCCCGAGATCTGCACAAGCCCTATGCAGCCCACACCCCAAACACCGTTTGCTATGCATAGCTCCTACCCACCGGCAAAGGTCCATGTAGTACCCCTCAGCCTACATGACACAGGTGGATCGCCCCTCCACCCCACCTACAAATATTATTGCCCCGTATACAATCAGGGGTTATATTTGCACGTACTACATGGCCTGTTCGTATCAATGGCAGTAGTCTTTGGCGCAGTTCGAGCGTCAATCCTCCCGCAACCAACACCCCGAGAGTTCGCATTGGGCCTGGCATATCCTTACGGTATCAACTACCTGATATAGCTGCAACACTGCTCTTTCGCATCCATTACAACCCCAAGACAAGCACATCGTGCCCGCCATCCATACAGGACTTTGGTCTTGATTCTGGATTGACGTTTTGGTCACCTTTTTAGGCAACTTCCACAATCAAAAATATGGGAGTGCCCTTGTGGCCAGACGACAAGCAACAACACGCATGGCACGACCCCCAAAGCACCCTCAACATACCCAGCTACTAAGATCCACCAATGGCAAAGGCGCCCCTCCGGAGGCCCCACCACCAATGTTGAGACACGTAGCCCAAAGCAATGTATGCCCAGCTTCAAAGAACTTAAGACCCTCAAAGTAAACGAGTTGCGCGAGCTTGCCGAGCAACAAAACATCACCGGAGCGGCCAAGATGCCCAAAGATGTGCTCATAGCAGCCATCCTTGGCGAAGCCCCACCCGTGATCCAACAAATCCGGATCGTCCGGCCGCCGGCCCCATCCCAGCCTACACCTGAGCCTAGCCCAGCCCCGCCAGCCCCGCAGGCAGAGCAGGCAGCCAAGCCCAGCGAACAGTCTGGTGATGACAATAGTGACAATGCCGAACCTCGGCGTCGCCAGCGCATCAGACGTGATGGTAGCCCCATTTTGCCGGATCAAGATCAGCCAACTGCCTCAAGCCCTCAACCAAGCCGCCCACAGGTCCAATCCACACCAGAAGACGGTGCCGATAGCGGCCGGATCAGCAGGGTCCTGGCAGAAGCTGCTGGCAATGTCGCCGACGCTAATGTCGAGGCATTCCTGAAAGAAACAGAGAATGCACCAGCACAGGTTGACTACATCACCTCTGCCTCCGGTGCCCAGATTGCGATTCCAGTTGTCGGAAAAGGTCGGAGCAACCACCCCAACGAGGACAACATCAGGACGAATAGGAACAATCGGTTTGACCGAAACGATCGCAATGACCGCTTTGATCGGCGCGACCGCAACGGAAACGACCGCCCAGAACGTACTGACGCAGCCACAACAAACGGAACAGACAATACAGCTAGGCCAGAACGTCAGGACCGGAACGACCGCTTCGATCGGCGCGACCGCAACGGAAACGACCGTCAGGATCGCTTCAATCGCCAAGACCGCCCTGCTCGTCAGGACGCAGTCCTTGGCAGTGACCAATCCGTAACTAAGTCCACAGAGGCGGCTGAAGGATCTGCTACCGGAACCGAAACCACTGCCAGTACCCAACCTGCTTTCACCCCGCGCGAAAACAGGTTCGAGCGTCAACAACGCGAAGCAAGAGAGGCCCGCGAAGCCCGAGGCGAACGTAGTGATCGCAACGATCGACATGATAGAGGCGACCGCGAACCACGTGATCGATTCCAGAAACCGCAACGACCTACTTTCAATTTCCGTGATTTCGACGGTATCATCGAGAACGATGGCGTGTTAGAGATCATGCCCGAAGGATTTGGTTTCCTACGCTCGCCTGACTACAACTACTTGGCCAGCCCTGATGATGTGTTCCTGACCCAGGCCCAGATCAAAAACATCGGTCTCCGCACCGGCGATAGTGTTCGTGCCAAAATCCGCCCTCCAAAAGAAGGCGAAAAGTATTTTGCCATGCACGAGGCCATCACCATCAATGGCCGCACACCAGACCAAATCCGGGACCGCATCCCGTTTGAGTACCTGACACCCCTCTTCCCGCAAGAGCGCCTTAACCTCAGCCACGACCCTGCTGAGCTCAGCACACGTATCCTCGACCTTTTCGCACCCATAGGCAAAGGACAAAGGGGTATGATCGTCGCTCAGCCTAAAACGGGTAAGACTGTCCTGCTTAAGGAGATCGCTAATGCCATCGCTGTTAACCACCCAGAAGTCTATCTTATCGTTCTCCTGATCGACGAGCGGCCCGAGGAAGTTACCGATATGCAGCGCTCTGTTAAGGGCGAAGTCGTCAGCTCCACGTTCGACGAACAAGCCGACCGCCATGTCAAGGTCTCGACCATCGTACTCGAAAAGGCCAAACGCCTAGTCGAGTGTGGCCATGACGTCGTTATCCTGTTGGACTCCATCACCCGTCTTGCCCGTGCATACAACACCGTCCAGCCGGCATCTGGCAAGATCCTATCTGGTGGTGTCGATGCTGGTGCCTTGCACAAACCCAAACGTTTCTTCGGTGCAGCCCGTAATGTCGAAAACGGCGGTTCGCTTACCATCATCGCTACCGCACTCATCGATACCGGCTCCAAAATGGACGAGGTTATCTTCGAAGAGTTCAAAGGTACTGGCAACATGGAGCTGCAGCTCGATCGTCGCTTGGCCAACAAACGCGTCTACCCTGCCATCGACGTGCCAGCCTCTGGTACCCGTCGTGAAGACCTCCTGATGTCGCGTGACGAGCTACAAAGGGTCTGGATCCTGCGCAAACACATGAACGACATGAACTCAGTCGAGGCCATGGAGTTCCTGAAGGACCGCATCAAAAATACCCGTAACAATACCGAGTTCCTCTTTAGCATGAACAGCTAGGCAACTTGCTTAGGTATTGCAGCATAAGCAACACACCAAAAAGCCACCCCTGCACAATGACGGGGTGGCTTTTATTTTTGTGGTACTTCCAGATGATGATACTACCAAGATCCTCAGGATCAGGATTAAGCTAGGTTTATCCCAATAGCTTTTGATAAAGCTCCAGATGTTGCCCCGCAATTTTGGCGGGCAAGTGGGCATCAATACAATATTGGCGGATTTCCGCAGGCGACCAACTGACACCGTGCTCTAAGGCATGGTCGATGGTAGTGGATAGGGCGGCAGGGGTGGCCTCTGCAGCGATATAGCCGTCTTGACCTTCTAGAATCATTTCGGGGATACCACCAATGGGCAGACCTATGGTCGGCGTGCCACTCAGGTGAGCCTCCAAGATGACGTTGGGGTAGTTGTCTGCCAATGATGGGGTCACGAAGTAGTCTGCCGCACAAAGGGCCATATTCATCAGGGTCGCATTGCTCAAGAAACCCAAGAACTTATGCGGAATAGGCGGCGGAATCGTATCCGACTCCACAGACCCAACAACCAACAGAAAAACATGCTGGTCCTTCAGCTTGGCAAGTGCAGCACACAGTAAGGAATACCCCTTGACAAACGAGGCAATCTCATTGGCGATAAAGACCAAGACCTTGGCACCCGTCGGAATGCTAGGAAAAAACTTGCGCGCCTCTGCCTGCGCAATCTGCTGATAAGCAATAGGGTCAATACAATTCCGGATCACAGAGCTAGGCACCTTACCTAATAATGCCGAGTTCCGAGCCCGGTCAGCAATCCAGTGCGTAATGCCAATGATATGAAGCTGGCTAGCCGCCAACTGTTGGTAGGCCGCCTGTTTCTGACCCCAAGCAAAAGCCGCATAGTCTGGCCGAACGGCCCCCTCAAGTTGTGGGCAGGCCACACCACAGCCAGACCGAAACTGAGCGCAATCTAGTGCGTAGTGACAGCCACCGGTATAGGCATTTTCGTCATGGAAGGTCCAGACAATTGGCTGCTTGATCTGCCCGAAAAACCGCTTGTAGTCAACAAAGTCAGCCACCCAATGCAGATGCACTATGTCTGCCTCCTGCACCCAAGGATGATCTTCCGGTCGGTATTCACTCTCTACAAGACTGTAGTATTGATGTATGGCTTTCCGACCAGCCAAAACCGCATTTCGGGCCGCAATTTCTGGCAATGGAGGCATTGCATAAGGCTTCAGCCGCAGCTCCATCATAATCCTGTCCAGCTTGCCCTTGAGTTTCTGTTTGGATGTTTCTGGCACCATGACGGCATTATGACCTTTGGCAGCATCAGCCCCAATACGCCTGAAAACCACCCGACTATCGTGCCCAAGCCCAAGCAATGCCTGGTGTAAGCGCAGACAGGCAATGGTAGCGCCACCAGAAGGATAGGTACAGAGATGCGTGATTTTCATAGTCAGTAGATGGGGAATTCGGGATCTGCCAACGACCTAGGTGCCGAGCTTACCGCCCAATCACCTACCCGATCGTCAGCACAATATTACGCCCGAAACCACCTAGGCACAACTACCCGACTTGATCCTATGCCTACAACAACCCGCACCTTAGTTCCCGCCCCCATTCAAGGCCGTACGCACAAACCGAATTTCGAGGACATTGTCTAGGGTGTCAGTCGGGACGGCAAACCGCTTGACGATAAAGGAGTTGCTTGTCAAATAGGTGATGTGTAAGGGAGTATTAGCGATAAGGGTATCGGCAAAGTCAAGGACAAGGTCATGGCCTAAGATGCTGAAATTTCAAGTTGGGTTTGTTCATCCCCATCAGAAGGCAGACTGCCTTCTTTTTTTGGGAGTGAATACACTAATCCATTTAATCCTTGCAAACCGTTTAATCCTAGTTCAGACAAAAAAACCCCTATTCTGTTGCAATTATTTAGGTCGATATTCAATAGGTATTTCCCATAGACGAGCTGTTTTATCCATTGATGCCGTCAGAACCTTACTGCCATCTGGGGATATTACCCCTGAAGTTACATTATCTTCATGCCCGGTAAATATGGCAATCATTGTCCCTTCCAGGTCCCAAAGGCGAGCCGAAAGGTCACGTGATGCAGTCAGAATAATGCTGCCATCAGCAGAAAAGTTTGCAGAATTCACAAAATCACCATGGCGGTCTAGATAGGCCACTTTATTGCCGGTTAGATCCCAGAGGTAGGCCTCTTCGTCCCAAGAGTTTGTCAAAACTTTAGTGCCATCTGGGGAAAAAATGGCGGAACGCACATTTCCTTCGTGGCCCTCAAAAGTCAATAAACAATTTCCTTCAAGATCCCAATGACGCGCGGTCTTGTCAAAGGATGAAGTCAATATGTTATGTTCTTGTGGCGAAAAAACCGCAGAATTAATCCTCTTTTTATGTCCTGTGAAAACAGCTAGGTTTTTGCCATTAAGATCCCAATACCGGGCGGAATTATCGCCAGATCCTGTCAAGACCTTGTTGCCATCAGGCGAAAATGCAACCGATAAGACCCCCTCGTCATGACCAGAATATGTCGTTAGTTTATTACCTTTCAGGTCCCAGAGGCAAGCAGTCTTATCCCATGAGGCAGTCAGTACCTTATCACCTTGGCGGGAAAAAACAGCAGATGTCACCAAATCTTTATGACCTTTAAAAAGGGTAATCGGTTTGCCTTTGAGGTCCCAGAGACGTGCCGTATGATCATCAGAAGCAGTTAGAATGTGTTTGCCATCAGGTGAAAAAATAGCAGTCCTGATATAGTTTGAATGTCCTTTTAGAATTGCGATTGTATTGCCCTTCAGATCCCAAAGTCGTGCCGTGTTGTCATAAGAGCTAGTCAAAACCCTGCTGCCATCTGGCGAGAATACTGCCGACAATAATCCCTTGGTATGTCCTCTAAAGGTCACGCTTGGCTTTGTCTCATTGTCCCAACCTAGAGAGAAACTTAAGCCGAGCACTATGGGTAAGAAGTTATATAGTTCCGAGAGTATCATACTTCAAATGTAAAGGATTTCGTAATTCCATCTGAGAAACCGGCCAATGTATCCATAAGCTAGTATAGACCATACTTAGTGTCGAAGACCTCATGAAAACGGCTTTTTATTCAGGCCCATCACCACAGTTGGGGTCTATAAAGTGTTCCCCCCCCACATTTTCCCCCACCCATCAATCCACCAATCTTATACTAGGCTTACCTTTGCACCGCTGCTGGGCCCTAGGTCTGGCAGCACCACCAAGATCTACACCAAAGCAATTACCCTCTCGACAACCACCCGATGTCAACCAACCTCAGCAACGAGTCTGCCAAGCAGGCCAACACCAAGGCCCTATTAGCCCAATACGAAGCCAAACGCCCCCACATCGTCTTCGAGTGGAAAGACAGCGAAACCGATGCCGAGGGCTGGGTCGTGATCAATAGTCTGCGGGGTGGTGCCGCTGGTGGTGGTACCCGGATGCGTAAGGGCCTAGACCGTCGCGAAGTCGAGAGCCTTGCCAAAACAATGGAGGTCAAGTTTACCGTCTGCGGACCTGCTATCGGTGGAGCCAAGTCAGGCATCAACTTTGACCCGTCGGACCCGCGCAAGAAGGAAGTCCTCCAACGCTGGTTTAAGGCTGTGTACCCGATGCTCAAAAGCTATTATGGCACAGGGGGCGACCTCAATGTCGATGGCTTTGAAGAGGTAATCCCGATCACTGAAGAGTTTGGCCTTTGGCACCCGCAAGAGGGCATCGTGGTCGGCAACCTGAAACCCAACAAACCGACCAAAATCAAGATCGTAGGTCAGTTAAGGGCTGGTGTCAGCAAAGTCGTTGAAGATGCCCGCTACACCCCCGAGCCAGACCGCAAATACACCGTCACGGACCTGATCACTGGTTGGGGAGTCGCGATGTCTGTTGCGCATTACTATCAGTTATGGCATGGCCAAGGGCAGGTCGCAAACCCTACTAGCGGTCAACCATTGGCAGGCAAACGGGCCATCATCCAAGGATGGGGCAATGTCGCTGCTGCTGCTGGGCTTTATCTTGCCGAGCTTGGCGTCAAGATTGTCGGCATCTTGGATCGTCAAGGCGCCTTGTTGGTACCTGAGGGCCTAGACTACCAAGCCATCAAACAACTGTTCCTGAACCGCCAACACAACACCTTGGTGGCCGATGGTCTCATCCCCCTCGACGAGGCCATGACGAAGGTCTGGGATATGGGTGCCGAGATATTTGTACCCGGTGCCGCCAGTCGCTTGGTAACACAAGACCAAGTCAGCCGCATGATCAAGGCGGGCTTAGAGGTCATCAGCTCGGGTGCCAATGTACCCTTTGCCGATGCCGAGATCTTCATGGGACCGATTGGCGAGTATGCCGATGCACACGTGTCCGTCATACCAGATTTTGTAGCCAACTGCGGCATGGCACGGGTTTTCGCCTACCTGATGCAGCCTAAAGCCGAAATTACCGACCAGGCCATCTTCAATGATACCAGCGAGGTCATCCGCGAGGCCCTAACCAAAGTCCATCAATCGCACCCTAGCCGCACCGACATCACCAGTGCTTGTTTTGAGGTCGCTCTTGGTGTGCTGATGTAGGTACTGGATACTAGTTTTATTCGTGGTTGATGGTAGCTACTTAGGCATATTTTTTGTAGCAATACAACGGCTTCAGCCCCATCACTGACGCCCCATCGATGCCATGGCTAACCCCATTACTGCTGACACAGAACTTCAATTCCGCGAACGCCAACGTTTTGACCAAGCTTGGCTCTATATCCTGATGGTCACGACCTTTGTGCTGCCCTGCACCTTTGTCTATGATTACTACAGCAAACATGGCTTTAGCTGGCCGATGCTGGCAGTTTTAATAGGGCCAACGCTGATGCTAATTACCACAAGGTTGATGTGGCTAGATGTTGAGGTCAGAGCCGATGGCATTCGGTATCGGTTTGTGCCATTTATACGTTGGCGCCTAATCCCGTGGGCGTCCATCCAGCAGCTAGAGGTCTGTAAGTATGACCCCTTAAGCGATTATGGCGGCTGGGGCGTCAAACGAGGCAAATCAGGCTGGATCTACAACGTCAGCGGCGAAGATGGCCTCCGCATCACCCATACCGACGGCCATATCCTGATGTTGGGCATCAAGGATGTGGCGGGGTGGAAAGCCGTGGTTGCGAACAGAGCTGTAACTGCCTGAGTATTGCAGTTTCCTACTTCTTCGCCTGCTTAACCCGCAAGGCCAACACCCGCACCAATTCCGCATCGGGTGAGTCTGGTTCGGCCAGCTTTTGCGCTAGTACTAGGGACTTCTGGGCTGCTGCTTTCCGGCCAAGGGCTAGTTGATACCGCGCATTAAGGTATTGGGCAAAGAATAGGTCAGGCAGGTGCTCCACTGCCCGATCCACCCAAGTATAGGCTTTGGTCAGGGCTACTTTGTTGTCAGTTTTCAGGATCAGATCATTGGCACGCTCTAGCCACCATGGGTCCAGCTGATTGGGTTGTTTTTTATAGAACATATCCACCGCCTTGAGGTAGGCCATGGGGTCCGCCTCGATGTCAACGGCACTATAGATCACCCCATCCGCAATCAGGTCTGCATTCGTGATTTTGGTTTTCCGAAATGCACTGTCAAGTTTCAGAAAGTCGGGACTTTTAGGCCCACCAACCTGATAAGCTTTAAGCAACGGTTGCCAGTACATCCCCGAGATTTTGGCCTCGACCGCATTAGCTCCATATATCCGCTTCAGTGCCTTAAGATTGGCGATGACGTAGGCTAGCTCTGTCTTAAGGCTCAGGTCTCCTAGTTTGGCATAGAGTTTCCAATAGGGCTTTTTGCTCAGGCTATCGGGGGCGATGGTAGCGGTAAATGACCGATATTCGGCATTGGCAGGGAGGCCACACTCGTGCAATAAATCCGCATACTGACTAAAGAAACCAACCGACCTTTCGCCAGCCGAAAAACGGGCTTGCCAAGTGGTGAGACGTTTGGCAGGGTCTAGTGCAGCCTTGCCTAGGTTGATGAATCGCTCGACGGACATGGCACCTACACCACGGTGTAACAGGGTCCCCTGTGCATCCAGCAATAAATAGGTCGGATAGGCTTTGATGTTGTATTGCGTGCCGATTGCAGGGCCTTCGCCAGCCTCCATATCCAGATCGGTGGCGACAAAAGCTGCATTGTAAAATGCCCCAACGGCAGAGTCGCGCAGCACAGTCCGAGACATCTGTTTGCAGGGACCACACCAAGTTGTATAGCAGTCGATCAGGATAAATTTGCCGGTCTTGGCAGCCTCTGCCTTCAGACCCTCAAAGTCGTACTTACCAAAGTTGATGCCCTGATTGATACCTTCATTTTTGGCCGCTTTGCCTTCGCGTTTCTGCGCTTGTTTGTTGGCCTTACCCTTATCAGTTGGCTTCGGTTTGGCTGCTGAGGTGGCCTTGTTTGCTCCTTGCTGGTCGGCAGATTGCGCTACCGAAACCTGTGCGGCAAACAGGGTCAGGACTAGTACAAAAACAATGGCAGATTTCAGGTTCAATAGCTTCGACATACGCGATTTAAACTCAAGACTGAGACGGATCGATCAAAAAAAGCAACATTCATGAGGCCCTAAGACCCAAATCATGCTCAGAAACGGGCAGCCACACCAATATGGATTTTGCTGGTGGCCAAATCAAAGATACTAAACCTGTCACGACCCAGCGCATAATTGATGCTAAAAACCCCTGTCCCAGTCGTAAAATTGGTCCCGATGCCAATGCCCGTGGGGTAGTCCGTTGGTGAATCGCCCAAGACCTGCGTGCTGACCACACCCTGATCCAGGAACAGCGAGAAGTAAGTCGTAGCATCGGCAAAGTAGCGCATCTCTGTGGTCAGGATGGCATATTGGCTGCTGAAAAAGTAGTTCTCATTGAAGCCCCGCAGGCTCAGCAGTCCACCAAGGCGGTAGAGCTCATTCCGCACCAACCGATTGTTGACCAAGGTGGCCATCGCTGCCCTATTATACCAAACCCAGCGTTTGCTCACAGGGCTGAAGTGCTCGACCCGCAAGGTGGCACTGTACTGCAAACCCGCCCCCGCCAACGAGTCCCGCCAGGCTGCAATGGCATTGGTAGGCGCCCGCATAGTCTTCTGCCCCACTGCTGCCTCCGCCTTGATCATCCAGCCGCGGTGCGTATAGAGTGCATCATCCAGATTTTGGTACTGATACAGCAGCCCATAGTTGATGACACTGCTGCTGGCAAGGCCCGTCGCGCCGCTTTCGCTGGGGTTGGTTAACAACACATCCGAGCTGGTATTGCTAACAAAACAGCCCAATTTGCTCCCGTTCGGATAGCGGTATTGCAGCTGTGCCCTGATCATGCGGTTAAGGAAGGTGCTATCTTCTTTGAGTAGATTAAACTGCAAACCCAGCTCGAACGGTGTGCCGAACAGCCCCGGGTGGTCATACCTGATGTTGAGCCTTTGACTTTCGGGTTTGATGCTCTGCCAGTCCAAGATCATCGTTTTGCCCGTCCTGAACAGGTTATGGAGTTGCAACCGTAGTTCTCCCGTGACCAGTAATTGGCCCTGATTGACCTCATTGGGTAGTAGCCCCACTACCCCATCCACCTGATTACAGGCTCGGTTATTGGCATAAAGTGTCGGCTGGGCAATGCGGTTCCTGAACCGAATCTCAATCGGTTGGGTGGTGCTAAGCCAGGGCAGTTGGGATAGGGCATTGTTGGCCTGCAACACCCGCTGGCTGCTAAATGGCGTATTGGGTGCCATCCGCAAATAGCGCTCTAGCCAGCTAAGCTCCACCTTGAGGTCACCCGCAATCTGCATCGTATCATACCTGATCAGTGGGCCTGTAATGAGCCGCAAATTCGCAGCCAAGGCGATATCAGGACTAGGTTTGCCCACATCCTGCACCTGCCGCAAAGAGTCCAACGACAGCGTAGCAAAGGGGTAACCCTGATGATCCGCATGCTCCACCAGCCGCCGCTGAATCGACACAATCTCGCTCGGTTTGATGCGCTCACCCATCAGCCTCGTCGGGATCACCCCGATCTCTGCCAGCCAAGATTGTGGCACGTTGCCAGCCCCTAGCCTCGCCCATTGATACCCTGGGCCCAGATGCCAACTCTGGTAGATGGTATCATGGCTGCCCCGATAAGTCCCTGCCTGCGCCTCGAGGTAGCCCTTCGCCCAAAGCTCCGTCTGTTGCCGCTTTAGTGTCTCCTGCCGCATGGTGCTATCCCCTACCCCGACCATCGGGATTAGTGCAGCAATAGCCGCCTTAGGATTGCCTACCTCGGCAGCGGGACCAGCCATAACAGGGCTAATCACCCAACTAGGACGATCACCTAGTCGCTGTGCCAATAACCCAGAGCAGGCCCCAAACACAACTAGCATGGTCAGGAACGCCCTAAATAGGCCGATCCGCAGCCACATACCACCAGCCCCCAGCCCAGCGGACTGTCTGCATAGCAACAAGCGGATATGGATCAGATTTGGCAACACGGCAAAGGTCAGCAAAAGCAGGACGTAATATAACGCCTGGCTAGGGTCAATACGCTAGGCACCGCCAGATGCCACCACTGATATCTGGCAACGACCGAACAAATCAGCCCCTAGGAGGTTGTCCAGATAGCCTATTAGCATTACCGCGACCGAATAACACATTTTTGATACCCCATAACTGATGACAGCCCCCACAAATGCACGCCACTTCATCGTCCGCCATGAGGTCAATGCCCCCCTCGCCCGTGTCTGGAACACCTTTGCCAAGCACCCTGAAGATCTATTCAAGGCCCTATCGCCCCCTTTTCCAGCTGCTAAGCTCAAGACCTTTGGTGGCACAACGGTGGGCGCCAAGGTAGAGCTGGACCTACAATTCGGCCTCTGGACCAGCCATTGGCAAAGCATCGTAACCGAACAAGTAGTGGGCCCCGAGGCCTGCTGGTTTGTGGATGAAGGCACCATCCTACCCCTCGGCATGACCTATTTCCGCCACAAACACCACCTGATTGCCAGCAGCCCTACCACCACCACCATTTGCGAGGACATCACCCTAGCCGGCGGCAATTGGCTGATAACTATGGTCAACTACCTGGGTTTCCTAGGCCAAATGCAGATGCGGGGAAGCGTTTATAAGGGGTATTGGGGGTAGGTATCTATTTAATCGATTGACGTTAGATGTTTGGGATTCGATGCAAAAAAGCCCCGATGTTGTTATGACATCGAGGCTTTAATGGTAAGATCAGATCAAAGTTACTCCTTCACCAACTTGGTCACAGCAAACCCTTCTGCCTGTACCATATAGACACCATTGGCTAGGGCAGATAGGTCTAGGCTGAGCTCGGAGGTGTTGGCAGGCAAAGTGGCGGTTAGGACCACTTGGCCGATGGCGTTGGAAATGCGGATTGTAGTGGCTTGGCTGATGGCTGTAGCGACTTGGAGCATTACCTTGTTGCTGGCTGGGTTAGGCGACAAAAAGACCTTGTTGCTGATAGATGTAGCAAGGCTTGTCACACCAGCTGGGTTAACCACAAGGCTAAAGCGACCATTTTTGGCACCTTGAGCAGCTGTGAAGCTGTAGGTTGCGACATCCGATACCAGCGTGCTGATACCTGTTTGGCTATCCAGCAAGTAGAGCGACCATTGTGGATTGCTGAGGCTAGCTAGACCCTCGAAGCTAATGGTATAGGTGCCAGCTTGTGGGACAGATAGCGTTAATGGATAGGTGGTTGTGGTTGTTGGGTAGTTGTCAGCTAGGACAGCCAACTGATCTTGTTGATTGATAAAGCTAAAGTTCAACCCATTCGCATTGTTGACCTTGTACGCCTCAAAAATTGCATCAAACCCATTGCC
>JAIXYP010000039.1 GCA_027490155.1 Cytophagaceae bacterium | reverse complement strand
GGTGAACGGGGTCAACCGTCTGGGCAGAACATGTTGCGCTTAAAACTTGCCATATCACGATGGCGAATAAAAAGTAAGATACCTTCATGATTTTTTGCGAAAAATAAAAGTGGAAAGAACAGGGCCAAGTTTACTCACAAATCTAATTTTAGAAGAATCAAATTTGACAAAGTAATAATTGCTTCTTTCATCTAATGCTTTTATTGAATATAGTATCATACCTGAGCAATTTGGGTAGTGTCTATTAGCAGTGCATCTTACCTTTTCAAAAGTTGTTAAACGTAATGTGCACTTATCACCTTCAATCAAAGTATGAAATGTGATATACGTTTTTATTAGTGTATCTTGGCTTACGTTATAAACTAAAACTCTAGGTGCAAACTCCACAAAATAGGTGCAACCTTCAAAGGTTTTATTATAAAATGGCCCATCAAAATCCTTGGTCTTCAATGGTATGCCACGCACTCCCAAAGAGTCTAGGATATAGGATGAATCCCCACCATTGATGATCAAGGAGTCAAAAACGTACTGCTCGTCTATGGCCCTAAGTTGCTGCCGGAAAGCATCGCAATCGGTGGGGATTACGACAGGTGGGCATACCGCCTCTTTGTTGCTGCGGCAGCCAGCGCCCAGCAAGAAAACCAAAGCAAGAAAGGTTAGTAGGGTTCTCATTTGAGGGCAGATTTAAGGGTTTGGAGTTCGGCCCGCAATTGGTCATTCTGCTTCTTTAGCTCAATAACATAGAGAAAAAGCTCCTCAATTTTTTGGGTGTTTGGAGTTGCTAGAATGTACATAGACATCGTTTATTTATAACAAGACCAAGATAGACAATAAAAGGTTGCATAGGAAACTGCCTTAACTCAGATTCCAGAAATAAGATTTATCGGCTTGTCGGAATGGGTATGTGAACAACTAACCTCCTAGTGCCTAGTATCCATTTGCGTATGAGCACACACGAATCCCATAAATCCTACCCATCCGATTAATCCGAGTTCAGACAAAGGGCTCAAAGACACAGACTAACTAACCCAACCCAAAATCCACCAAAATTGATGACCTTTGCACCGCATCGCCATTTTGGCCATGCCAGACCTATCCTTGTTGATCATGGATAGGCAGCATAGACGACCTTAAAGCCGCATCACATGGCCCAGCAACCAGACCAGCTCCCCAAAGCTGAGGTGTCCAACGCCGACACCAGCACCTCCAAGCCAAAAGCCCCTAAGGCCGCCAAAGCCCCAATTGGCGCCAAGCTCAACTCCGAGCCCAACGACCTAAGCAAACCACAACCTGCCCCCAAAGCTGCCAAGGCTCCTAAAGCCAAGAAAAAGGCCAAGGATGACGACGACCTCGACCTGCTGGCCGACCTCGAGTTTGACCTAGCCGCTGACCAGCTCATTGGCGACGAAAACCCGACCCAATCCACCCTCAGCATCAGTGCAGACCCCGCCTTTGACAATCATAAGGCAGGCTTCGTCAGCATCGTGGGCAAACCCAACGCCGGCAAATCCACGTTGATGAACCAGCTAATCGGCGAGAAGCTCAGCATCATCACCAGCCGGGCCCAAACCACCCGCCACCGCATTTTCGGCTTGCTGAATGGGGAGGACTTCCAAATTGTCTATTCAGATACCCCGGGTGTCATCCAGCCTAAGTACGAGCTCCATCGCAGCATGATGCGGTTCGTTAACGCCTCGCTAGAGGATGCCGACTTGGTGCTATTCGTCACCGATCTGTTCGAAGACTTTGACGAAACCGACGTCATCGAAAAACTGAAACGTGTTGAGGTGCCCGTCTTCTTGCTCATCAATAAGATAGACCTTGCCAAAACGCCTGATCAGGTCGAGGAGCGTATCGCCATCTGGAAAGAACGCCTCCAGACTGAGCTCGTCGTCCCGATCTCAGCGCTGCTGGGTCAAGGCACCGCCTCCCTCTTTGACGAGATCATCAAACGGCTGCCGAACCACCCGCCCTACTTCCCCAAAGAAGACCTAACGGACCGCAGCGAGCGCTTCTTTGCCTCCGAGATCATCCGCGAAAAACTCTTGACCAACTACCGCAAGGAGGTGCCGTACAGTTGCGAGGTTATCGTCCAGGACTTCAAAGAGCGAGGCGATGATATGCTCTACATCCGCGCTGATATATTGGTCGAGCGCAGCAGCCAACGGGCCATCATCATTGGTCACCAAGGCGAAGCCCTCAAAAAAGTAGGCGTACAGGCCCGTGCCGATATGGAGACCTTCTTTGGCAAAAAAGTCTATCTCGAGACCCACGTCAAAGTCGAGCCCGACTGGCGCAACAAGGCCAACAAACTCAAGTACTTCGGCTACAGCAGCTAGTCCAGCCCTCCTATTTTGCCCTCTCAATCCCGGATTTGCCCTACCCTTCTATGGACACCTTGCCCCAAGCCATCCCCCAGTTTGACGACATCTACATGGAGTTGGCCTACAACTTGGCCAAACGCAGCCATTGTGTCAAACGCCATGTTGGGGCCGTGCTCACCAAGGATACCCGCATCATCTCGATAGGCTACAACGGACCACCCGCAGGTACCCACAACTGTGATACCGAGTTTGGTGACAAAGGTTGCAGCCGCGATAGCAAAGGCTCATGCTCGCTGGCCATCCATGCCGAGGAAAATGCTATCCTGTACGCCGCCAAAAACGGAAGTGACATTGCAGATAGCACCCTCTATGTCACCCTTTCGCCCTGCATCGCTTGCGCCCGTATCATCTTTAGCATGAAGATCAAGAGGGTCATCTACCTCAATAGCTATGCCGCCTATAAGGGCATCCCGAGCGACGAAGGCGTAGAGTTTTTGCGCAAATTCGGTGTGGAGGTGCTCCAGTATCAGGGCGAGATCAACCAGGACCATAACAAGTGGCCCCTGATCTAGTTATACACTCGAGGCTCCCCCAGCCTTAGGCCTAACCAAGCACCAACAAATTGACCTTGGCCGTCCGCTGATGCCGCTCTGGTGCCTACCTTTGTGCCGCCATTGAGCAGGTTGCCAAGTCATGGCCGACAATAGGCAAACCAGTACAGCATCTCGAAGCACTACTAGGCTGATAACCAAGACACTATGAAACTAAAATACGTCCTACTCACCCTCCTGATCGTCGTGCCGGTTGTGCTGATTGTCTTGCTCAACACAGGCAAAAATCACTTCAAACCCCTCACGATCTATTACCCAGAAGGCATCGAGGACAGCAGCAGCACTGGTGGGCAGCACGTTATACCGCCCTTTGCCCTCACCGACCAGCAAGGCAAACCCTTCACCGAGGCTAACCTCAAGGGCAAAATCGTAATTGCGGACTTCATCTTCACCCGCTGCCAGACCATCTGCCCCGAGATGTCATCCCAGCTCAAAAGGGTGCAGCAGTCTTTCCTTAACGATCCCTCTGTCATTCTCGTCTCCTACACTGTGGACCCAGAGTATGACACCACTGCCGTCCTGAACGACTATGCCAAGCAATATGGTGCCCAGCATGGCAAGTGGTTTTTGCTCAATGGCCCTAAGGACAAACTCTATAACCTAGCCCGCAAAGGCTACGTCCTACCTGTCCAGGATGGTGATGGCGGGCCTGCAGATTTCGTACACTCAGACCGCATTGTGCTGGTCGATAAACTAGGTCGTATCCGCGGTTACTATAATGGCACCGACCCGCTCAAGGTCGATACCCTCGTGATGGAAACACGCCTCTTGATGCTAGAAGAAGACCAAAAATAAACCTGACTGATCCCAGACCAAACAAAACCTGAATCCCTTCGATTATCAATAAGTCTGACCTTAGAAATTGAGCCCTTGAGCTACTAGTCAGGCCTACAAGCCCTAACATCCCTGCCCCATGCAGCACACCTCATCCGAAGTCAAAAACAACAAACCTGCCCTCTATGTCATCGGGGTCTTGGGCATCGCCATCCCTGTTGTGGTAGCTTTGTTGCTCTACATGCCACAGACAGGCAAACTCGGTGATCTTGATGTATCCTTCCTGCCCCACCTGAACGGTGTGCTAAACAGTGCCACCGCTTTGGCTTTGCTCGTCGGATACTACTTCATCAAGAGCAAAAACATCATGGCTCACCGCACCAGCATGCTGACTGCGTTTGGCCTCAGTAGCTTGTTCCTGATCAGCTATGTTACCTATCACTTTCAGGCAGCCAGCACCCTCTATGGCGATCTGAATGGCAACCACATCCTCGAAGAGGTCGAAAAAGAGGCTACCGGTAGTGTGCGCTACGTCTATTACTTCTTCTTGCTGACCCATATCGTGTTGGCTACCATCATCGTGCCCTTTGTGCTAACCAGCATCTACTACGGCATCACCAACCAAGTCGATCGGCACAAACGCGTTAGCCGCTACACCTTCCCGATGTGGCTGTATGTTGCCCTAACAGGCGTTTTGGTCTATCTAATGATCAAGCCGTTCTATATCCACTAGGCCTAGAAACAATGGCCCAAACAGCCAATTAGTACCACCGAACTCCCCTATTTGACAACAGCCACCTTATCAATAACCATCATGGATCTCAAGCCTAAATCCCCACTTTGGTCCATACGCCCAGCCATAGTAACAATGCTAGTGGTTGTTGGCATGTTGCTGAGCCCAAGCCTAGCACAAGATGCCTCAGCGCAATGCGCCATGTGCCGCGCTACTGTCGAAAGTAGTGCACAGGCCGGCAATGTCGATGCGGCAGATGGCCTCAACACCGGTATCCTGTATCTGATGTCATTACCCTATATCCTGTTCTCCGTGATTGGTTTTTTCTGGTACCGCAGCACACGCCGCAAAAAAGCCCTACTCAAGGCCAAAGGCACGCCACGCCTTGCTATCTAAGGCAGCCTTTTCATCAAATGGGATGCTGAGCTAGTAGTTACTTATGTAGCTGATAGACTAGCCAATCCAGCCTTTGCTATACAGCACTTCCACAATCTGGACTGCGTTCGTTGCTGCTCCTTTGCGTAGGTTATCCGCCACCACCCAGAAGTTGAGGCTATTGGCCTGACTTTCATCTCGACGTAACCGACCAACAAAGACCTCATTGCGCCTATGCGAGGTCAGGGGCATAGGGTATAGGTTATTAGCAGGGTCATCTTGTACAATTAGTCCTGGTGTTTCTGACCAAAGGGCACGCACATCACCCAGATCAAAGTCCTGCTTCAGCTCCACATTCACAGACTCAGAGTGGCCACCCATCACCGGGATCCTGACAGCAGTAGCTGTGACCTTGATGGCATCATCCTGCATGATTTTGCAAGTCTCGTTTACCATCTTCATCTCCTCCTTGGTGTAGCCATTCTCGAGGAAAACATCGATGTGGGGCAAGACATTGAGGTCGATACGGTGGGGATAGACAGGGATATACCCTTTTTCACCCGCACGCTCCGCCATCAGCTGATCAACTGCCGCTTTTCCCGTCCCGGTGACACTTTGGTAGGTACTGACCACCACCCGCTTGATGCCATATCGTTTGTGTAGCGGTTGCAAGGCCACCACCATCTGGATTGTGCTACAATTCGGGTTGGCGATGATCATGTCTTCCTCCGTCAAGACCTCTGCGTTGACCTCTGGCACAACCAGCTTTTTAGTCGGATCCATGCGCCAAGCACTGCTATTGTCCACCACCCGGATACCAGCTGCCGCAAACTGAGGCGCCAGTAGCGTGGATACCGATCCACCAGCCGAGAAAATAGCCACATCAGGTTGCATGCTAATCGCCGTCGCTGCATCCACCACAGCATAGTCCTGCCCTTTAAAGGCCACTACCTGCCCTACAGATCTAGACGAAGCCACAGGGATGATAGACGCAACTGGCAAACCACTTTCAGCTAGCACTGTCAGGATTTCGGTCCCGACAAGGCCCGTAGCCCCTACGATTGCTATCCGCAGGCCTTTGCCAACATGTGCGCTTTGACCTACTGAACTATCGGATGGATTATCGCCGAAGAGATGAGACATGCTTGTATTTATCTGAGAGTAGTTTGTGTGGATTATTGGAGCAGAGGACGGCTATCGAACAGCCACCTTATTGACTTCAGGATCATGATCTAGCCCTATCGTCATGCTGCAGTTGCGGGCCGCAAATTTAGGGCCTGGACTAGGGATTTTCGCAGACATTTTTGCCGCAGTTATTCGTTAGGAGGATATCTGAACAGTGCATCACCTCGGTATCTTGGCCAACAGACAACTACAAGTCAGCATGCCCACTTTATGGACACCAGACAGACCAAACCTACGCCGTATCAATTCAATGATCAGAAAACAGTAATTTTAGCCGATTTTTGGTTTCACCTTGTTGCCCAACCTCAATAAGCATACAAGCCCCCAAAACCCAAGCCCAATATTTGCCCCAGCTATGTCAACATCTATTCAACATCCCGATGCCAAGGACCTGTCATTATTTGGGTCCAGACGTATGCCCAGGCAAGGGGCAACAGTGCTCGGCCTTGTCCTGATATCCTTGTGCCTTCTGATGGCCCCTCGGATGGCCATAGCCCAAGAGGATATCTACCTCAAACCCAGCCCACAGCCCGCCAACACCCCCACCGAAATTGACCCACCTAGCTCCAATAGGGCCAACCAAAATGCAGCTGTGCCGGATACCAAATCCCTGAGCCGAAATATTGGCGCCGAGGCACCAGAAAAAAAATTTGGCCTAACAGCTTCTATGCGAACAGGCGTAAACCAGTTCAACCTCATCGAATCCTTTTTCTTCAACAACGTCACCTACCAAGCCGAAGTAGGTTTTGCGCAATATGCCGGCCTCCAATGGGACATTGGCAACGGTATCATCCTGAGTGGAGAACTTGGCTATTGCCAGAAAAATGCCGGCCGATCCATTTCCAAGAATGGTCGCTCTGATACCATTTTCAAAGAGTCCCTCAACCTGCACTACTTTTCAATGCCACTGATGGTTGAGTACAGTTACCTTAGCAACCCCAGTAAAGGCTCGTATTTTGCTGGTATCGCAGGCGTGGAGGTTAACCTCTTAACGGGTGGCCAACTGATTTCTCGTACGGCAGCCTACCCTGGCATCCTATTTGGTATCAGTGCCGAAAACACCATCAGAAACGTTGAGATCACTGGTGTCATCGGCATCAAGGCAGGATTTAGGGTGGCCCCACGGCTCGATCTGTTTGGTCAACTAGCTTTGATCAGGAGTTTTTCTTCTATCAACAACGGTGCATTCACAAACAATACTGGCATAGTCTACGATGTTTTGATGAGCGGATTCTCAGTTAGTGTTGGTGCGCGCTACCACATCTTTGACAAACGATAAGGCCTACAAAGATCAAATTAGTAATCGTGATTACATATTTAGTAACCGAGATTATCAACATGGTCCTATCAAAGTAATTCCAAGTGCCAGATCATAACCAGAAATTGACTTTCTGGTAACATTAAACCACTACTTTTAGCCCATAATCTAACCTGAAGGATAGACCATAACGTGAATACACATTATAAAACCATCGTCCTGAGCGACGTACACCTCGGCACTACAGGCTCAAAAGCGAAGGAGTTGGTTAACTTCCTGAAGATGCACAGCTGCGACAAGCTGATCCTTAACGGCGATATCATCGACGGTTGGCAGCTCAAGAAGTATGGCATCTGGAAGAAAAAACATACCAAGTTTATCCGCGTCGTGATGCGGATGATGGAGGAGCATAACACCCAGGTCATCTACACCCGTGGCAACCATGACGATTTCCTGGACTCGTTTATCCCATTGGCGTTAGGAAAAAACTTCACCCTCCAGCGCGACTATATCCACGTTAGCCATGGTCGTCGGTTCTTGGTCACACATGGTGACATCTTTGACTCCGTCACAACAAACCTAAAGTGGCTCTCTAAACTAGGCGACATCGGCTACACGCTGTTGCTCGGTATCAACAAGATCTATAATCAATACCGCAACTACCGCGGCCTACCCTACTATTCCCTTTCGGCCAAGATCAAGGCCAAAGTCAAGTCTGCAGTCTCCTACATCTCTGACTACGAAACCCAGTTGGTCGCCCTAGCCAAAGACCGCAACTGCGCCGGTGTCATCTGTGGGCATATCCACCAGGCCGCCATCAAATATTATGGCGATATCCTGTACCTCAATAGTGGCGACTGGGTCGAGAGCCTCAGTGCCCTTGTTGAGGATGAGCAAGGTGAGTGGTCCCTGATCTATTACAACGAAACAGAGCCAAAATACCAGTCCCTATCCGAGGACAACGAGGGTCAGGAGCTATATAACGAGCTGGAAGCCAACTTGGTAATGATGATGGGTGCCTAATCAGGTTCGCTCTAACTCAAATCAAATAATGATGGGCCATGACCATGTTAACCATGGCACATGGCCCGTATGTTTCTGATGACTTAATGGGTAAATGGTCGCTATCCGCAAGGTGCTTGTTTGCGGGCCCTAATTGCCACGCCGGATACAAAAGCCTTGAGATATATGCAGCCAACCCTGTATATTAGGGCCAGATATGAAACCACTCCGCTATACGGCTGCTATCATGATGGCAGCGCTTGCCCTGCTCGCTACAGCCTGCACAGAGCCCGCCTCCGAGACCAAATCAGCTGATAAACCAGCCGCCAGTGCCCCGGCGCCCGTCATCGACAAAGCAGCACTGGACGCCATACCAAAAGGTGCAACCGTCTGGGTCAATACCGACTCCCTATTGGCACACTACGACTGGTACAAAAACACCAAAGCCACACTCCAAGCCAAAGGCAGTAAGGCCGAAGGCGAGCTAGAAGGTCGTATGCGTCGCTTCGAAACCGAATACCGCTCAGCTTCCGAAAAAGCACAGTCTGGTGCCCTCACGCAGTCCCAGATGCAGGAGCTACAAGCCTCTATGGCCCAAAAGCAACAAGCACTACAAGCCTACAAGGAAGAACAAGGCCGTAAGCTGATGGAGGAAGAAAAACGCCTTAGCGAGCAGCTCACTAAAACATTGCGGACCTACCTGCGCAAGTTTGCCGAGGAACGTGGCTATGCCTACGTAATGGGCTATTCGGAGCCTGGCCCAGTTATGTATGCCGACCCCAAGCTAGAAGTCACAGCTGCCGCAATCGAGGGCCTCAACCAACAGGAAGCCGCCAACGCCGACAAATAGGACCTCTATCAACCTAGGCCCGGGTAACAAACGAAACCCGTCAGGCCCACACAATAATCCATCAGACCGCCACTACACAAGCGATATGATGTTACACCAACATTAACCTTCTGACAGATGGAATACCGTCGTTTGGGCCGCTCTGGCCTACAAGTGAGCACCTTATCCTTCGGGTCTTGGTTAACGTTTGGCAAGCAGCTGGACTACGAAAGCGCCCGCAGCCTAATGTTCCGTGCTTACGACCACGGCATCAACTTCTTCGACAATGCCGAGCAATACGCTGGAGGCAAGTCCGAAGAGGTCATGGGGCGTATCCTGGACGAAGCACATTGGGACCGCAGCACCTACGTCGTGAGCAGCAAGGTTTTCTGGGGTGGCGATAAACCGAACCAAAAGGGCCTCAGCCGCAAACACATCATCGAAGCCTGCCATGCCGCTTTGCGTCGCCTGCAAGTGGACTACCTTGACCTTTACTTCTGCCACCGGCCTGACATCCAGACCCCAATCGAAGAAACGGTCCGGGCCATGTCGGACCTTATCCACCAAGGCTATATCCTCTATTGGGGCACCAGCGAGTGGAGCGCACAAGAGATCCAGGAGGCCTATTCGGTAGCACGCCAATACCACCTAGTGCCTCCCACGATGGAGCAACCCCAATACCACCTTTTCCATCGGGACCGAGTAGAAAAAGAGTACCATAAGCTCTATTCCGAAATCGGTCTAGGCACCACTACTTGGTCGCCCCTAGCCTCTGGTCTGCTAACAGGCAAGTACCTACAAGGAGTGCCGACCAAAACACGTGCCACCGAACACCCCGAACTCGGCTGGCTAGTCGAGCGGCTCACTGGCGCTGGTGCCCAAGCCCTCGCACCCAAGATTTTGGCCCTTAATGAAGTAGCCCATGACCTAGGTTGCAAACTGCCACAGCTTGCTATTGCCTGGTGTGCGCACAACCCACACGTCAGCACGGTTATTACAGGGGCTAGCCATATCGGCCAGATAGACGAGAACATGCGCGCCCTCGACATCATCCCGAAATTGACGCCAGAGGTCATTGCCCGCATCGAGACCATCATCGACAACAAACCCAAGTTCCTGACCTATTAGTGTTTTGCAACGTGCCTCGTTTAAGGTCAACTCTGCATCATTTATCGTGTCAATATCGTATCACTAGCTTGTTGATTTGTGGCAGAAAAACTGATTTTCCAGACCAACTACTCTGACCACAATTACAAATGGGTAGATGCTGTAAATCCCTCAGCATCGGAGCTTGAGTCCTTTGCCATGACCTATCAAGTGCCTAAAAACTTGGCACTCAGTTGTCTGGAGCCAGACCACATGCCCGTCGTCCATCAAGGCGAGCATTATGTCTATATCGTGTTCCGCAGCTATGATAATAGGGCACCGATCCATGCCGACACTATCCATGAGCTAACGCGAAAGATCTGTATTTTCATCGGCGAAGGTTTCATCTATACCATTCACCGCAGCGAAATGCAATGGTATGACGACACCATTGACGAGGCCCTTACCTGCGGCCAGCCCCACACCAAGGATAGCCTCGCAGACTTTATACTCAATAGGGCCCTACGCACGTTCGAAACCCCAGTTTTGGCACTCTCGCGTCGGATTGATGGGTTCGAGGAAGCCGTTTTCCTGCGCCAGAAGGACAACCTAGCACTCATCAAGGAGCTCTTCTACCTCAAACGCAAGATCTTTTTACTTCGTCGCCTCCTCAACAGCTCGCAAGAAGTAACCGAGCAGTTGCCCGACATCCGGACAGAAACCCAGCACCATGAGCTGAACTACTATTGCACCAAGCTAGTCTTCAGGTATGACGAGCTAGCCGAGCTTGTGACGAGCCTCATGAGCCTCAACTTGGCCCTAAGCGACCACCGCACCAACGAGGTGATGCGGGTCTTGACCTTGTTCAGTGTTTTCTTCCTGCCCGTGACCTTCATCGCCGGGATCTATGGGATGAATTTCGAGTTCATGCCCGAGCTCCAACAACGTTATGGCTACCCTGTTTGCCTGAGCCTGATGGCCATCACAATCGGCTTATTGTACCTCTGGTTCAGGCGCAAAGGCTGGCTCAGACCCTAAAATATGGCCCTAATGGGCTTAAAACATCAATACCAACTAGTATGTACGCCTATATCACCGGCTCACTTCGCCAAAAAGATCCTGCACAAGCCATCATCGAGGCGGGCGGGATCGGCTACCTTTTGCGCATATCGGTCAACACCTACGAGCAGATCAAGACCATCGAGGGCAACTGTCGCTTGTTCGTCTGGCTCCATGTTAAAGAGGATGCCCATACGCTCTATGGCTTTGCGCAGGCTGACGAGAAGGCCTTGTTCCTCCACCTGATTTCCGTCAGTGGCATCGGCCCCGGCACCGCCTTGGTTATGCTAAGCCACACCGCGCCTACCGAGCTGTTCCAGGCCATTGTCAGCGGAGATGTACGCTCGGTACAAGCTATTAAAGGTATTGGCCCCAAAACAGCCCAACGCCTCATCCTGGAGCTGAAAGACAAACTACAGAAAAGCCACTGGCAAGCCGCCGCAGGTATCTCTGACGATGCAGGCCTATCCAGCACAAATGCTGACGGCACGGCCGCTGTCGCTAGCCCAAGTCAAGGGGCACACGCAGCAGCCCGCAACAACCGCGAAACCGCTCTGGCTGCCTTGCTCACCCTCGGCATCGCACGTGCCACTGCCGAGAAAAACCTTGACACCGTCATCAAACGCGACGGGCCTATGCTAACGACGGAAGAATTGGTCAAACGCTCCCTTCGGAATTAAGGATTGGCCATTTAACCTGCGGCTAAACACAACCAAAAGCCCCACATATCTGCCTTTAGGCGACGTGTGGGGCTTTATAATAACGATACTCACAATAGGCATCAGCTCTGGCAAAAAGCGTCCCTATGGTACGCTAGGCCGTTGCACAATCCGGACTGTAGCCTCTCGTGCGCTGGACATAATTTGGATGCCTAGTGTTGGCGCCTTAGTAGCCTCGCCAAGACCTGCTTTGTTAATCCCGACCTCGAGCTTTGCAGTACCAGGCCCTAACAGGATGTCGTATCCTTGCGGGTTGTTATAGAGCACATTGTCCATGATCTGGCTACCAGGTTGGGCGCCCATTGTGTAAATGGCCCCACCCTCAGCATGGCGCAACATCACTTTATGGATGTGGTTGTTGCGGATAATGTTGTTTTTGGCGGTAGAACTGGTCGGGAACACCCGTGTTTGTTTAGCCATCCCACCACTATCAGCTCGGCCCCAGCCCCAACCCAACGCAATGGCGGTATAGGGCAGCTGCGTAAATTCATTCATTTCGATTACCGTGTTACTGGCATAGGTTGACAGCAAGCCGACTGCCCCTGTAAAGTCCACACCTACACGCCGAACCAAACAGTTCCGGACTGTATTCCGCTCCACAATGTAGCGTGGGTCGCTCGGGTGATGAGCTATCCGATCCATCCCGCCAATCATCAATCCGTTCCCACTGATGTCTTCAAACAAGGCATACTCGACTAAGTTATCCTTGCAACCTTCGCCAAGTTTCAGACCTTGGCTGCCCATCCGGGTGAACAAACAGCCATAAAGCGTCAGCCCATGGCAGTGCTTAAGCACAACATGAGATGGGCTTTCTTGATACTCGCCATAGCGTGGGCCGATGTACAGACTATCAATCACCTCGGACATACTGCTGGTGTCGGCCATGGCGTTGGCAAATACGTTCAGCATGGGCTTATTGTCTGGCCCAGCCCAGTTGCCTTCGCTAAAAGTCAGCCCCTTAAACTTGAGGTTGATCACTGGCTCTTCCTCACTGCCAGCTATCTGCATGATTGTCGTCAGGACCGGGACCGTTACTTCGGCAGAGGTCAGGTCTTCACTTGCAAAAGGATAGTAGTAGAGCATCCCTTCCTCTTGGTCATGATACCACTCGCCTGGTTGGTCCAGCAGAGCTAATGATCCCTCGATGTGGGTAGGCATCGTCATGGCACCACCTTCTTTGCGGCTCATGAGGGCAAACCAACGCGGATTGATCACGAGTTGTTTTTCGCCTGTGCTGTCCATCTGCAAGTTGCTGACGGGCATAATGCTATATCCGCTACCGTTGGCATAGTGCAGCTCAAGGTGTTTGGTTTGGCCCTTTGTTAGCTGAAACAATCGCGAGCGGTAACCAACAAGGCTATCCCCTGCTTTGTTAAGGGTCTGAATATCTGGTGGCATAAGGCCACGAGCACGCTGCCGCCGCTGACCATTGACATAAAGCTGGCGGAACGCCGGGTGCTTGCAAGGTGCTTTCCATAGACCACCTTTCAGCGGCTCCCAACCTAGCACCAAGGCCCCGCCACTGAGGTTGGCTTTTTTGCCTAGCGGCGTCTGCCAGGTCACCTTGCGGTGGGGCGAGCAGTCCATCGCCTCAAAGGTCAGGGTGCTATCCTGACGATAAAATCCAGGTTGGATCAGGACCTCAATATCAGGTCCCCTTTGCTCGATCAGGAGATCACGGACACGTTCGCGCGCCTCAAAAAGTGTCCTGATAGGATTCGCCAAATTGCCTTCAGCTTCGTCATCCCCATTGGGGGCAACTACGATCTGTACCTGACGTGGAGCCTTATAATAAGCATACGCATTGCGCTTTTGTGCCACAGCCGTCTGTGGGAAGCAGCCAGCTATCATCGCAAGGGCAGCCAAAGACAGTACAGAGAGGTTGAGTAGAGTTTTCAATCTTTTTCGGGGTTAATATGGTGAGCTACCACTTTGGCCCAGTACTTGGTCGATCACCTTCAGCTGCAGACAGACCCATTAACTGATCTGACATCACAACCCGAAAACTGGGCGAAAACCAAACGATACTAAAGGCACTCTGCTAGCTCTCTGATGGGCATATCCAGTCTCGATCCTGCAGCGGTATGGCACCAAGGTAGGGGATCTGGAAACACGAAAACCAAAAAAGAGATTAAAATCTATTAATTTATTCGATATAACCCACTAATAACCAACTACTTGTAAGATTGGTGTAAGATCCGATGCCGATTACAACAAATCCGCAATCAGGCGTTCGATCGTGACACCCTCTGCTTCGGCCTTGAAATTCCGGACGACCCTATGGCGCAACACCGGCAATGCCACCGCCTTGACATCCTCGACATCTGGCGAAAACTTGCCACCCAATAGTGCATTGCACTTGGCCCCCAAGACCAAGTATTGCGAAGCCCGCGGACCAGCACCCCACTCAAGGTACTGGTTGGCTTTGGCATGTGCGCCTGATGTATTGGGACGTGTACGGCGGGTGAGACCCACGGCATATTCCACCACATTGTCAGGTACTGGTACTTGCCGGACCAGCTGCTGGAATTCCAAAATCTCCGCCGCCGAGACCACACAATTGGCTGTCGCCTTGGTTGAGGTAGTAGTACTTTTTACGATTGCAACTTCGGCTGCATGCTCCGGATAGTCCAGCCAGAGGTTGAACATAAAACGGTCTAGCTGCGCTTCTGGCAATGGGTAGGTACCCTCTTGTTCAATCGGGTTTTGGGTTGCCAACACGAAGAATGGCCGCTCGAGCGCATAGCGCTGACCTGCGATCGTGACGGCGCCTTCTTGCATGGCTTCTAGCAAGGCTGCTTGCGTCTTGGGTGGTGTCCGGTTAATTTCGTCTGCCAGGACGATGTGCGCAAATACAGGTCCCTTAATAAACTTGAAGTTGCGGTTCTGGTCTAGCGTCTCCGAACCTGTAATGTCACTCGGCATCAGATCCGGCGTAAACTGGATGCGGTTGAACGAAAGATCCAGTGCGGAAGAAATAGTCTGGATCAGGAGGGTCTTAGCTAGGCCCGGCACCCCTACCAGTAAACAGTGCCCTTGGCAGAAAATTGCCGTTAGCACCTGTTTCACGATCTCGTCTTGGCCGATGATCACCTTGCCAACCTCGGCAACCAATTTTTTGTAGGATGACTGAAAAGCCTCAGCGGCTTGCACTTCGTTCTGATAACTCATAGATGGCGACGACGGTAAACTACTTGGCATAATATCTGCTAACACCCACTGGTACTTAGGCTGGCAGAAAGCCGATAGACCAATGGCAATAATAGCCAAAAAATGGTTTAGTGTCGTTCATTTTAGCAAACCTCGCTACCTAAGAAAGCACTAAAAATGCAACTTTAACAACTTGTTATTTGTCCCGAACATCTGCCACCCAATGTCCTAAGGTCAATATTGCAAGCAAATAGAGCATCCTTTTTCGTAAATTTGCTTCGCATTACTTCATCTTCTACCAGACCCAACGCCACTATATGCACACATCTGATAGCATACACGACTCATCAGTTGCCTACTACGACGAAGAGAGCAACTATATTGACAAAGCCCTAGCTGCTAATCTCGCTGAGGCCTTTGCTGCACGCAAACCAACCCTCGTACTGGGCGAAGACAAAGCAATCAGGGTTGTCTGCGCCGTCATGGAAGACAACCGTAAGGTCTTTTTGGCACAGCGGGGACCAAAAAAATCTAACCCTGGCCTTTGGGAGTTCGTCGGCGGAAAGATCGAGCAAGGCGAGTCGGCACTCCGTGCTATCGTACGCGAAGTCAAAGAAGAGCTTAACATCACCATCGAGCCTGGTTTGTTGCTGGCAGGCCAATCTTTCTGGCAGGGTAATATCCATGTCACCCTCATCCCGATAGTCGTCGTACAGACAGGAGGCAAAATCAAGCTCAACGAGCATCAAGCCTCTGGTTGGTTTACTGTGCGCGAAGCCCTTGCCTTGCCAATGAGCGAAGGTGACCACATGGTTGCCAAATCATTATTCAGGACCAAAGCGATCCAGTAATCAAGGGGCTTGATTTAGGTACCTAGCACTGCCAATCATTGTCCTGTGCAGGACCATATCTTGGTTCGACTTAAAAGTACTGTTGGTTTATGCCTTCAATAGCAGGACACGACTAGGGGCCGCATCGCTTAATAAAGCCATCGGCGCCAACACCAACGAATAAGATCCATCAGCCACCACATCGGGCACAAAGATTAGCTCGGTGATGGTGGCATTTTTGCGTCCATCGGCTGCTACATTTTTGTAGGGCGACAGTTGCGCCAAGTCTGTTTGCCAGAAACCATTGTGGTTCGCTAGCACACCGCCATCCAGCTCCCGATCCACACTAGGCAGGTCTATCAGCCAATGCTGGATACCGATTTCTGCCAAAAACCGACCAATGCCAGGCTCGGGATAAACCGGATTTTTACCACTGTGTTGGGCATTACATTTTGTGTCACCATTAGGCAAGGTCCTGATAACGAGCGCATTGACATTATTATTACTGCTACCTTTTGGGCTCTTATCCAGATAGGATTGCCACGCCGACCGAACGGCCGACAACGTGATCACTCGGTCGCCATTCGGTAGCCGCTCTACCGGCAACGAGACCAACAATGCCTCCTGGATCAGCCCCTGATAACAATGATATAGTGTAGCCTGAGGGTCGTCACTGATGTGGCCATAGCACTCGGTATGCGTTGTGCTGCCGTGGGGCGTTACGCTCAGCTTACGGTAATTAACCGAACCACCACGTGCAACAGACCCTATAAAAGTCCCAGCCTCGATGGTTTGCTCCTGCACATCCTCGGCATAATAGCAGTTGACATTTGGTCCACCTGGCGTGATGGGCAGTGTGAGGTCAAAGGTGACAGTGGCAGATAAGCCAGAGATGATGGCCATTGGTTTATGGTCTGGTGTGAGGTTTCAGCTAATTAAGCATCAGGGAACGAGCATACGAGTCATTATTTAGGTTGACTGTTGGCAGAACTCGCTTCCTAGGACTAGTTAGCTAGCCAAGTCAAGTTAGCCTGTGTGCTCTTGCGCTCGTCTGGGCCAGCTTCGTTGTTCAGGTTCGGGATCGTGATCGCAAACGTTGTCCCTTTGCCGAACTCGCTGTTGACAGCCAAGGTACCTCCTAATTTCTCAATCACCTGCTTGGTGATATAGAGGCCAAGGCCAGAGCCATAGCTTTCGTCGCTCGCCCTGAAGAACATGTCAAAGATGCGCGTCAAGAATTCCTGTTTGATGCCTTTGCCGTTATCCTCTATCAGGATTTGGGCATTACGCAGACCCGAACTGACTCTGATCTTGAGGAATGGGTCTGTTTTTTCGAGGTCTTGGTACTTAATGGCGTTACTAATTAGGTTCTGGAAGATGATGGCTAGCCTTCCCGAGTCGCTAAAGAAGGCACTGTTGCCATAAATATCTGTATAAATCTTGACCCGACTAGCGCGGTCCATATACTTGAGGTTCTCGAGGCAATCATCAATTATCTGCAAAAAGTTGACAGACTCTGGCTCGATGGCCGTTCGTGAATTACGCGAGTAATGTGTGAGGTCCGCAATGAAGTTATCAAGCTTATTGATCGAAGTCCTAACCAAGCCAATGTACTGGTTGAGGCTTGCTTCTGACTTGTCAATCTCCATTAAGTTGAGCAAACCCAAGATGGATCGCATTGGGGCACGTAAGTCATGCGAGGCCCGATAGACAAAACTATCCAGCTCGAAATTGGTGCGTTTAAGTTCGTCCTCGGCCAGCTTGCGTTGGGTAACGTTCCGAGCGAAAATTGAGGCCCCCTCTATCTTGCCCCGAACGTCCCGCATGGGGTTGAAACTAGTCTCGAGCACAATCTCATCGGCCTGGTCGAACTGTAGGACGAACTCGTGCATCAGCTTTTCGCCCTCCAGCGCCCGCCGCACATAGCCGTCCAGCTCGGCGGCCACCCGGGCAGGCAATACCGATAGCAAATTGCCGGCGGTCATCGCCTTTTCGCCAGAGATCTGTAGGATAAATTTTTCGAACGCACTGTTAGTCGTCAGCAAATTACCCCTGAGATTGACCGAGCAGACCAAATCGTCCGTATTCTCGATCAACGACGTAAGGTTCGCCTCGCTGGTCCGGATCTGGTCCTCATACTTTTTCCGGATCGTGATGTCACGGAAGAGACACATACTACCTATCGGCTCGTTATTGACATCCGACATGGGCACCAAGCTGAGCTCGGCATAACCAGTATTGCCCGATATAGACGTGAACACTATCTCGTCGAACAAAGGAGCGGAAGCATTGGCTAATGCCCCTCCTGTAGGGCCTGTAGGCAGCAACCCTAGGGACTCGATGGTCTGGTTAAGGGCTTGGTCACGGGTATACCCAAAGAGCTTGTGGCTGGACAAGTTCCAATCAATAATCCGACCTTGGGCATCTAGGATGACAACGCTGTCGTTGATGTTGCCAAAAAGCAAGGCCTGATTTGACAGGGTCCGGACATTCCGATCCCGCTCGATGGCCACACTCATCACGTTAGTCACCATCCGCATCAAGCCCAATATCTGGTCTGTCTTAGGGCTATGGGAGCGCCACCTAACACACAAGAACATCTCGATGTCGCCACCCTTGGCCATGATAGGGTAGATCGCTAGACCTGTCATGACATCTTTAGACACCCCTGGTTCGAGCATTTCGATTAGCTCTGACACCTCGGCAGCAGTCAGGATAAGACCCTTGGGATAGGCCCGGAAGGCAGACAGAAGCGCCTGTACCGAACCATATTTGGCCATGACCAAAGCGGCCAATTGCTGGTAGTCTTGGTTGTTTTGCCGGATCGCGTAAAGGGCTTCGGCCTGTTGGTTAAGCCCAACAAAAGCTACCTTGGCCCCCATCGAGGTCCTTTGCAATAGCTCAGCCATCAGCTTGGCTAGCACCGTGATCGGCCGACCTCTTGCGATCTGCTCTAGGGCATCACGCTGGGCACTTATCAGGCTTTTGCTATGCTGAAGGCTCGTGATATCAGTGGCATAGAAGTTAATATACTTACCGTCGGGCACATAGACCAAGCGGACGCTATAGGTTTTGCGCTTGAGTTTGTAGATCAGCTTCTTGACGGGTTTACCTTGGGCAGTAACATTGATCAGATCCTGAAGCCTTGGTGGAATCTCGGTAATGAAGTTATTACCCCAATGGAACACAAACTGAAGCGCCGCCTTGTTAAAGTAAATGACCTCACCTTGCAAGCTTAGCCTGATAATCGGGTGTGGCGAGTCCGAACTGGTGCGGGCAAGCTCCTTGATCTTCCGCTCGGCCTCGACCCGTGCGGAGGCGTCATTGAGCTGGGCGATGTGAAGCCCCGGGTATAGATTTGCCTGTAGCCGAAGCTCGAGGTATAGATGCCGTCTTGCATTGCCGCTAAACGTCAACCGGAACCGACCAAAGGCGCTGCCAGTTTGGAGCAGCTCGGCAAATTTTTTACGGATGTAGGGTTTGCCTGCCGTCGGGAACAGACTGAAAATCGTATGCTTGTTATGATGTAGGTTACCCAGTAACTTCCGAGCCGCCTGGTTCAAGTCCTGAATGTTGCCCTCGTCGTCCAAGATCAGTACAGCCTCTAGCGTGTGCTCAAACAAGCTACGGTACTGTTGCTCACTTTGCCGCACCTTGCGCTCAAGGCGGTGCTTCTGCAACAGAGTCTGGATAGTGATATTGAGCTCCCGCTCCTGAAATGGCTTTAGTACATAGGCAAACTGATCGAGCTTGCGGGCGCGCTCAAACGTCTTGTCATCCGAAAAGGCGGTCAAGAAAACAACCGGGATATCGGCAATCTGCTGGATGGCCAAGGCCGTATCGATCCCGTCAAGCTCACCATCGATCACAACATCCATCAGCACCAAATCAACTTGGTCGCTCTGGACACAGGCAATGGCTTCCGAACCTTGGCTCAGGACATCTACCACATAGTAGCCTAGGTGCTGCAGCCGGATACGGAGGTCATAGGCGATTATTCGCTCATCCTCAACGATCAGGACCCGGGTAGGTACTGACGGCTCATTATGACTAGTGGTATGTTCTATGCCAGGTACCAAAGCGATTTTCGGGCTAGGCCAGCCCTAGGGGCAAACCTATAAGGTCAAGATAGGTGAGTGTTGGGGGCAATGACACTAGGACTGCAACGTACATTAAATTGGCAACAAAGCAAGACTGCTTAGGTCTTGGCCCGTTTGGCGAGTTGGAGGTTAATCTGCCGCTGTTGCCCATAACCCAACCTAAACGCCAAAGGATAGGTCCGACCAAGTGATGCTGAGTCTTTGTACGCCTTCTGGAGATCGTCTTGCGAGCGACGGGCAAACAATTTGATGGTTCCAATATAGTTACCAAAAAGTCGAGTTTGCCAATCTTTGGATGAGATATATTTGAAAGGCAAACCAGAGTCATCCTGCAGTATAAAAGACGATTGTCCTAAAATTAAACTCCGGATGATCGAAAAATTGGTTGAGTGGAGCAAGTAGGATGCCGACTTGAGGTAGGTCACACCGGTGGGGAGCGCCTTGACATAGGCTTGGAGTCCTGGGTTCTGGTGATTTAGGCCGTAGTTATTTAGGTTACCCTGGATATAGACCAACTGCCTCAGACTATGGTCGGGTGCTGAAAACCGAATACGGATAGCCTCGTTACCAACGGCAGGAGGGCTAACTAAGTTGCCTTCAGGACTTAGGCGTAAAAGTTCAAACCCAAGGACACGACAGCCCGTCCGGACCATAAAGAACTGTAGGATCGGGGCAGTCCCGCGAAGCTCTTGCCCACGCAATACAGTGTCCATATCCTTGGTGATAAAAAAACTCGCACTTAAGATGGAGTTCAGGGCCTTCGTCAGGCGCCTGAAGGCTTTACGCTGTAGTGCAGGGGTATAGGTCTCTAGCGCGGGCAGCGTGCCCACCGGCTCTAGCCCAACCAAGGTATAGCTCTCGGCATGCGGAAAAAGGGTGAAAACGTGCGCAAAGTCAGGTCCTGAAAATGGATAGAATACCGTCTTGACGGCTTGTGGCTCCACCAGATTTTCGTTAGCCCAAGTGCTAACCTGCCACTGATGCCGGCTAAAACGTTTCCAGGCGCTATTGGTGCGGTAGGCATGCTGTAGCCAAAACAAAGAGTCCCGAAGGCCTAACCTAACAGTATCCGCACCTACTATCCTGGCCTCGAGGCCTGCAAGATAACGTGCCCTTCCGTCCGCACGAGAGGTGTCAGGTATGCCCGATATATGGTCAGTCCGGAACTTAAGACTATCATCCCCCGTGTTGTGAGCAGATGAGTCGGTTACGTTTGCCGAGTCATGGGTAAGCGAGTCGGTATTCTGCTCCGGATTCGGATCAACAGACTCCTGAGACTCAACGGGTTGAGAGGCCCCTGCACTTTGCGGATCGGTGCACCTGTTCAGCAACATGATAACACCAACAAACACTAGGCACTGGGCTGCATAACCAGCAAGAAAGGTCCAGAAACGAGTGGATATCAAATTTGGCATAACAGTCGCAAGATAGACAGTTGGGCCACAAATGGCAACCATATAAGCCTGTCAAAATCCCTATAATTGTAAACAAGGATCGTTTCGCTGAGCATCACCTAGCCCCAAATGGCATAAATCGAACCTACATCTGTTAACCAAACATCCTTGCACCTTACATCTATTACCATAAGTGCTAGTCCAAGCCGTGTTTTATTGTCGCCAATAGGCCTTACTTAACATCCCTAAACAAATATTAACAACTGGTTATGCAAAGGGCCTGTAAAGACATCCTTATTTCGCACTGTCAATCAACCGGAAGTGGGTGCCCCAAGCAGTTTTTTGTTGGGCCCAACATCAGACCTATCTGATCTGCAATGCACCTACAGCCCACCAGAGATTACAGATATATAAACAGTCTTTTAACCCCGCAGCTACTGCCATTAGGTCAGTCCGACCAAAAACTACTAGCTTTGGCTACAAAATCAAGGACCAGTGGCGGCCAAATCGGCCAACCTTTTGCCTTGTTTTGCCAGACCATCGCCCGACAAAAGCGAACCTAACACACGGCAATAGCCACCTATTGTCTCCGTTTCCGACAAAACCATCAGGTCATGAAAACACATCAACTATACCGCCTACTGCCCGCCTTGGTTGCGCTTAGCGTCTCAGCGCCTGCCCTTGCCCAAGACGACAAACCAGCAGTCACCAAGCCTAGCACCACGACCACAACAGCACCCGCCAAACCAGCAGGCAAACCACTGGGCAAACCTGGGCTTGACCCCAACACCATGCGGCCTGACCCTTCCGTGGTCAACCCTACCCCCAAGCCAACCCCGCAGCCGGTCACCAAACCAACCGCAACCAAACCTACTGGCCCTGTTGGCAAACCAGAGAGCGCCAAAGCGGACGAAACAGTTGCCCCAACCTCTGACCCAATCACGACGAGCGAACCTACTAGCCCGAGCGGACCCGCTGGCCCAGTCACTACGCAGCCGCCAGCAGTAACTGCCGCTACCAACGCCAACATCCCGCCTAAAGCAGCCCAAAAAGCTAAAGACGTAGTCGAAAAGGTCGGCAAAGGTACCGTCAACTGGACCCGCCAGACAATCGAGGTGACAGGTGCATCGGCCATCAGCCTCGAGCGATTCCCGAATAAAGCCCAAGCAAGGCTAATGGCCATCCAGGGTGCCAAAGCAGATGCCTACCGCAACCTATTGGCTACCATCAAAGGTGTTGACGTCAATAGCGAGACCACCGTCGAGGATATGATCACGACTAGCGACTATATCAACACCCGTGTCAATGGCTTCGTCAAAGGTGCCCAACAGATCGGCCAAGCCAAAGAGGTCGATGGCGCAATGGAGGTCCGGATGCGCGTTGAGCTTTATGGCACCAACGGCTTGTCCAATGTCGTCTACGACGGCCTCGAGAAGATGGAAACCAACCACTCGTCTGACGCAGCAGTAAACACCAATATCAATACCGACCTAGGAAAAGGCATCACCCCTGAGGTAGCAGCATCTCTGCAAGCCTCTGGCCCCGGCGCTGGCGAAAAACAAGTGGCGTTCAACCTTGTAAGTGGCAAACTCGACCCGCAGTTGTTTCCTGTTTTTGTCAATAATAAAGGCGAAGTAGTCCTCAATTCAAAGGTGCTTTATGACACCGAAAAAGGTCAGTTCCCACAGTTGCTCCAGCTCGGTAAGGATGTGATGAACAACGTAGGCTTCAAACAAGGTGCCGACGTGATTGACATCATCCAGAACAACAAGGGCCAGTTTGTCCTCCCCACAAAATCCGAAGGCAAATGGGGCAATGTGCTCGACTGGGCCTCCCGTATTGGCAAGACCCTCCTTATGTTCACCCCACTGAGCCCAATGGTCAAGTAGGCATAAGCCGAGCTAGACCTTTCCTAACCATCACCTGACCTGCCTATCGGTATGATCCAGACCAATATCGACAACATCTTTCGCTACGTCCTTGGCCTTGCATTTGTCTTGCTCCTGAGCTTGACCACTTGGGCCCAGAACGCCCCAGCCGGCGGCGAAACGCGCGAGGTCACAGCCACTGGCCAAGGCCTCGACCGAGACCAAGCCCTGCAGGATGCTCTCCGGAATGCTGTGGCCCAAGCCGCTGGTATTGCGGTACAGTCCCAGACCAAGGTCGAAAACTTCGTCACCGTGCAGGATGCCATTGCCACCCATGCCTCTGGCTATATCACGACCTATAAGGTGGCTAACGAGCGCAAACTGCAAGATGCCTACAGCATGACTGTGGTGGCCACTGTAAGCATGAAACCCCTCAAGGCCGACGCCAACCTGTTGGCCAAATCCATCGGGGGTGTGCGCTTCTTGGTCACTTACGAAGAGCGCAACCACGATAAGGACGAAAACAAATTGCTCGACTATGCAACCGAACGCATCAATCAATTCCTGAGCCAAAAAAAGTACCGCTACGTCGAGAAAAAACGTACCGACAAGCTCCGGACCGAGGCCAGCAACATGATGCAGGAAGGTCTTAACCAAGAGCTGGGCTATGCCCAACAATTGGCCCTGATGGCTGATGCACAGTTTATTATCTACATCAAGAACATGACCACCGACACCAAGGAGGAAGCCTTTGGCACCCGCACCCGCTCTACTGTCGGCCTAGAGGTCAAAGCGTATGACAACTGCACCGGCGAAGGCCTAGGCACCATCACCCTTCATAGTGACGAAATGGTCAGTGCCGATAACGAAAATGGCAAACGCAAAGCCATCGAGTCGGCCATTGAGCGCGATGGAGACAAACTCATCAGCACCTTCACGACCTATATTGGTGACTGGGTCAACAATGGTACCCCCTTTGAGCTTCGGTTCTATGACGGTGGCGGGTTCCGTGAGCTCCGCAGCCTCCGCACTGGTCTCAAGGCTGATGCCAGCTTTGGTGGAGATATGGAAATCGTCGGGGCGGATGACTTCCAGAAACTCAACTGCACCTTCCGCAAAAAGCCAGATGAGCTAGCCGACAAAGTCCTTGACGTGGCAGATGGCATTGCCGACTGGAAAGCTAAAAAACTAGATGTCAAGTACATCTATGGCCGCCAGATCAGCTTTGCCCCCCGCAACTACAAGATCCCTGGCTATACTCCTGCTGCCCCTGATGGGTTCAGTGCCGATAAGCCTAGCGGCACCACAACAACCGAAACATCGGCTGAAACCGCACCGGCCAACACCAAAGCACTCACCAAGGCACCCGCAACACGTACAGTCAAAAAGCCAAGCACCCGTCGGAAATAGTGCCGATCTGCCTAGCCTTCCCCACAGCCCAGACCTTATCAGTACTAACAATCTCAGCCAACACCCTGAACTTATGAAATCGATTTATTTATTGCTGGCATTCTGCTTTTTGAGTTTTGTCAGCCTAGCCCAAACACCTGGCACCTTCACCATCTTTGCCGAAGACGGCGACAAATTCTGGCTCGTCGTTAATGGCGAGAAGTACAACGCCAAGGCAGCTGCCCGTGTCGAAGCCAAAGATGTCAAAGGCACAAGGGCCAAAATCAAGGTCATCTTCGAGAACACCAAGCTTGGGACCTATGACGACGCCATCTATCTGAAGGATTTTGATAACAAACCAATCTTTACTACCTATTCGCTCCGCCGTAAAAAGGACAAGTGGGTGATGCGTATGTCCGACTACGAGGATGCCACCCGTGTCGAGACCTCGACCACCACAACACCTAGCGGGAACACCACAACCACCACGACTACCACAGCGCCTAATACCCATCAAGAAACCGAAACCGAAGGGGATGTCCAGGGTGTGAACATCACGATGCCAGGTGTAAACGTCAAAGCTGATGCCAATGGCAACTTCGATATGCAGGTCAATGATCCTATCGAAACCACAACCGTTGTCACCACAAAGACGACTACAACCAAGCAAACCAAGAAGCAGAACGGTAAGGACATCATCCACATGAAGCATGAGATCCCTGGCCCAAGCACCACCGTCAAACCAGGCAAACCAGTCGTCGAGCCTTCAACTCCTGCTGAGCCGGCTACCCCATCAACCAATGGCCTCAAGCCCATCACTGCTACTAGCTATAATACGCTAATCAGCAACCTCAAACGCCAAAGCTTCGAGGAGACCAAACTTAAAATGGCCAAGCTTGGCATCAAGAATAATAGCTTCACGACAGAGCAGATCAGCGGCATCCTGAAGGTCTTTAACTTCGAGCAAAGCAAGCTGGACCTAGCCAAAACAGCCTACAAAAACTGTAGCGACAAGGACAACTATCTCGACGTGAGCCAGAACTTTAACTTCAGCAGCTCAACAGACGAGCTTACTGAGTTCTTGGGTAACCAATAAGCCATTTGCTGGCACAAGCCGCCCGCAAGCAATACCACCAAGGCCCCTTGACCACACCGTCATGGGGCTTTGTCGTTTTAGGTGGTTTCTTACTTTCTAGTCCACTAGCTCTCTTGGCATTGAAAGCACCGCCAGATAACAACCCGATGTTTTTACCTTTGCCCCCATGAAGTTTACGCTCTCGGCCCACGACCCCAGCACCAAAGCCAGGGCAGGTATTGTCCATACCGACCATGGGGATATCCCAACACCGATTTTTATGCCCGTCGGCACGGCAGGCACCGTCAAGGCTGTTCACCAACGCGAGCTGCGTGATGACGTCGATGCCAAAATCATCCTCGGCAATACCTATCACCTTTACCTACGCCCGGGCCTAGAGGTCATCTCCCAAGCTGGCGGCCTGCATAAGTTCAACGGATGGGACCGCCCAATCCTGACAGATAGCGGTGGTTATCAGGTCTATAGCCTCAGCGGCACACGCAAAATCAAAGAAGAAGGTGTCACGTTCCGCAGCCATATTGACGGCAGCAAACACGTCTTCAGCCCAGAGGGGGTTATGGACATCCAGCGCAGGATCGGTGCTGACATCATCATGGCATTTGACGAGTGCACGCCCTACCCTTGCGACTATGAGTATGCCCGCAAGAGCATGGACATGACCCACCGTTGGTTGACCCGTTGCATCAATCGGTTCCGGGAGACGGAGCCGCACTATGGCTACAGCCAGACCTTATTCCCGATCGTACAGGGCAGCACTTTCCCAGATCTCAGACGCCAAAGCGCGGACTACATCGCCGCGCAAGGTGCCGAAGGCAATGCCATCGGAGGTTTATCTGTTGGTGAACCTGCTGAGGACATGTATGCCATGACCGAGCTCGTGACCGATATACTGCCCAAGGATAAACCCCGCTACCTTATGGGTGTCGGCACACCGGCCAACATCCTCGAAGGCATCGCCCTAGGGGTCGATATGTTCGACTGTGTGATGCCCACCCGTAACGGACGCAATGGCATGGTCTTCACCAGCCAAGGCATTGTCAACATCCGGAACAAAAAGTGGGAAACCGACTTTAGTCCGCTTGACCCTGGCTTGCCGGGCTATGTGTCTCAGTTCTACACCAAGGCTTATGTACGGCACCTGTTTGTAGCCAATGAGATCTTGGGGATGCAGATTGCAAGTCTCCAGAACCTGAGCATGTACCTCTGGATGGTGACCGAGGCCCGCAAACAAATCTTGGCTGGCACCTTTGGCCCCTGGAAAACCACCATGACCAAACACTTGATGCAACGATTGTAATCACGCTTACGATCAACTATGAGGTTTACCCAATAGCCTCAAGATGTCAAAAAAACTACTACCTTGTCTTCTGTAATGAAAACAACCGCTCTTATAATCGCTGCCCTAGCATTTGGCAGCCTGATCACAGCCCCAAACACAAGCTTTGCCCAAGAAGCCGGCAAAGAGGTCAAATCAGCTGAGGCCCAAAACCCGACCTCATCTGCCACCAAAAACGGCATCCGGTTCGAGCAAACAACCTTTGCTGAGCTCAAGGCCATCGCGGCCAAGGAGAACAAACTCATCTTTATTGACGCTTTCACTACTTGGTGCGGCCCCTGCAAGCAGATGGCTAAAAACGTCTTCACAGATGCTGTTGTCGGCAAGTACTACAACGATCGTTTTATCAACGCCAAGATCGATATGGAAGCGGGCGAAGGCATCGAGATCGCGCGTCAGTACGAGGTTCGTGCCTACCCGACCTACTTGTTTCTGGCTGCGGATGGCGAGCTGGTCCACAGAGCTGTGGGGTCAATGCCGCCGTCTGAGTTTATTATGGTCGGCAATGCAGCCTCCAGCCCAGAAGAACGGATCAGCACTTGGCAGAAACGCTACAAGGGTGGCGAGCGCAAACCCGAATTTATCTCGGCCTACTTCAAACGAGCCGAAGCTGCTGGCCTTAACGTCAGTGCTGACTTCCAGACCTATATCAGCGATAAGCCCGTTGAAGCCCTGCTAGACTCGACAACTTGGGATCTATACGCCTCTTATGGCACTTTTGCGATGACACGCGAACTCGATTTCGTCAAGGCTAACCGCGATAAAATCACGAAAGCCAACCCTAAGGCAGACGTCAATGCTAAACTCAAGGATCTATACTGGCGTCCGCTAAACCGTGCTTATGGTGTCGGTGGTGCCGAGGGCGAACAATACAAAAAGCTGGATGTCGAGTTCCGTGGCCTCAAGCTAAAAGATGGCGACAAACTAGCCGACCTAGTGCCTGTCAATGCCATCGATGCAGAAGCCGAAGGCGACAAGTTTGGCGCTGCCGTCGCTACGTATTACAAAAAACATCCTGACCAAAACGGCCAGTGGCTCAACTCGATGGCTTGGTCGTTCTACGAACATGTCGCCGATGACAAGCTACTAGCCGTGGCCGAAAAAATGGCTAAAACTGCCCTCAGCAAGGATGCCAGCAACTATGCTGTGGCCGATACCTATGCTTCGGTCTTGTTCAAGCGTGGTAAACTCACCGAAGCCACCAAAGCAGCTACCGATGCCATCACCCTCGGCCTCAAACAAGACGAGGACGTCAGTGGCACCCAAGAGCTGATCAAAAAAATCAAGGAGGCGAGTAAGGCCAAGAAGAAAAAGTAATCGGGGTTACTATCTACCTGATTTGCTATCTAACCAAGCCCTATCTGGACGTCAGGTAGGGCTTTTTTTGCCTGTTGGCTATCGTGCCCACTACCCCAACCCATATTGACAAAAGCCCCTTGTCGTATAAGGACAAAGGGCTTTTGCTATATCTACCAAAATGACTAGCATTGGTCTAGCTGCGGAGATAACCAACAGCTGCCGGGTCTACCAAAAGGCCTTCAGATCGTCAAGGTTGAGTTTGTCTTCATAAAAAGCCCGGGCGATGATTACTGAGCCGACGCCTAGGCCATTGAGTTTATTGATATCCTCTACTGAGCGCACCCCACCACTAACCATCAGCTCGAGGGTCGGAAACTGGTCCCGGAACTCCTTAATGAGGTCAAAGTTGGGCCCTTGCATCACACCATCACGGCTCACATCTGTCAGCTTGATGTAGCGCACACCACGATCACGGAAGTAGGCCACCATGTCTTGCCAAACGATACCCGTGTTGGTTTTCCAGCCACGGCTCGCTACTCGGCCATCGGCTAGCACATCTACCCCTAGCACCATCGTGTTGCGGGTAAAAGTCATCAGCCATGAGTTGAACACCTCCGGATGGTCTGCGGCGATGGTTGCTGCAGTTACTGTGCTGGCACCATGCTCTAGCGCTAGCTGCACCCCACCATCCGTCCTGACCCCACCACTGAAGTTGATGCTCAGATCTGTATGGCCCTTAAGCACCTGTAAAACTTGGTAGTTGATCACGGTCTCTGCCCTTGCGCCATCTAGGTCCACTAAGTGGATCCGTTTGGCGCCTGCTTCCTGAAAAGCCAAGGCTAGATCAAGTGGAGAAAGGTCATAATAACGGGCGTTAGCAAAGTCTGCCGTGCCGAGGATTGCCACCCTGTTGTTGGCAATGGTAATGGATGGTATAACCTGTATCATAAAACCCTGTAAAAAATAGTGCAGTCAGAAAAAGACATCGAGAAAAAAGCCCAATTAATCCAAAAGCTAGCAAAATCGGTCAGATGCCATAGTTTTGACGGTGTAATGTAGTAAAATAGCTGCATTTTTGCGATTATCAGCACTAAATTTTAACATCACGCTCCCGACGCTGACAGCCACTCAAAGGACCAAGGCAGCAAGTCGATCTGACCCAAAATCAGGCCCACAATTACCCAACCCGATTGAACAATCATAGCCGCATAACAGATCCAGACGGAAAGCGACCGACCGCGTGCCAGAGCCTGCCTAGGCTAGGTACCGACCGGCTGTTTATCGACCGACTAGGCATGATATTAATCGGTAGGCAGCAGCTGATTAACAGGGTTAAAAGCCTTGGGCATCTGCTTGTAATGTTGGCTGTCATTCTGCTCGGTACGGGCCCTGTCTATGCCCAGCGTAGCAAACTAAACCTCGAGCGCGAACGTAAGGAGAACCAACAGCGCATTAACGAGGCGGCCAAGATCCTGGAGCAAACCGCCCAGCAAAAAAGCGCCACCATTGGCGAGCTCAACGCCCTCAACCAGCAGCTTAGCCAACGGATGCAACTAGTCGGCAACCTTAATGAGGAAATCGGGCTATTGCTGCAGGAGATCGACGACATCAACGAGATTAATGGCTCCTTACAGGAGGACCTCATCACCATGAAGGCCGAGTATGCCGCCATGGTCTACAACGCCGCCAAACACAAGGCCAATAGCAAACTAATGTTCCTGCTTGCGGCCGACAGCTTTTTCCAGTTCTGGAGCCGGTTACTATACCTGCGGCAGTTTCGGGAGGCGAGGGTCATCCAGGCCAAACAGATCCGGTCCGTCAAGCAAGCCCTCATGCGGCAGCGCAAAGCCCTGCTGGACAAAACCCGCCAACGCGAGACCCTTTTGGGCGAGCAAGTCCGGGAAAACCGAAAACTGATTGAACTACAGTCGGCCCAGCAGCAAGTTGTGCGGAAACTCAGCGACCGCGAAAAAGACCTTAAACAAGAGCTAGAGGACCGTCGGGATCGAGATGCGCGCCTCGATCGGCTGATAGCAGACATGATCCGGCGCGAGATGCGCAGGGCTGCTCGCCAAGCACGAGACCGGGCACGCCGCGAAACCGCCGACCGCCGTCGCAACAAATCCAACACCAAAAACACCGCCAAGTCGTCTAGCAAAAAAGGTGACAAAGAGACCTCCAGCACCAAACCAGTTGACCAAGCCGAGCCCGAAGAAGAAGAGGAGGACACCGAGGAGGAAACTGAACCAACGACCATAGCCCTGTCTGCTGAAGGCCTATCCATGAGTCGCAACTTTGCAGGCAACCGCAACCGCCTCATCTGGCCAGTTGAGACCGGGTTCATTGCCGAGCATTATGGCAAACACGAGCACCCTGTCATCAAACATGTCATGGTCGATAACCTTGGCGTGGACATCCAGACCAAAAGCAACCAAGCCGTGCGGTCGGTATTCGATGGCGAGATTGGCTTTGTTGCCATGCTGCCGGGTGCTGCTGGCAAGATCGTTTCCGTCATCCATGGCGACTACATCACCGTCTATTGTAATGTCAAGGACGTAACGGTCGATGTTGGCCAGCGGGTAAAGGCCAGCCAACTACTAGGCCATGTAGCTGCAGACAAAGATGGCGTCAGCACACTGCAGTTTCAGGTTTGGCGAAACCAGAACAAGCTTAACCCCGAGCAGTGGCTAAGGCGCAAATAGGCCAACTTTATGCCTTTGCTAGTGCCGCAATAGGTCATGACAGGGCCCTTACCAAGCCACGAACAACCCAACAGCCAAGCCCGAAAGCAGCCATAGATGATGATTATCCGTGGGATTGAGCTACCTTTGTAGCGGCAAGACGACCGCCAACCTGCCCCCAAACACGCCCAGCCATGCTTGGTAACGTCTGGAGGCGCCTTCTCAGCGGCCTGCCATCCTTCCTATTAGAGATCGCTTATGCTGAACCGCCGCATCCTCAGGGCCAAAACCATGCAATCCGTTTTTGGTGCCCTTCAGGTCCGAAATGCCACCCTAGAGCTCGCTATTGACTCCATCGCTAAACATTTTAGCAAGGACCTTCACCTAGAGCAAGCCCAGAAAAAAACAGCCATTCGCGAAGCTAAAATCCAACAAGCCTTGTTGGCCTTTGATGCCGTTGCTGCCCTTAAAGGTACTGACCCTTTTTACGAACTTCCAGATAGCCTCGACCTCTTTGCCAAAGACCAAGTCGCTATCGCTATCCTTCGCCTACAGGACTTTTCTAAACTCGAAATCGTCCGGACCAGGCGCGAGCTTGAGGCCGCCCTCCAGGTCGACGAGTTTGACTACGAAGGCGAGGCTGCCCTGCTCAAACAAGCCCAAGACCTTTTCTTGCAGCTGGCAGACGAGAGTACAACCTTTGCCGTGCCCGAGCGCACCAGTCCACGTGTGCGGAATGCCGCCATTGAGGCCCTCAATTACCTCCAGAAGAACTTTGCACGAGATATCCAGCAGGCACGCCGCGACCTCATCAACGAGTGTGAGGAGCTCTATGTCCATTACCTCACGTTCCTCCGCTTACTAATTGATGTATCCAAGTTTGCGACCCAGGATGAAGAGGAACGCCAAGCACGGCTCATCAAACCAACACCACAGGAGCATTACCAGCTCAAGATCGCAACCAACCCCATCATCCTGAAAATTGAGGAAAGTATAGCCTTTCAGGAAGCCTGCATACGGCATGGTGTAACTTCATTTGATCTTTCTGTCATCCGGCCCCTCTTTGCCGAGACCGTGATGCCCGACCAAGAGTACCAGCAATACAGCAACGCTTTCAGCGACGAGACCGACTTTGAAGCCCACAAGGCATTTGTACGCTACCTTGCTACCAAGCTAATCCTAAAGGCTGAGGTCATAGATGGTTGGTTCGAGGACAGGGACCTTTATTGGGCCGAAAACCGCGAGATCCTGAAGAGCATGGTTGTCAAAACCATCAAGACCATCACGGGGCCAGACACCGAGGTCACCCTTAGTACCTTATCTGCCGACTGGGAGGACGACAAGGACTTCACGATGAAGCTCTACGACCACACGATGGCCGAGTACCCCGCCTATTTCAAACTCCTAGGGGCACAGTCCGACAACTGGGATGCTAGCCGCTTTTCGCATACCGACCTCGTGATCATGGTCATGTGCTTGGCCGAGATCATGAACTTCTCGCAAGTGCCAGTCCGGGTCAGCATCAACGAGTACCTCGAGATTGCCAAACAGTATAGTACGCCCCAGAGCCACCCCTTCATCAATGCCTTGATCGACGGGCTGGTCCAGAGCCTACAAGCCGAAGGCAAAATCAAAAAAACTGGCAGAGGACTTATCCTACAATAAAACTGCGGCATTTTGGCAGTTTTAGCCCGCCGGACCATTCCAGAATACCATTTGGCGCAATAATTGCGTTAAACTAATCGGTTTAGTCAGGTCCTGATCAGGATCTATCCCTACAAAAAAACAAGGCTCAATTGCTTTCGGCATCTAGTCCTTGTGTACTTTAGGGCTGGATGTTAAGCAAAGCCCGTCTGCTCAATTCGTTGGCAGCGCGAGGTCAAGGCCGACCTATCTGAATGTTGCATCTAGACCATCAAATTTCCCTAATCAAGACCGCTAAAATTATGGCATCTAACAAAAACATTGGTCTGCTTGTCGCCTTCGCTAGTGGCGTAGCAGTTGGTACAGCGCTTGGCATCCTTTACGCGCCAGACGAAGGCAAAAACACCCGTGATAAACTTACCTTTAGGCTTAGCAAATACCGTGACAAGCTCAAGGATATGGTCTCTGGCCTAACTAGCGAAGACGGTGGCATCCTGAACGAGGCCAAAGCCGAAAGCCAAAAAGTTGTGGCAGACACCAAGGAAAAAGCCGAACGCATGCTAGCCGACGTCGACGCCCTTATTGACCAAATCAGGGGCTAGGCCCCCTTGGCCTAGTATCTGTTTTGGCTTTGGAATCCGTGCTTACATGATCATTCTTGTCAAGCTCGAAACCAAAATCACCCCGTTACGGATACCAAAAATAAGACAGTATAGATCGCCTCTGGATGATCTGACTAAAGAGCGCTAAATTGCCATATCCCCCAATCAGGAGGCGGCAAACAGAACAAGCCCAAGGGCCAGTACTGTTTGGAAGTTGACTTTTGTGGAGGCCTTAGGCATATTTGGCGCTCTTATTTTGAATATCACAAAGTCTATTAACAACAATGACAACAACATCCAGCAAAAAGGGATCAACTATACTTGTGGCGGGTCTATTTGTGGCACTACTGACCCTGTTCGGGACCACAGGATGCGACAGTAATGGCAGCGGTGGTCTGATCAACAACCCTGCGACGGCCAATAATGCGGAAGGCCAAGTCCCGACCGAAAGCGCCCAGATGACCTTCAAATCGAAGGAGTTTAACTTTGGCACTGTCCGCTCTGGCGACATCGTCAAACACAACTTCGAGTTCACGAACAGTGGTACGACCCCTTTGGTCATCGCGAAGGCAACGGCCAGCTGCGGTTGCACTGTACCAAACTACCCTAAGGAGCCGATCGCCCCAGGACAACAAGGCGTGATAGAGGTCGTGTTCAACACCGCTCATAAGCTCGGTGCACAGCAAAAGACGGTTACCGTCACGGCTAATACCAACCCTAACAACATCGACCTGACTCTTACTGGCGAGGTCACCCACCCTGCTGAGGATGGCCCAACCAAAAAGTAAACCTCAATGTGGTACTCAGTCAGTTCTGGTCACGATCCAATCTAGATCTAGTCCTGATTGAGCGCTGATTGGGTCCGCAAGGCAACTTGGCCCAAAACTATGGTGCCATTTGTGAGCTAGACATTACCTTTGCTGATCAGAAGGGTCTTGAGGGCCTAACTGATTACACCAACACTAATACATACCCCCGGATGTCGGATTGGCCATGTGCCACCCCATCCACCCCCTACGACTATGGCACTTGTACGCATGGTAATGCCCAAAATGGGCGAAAGTATCATGGAAGGCACCGTCTTGAAATGGCTCAAGAAGGTGGACGACAAAATCGACCAAGACGAGGCAGTGCTCGAGGTCGCTACTGACAAAGTAGATACGGAAGTGCCTGCCACCCATGCCGGTATCCTCAAAGCCATTTTGGTGCAGGAAGGTGCCGTTGTGCCAGTGGGCGATGCCATCGCGATCATCGCGACAGGCGAAGATGCCATTGTTGGTGGTGCCACTCCTGAGGTATCAGCACCAGCTACTGCCCAGCCTGCCGCCACTGCGCCTAGCCCAGCACCTGCTGCCAACACCACAGCTACTCCTGTTGTAGCCAGCCCTGCCCCAGCCGAAAACGTTGCGATCTCTGGCCGGTTCTACTCTCCCCTAGTCATGAATATGGCTCAGAAGGAGGGCATTAGCATGGCCGAGCTAGAGCGTATCCCTGGCACAGGACTAGATAACAGGGTCAACAAGCAGGATATGATTGCCTACTTGGCCAACCGCCAAGCGCAACCTGTTACACAGGCATCTGTTGCGGCTACGGCACCTGCCCCAGTTGCTGCACCAGCACCAGAAGCTGCGGCTGCCCCAGCGCCAAAACCTGCTGCTAGCTTCAACGGTCAAGTCGAGATCGTCGAGATGGACCGTATGCGTAAGCTCATTGCCGAGCGCATGGTCGAAAGCAAACGCACAGCACCGCACGTTACCTCCTTCGTTGAGGCCGATCTGACAAGTGTCGTTATCTGGCGCAACAAGGTCAAAAAAGACTTCCAAACCCGCGAAGGTGATACCCTCACTTTCACCCCGATCTTTATCGAGGCCATCGCCAAAGCCCTTAAGGACTACCCAATGATGAATATCTCAGTCGATGGCACACGCATCATCGTCAAGAAGGACATCAACATTGGTCTGGCTGTAGCCTTGCCATCTGGCAACCTCATCGTTCCTGTCATCCGGAATGCTGACCAATATAACCTTGTTGGCCTGACCAAAAAGGTGAACGATCTAGCCAAGCGTGCCCGCGAAAATAAACTCAGCCCTAACGACCTAGCCGATGGTACCTATACCCTCAGCAACGTAGGTTCGTTTGGTAACGTGATGGGTACCCCGATCATCATGCAGCCACAAGTGGGCATCATGGCTGTCGGTGCCATCCAGAAGAAACCAGCCGTCATCGAGACAGAAACTGGTGATGCCATCGCTATCCGTCACATGATGTACCTTAGCCACAGCTATGACCACCGAGTGGTCGATGGTTCGCTAGGTGGAATGTTTGCCCGCCGTGTGGCCGACTACCTCGAGAATTTTGACGTCAACCGCAAGTTGTTCTAGACCCTAACGGTTGACCTAACATACAGAGCACCCCAGCAGCGATGTTGGGGTGCTTTTTTTGGTCCTAAAAAGGGCAGCAGGGCCTAACTAGTAACGATCCACAAACCTGATTAGTAGATCAAGAACACGCTTTACGTGGCTGAGGCTACAGTTTTCGACGGTGTCACCGACGTCATGGTAGTGGGTGGTGCCCCCCATGGTGTACATAAACAAAGCCGGCACACCCGCTTCGCCAAAATAATAGTGGTCACTATTACTGGCTTTGCCCCTTGGCTTGAGTACAGGCAATTGGCGTCCTTGGTCGTTGATCGATACCAAGGCTTGGTAGGGCTGTGGAAAAGTCGTGGCATTAACCACTGTGGCCCCTTTATCACCTGCCGAAAGCAGATCTAGATTCAGCAAACAACGAATGCGGTCTAGGCTTTCGGGGTTGGACTTGAGCGCCTGCCGGACAAAGTGCTGAGACCCGATGAGTCCAGCTTCCTCGCCCCCAAATGCCACGAAAACCAACGTATTGCGGTGTGGATGGCTGGCATAATATTGCGCTAAGTAGAGCAGGTGTGCCACGCCACTCGCATTGTCGTTGGCGCCAGGAAACCAAGCCTTGTCCCCCATACTGCCTAGGTGGTCGTAATGGGCCGTGAGATACACGGTGCTATCAGGACTAGCACCCGAGCCAGGCAAGGTCAGGATCACGTTTTGACTTTGATGGTCGGCCTTAAATGTAGCCTCAGCCATGATGGAGATGTAGGCAGGGGTAGGCTCAGCTTTCAATTGGGCCAACTCCGGAGCCAAGACATACAAAATAGGCAAAGTGTCCTGCGTCGTACTAACTGACCAAGTCAGCTTCTGAGGCTCTAGCACAACCAAGGCCCCTAGTTGATGGGGAATAGATGCCAATGACTTCCGCAATGCTCTCAGGTGCCGTTGCTGGACAATGAGGGCTAGATCCTGGGTCAGGATCGAGACAAAGTCAGACTCTTGCATCCTGAGCCCAACAAGCAAAGTAGTATCGAAAATGAGTGTCCGAAACCGCGAATTAACCGAAGGACAGCCCGCATCGACCACAAAATCTTCGCCTGGTTTCAATCGTAGTTCTCCCCATTTAGCCTCTACCTTGGCAGGAAATATATTGACAGGAAACACAAATGGCTGGACCTTGACCTCTGCCCCAGTCACTTTTCGGCTCAAGGTCTGAAACCGATTCTGGATAAAAGCCGCAGCCTTGCTGTCACCCTCCTTGGTATATCCGCGTCCCCAAAATGCCTTGCTACTTAGGGCCTCCATATCCTTACGGATAACCTTGCGTAAGGTCGCACTATCTGGTAGATCTGGTGGAGCGATGGCCGACTGAGCCACAACGGAACCGACACTGGCCAGCCATAACAAAAGGACAATAAGGAAACGCATATATTCAGGATAAGATAGATCAGAGCTGGTTTGCCCCAAAGTACAAGCCAATCTGCCCCTAAGTCAAGTCTGGGGCCCAGAAATCAGGTTTTTCTTTTTATTTGCCTATCCTAAGTCCTAACACTTGACTTCATTCTGGTCATAGATTAGTGAGTTGCAGACCCAATAGCAAATTTTCTCCTTCCTCGACGTTAGCAAACCAAATGGGTATAGTCCAGCACAACAACTAGTCCACAAATTAGGTTAAGATTGTGCCGTTGATCTGGCGTGGCCAACACCATCCAGATGGCCCGTTGCGGGATACGGATCAGCATACGATTACCACCGTTCTGCAACACGGCATACGCCAGCGGCCTATTGTTATTACCTTCCTCCCCAACCCTGACCTCAAGCAGCCATGCCCAATTCTCCAGTCAAGTCCAGCCCAGTGCCTCCGGATGCGGCCGAGCTACTGAGGATGGCCATGCGACAACAAGCCACGGCCGATGCTGCCTATAGCCCTCAGGTTAGGATGCCGAGTTTGAACTTGGCCGAGCTCAAAATCCTGGTTCAGCAAGGCGAAGGCCTCAATCTGGAGTTCAAACTCAAGGCCAAATACCCCGACAAAATCGTGAAAGAACTGGTGGCCTTTGCGAATACAAAAGGCGGCTGGTTGCTGATTGGTGTTAATGATGACGGTACTATTGTCGGCTGCCCCAGCCCAGACGAGGAAGAGTATGTGATGGTCAAGGCCATCAAGACCTATGTTAGCCCCCAGTTATCAGTAGGTATCCAACAGATCAGGACCGTAGGCGAGCGGGCTGTTGTGGCCCTTTGGGTTTCTGCGGACCAACCCAATGGCCCCTTTGTGGTTGTGCCAGACCCAGCAGTCGAGCGGGACAGGATTACCTATGTGCGTTGGGCAGACGAAAGTGTGCAGGCCAGCCGCGAGTTGCGCGAGGTCCTGAAGTACCGCAAACGGATGAAACAAGTCCGGGTCGAGATTGGCGACAAAGAGCGAGTGCTACTCCAATACCTAGCTCAACACCCTAGCGGAATATCCCTATCCGACTATGCGACGCTTGCCAAGATCTCTACTAAGGTTGCGAGCCGCACCTTGGTGCTGCTGGCCCTGACCAATGTCCTGCGTATAGAGCCCAGGGGCGACCAAGACATCTGGCTACCGGGAGAAGGGTTCGCCTAAGAAATATGGCCATCCATCTGTTTTGCATCTATCACAAATCTGGATTTTACTACCTTAGGATGGCAAAGCGAATGAGGTCAAGGTCGGTTCTGAGCGCTGGTTTGTTAAACTAGCAATAGCAAAGAGCCGCTCCGCTGTCCACAATCTTTGGTCGTGTAAAATCACGATTTGCTTCTTGCTATGGCCATGGATATGTCAACCTCTTTTTCGCCCACCTATCACCTTGACCTCAAGACCGTTGAGAACGCCGAGCGCTTTGCCCTCTTCGTCGAGGCCGTAGCTGCTGGCATCTGGGACTGGGACATCGAGACGGACGAAGAGTGGTGGTCTGACAGATTCTACCAGACCTTAGGCTATGCACCTGGCGAGCTTAAGGCCAATTATCGTAATTGGCTTAGCAACATCTTGCATCCGGAGGACAGGCCCTTAGTCGAGGATGCCGTCCGACAACACTTGCAGAACCAAGTGCCCTACCGTGTCGAGGTCCGGCAAAAACACAAGACACTAGGTTACCGCTGGTTCGAGACGCAAGGCCAAGCCAAGTTTGATTCTGATGGTAAACCAACACGTATGGTTGGCTCCATCATCGATGTGCATAGCCGCAAAACGGGCCAGATGCTGCAAGAAAAGTATGAGTTCTTGCTCGAGGAAATGAGTGCCATGGGCAATATTGGTGCCTGGGAATATCATGCTGGTGATCTGAGCCCACGTTGGAGCCCACAGATTTATACAATCCATGGCTTGGTAGAGGCAGAACAGCCCGACCTAACAACAGCCGTCAACTACTATATCCCAGAACACCGCCCTATCATCCAGGAAGCCGTCGAGCGCGGCTTAAGCGAGGGCACAGACTATGATGTAGATCTTCAGCTCATGATGCCAGATGGCAAAACCAAATGGGTCCGGATCATTGGCAAGCCGTTTTACCATACCACTGGGGCCATTGCTGGCATCAGGGGTGTTATAATGGATGTCAATACCCATAAAACCATGGAGCTAGAACGTCTCAGGACCATCAATCTCCTGAGCTCGCAGAACAACCGACTCCAGAATTTCGCGCATATCGTCAGCCACAACCTCCGGAGCCATGCTAGCAACCTTCAGATGCTGATTAGCTTTATTGATCAGGAGAAAGACCCGGGCCAAGTCCAGCTACTGACTAATATGTTACGCACAACCAGTAGTGCCCTGACCGAGACCCTCGATAACCTTGGCGAAGTCATCAAGATGCAAAACCTTACCAACGTCAAGAAGACCCAAGTCAACCTCAAGGACATCTTTGACAAAACGCTCATAATCCTCCAAGGCTCGATCGAGACTACGGGAATCAAGATCGCATCTGACTTTGCTGCCTTTTCGACCATCGAATTCGACCAAGTATATGCCGAGAGTGTAGTACTGAATCTGGTATCCAATGCAGTCAAGTATCACGACCCATGCAAAACCAGTTGGGTCAATCTCTTTACACACATCTCTGACGAAGGCCGACTTGGGCTCAGTGTGCAGGACAATGGCCTTGGCATGGATCTGGATAACATTGGCGATCGCCTTTTCGGTATGTACAAAACGTTCCACAACAATGCCGATGCGCGTGGCCTTGGGCTATTCCTGACCAAAAACCAAGTCGAATCGATGGGTGGTATCATTGAGGTGCAGTCACGCCCAAGTTACGGCACCACATTCACCGTTTGGTTCTAGTTTTTCTGTGTCCTGAGCCATCAATCCTCCTTAGTTTAGCATCCTGCAATTGATCTCCTAAACAGGTATCACCCTATGCGAAAATTAGCCAAAGTCTGCCTCATCGACGACGACCAAATCTATCTGTTTGCGATGCGAAGGATCATCCAGAACCTCGAGCTTTGTGACACTGTGGAGGACTTTAGCAATCCCGAAACAGCCTTAGCTGCCTTCAGAAACTGGCCCGATGGAATGCCAGACCTGATCATGGTGGACATCAACATGCCTGTAATGGACGGATGGCAGTTCCTGAGTATGTACCAGACCATAGTCAGCAAGCTGAGCATCAAGCCAGCCCTATACATGGTCAGCAGCTCAATCGACGAGGCAGACGTCGAACGTGCCAACCTCCATCCCCTACTTGATGGCTACCTCGTGAAGCCCATCACGGCCGAAAAATTATTAGCCATTTTTGGCCAGGACTGATCCGGAGATCCCCTTTTATCGTTAGTATGACTAGCGACTAAATCTGGCTTAAATACATCCGTATTGCCCATTTCCTTTTTGTTACTTCTGATTTTGTCAGCAGATCGTATCTGGTCTTTTACTAGCCATGCCAATCGGATTTTGGATACCTAATTATCTCATTATCTTTACGTACAACTTGAGTAAATTGATTGATACGAACCATTAGCCGATACCTTGCCAAGGTATTATCCGCCTCAGTAGCTGATGGTGCCTGACGGCAAATCGGTCGCTATCGCAACTGTTTTTATCCCATAGTATGGGCTCAGTGGCGTGGTACAAGGTCTTGATCTTTTGTCTCGAGATCCCACAAAACGGGGTTCAACACTTATCAGACCGAACCTGTTGCACCAAAAATAGCGACCAACCTTGAACCAGACTACGAAACTTTGGCATCAAACAATCGGCATTGTTGTCATCGCCATTCTGCTGACATTGACTGTTGGGAAAGGCGTTTTTGGTCAGACCTACGAGCAGTCTACCTATGGGTCGTCGTCGTCTGAGGACGAGGAAACTGAGGAGGCAGAACCAGCCCAACCATCAGAAAGAAACGTCCGCTCGACAACGAATCGGACCCGCAACGGAGGCAATATGCGCCCCTCGGTGCTTAGTGCTGATAGCAATAGTAACCTCCGCTATGGCAGCACATTCTCGATCTATAGGCTCCATTCTTACATCGGCCACCAGATCAAGTTCATGAAGCCTTGCAACCAGCACAGGTTCACGACGGACGAGCAAAAAGTATATATGCTACCCCATGTCCGGTTCGAGGACGACCAACTTGGTCAACAGCTGGCCAACTCCCTTCGACAAGGCTTCCTGAGCCAAGCCAAGTATGACCAAGAGCGTAATAACTACGAGGACAACTTCTTGATTACGAGTAGCATTGCATTCCCCAAAATCAGCAAAACTTCGCCACTTACCATCAACTCCACCATCCGGGAGAGCGACTATATCTACACGAACGAGGCTGACATCTTGCGCGAGAACTGGACCATCGTCAGCATACGGAACCTACCAGAGCTAGAAGGCCTAGTCCACAAATCGCAGTGGGACGAGGGCGAGTACATGACAGACACGCAAGACCTCATGTTTGTTCTGCGCGGGACCAAAACCGGCCGCGAGATACTCTGGACACCCGACGAATATTATCGCTGCGAACGACCAGACGATTTTGATGGGGTCTATTTTATGCCCTACGTCCACAAAACAACCTCACGGCTGGCACCTGGGCGCAAATATGTGGTCCTGCATGACCTGCAGGCTGACCTGCAGGGTGGTGAGTTTAACTTCTTGCAGCGAGGCGATCAGCTTACCTACGTGGGCACCAGACACAACACCAAACGGTTTGCCGATGGCAAATACCATAGCCGCTACGTGACGGTCTTCACCCATAAACAAGACTCGGTGTATCTGCCTGTAAGCGTCAAGGTCAATACCAAGAAGGAGGCCAGTAAGTCCATGTCAGATGCTAACCGCGAGCTGCTGGACTTTGACCTAGAGCCAGCAGATATGTTCAGCCAGCGGAGCAAGATTGCAGCCAAGAATGCCCCTCGGGTGGGTGACGTTATCAATGCCGAACAAGCAGAGCTCAACCACGAAGAACCACGCATGGGCGACCTGCTTCAGAAATTTGGCGAGAAGTTTGGTTCCCTCATAATCGACGGACGCATCAGCAACGGCATGACCGAAGAAATGGTGCACGAAGCCTGGGGACCAGCTGACCTTCGATCGGTCTCAAAAGGTAACGGCTCTATTATCGTCATGGAGTCCTTCCCGAACTTATCTTGGGTTCGGTTCCGGAACGGGCGTGTTTTCGCCTTTGGTGGCGGGTATTGAGGTCGAGTTAGCCCGTGGCTACTCAATCCTATATCTGACCAAAACTGTCGCCCAAGCAATTTGTCCCTATTACTACCGTAAGCCGATAATCTCTAACAAGTAGGCAATGTTGCCTCTACCATAGCCTATTTGTGCTGATATATCCGCCATGGTGCTGGCTACCTAAATGGTGGGATAAGCTTGTCCTATGCTCCAGAAGTTGCCTACCAAAGCCTGTGGCATCTCCCCCGAGACAAAAAAGACAACTTTCATTGGCAAACTCTGACCACAAATAAATGGACTAGGAAATGGTGCCATACCAAGCCAATGTTGAGTAGTGTGAATGCTAGACTCCATCGATAGCCATAGCCAATAGGGTTAGCCCCCTACAAACAAATCGACCCCCACATTGCTGCAAGGGTCGATCCTGAATAAAGTCAGTATGCTAGGATTATTATCCCGACTAGTAGCGGCTTACGAAAACTGAATCACCTTCGTACAGCATAGCGACGATGAACCACATAATGAAGGTACAAGGCAGGATAACGGCCCAGATAAGGCTTTTGGCCTCATGACGCAAGTGCATGAAGTTCGCCACAATAAAGTAGGCTTTCACGATGGTTAGGCCAACGAAGAAGGCAATGCGGAAGGTGCGAGCCTCAGGGTTGATGACCGTGAATGCGATCACGAACTCGAGGGCAGTCACAAAAAACAGGATCCAGAAGGTGAACCAAATCTCTTTGGTCTGTGCCTTAGGTATTTCGCCTGGGGCAGTTGGGGTGGCGTGTCCGTGGGCCATGCTAATACAGGATGATTAAAGTCAGAATGGGATTGGTGGATGATCTATCTAGGCAAGATGCAGGGGCAGCGATTGCGACCTGTAAGCCTTAGATGAGGTAAAAGAACGTAAAGACGAAGACCCAAACGAGATCTACAAAGTGCCAATAGAGACCAACTTTCTCGACCATCTCATAGTGACCAACTTCGGACTGAAATTTGCCCATGACAGTTTGGTAGAAGATCAGGAAGTTGAGCAAAACACCCGAGAACACATGGAATCCGTGGAAACCAGTGATGAAGAAAAACAGGTCAGCGAACAATGGAGGGCCATATTCGTTACGGGCAAGGCTTGCACCATGGACGATTTTGCCATTAACCAAGGCACCAGCATCCGATCCATGAATAAAGTGGGTCCACTCCCAAGCTTGGCAGCCCAAGAAACAAGCACCACCTAACAGCGTCCAGAGCATCCATTTCTGGACATCATTGCGGTCCATACGGTGGCCAGCTTCAACGGCTAGTACCATGGTCACAGAGCTCATGATCAGGATAAAGGTCATGATACCGACAAAGACAAGCGGCAAGTTGGCTCCATGTACAAAAGGTAAGCCATTGAAAACCTTATCTGGCACTGGCCACCATGCCTGCGATGCAGTATAGTCGTCTAGTTTGCCAACGTAGGCTGGGTGCGCAAAACGCGAAAAGCCGTAAAAAATAAGGAGTGCTCCAAAGGTAAAAGTATCTGATAGCAGAAAAAACCACATCATCAACTTGCCATAGCTGGCCTTTAGGGGTTCGACACCCCCGTTCCAGATCTTATCAACTGGTTTGGCTACGGTTGCTGTTGCCATATTGCGCTTTCGGGTAGGTAAAAAGAGGGTTACGGAGCTTAGTAAGCAATAACTTGACCGCTAATATAGGGCAGCTACCGCTGATAATTAATGGTTGACCAGTAAAAAAACGAATAGGTAGAGCCACATGGCCCCCAAGAAGTGCCAGAACGTGGTACATATCTCGATCGCAGCCAGGTTTTTAGCATGGACCTGATAGGTAAATACCCTGTAAAGGATGATGACCAAAAGACCAAAAGCAAGCGCCAAATGGCCGATGTGCACTGCCGTCAGGACGTAAACAAAGGAGCCGGCGGGGTTGCTATCCTTGCCGCCGAAATAGACACCAACATCGACGAGCTGCTGCCAGCCTTGTACCTGCATATAGGTAAACAGAAGCCCCAGAACTGCAGTCAACAAAATAGCGATCTTAAGACTCAGGAGGTTGTCTTTGCTAGCGCTGTAGTAGGCCCAGTGCATCGTTACCGAGCTCAGGACAATCACTACCGAGCTGATGTAAAAAATAGGCGGTAGCTCGAACGTAAGCCAGTTACCTTCGCCCCGGCGAACAAGATAGGCGCTGGTGAAGGCCGCAAAAACCATGATACTGCTGACGATAATCAGCCACATCAAGAATTTCTTAGGGTGCATACTCAGCACTGGTGCGGCTTCCTCGGTAACGAGGGCCCCATCATAAGGCTGCTGGTAGTTTGCGGTGGTGTCAGACTTCATTTATAAGAGGATGGTATAATGAACAAGAGGTCAGAAATCGTCAGTAACCACTTGGGTTAGCCGACAGGATATTGACCCAATGTGCAGGATCATTGTTTTGGGCTTGGCACAATGCACTTGGTTTAACAATATTGTCTGGCCTATGCAAGGGTTAGGACATCCTAAAGTTTGTCAAACACAAAAGCTATCTGGACGATTGGCAAGTACAGGAAGGACCCAAACATGATACCCAAGGCGGCTTTGCGGCTACACTCCCGCATCAGGTGGAAGGTGGACATCAGGAACAGAGTGCCACTAACTGTCGCAATGATGGCAGAGGTAATGCCCGTCATACCAAACTGGTAAGGCAACAAGCCTAACGGAATCAGCATGAGGGTATAGATCATGATCTGGAGGGCTGTGCGCACATCACGACCACCACCACTTGGCAATAGTTTGAATCCTGCCCGTTTGTAGTCATCGTCCAGCACCCAGGCGATTGCCCAAAAGTGCGGAAACTGCCACATGAACTGGATGCCAAACAATATCAAGCCCTCAACCGTGATTTGGCCTGTCATCGCAACCCAACCAATCAGCGGAGGCATAGCACCGGGGATGGCACCAATCAGCACGGCAATAGGGCTCAGGCGCTTCATGGGGGTATAGACAAAGCCATATAGCATCAGGCTGATCAGGCACAACAAGGCTGTCATCACATTGACGAAAATCGCCATCACGAGTAAACCACCAATACCAAGGGCGACACTATAAATGGCAGCTTCCGGAACAGAAAGGCGCCCTGTTGGCAACGGCCGGCTGAGCGTCCTGGTCATTAGCTTGTCCAGCTCACGCTCGGCAATCTGGTTGATGGTATTACTTGAGCCAGTGACCATCAGTCCACCCAAGATCAACCAACCTAACTTGACGTAGTCAACATCGCCATGGCTTGCCAACAAATACGTCATCACGGAACTGAACACGACCAAAGATGTCAGTCGGAATTTCAACAACTCAAAATAGGCCCTGAACTTGCTGGTTGATTGGAGCGGTAGGGCCTCGGTTTGGACAGACATGGTACGTAGGAACGGTGATAAAAAAGTAGCAAACACAAAAGGAGCCTATCAGGCCAGTGTTGCATTCGTCTTTTGGCTTTCGTACTGCAAAAGTAACACAACCACTAGTTGGAAGCCAATTAAACCGCTGCCTAATAACAAATGTATTGGCTGGGCAGCTGGCGGCAGTCCGAGGTAGGCCATTGCCACTCCGGTCAGGAGCGAACCCGCAACAACAATCTGCTGATACCTGATGAGCTTATTAACCAAACCACCCGTAGCAGCAATCTGTTTGAACTTCCGTGTCTGCAAGAACAAAACCAACATCACTCCATAGGACAAGCCTCGATGGATCAGGAAAAAGCTACCCACAGCCTCCACGATACCTGTGCGATCATGGGCATAAGTGCTGGTCAGCAAAACATCGATCTGCTCGCGAACTTGTGTACCAAGCATCATTTGTGCAATGTACACTGTCAAGGTACCCCATGTCAAGAGGCGTAGGCCAACGGTATTGTCACTAGTTTGCACAAGGCCAAGGCCAACGTAGTCGGTTGTCGCTAACACCATGGCGTAGATAAGTACACCAACCAAGGCTAGGGCCAACAGCATGTGTAGCGTCACGATAAAGGGCAGCAAATTGGCCGACACCACGATAGACCCCAACCAAGCCTGGAACAATACTAAAACCAGACCCAAAACAGACAGCCACAAAACAGGCTGGCTATGATGCCGCACCCGCCAACCAAACCAAGTTGTCCCAACGATTAGCAAACCGATCAGGACACCTATCAGCCGATTGATGTACTCGATCCAGGTCTTGACTGGGTTGAAATCAGTCTCGATACCGATGGCAGGATTAGAAACGATCTGCTTGGCAGCACCATCGAAACCCAATGCGGTCAGCATCTTGGCGACACGCTCGTTCTTCTGAATGCGTTTGGCACGATAGACGTCCTTGTAGTCCGCTGGCAACTCAGCAATATTGGTAGGTGGTATCCAACGACCAAAGCACTTAGGCCAGTCGGGACAGCCCATCCCAGACCCTGTAGCACGTACGATGCCACCAACAAGGATCAAAAAATAGACGGCATAGATGGTCCAGAGCGCCCACCGACGATAACGCTGTAATTCTGTCATAGGTCTGCCGCTAAGTGGCATAATGGGTCAACAAAAAGGGGAAGGTTTCCACCCTCCCCTTGTTCGAAATGTGATAAAGGCCTAGTGGGCACTTTGTGGATCAGCCAATGCTTCGGCTTCCATCTCGCGCTCGAAAGCGATCAGGTCGTTTTCGTGGTCTAGGTTACTTTCGACAGTCTCCCAGTGTGGGACGTTCTGCGGAATGTAGTCAAGTGCATGGCCAGGTTTGCTGTAGTCATAAGGCCAACGATATACGTTAGGGATGGCACCTACCCAGTTGCCATGACCAGCATTGATTGGTGCCGTCCACTCGAGTGAGTTTGACAACCAAGGATTCTGGGTGGCACGACGTCCACGGAAGATGCTGTAGAAGAAGTTGAATCCGAAGATCAACTGCGAACTAAAGGTGATGATAGCAGCAACACTAATGAAGCTGTTCAGGTCCTGGTACATATTGAAGGTATCGTAGCTCGTGAAGCTGTAATAGCGACGTGGGAAACCAGAGATACCAATGTAGTGCATCGGGAAGAAGACCAAGTAAACACCAGCAAAAGTCATCCAGAAGTGGATATAGCCGAGTTTCTCGTTCATCATACGTCCAAACATTTTAGGGAACCAATGGTAAACACCAGCCATCATACCGAAGAAGGAGGCAGAACCCATAACCAAGTGGAAGTGGGCAACAACGAAGTAGGTATCATGCAACTGGATATCGATGGCGCTATTGCCAAGGGCGATACCTGTAAGACCACCGCTGATGAACAAGGACACCAAACCAATCGAGAACAACATAGCTGGGGTAAAGATGATATTACCACGCCAGAGTGTTGTGATGTAGTTAAAGGCCTTAACAGCTGATGGAACGGCAATGATCAGGGTCAGGAACATGAAGATCGTGCCGAGGAACGGATTCATGCCGGTAACGAACATGTGGTGAGCCCAGACGATGAACGACAAGAATGCAATGACGATCATGGAGCCGATCATGGCACGATAGCCGAAAATTGGCTTGCGTGACATGGTTGCGATGACCTCGGAAGTAATACCAAGAGCCGGCAACAATACGATGTAAACTTCTGGGTGACCAAGGAACCAGAACAAGTGCTGGAACAAGATCGGCGAACCACCCATGTTATCCAACGGCTGACCATTGATGTAGATCTCGCTGAGGTAGAAGCTAGTTCCAAAGCTGCGATCAAAGATCAACAACAGAGCAGCTGAGAACAGAACAGGGAACGACAGGATACCGATGACAGCAGTCAGGAAAAATGCCCAAATTGTCAATGGCATGCGGGTAAAGGTCATCCCCCGGGTACGAAGGTTGATGACAGTACTGATGTAGTTGATACTACCCAACAACGAGCTTGCAATAAAGATTGCCATAGAGGTCAACCAAAGGGTCATACCCATGCCAGATCCAGGCATCGCCTGTGGCAAAGCACTAAGTGGTGGGTAGATAACCCAACCGCCAGAAGCAGGGCCGGTCTCAATGAAAAGGCTGATCAACATCAAGGCTGAGCTGATGAAGAAGAACCAGTAAGAGAGCATATTCAGAAAACCTGAGGCCATGTCCCGAGCACCAACCTGAAGCGGGATCAGGAAGTTCGAAAATGTACCACTCAGACCAGCTGTCAGGACGAAGAACACCATAATGGTGCCGTGCATCGTGACCATAGCTAGATAGAAGTTAGGGTCAAGTTTATTGTCAACAATCCAGTTACCCAGGACAGGCTTAAGCCAAGTCCAGTCCATATTCGGGAAACCAAGTTGGAGCCTAAAGAGCATCGAAAGCGCACCACCCAACAGCGCCCACAAAAGGCCTGTGATTAGAAACTGCTTCGCAATGATCTTGTGGTCCTCGCTGAAGACATATTTGCGAATAAAGCTCTGCTCATGGTGCTCGTCGTGATCATCATGGTGGTCGTGGCCGTGGCCCGCTGCATGAGCGTGGTCCAGAGTGGCGGCGTGTACGTCCTGCGTTGCCATAGTAGTTGGTGAATTTATGCTAGACTAATAGATTATTGAATTGAAGCGGCGGCCTTAACGACAGTAGTACTGTCAGTTACAGCTTGCTTAGGTAGTTGTTGCTCGGCAAGGCTCCGGAGGTTTTCCGGCACATCCTTGATGTAGTCAGGATTTTGGCTTAGGAAACTTTGTTGGGTCTCCAACCACTTGGCATAGTCTTCAGGCTCGTCAACGACAATCTTAGACTTCATACCAAAGTGACCGGCGCCACAAACCTCAGTACAGGCGATTTCGTAGGTAAAATTCGGGTTACCAGTTTCGGCACGCATGTCAGCAGTGGTTTTGGTAGGCGTAAACCAGAAGCTGGTTGGCATACCGGGTACTGCGTCCATCTTCTGACGGAAGTGGATAGCGAACACTGAGTGCAATACATCACGCGAGCGGATGTTGAATTTAACAGGGATGCCAACCGGGATGTGAATTTCGCCAGGCATAAAGTCATCTAGTGCATTTTTGTCTGTAAAATCGATGCCAAGGGTATTAGTTGCATCGATCTTCCGGAAATTATGCTTGCCGAGGATACCATCCTTACCAGGATAACGCAACATCCAGTTAAACTGTTTGCCGACGATCTCGAAAGAAATGTGATTGGCAGGTGCTGGCGAAGTAACCTCAGACCAAACTTTATAACCACCAAGGACCAAGATGGTCAACACAATGGCCGGGATGATGGTCCAGACAAACTCCAACTTGTGGTTGTCAGGAAAAAAGGTAGCCTTACGGCTTTCCTTGAATTGATAGAGGTACGGGAACGTAAATAGCAACAAGTGGGTACCAACAAACACGATCGTAATAATGATCATGGTTGTCCAAAACTGATTGTCAATTTTTGGACCGTGCTCCGAAGCAGCTTCGGGTAGGTAGTATTGCCTTGAGTCAACTGTAATCCAGTAAAAGAGGCCAAGACCAACGACCAAAAAGATCAGAAACAACACGGCATTAACTTGGTTGCTGAAACCAGCGCGCTTAGTGAACGAGCCGCGAACAACATCGACCATGCTCTGGACCTTCAGCAACATGCCGAAGATGACGAGCAAAAGAATGGCACCTATAAAGAGAATCGTTGTCATCTGAAAGGGGGGATCAGTGAACTACTGTATTGTTAAGGATATGACTCCGTGTGAAGTAGGATTGTTTGGCTTCTAGATATCGTGGTGGATACTTTCTTCCAACATCGGGTGATTTTTCGGAACCAGGGGCAGACTAGCCACAGATTTGCTCACGACGTAGATGAACAAACAAGCGAAAAACAACAAGGCACCAAACTCTGTGAAGCCGAAACCACCAAGGTCTTTGGCTGTGCCAGGCATAATCATGTTGTAGAAATCGAGGTAGTGACCACCTAGGATGGCGAAAGCCGCAATTTTGATCAACAAGAAACTACGCTTGCTAGCACGGGTCATCAGGAACAAGAGCGGGAACAAGAAGTTCGGCACCAGCATGAAGAAGAAGCCTAAACGATAGTGTTGATCCCAAGCATCAATCCGGTTGTAGAAGTAAGCAATCTCTTCTGGGATGTTGGCATAATAGATCAACATGAACTGAGAGAACCAGAGATAGGTCCAGAACACAGAGAAGCCGAACATAAACTTGCCAAGGTCATGGATGTGGTTCTCGTTGACGTGTTGCAAGTGGCCTTTCTCCTTAAGATAAATCACGGTTAGTGCGATGGTGCTAAGAGCAGAAACCCACCACGAAGCAAAATGATACCATCCGAACAAGGTGCTGTACCAGTGCGAGTCGATTGACATGGTCCAGTCCCAAGCCATCATGCTAGTGCCGACGGCGAAGGTGATGATGAATACCGCAGCCAAAACGATGATCTTGTCATAGAACTTAGTGACTTTAGGTCCACCCTCTGCATCTTCTTTAACAGATAGTGCACGGATCATACGCCAAAGCAAGAACCAAACACCAATGAAGAACACCATACGTGACAGGTAGAATGGCAAGTTCAAAAACGCCTTTTTACCATAAAGGATTGGGTCGAAATTAGGGCTTGCTTTGTCATAGAGGCTAGCGTCTGTCCAGTGGAACAGCTCGCTATGGCCTAGCAAGAATACGGCAAGGATAAAAGCACCACCTACTGGCAGGTAGCTACCGAAAGCCATCGGGATGCGGATAAAACCAGCAGACCAACCAGCCCAAGCAGCATAGTTAATCGCTACGAAGAACACGCCACAAAGGGCAATACCAAAGAAGAACAAAGAGTTAAGCCAAAGGTTGGCATAAACACGGGTCAACCAAGTAGGTCCGTGGTGGTCAGCATGGGCGGCAGCAGCTTCGTGACCAGCGGCAGCATGTGCGTCGTGGCCAGCGGTTGCTTTGGCGTCATGGCCAGCCTCTGCATGCGCATCGGATTTGCCATGGTCAGCAGGAGCAGCAGCATGGGCATCATGACCAGCAGTGGCATGCGCCTCAGTACCATGGCCAGCTGATGCGCCATGGTCGTCATGCGACATCCCGACTCCACTAATCATCAGGATGACCCCTAAGGCAAACATAGCTAAGCCTACGACCATACCAATGATGACACGGCGCTGACCGGCTCCGTCAAAGACGTAGCGGTCGGTTAGGTTTACGGACTTGTGAGAATGAGCTCCCATGTATAAAACTTAATAATCTGTCTGAAACGAGTGTTTACTGAAAAGAACTTTAGAAAGCCAAAAGGTAAAGCCTAGCTCTGGCCCTTTTGCAACTTCTGGACGTACATGACGATTTTCCAGCGGTCTTCAGGGTTGATTTGTGAGCCATGTGGCCACATCCTGCCTTTGCCAAACGTGATGGTATGGAAGATGTGCCCCTCTGGCAAAGTCGCATAACGACCTGTGCTGTAGTTTGGCACGCCTTTATACTTCTCAGCCACTTTACCGTCGCCAGCACCACCTGCACCATGGCAAGGGCTGCAATAGCGCAGATACAACGTTTCGCCCTGAGCCAAAAGCGCCTCAGTTGGCACCAACGGATTCTTCAGGATACGTCCGCTTAACTCAACGCTATCAGCGATGAGGTTGTCATAGATCATAACCGTTTTGGCGAGCTCGGTGCGAGGCGTACCTGCATAGAACTTACGTGCAACAGTGTTGGCGGCAGGCTTGCGCATATTCGTTCCGCCAGGGTTGAGCCTGTTGGTATTGAAATACTCGCTGCTGGTATCAGTGACCTGGCTGTATGGATCGTACGGGATGGTATGGTACATCTGTGGGGCGTACTCGATACCAGTATCGTTACGGTCTTGACCACAAGAGGCCAACAGACCCGCCATCGCAACCGTGGTGGCAAACACCGCGAACGACTTGGCAAACTTTTGGGGACGACTATTGAACATTGTCAGCTGTTGAAAGGCTTGTCGCTGTAATGATGAGATTAGTAGGAGGTAATATGGTCAGGACTGCTGGCCAGAAGCACAAACCTAGGCTGTAACTTCCTTATGGCTGACCTCGGTAGCACCAGTGCGCTTGAGCAAGTTGGCCATGTCTTCCATCGACAAAGTGTTTTTGTCAACGTCGATGGCCAAAATGAACTTATCGTCACTGAAACGTGGATCCAGCACCAACTTACGAGCCCCTGGCCCTAGGCCACTAACAACTAGGAAGGTAAAGACCATGCCCAAGGATGCCATCAGGATGGTCATCTCGAACGAAACCGGCACAAAGGACGGGACCGCAACCTGAGGTTTGCCACCGATGTTCATCGGCCAATCATAACCCATCATGATGACTTGCATCGAGAAGGCAATGATCGTACCTGTGATACCGAACATAAAGGCTGCCACATTGAGGCGTGACCTTTTGTATCCAAGGACAGGGTCAATACCGTGGATTGGGAAGGGCGAATAAACTTCGTGAATCTTGACACCTTGCTGACGAATGTCAGCACAGGCTTGCATGATTACGTCGTCATCTTCGTAGACTCCGACCAGAAAATTAGTTGCTGCAGACATGGCTAAACGCGCTGGGGTTGCAGTGGATGTTTATTTGAGGGGACTTAGTAGGTACTGGCGGCAACTGAATGACTAGACGTCAGACTTGCCTGGGCTATGGTGAGGGACCGCAGCGGTGCCTTGGGCAACACCATGGATAACTTTGCCATAGCCTTCGCTGCTTTTCTCGCCAGAGCTCTTCAGGACTGCTTTTACCTCTGCCATGTTGATGACCGGAAGGAACTTAGCAAACAAGAAGAAGAACGTAAAGAACAAGCCGAAAGAGAAGATGTAGTCACCAATGTCGTACATCGTTGGGCTGAAATAAGCCCAGCTGCTTGGCAAGTAGTCACGGTGTAGGGAGGTCACGATAATCACAAAACGCTCGAACCACATACCGATGTTAACGATGATCGAGAGGATGAATGTTGCAGCAATGCTACGACGAACGGCCTTGAACCAGAACAACTGTGGAGAGATTACGTTACAGGTCATCATCGACCAGTAGGCCCACCAGTACGGACCAGTGGCCCGGTTGATGAAAGCGTATTGTTCGTACTCTACACCGCTATACCAAGCGATGAAAAACTCAGTGATATAAGCAACACCTACGATGCTACCAGTAAGCATAATGATTTTGTTCATGCTCTCGATGTGGGCCATTGTGATGTAGTCTTCTAGTTTGAAGACTACACGGGTCACCAACATCAGGGTCAATACCATCGCAAAGCCAGAGAAAATAGCACCAGCAACGAAGTATGGAGGGAAAATGGTCGTGTGCCAGCCCGGAATAAGGGAGGTTGCAAAGTCAAAGCTTACAATGGTATGGACCGAAAGTACGAGTGGGGTAGATACACCAGCCAATACCAATGATACGGCCTCATAACGCTGCCAGTCTTTAGCACCACCGTTCCAGCCGAAGCTCAGCATACCATAAACGAAACGGCTAATCGGGTTCTGTGCACGGTCACGGATGGTAGCAAGGTCAGGGATTAGACCGATGTACCAAAACACCACAGAAACAGTAAGGTAAGTCGAGATCGCGAACACGTCCCAAACGAGGGGCGAGTTGAAGTTTGGCCACAATGAGCCAAATGTGTTGCCCAATGGCAGCGCCCAATAGGCCAACCAAGTGCGGCCCATGTGCATCAGGATGAATGAACCTGCGCAAAATACCGCAAAAATGGTCATAGCCTCAGCTGCACGGTTGATGGATGTTCTCCACTTCTGGCGGAACAACAAGAGAATAGCTGAGATCAGGGTACCAGCGTGACCGATACCGACCCACCATACGAAGTTGGTGATATCCCATGCCCAGCCGACAGTTTTGTTCAGGCCCCAGCGACCGATTCCGTCCCACCAAGTGCGATAGAGACAGTAGGTGCCGTATCCAAAGAGGAGAACGCTGATAACCATGGCGATGTACCACGTGGTCGTCGGTTTTCCCTCCACCTGACGACAGATGTCGTCGGTGACGTCTTTCCAGGTTTTGCCATTGGTGACTAATGGCTCCCTAACGTGCGATGTAACTTGCATAGATGATGATAAACGCTACGAGTGGTATGATTAGGCCTTGTCGGCAGTGTTCCGGATTTTGGTGAGGTAAGACACCGAAGGATTGGTATTGATTTCGGACAGCAGCTGATAGTTACGTTTGCCAGACTCGGCATCCATAAGCTGTGCGATTTTGCTTTCCGCATCGTTCATGTCACCAAAGATGATGGCACCAGCGCTACAAGCAGCGGCACAAGCGGTGACGATCTCGCCATCGATAGGGCGGCGGCTTTCCTTCTTGGCGTTCAGCTTGCCTTCTTGCAGACGTTGTACGCACATGCTGCATTTTTCCATAACGCCACGTGCACGCACAGTAACGTCTGGGTTAAGCACCATACGGCCTAGGTCAGACAGGGTTGGGAAGTTGAGTGGGAAGTTCTCTGCGTTCTGCGGATAGCTGAACCAGTTGAAGCGACGCACTTTATACGGACAGTTGTTGGCACAATAACGAGTACCGATACAACGGTTGTAAGCCATTTGGTTGAGGCCTTCGGTGCTGTGTGTTGTGGCAGCAACCGGGCATACAGTCTCGCAAGGCGCATTGTTACAGTGCTGACACATCAGCGGCTGGAACACAACCTGAGGGTTCTCTGCTGCCTCTTCCTTCATGCTCAGACTGTCGCCTTCCTTGTAGGAGCTGCTGTAGTAGCGGTCAATCCGGATCCAGTGCATTTCGCGACGGTTCAGGACTTCTTCCTTACCAACGACAGGGACGTTGTTTTCAACCTGGCAGGCAATGGTACAAGCACCACAACCGATACAGGCACTCATGTCAACGACCATACCCCAAGCGTGGTTCGGACGGGTATGTCCTGGCCATAGGCTCATTGAGGTAGCTGGTACGTGGCCTTTGTCTCCTGTTGTTACCTCCACAATGTGGCGGCCCGCAGCAGGGTTCTTTTTCCACTCGTTAAGGGTAGAGCCTTGTACGATGTCACGACCCATGATGGTGTGGTGAGTCTGTACGTGGGCAACCCGGTATTTCTCTTCTGTTTTCTCGACCGTAACGTTAGCCACAAAGTACTTAGCAGCACCGTCGGCAATGGTCAGGAGTTTATGGGCATTGACACCTACGCCCTTGGCAGCTTTGCCTGCTACCTCACGGCCATAGCCTAGGGCTAGACCGATGGTGTCTTTTGCTTGTCCTGGTTGTACCAAGACAGGAACTTTGATGGTGGTACCACCTACTTTGAGGTTAGCAAGGATGGTATCGCCCTCGTTGACCTTGAAGTCACCCCAGGTTTTGGCCAATGATTGCGGGATGGTGATATAGTTATCCCAGCAAGCACGAGTAACTGGATCAGCAAACTCTTGTAGCCATGGGTTGTTGGCATCACGACCAACACCGAGACCGATGCTTTCGTAAATGACCAAGTCAGTACCTGTTGAAGTCGCCTTGTAGGTACCATCAACGGCATTGGCAGCAGCATTGACATCAGCGCTGAAGCTGGCAGTATGTGGTGAGGCACGCTCAAACGGACCAACACCAGCAACTTCTGGCATCACGACGTTACCAGTGCTATCCTTGACGGCACCTGCAGTAGAGGCACGGAGAGAAGGAGCACCTACCTCGAAGATACCGTCGTGTAGGCTGTAGTTCCAGAAATCACGGAACGAGCCATAGCTATTTTGACGTGGATAGACGTTGTTAGCCCAATAAGATGATACGTATTTGTATGCATCTGTGGTGTTGCCAGACCAAAGCAATACGGTTTCCAAGGCTTGACGGGTGTCAAAAATCTTGGTGATGGCTGGCTGGGTTAATGAGTAGTAGCCAGTGCGTGGCTCGGCATCACCCCATGACTCGAGGTAGTGGTGAGCAGCAGCGACGTAGTCAACAGCTTCGGTAGTTTCGTCTGGGCGGCTAGCAATAGCAACCTTGAGCGATACAGAACCAAGGGCAGCTTTGAGCTCAGTACCAAGGGCAGAGTCAAAAACTGGGTTACAGTCGTTAAAGATGACAGCCTGAACACCACCAGACTTGGCCTGCGAAACGAAAGCAGCGAGGTCAGCATCTTGACCTTGACGGGTCAGGAGTTGGGTGTTGATGTCGATGGTTTTACCATAGTTACCAAGTAGCTCGTTGATGCCATTGACCAGCAACTGGACGTTAACATCATTACTACCAGAAACAACTAGGCTTTTGCCTGCAGCCGCAACTAGGTCTTTAGCAGCCTGGGCTACGGTGTCTTTGTGTGCAGTGATAGATCCGCCTGCCACAGTTGGGCGACCAAGGGCCGACGCAACAGCGTTGTATAGGGCGGCGACGTAAACACCTTCGGCAGATGGCTTAATAGGTGCACGGTAGTCAGCATTTGAGCCTGTCAGGGACAAATTGGCCTCAAATGAATACAACCGGTTCATGTGCGGACGGTCAGCGGTTGGCTTGCGGCCAGCGGCAAACTGCTTGGTATACTCGGTTGATGACAACCAAGTGCCCAAGAAATCTGCACTAAAGCTGACGATTACGTCGGCTTTGTTGAAGTAATAGCTAGGGACGAATGCCGAGCCAAAAGAGGCTTTGTTGGCGTTCAGGATACCAGAGGCAGATACTGGATCATAAACAACGACATTGGTCGATGGATATTTGGCAATCCACTCAGCCAAGGCTTGTTTGAAGCTTGGGCTAACGATGCTGCTCGTCACGAAAGCAATGCGGCCATTGCCACCTGCGATTTCGGCTAGCTTCTCCCCTACTTCTTTGTCAAAAGCGGCCCAAGTAGTTTCCTTTTTACGGACAGTTGGTGCTTTGAAACGCTCGGTATCGTACAGAGACAGGATTGATGCCTGAACACGAGCAGAAGTACCACCTTGTGTGACAGACGACAACTTGTTGCCTTCGATCTTGATTGGGCGGCCTTCGCGAGTTTTGACCAAGACAGCACAATAGTCACCACCGTCAGCATAAGAGCTGGCGTAGTAGTTGGCTATGCTCGGATCATACTCTTCTGGCTTGTTCAGGAAAGGGATAGCCTTCTTAACTGGGGTTTCGCAGGCTGCAAGCGAAACCGCAGCCATACCAAAGCCCATAACTTTTAAGAAGTCACGACGCTGACCAGTCAGGCCGTCGAGCGTGTTGCTTGAGGCGCTAGGTGCTGTGGGCACACTGGCAAACTCCTTTTCGGCATTGGCCACAAAAGAAGGCTCATTTGTGAGCTCCTCGAGTCCCTTCCAGTAAATCTTGTTCTGCTCCGACATAATGGGGATAACTGAGCTGAGTACGTTTAGTATAGAGAGGGGATGATATCTGTTAGCTTCTAGAGCGGTCGGTTATCATCCCCGAAAAGGATAATGGTAATTAGTAGTGGCACTTGCTACACTCCAGGCCACCGATGTTTTCGACAGTCATCGGCTTGTTGGTTTTGTCAGCGTGCAGTTTCACTAGTTTGTCATAATAGGCATTGCCTTCGGTCTTGACGACGGTCTCGCGGTGGCAGTTGATACACCAGCCCATGGTAAGGGTGCTGTGCTGCTCAACAACTTCCATCTCTTTGATGGCGCCGTGGCACTTCTCGCACTCAATTTTGCCCACGACGGTGTGCTGCGAGTGGTTGAAGTAAGCTAGGTCAGGCAGGTTGTGTACACGTACCCACTCGATTGGTTTGTTGTTCTCGACTGCCTTGTAGAGTTTCTGCATGTTCGGCGAGCCTGTCTTGATAGCGTTGTGGCAGTTCAAGCAGATGTTGACCGATGGGATGGTAGCAGACTTGCCTTTGTAAACACCAGTGTGGCAGTAACCGCAATCGATCTCGTAGGTGCCAGCGTGCAACTTGTGCGAGAACGGAATTGGCTGGGTTGGGGCGTAACCAGTATTGACGTTGATGCCATAGACCTTGTCAAAACCCGCCTTGAGGACAACCATCGTAAAGATGAAGGTCACGACGAACAAGAATGCCTTGCTACCGAAGAAAGACTTGTAATTAGGAGCATCTAGGGCGTATTCCTTGTCAGCCTCGGTGAGGTTTTCGTTGTTGTTGAGGTACTTGGTCAGTACGGTGGTGATCAAGCCCAAAACCGCAATCAGCAGGATAAGGACCAATACCAACGCACCAAGTATATAGGTCAAGAAGCTCGAGTCAATGCCGGCACCAGCACCTGCATCGGCAGCAGCACCGCCTTTACCGTCTGCAGCAGCTGGGGCAGCAGCAGCAGTGACTGGCTTGGCACTTTCGGCCTTGATCCAGGCAATAACACTACCGATCTCCTCATCCTTAAGGAAGTTGTGGTTCGGCATGTATTGCTTGTACTTGTCGTAAAGGCCTTTAGCATACGCATTACCACCGTCGATGGTCTTCTGCGGATACTTGATAAACTCGGTCAAAGCCTTGTCACTTGGCCAGCGTTTGTGGGCATCCCGCAGGGCAGGGCCTACAACTTGCTCGTTGATGGCGTGGCATTGTTTACAGTTGGCATTGAAGACAGCTTCGCCTGCAACGGCGTCACCACCACCAGCGGCGGGGGCTGGGGCAGCAGCGGCAGCTCCATCAGCAGGTGCTGGGGTAGCGGCTCCGTCTTGGGCAATGGCAGAAAAATGTAGCGTCAGTACGGTGGCTGCCATAGCTCCTATCCGTACCCAATATCGCGATGTTAACCTGTTTAGGCTCATAGATGCGGCACTTAGGCCCTTTGAGGGCATTATTAGACCGGGGCAAAACTAGTGCACGACTGCCTAGTAACAAAGTTGAAATCCATCTTTCGCTAGGGTTTGTGTGTAATGGCCTGAGGTCCAAAATCAGTTTAAGTAACTGATTATCATGACATTAAAGATAACTTGTTGTTTGCATAAACAATTTAGAACCATTTTAAATTATGCCACTTGTACCGCTAAACAACCTTTCATCCTAGGGCTAAACTGGCTGATATGCCAACTAATATTTGGGAAACGGACCGCATACAAACTCTACACACTGGATATCTGCGACTTTGCGTCAAAAAAACCAGCGTCAGCCTATTTCTACTGGCTAGATTAGGTCACCTCAATTGAGCCTTAAGATCTGCGCAATAATGGTCTACTTTTTATGTTGCATTTGGCACCAGGACTGAAAACAGGGCCAGATCAAGTGCATTTGGTTATGCTAATTGCACTTTGGCTGGACCTATTCACTCATTTAGGTGATGCCATTCGGGCAGAGAAATGCAGGAAGACATAGGCTATTAACCTCAGGAGTTGTGACCTTAGGTTTGGCTCGTTATGGTTGGCCTGCAGCAATCGATATTGCTAGACTACAATCACACCAAAAAGTTCGGACCCTAAAACTTACTAATCCGGAAAAGGTTTAGGTCACGGTGGCGAAGGCCGAGGCGGCGGGCGATAGACTTGTTAGTCAGGTGGCCTTTGTAGGTATAGACTCCCTTCATGAACCAGCCCTTCTCGAACAAGATTTCTTCAATGCCACCCATACGATGAGCTTGTAGCAAGACTGGTGTAAGGATATTGCTGAGCGCGGTGCTGGCGGTATGAGCTACCCTACTTGCGATGTTGGGAACACAGTAATGGATGACGTCATACTTCTTGAACGTAGGTCGGCTATGGCTGGTGAGCTCGCTCGTTTCAAAACAGCCCCCTTGGTCGATGCTGACATCCACAATGACGGCATTTTGCTTCATCATCGAGACCATTTCCTCGCTCACCATATAGGTGGCTAGGTCCTCCTCATGCCGCAAGGCTCCGATCACGACATCCGCCCGGCGCAGGGCATCCGTTAGGTAGGTGACGTCGAAAGTAGAGGTGAAGATATGGTGCCCCAACTCTTGCTTGATGCGGCGGAGTTTATATAGCTCATTGTCAAAGACTTTGACCTCTGCACCTAGGCCTAGGGCAGTGCGTGCGGCAAACTCGCCAACGGTGCCGGCACCAAGGATCACAACCTTGGTTGGCGGCACACCAGTGATCCCACCTAAGATGATCCCACGTCCGTTGTTATTACTATTGAGGTACTCCGCAGCAATGAGCATGGTGGTACTACCTGCAATCTCGCTCATGGCCCGTACGATGGGTAAGCCACCGATTTCGTCCTGCAGTAGCTCAAAACCAACAGCGGTGATTTTACGCTCCACCAGGGCATCAATATAGTCTTTATTGAGGCGGCTCATCTGCAAGGCTGATACCAAGGTGGCCCCCATCGACATCAGGCCCACTTCTTCGACCGTTGGCGGGCTGACCTTGAGGATGATATGTGCGTTGCGATAGACCTCGACATTGCTGTAAACGATCTGGGCACCAGCCTCGCTATACTCCGTGTCCTGAAATTGGGAGGCTGTGCCTGCCCCGGCTTCCATATAGACCTCATGCCCGTTGCTGACCAAAATGGCGACGGCATCAGGTGTAAGACATAACCGATTCTCTTGCAACTCGACCTCACGTGGCACACCAATAACCAAGGCCTTAGAGGCTGTGGCTACCTCCTGCAGCAGCTCTTGCGGTAATAAGGCCCCTGCCCTAGCAAGTGTTTCTAGCGACGAGCGCGAAATCATATCCTTCATGTAATAGGTCAGTAATGCCAGGATTAGGCTATTTGATCAGGGTTGGACCTGAGAGGTATTTGCGAGGCTGAATCGAACGATCGGATTGGTGTAGTATGTTGTTTGGCCAACCCAGACTATGGATTTCAAACAATGGATGGGGTTAGTTTAGCCAGCAGTGATACCTGTGCCAATTTAGCGATTTTATCTAATGGGTATCGCCCTCGGGTGTTAGTTTCAGGATGGTAAGCTGTCGGGCAGTTGGGCCTAAGGGTTCCAGTTTGATGAGCACAATCGGCAAGCCGGCTCCAGATAAGGCGGGCCATATCAGCTCTGGCCACTCGATCAGGCACAAATTGCCACTGTCAAGGTACTCCCATATCCCAATCTGGTCGAGCTCCTCCATTGATTTGGCCCGATACAGATCAAAATGGTGCACCGCTGGGCCCGAAACCAACCTATAGGTATTGACGATGCTAAACGTTGGGCTCGAGACAGGATCATAGCTTTGCAAGTCCGCCATCAAGGCTTTGATGAAAGTGGTCTTGCCAGATCCCATATTGGCATCAAACAGCCAGATGGGACACTCCTGAGCAAGTCCATGTACCCGTTTTACGACATCATCCAATGCCTCCAGATCATAGGTCAGCTGTGCTAAGGGATGAAAATGGTTGGGGTCAAGGGCCATCAGTAGGCAAAGATAAGGGCTAAGACTGGCTCGTTTGGCATCCTAATACCAACAATCAGGCCCCAAAACGAGGTAGCCAATCCAGATATGCGCATTTGTTATGTATTTTGGCTGGTCTATCCTGATCAAACAACATAGCCTTGACTTGGTCTTGACATCCCTTAAGCTTATGAGTGGAAGTCTTAGGCCCACTACGATAGGATAGTGACAAAACGCATCTCCACCCCAAATGGCTAATCGGCTTTGGCAATCAATATGGTCATGGACGGCAGGAGGGCTCATGCTGCTGGTGGGGCTGTTTGGGCCAGGGCACTGCATGGCTCAGTTCGAAGCGGATAGCATTGCCCTACTGGATACAATCAGCCAAGTGAACAGCAACATCAGCCGGCTAGGGATCAACACCTATGCCCTGCGGAACTATGCTGGCTCTGGCACACTACGGCTAGGGCGTCATCAGGCTAGTGGACTGATCCTGACGGACCATATCTATAACACGGCACAGGATGGGGCAAACAAATTCGTCACGGCAGACGTCCTGACAAGCTTACAATACCGACAATACTGGGGACCAGACTGGAGCCTTTTGGCATACGGGCATGTGCAGGACTATGGCGCCAACCGCAACCGATTAGCCTGGATGGGCACAGGTGTCAAGTTCAGCAAACGCATCCTGGATGGGCAGGATCTTAGCATAAGGGGGGTGGCAGAGCTGATGGCCGACAAACGATCGGACTTAGTGAATGGGGGGCCAGCTTACGAAACCGCACTTCAATACAAGGCCGTGCTGGATACGACTGCCGTACTCAGTATCGGGGGGCGGATCTGGCAAGCATTTATCACACCACGTCAACACCAAGCCTATTTAGCCTTTGGCAGGATCAGCAAAGAGTTCAGCAAACAGGCCATTACGCAACTAATGGTCGGATACCGCGGACGCAAAATCGAGGACTACCTCAATATGGGGGATGGGCTCAATATCCAGTCCATTGTTAGCGATACTTTCACATCCGAACTCAAACTGCAGTACGTGATCAGCGACCGATGGGCCATTCGGTCCTATAACAGCATGACCTTGCCGAACCGTAGTTTTGACTACCGCACCTATACAGGGCCAGTGCTACGGCAGAACAGCTATTACCGCCAAACGGATTGGGATCTCAAACAGTCTTTGTTTTACCAGACAGACTTACTATTTGTCGAAGGAAGAGTGGAGTACATTTATCGGGACCGGGCATACGGAGTCAAAAACAACTTATCGCTGCCCCTTACTGAGCTGGACAAGGTGCTAGCCCTAGAGCGGGTGAAGGACATCACCGAAGTGATACAGGCCTGGTACACCAACTGGCGCTATGCACCAAGCGACAAGCAACAATTTACACTAGCGACCATTGCCCAACTACTACGAGTGGACACCCGAAGCGAGGACAACAATCAAGATCGGGACGAGGCCTTCTACACGATCGAAGGGAGCTATCGGTATGTCTGGAACAAGTGGTTCAGGACCGAGTTCAAGACGTCTGGCTCGTACAAACACCTAGTCTATATCACGGCCAGCCAGAGTATCGAGAACTTTCAGGAGCGGATCTTGCGATTTGAGCCCTCATTTGCTTGGACCCCAGGCCGGTTGAGCCTTACGGGCAACCATAGTCTGTTTGTGACCTACCATGTCCGGGACTTCATGACCGAACAAGGCAAAAATAGATCAAACCGCATTCTGCTATCCAATGTGCAGACTCGCTATCGGTTTAACAAACAATACGCAGCTCAGCTTGATGTACTGAGGCGGGAGAACCGGCTTGGTCAGCTGAACTGGAAAGCCTTTAGCGAAAGCCCGATAGACACGGTCGTGATCTGGGATGTAACTGCCAAGGCGCAAAAGGGATTTGTCACCAGTAAGGGCAGCAGTTACCGGCTGGACCTGGGGTACCGATTATTTAGGCAAGGACGAACCAGTGTGGCAGGTATCAACGATGGCGGTGGGGCCAAGTTGGCCTTTGTCAACAATGTCGTTTTGCAACATGGGCCCATCATGACCCTTGCAATCGAGACGCTGAACGGCTTTTCGCTGAGTACAGACCTCTGGATTCAGTCCACGGCAATCTATAACGACTTCACTGTTTCGGGCAGCAGCTTCACGGGTCCATCGTTCACGACCGAGCAACTGGGACAAGTACAACGAAACTTCTTTCCGAATTTCAGCCTCAGCCTTAACTGGAACATCAATCGGCCACGCAACTGGAGGCTCTGACCCTAAATAAACCTTATTGAACAACTACCCTAGTTGGGGCTATCGCATCCTGGCCTAGCAAACGCAACCAATAGACACCTGCCGCTAGGCTAACGGGCATCCGGATGGCTTGTCCTGCACCTGCTGACTGGACTGTTAAGGTTGCAACCACTACCCTACCGTCAATGCCTAGCAACTGAGCTGATTTGATCTTCTCATTCGGCGTTGTGGCCTGTAGCTGAAGCATTTGACCTGCTTGGACAGGATTAGGTGCAAGGCTAACTTGGCCGCCTATAGGTGACCCTAAGCCCACAACAGGCTGGTAGTTGATCACAAAGCGGTTGGTAAAAGTGGCAGTAACACCAGCTAAAACATCAAACTGGATGACGGACTGCTGGGCAGGATCGTAGGTCAGGCCAGTGTAGTTGTCACGCAGAGTGATTTGGGCATTAAAACCACTGAGGTTGGCAAAGTCCGTGATCTCAAGCTGATGTAGCCCTGTATATATTGACCTGAAATTGAGTGGGATAGACACCGTTGTGGTAGCACGTGGCAAATAGTTGACTGTCATGTTAACATTTGGTATCGGAGTCATCCACATGTCAATGGTGCCCCCCATCAACTTATAGGCATCATAAAAATTATCATAGCCTAAGGTGCCGTCATCAGCAACCCCGATCTGGCAATAGTCTGCCCCAATAGGGTTGACCAACGAACTCATTTTGATCGTCATCGGCCTGCTAAAGGTATCGACACGGAGTATTTGGCTTGTTGAAAGGCCCGAAGCCAATGATGGTGCACCAACCAAGCATCCCAAGCACAAAAACAGTATAAGTAGAACCTTCAGATTATTAAACATAGCTAGTAGAGATTTAGGATGGTGCATGCGACAACCCAGCCTAAAATAGAGGTAGCAGAAATTACCAAACAAAGGTAAGGCCCAAACGACTAAAAATGGGCCAAATATGGCTTCCTGCTGAAAGCGGGACAGGCAAGGCTACACGGCCATGATTTTAGAGTAGGCAGAGTCGTGCCCCAAAGGAACAAAAAACAAACCCCTGACTTGCATAACCAGTCAGGGGTTTGGGGCATTGATCTCGCAGTTAGGCTGTGGCCTACTACGCTAGAGGCTATCGGTTACTTGACAACCAGTTTCTGGCTAAAGGTCTCACCGCCAGCGGTTGCACGGACAGTATAGACACCCGCTGCTAGTTGGTTTTTCACAGTCCAGCTGTTCTGCTGGCCATTGAAGCTAACAACTTCTGTCAGGACGGTACGGCCTACAGCATCGTTGATGCTGATGGTGGCTGTGCTGCTATTGACGGCTAGGTTGTTCAGGACAACAGTGATGTCACCATTGGCTTCTGTAGGGTTCGGATAGACACCGAAGACGACTTTACCAATTGCTGTGCCAACAGAAGTAGGACCAGCAGGGGCTAGGATCAGGCTGAAACGTCCGTCTGCTTTGCTTGCTGCTGCGGCTGACACCGAGAAGGTGTAGTCTTGGTCCGTAGTCAGGTAAGTAGCAGTGCCAGTGAAGTTATCCATCAGCATAACTGTTACACCTTCGCCAGTTAGGCCAGCTACATCACTGAAGCTGATCGTGTGGGCGCCAGTGCCGACAGTGCGGAAGTTAAGCGGGATAGTGGTGGTGGTGGTTGGGCGCTCCATGAAGTTGACAACTTGTTTGGCGCTGCCATTTTCCATCCACATATCAATCACACCTGACATCATTTTGCGGGCATCATAAGCTAGGTCCTCACCAACAGTGGTACCGGTCATGAAACCAACTTGGTTCACGTCCATGCCATTGCTGACACCTGCTGCGCTGAGTTTGAAGGTCATCGGGTTAACGATGCTGCCTTCGCGTTGGGCATTGCTGGTGGTCGCGTTGATCTTGGCTTGTTCTGCTACGCTTAGGGTGGTAGTACCGGCTGCATTCACAACAACAGCGAAGGCTTGGCCAGAAGCGATGCGGCCGAAAGCAGCACCTGTACCACGTGTACCAGACGTCGTGTTGAAGTTATAGCTCAACCATTGGTTGGTCAAAGCGTCACGGATGAAGATCGTAGGGCTGATGTTAGCACTACGGGTCCAGTTGGCAGAGGTCCAGGCGATGGCCGAAGGGAATGGGTTCGCCAAGATGTTGTTACCAACTTTAGTAGCATTGCTACCTAGACCGGCACGGGTCAGGGTGAAGGCAAATTGCTCAGTACCACCAGTATTGGTTCCGTTGACACCATCACCGACAACTGGAGGACCAGTAACTGTGAAGTAAGCACGGCGACCAAAGAAGCGGTGATCTAGGAACACGATCGGACCAACACCTGGGGCGAGAGCTTGGCTAGCGCTTGTGGCTGGTTTCCAGCTAGTATCAGGCTCGGAGTAGAAACGGACGGTAGGATTACCAGTCGGATCATTGGCTCCGGCAAAACCACGGGTGTAGAACTCAGAACCAAGCGAACCAAGGGTGTGACCCTTAACACCGACACCGATATTGAACCAACGACCATAAACTGGAGTTGGAGTTGGCGTTGGCAACCAAGCACGCTGGGTGATGTTGCCTGTATAGGTAGCACCACTGCGGAGGTTGGTCAGGTTAGCGGTTTTGCCGTTAACACTGTTGAGGATGACACTACCGAGGGTGTTGTCAAATGTAGCGCTTGCAAGCAAGGTCAGACCAGTACCGATGGTAACGACTGCACCAGTTTGGGTAGCCACAGATGCGGAGGCAGCAAGTTGCAAGTTCTCGAGCAGAACCGAACCTGAAAGGGTGCGGCTGGTGCCAGTGAACTGAATAATACCATCGCCGGAGATACTGCTGTTGTTGAAGACAGCGTTACCAGCTAGGTTGATTGTGGTGGTTGCACCAAGGGTAGCAGAGCCGAGGGTTGTCGCACCGGTAAAGGTCGTCGTACCCGTGTTGTTAAACGTGGCACCAGAGGCAGAAACAGCACCTGTGATGCTTAACGTACCAGAGCCCGTGAAGGTAGCATTGGCAAGGCTAGCAGCACCTGTGGCAGTGATACCACCTGTGTTTAGGTTGATGGTATTGTTACCAGCAAAGCTAAGCGGACCGTTGACAGTTAGGGTACCAGTCGTGACTGTGAGGTTAATGCCTGCTTGTAGGATAATACCAGCAGTTGTAGTGCTGGCCGTTACGCTTGGCTGGTTTCCAGAACTTCTGAAGACAACAACATCTGATGTAGCAGGCGTAGCACCACCGTACCAGTTGGTAGCTGTTGAGTAGGTCGTGTTTGTTGTACCTGTCCAGAGGTGACCTTCGGCAATACCGATGGTGAAGGTACCTGCGTTAGCACTGAAGCTAGAGATACGCACATAATTGACGGTACCAGGGGTCTGACCTGTGACAAACAGACGGGCGTTGGTGCCAGCTGTACCAGCGACGCAAGCATTAGAAACAAGGTTAGTAGGCGTGCCGGTGAAGTTCTGGATGTTGAGACGGGTCAGGGTACCAACGTTGGCATAGATCATGACGCGACCAGAGGCAGGAACGGTGTATTTGTACCAAACATCCTTGCTGTAGTTAGTCTGACAGGTAGGTGCAGGCTCAGGACCAGTTGTAGCGGTCGTATTGTCCTGGGTTAGTGGGACAAAGTTGTTGCTAACAGACAAGGTCAAAGCACCCGAAACAACGTCATTGGCAAGTCCGGTAGTTACAACAACGTTGGTTGAAGCAGTCGAGCTACTTGCAAAATTACAGAAGGTACGCACGTTGACCTCATACGAAGTGCTCGGTGCTAGACCAACGATCGTGAAGGATCCGTTGTTGACGTAATAGGTTGTCCAGGTGGTGGTACCAACACGGCGATAGGCAACAATGTAACTCGTGATGCCAAACATGAGGTTGTGCGTAAAGCTTGCAGTAGTAGCTGTAACACCTGTGGATGCAAGGCCAGTAGGGACTGGACAGGCAACGATGTCAATATTAAACGGCGTTGCAGTCGAGGTACATCCGTTGCCAGTGGCACGGAATGTATAAGTACCGCTGACGGTTGGGTTGATAACCAGTGTGCGGTTGGTGCTAGTGAAACCATTAGGACCTGTCCAGGTAACTGTAGTGCTTGTTGGCAGCTGCAGGAAGTTAAACACAGGACGGTTAGTCTGACGAACATCGATGGTGAAGTCGTTAGAACAGAAACTACCACCTTGGTTGTCACCATAGCCCATCATAGTACTGGTATAGGTGGTCGGCACAACGAGCGTACCAGCATTGGAAGTACCAAAGACATCGTTATCAAAACAGGTCTGGATGATGATGTTGTCAACACCATTCCAATTGAATGAATTGGTAAACCTAACTGTATCAGACGAGTTTGGAGCCAACGTACGGGTGGTTGGTCCATAAACGAGATTAGCAGGTGTTGTAAATGTAGTCGCAGGATGTGATGTAGTCGACAGATCAGTCAAAGATGTGTGCTCCATAAAGACGGCAAAGTCTTGCACATTAGGCTCCGTACCGACAGAATTGATTGTGAACCACATACCGTTGATGGCACCAGCAGCATAACCAGCAGCACGAAGCTCAGAGGCGCGAATGATGTACTGTTGTTTGTTAGCACCCCAATAAGTAGCATATGGACTAGCAACGGTAACACCGGTAGCTACGGTAGTCGGAGCTGTACCGTTACCCAAGATCGGATCTGGTACAAGGTTAGACCTTGTCACACCAGTCAATGTCACAGGTTGGCCACTTAGCACACCATAAGACGATGCAGAAGAGGTAGCAACAGGTGCCAGTTGGCGCGTTACGGTAACAGTAGTTGTGTTCTGACAGCCAGCTCCAGAAGCAACAACAGTATAGGTTGTTGTGCCTTTAGGGTTGGCAACAGGGTTAGCGATGTTAGCAGCGCTAAGACCTGTACTTGGGGTCCAGGTATAGGTTGTATAGCCAGTACCTGAGGCCAAAAGTTGGACCGAAGCAGTTGACTGCGTACATGGATCATAAGCACCTTGGATACCAGCGGTTAGGGCCGGAGCAGGGGTGATGCTAATGGTAACAGGGAGGGCTGGTCCAAAACAGCTTGTTGTTGGGTTTTTGCCAGCAACATAAACAGTACCTGCTCCCATCGTGAAACCTGCTAAGGCTGTTGTAGTAGCAGTAGCCCTTGTTTTCTGGAGCAAAGTGGTCATTGCTTCGTCTGCATAGACAAACATCGTATCACCAACGACGGTGTTGATCGTCACGTTAGGTGTTTGGACACCGCAATGGGCAACATTAGTAGCCTCAGACAAAACAGATGGTGGTGTTACACCAGTCAACGTAATCGGTTGGCTAGTAGCACAACCAAGCGCATTGGTAACGGTTAGGGTATAAACGTTGGCACCTGTGTTTGGCAAAGTCAAGACCGGATTAGCAATGTTGGTTGCACTCAAGCCGTCAGCAGGAGACCAAGAGTAAGAGCTGAATACTTGTCTTGTGATAAAGGTTGTATTAGGCCTAGTCGTTGAGGTGCCAGTACCAGTGTTAGTACAAACGTTGGCATTGTTATCCTGAGAAAGGGATATGGTACCGTTGTAAGCCAAGGTGGTATTGCTAAACGTCACGTCAGTACCGTTGCCACCATCTTGATCATTGTAACATACTTCGATCAGAACGTTGCTAGTGCCATTCCATGCAAATGGTGTGGCTAAATTGAACGTAAACGCACCAGTTGCTGTAGGAGCAGGTTGGTTTGCATTGGTGTAAACAGTTGTCCAGGTAGGTGACTCGAAGGCCGTAAGGGTAGTCGAGGCTGTACTGGCCATCTTAATGGTATAACCAGTAAAGGTTGGACGTGCAGCAGAGAAACCTGTAACATTAAAAGAGATCGCATGGATCGTCCGTGCTACACCTCCGATATCAGAAGCTCTGTATAGGTATTGATGCCTAGAACCACCCCAGTTAGAGCGCATCGGGCCTTGAAGTCCACTAGAACCGGTACCGGTACCAAGGACAGTGTTGATGTCAGTAACATTAAGGTTAGTTGAAGAACCTTGACAAACAGAAAGCCCTGCTGACGAACTAATAACTGGCGCATTAGGAACAGCCCTGAAGGTAATGTTAACAGAGGCAGTGTTTTCGCATAAATCTGGATCTACACCAGTGACAATAAAGGTGCCGGCGGCCGATGGCGTAATGATGTAAGTACCTGCAGTGGTACCTGCAGTCACTTGGGCAGGAGAAGACCAAGTATAGGTATAATCACCAGGTGAACTAACTGTCACCTCTACGGAGCCACCAGGGCAAATAGATGTTGAGGTGGTAGGGGTTACAGTGATCGTCGGTGCAGTTAGGACATTAACGGTGAAAGGTGTCCGTGCTGACTCACAACCATTGACACCGACAACGGCAGCATAGAGGGTCGTGGTTGTACCTACTAAGTAAGTTGACATGTTCAAGGCCGGCTCTGCAATTCGCTCGAGCACTACAGTGCTGCTATTGGTGGCGTAAATCCGGATGGAATCACCGAGATGAGAACCAAAGGTCACACCAGGAACTTTGTTGCCGCAATGCGATGGGTTGGCAGTGACAGTCGGTGCTGATGGTACGGCAAGGCCAGTAACATTAAACACCGAATTATTCTGACATCCGTTGGCATTCGTTACAGTCAGGGTGTAGGCCAAAGCGCCAGCTGACGGAACTGTCAGGGTTGGATTGGCAACATTGGTAGCACTAAGACCAGTGCTAGGCGACCATGAATAGCTGCTGAAAGATTGTGTTGTGATAAAAGTCGTGTTTGGACGAGTGCCACTTGCTGTACCTGATGCAACTGAACAATGGGTTGGAGCATTATCATTAGCCGCAGAGGTCGAGGCATTGTAGGCAAGGGTTGTGTTCGTGAAAGACACATCGGTACCGTTGCCAGCATCTGGGTTGTTATGGCAAATGTCAATGATAACGTTGCTTGTGCCATCCCACGCAAATGGCGTCGTGAAGTTAATAACATAAGAACCCGTAGCTGTTGGGGCTGGCTGTGCATTGTTAAAGTACACATTGGTCCAGGTAGGCGACTGATAGGTTCCAGTCAATGCAGTGACAGCAGAGTTAGCCATTTTGACGGTGTAGCCTGCGAAAGTAGGACGTGCACCAGCAAACGAAGAAACATTAAAGGCTATTGCATTGATTAGCCGGGCAGGGCCACCAATATCAGACGCTCTGTATAGGTACTGGAACCTACCAGCACCCCAATTGGAACGCATAGGGCCTTGTGTACCGCTAGCTGACGTGCCAGTGCCTAGAACGGTATTGAAGTTCGGAACGGAAAGTGAAACAGGAGACCCTTGGCAAACCGAACCGGTTTGGCTAGCAACAATAACTGGTGCATTTGGCAGAGCGTTAACCGTAATGGTGATATTCTGCGTGTTTTGGCACAAATCAGGATCAACACCTGTAACGGTATATGTCGTTGTGGTGGTAGGGGCAAGGATAAAGTTGCCTGCCGTAGTACCAGCTGTGACACCAGTACTTGGTGACCAAGAATAGGTATAATCAGCTGTACTGGTAAGGTTGACCACCTTTGATTGACCAACGCAGATTGAGCTACCGCCGACCGGTGTGATCGTGATGCTTGGGGCCTCTGAAACAGTAACAGTGAATGGCGTGCGAGAGGACTCGCAACCATTAGCTGCTACAACTGATGCAAACAAATTGGTGGTATTTGACACCAAGTAGGTTGTCATTTTGTTGCCAGGGCTTGCAATGGTCTCGAGCGGTGTGGTGCTGCTGTTGGTTGCATAGATCCGGAGGGTAACACCCGCACCAGTTGTATAGGTGAAGGTGGTACCTGGGGCTTTGTTTCCACAATGCGAAGGATTGGCCTCAACGCTAGGGGCCGATGGACGAGCAAGACCAGTTACAGTAATGCTACCAGCTGCGCTTACGCATCCGTTGGCATCAGTACCGGTTAGGGTGTAGGTATTAGCACCAGCTGCAGGAACTGTCAGGACAGGGTTTGCAATATTGGTTGCACTTAGGCCAGTTGACGGAGACCAAACATAAGTACTAAAGGTCTGGGGCGACATGAAAATCGTGTTCGGACGAAGTGCATTGGTTGTACCCGTAGCATTGGTACAAACACCAGTATTGTTGTCACCTGAGAAGGTATTCGATCCGATAAAAGCAAGGCTCGTACAGTTAAATGTAACCGCACCTACACCTGCATCGGGATCATTGTAGCAAATCTCGACTAGGAGATTGCTAGTTCCGTTATATGCAAATGGCGTATTGAAATTAATGGTATAAGCACCTGTAGCCGTAGCACCTGGATGAGCCGCATTGAAATAAACGGTAGTCCAAGTTGGAGACTCAAAAGTTGACACTAGACCTGTAAGCGAGGTATGTGCCACTTTGATGGTATATCCTGTATAGGTAGCACGCGAGCCTGAAAATGCTGTTACATCAAAACGAAGCCCTGCAATGTTTCGGGCAGCACCAACCTCAGCAGCAGTGTAGAGGTATTGATGTCTACTGCCACCCCAGTTTCCTCTAAGTGGTCCGTAAGCAGAACTTGTAGTTGTACCAGTACCAGCTGATGGTGACCCTAAATTACCGAGTGATAACGCTACAGTAGAGCCTACGCAAACAGAACCAGTTGGCGTACCAAGGATTGTTGGTGTTGTTGGTAATTGATTAACAGTCACAACCTGCGTTTTGGTAACGGTATTAGGGCCATTGACACCAGAAACGGTATAAGTCGTGGTAGTAGTTGGGCTAGCTATGACAGTACCACCTGAGGTCGTATTAAGACCAGTAGCTGGCGACCAAGTGTAGGTATAGCTATCAACACTGCTGGCAGTTAGGGATACTGAGCCACCTACGCAGAATGTTGTTGTTGTGGCCGGGGTTATCGTGATTGGTGCAGCAAATAGACGTGCCGTACCTAGTTGATCAGCAGCAGGACGAGCTGTTGGCGCAATAGCACCAGCAGATGTTGAGAAGGTCAGGCCACCTGTCAGGAGATCAGCTTTGGCAGAAGTACCGTTAAGGGTAGCTGCCATAGAATATGTCACCCAGAAATAGTTAAGGCCAGCAGCCAAAGTTGTGCTTAGACCCGTGAACGCAATCGTACCAGGTGACGGGTTGTTGATGGTTCCTAATGGCGAGGCGCCTGTAGGACCACTAACGGTACCAGCCCAAATTTTAGCATCGGTAACATCACCATCAGTAAAGGTGCCAGTGATATTGGCGCCAGAAAGGCTAATTGTACCACCAGCCGGCGAGTAGATAACTGCAATACGTAAGAAGTTAAGGTCAGACTGGCCAGCGCTAACTGCAGTAGAAACTGGGGTCGTGGCGGTAGTAGTACCTATGGTGGAAGTAGTCTGGGCAATGGCGAAATAGCCACCGTTTGTGCTTAATGGTGCAATAGGACCAGGTGAGGCTGCCTGCGTAGCGATTGTTACAGCTGAGTTATCAGTAAACGCTGCTTTTGTGAGTGCATTTGAGCGTGAAGTCCAGCCCCCTGTGCCCGTAGTGCTTTGTACCACTCGGAGGTGGCTAGTACTATCCGTAGCTAAAAGGTTATCACCACCTCCACTAAGGGATTGATTGCGGACCGACAGCGTAACAACTGTATTGGCGTCAAGCGTACCAGTGTTCTCGGTAATTTGCCAAAGTTTGTTAGATACTAACTTAGCAAGTGGAGCGGTAAAAGAGCCTGATGCTGATGTACTAGGAGTAACAGTAATATCTTGGCTTGCCCAGTTACCTGACGCACGTGACAGCACCATTGGCCTAAGACCATTTGCAGCACCGAACGGACTGGTATTTGAAAGCAAGTTGGTACCAAAGCCAAATGGAAGGTTCCTAGTTGTAGCAAGTGCATTGAACGCAACCCTAATAGGGCCAGATACGTAAGACCCGGCTGTGGCAGATGAACTAAATGTAGTGCTTAAGTTGGTAGCAGCAGTACCAGATGAGCCAGTACATGAAGGGCCCAACCACAGATAATTGGTACTAGTTGAGTTAACGATACCCCTGGTCATGGTGAGTGTACCAGTGAAAGAGCCATTACCAACTTGAACCGGAGCTACTAAGTCAAAATTACCAAAGTGGTTAAAGGTTAGGGTACCAGTAACAGTTTTTACACCGCTAATAACCTCTAACTCTGGGCCACCAGCTGAAATGTTGGATACGTTTCCGAACGGCGTGTAGCAAGCCACGGCGCTTGCATTAGGTCCTTGATAGGTAACTGACCTAGTCGAGGTACCAATATTAGGAAAGCCAGGAGCAGCAGTAAGATTACCGAAACCCTTTATAGTAGTTAAGTTAAAGGTATTGACACCTAAATTGAGTTTCGAGTTAGGATTAACATTACCGTTAAACAGACCAAAAGTAGCTTGGACGGCAACAGCATTGGTTTGGTTGTAAGTAAATGTGCCCGTACCAGCGTGATAGATCTCGCGAATGATGTTGCTGGTTATGGTACCACTGCCTGTGAACTGTTTGTTGCGCCCATAGAAGTATAGCGCACAACCTGTACCAAGGGTACCGTTTAGCGTTCCGTTTACTACGAGGTCACCACCGACATAAATACGAGATCCGGTAGTTCCAGAAGTTCCTAAACGAAGTGTGCCACCAGAAACAACTGTTACATCTCCGCCAACAATCAGATAATTGCTTGTTGCAGAGTATTGAAGGGTACCCTCAACACTCAATGAGGCGGCTACAGCAGGTACGCCTGCAAGGACATCAATATTAGCCGTTTTACCCGCGGCAATTACGACGTCATCAAGTGCATTCGGCACACGACCAAGGCTCCAGCTAGCAGCTGTGAACCAGTTGCCAGTTGCAGTGCTTGGGTTAAAGGTATTGGTAGTTGCTGATCGCTCGGCAAGAACAATTTGGTCTAGCCAAATATCAGAGCTACCGAAAGTATTGATAGACCCAAATGCCAGTTTTGTGGTGGCAGATTTGTATTGACTTAGATTGACGGCATACTGAGCAAACGGCCTAGAGCTAGTAGCTTGTCCCGGAGATGCAATTGGCATCAGGAGTTCCCATGTTGTTCCGTTGTCTGTAGAAACGAGAACTTGTAAATGCTGTGCTGTAATACCATTGCCATCCCAAACGAAAAAGCTCACCCATGGAGAGGTACTGCTAGAAAGATCAATGGTCGGTGTTATCAAGCGAGTGGAACTATTGTAGGCCGCTCCGCCATAATTTCCGTCATAAATCCAGGCAACCGAGTTGTTGGTTGTGGCATTATAGTTAGGGAAGGATGTGGTATTTGGCCAAGTGGAAAATGCATAAGGCGTAGAGGACCATGTATTGGTTCCTGTAAGCGTATTTTTCCTCCAAGGCTGGTAGGTAGTGACAGTGTAGTTCCTCACCTCCTGTTGCGTCCAGCCAGATGGAGCACCAGGGTCTGCTGACCATGTCCCCTCGAAGCTCTCATTGAGGTAGGTCTGTGCCGATACACTACCCGGCAGGGCAAGTATTAGCAGCGTTAAAATCGGGAGGAGCCAGGCTAGCCTTCTGATCCCTGTAGAGTAGAGAATTTGCATCGTCTCTTGCTGTTTGGTTTGACTGTGATTAGATTCCGATAACCTAGATGAGTACCCTACCTAGTAGGCAGCACACACAAAAGGAAGCGAAATATACGCAACTAGTCTGACAAAACAAAAAACCAAGATTAAAGGTACATACAGACAATGATAGGTTAACTTTGGTTGTAAAACAGAATAAACTACACAATATTTCAGCAATCGCCAAATAAAAAATTATCAAACTAGGCTAATCGATAAAACAATTTGGAAACATTAGGGTAACATCTGATTGGCTGGCATAGATACGAATATGATACAAAAACAAGTCGACACCCATAATATAACAGCCTAAATCAAAATATTGGGCATTTTTTGTATAACTAATGCTATATTAATTGCAAAACAAATTAGGAACTAATCGGGTAAAAAATCACATCCCTTAATTCAATTTTAACAAAAAAGTTTCCAGAAACACCCAAATCGTATGGCCAACTAGCGAAACAACCTCTATAAAATTTGGGTAGAAGGCCAAATCAGATTGCCGTACATGGTCTTGACCATCACCTACTAAGAGATGACCACCAATCAGGTCAATTTTGATTGGTGGTCATGCTGGCAGACTGCTATATATATAGGAGGGAATTAGGCAACCATAGTCTGTATGACGGCCAAATAACTAAACGCCTAACCCCTAAAAGTAAAACTGGTAGTATCCTTTCTGGCCCTGTTGGTTGAGGCCTTCGATCAGGATGCGGCCACTGACAGCAAGGAGCGTATCCTCAAGATCCTGAGGTGAAGTCACGGGCTTGTTGTTGATGCTAGTTATCGCAAAACCTTCGGTGATGCCCATGCGGCGCAAGATGCCATTACCCTCAAGCCGAACGATGCGAACACCGCCCTCGACTTTGTATTTACCGAGTTCGTTCTTACTGAGCCGCTCGAGCTGGGCGCCTAGTTTGCTGCTTTTGTAGATCTCACGCTTCAGGACTGCAGTGCCCCCGTCAAGGTTGACAAGGGTGAGCTCGGCAGTTGAAAGCTGGTCCTTACGGCGGTAGGTGACTTTGATTTTGTCGCCAGGGCTGTGGTAGTAGATTTCTTCGTCAAACTCGGCCTTGCTATTGATCTGTTTGCCATCAACCTTTTCGATGATGTCACCCTTGCGCATACCGGCACGGTCTGCAGGTCCATCAGCATCTAAGGAGGCCACCGCCACACCACTAAGGTCTGTGGTGTTGAGTTTTTCGGCTAGGCCCGAGTTGAGCTCGGTAACATCAGCACCAAAGACGGCCTTCTGGACACGGCCAAACTTGATGAGGTCACCCACAACCTTTTCGACAAGGTCAGACGGGACGGCAAAGCCATAACCTGCATAGCTACCTGTCTGGCTATAGATGGCGGTATTGATGCCAATCAGGTCGCCTTTGAGGTTCACCAAGGCACCACCCGAGTTGCCTGGGTTGATGGCAGCATCGGTCTGGATAAAGGACTCGATCGGGAACTGGGAGTTTACGATATTGAGGTTACGGCCCTTGGCACTGACGATGCCTGCGGTGACGGTGCTGGTCAGGTTGAAGGGGTTGCCGACGGCCAAAACCCACTCGCCAACCTGAACCTTTTTGCTATCCCCTACCCTGATGGATGGCAGGCGTTTACCCTCAATCTTGAGCACAGCTAGATCACAGCTAGGGTCAGTGCCTACGATTTTGGCTTTGTAGGTGCGCTTTTCGTGGACTACCTCAATGTTTTCGGCATCGTTGACGACGTGGTTGTTGGTCACGACATAACCATCCGGGGTGAAGATAACGCCTGAGCCTGTGCTGGCCCTGCTACCCCCGCCTCCGTTGAAAAACCAGTCCATCCAGCCATTGGTGTTTTGGGCCTCCGACACGGTTTTGATAAAGACTACTGCTGGTGTTGAGGCTGCCGAGGCGGTCACAAAATCAGTGCTGATGTTGGCTGGGCCACCTGTGCCAGGCCCACTAGTGTATGCGGCATTTTGGGCGCCAAACCGATAATTATCAGGAGCAGATTCGGCAGGGGCATGGGCAAAAAGCGGGCCTTCTGCTGGCCTATTGATATAGCCAAAAGTGGCGGCGCCAACAAGGCCAGCCATCAAACTAAGGGCGATGAGTTGCCACAGGGGTCGTGCGGTTGTTGCCATTGGGTTTGGTTGTTCGTGGTGGTTTTGCCGATCTGGATACTGACAGATTGGCCCTGATCGCATCTGCAAAACTGAGGCCAAATCTAGGATTTCGGAAGCAAATACGACAGGCTGTCAGCCCAGATGGCTGGCTGTGCGTAGGCTTTAACATATCATAAAGAAAGGAGGACAGGGCGGGGCCTATCCCATAAACCGTTTGCTGAGGCTTGGATAGGCCACCACAGAGGCGATGATCAGGACGGTGCCGGCATAGAAGCCAAGGGTCATCTCCTCGGTCTGGCCGAAGAACAGCCACGCCAGGATGATGCCATAAACAGGCTCGAGGTTGATCGTGAGGTTCATGGCAAAAACCGTGAAGCGCTTCATCAACGACACGGAGGCTGTGTAGGCATAAACGGTACAGAGCCAAGCCAAGACTAATAAATACCCAAGAGTCGAGCCGTTGGGCCACGTCCAGAGGCCAAAGTCATTCGGCCAGACCCAGTTAAAGACCGGGATCATGCAGGCGATGGTCAGGGTGCAACCCAAGATCTCGTAAAAGGTAATGGTGATGGCTTTGTATTGCCGTACAAAGCCGACGTTAAGCACACTAAACAAGGCCGAACAAACCGCCGAAAACACCCCAATCAGCAGGCCGGTGGTGCGGCTAAAGTCGGCGTAGATGATCATGTTAAGACCTATCAGTACCACAAAACCTAGCACCAGCTCGATGGGGCGAAACTTGCGGCGGGTGATTAGGGGCTCGAGTAGGCTGGTCCAGAGTGCGCAGGTGGCCAAACCAGCCAAACAGGTAGACACATTACTAAGGCGAGCAGCCGCAAAAAACGTCAACCAGTGGACGGCCAAGATGGCACCTGTACCCAACATCTGGACGATGCGACGCCACCGGATGGGCTCCCAGTTCCGCTGCCATGTCACGACCAATACCAAGCCAACGAGTGTCAACATCCCCCGCCAGAGTACCACCTGCAAGGCATCTAGGTCCTGCATCAGCATCCCCAAGATGGAGGTGAAACCCCATAAGAAGACCAAGAAATGCAGGTGCACAAAGTCCGATGTGCGTGCTGGCTCAGGCATTAGGCCCTGCTGGGTCGTGGGGTTGGTCATGGGCAATGGGATAGGGGCAAATGGATATTGTGATGCCTAAGTAGGCCAAATGCAATGGGCAACCCAGCTTAACGAGGCACTGTTTTGTAGAGCACCAGTCCGATAATACTAAAGACGATGTTTGGCAGCCAACAGGCCAGCAGTGGGTCGATGTTGCCAGTGAGGGCGATACTGCGACTCATGACGAAAAACATGATGTAGATAAAGGCCAAAATGAAGCCCACTGCAATCTGGAACCCGGGGCCTTCGCGGCTCTTGCGGGACGACAAAATCACACCAATCATGGTCAGGATCAGGATGGCAAAGGGATAAGTGAGGCGCAAATACCGCTCGACAAAATAGGGGGCTAGGCTCTCGACGCCACGGAGCTGCTCGTTCTTGATGAAGGTCTCCAGCTCGGGGGTGGTCATGGTCTCGTTGCGCTGGTAGTTGGACTCGAAGTCCTTAGGGGCCATGTTCAGGATTGTATCCATCTGGCCAATGAACTTGATGTCCTCTTGGCCTAAGCCATTGCGGACGCCGCCCCTGACCGCAGCTGTATCACTCACCCTGAAGAACTTGCGTAGGCGTATACCCTCGAGCCGCCAACTTTTGGTGGTATCCACCCATACGACCCGATCAGCTGATAGTTTACTCAGCAGCTCGGTGCCGCGGATGCTCTCGATCGTGAACTGGTAGCCTGTATTGATGGCATTGTTATAGCTCTCGAGGCTGACATAAGTCTCGGGTGCGACCTTAAAATGAATGTTACGTTTGTCGAAGGTGTAGGGATTCTTGATGTACTTAAGCTCAAACGCAATGCGGCCCTTGTTGGCATTGGGGATGATGTAGCTAACTGCAATGTAGGTGAAGACTCCGACGATCAAGGAGCCGACGATATAGGGCACCAATAGCCGATTGAAGCTGATACCGGCACTCAGGATGGCTACGATCTCGGTGCGGGCAGCCAGCTGACTGGTCACGAAAACAGTCGCAATAAAAATAGTAATCGGACTTAGTAAATTGGCGTAGTAGGGTATAAAGTTGAGGTAGTAGTCAAAAATGATGGCCGCCAAGGGGGGCTTATTGTTGATGAAATCCTCGTTCTTTTCGGTGTAGTCGATCACGACCAAGACAATCATCAAGACGCCCACCACAAACAAAAACGTCGTAAGGAATTTGCGGAGGATGTACTTGTCGAGGATCTTCATGAAAGGGGTAATCTGTTGTGGTTTTTGGGTCTGAGTCGTATTTGTTTGTATTGGTTTGTTCCTGGTGTGCTGCGGATCCAGTAGTCTTAACCAATGTTACTAAGTCAATATTGCCTAGGACGAGGCCAAACACGCTGATATAAACGGTTGCCCTTTACTGGACTGTTAGGGTAAAAATGGTGCTATCGGCCAAGCTGTTTTGGTCTAGGGCATATACCTTAAACCGGATCTGGCCAGCGGCGCCTAGGGTATAGCTATTGGTATCACCATAGGCGGTGACACCGCCAAGCACTTGTGACTCATTGATTGGGGCCCAAGGAGCAGAGCTGCCTGCTAACAAATTGCCACTGTACCGCCGCAGAACAAGATTTGAGGTCCCCTTCGTGATGCGATAGCCAACCTTGAATGGTGTATTCCGCTGGATGGTTGTTGTGCCCGAAACGTATCCGGGACCAGTGGCCATGGTGATCACAGGTGGGGTGCGGCGCGGTGCTGGGTTATTGTCAGCATCGAGATTGGTGCAGGACCAAACAACAAATGACAGCGCTAGGCAGACCAAAATGGTCATAACTCCAGAGCGGGAAATCGTCGAGATACTAGTGGGAATACGCATGATGACCCAAAGCAGGTAGGTGGTTGAGATATTGTAATGGCAAGTTAGCCAATCGGGGTCAGGATCTTGGGGCTAGATGCCAAAAAGAGCCTTGGCCAACCAACTGATGACCAAGGCTCTTGATGTTGTAGGCTACCGTATTGGGTTGCCGCAATATTAGTACTGGATCTGGTAGTTGATCGTGATCGAGCCAGTTGCACCAGTCGAAGGTGTGATATTGGTTACCTTACCGATGCCATATTTACCGGCAGCGGTCAGGAAGGTGAAGTTGCTAGTAGTACTTAGCGTTACAGCGCGTGAGAGCGGATTGTCCGTCGAGTTGGAAGCATCAGTACCGCTATCGTAGAGGCTCCTTATTTCGTCAACGGTGTGGTTACCTGTGTAGCTGGTTGAGGTGGTCTTGAGCTTGGTATTGTTCTTGACAGTCCAGCTATTGAGGTTAACGATGGTGGTACCTGGAGGGTTGACATTGAGCTCGAACACGTGCGGCGAACAAAGCGTAGCGGTGTTGGTGACACCATAATAGAACCCGAAGTCAATACCCGCAGAAACGGTTCCATTGGCTTGTCCTGGGGTAAAGGTAACACCAGTTGCTGAGTTCAGAAAACACTTGGCTGCCCCGCTTGCAAGGGGGGTGAATAGCAGTTTGGTGGTATAGGCCCGTGTGCCAACTGGTGTGATAATGAGGCTATCGCGCAGGTTGTTGATGTCGGTAACCACGATTTTGACTTTCGGAGCTGTTGGGGCCGATGACAACTGAATGGTTGTAGAGTCCGAAAAATCAGCTAGACGAAGAGTAGGGATTTGTTTGACACCCCCAGAACCATAACCAGCGCTCAGGCTAGCACCACCAGAGGCGGTGATCTGAATGCTTTTAAGGTCAACACTACCTTTCGTAGCCCGGAAACGAAGCCTGAAGCTAGAACTAGGATTTTGGTTGGGGCTTGCACTAAGGATGGTTGTGCTGCTCGTAACCAAATCAATGTTCGGAAACTGGATGGCCGGGTTGGGGCTGTTGTCTGTTGACGAGCCACAGCCGCTTAGCATGGCAAGGGCCGCAATGCTGCAAGCAAAAAATCCTTGAGCGAGTTTAGGATGGGTAAACATGCGTATTAGGTTATAAATGATGGATGAGCAACGGCCTGACTGGCTGGAATGATGATCGCCAATGTGGTGAAGTCCATGGTTAGCCACGATTCGCCAAATCTGCATAATCAACCATGCAAGTTAATAGTCGGTTATCAAAACTACAATAACAATTAGCTTGTTGTTGCCAGAATCCAAAAAAACATAAATTATGGGCCGCGCAAAGTAGTCGATGTGCCAAGGCAGCAACCTCAAACATGGTCCCGAGGCTGCGATCCACAGATAGATCGCGATTACAAGCGATGCTAAGCTGTAAATAGCCTAGCATGGGCGTGGTGGAAATAGCGGTTTATGGATCATGACCATAGGCGACGTTAAATGGTAAGAAGAGATAGTTCAAAGAGGTGGAGATCAATCACTAAAGTGTTCAGGAACAGGTCCGTTGATACCGTTTGTCCAGTATTTCAGGGTCTGGGTTTCTGGATAGTCAGGCAAACCCCAAACGGCTGTTAATGTGGCTATCGAGGGCAGATTCCAGACCCAATTGAGGGCGAATGGTGGCAAATAATAACGACCTTATGGAGCTGTAAAGGCATTTTTTGTAGTCAAATGATGGCCAAGGACTAATCCTGTTCGGAATGGATCTAAATTTGTAATGCCGTCCTTCCAAACATGCCGACACGCCCCAAAAGCAACTCCATCATCCTTGACCTGCAGCCGCTGCGTGATGCGCTTGCGGCAGCCAAGGTCAGCGGCAAGGGGCAAAAGGAGCGGAACCTGATCAGCAGGTATGTACCGGAGCCATCGGTGGACTACGTGATGGCTTGGTACCTGGCTTATCCTTTCCTGCTTGAGATAACGAAACCGCGCGAAAGCCGCTATGGGGACTATCGCCCCCTGCCACCAAGTCCTAACAACAGGGGAGCAGCCCACAAGATCACCGTCAATGGCAACCTGCCGCCTCAGGCCTTTTTGCTAACCTATCTGCATGAGGTGGCCCATATGATGGTCATTAGGCTGATTCCGCACAGGGTATCGGCCCATGGAGCGGAGTGGAAAAGCATCTTTAGCCAGATCCTAAAACCGATGTTACGCCCTGAGGTCTTTGATGCGGAGGTACTGCCGGCCATGATCGTATATGCCAAAGACCCGAAAGCCAGCAGCGCCACTGACCCAGACCTGATGCGGGCCTTGCACTTCGGCAATATGGATGATGGGGCTGAGGGGATAGGAGCAAGCAAGGTCAAACCATTGATGGACTACCAACCTAGTGCAGGATTTCGGTTTAAGTTGAAGGGCCGCACCTTTGAGGTTGAAGAAAAAGCCCGGACTACCTACCTCTGCAAGGAGGTCAAGACGGGCAAACTCTATAAGGTTAAGGGCATGGCCCCAGTGGAGGTGGTACAATAGACAACAAGTGTTGCCATTCTGGATACGAATCTTGGTAAGATTGACAAGTTCACCATAGGATGCCCTCGGTTGATGCCAGAATGGATATAACCGTCAAGCGGCTGGCTATCGTTTGCCTATATGGTCATCGTAACAGAATCCAGTTGAAAACACCAAACAGTCTGTCAAAATTCTGATTTACAGCACTTTAGCAAACTGATGGAATTTGCATCAAGAGAAAAAGCGCAAGGATAGCCAAAATATCCAAACAGGACCTAATCATTGGGCATCCGTATCCAGAATAAAAATTTATTTCAACATACCTTGGCTCCAGACTTGACATAGGGGTACATCTATATCTAAATTGCATACGATTTGAAACACAAACGTTTCCAAATCGGACAATATGCAAAACTCTCCACCTCTTTTTGACGTTCGGCTGCCGCAACAAACAGCCAGAAACAACACCGCAAGCCAGCCGACCTATAAGGTCTCATTGGTGGCGCACCCGGCAGCTGGCCATGCGTTCAGGGCACAGCTATTGGGTGAGGCCATCGTGTTGGAAGGCCCCATCATCAGCCCTAACCAGCTCATCAGCCGCAGCGACCATACAGGCAAACCCTATTTCATCCGGTTTGGGCGGCAGGTAATCCAGCAAATTGCAACTGACTTTGCCTTTGCACCCCAATTCAGCCTTGGGCACCGCGGCGCATTGCAGGAGGGCACCTTGCTACAGTCTTGGATCTTGGAGCAGGACGAACAGCACGGAGACCAAACCCTGAAAGTCGGCACCTGGATGATTAGGATAACGATCCCACAGCAAGGACCAGTGCAGTTTAGCCCAGTTGACCAACTAGATGCTGGTATGACGATGCGGGCAAGGCAGGTATTGGTCAGCTGGCAGAACCCAGCACAAGGACCAGGTGCCTTACCCGAAATTCTGACGGGCTTTAGCCTAGAGGGGCTGTTTAGCTTTCGGGAGTCAATCCACCCATGGCGTAAGCAGATTAGGACACTACTTGGCAATCGCCCCGCCTTACCCCGCCGCCCAAACCAGGCCATTAGCATCCGGCTTAATGCGGACGACAGCCAAGACGATTTTGAACTAGGGACGGAGAACCAGAATTTGGGGGTGCCTGAAAACGAGCTGGTAGCCCTTTCCGCTGGGTTGCCAACGCAAGCTTGGACGGCGATCTGGCAGTGGTTGCTGCAGGCATTGATGGGCAAGGCGATCGAGGTTGCGGCAACGGCAGCGACCAAAGCCATCCAAGAGGCTTTTGAGGATGAGGGCAAAAAAGAAGACAAACCCGACAATCCTAAAACCGATGATCTGCAGCACGAAACCTCACCAGATCAGAGTACCGCATTCAAGGAAGATCAGGAGGCGATCGAGTACCAAAATGGGCAAGAGGAGGCTAGCGGGACAGCAGAACAGAGGATCACTACCGTGGACGAAACCGCTGAAACAGCAAATGCCCAGCAATCGACCCCAGCAACAGCCGAGGCTTCGGAGCTGGTATTGGCCCTCAAATCCTTGATGACAGAGCAGAGCCAGCAAATCAATAGCCTGCATAGCAAAATCGACCAACTAGAACAGCGGCTCACGGTGCTGAGTGCAAGCCCTAGCCCACTACCTAGCCTAGAGGCCACCATCGCCAAAGAGGCCAAAACAGCTCAAGCCAAGGCCCCAAACGCTGTGGCCGACACGATGGTCAAACGCATGCGGCAGATCAAGGCAGCCAAAAAGCTGATTGACTAGTGCCATTGCGCTTACAATCCCTCTCCACTAACCACCCCCTAATCCAGACCGATGACCCTTAAAACAAAGGCATCCCAGAGATGCCGTGGAAGTCCACTGCCTGTACCGGACAGCCAAACCTGCCGATTCCTATTACCCAATCTATAACAAGAGTAGCCAATCTCCCATCCCAGAACAACCAGTCTTAACCAGACGCTCTAAACCAATCTAACAATGGCTTCTACCATTAGTTTCACCCCGAATACCTACGCTGGCGAACACGCTGGCAGCTATGTTAGCCGTGCCCTGCTGGGTGCCAAGTCGCTCAATGGCGGGCTTATTACGGTCCTGCCCCATGTCAAGAAACGCGCCATCCTGCGGGGTGTTGAGCAAGACGTCATCTTCCAAGATGCCTCGGCGGACTTCAGCGCAGACGGAAACACCACCATCGACGAGCGCTACCTCGACCCAGTGGAAATGTCAGTGATGTATGAGCTTAAGTTTCGCGATCTGCTCCAGAGTTGGGAAGCCGCCCAGCTGCGCCACGGTGCCAATGGTGACATCCCGACCGATCTGGCCCAATTCCTAATCGAGCGGATGCAGACCAAAATCAACATCGGCCTCGAAAAGCTGATGTGGCAGGGCAAAGCCGGCTCTGAGTTCACCTTCACACCGGCCTACCCAGGTTTGTTGGCCTTGATCAATGCCAGCACGGTAGCCAAAAGGCTGTCGGCAGTCGTGGGCCAGCTTGCGGTTGGCAGCATTACGATTGCGGCCAATGCCGTGGTGACTGTCGCGACCACAGCCAACCTCAACACGGGCGACAAGGTCACGATCATCGGGGCTAATGCCGCTACCTTGGTTGGTGGTAGCCCTATCAGTGGGCAGTCCTTCACGATCACAGTGGTCTCTGGCACAACCTTCACCCTTGGGGCGACCACGACGGGCACAGCCACCACTAGCACTTGTTATGCCCAGTTCGTGAACGCCAGCAACGTTGTCGAGGTCTTGACCACGATCTACAATACCACACCAGACGAAGTGAAGCACCAGCCAGACTTCGTGATCTATGTTCCGCTGCATGTGGCGGATGCCTATCGGGTGCGCCAAGCCTCCGTAGCCAATGGTGCGGGGTCGTACTTCAGCACTGACAAGGCACTCAACTTCTTGGGCAAAACGGTGCAGGAGATGCCCTATTTCAACCCGAACACTGTGTTGGCCGCCCGCAGCAGCAACCTCTACTTCGGCACCGATCTGGAGGCTGACTTTAACCAGATCCAGGTTGTAGATATGCGCAGCACCACTGCCGACCAGAAGATTAGGTACCGTGCCAACTTCGCCTCGGACGTCAACGTGGCCTATATGCAAGAGGTCTTGATCTACCGCCCAGCCTAGTCGATTGGGGCAGATAAATCCCCTGCTTTTTGATTGATAATCAGGCCCTTGGCCCTTGCCACCCCCTTTGCCAAAGGGCCTGATTTTTTGATCAATAAAATACCAAAGAAGACCGATCAAGCATTGCTAAATACCCCAATCTGTTATTAGCTATCTCCACCTCTTTCCTGACCATATCCACAGCTATGCAGCCCATCATCAACACACCCACTGACCCAACCATTACCGCAGGCTATGTCGGCCTCAGCAAGGTCTGGGTAGCCGACCGGAATCATATCCTCAACTACCACATCCACCCCGTGACGCACCAATCCACTTGGCAAATGCGCCCTAATAGCTGCTTTATATCCCTCGATATCCTGCCAAATGAAGGCACACTGCACTATATCCGGCAAGGTGAGTGCCTGCATAGCCAACCAGTGGTGCGGGTCGTTTGCCCACCCAAACACCGCCTAGCACGCCAACTGGACGACGAGCTCACGGAGGCCGAAATGTTACTGGTCTTGCGCCTAGCCGCTTCAGCCGATCACTTGGTGCTGGGGCTGGACCATCCGATACGGCTGCAGCAGATCAAGTGGCCATCGCTCGACAAGCAACAAATGCCGTTTACAGAGCTGCAATTTGGCCTTGACAATGCACCGCTAGTTGCCCCACTCCAGATCGGCTATTTGCCACCCGAGTTGGCTTATTCGTTGGCAGGAGTGGCCCCGACGCTTTCGGCAGTTAGTCCTGGCATCGGCAACGGCGCCTTTAGCCATGACATCACGATCGAGGGGGATTATCTCTATGGCAGCACAAGGGTCTGGTGGGGTGATGTGGCCTGTAGTTTCGTTGTGGAGGCATACAGCAACACCTACCGCATCAAGGCCAGAATCCCGGCTGGTGTTGGCGGGCCAGATCGGAAACTGGTAGTCCAGAACCAAGGAGGCAGCTCGACCGATGAACTGTTTTTCCGTCGGTTTTAAGGCAAGCTTCAGGCCATCCCAACTGGCAATAATTTGTTTGATCGATCACCCCAAAAGCCAACCCAATCATGCCCAATCTCTCATATACCGCCAGCAACCAAATGGCACAAGACCTTGCCTTGGGTGCCATGCCCAATCCACCCAAAATCAAAAGCGACGAAAACAATGCCCCCCGCCTCCAGATTCAGGAGGTATGGCTACGACCATTTGACCAAGCGTTTCGGCCCATCATCGAGGATGGACAGGTCCGGGCCTTACGTTTCGGCCCTGATGATCTGATTGCACCCGGGCACTGGACCCGCCTCAGTTGTCAGGCCCATGCCAGCATCCTTACCCTACCGCAGCAACTGGTCAATCCTAATGCGGTCGGCGTACAAGATCAAAACGAAAGTATTTGCGTGCGGATGCGTCTAATGCTTTTAAAAGCTGATTTTGAGATCTTGATTGGTCTTGCCCTACCCTATCGCCATCGCTTTTTGGTGATCGTACGCCTATCGGATGGCCACTATTACCTATGCCCTTTTGACCGAGGCATCACGGTGTTGAGTCAGCTCTGGCTTTCGGGTCCCAATGCGGATCAATGCTACAGGGCAGACCTAATTGGCCATGGTAACCAAAACCTGATTCGCCTAGCTGATGATGTGATGCCGCTGCCAAAAACATATACACCAAACCAGTCCTTGGTCATCGACTGGGACCGTGATATGATACCGCTTCAGATGATTGCTGAAGCCAGCCTGAACACCCTTGGCTAAACTTAAAACCTAGATCGTAATCGCGGTTACGATTGAAACAATCTACCAAAATTCTATCCATCCACTTCATCAGCAATAACCCATGTACCAACCACCAACCATCATTGCGGGCGACCTGACCACGACACTCGTCACCAAGTACAACAACCTTGTCACGGCTATCAAGCCTGGCACTTTCACTATCAAGACGGGAATCATTGACGCCACCCAAGCCCAAGACCATGTCCTGCTGGCGGCACAGGCAGGGCAATATGTCCAACTCACCCAAGTGATGGTCATCGTCTGGTCACAGGAAGCCAACCCCTCACCTGTCCTGCCCCAAATCAGCATCGGGACCAATACGTTGGCCAACAATTTTATCAGTGCGACGACCCTAGCACATACCGTCCGCCAAGTTCAACTGATGACCTTGCCCACCCTCTTGTCTGATGTCAACAGCCAAGCACTGCGCCTAAAAGTGATCCCGAGCAGCTATGCGGAGTTCCGGCTGCAGGTCTGGGTAGAGGGACGTTTGGTTGGCAACGGCACTGCCTAGCCTGAACTAGCAGCGCATCAAATAACACCCTCCACCTGACCAAAACCCAATCCTTGACGATGATCCCAAACCTAGATTTTTTGCGGCTGAGCAGCACCAGCTCCTTGGCAGGATTTATGCCTACGGATCCTGCCTACCAACAGGTAGGTATGCCTCATTTATTAGGTAAAAAACACCCTTGGCAGCCCTTTGGAGACGATAATCTCTACCCACAACACCTGATTCGGTTCCGGAGCTACTCGCCTACCCATGCCGCCATCCTGAAGCTAAAACACGACCTTTTGATCGGCGAAGGGTTCCTGAATCTGCCGCTCAACCAGTCGCTAATCAGCCCCAACTTGCTGCACCACATTGGGCAAGACTATGTGCTGTTCGGTGGCTTTGCGCTGGAGGTGATCTGGTCGCGCGACGGGACCAAACCAGCTGCTTTGCGCCACCTGCCCTTCAGCCAATTGCGGCTCAGCCAACCGAATGAGGCCACCCAAAACCCCGACCATGTTTACCTCAGCCGTGATTGGCAGGCATATCAGCAGCACCAAACCCCAGACTACAAACCGATCATGATTCCGCTGTTTGACCCCGAAGCGGCCAAGCGGCAACCCCGTCAGGTTTGGTATTATGCGGACTATTGCCCCGAGTGGCCCCACTACCCCATCGCGCCCTACCAAGCTGCCTTGCCCGAAGTGGTCTGGGACTATGAGTACAGCCAGTTTAAGACTGCGAACATGCAGAACGGGATGTTCCCAGCTCTCCACATCTCCGTTGATAGCGAGCCTACTGAGGACGAACGCCAACAATTCTACAGGGAGCTGAAGCGCAAATTCAGCGGTGCAGCCCAAGCAGGCGAGGTCCTGATCACCTACGGAATGAATGGTTCAGGCAAGGTTAGCATCGCCCCCATCGAGGTGCGGGGCAATGCCGATCTGTACAAAGCATGGGCCACGGACACCACCCAACGCATCATCACGGCCCATCGGCTGAGTAGCCCTGTGTTGGCTGGCTTGCCCGGACATGGTAGCCTAGGTGGTCGTGGCAACGAAATTTCGGTCGCTGCCGAACATTTTTTTAATACCGTTATCCGCCCCATGCAGCTTACCATCCTGCAGCAGCTGATGCATTTGGCCCAATTCGCCGGCCTGACAGTCAATGACTTGGATATCAGCAATAGTAAACCTATTCGCCTCGTTTTCGAGGAAGATCTACTAGCCAAACTCCTGACCATTGACGAATTACGGCAAGAGTTGGGTTACGAACCGCGCCTGTCTGGCATCAATGACAAAGCAGGACATCAGCCCACCGTGGCAGAGTCTTTGCTCAGACACCAGACAGACCAAGACACTAATCCGCCTCAAGGACATGATACAGCACTACACAAAGGCTCATCCAGCACCAAAAGCCCCAGGCTAACATCCGACCACTCCCTTGCCCAATGACACCGCTATGGAAACGACCACCCTCCCAACCAGGCTTGATGCCGAACTCTTGCTGCTAAATCCGCAGCAGTTCCGGACCTACCAACCACTGCCCAACAACGTACAGGATCAACACTTCAGCGCCGAGCTCTACCTAGTGCATCAGGTAGTGGCGCGCAGGCTACTAGGTTCTGGCCTATACGAAAGCTTGATCTCTGCCATTGCCTTCGGCACCGAAGCGTCCCCTGCTGGCCCGTATGATGACCTGCTCAAGGTCCTGAGGCCCTGCCTAGCTGCTTGGGCTTACAAGTATTCCCTGCCCAACTTCTGGCCCCTGCTATCCCCAGCAATCGCCAACACCAAAGGCGACAACCTGCTTTCGACTAGTCCACAGCTCTTGGCCATGATGGCCAAACAACGCCTTGTGGCCGAGGCATGGACCCAACAATTGGTCCAGCACCTCCAAGACCACCCGGACCTCTATCCCAACTTCGAGCTTCTGGCTTCTGCACGCGGATATATGGGCAGCCCCAAATTGTTTTAGGGGCCAGACAACCAAGATCAACCCATAAATAAACCAGATCCTGTAACAAAAAACACCTAGCCTGCACAGTAGCCGACTAGGTGTTTTGTTTTTTATCAGGATCAGGACTGGCACCATGGCGCCCCTAGACCCTATAATTTAGGCAATCTAGAAACCGTAGCAGAGACCAAGGCCCGAACGTAGGCTAAGGCCGTCATAGCTTTTGAAGTTGAAGAAGTTGCTAGTAGGGTTGGTGGTCTCGAACTTGCCATTGACCGCAACCTGAGGCCCTAAGAAAAGGTCTAGGTAAAGCTTCTTGGTGATTTTGAACTGGTAACCTACCACGATTCCTACGGGAATGGCAAAGTGGCGACCGTTGGTTTTGCTGATATCCTCGGTGAATGTTGCGGTACCGATACCAACTTGAGCACCACCGTAGAATCCGTCAAAGGCCTCAAATCCGTTGAAGTAGTAACGATACTGCCCGCCAAAATAGTTGTACTGGACATTGTAGTTATCCATTGTGTAAGGCAGGCCAAATTGACCGTCGAGCTGTAGGGTGCCGGACTCTGCTACCTTAAACTCTACAGACCCTGCCAATGCTAGCCGTGGCATAGGCCCAAAAAACAAGGGATAGACCTTGAGCACCAGAGACTTGTCCCGACCAGGTTGTCCGTCGTTGTACTGTGCTTGCGCAAAAGATGTGGCCAAGAGCCCGATCAATAGGAAAAAGGAGGTGGCAAAGGGGGCAAAAAACTTTTGGTTCATGAAAGGGAGCGGATGGTATCCTAGCTGGGTGTTTTGGTGTTGTAATCAGTTTGATGACGCGTCAGGTCGGCGAAGTCATCCAATAGGGGCATCAGTCGTATGGGCAAGTCGATCAATGGATTGCTACCCACAGAAGTTGGCCAAACAACTGGGCGGCAATATTGCCATTTTTTTTGATGCCAAAGGCCGTATCGACTATCAGACTACACATATTAGCCCTTGGTTAACCAAAATTTAATTCGGTATTACCTCCCTTTGGGCTGCTTGAGACTATACAAAGCGGATTTGATTAGGTGCTAAGGCTGGCAAAGAACGCAAACGGAGCCAAACCTGGGCCACCAAAGCCGCTTTGAGCCTTGCGGTGCTGGCCATCGGTCTGAGGTCCTCTGTCGGGTTGTGATAGACTGCGGAGTTCGACATGGCACGTTCGGCAGAGTTGAGCTCGGCTAGGCGCAACAAGTCCGAGGTGGTGATGGGGGCATCTGTTTCAGGGTCAGCTGGGGAGGTGCCGATGCCTAGCGTCAAGGCCAAGGTCACAAGGTTGATATAGGCCCGCCGCTCGGTAAAGCGCCACATTTCCATGGTGTCCTCAATAGGCACCTCCCAAGGTTTGAGGTACTGGGTGTTCAGGATGGCAGGTAGGGCGATGCCATTAGCCAGAAACCGACGCCCCAACATCGGGATATGGTAGTCGCGGGCGTTGTGGCCCACGAGGTGCAGCTCTTTGGCACTGAAGCGTTTTTTGAACAAGGTACTACCGAAATGATGCAGCAGGTCAACCTCGGTGCGGGTGGCGATGCCGGTGGCGCGCAGCTCGATCTGGTTGCTTTCGGTTTCGGCAAAGTAGCTGAGGCCTAGGGCGGCAACCTTCGAAAACTCGGCATAAAATGGGGCCTTGCTGCGGTAAAGTTCCAGTGGATCGATGGTGCCAGTGGGGTCTAGCTGTTTGGCTTTATGATCCCACAGGACTTGTAGCACCTCGGGCATATCTGCTGGGGAGGCAAATGCCGCCACGGTGTCTAGGTTGACGAACAAGCAGTTCTTGACATATCCATAGACCGAATTGACAGGGGCTGCGCTCATGTGTGGAGGGTGGCTAAGGATCTGATATAGATACCTGATGATTACGTCCTGTAGCTCAACCCCAAAATAGCACGGATACAGGGCCAAAAGCAACCAAAACCGAAAATATCGTTGGATTGCCGACCCAGTTGTTTCGACAATGGACGCACCTCAAAGGGTACTCAGGCACCTATCTGACAACTAGAGGTATTTGCGTTTCATGATGTCCCGTGCTTTGTCGGCCAGCTCGGGTTTGATTTTCAGGACCTGCTCCAGCTCTTGTAGCAGAACGGCCTCTTCGTTATGGATATAGCCATCGGCCAGCACCAAGTCAAGCGCGGTGATAAAGACAGCCTCACGGTGGGATTCGGTTAAGCGAGCGGCAGCAGGGCGGATGAGGTTCACGGCTCCGTTGGCATCGGCTGAGATTTCCATCACCCGATCTAGCTGGACCTCGACGTCAATATCCTGAAACTGTCCACGGGCTTTACAGACGGCAATCAGCGCATCCAGCTCAGAGTCGAACAGGGCTTGGTCTGCCGTCACGACGGCATACAGGATCACCATGAATGCTTCGGCCTCCGTTTTGATTTCGGGCAGGCCGGGGTCTTGGCTGGGCTGCAAAAACTTGCTGAATATAGACATCTGTGGGTGGGTAGTTTAGGCCAACGAAAACAAGACTTAGGCCACAATCTTGACTGTTTGGGTTTGGGTCAAGGCGGCGTTTCGGATGGCAACTTGGCGGGCGACAGACTCGGCAAGCTCTGAGAAAGCAGCGGCGGCAGGGTCATCCTCATGTAGTACGATGGGCGCGCCAGCATCGGCACTTTCGCGGATAGATTGCACTAGCGGGATCTGGCCCAATAACGGGATGTTATGAGCCTCGGCAAGCAGGGCACCGCCCCCTTGGCCAAAGATGTAGTATTTATTGTCAGGCAGCTCAGCTGGGGTGAACCATGCCATGTTCTCGACCACGCCCAAGACGGGTACATTGATCTGGGGCATGCGGAACATATTAAGGCCTTTTTCGGCATCAGCCAAGGCGACCTTTTGTGGGGTGGTCACGATGATGGCCCCCGTCACGGGCACGGTCTGCACCAAGGTCAGGTGGATGTCGCTGGTGCCGGGTGGCAAGTCGATCAGGAGGTAATCCAGATCGCCCCAGAGGGTATCGCTGATGAACTGACGCAAGGCACTGCTCATCATCGGGCCACGCCAGACGACGGCATTTTCGGCAGGGGCTAAGAAGCCGATGCTCAGCAACTTGACACCATAGCGCATGATCGGGATTAGCCAGTTTTTGCCATCAATCTGCTGGACAGTTGGGTGGTCTCCTTCGGCACCAAACATAACAGGGACGGATGGGCCACTGATATCTGCATCAATCAACCCGACGGATGCGCCAGATTTGGCCAAGGCCAGAGCTAAGTTGGCGGTAACGGTGCTTTTGCCGACACCACCCTTGCCACTGCTAATGGCCACAATGTTTTTTACTCCTGGCAGCAATGGTCCGGTTGGCCCACGCCCACTGGTTACATTGGCTGTCAGGTTGACCGTCACCTTAATGGAAGGGTCGATATGGGTGGCGATGGCATCCACACAGCGTTTCCGGATCAGCTCCTTGAGGGGGCAGGCGGGCGTGGTGAGTACAACCGTAAAGGTCACTTGGCCCTCGGCACAGACGATATCCTGCACCATACCTAGCGTAACGAGGTCTTGCTTAAGGTCAGGCTCTTCGACGTGGCGGAGGGCGGCGATTACTTGGTCGGTTGTCGGTTGCATAGCAGTTGGTGGTGGGGCAAACAGTCGGGCAGATGCACGACTAATATATAGGTCTTGGCCAGTGGTTTAGGCGGCCAGAATGATATGGCTGCAATGTTACGGCAAATGGGCTTTCGGATGGTAAGATTTTAGGCCAAGGTGCCGAACCATGCCCACTCATGGTCGCCAGTAGGCTGGCAAAGCAGCAATCCCGAAAGCGGGTGCGCGCATATCTGCCAAAGCCCTAACTTGCGACAACATCAGCCATGAACCGCAGCCTCCAACATCTTAGTCTCCAGATCCGGAACCGTTTATTGCGGAAACAAGAGGCCCTGCGCCAAGGCCACCTGCTAACTTACGCCCAGGTGCGGCAGGTGGGCTTATTGTTCCGCGCGCCAAAGAAGGAGCAAGCCATGGCCGTTGACCTGCTGATCAAGGGATTGCTGAATGATGGCAAATCAGTAAGCGCGTTTACTTTTTTGGATAATGAGCCCTCACCCGAGTGTAAGGTGGCGTTCAAATCGTTTCGGCCGACGGATATTGACCAATGGGGCCGCATCAAACTGGAGCTGGTCAACCGCTTTATCGACACCCCGCTAGACTACCTGATCTGCATCAGCACAGGCCCAAGCACCGAGTTTGAGCACCTGATTTTGCGCTCTAAGGCCTATTGCCGCATCGGGAACAGCCAAACGGGTATGCCCCACCTCTTTGACTTGGTCTTTGATACCGAAGGGCACAACCCGGAAGAGGCCGCCACCGCCATCTTGGGCTATTTACGGATGTTGAGCGGTGATTGGGTAAGGCCGGTGTATTTGGGGTAGGGGGAAAGGTCTTGAGCTGTAATTTTTACCAAGAAAAATTTTCACAAAAAATCACCCCAATTCTGTAAACATATTTCGTTCGTAGTTGGTTGACCAAAATAGGGGTCGTAAACCCTTATAGGTAATAATTTCACCAGCTATAGCCGACATGAAGATCTACAGTAAAGTATCATCCAGTTTGTTTCTGAAGTTGCTGTTTTTCTGCCTCCTTCATGTACTCAACACGAACGCATTTGCCCAGAGTTTAGACTCGGTGACCATCTCTGGCGTTGTGAAGAGCCTGAATTTTAATGGCCCAGTACGCAATCACTCTGTTTACCTCCTTCCTGATACTGGTTTCGCGAACTACTTTCCTAGCCTGGCTACGCTTACGGATTCTAATGGCATCTATAGTTTCCGGGCACCTAATCCACAGCGGAACCCAAGTCCTATGTACCGGGTGGTGGTGCCTGACTGCCGGCTCAATCAGACTATTATATTGGTCAATGCTTCTTTGGGCTATGGTTATGGTATTGTCGGTATCTGTACATCGGCTCAACGGCGAAATCTGATCACCATTTCGGGCACAGTCGTCCCCGTAGATAGCAATACCAATGTTGGCAATTTGCCAATAGCCATTAACCCTGATTCTGTTAGCATCGCTACGGGCAACTTGTTCCCAACAGTAATTGGTGGTACAGACGCCAATGGCAACTTCAGCCTTCAGGTACCGTACGATTCTGGACAGGCAAGCCAAGACTATATGGTCATCACAACTTGTACTGGTCTTCCGATCGTGACTAGGGCTACTAGCTTCGCCAATGCCGACATCAGCGTTAACATCAGTTTCGCCTGCCAAAATCCTACTGTTAGCCCTGTTGCTAACGTACGAGGCAGTGTCGCCTATGCCAGTGGCAGACCAGTTGCTTCTTATACCGTTACTGCATGGCAAGCTGGTGGCTCGGGCAGCTATTTCACTTCCGATATACACGGGCGGTATTATTTCCCCGCTCTTCCGCCAGGTAGCTATATATTCCAGGCTACACCTACAGACTCTACAGGTTTGGTAGGGATTTCTGCCTACGCACCAGATGTCACCGACTGGCAGAGTGCCACCATTTACAGGCTGGATTCTGGGTCTGTACAAACGATCAATATCGTCGTTCCTGACCTTCCGCTACTATCAGGCACTGATACCCTTGGTGGTGTTCTGTTATTCGATTCGACCATCATTTCTAATCTGCGTTCGCCCTACATTATGCCGTTCCACCACCAATCAGCCCGCATTATTGTGCGTGATGTGGCCACTGGAAAAGACATTGCGATTTCGAAAGTGGATCCGAATGGAAAATGGAAAATCTCAGGACTGCATAATGGCAACTATATGGTTCGGGTAGAGTATCCGAAGGTATCAACACCATTGGTGAGCGCCACCGTGCCTGGTGCTAGCAGGGTTAACTTCTCAGTCCAAGGTGGCAATGTAGTTACGGTGCTGGAAAGCAGCACAGCCAAAAAACTATTGGTGTACCCTAACCCAAGCAGAGGTATCATCCATGTTAAGTCGGCAACTGCTGCACAATCAGTTGTGGTGCAAAACCCGCTTGGGCAGGTTGTTTTCCAGAAGTCGGTTGCTGATGATAACCTAACCCTAGATCTTTCGTCGCTGCCGGGTGGTATCTACACCGTTGTGGTCAAAACTGCTACTGCGGTCGAGCAAACAAAAGTGGTATTGCAGTAATCAGTCTGCGAAAACAGACCATATCCTGACCTACGCCCAAGTGCGGCAAGTAGGTGTATTGTTCCGAGCCCCTTGATCAACAGGCCCATGCCCAAGGTATTGAGCTGTTGATCAAGGGTTTGCTCAATGATGGCAAATCAGTAAGCGCGTTTACTTTTTTGGATAATGAGCCCTCACCCGAGTGTAAGGTGGCGTTCAAATCGTTTCGGCCGACGGACCTTTACCAATGGGGCCGCATCAAACTAGAGCTGGTGAACCGCTTTATCGACACCCCGTTGGACTACCTAATCTGTATCAGCACGGGGCCTTAGCATGGTGTTTGAGCACCCTGCCAGACTCTGTCATCGCCAAGTACAAACTATATGATCAGTACCCTGTGCTGTACCCTACCCAAAGCCGCTTTTCGGATGTAGGCGAGCGGCTCATGGGTGCAGTCACATCGCCGATCTATACCTCCATCCGGGTAACGCGGCTCAATAAGGACCTCGTAGCAGTGCAGGTAGCCAAAAGTGAGGAAACCAGCTACATCGTATATGATAGTCAACTTCGGTATGTTGGTTCGTTTAGCTTTGGCGACACGTGGATGGGCTTTTCGCATTACCTCAATAACGAAAGCATCTTCACAGGCTTCACACGGGATGAGGGCCAACCTAGCTTTGAGCGGCAGGCGGTTTTGTTGGGGGTGAGGTAGGGTGTGTAAAGAGGTGTCTAATCCACTTTATATGCCAAATAACCTAGGCAATGACGATAATTCCATATAGGGGGGGTAGTGCCTGCATTTTAAGCAGCAGATGGGTAAAATGGGCCTTACGCATTAGATAGGCCGATTTTGAGCCTAGACAAAATGACCTGCCACTGGAAAATGGGTACATTTGGTACCATTTTGGGTTAATAAAACCACTGATTTGATGCGAAAAAGGATGTGATAGGTTAAGAATAGGCGCAGATGTGGGGCTTAAATATGCCTTAAATGCTGGCTAATCAACGTTAAAGGAGCTCCATATTGTCAACTGCCTGCTATACCATCTCCGATAAGGACACACCCAGCAAAACACAATACCTATCCAGCACCACCTTTAGCCCAGTACTTGCTATTGGCCTAGTCGGCTTTGTATATTGCGGATGTGGTGAGGGGGGCTTAATCTACCCTCTCGAAAGCCACAACTACAACAGATGTACACTAACGCCGAACTTCAGGAAATCCTCGAGACCTTGCGCTCTGGTGCAGAGTCAGAGGTGGTGGAGTTCAAGGAGGCGAAGAGTACGTTCTCGAAAAACGATATCGGTGAGTACTTCTCGGCCCTAGCCAACGAGGCCAACCTACAGAACCAACCCAATGCTTGGTTGGTTTTTGGCATCCGGAACCAGGACAGGGCCGTGGTGGGTAGCAATGCCTTTGCTGATGGTGATAGCCTCCAACGGCTCAAGAAAGAAATTGCGGATCAGGTCAATAACAGGATCACGTTCAAGGAGATTTATGCACCCATCATCGAGGGCAAACGAGTTGTGATGTTCGAGATACCAGCCGCCCCACGTGGTATGCCACTGTTTTGGAAAGGTCAGTATTTCGGTCGGGATCATGAGTCACTAGTCCCGCTCAATATCGAGGAGCTGGAGCGCATTAGGAGCCAAGCCAGAATATCACGGTTTGAACGGGAGATCGCCCTAGACCGCATCACCTACCAGGAGCTAGAGAAACGCCTCAACCTTGATGCCATATTCAGAGCTTTGGACATTCCGCGGCCAGATGGCAAGGTCGCAATCGTCCAACGGTTGGTTTCTGAGCGTCTTCTGGCTGACAACAGTACGGTAGAAAACCTAGCAATAACCAATATGGGGGCCATGCTATTCGCATACGACCTGCATTCGTTTGACCAGCTGCGCCGCAAAAGTGTACGCGTCATCGTGTACGAGGGCAAAAACAAACTTCGGACCATTAAGGAGGTCAATTTTGCAGAAGGTTATGCTGCCCACTTTGCCGAGATGGTCCGGTATATCAATGACCAACTACCGCAATACGAAGAGATCGGCGAGGCCCTCCGCACCACCGAACGTATGTATCCGCCCATTGCCGTCCGTGAATTGTTTGCCAATATGCTGATCCACCAGGACTATTATCAGGGTGGTACCAACCCCATGGTCGAGATCTACCGGGACAGGGTTGAATTCACGAACAATGGCCGCCCCTTGATTGACACCATGCGTTTCTTGGATGAGCCGCCGCAGTCGCGCAATGAGGATCTTGCATCCTTTATGCGGCGCATTGGCCTGTGCGAAGAGCGCGGCAGTGGCATCGACAAGGTGGTAAACGAGGTGGAGAACGCCCACTTGCCTGCCCCTAAATTCGAAAGCAAGACTTCTCATACGATAGCGACGCTGTATGGCTACAAACCGCTGCGGCAGTTCACCCAGAGCGAACGCATCTCGGCTTGTTACCTACATGCCTGCCTGCGGTACATCGTCCATGGTGAGAAGTTGACGAATCAGTCGTTGCGAAGCAGGTTTTTGCCTGACAATGTTGACTCAACGACTTGTTGGCGAATCATCAAAGCCACACTGGCCGAAGGTCTGATCAAAGATTTCGATCCTGAAAACACGGCACGTAAACTAGCTGCTTACATTCCGCATTGGGGTTAGGGCCAAGCAAGGAAATTATTCTCACCTGTCTTGCAAATGCCTTTTTCTGATTGCTCCTGCAAGTCTTCTGGCAACTTCTTTATTCTCACGTGTCTTGCAAATGAGCTGATAAGGTGGCCTAGCATACACCCTAAGGCCGTGTTTTTATTCTCACGTGTCTTGCAAATGGGCAAGGCTGACCCTCCAACAAGGGCGCAATCCCGCTTTCTTATTCTCGCTTAAACTACAAATGGGCTGGGCAGAGTCTCCAAAAGGGGGGGTAAACGCGGTTTCTTGTTCTCGCTTAAACTACAAATGGGCTTGGCAGACTCACCAGAAGGGTTGGAAATGCGGATTTTTGTTCTCGCTAATCGGACATTTGGATAGGGCAATCCGCTCAGAAGTGCCCCAAAGGCTGTTTCTTATTCCCTCTTATCGGACATTTGACCCAGCCTAACAGATCAAGCACGATCCAGCAGCAAGCCCCAATACCTTACACATGTAAGATAATGCCTCATTTTGTAGTACTTTTTTGTCTCGACAAATCTGGCAAACGAAGCAAAACAACTAAATCAGCCGATTTGGAGCGGTTTATGTTGGATTGGTAGGCCTTGGTTGTATCTTTAGGGTCGGATTAACGAGCCCCGTTTCGTAAGGTGTTTTGCTCTGTTAGACCATCTTTTGGTAGATTCTTGCAAATTTGTTTCCATTTTTGCCCATTAAGTTACCCGATAGCCTCCTATGTCGATCCAGACAATACCCTCCGCAGTGTCGCAACTAGTGTCAAAACCGAGCTCTTTCGGCGGTCTATCAATCCGGATGGCTAGCTCAGCGCTGGTCGTCATGGCATGTATGTTTTTGCTGGCCTCTTGCGCCACGACGCCTAAGGTCTATTTCTCACAAGGGATGCGCAATACGGTCAAGGCCACTGGCAAGACCCCTAAGGACCTGCAATACTATGTCGACACCGACATCGAGCTACGCCGTGAGTTGACCTCAGATACCGTCCAGATCACCAGAGGATCTGTTGTATTCGAGAACGGCAAGTATGTGCATGTCATCAAACTCAAGAAGTTTACCCCTGGCATCTGCATCAACTACAAGGATAGCGCCCGCCTAGACATCGCATTTGACGATACGGACGATAAGTTCTTGACCTTTGGTGTCAACAATGCCAACTCGCCAAGCTCTATCTATGTCATCTTTGCTGACGAGTGGAAAAACAAACGTGGTAAAATCATATACGAAGGCAAAGAGTTCTTCATCTCCCCTTCTGGTGCTGATGCCCAGCTCATGATCAAGAAAAACGACAAGAAACTATCAGAAGGCAAACAACGGGTCATGAAAGGCCGCACGCTGGAGTAGATCACCTGCGTCTTGTTACCACACAAAAAATCCTGACTAGTCTTGGTCAGGATTTTTTGTGTTTAGCAATAGCTGATTTATAATCGCCTAGAACTCAACAATGAAGCCGATGGTAGGTAGGACCAAGGCATCGTCATTGACCAAGAGCAATGGGGTGGCATTGCTGCCATCAGCGCGGACAGGCTGCCCATCGGTGGTGGCCCAGTTGCTGCCGTCTGCTAGTCGCTCAAAGGTAAACTGCGGTGGGGCTGGGTTCCGGAACGCAAATAGGTTCTGGATGTCCACATAGATATCGAGGGTGGTGCGGCTAAAGTTCCACTTCTTGTCAAGGCGGATGTCAACTTGGTTAAAGGCACCCACACGTGCAGCATTGACGTTATTGAGGTCCAATGTGCCTTGGCCAGAGAGGATGTAGTTGCGCTGCGAAGCGGTCAGATCCAGCGGGGTGTAAGGCGTGCCACCAGCAAAGCGATATTTGAGGCCAAGCTCCCAGCCCTTGCCGAATTTGTAGCCAAATAGGGCCGATAGCAGGTGCCTATTATCCCAAGCAGATGGTAAAAGCTGGCCATTCGCTCCCGAAAACTCAGAACGGACGAAGGTATAGCTAAGTACTGCGTAATAGTTGGTGCTTAGTTTCTGCTGGGCATAGACCTCAAAGCCATAAGCGCGACCCTTGCCATTGCTGACGGTGGCCTCGTTGCCGACGGCGCTAAAGTCAGCCCCTTGGTTGGCCAACGAAATGCCTGTACGCTGCGAAACTGGTACATCAGCATAGTCCTTATAGAATCCTTCGACCGTGATGCGGGTGCTGTTGCGGGGCAAGAACTCAAGGCCAGTGGTGTAGTGGGTGCTCCGGATGTACTTGTTGTCCCTGTTGACAAAGTTGCCCTCTGCATCTTTATAGCCTAACACAGTGTAGATGGGCGTCTTGTAATAGGACCCGACGGAGGCAGAAACAGCCCATTTTTCGGACAAGGCATAAGAGGCAGACACCCTAGGTGACAGGGTCTGGAGTGGATCGCGCCCTGTTGTGGTGAACGTGTTCATATCCGTCCGGAGGCCAATGGAGGTCGAGAGGCGGTTATTGAGGAAGGAGTTAGAAACCTGTGCAAAGGCACCGTAGCGGAAGAAGTCCAGCTTGGTGTCAAAGTTGATAGCGATGGCTGGCGAAACCACAGCGCCAGATGGGTCACGAATTTCGTTCTGGATGCGGGTGAAGACCTCGTTGTTAAACTTCACATACTGACCCACTACCCCACCTGTGACCTTCCAGCTACCGTAGAACTTGGTGATGTCGGCTCTGAACTTGTTCTCGATCTCGGCAGAGCGCACCTTGAGCACTCGGCGGCTTTCGTCCTTGGTGTTATCCTCGAAGCGGTCTAGACCATTGTCAAACATATTGCGGCTAAGCGATACGTTGATAAAGCCCTTCTCGATCAGGTGTTTGACACTGGCACCAACAGTATAGTTCCATTGATTGACCGAGGGCACAGAGCGCAGGGCATACTCCTTTTCGGGGCTAGACTTGCGTGGGGCAGCAAACGAAAAATCATCAATAGCACCAATACCTAGCAGGGAGATGGTTGTTTTCTCGGATAGGCGATGGGTCACCTTAAACTGGAAATCCCAGTAGTTGGGCCTGATAGGTAGGTCAATGGCTTGGAATAGCAATTGTAGATACGATCGGCGGGCAGAGGCCAGAAACGTAGTCTTTGGCCCTAGTGGACCTTCCAACGTTGTGGCAAGCTCAGTAGCACTGAGGCGGACGTTACCTTGGACACGCTCGCGGCTGCCTTCCTTCTGCCGAAACTGAAAAACGGAGGCCAAAGCGTTGTCGTAGCGGGCATCAAAGGCCGAGCTACTCAAGGTTACATCCTCAATAAAGGACACGTTCAGGATACCAGCAGGGCCGCCAGCACTACCCTGGGTCTGGAAGTGGTTGATAACAGGCACCTCGATGCCATCCAGATAATAGACGTTTTCGTTCGGCGCACCACCCCGGATGATGATATCGTTACGGAAACCTAGACCACCACCAGTTGACCCTGCGACGCCCGGCAAAGCCTGCACCACACGGCTGATATCAAAGTTGCCGCCTGGGTTGCTTTTGATCTCCTCGCTGGACAGGCTATTGATGCTGAGCGGGGTCTCTATCTTGGTCACACGTGCTGAGGCCTTGCGATCTGCCACCACCTCGACAGCTTCCTTGGTATTGGCGTCTGACTCTGCAAGCTCAAAGTTGATGCTCTGATTGTTACCTGTCGTCACGACGATATTGAACTGTGTAATCGGCGTGTAGCCAATAAAGGAGGCCTTGAGGGCATAGGTTCCCGGTGGCAACACCAGCCGATAACGTCCTTCTGCATCCGTCTGGACACCAGCGGTCTGGCCATCAACCACGACGGCAGCGCCGACTAGGGTCTCTAGCGTATTGCGGTCAGTAACTCGGCCAGTAACAACACCCTGTTTGGTTGGGGCCTGGGCCATAGAGGCTAGTGGAAATAGACATATCGACCAGCAGAGTGCCAGCAAAATGGGTAATCGGCCAAAGGGCCAGGAAGAGGCACTTTGCGGGTTGGTAATGAGTTGGCACATAAGCTGCGTATTTTTTTATCCTTATCAAAACACAAGGATAGGTCAAAAGGTTTGGTTGAAGACCAATTTAAGTATAAAAATATTCTTAATTGACAACCAAAGCATCAATTAGGTAGGTTTTTATACCTTTGGAGGCAAAATATAAAGCGCAAGGCAAAATGGACTATCACTTATTGACAGAGCTACTGCCACTGCTAGGCCAGTATCAGGCCACAAAGCCAATGCATGACCAGTCCATGCCAGATTTTTTGGCTTGGGCCCAGACCCATGCTGCGATAAGGGTGCCAGAAATGAGGGATGATCGAGCTATGTTGGCGACTGAGCTCACCAACATGGCTGCGCCACCAACGGCAACTACATCCCAACCGAACCCGAACGACCCAGACCAAGCAAACCTAGGCGAGCCGGCAACCAATGACCCGATCACGATCGCTAATCGATATGTGACCGACACCCATACTCAGTATGGTGGCATGCCAGATGCAGCCTCAGCCATTGGCAGGCTCGTGATTGTGCTGAGCCGCTATGCCAAACGCTATAGCAAACTAGCGATCACAGATAGCCCTTTCACTTCCCTAGACGAGGTTACGTTCTTGGCCAGCATCCTCGAAAAACCGGGCATGAGCAAGATGGAGGTCATCCTGCGGAATACACAGGAAAAACCTCAGGGCATGGAGGTCATCAAACGGCTTACAGCCCATGGCCTAATTGAGATTACAAGGTCGGAGGACAAAAAACGCAAACAACCCCTACATATCACTGCCGAAGGCCAACAAGCCTTTTTCAGCTTTATACCTAAACTGGGGCAGATTGCTCGCCTCGTGGTGGGTAACCTGAACCAAGCTGAGCAGGATCAGCTTTTTGTGCTGCTAGATAAGCTCGATGCATTCCACCACCCTTATTATATCAACCGCCAACACAACACCTTTGACGAGCTTCTGGCCCATGCCCTGCGTAATGTAGGCTAAGGTTGGTGTGATGATGGATGTTGTGACAGCTACTATGGATTTGAATTGCCAGATAAGGTCAAAGCAGAAATTATTGCCCTGCCTTGCATCAAAAACCAAATTATCCCTAACTTTACCCTTGTCTAGTAGGACGGTCTAGCCATCGTCACCAAAAATTACTACGGCTATATATACAGGATGAAAGCACGTATCACAGCAGTTTCTTTTCTTGTGGCCTTCGCAGTGGCCCTGATTGCCTCTTCATGCGGCGGTGGATATCGCACATGTGCCACATACAGCAAAAACACTGCTCCCGTAGTGCACAAAGCTGATACCCGCGGCTAGTCAGCGGTTGGCCTAGGCAGTCATAGATGGCTGCCCTGATCACATCCTGCGTTACAAAACGATCTTATTGAGGCCGATACCTTCCACAACGAAGGATCGGCCTTTTTGGCTTGGATATGGCCTTGGTAGTCTAGCGGATCAGTCCCTTTAGTGCCACCACTAATCTATAATTGATCAAAAGCCTGGGTGTAGGTGCTAATGTCAGCCTAGCCTAGTGCTGGCTTTTCCTTATCTTTGAGGCCCTGAATTGCTGCCTTGCTTGGCCTAATGCCAATTATCTTCTCTTCCCTGTTCCGCAACCCTGCTCCTCTCGTATTTGGATTTTCCTGACCTGCAATTCCCCACGACCCTAACGCTCGAGCTGTACCCGACGGCCATGATGGCTGCCTTGTGCCTCGGTTTGGTGATCGTGCAGTATTACTACTATATCCGGTTCTTCGGTAAGCTGGCGGCCTACAAAGCCCCTGAGCCCGAAAACGCCAAATACAAACCGATGTCGGTGGTGGTCTGTGTGCGTAACAATATGCACACCATCAAACCGCTGATCGAGAACCTGCTGGCCCAGAAGATGCCCTTGTTCGAGATCATCATGGTGGATGACCGCAGCGGAGACGAGGTCTATGACTACCTCCTGACGATGAAGTACACCTATCCGAATTTCCGGATGACCCGCATCGAGGAGACGCCAGACCGCATGAACGCCAAAAAGTTTGCCCTCACAATGGGCATTAAGGCCGCACGGTTTGACCATGTCCTCCTCACGGATGACGACTGCCTACCCCTGTCCGACAACTGGATCCGTCAGATGCAATTGGGTTTCCAGACAGGCAAAAGCATCGTCTTGGGTTATAGTCCCTACAAACGTTATGGCGGCCTGCTGAACACCCTCATCCGGTACGAGACCTTCTATACAGGCATCCAGTACCTATCGATGGCACTGGCTGGCAAACCCTATATGGGCGTGGGCCGCAACCTGGCCTATACCCGGGACCTGTTCTTCAGCTACAAGGGGTTTTATAAACACATCAGCGTTAATGGTGGCGATGATGACCTATTCATCAACCGCACCGCTAGTGCTGATAACGTGGCCGTTGTGATCACCCCTGAGACCCACGTCATGAGCGAACCTAAACAGTCTTGGTCTGGTTGGTATCGGCAGAAGTTGAGGCACTTCTCGGTAGGGGCCTACTACAAAGCGGAGGACATGAATCGGCTGGCTTTGCTAGGTAATAGCTTTATCTTCTTCTGGATCTCCTTAGTGGTCCTGTGTTGTTTGCCTTGGGGATGGGTGCCTGCGATTGCCTTGTTTGTGCTCCGCAGCCTTGGCCACTCGATCTACTTCTGGCGTTGCGGCAAAGTGCTGGGAGAGCGGTTCCCGTGGCTGCTGCTGCCGTTTATTGATTTCATCTACCTATGGTGTTACTTGTTCTTCAATTTCAGGGCGGGCACCAAACGTAATATCAGTTGGTAAGCGCGGTTACTAGTTTGGTTGATTAAGCAATACCCAGCAGATTAGACCGCAAAGAAGGGAAGCTGACTAGCTCCAAATCTATGGAGTGACCAATGAGCTACCTTTGACCTACAATTGCGCCGCTATCAGATACCTAGCCCAACCAATGATCTACCGCCAGTACCTCAAACGACTGATCGACATCGTGGTGGCCTTGGGGCTGATTGGGCTAACCTTACCCCTTCAGGTGGTGATTGCATTGGTGTTGGCCATCATATTAGGGCCTAGGCATATCTTGTTTTTCCAGACCCGGATTGGCCGAAATGACAAAGCCTTCAGGATCATCAAGTTCAGCAGTTTGAGACCTGCACCCTTGGGGCAAGACCCTTTGACACTTGACTCCCGTCGTGCCTTCGGGTTTGGTCGTTTTTTGCGGCAAACGGTACTGGACGAGCTACCCCAGCTATACCAAATCCTGATTGGGGATATGAGCTTGATTGGCCCTCGTCCACTTTTGCCGCAATACCTACCGCTTTACTCCGCTGAGCAGCGGAAACGCCATTTGGTACGGCCCGGCATCACGGGGTTGGCACAAGTGCGAGGTGGCAACACTGTCAGCTGGGAGGACCGCTTTGCTCTTGATGTGGAGTATGTAGAAACCTATAGCCTCGGGCTGGATTGTCAGATCATTATAGAAAGTATCCAGTACCTGCTCAAAGCCCGCCGCCAGCAAGAGCCTGATATGATGGAAGTTTGGAAAGGGTAATGGTTGGCAGGAACTGATCCTGGTGAATTGATCAATGGATAGAGTTTAGCCAGATTATGTCAATGCCAATAGGTTTACATCTATTGGGCAGTTGTTGTCTTTTACAGGCACCTCGGTCTTAAACAATGTTCCCCATAAAACACCCACCTACTTAATCCTGACTGTTTTGATTTTGTTTTCGTATCTGGAAATGAATGTGGTTATGTCCCCGTTATGGTAGGCTACCTCATTCGAAATGTAAGGCTCTTCAAACTGACCTTTGAACTTCAGATCATTGTCAAAAACCAAGTACACTAGTTTTGCCCCATTCGTGATGATGAGGCTTATTCGATCATCATTGAGCCTAACTAACTCCTGAACGCGGTAATAATCATCAATTTCTTGCCATTGAATTATCTTAGCCGCTTCATAAAACCTTAGGTCTTTATACTTCGAGGGCGGTATTTGATCAATCGTCCTGTAGTCGTTCTTGATCGAGTCTGGCAATCTGGATTGGGTAAGTAATTTACCTTTGGTATTGTAGGCGGAAATGGTTAAACTACCGACAGAAGCAGTTAAGATGCGCTTTTTGCTGGCGTCGTTATAGGTATATGTACCAGCGTAAAAAGTCGCCCTTTTGCTAGGCGCAGCTCTTTTGCCCAAGAAACTAAGTTTGCCTGTTTTGAGATTGAATAGGCCAAACTCTGGATAGTCAAAAAATGGTTTGGGCCCGCACAAGTTGACACTATCAAATGTTACGAAACTAAAAGCAAAAAAGTCGCTGCCTGTGTTTAGCTTACTGGTGGTAATAAAGACGTATGGCTGTGGAGAGTAACCACTTTTGCGGAGCTCTGTATTAACATCAGCAGCGAGTAGAAGTTTGTTGTCCTCGTTTTTGTAGATCTTATTTTCCGATTGTGCTAGGAAGTAGTTACCCTTTTCGTTAATCGGCAAGTAAAAAACCTTGGGGTCAAAGCCAGTAGCCAGCTCAGTTACCTTGTTGGTGGGAAGCTCTATCTTGACGAATTGCCCTTTCGATACTCGAAGCACTGTGTTATTACCTATGTATTGCCCATGGCGCAAGTAATGCAGGTAATCAGAGGATAGTTCCTGTTCAGAAACGGTTTCCACCTGTATCTGGGCCTGTGTCAGAAAACATAGAAGCGTAAGGACTAAGGTGATTACAATGTGCTTCATAGGGGTTTATTCGAGTTTACTTGGGGATTCAGGTCGCAACACTTGGCTTGCGCTTTACTGCTCAGGAGTGAGTTTAATAAGGCTAGGGCTGGTGTTGACAAGTCAAAGTTGCCCCTTATTAGGCGCATTTTGAGTGTTGTGCTCTTGGGGTGTAGGTTTTGAAGTATGTTTAGATTTTACAACTCGGTCGCTACGTCTGCAAATTTAGTTGTAGGCTGGAATATTCCAAAAGGCTCTAGGTGCGAACAGCGTTTGACCCACTGATCCTACCCCAACTGCCATTAACATTTTATTCCTACGGGATAGCAAGTCAATTTACCTATAATTGCAGGCATACCCAGCTGCGCTAATACACCAGCTCTGGTCCTATCCCACAATGATGAAATACTTCCTCAAAGCCCTGTTATTGCTGCTTTTTGGCTGTAACGTTACCCTAATGGTTCAGGCCCAAACCATTAGCTACCATACCAACCTCAACAAGGTTGTGGCAGACCAGTTAGAAGTCACGGTAAATGTAGAAGCTCTTGGGCGTAATGAGCTCACCTTTGCGATGCCAGCTATGGTGCCGGGCATCTATGCCAAGCTGGATTTTGGGCGCCTTGTTAGCGGGATATCTGCTCAAAGCCAAGCCGGCCCGGCAGAGGTAACCAAAACCAGCACCAATACTTGGCAGATCAGGGGTTGGGCACCAATCAAGTCCATCAGCTATTGGGTGGATGATAGCTGGGATGATTGCCGACAGGTAGAGCAACCCACGCCCATCTATCGCTCGGCTGGCTCATGTTTTATTGCCGACTCAGTCTTTCTGATCAATGCCAATGCGGTGTTCGGCTATGTCGTCGGGGCCGAAAAATCGCCCTTGGTACTTAACTTGACTGCCCCAACAAAGATGCTACCTGTCTCTGGCCTAGTGGCGAAGGCAACTATTGTTGGTAAAGCCCTAACAACCTGGCAGCTGAAGGCCCCCAACTACCGCACCTTTGTGGATAATCCTATTTTGGTCGCCGCCCCTGATACGACCAGCTTTCAGGTGGGCAACCTCAGGGTCATGATTGCGGGCTACAGCCGAGGGGGGCTCAAGTCTGCTGCCACTTTGGCCAGCGTCATCGAGCCATTGGTGCAGGCGCAAGCTAGGTATTTAGGCGGTAAACTTCCAGTCGATCGGTACACGTTCCTGAACTACCATGAGCTGCACCGTGATACCAATGAATACTATTACGATGGGCTAGAACATGGCCAGTCCACCCTGATCATCAACAAAATTGCCAACCGACCTAGTGTGATTAAACGGCAGGCCTTTGCCGTCGCCAACCATGAATTTTACCACATCCTGATGCCGCTGAACCTCCATAGCCGCAGCATCGAAGATTATGATTTTCTGAACCCTGCCCCCTCGGCCCACCTTTGGCTTTATGAGGGGATGACTGAGTATTTCACCTGGCATACACGCCTCAGCCAGCACCTCGATACTCCAACCCAAAGTCTGGAGGGGCTCAGTAGCTATATCCGCCAAGCTAGCCAATTTGACAGCACCCAGAGCCTGTGGCAAATGAGCCTCAAGGCTAGCACTAGGCAGGACCAGTATATGAACTTTTATGCCAAAGGCCCACTCCTATGCCTAATGCTGGACCTAGAACTGATCAAAAGCAGCAATGGCCTCTGGAACAACCGTAAACTGGTGGCAGCCCTGACCAAACACTTTGGCCCCACCGGCACCTTTGAGGAGGACGAACTCTTTAGTACCATCGCCCAAATCACGAAGCTACCCCACCTCCGCCAATGGCTAACGGACTATATTGTTGACAACAAACCATTACCCTTACAGCGCTACCTATCCCTTGTTGGGATGGAAATCAAAGCGAACCAAACGGTGGTGGTGGTGGCAGAGGCTGGTGCTGAACAGGTTAGGTTGTATGGGGTGTGGGTGAAATAGGATGGCAAGTGGGCTTGCAGGGTGCTGCAGGGCTTGTTGAGGCTGATATTACTGACCTGAAAAATATTTTTGCAATAAGTGTTGGAGGTTTGGGTTGGATTTGCGAAATTTGTAGATAAGACATAAAACATCAACCCATGAACTTACCAAACGTAAAACAATTAAGTACTTACATAAAGAGTGTTCACAAGAAAATAGATCTTGGTTATGGCACTATTAAACTAGGTAAGACAATAGGTCAAGGTGGAAATGGTATAGTTTACTCGGCTCTTTTGCTCGCAGGTTCAGAGGCTAAGGAAATCGCCGTAAAAATCCTAACGTTTGACGGCGGTGGCTCACAATCTGGAAAATCACTAAGATTTGTGTCAGAGTATTTTAATCTTCAAAAGTTGCAAGATAAAAATGGAATAGTCGCTAATTTCAATATTAGTACGATATCTTTTGGTGAAAGCCCAAATATATTTACTACCTTTGCTATACTAATGGAGAAATATGAAGGTAATGTTGCAAATGAAAAAGCGACTTGTTTATCAGAGTTTCACGACTACCTTAATTTTTTGCTGGATACAATAGAAAAAATTCACAATTACGGGATTATACATCGGGATTTGAAGCCCGAAAACATCCTTAAAATGAATAAAAAATATCACATTGGAGACTTCGGCATTGCATCCTTTTCAGATGAAATTAACATTGTTTCACATGAAACTGGGCAAGGAGAACGTCTTGGGAATAGATATTTTTCAGCACCAGAGCAAGATAATTCTAACGAGCCTGCTAGTCCTCAAATGGACATATATGCCATTGGCCAGCTTCTGCATTATTATGTTTTTGGACATCATCACTCAGGAGCTACACTCAGCAAAATTTCTTCATTGTATACCGACCTCGATCCCGTTTATGACAAAATTATCGAAAAATGTCTTCAAAATAATGCTAATGAAAGATTTTCAAATATAGACGAAATTCGTAATTATATTAGCAATAATTTTTCTAGGAGTAAAGAAATTAGAAGCTTCAATCACTACTATTCGTATTTTAATGATTTGATTTCAAAATCAAAACCGACATCATTGGATAGAATAGTAAGATTGAGTCAAAAACAAGAAATTGACAAATTTATGACTAATCTGTCCACTTCAGTAGATAGATTTTATAAAAAACTGCATTGGATGTCACCTAGTACTTCAGGACGCAGATTTGACAATCTTCATTTCAATAGTTCTGAGGATATATTTTATTTTGACAATCAATGGGTTTTTGCAAATTTTCATATAAATATTTCTGATGTATACTTAGTTAGAGGCAGCAGACTAATGAATGATTTTATGGTTTTGTTTTGTAAGAATCAAGAACCTATTGAATTGAAAGGCGATAAAGTCTATGAATATGCAATTCTTAATAAGTGCTCATACATCACGTACCAAGAAGCTGTCAATATGTACGTTGAATCTGAGAACAATCCTGTAGAGATAAAAACCAGTGATCGTGTTCAAGTGTCTAGATTGGAAATTGACCAAGTGTTCATTATTGGCACATTTTGTCATAACATTTATTGTTATGAAGCAGAAAAAAAGATTGTACCACTTTTTAAATCTCTTATAGATTCTACAATTGACAACCGAGAGTCAATTTTAATAAATATACACTCTAGTATTTCAAGTTATAACCAAAGAGAACGCATTGGATATAAGGATTACCAATAAATGCTTTCACAAACTCAAATACCTAGCCTTCTCAGCTTTGCCACATTAATTCTTCAGGCCCAGAAGGACACCACTCCACAACTAACAGACTGGTAGCGAAGTACGGAGGCCCTTACAAGCTCCAGTCCTACCAAAATCACCCCACGATGCCGTCGCAGCTTAGTACTGAGCACATAGCCTTGAAGTCCTTAAGGTTAAAGGTGATAGCCACTAAACTAGCCTAATCAAATCACCTAACTAATACTTGAAAGGCGCATAAAGCCATCTAGGCATCTGAGGACATCTAGTTTTGTTGGTGCTGTGCTTGACATTGGGTACCCAATATGGTATTTTTACGACACGATGACCGAGCAAAAAGGATACTTCAGGGTGGCTGATTTGGCGCAGATAATGAGACTGCCGACGCATACCGTGCGGAGTTGGGTCAAGAAGTATTGGCATCAGGCAGACCAAGCAGCACTCGGCCAGACGACGGCGATGGTCAAGCTCGACGGTATCGACCAGCCCTACTATTCGTTTTTGGTACTGATAGAACTGGTGGTCTATTTCGGCCTGCGAGAAGCTGGGGTGCCGCCACGCAAAATCAGTGCGGCGCATCGTGAGCTGTCACTTGAGTATGAGACAGCACATCCTTTTGCCCATCGTTTGATCTTGGACAAGATCGAAGTCAACGGCAATGATATTTCGTTTAGGATAGCTGAGGGCACAATTATACTCAATGGCAAAAAGCAGTTCAATCTACCATTCTTGCAGAACTTCAGCCGCCAGATTGATTTTGGTGCCGATTTTATTGCCACCAAATTCTGGCCAATGGGCAAGGATCACACCATCGTCGTTGACCCTAGCCGGAGATTTGGCGCTCCCCTTGTTGGCAATACCAATATCTACCCGGAAACCCTATATCAGATGTATCAGGCAGAGGGATCGGTGGCGGTAGTGGCCAACCTATACGAGGTTGACGAGGCCGAGGTGAAGGACGCAATCGCCTTTTGTGCAGCGGCGGCATGATCATCTATTTTGACGAAAATATGCCTGTTGTGCTAGCCAATGGCTTTGATATACTCATCAAAGGCCTGTACAAAGACGTTGAGGTAAGATCTATCAAACAGACGTTTGGAGCCGGCACACCTGATGAAAAGTGGATCCCGATTGTAGGTCAGGAGGGAGCAGTCGTCATTACGCAAGACCTCAACATCGGAAGAAAAAGAGCGCAGATTGCCTTATTCAAAGCGCATCAATTAGGTATCGTTTTTCTTGTTCCACCAGGCAAAGGTGGTTATTCTTATTGGGCCATGGTGGAGCAAATCGTCGCTCATTGGCCAGAAATCTATAAGAAAAGTCTAGTGACCTCAAGGCCATTCGCATTCGATATTAATCCAAGATCGTTTAGACAGATCCAACTCTAAGCCCCCCATGTTCACCTCCAACCTACACCCAGCCCGCCTAGCCGAGATCGCCGAGGCCCAAACCTTTCGGACGGAGATCCTGCAGCGTTTGGCGGCGCAAATTAGGGTGGATGGTGGTCTGGCCGAGGTTCAACCTATTGATACGGGGGCGCTGTTCTACTTCGGCTCAGAGGGTTTCCTGAATCTGGGCAACGCCATCGGCATCCAACAGGCTGATGCGCAGCATACAGTTGCCGACGAAGCAGCCCATGTAGCCGATACTCTGGCCTTTTACCAAGACCGCAAGGTGCAGCCCCGCATTGAGGTCAGCATCAGCGCTAGGCCCACCTTTTTGGCTGCCTTGGCCGAAGCAGGTTTTCATCCCTCCGACCCTGCCAATGTGCTGTCGCTTAACCTTGCTGACTGGACAGTTGGGCAACACCAGGGGCACCCTGCCTACTCAGTGGAGCAGGCCAGCAAGTATGTCTTTACCTCTGACTATGTACTGGATCGTGTGCTCGAAGGTTATGGCATCGCCCAAACGGAGGTCCATCGGGCTTTCTATCATAACTGGTTCTTGACGGAAAGCCAAACCATCTGGATCGCCTTTGACACCGATAGCGAGCCAGTAGCCGTTGGTTCCTGCCTTGACATCAATGGCCTGAGCTATCTATCTGGGGCGACGGTGCTGCCTAGGGCGCGTGGGCTAGGGATCCATACAGCACTGCTGCACCAACGGCTGGACTACTTGGCGGCCATCGGGAGCAAACGGGTGATCTTTGTGGCTACACCTGCCTCTGTGTCCGAAGCCAATGCCCTTAAGCTAGGTTTTGGGGTGATCGATACCCGATTTAGGTACGTGAAAGGGCAATAATCCCAATAAGGAGATCAAAAGACAGGGTTTTTACCCTGTCAACGGCAAATACAGGGTTTTTACCCTGCCAATGCCAAATACAGGGTTTTTACCCTGTCAACGCTAAATACAGGGTTTTTACCCTGTCAACGGCAAATACAGGGTTTTTACCCTGTATATTTGGGCACCGAACCAAACAGCCCAAGCAGAGATGACGACCTATAACAGTGTAATCACCGGCGACCTGGTCAGCTCAGTGGAGGTGGAGCCCAGCCAACTGATGGAAATGCTCAAGGACATGGGGCAAGACCTGCGGGACTACCTCTATCCGTATGACGAACCCGTTTTTCAGTTTCGTGGGGATGGTTTGCAGCTGATGTGCCAAGACCCCTCAATGGGCATTACGGTGATGCTGCTCACGAAGGCTTGGCTCGTTTGGCATAGCCACCAGTATGCAGGCCATACCCTTGACACACGGCTATACCTCGGCATTGGGGAGACCATCCTGACCAAAAGTCTAGGCAGCTCAGGTGGAGAGGCCTTTGTGCTTTCGGGCAGGGGGTTGGATAGCCTCAAAGCCCCTATGACGATGGGCATCAGCACCTTTCAAGGCCCAGAGGCGGACCTGCCCCTACAGCACCTAGTCACCTTGCTGGACGAGCTTAGTAGCCGCTGGAAACCCGTGCAGGGCGAAACCATATACTACTTGCTTTTGGGCCATAACTATACCGATATTGCCAACATGACGGGCAAAAGCAAGTCCACCGTTGGCGAATCAGGCCGCAGCCTCGGTTGGCCACGGCTTGAGCCCACAATCAGGTACCTGCAAACAAGGTTAGCCCAAATAAGCACAAATCAGCCATGAGCTTTAGTTTCTCCTGTACAGTCTTTGGCCTGATTTTGGGGCATCTGTTGGCTGACTTTTGGTGGCAAAAAACGGCCTGGGTCGAGGACCGCAAACAGAACAAATGGCGCAGCCGTTCACTCTACATCCATGGGGTGTTGGGTGGCGTCCTGCCAATCCTTGGGGCAGTTTTGACTCTGGGTTTGATCGGCTCCTTAACACAAACCTCACTTTGGCCCGATTTCGGCTTGGGGCGTTGGCTCCTATTGAGCTTGTCGTTGGTGCTAGCCCATACAGGTACTGACCTGGCCAAAAGCTATCTGGATGATAACCCTAGCAATTTCGTGCTAGACCAAGTGGCACATCTGGCGGCTTTGTTGGTCGTGGCCTTGGCGCTGCACCCGTCCGAGGCCCAAGCATTGCGGCAACTAGCAGGGCAGCACATCAGCACAGCCCTACTGGTCCAGACCTTGATCCTGATCATCCTGACCAAACCTAGCTCCTATCTATTGCAGAGCATCTTCCGGCAATTTGGCCTAGGGATCGACACCAGCAATACCTTACCCAAAGGTGGCGAGCTCATCGGCATCATGGAGCGGGTCATCATCTTCATCTGCATCATGAGTGGCAACCCAGAGGCCATCGGCTGGATGGTTGCGAGTAAATCCATCTTGCGCTTCAGCCCCGATAACGAATCCACCCGAACCGAATACGTCTTGGCGGGCACCCTTTGCAGCACCGTTCTTGCCATAGTATTGTCCTTGGTGGCGAAGGGGTGGGGGTGAATGGATACTAGTCTTTGCAGGGGATGCAGACTTCTGTCCATGTTCTGGATGCAAGCTAACATAGGTCCAGATTGGCTTGGCAACCAGACCACCCATCCCACATCCCCCGCTATATTTGCAGTAGTTTTTTTTGGGCGACTAGGTGTCGGCATCCATGCCTACAGCTGCTAGCCTGCCACATACACCATGCACGAAATATCCAACCTTCCGCTCAGCATCGACCATGCGCTGCAGCTCCTGAAGGACAAAACGCCCCTGCGCCTAGGTGCGGAGGCCACTGGGCTCATCAAGGCTAGCCATCAGTTTTTACAAACCCTACTTGCCGACCAAGAGACGACCATCTATGGCGTTAACACTGGGTTCGGTGCCTTCTGTAACGTCCGGATCGAAGGGCATGACCTGAGCGATCTGCAATACAACCTGTTGCGCAGCCATAGCTGTGGGGTCGGTAGTCCGATCGCAGCTGACTTGGTACGGCTAATGTTGCTGCTGAAGGTGCACTCCTTGGCTTTGGGCCACTCGGGTGTGCAGCTAGAGACCGTCCAGCGATTGATCGACCTCTATAACCATGACGTGCTGCCAGTGGTCTATGACAAGGGCTCGTTAGGCGCAAGTGGCGATCTGGTCCCGCTGGCGCACCTATCCCTGCCCCTAATTGGCGAGGGCGAAGTCTGGTGGCAAGGGAAACGCCTACCCGCTGCGGATGTCTATTTGGCGCTTGGTTGGCAGCCGATTGTACTAGGTGCTAAGGAAGGCCTTGCATTGATCAACGGCACACAGTTCACACTAGCATTGGCGGTATGGGCTTATGGGCAAGGGCGGCAAATCGCCGAGCTGGCTCACATGACCGCTGCCCTTAGTGCCGAAGCCTATCAAGCCAAACACCAGCCCTACCATGCCCTTATCCAGCTGGTGAGGCCCCATAAAGGCCAAATCCTGAGTGCCGAACGGATGCGGTATTGGCTGGAAGATGCCCCGATGGCCGAGGTGGACAAAAAGGCTGTGCAGGACCCCTATAGTTTCCGTTGTATCCCGCAGGTACATGGCGCCTCGCTCGCTGCGCTGGACCATATCGGCGCAGCCCTAGAGACCGAAATCAACTCAGTTACGGACAACCCACTGCTATTTGTAGAGACCGAGGAGGTCTTGATGGGAGGCAACTTCCATGGGCAACCAATCGCACTGCCTGCTGACTACCTGACCCTAGCCCTAAGCGAATTGGGCAGTATCAGCGAGCGGCGCACCTACTTGTTGCTGGGTGGCAAACGTGGCTTGCCTGAGTTCTTGACAGCCAACCCGGGCCTCGAAAGTGGCTTGATGATCCCGCAATATGCGGCAGCATCCCTTGCTAGCCTCAACAAACAGCTCTGTACCCCTGCCTCTGCTGATAGCATCGTGAGCAGCAATGGCCAAGAGGACCATGTTAGTATGGGAGCCAATGCGGCGCTCAAAGCCCTGATGGTGGCTGATAATGTCGAGCAGATTTTGGCGATCGAGTGGTTGACGGCTGCCCAAGCGCTCTACCTACGAGGTGGCGATCAAGGAGCGTATGCCATCGCACCTAGGCTGGCAGATCGGTTGGCGAACTACCATCATTGGCTAGGCACACCCACCGCTGATGACCGCATCATGGCTGCCGAAATCAGCCGAACAAGAAGTTGGTTAGTGGATCAATCGTTCAACGAATCATCTACTGACCCGCGGCAAGATCACCAAGAGATCGTCTAGTGCAGCACAACCATGCGTTGTTGCTGGCCACCTACTCGGACGATATAGAGTCCTGCGCCGAGGCCAGCAACACTAAGTGGCTGATCTGGGCTAATGGATTGGCTCAAGACCAGTTGCCCCATCGTGTTGAAAACTAAGGCCTTTGCAGTCTGATTGGCAGATAGGCCCATGAATCGCACTTCGGTGCTACTTGGGTTCGGCATCATAGACCAATTGGCGACTGGTCCTGCAGTGTTGCTGAGATCTGTGACGATGTTGACAGGGCAGTTGCGCAACAACCTCAAGGAGCGTGAGATGGAGGTCACCCCAGCCTGACGTACATAAGCCGTAAATGAGGTGGTGCCAGAGCCAGGGGGCAGATCGACCAACAAAGAGATGCTACCATCCGGAGCGGGTACCAGCCCTGGGGCGATGACTGAGTTGCCACGGTAAAGATCGACAGTGGCAGTGGTTAGGTCGGCATCCGTCAGCTGGATCGTGACAGGGATCTGGGTCAGGACACTATCGCAGAAGGTAGTGTCAGTGCTAGGGTTCGTGATTGCGACTAGGGGTAGACTAGCTGGTGGACCACAAGGGTTGCCGCCGTTATTCTGGATCCGCACATTCGAGAATCCTTGGTTGCCAGACTCTTGAACATGACAGCTGATCGTGAGATCTGGCCCAGGGGCTGTGGTAGGCGTGTTAACAACCGTATTGTTCCGGACGATAGCATTATGACCTCCCTTGCTACCTGTGATGATGCAGCCCATGCCACCATTGTTGTTGATGTTGTAGTTGCCTTCAACCAGCACATTGTTGAGGTAGCCAAACTGTGTGCTACTCACATCCGCATTGATCCAGATAATGGACCCACTCTGGACACCACCTTGCAATGGACCGCCTAGGTTATTGCCAGACACCACCACGTTATGGATGTCATTGCTGTAGAAGATGGAGATGAAGGTGCCGTTAGACGTGTTATTCGTCACCTGATAACCATTGACCGTTGTGCCACCACAGCAGCTCTGGAACAATAGTCCCTCACCATCCACACTGTAGAAAGGCCCACTATTGATGCGGTGCCGATAGACAACCCAGTCATTATTATCAACCCTTGCACCCCAGCCTGAGACGTCAATACCACGATTTTCGAACGTATTGGCATTTTTGGGAACCTCGAGGCCAAGCGGGTGTATCCAAGTGACTTTCTGCATTTTGTCGCGGATCACATTGCCTGTCACCTCAGCATTAAGGCCGCTGAACGTGAGGCCAATCCGCATGGTGTGATAGATCCAGTTATCCCTGATCTCGATACCCTCGGCAAAAAGGGCAGGCTCTTGCTCAGGTGTAGCGGCAGTGACAGCAGCTTTACGGTTGACCGAGATGCCATAGTGGTCGGTATAGTTAAAGATCGCCTTGCCAGCCCTTAGGGTATCATAGCCAGTGAAGGGCCATTTCTTGACGACATAGCCATCCATCTCAAAGCTGTCGTCCTGTCCGCCTGTGCCAGCGATGTCGTTGCAGCGGTTATTGACAACAGCAGCATTGCGCTGGACAAAGACCCCTATATTGTTCGTGAACAAGTAGCTATGCCGCTGCCAAGCCTCTTGGAAAGTCGTGTCTGGCACGTAGCTGCTGGCATCGGCTACGTTGTTGGTGCGGGTGCCCATCACGATGATGTTGCGGGTATAGGCGATCGGCTGGGTGCCTGCCCAACCCGTAGGGAAACCTAGGTCAGACCTAAAGCTGATGCCGGCCCTGTTGACATTAACGTTCACGATGCCTGCATTACTGACACGTCCGGTTGTGGTCGTGATGCGTTTGAAGGCAGTGCTATTGGCCGTCCCCCGACCGCCATTGGCCATTGGGTCAAAGATGTATTGCGGGAACTCAAACCGGGTGGGTGGGCTAAAACCTTGGACCGTAGCATCCGTAATGCCAACGGGGGTTGCTCCACGCACAATCACCCCATTCGGAATCCTGAAATTGACTTGGAAATCATACTGCCCGGGCTCGAAATACAAGACACCACCACCGTTGCGAGACAATGAGTCCATGGCGATGGCTGCCGCTGCATCGTCATACAGGTTGTCGTTCGGGAAGATGTTATGGTCTGTTGCGAGCCATACCCTGCTCCAGTTTAGGCTATCCGTCCAGTGGCCAATGGCCTGTGGGTAGCGGGCGGTGTAGGGATTGTCCGTTGGCTGGGCAAAGGCCGAGCCAGCTAGGCACCACGAAAAAATCAACAGAAAACTAAAGCGGAGCAACATGGTCAGTCGTAGGTAATTTGGCTGGTAACAAGAGGGACCAAGGTAGTTAAGGATAGGTCATTATTTTCTTAGGGTCTTTCCCAAATCAGTAGCAGTCCTTTACCAAATCCTAGGCAATACAAGTCCTGGGGTTGGCCTGAATGGCGATAGGGCCCGAACTGCTTCAACCAGACTGGTATCAGTACAACCATAACAGGCAGGACTGATCCGCAATCACATAGCACCAATTGGGTCTATCATGGCCTGAGGATCAATACCTAGGCCAAACAAGGCTGATATTCTGTACCTTTGGGCATGGCCTTTGCGGGTGTCAAATCGGACCAGAATCCGCTATCACAGTCTGCACCTAGGCCCCAACTGCCGAGACACCAACATTCCTTATGTACCAAGCAACCGTACTAGGGGGGCAACCCCTGCTGCTGACCCAACAAGATCACCAATGGCTGATCAATGGCTTGCCTGCTGGCGCCGACATCATCCACCTACAAGGCAATCAATATCACCTGATCCGCAATGGCCAGAGCATTAGCCTCGAGGTCGTGAGTGCGGATTATCATAATAAACAATACCAGATCAAGGTCGATGGCCAGATCCTGACCGTGGACCTCAAGGACAAAACCATGCTGCTACTGGAGCAAATGGGCCTTGGTGCCAAAGCCAAACCCAAGCTCAATGACCTTAAGGCCCCAATGCCCGGCCTTATTGTCGAGGTACAGGTACAGCCAGGCCAGGTGGTCCATAAAGGCGATGTGCTACTTGTGCTCGAGGCCATGAAGATGGAAAACGCCATCAAGGCAGACCACGAAGCCACTGTTGACCAGATCAAGGTCCAGAAAGGTGACAAGGTCGAGAAGGGTACCGTCCTGATTACGTTCCTGAAGGAAGCAACGGCTTAATAAGGCACCCGAGAATACAATCACAACCAACACCACTATGAAATATAAATTGTTAGGCCGCAGCGGCTTGCGCGTTTCTGAAATCTGCCTTGGCACCATGACCATGGGCGAGGAATGGGGCTATGGCGCCGATGCTGCCGAAAGTTACCGTCAGTACAAAACGTTTGTGGATGCCGGTGGCAACTTCATCGACACGGCCAATCGTTATACCGAAGGTACCAGCGAGCGCCTCTTGGGATCCTTTATGAAGGATATGCGCCAACAGATCGTGATGGCGACCAAGTATAGCCTCCGGACGGCCCTTGGTGGCGTCAATGATGGTGGCAACCACCGCAAAAACATGGTCGAAAGCCTCGAGAGTAGCCTTCGTCGCCTTGATACCGATTATGTCGATGTGTTTTACCTCCATGCTTGGGACTTCACAACCCCAGTAGACGAGGTGATGCGTGGGCTGGACGACCTGGTGCGATCTGGCAAGGTGCTCTATGTGGCGATTAGCGATACACCCGCTTGGGTTGTTAGCCGGGCCAACACCATGGCCGAACTGCGTGGTTGGAGCCGTTTTATCGGTTGCCAAGTAGAGTATAGCCTCATCCAACGGACCCCAGAGCGTGACCTTCTGCCGATGGCTGATGCCCTCGAGCTTGGTGTCACAGCATGGGCCCCCTTAGCTGGTGGCGCTCTCACAGGCAAGTACCTCAACGCTGGCAGCAATGATGACCTCGGGCGTACCAAGGCCGTAAGCATCCGCCGCAACGAGCGCAGCATGGCCATTACCCAAAAAGTGGTTGATATCGCCCAAGAAAAAGGCTGCACCGCTACGCAGGTGGCCCTGAGCTGGTTGAGGCAACAAGGCAGCTGCACCATCCCGATTGTCGGGGCCAGAACAGCCGACCAACTCAAGGACTCCTTAGGTTGTGTGGATGTGGTACTCAGTGCCGAAGAACTTGCAGCCCTCAATACCGTCTCAGCAATCGAGCTCGGCTTCCCGCATGACTTCTTGGCGACGGAAAACGTACGCAACCTCACGACGGGTAATCAGTACCACAATCTCATCCAGCGGAAACGCGATTAGATCCTAGTCAACAAAACAAGGATTTTTCACAGTAAGCTCTGGCTATTACTATCTACCTATAGTTATACTGTTGTCAAATATTTGGCCATTATGATCTCTAGGCTTATCATTGCGACAGACTAGTCCATCGCCAAAGTTCTGCCCAGTTGGCAGCATCCTGTTGTGGCACATGGTCGTTCTCTGCTTAACTTGCAATCACTACCTAGACCATCACCAGACTTTAACTTCATTACCTTCCCCTGCAAATGACTTTACCAGCAAGCCTAAAATATACCAGTGACCACGAGTGGCTTAGCCTAGATGGCGACATTGCCACAATTGGCATCACTGACTTTGCCCAGAGCGAGCTGGGTGATATCGTTTTTGTAGACATCAATACTGTGGGCTCAGCGCTCAAGGCCGAGGAGGTCTTCGGTACAGTCGAGGCTGTCAAAACGGTTAGTGATCTGTTTTTGCCCGTATCCGGCACCGTCCTAGAGGTCAATGCTGACCTAGAGGCCACCCCGGACAACGTCAACTCTGACCCGTATGGCAAAGGCTGGATGATCAAACTTAAGGTTGATAACGTTGCCGATGTGGATGCCCTGCTTGATGCTGCGGCTTATGAGGCATTAGTTGGCTAGATTTCCGTTCCTTGCAAGTTCATTGATATGAGCTAGGCTTCCTGT
>JAIXYP010000063.1 GCA_027490155.1 Cytophagaceae bacterium | reverse complement strand
TGACCTCGCTCGTTTGCTCTTGTCAAGTGAAACTTTCGTTTCGTTTTTCCCTTTCTTACCGGCTGTTGTTCCGTTTGGGATTGCAAAGATGTAGGATCAGTTTGGATATACAACAACAGAGTGCAAAAATAATTCAGAAAATATTGGCCAAATTTTCAAAAACAGCCACAGAAGTATCAAAAACAGCCTTTTTGCTTGGAAAATATTTTCACACCTTTCTTATGCATACCTTGTGCTAACAATAGGCAGGGGCATAACCTGCTACACTCCCATCCCCGAGACCATGGCTTTAATCCCCCAAGTGGCGCTACAAGCTGCCATCATACCCACTAAAGACGTTTATGCGATTGGCTTGATGTCCGGCACCTCCCTAGACGGCCTAGACATTGCCTTAGTTCGGTTCTCAAACAATGGAGGTCGCCTAGGGCATCAGCTGGTCTCAGGACGGACTGTTCCATACTCTAGCCAATGGAAACGCGCCTTTGCTGAGCTACCAATAACTACGGCCCTCTTGTATGCGCAAGCAGACCACGAGCTTGGCAAGTGGATGGGACAAGCCATCAAAACCTTCCTGAAGGATCAACCTAAGGAGATTGTGGCACAGGTTGCTTTCGTCGGCAGCCACGGCCACACCATCTTCCATCAACCTGATCTGGGATTAACTGCCCAGATTGGTCATGGAGCCCAGATTGCAGCCCAAACTGGCCTTACAGTCGTAGCAGACTTCCGGACACTTGATGTAGCCCTTGGTGGGCAAGGTGCACCCTTGGTCCCGATCGGTGACCTGATCCTTTATAGCGACTATGTTGCCTGTCTCAACTTGGGCGGCATTGCTAACATCAGTTATGACAATAAGGCCCACAAGCGCGTTGCCTATGATATTTGTGCCGTCAACCAAGTCCTGAACCATTTGACCGCACGTATGGGCGCTGACTTTGACGAAGGTGGAGCAATGGCCAAAACTGGCAAAGTCATCCCTGACCTCCTCAATAACTTAAATACCCTACCCTTCTATCAGGACGACAAACCAAAATCCTTGGGGCGTGAGTGGGTCCAACAACAAGTTCTGCCCCTCCTAGACGAAGAAACCGAGTCAACCGAAAACCTGCTGCATACTTATTGCCACCACATTGCTGATCAGCTCAGGATCGTAGTAGAGCGGAACGATTTGCAAGGCCCAATCCTCTGTACAGGTGGCGGCACCCTCAATACTTACCTTGTCGACACTATCAACCGTGCCCTAGCACGCCAAGCCTGGCTTCACGTCCCGGACCTCGACACCATCAACTACAAAGAGGCTGTGCTTTTTGCCCTCTTGGCTTATCTTCGACTTAAAAGAGTACCAAATGCCCTCAGCTCTGTCACAGGAGCCTCACGTGATAACATTGGTGGGGCAGTCTTTGCCGGTATTAACCCTGTGCCTAGTTTCTAGAGGGGTAAAAGATTCCTACTCACGGATAGTCTATCATTAGTAATCAACCCGATCTTTTTTGTTGGTCCAAGCCTCGAAGGCCTGAGTGGCTAATGGCACCATCAGGCGAATGATTGGCAGTTTACGGTCAGACATCTTACAGTCTAGTTCGTCATAGATAAACTGGTCATCAAACCCGATAGCCGCTGCATCTGCTTTGGTGTTGGCATAGTAGATAACCTCTGGTCTTGCCCAATAGAGGGCCCCTAGACACATTGGGCATGGTTCGCAGCTGGTATAAACCTCACAGCCTGTTAGTTGGAAACCACCCAGCACCTCGCAAGCACGCCTGATAGCTACCACCTCGGCATGGGCAGTTGGGTCCTGATTCTGCAGTACTTGATTACTACCTTCGGCAATGATCTGGCCATCCTTCACGATCACGCAGCCAAATGGCCCACCATTTCCACTGCCGACATTCTCAAGGGATAGCTCAGCAGCACGAGCCATAAACTGGAGCTGTTGGCTGCTTGGTACAAAAGTTTGAGATTGGTGGTCAGTCATTATTTTGGTGGATCAGTAGGCAATGGGAATTTTGATCAGGACACAAATTAACAACAAGCCCTGACAAGTACCCGACTGAAGGGCACCCATCAGGGCTCGATCTATTCACTGGTACCTCGCCAGAAGCAATCGTGCTATTTTAGACGCACAAACCGCTCACGGTTCGCAAAACCGTCTTGCCGCAGAAACCGTCTGAACTCCCGCTTAGATGGCATGGCTACCATTACCTGTGCACTGTCTTCTTCATAAGCATCGCTAACGGAAGTAACACTTTTCAAGATTTGTCTATCCTCGTCATGTGTCAGCCGATCATAGCTCAGCTCCTTTCCGTTGACCAGTTGGAGCCGACGAACCAAATAGCCCGCCTGACGCTCGTCATTCAGGAACCATTGCCCCTTCTCCTCTTTCAGGATGTGCCCTGCACCAATCACGAACAAGGTATCTATTGTGCTCGCCTTCAGGACAACACTATCACCTACCACGCGGCCAACCTCGATGCTGTCCTCTTGATAGGCTTTCTGGGCCTTGATCGTTATCTTGAGGCCTTCTTTGAGCTCTTTGATGGCCACCTTGCCAAACGGGCGATCTTGCCGAACGACGGCATTAGCATTGATCACCAACACACTACTGTCGACCATACTCATCCAACGACCTTGCAACGCCTTTCCAAAGGCGTCCATAGGCTTGACATCCTCAGGTTGGGCTTGGCCAAACCTGATTTTAGGATCCTCATCGCACCCCATGAGCAGGCCCGCCCCTAGGCAAAGCCATACCCCGAGCAGGTAGGTCCTGCCCTTGTTAACACTGGTTTTCATAGATAACGCAAGGGTCACAGTGCCTACCGAACTAGTAGTTCCGAACCCATTAGAAAGGTAGAAAAATCGTTGAAAGACAGGTTACCGATCGTAAAGCAAATCAACCGCTCAAATTGTCAGACAACAAAACAAGACTTGCCATCTATTTTTGGCAGCTCCGTACCATAGAAATTTACATTGAGGCCTTGGTTCCATAATCCAAGCAAGGCGATTATAAAGGGCAATCAACTTAGCTTTGTGACGAGTTTTTTTTAACCTCCTCATATTTCCATCCGAAGGGAAAATGCACGAGGCGAGAATCACATAAGGAATACACGAAATAGCGATGCCAAGGTATTGGCGACTGCATTTTGGCAGCCACAACCAACAATTGATGCCATATAATTTGTTGCGTTTTGGTCAAATGCCATAGCTTGCTCCCAATCTCCACAAACGATGACGAAGTATTTATGCGAATTCTTACCCCCATTAACATGACCAAGACATGGTTTATCACGGGTTGTAATGCTGGCCTAGGCCTTGCACTAGCCAAACATCTTTTAGCTCAAGGGTATCAGGTTGTAGGCACAGTCCGACGCCCAAACAGCCTTGCTGACTTGCTGCAACAATATCCAGACCTTTTGCTAGAGGTCATCTTGGACGTCACCCATACCAACCAAATAGATGCAGCCATCAAACAAGCTATAGATTGGGCAGGGCGTGTTGATGTCGTTGTTAATAATGCTGGCTATGGCCTAGTTGGTGGCCTAGAGGGCATGACAATGGACCAAATCAGACACCAAATGGAGACCAACTTCTTTGGGGCCGTTGCCATTACCAAAGGTTTTTTACCCCACTTCCGGATGCAGGGCGGTGGACGATTTTTGCATGTATCTTCAGTTGCCGGTGTAAATGTCTCGCCAGGCGGAAGCATCTATAGCGCGAGCAAATTCGCCCTCGAGGGAATGAGCGAAGGCCTGATGAAAGAGGCATCTCATCTCAACATCTTCAGCACCATCATCGAGCCGGGCCCCTTCCGTACTGACTGGGCTGGTCGAAGCTTAGTGTATGCCGCTGAGGAGCTCCCAGATTACGAAGAAAGCCTAGGCGCCTTCAAGAGCTATCTTACCCAAGCAGACGGAAGGCAAAAGGGTGACCCAGCAAAGGCCGCAGCTGCCATCCAGACTGTAGCTGAAGCAGAAAACCCTCCATTCCGATTGCCACTAGGTGAGGCAGCCTATCGCGTCATCCCTACTAAGCTAGCTTCTGTTGCGGCAGAACTTCAAGCGTGGGAGCACGTTGGTAAACCAACAGACTTCGACGTAGTCAGCTAACCATATCCGATCTAAATCAGGTATAGAAAAAAAAACCACCCATATCCATGCAGATTAGGTGGGCTTTTTTGCTTGATCAAACAGATAAAGGGTTAAGATCTTAGGTGCTATCTATAGGTATTTACCTTGGGCCAAGTAGTTACTGACATAGTCTGCAACCCCTTCTTCTAAGGTATGAAACGGCGTGCCATAACCAATACCCTTTAGCTTGGCCATATTCGCCTCAGTGAAGTATTGGTACTTGTCCCTGATGTCAGCTGGGGTATCCATATAGCTGATATTTTCGGGCAGGTCCATCGCCTTAAACGTATTTTTGGCAAGGTCCAGAAAAGTGCGGGCAGTACCGCTACCTAGGTTATAGATACCTGAGTTGCGCCGATGGTGCATCAGGAAATAACAAATATTGACCAAGTCCTTGACATAAACAAAGTCACGCATCTGGCCGCCATCTGTATAGTCTGGGTTGTGCGACCGGAACAATTTCATCCCCCCTGTTGCCCTAATCTGGTTGAAGGCCATCATGATGACGCTCGACATACGGCCTTTGTGGTATTCGTTCGGGCCATAGACATTGAAGAACTTGAGCCCAGCCCAGAAAAATGGCTTCTCGTCTTGCCCTAATGCCCAGATGTCAAACAGATTTTTGCTATCTCCGTATGGGTTCAGGGGTTTCAGCTGAGGTATCGTGGCCTCGTCATCATCAAAACCCAACTCCCCTAAGCCATACGTAGCAGCCGAACTAGCATAGACCAATGGCAGTTGATACCGACAGCAAGCATTCCAGACCGCTTGGCTGTAGCTTAGGTTAAGCTCTTGGAAGACAGCCCAATCAAACTCGGCAGTGTCGGTCCGTGCTCCGATATGGAACACAAACTCCACCTCTTGTTGATGCTGGTCAAGCCAGTCAAAAAAGTCATTACGGTCCACTCGCTGCAAAATCTGCTTGCCTACAAGGTTGAGCTCCTTATTGCCGTCACCAAACTTATCCACCGCCACAATGGCGTTAAATCCCTCGGCATTGAGCTTGCCGATCAATACACTCCCGATAAAGCCTGCGGCTCCTGTTACTACGATCATCTGTTTGGGGACCATCCACACTTGGCCTGATGACTCACGGTGGTCGTGTTGATCAAGTCAGAGGGATTGTTTTGTCAAGGACAAAGGTAGCGGATCATGCCCCCCGTTTGCAAGCCAGATGTCCGAAACTGCCCACGCAGAATTAGGTCCGGTTAAGTCCGTCGCTTTTACCCAAATGGCATAGCAAAGAGACCACCACAGCCGTTCACTGAGACATCTCAGAGCCAATCTGGCGATTATCTTGCACTAATGTTGGCCCAAAGTTTGGCAAAGCGGACTTATCCTGCTAGTTTTGCATCCCTTTTACTAACAAAGTTCAAGAACATGTACGCAATAGTTGAAATTGCAGGCCAGCAGTTCAAAGTAACAAAAGACCAGTATGTGTACGTCCATCGTTTGGACGCCGCAGAAGGCGCTGCCCTGTCCTTTGATAGCGTTTTGCTAATCGAAGAAGACGGCGGACAGATCAGCATTGGTGCCCCTACAGTCAGTGGTGCAAGTGTCTCTGCCACCGTATTAAGCCACGTCCGTGGTGATAAAGTCCTGATCTTCAAGAAGAAACGCCGTAAAGGCTATCGTCTGCACCAAGGTCACCGCCAAGACTTTACCAAAATCCAGATCAATAACATCCTGGCCTAACTAGCCGCTAACCCCCACTCTCATGGCACATAAGAAAGGCGTCGGTAGTAGTAAGAACGGACGCGAGTCGCACAGCAAGCGCCTAGGCGTAAAACTATTTGGTGGACAGGCTGCCATCGCTGGTAACATCATTGTTCGCCAACGTGGTACAGCTCATCACCCAGGTCTCAATGTCGGTATCGGACGTGACCACACCCTTTTCGCCTTGACGGATGGTGTTGTTGTGTTCAAGAAAGGTGCTCAGAACCGTTCTACCGTATCTGTCCTACCAGTGGTTGCAACTGCTTAATTTCAGCCCAACCAACTAACAAGTAATGACATCATAGGCCACTATCCGCAAGGGTAGTGGCCTTTTTGCATTCCTTCTGGTCTGGATCGTATATACACTTCTGGACCAAGTGGGTTGTGGCACAACTGGCTTTGAAAGCCTAGAGGTTAATAAGTAGCCAACTTGGCTTTTTTGTCCTCGACAATCTTGCGCAAACGCTGGATGTCGTCAAAGGTGGCAGACTGATTGATGCGGTTCTGGACACTATCAGCCTTTAGTTTGTAAAGCTCCGCCTCGTTTTCTTTCATCTGCCTGACGAGGCGATTCCGTTCATTGGCATTACGCTCAATCTGCCGTTTAATGGATTGTGCTTCGTCTTGGGCCGACTCATTCTGCCGCACTGCTCCATCAACTGCCTTGTCAGCCTCTGTGATCTGCGAATTCAGGTCATCCCGATAGGACTGCTGGGCAAAGTCATATAGATACTTCCTTAGCTCTTCCCAGGCACTATGCGCGGCATCAACCACTTCGGTACCGAGGTCCACCGCCAAGAACACCCTTGTCCCTTTCGGCCCCTGATCTGTTCGCCCAAAGGCCGTGGCACCCATAGCCCCTGCGATTCCGGGTAAAACAGCTGGTCGTACCGTGATGCTACCCGTTTTGCTCACATCAGCACGGCCAGCTTCCTTTAGCTTTTTGATCCAGGCCTTATCAACTACCTTTTTGTCTAGCTCAACAAGCACACTCAGACCCTTGCGACGGATACCATCTAGCTCGGCTTCGTCTGGGCCAACGGTAACCGTCTGGGCGAGCGATACCAATGCTAATAGGGACAAGAAAGTGCACAGGATGTATTTCATGGTGTGTAGGGATAAGCTTAGTGCAAAGCAATCAGACTATTGACCTTGCTAACCGAATTTATGCAAAACTACCGTCATATACGCAGAAAGCGATATGGGACAATATAATATGCTGTCATGAGGGCAAAAATTAGCATCCTGCTAGGCCTAGGTTTTACGTTTTTGGACGTTTAGGCCTTAGTATTGCGAATCTGAATAAATCAATTCGCCTTGCTGACCTTATGAATGTAATCCACCTATCCTGCTGGTATCCGCAGCCTGACAAGCCAAACTATGGTCTATACATACGGCAGCAGGTGCAGGCTTTGACTGAGTTGGCAAAGACAGATGGAAGCAAACACGTTTTAGCAGCGGTGGTTGTTGGGCCAGGCAAGGCCAGTTTTCAGAGCTCACTACGCTACCTTGACCCTGACAATGATGGCGTTCGTGGTGCCATTGTCGAGATCCGGACTCGGTTCTGGAAGATGCTTTATAATAACCCGCCCTTCCTGCTCCAACAGTTCCGACAGCTATACCGACACGTAGCAGACGGCCTCAATCCAGACCTGATACATGCACATATTAGCTACCCATGTGGTGTAGTAGCACGCCAACTTGCTAGGCAGCTCAAGCTACCCTACATAATCAGCGACCATTGGCTGGCCCTCAAACGCCACCTGCAGGTGCACCCACTACGGCACATGACCTACAAAGCAATGATGGGTGCCCAAGCCCTCATTGTCCCGACGACCTTCATGAAACAGGAGTTAGCCAAGGCCTCTGTCAAATACCAATTACCTAAAATCGTTGTAGTTCCTCCTACCGTGGATACCTCGGTCTATCACTACAAATCCAAAACACAACACAACCAACTCCATTTAGTTGCTTTGGCTCCACTGCTAAAGTCGAAACGATTGGAGCTATTGATTGATGCCGTTGCCGAGCTCGATGCCCAAAACATCCCCAGCAGGCTTACAGTAATTGGTTCGGGGTCGCATCAATCTAATCTCGAGGGACGGGCCTTTGATCATCATGCCCCCGTTCGGTTTGTGGGCCGGCAAACCCGTAAACAGATCGCCACCCACCTACTCGATGCAGACGCGATCCTTATGGCAAGTAGCTACGAAACTTACGGCCCCTATCTAGCAGAGGCATTATCTACCGGGACGCCAGTTTTAGCTACCAATCTGCCTATTTGGAAAGATATAATTGCTCCCGGTTTCGGCGAACTAGTCGAGCCCACAGTCGCAGACTGGGTAGCTAAAATAAAGGGATTGCTCAGCACCCAATACCAACACGAGACGATAGCGCAGTTTGCTGCCATTAGGTATTCGCCCACTTCTGTAGCGCAATTGTTAGCGACTGCCCAAGAAAGTGCAGTGCAGAATTTTGGTCAAGATACAACCCCTAAATCCTAGTTTGGAGATTAGCAGCCTGGATAAATCCTACCCCGAGCTCAGTGCCTAGTCCCCTTTCAGCACGAATGTTATCCGCCCAGTTGAGGTTTCTGCTGGGTTTTGGTTGTCACGTGTTTTGCTGAATGTCAGCTTCTCGACAGCCTTTTTGTATTTCTCCACAATGGATGGATCGACTGTCCGCTCAAGGGTTTTGATACCGACAATTTCGCCAGTCTCATCCACTTTGACCTCGAATACGATTTTGCCTGTGGCCTCACTTTTGTCGTCTGGTGTTGGTGGTTCATCCCATTTCCACCCCGTCATTTGTAGCGAGCTACCACTCCGTTTGCCATAGTTTAAGGCATCAGGGTTGCCATTAGGATCACCTTGGTTACCAACAGCGCCTTTGACATTACCATCATTGGCACCTCCTCCCCCACTCGATTTGGCGCCAGAACCCGTTCCACTTTCGCGGGTTTCGTTTGGCTTAGCCGTCGGGTTGGGGTTCGTGACCTTCGGTGTTGGCTTTTCAGTTTTAGCAGTTGTTTTTTCAGGCACCTCTACTGGGCTCTCTGCTGTCGTGGTGTTGATGTTTTCAGGCGCATCCTCTGCTGTGGTGGAGGAATTATTGGGAGCAGGGTCAGGATTAGATTGCAAACCTTGATCAGCAACAGTGCCAGCTGTTTCGGTTGTGGAAACATTGCCATATCCTGCCTCGTCAAACCCAAAATTGACCTCTAGGCCAAGGTCCTCCCAGGGCGGATTTGGCGGGCTAAGTTTGATGAAGAAAAATAACAGCAACAGCAAGGCCGCATGGATGGCTCCCGCCACCAAAATACCTGTGGCTTTGTCGCGTTGCTGGGCTTGATCAGGATTGGAGGTGGTCACGTTTGGGCAGGGATAAAGTCAATGATGTAGTGGTGGTCTCGGACCAAATACCTAGCCAATTAACGCAAAAAATGTGGCAAATGTATGGCCACCATCGCTTATACCGCCAATTGAGACCCTAATAGCTGCCCTAACCGAGCGCCAAGCCAGATGCTAAGTATGCCAAGGACCAATGTCAGCACCAAATAGCCAAAGTTTAGCTGGCCCATTTGCCCAAAGATGGTTGGCTCCATTTGCCGTGTCAACTGCTGACTTTGTGGCATCGCTACCTCCAACATGAGGGTACTAAATGTGCTGAGCCCACCACAAAATCCTGTGGCTAGCAGGGGCCAATAAAGGTATAGTTTTGCCGCATCAGGATGCTGGCCTACAACAGATGGTGCCAAACCCAAGCCGACCAATAGCCCAAGGACTAGGCAAGCAACCACATTGGCTGATAAAGTACCCCAATAATAAGCCCCACTGCCCAAATGATTAAGCCAAGTGCCCAGATAATAGCGCAGGACCGAACCCAGACCTCCACCTAGCAAAACCATCAATAGCTGTTTCATTGACCTTGCTTTAACTAAAAATGATAAACCATACCTATCCCACTTGGGGCGGGCGAAAAATAGGGCTTCAGTTTGTTTTGCTCCCCTGTGGTGTATTGGTACATTAAACAATCAAAAACGGTGAGTCCAATGCTTTGGTATATGATGGCATAGCCACCTTGTCCGATCTGATTTTGAACTTTGTGTTCACCCTTATCAACACTTCCGTAGCTAGCCATGCCAGCCCCAATACCTAAACTAAGGACATCGATTATTAAAGCAATACTATAAGCCCTTTTATGTTCTCGAAAAGCCTCCCTTAGTGCACTTGCACGAACAGAATCTGACAACACCAACCCCGATTCCTTTTCCAAAGTCCGAGTTAGCTTGGCTGTTTTGTAGATGCCAAATCCGCTAATCAAGGCATTAACTCCTCCCCAAGCGGCATTCATTTGCCAAAATGCGCTCTGGTCGTCCGATGCCCCAATAGGAGTGGAAAGCATAGTTAAGGACCCGGCCAAACTTAAAACACCCCAACTAGTAAAGGTGTACATTCCGATAGTGGTATGGTCTAAATACTCCTTATGTTGGCAATAAAATGCTGGATACTTCGGGATATCAATATCCTTCTGCTGTGCTAGGCAACCAACACTATGCAGGATAAAGATAAAAAAAAAAAAAAAAAACCAAAATCTAAATCTTAATGCCTGATTATCTATCATATTCCGCATATTCCGACAAGTGCCTTGACTATGATTTGGTACAGATTACCCAGTACCAAAGCCAGAAAACAAGCTCTTTAGGTACAGGCCTGATTTACTTCTTTTCTAATAGGCCTTTAGCCGCCACAGCTAACCATGCCTCACCCATCGAAGCCACTTGCGGGCTCACATCCTTAGCTTTGCTGATTTTGTAGGCCACATTTGGGTTACGGGCCAATGTGATTTCCAGATTTATCATCTGGCCTCCGCGTGCTACCAAGACCGATACCTTATCTTGTGGCTTGAAGAGTTTCAGGATCTCGGCCCAATCACTCGTTAGTCGGTAGCCATTAAGTGCCACCACTTCGTCATTGATATTGAGTCCATCATGCCAAGCAGGGCTATCCCGCACAATACTGCTAACCACCAATTGCCCATTCTGTGTCTTGAGCGCTGCACCAAGCCAAGCATCTTTTTTGTTGGCATTCTGGTCCTTGACCTCCAGACCAACTGATTGCAAGGCCGCTTTCAGATCCAACTTGGCAGTACTTCTAATGTTCATATCAAAGAAATCATCCAGCTTGATGCCGGCCACTTTGCTTGCCATCTGCTCAAATTCAGCTTCAGTATAGCCACGCTGAGCCTTTTTGTAGTAAGTGTCATATAAGCCCCTCAGGACATCATCCAAGTTTTTTTTACCCCCTGTGGCCACCCTGATTTTTAGGTCAAGTAGTAGCCCGACACAGGCACCCTTTGTGTAGTAGCCAACTGTACTATTGTTGCTGTTTTCGTTCGGGCGGTAGTACTTTATCCAAGCATCGAAGCTGCTTTCGGCTAAAGACTGAACCTTGGCTCCTGGCGTGTTCTCGATAGAGCCAAAAACACTAGCCACCACATCTAGATACCGATCCTGAGGCATCAAGCCTGCCCGCATCAAAATGTAATCATCATAATAACTCGTGATACCCTCAACGACCCAAAGCGAGGTTGTATAGTTCTCCTCATCGTAGTCAAATGGCCCAAGGGCTACTGGCCGTATGCGTTTCACATTCCAAAGATGGAAATACTCATGGGCAACTAGGGCCAGAAATCCGCTATAACTACGCTCGTCCTGATAGCCAAACGGATTGGCTTGCAAGGATGCACTGTATTTATGCTCCAGACCGCCGCCACCATTCGGGATGTTGTGGATAATGAAGGTATAATGATCGCAAGGGTGCTCGCCTACAACCGCTGTGGCGGTCTCAACCACCTTGGTCATGTCACGCTTTAGGCGCTCCACCTCATAGTTGCCTCCACCAAAAATGGCTACCTCATGGGGCACACCTGCCGCTATAAAATTGAAAGTATCATGGTTTCCGATCTCGATCGGTGAGTCCACAAATGTATCCCAGTCTGGCACCAAGAGCTCAAATGGATTACTACCAATGGAACGCAATGGGGTCGAAATCTTCTTGAACGCCGCATCTGGTTTGATCATCAGGCTGGACTTCTGTGCCTCCGTGCCCGCCACCCGCATGAATACTGCAGCTGGGTTTAGGTAGGCATGGGTGGCATCCAAGAAGGCGTTCCTGACGGTGAGCTCAAAGGCATAAACCTTGTAGTTAAAACTAAACTCCTTAATACCCTTGGTGTCAATCCGCCAAGTGTTTTTGCTGACTTTTTCGTTGGCTAAAATGCTCCCTTGGGCCGACCTAGCCCCACAGCCTTCTACATTTTTGGCATACTCCCTGATCAGGTAGGACCCTGGTGTCCAGCTAGCCATCTTAATATCCGCCGTAGGTTTGTCCCATCCCTTGACGAAAATCGTCACTTCGAAATAGTGGGTATGCGGCTGGGGCATCGCCAGCTCATAGCTGACATTGGGGGCGGCCATGGCCGAAGACATATTCATGCAGGTCAGGAGGATAATGGCCAATAGGCCAGATAGTCGGAGCATCATTTGGCAAATATGGCACATCTCGGCGTCTGGCACAAAGTAGTACTGCCATTATCCAATCCTGAAGGACTTATCGGATAACATTGTATCCAGGGCTACCGACTTCTTTTGATGATCCCCCAATCAACCCATCCTAGGATCCTGTGCCCCAATTCCGAAAACCCTATTGGTTAGGATGTAACCATTAGCCATAGTTTTTAGTTAATTTTGGGTCGGCAATCAGGCCAAAGCCGAATGGGTTTGGTTATACACTCAAACCCAAGAGCAATTGGCCGAAGGCTAGCGTACAGAACCTCAATTATGACAACCGAAACGGACAATCAGCCTAACAACCCTGACACTGCCAACATGCTCACACTAGAGCCTGGCATGGGTCCTGATGGTGTTTGGCAGACCCAAGCCCTTACTGAGCGTGCCAAGGAGGCCATCAAAACCGTTTTTGATCCTGAAATCCCAGTCGATGTATGGGAGCTAGGCCTCATATATGACCTTAAGGTATATCCCGTCAACAACGTCTATGTCCAGATGACACTCACCTCGCCTGCTTGCCCTAGTGCAGGCACCCTACCAGGCGAAGTAGAGCAGAAAATCAGGGCCATCCCAGGCGTGAATGATGTCAACCTTGAGCTTACTTTTGATCCGCCCTATACCCAGGACATGATGAGCGAAGTCGCCCGTCTTGAGCTTGGCTTTATGTAAGACCACAGACCTCTATGATCGGATACTAATATAGTACCTGCTCCTAGGTCTATTTTTTCAACCTGTAAACCACTATTCCAACCATACAAACCCTATGTATCCAGAACCATTAGTCGCCCCAATGCGTGCCGAGCTCACTGCCATCGGCTTCACAGAACTCAAATCAGCTGATGCTGTCACCGAGGTCCTGAGCGAAAAAGAAGGCACCACCCTAGTCGTCATCAACTCCGTCTGCGGATGTGCTGCTGGTGCAGCTCGCCCTGGTGTGCGCCAAGCCTTGGCCAAAAGTGCCATCAAGCCAACCCGCCTAGTGACCGTATTCGCTGGCGTGGACAAAGAAGCAGTTGACAAAACACGTCAATTCACCTTACCATACCCACCAAGCAGCCCAGCCCTTGCCCTCTTCAAAGACGGTGAGCTAGTCCACTTCGTCGAACGCCACCAGATCGAAGGCCGCAACGCCACCATGATCGCTGACCACCTTGAAGAAGTCTTTGCTGAGTATTGCGGCGTGCCTGCATAAGTGCAACGACATACCTAGTTTCTTTCAAAACCCCTCCCAATGAGGGGTTTTGTTGTTTGGGGGCGATCACTGTTATTGAATTGAACAAGATTGGTCTTGTCTAGAGCAAGCACTTTACAACCAAAATTCCCAGCTATCATTTTTTCGATCAATTAGCTCTTTCAGCCAACCCTATACCTAGATATGCCTCTAGCGATACATTGTCCACTTAAGGACTCCGGGTTAGAAAGAACAAATTGCAACTTTAAGAAATCAGCATTCTGCACAATGGTAAGATACTTTTCGTACACCTCAGGCAACCCTCCCACCCAAATCGTGGTCTACCTAACAAGACAACATCTTGCCATGACCAACGTTCTACGCCTCCTGTCCTGCTTAGCCTTGCTGCTCACAACCAGTCTGATGTCCACGGCACAAACTTATTTACCCTGGCAGCCCTACCGTCCTGATCGCCCACTGCATTTTGCCTCCACATCCAGGGTCCAGAACGACTCATTGTTTATCCGTGGCGGCCTGCCAGACACTATCAACTACACCACCTACCGTCGTGTTAAGTATGACTCTGTCCTTAACAACGGCACCTATTTTATCGCTAGGCGCCACTATGGCTATATCAGCTCCTGCACACCAGACAGCAGCCAAATGGCCTTTCCAGAACTCGATAGCCCATCAAGTAGTTTAATGGGGGGCCATACTACCCTATTTGGAGATCAGCAAGAGTTGGTAGGCCCACATATTTGGCGCATAAGGATGGCAAACCATTGGGACTATTACCTAGACACCGACACCAATGTGGCAGGACTTCGCTACACCTACCGCCTGACCAATGGGACCACTGTACCTGTCCAGTCACATGATAGCCTTAAGAACGAGTTCTTTCTAGGTGCCCTTCAACCCATCAAGACCTATATGTTGCCTCTGCAATATGGCACTTACCTTAAGCTGAGTCTAGACAATGGTCTGGTTGAAATAGGGAACAAGACCCGAAACTACACCAAAGTTTATTCTGCAACTGATGAAGCCATTACCCCACTCACAGAGGGCGAATACTATAACTACCAGCTGGGTGATACGCTTCAGATGGTGAGTGCTACTTGGGGACCTGGCAGTGATGGAATCCAGATCATTCAGAAAACACCTATCCAGATTACAACTAACGGCAACATCAGGACCATTACCTGGCAGAACTCAGTTTACGGTAGGACATATTCATGTAGTACCTGCCCATTTGCATTTAGCCGTCAATACACAACCAATGATAGCATTACCATTAACAAACCAATGCACAATTGGCCTATTGATACATCCCTGGATGGCTCTCAATATCCAACTGCTTGGCGTGGCCTGAGCCGATACGGTATGCTCAACCAAATCAGAGGTTTGGTAATTAACTCAATACCACAATATTACAACCATCTCAATCCACTACATAGCCCTGGTTGTTACTATTCAGTAGGTCTCGATATGTATTTACCAGACCCATCCATATCAATATTTGATCATCCAGTCCGTAACATAAGTCGTGGAATCGGATTGCATCTTTCAGGTACAGGCTACGCCCGCATCAATGGCCAGTCCTTCGGCACCCGTTACAACCTCATTGCTGTTGGCCTAGACAAACTGATCAGCAAACAGGGCAACCTAGCCTTGCTGCCCAACCCAGCCTACAGCACTGTCCTCCTTACCGAACTCGGTGCACCTTTGGCCTCCGCCCCCTTCCTGATCATGGACTATACAGGTAAAGTAGTCCTTCAAGGCGCCACATCAGATTCGGGCACCATCGATACCCAGAACTTACCTAAAGGCCTATACCAAGTCATTAGTCGCCAACAAACTGTGCGCCTAGTGGTCCAATAAATTAAATACCAATACATTGATACCAAAAACACCGTTGGCACAATACCAACGGTGTTTTTGGTTTATGATTTCTGCAATGACGAATAGCTTAACTCCTGATCTCAGCACCTAACTCCTTGCCCAAGGCTTGCATTAACTTGGTCATTGTGCCATCAATTTGCTGGTCAGTCAAAGTAGCCTCGGCACTCTGGAGGGTAAAGGCAATGGCATAAGACTTCTTGCCCTCGCCCAGGTTGGCCCCTTCATACACACTAAAGACATTGAGATCCGTAAGGAGTTTGCGCTCGGTCTTGAGGGCAACTTGCCGTACTTGGTCATAAGTCACCGCACGATCCAGCACCAAGCTAAGGTCACGACGCACGGCAGGGAACTTAGGCACCTCCTGCGCTTGAAGGCCAGTCTTATATTTCTTGATCAGGTATTGCCAGTCGATCTCAGCATAGAATACCGTCTGCTTTACCCCATTGGCTTTCGCCAGTTTGGGAGTCAACATCCCAGCCTTGCAGACCACTTGTTTGTTGAATAGCCACTGCTGTCCATAAGCAAAACGGTCATCCCCGACCAAAGCCTGCGGTACGATAGTCTGGCCAGTGAGGCGGAACAACACTGCCTGCACTGCTTGTCTATGCAAAAAGTAAGTCTGGTCCTGGCTAGCTGCCTGCCACGTTTCCGGCACTGCTTGGCCGGTTGACCAAAGGGCTAGTTGCCATTTTTCTTCATACCGTTTGGTAACTACCTCAGCCTCAGGGTCCTGCAAACGATAGACCTTGCCGAACTCAAACAGCTGTAGGTTGCGCTGCTGCCGGTTGATGTTATGCGCCACAGAAGCCAATCCGTTAAACAAAAGACTCTGACGCATGGCAGCCAGATCCTCGCTCAGTGCATTTAGCATTAACACATTGCGGACCAGCCCCTGTGTTGTGGTCAGTTCCGCAAGGGCTGGGTTGCCTAGGCTGTTATTGATCATCTCCTGCCAACCCATAGCGGCCAGCTGAGCCCCAGTGCGGAACTGGAGTTTATCGTTTTCATTGATTGGCTGTGGAGCCAAGTAGGATGCAGACGGGTACGGCTTCAGCGGAATGTTATCCAACCCATAAATCCGCAACACCTCTTCGGCAATATCAGCCAAGCGGGTCACATCTACACGGTAAGCCGGCACGCTTACGACAAACTCATCAGCAAAGCCAAGGTGGCCATATTCACTGTCCTCCTGCACCAAGATGTCCAGATTGCGCAAAATCTGATGGACTTGTTCCCGCTCTAAGGTCACCCCCATCAGGCGGAACAACTTGGTATAACTTACCCGAAACTCAGTATCTGGGATCGGGGCAGGGTAAACATCATTAACCTCGGTGGCAATGGTTGCACCAGTTACCTCTTGCAATAGTAGGGCTGCTACTTGGGCAGCATAGACTGGCATATTTGGGTCGGTCCCCCGCTCGAACAAGTAGCTAGCATCTGTCTTCAACCCATGGACCTGTGCACTTTTACGCACCACTGCTGGGCTAAAGTAGGCACTCTCTAGCAAAATCTCGGTGGTCGATTCAGTAACGCCAGATGCAAGCCCACCAAATACACCTGCAATCGCCAGCGGATGTGCTTCGTCCGCAATTACCAGATTATGCACATTTAGTTTGCGCTCAGTGCCATCTAGGGTTACCAAGGTTTCACCCTCTTGGGCAAAGCGCACATTGATAGCCCTACCTCTAACTTTGGATAAGTCAAAAGCGTGTAGGGGTTGTCCCAAACCATGGAGTACATAGTTGGTCACATCCACCACATTGTTGATGCTATTGACCCCAATGGCCCCAAGCCGTTGTTGTAACCACTTAGGCGATGGCCCTACCTTAACATTGGTCAAGACAGTGGCGGTATAGCGCGGGCAAGCCTCCACTGCTTCGATCTGGACCGAGACAGGCAACGCGCTACCATCAGCAATAAACTTAGCAGCAGAGGGCTTCGTGATCGGTAGGTTAAGGATAGCCTTTAGATCCCGAGCGACGCCATAATGACTGGCTGCATCCGCACGGTTAGGGGTCAGACCAATCTCAAGGACGGTATCAGAATCAAGGCCGAGATAGGTGGCTGCTGGCGTACCATTTGGCAAGTCTGTATCAAGCACCATGATGCCTGCATGACTAGCCCCTAGGCCAAGCTCATCTTCGGCGCAGATCATGCCTTGGCTGGCCTCGCCCCTAATCTTGGATTTTTTGATCGTAAAAGGTTCACCTTCCGACGGATAAAGCAATGCCCCTTCGGTAGCGACTAGCACTTTTTGGCCAGCCGCAACATTGGGCGCTCCACACACGATAGCCAATGGGACTTCTCCCCCAACATCTACCGTCGTGACACTGAGTTTGTCTGCATTAGGGTGGCGGTCACAGGTCAAGACTTGGCCAACGACAACTCCTTTGAGCCCCCCCTTGATCTGCTCCACCGTTTCGATGCCTTCGACCTCCAGCCCAGCTTGAGTGAGCTGATGGGCCACAATTTCGGCGGTGGTTTGAGCGTTATCGGAAGGGACTTGAGGCAGGGCGATATAGTCGCTGAGCCATTTGAGCGATATTTTCATTTGCAGATGTTCGGCGCTGGATCCATCACCAGACCTTGTGCCCAAAGTAGGGTCAGATCAGTGCATGGTAGCATTTTGGCAACAAAACTAGTCAACCCTGCCTGCACTTTGGCCAATGGCTGCTATTTTTGACTTTCGTATTGACATCTTCACCCGTCCGCCCACAGTTTTGACCAGGTATACACACCAGCCACATCAATTACCAGGCACTCTGCCCAGATGCCTATTTGTGCGTTGGTCAGTTGTCGTCATCCTGTTGATGGTAATGGTCACCGCCTGCCGTCAAGAGCAAAACCCTATTCCTCAAAATGTCGTCCAGTACAAACTTGGGGGCAGCATAACAGGGCGCATTCAGGGCCGCACCTCCGAAATCACCAACCTAAACGACACATTCAACCTCGAGGCCTATTACAACCAGGCCCAGGCTGTTTTCTATCGAGACACCCTCAGCTTTCCTGTTATTCGGGATACCGGCACTGGTCCATTTGTCGTGATGGTCAAGAACAACTTTGTGCGGTTTAATCTATACCGCTTTAGCCCAACCACTGGCAGTAGCCTAACATTACAGTTCCCGCTCTGGAAACGAACCGACGATACGGCTGCCCATTTCCTTGGCATCTTGGCTACGCAAGACCTGCGCCAGTTCCTGACAGATTCCGCCTTCGTCCAGGTAGAGGCGAAAGTAGCTAACCGTCCGACTGGCTCTTCAGACATCAGCCTAGACCCTAGGGCCCGAATCCAGAACATCGTTTGGGACTCAGCAGCAGGTCGAATTTCGGGTAAGTATCAATACCGGATTTACAAACAGCGGTCACCATTTTCTCCCGTCCTTGACTCTATGAAGGTGCAAGGACAGTTTGCTTTACCTGTCGTGAGGGCCATCCGATAAGCCAATGAGCAACCCCGTCAACCTACATATAGGGACAGGTCCTACCCATGGCCGCTTTTGCAGGGCGCTGATCCTGATGGGGCTAGCATTCCTATCCGCTTGCGTCACCAAAACACCTGCTCCAGCTGTACCCGATGCCTTGGTCTGGCAACAAGGTGGCTACATCGCAGGTCAGGTCAATGGCTTCACACGCGATAGTTTCCGCATAAACGAAAACTACTCTTATAGCCATTTTCTTGACCCATTCCAGACCCATTACCGCATTGACACCATCGTGATCAATGCTCAAAAGCAGCCACTCTATATCTTTGACCTCACCCGCTTTGATGACAAGACCCGCAGCTATATCCACCTGCGCTTCGGTATGGATTCACTAAAAGGGCGGGTACGTCGTCCATCGGTCCATTATCCGCAATACGGTGGTATTTATTACATCACCAAAGGACCTGGCAACGACATCATCACTTACCAAACGGAACAAGAAGGTATATACGGAACGAAGGACGACGTCATCCAGATCAGCGATCTGGTCTATAACGAAGAAGTCAACCGCCTTTTGGGCAGTTTCAAATTCAGAGAATACCTAGGCCAGCGTGACACCAATAAGGTCTATGGCCCCGAAGTGAAAGGCAACTTTGACCTCTTTGTCAAACGCAAATTGCGATAGCATGCCCATGGATTTGGGTTGATGTCTAGTCAGATACCCCCGGATCCAAACGCAACACCGCAATTGCTGTCTTTCGTCCCCACCACAAAACCACCATAAGTGCCACTACCAAAACATAAGCAAGCACCCAAACAAACGAGACAGACCAAGCGAACCTTTCAAGGGTTGACTCTTGGCAAGGTCAGTCGCTGTGGGCTATTTCTTCTATGGCCGTATCGATGCGGAGTGGTTATGATGATTTTGTTGGTTTGGAGCCCAAGGAAAATATCAGCCCAGCAACCTACAAGGGCGATTGTGGCAGGATTTAGCTCCTGGCAATATAGCGGCAGCTATGCTGGCAGCCAGCCGCTTAACGCAGGCTTTTTTGTCGGGTTCAAGACCAATAAAGCACGCTATTTCAACACCCGGTTTGAGCTAGGCTTCGGACGTGCACAGGGCCAATCAATGACATTTGCCAATCTTTATGGCAACAGCAACCAAGGGCCGTCTCCGTCTTTCATTACCGACATTTACTATGGTGGGTTAGACCTTAACCTCAACATCCTCAAAAAGCCAAGCCATACCCTCTACATAACAGGAGGGATTGGCCTGATGCGCTTTGACCCTAAGGACGGGCAAGGGAACGGGCTAGCCACCATCAACACCACCCGCCAGCTTGGCGAGGCTTATTCCCAGTCGTCGGTGTGGTTCCCACTAGGCATTGGGGCCACCTACTGGATCCTGAATGGACCTGGCATCGGTCTGCAAGTAACCTACCAGAATCCTAGCACACGCTACATTGATAATGTGGATAAACTGAGCCCCAATTCGGTAGCAGATCAGCTGTTTGTCACCCGAGTGAGCATCTTTATCCCGCTACCTGCTAGCAAACCACGCCTAAGCCAAGGCGACCCTAAACGGAAATCTAGGTCCGAGTCTAGCCAACAAGAGTAAGTTTATACATCAGCCAGCCCATTGGTGGGCAAGAATGAAGAAAGTTGCCAAGGAAGTTGGTAGCTTAAATCAGCAATCGCTTCACAGGTTGGTCACCAACTAAGTGGTCTTCGACGATCTGGACCACATCAGCAGGGGTAACATTGCCATAGAAAACGGCATCAGGATAGACCACCATCGAGGGGCCAAAAGCACACATATTGAGGCATCCTGCCTTTTGTGCTCTGATTTCGGTCTGCAGTCCTCGGTCCTTTAGCTCGTTTTTGAAGGCCTCGACTAGCTCCATACCACGCACACTGCCGCAGTGCTTTTTGCCACCATCCTTGTCGTTGGTGCAGATAAAAACATGTTTGCGGTATTTAGGTACGGTCGGCTTTGGGGTCGCAACAACTTCTGGTACTGCTGATTCGCTCTGAGGGTCCATAGTGGGTGATCTTGAGGTATTCGTGATTTAGATGGCCAATCCTAGGCCATAAAGGCATGCTTTTGCGCGGTTTTTCCGTTCTTGTGACAGTTTTGAAGAATCGTACCCCAATTAAGTTCAGGGCTGACCTTCAATCTGTCTACAGGTGAAGCACACGGTGCAAAAGTATATGGTAAATCTTGATAATACTGGCCTCCAGATAGGGCCCATGCTGATTTCAGTCAGGATCTTGCTACTTAGCTTGATATTCGGAGGCCAAGTATGGGCACAAGGGCCCAACGAATGCCCAGAAGAGCTGTTTCCGAAGTATGATAAAAAGGCTCGGCTCTATGGATATGCCAACTGGCTTGGCGAATACAAAGTCCCTGCTGTTTACCTTCGTGCTGGTCAGTTTGATGGCCGTTTCGCTCGGGTTCAGCTAGACAAAAAGCAAGGGATCATCAACTGCGAGGGCATCATGGTGGTACAAGCCGTTTATGACGAAATCGGCCCTCTGACCTACGGCAAGGCCTTTGCTCGTAATGGCGATAGCTACAAATACGTCGATGCCACAGGACGAACTGCCACCAACGAGTACTTCCAGGACGTGGCCGAAATCAGCGACCATAACCTCCAAGCATGGGTCAAACAAAAAGACAAATGGGCCCTCTTTGACAAGGAAACCGCCCGGCTACGCACTCAGCCACATTGGGATGCCGTTACCCCAATATCTGACTCCGCCTCTATTGTACGCCTTGGCAACCAGTTTGGACTCTACAATAATGTTTATGGCTTTTTGATGGCGGACTCCTTTGATGCCGTCGTCCCTATGGGAGGTTCGTTTTACTCCTTGATGCGCTCTGGCCGCTGGGGCGTTGGACATGCACTTGGCCGGGTGATCGTCAAACCACTCTATGACTCTGTCAAAGCAAATAACGGAATGGTCTATGCCTACCTCGGCGGCAAAGTCAATTTGCTGAACTACCGCGGTAAACTAGTCCTGTCGAAGCAGAATTATGTATCGACCTTCACCGAGCGCTTTGCAGTCGCCCAAGTTGATACTGGCTGGGCCCTGCTTAATAACGATGGCTTCAGGGTGACTCCATATCATTTTGACTATCTGAGCACATCAATTGCCGGATACATGGTGGCAGGACAACATGGCAAATTCGGATTCTATCTCCCTAACAAAAAGGAGTTCCTGAACGAGCCCAACTTTGAGCAACTCAGCCGCATCAGTAAGGGACCTTATTACCTCGCCAAGCGCAGAGGTCTGTACTTCTTCATCGACCCCAAAAGGCCCAATGACGCCCTAGAGCGACAAAAGTTTGACTCCGTTGCCCTTACCGACTCATTAAATCAGGTACGCGTTTGGCTTGGTCGTAAGATCCACTTCTTCGACGTCACCTCCGCCAAACTACTAAGCGAACAAGGCTTTGCTGATGCCTCTCCGATGCGTTGGGGTTCTGCCTTTGTCAAGCAAGACTCCACATTCGGCATCTGGTCACGCACCATGCCCGTTTCAGCAGTGGCTTATGCTTTTGACTCCCTCGGCTGGTTGCAACACCAACGAACGATGCTCATCTTGACTTACGGCCATGATAAAAAGGGTAATTCGAATGTAGGAATTGCAGATCTCGACGGCAAAACACTGCTTGCAAACGAATACGAAACCATCGCACCAGTCACCAATAAACAGTTCAAAGTCCGCCGCAAAGGAAAATGGGGCGTGGCCTCCGTGGGCGGTGCTATCGTGCTTGAACCTAAGTATGATGAATTAAGTAACTCAATCGAATCAGTATTACTAGGCTATCAAGACCGCCCTGAGTGGCCCGCCATTGCCAAACTCAAAGGCAAAACCTTCCTGATCAATGACCAAGGGGAGCAGTACGGCACTCAAACCTTTGACAAAATCACCTATTTAGGTGAGGGGATTTATGTTGGCCAAGAAGGCAACAAACCTACCCTAATCAGCACCCGTGGCCTTGCTCTCAAAACTGCCGAGCCCTTCGATAGCATTGGCCGGTTCGAACAAAAACTAGCTATCTTTAAGCTAGGTGGCAAATACGGATTCATCACTATTCAGGGCAAATACCAAATCCCTGCACTTTACGAAGCCGTTTATCCTTTCACCGGGAGGTCTGCCTTGGTTAAACTTAATGGCCTGTGGGGTGCCATCGACCGCAGCAATAATTGGCTCATGAAACCCACCTACAACGCCATCGAAGTCATTGCTGGCCGTCGGAGGCTTGTCAACAAATAGATCAATCAGCTACCCTACAACTGCTATGGATTACGTCCTCCGGCCAGTCGAAGAAAAGGATATACAAGGCATTCTTGCGATCTTGATCACAGAGGTGCTTCACCACACCAACAACTTCGACTGGGACGCACCAACCTACGAAAAGGTCCTGACCCGTTGGCAAACAGGCTCTGCCACCTACCCTTGGTTTGCCTGCATTGCTACTAACCCAAATGGCGAGGAGATCGTAGCAGGATATGCCATGGCTGGCCCCTTCCGTGACAAACAGAGCTATGTCTGGACAGCAGAAACCACCGTATACGTCCACCCTGATCATCACCGTAAAGGAATCGCTAGTACCCTTTATCAACATTTATTAGAAGCACTCCGAAAACGCCAGATTTTCACCGCCATCGCCTGCATCACGATGGGCAATGAGGGCAGCATCGTACTCCATGAAAATCTAGGCTTCCGTAAAACAGGCGAAATCCCAAAGGCTGGTTACAAATTCAATCGGTGGCTCGACATCGGCTTCTGGACGTTGGATTTGCAGGAGGATGGGGTGGCGCCGGGGCTGGTGTAAGTCAGTGCAATAGATTTATCTATTCCCTTACGGCACCAATGCAGCCTTGTTGTCTTTCCTTATCCAATCGTGCAAGCCACGACTTAGCCCCAGTTAATGACTAACTCCCAAACCATCATCATAGGCGCAGGTGCCGCTGGCTACATGGCAGCCATCACCGCTGCCGAAGCAGGGCATCAGGTCACGATCCTAGAGAAGAGCAATAAGACACTAGCCAAAGTCCGTATATCAGGCGGAGGTCGATGCAACGTTACCCACGATTGCTCAGACCCAAAAACACTAGTAACACACTACCCACGTGGCAATAAAGAACTACTAGGTGCCTTCCATCGGTTTGGCCAACCAGAAACGATAGCTTGGTTTAGTGACAGAGGGGTGGACCTCAAAATAGAGGCTGATGGGCGCATGTTCCCTACCACTGATGACAGCCTTACGATTGTAGATTGCCTCGAGATTGCCGCCTACCGTGCGGGTGTAGAAGTTAGACTAAGTTGCGCTGTGACCGATCTTAGGTTTGATGAAAGCACATCCCTATGGCACCTGGAAACGACCAAACAACCCTATGTAGCAAGCAAGGTGATCATTGCCACAGGTGGCGGCCCCAAGTCCGAAAGTTTCAGTTGGTTAGCTGATCTCGGCCTGCCTATCAAAACACCAGTGCCCTCCTTATTTACGTTTAATCTGCCAAGTGCCCATGCCCTCAAGCAGCTATTGGGCGTCTCCGTCCCATCGGGTCTAGTTAGCCTGCCAAAACTAAAGGCCATTAGCCAAGGCCCTATCCTGATCACTCATTGGGGCCTAAGCGGACCAGCAGTCTTGCGCCTTTCGGCATGGCAGGCCCGTGCCCTAGCAGAGGCTAACTATGAAACCGAAGTAGTCATCAATTGGGTAGGTGCCCCACGGCAACAATGCCTTGAGCACCTGTTCCGGATGCGCAAACAAGAGCCACTCAAACAGCTTTCTACCTTCTGTCCTTTCGACTTCCCAAAGCGATTATGGGACCACCTTTTGGAGCAATCCGAACTACCTGATGGCCTACGTTGGGCTGATGCCAGCAATACCCATCTCGAGGCATTGATCAATCAAGTATGCAATAGCACCTACCAAATGCATGGTAAAACCACTTTTGTGGACGAGTTCGTAACCTGTGGGGGTGTGGCCCTCAAAGCCATTGACTTCCGGACCATGGCCAGCAAACAACATCAAGGACTACACTTTTGTGGCGAAGTCCTTGATATTGATGGCATAACAGGTGGGTTCAACTTCCAAGCCGCTTGGACGACTGGGTACTTGGCAGGGAGGGTGGAGTAATTACCTCCCTACCTTCTCTGCAACAACAACGTCCCATAAGGTGCCATCGTCGCTGGGTTGGCCAATGTCACTGGCTGACCCGTGACGGCATTGGTCCATGCCCGGTTGGTGTAGGTTGCTGGCCAGATGATTGTGCTAGCCGCATTACGCACATTGGCTACGATCAGGACCGTATCTTGTCCGGACACCTTCTCTACAGCCCAATTGTTATTGTCCCCGATGAAGGTCGTTCTGGAGCTGCGCCATGCTGGCCCTGACTGATATATCTGCATCAAGTTGCGGTATTGAAACAACATCGGCCTATTGGCAGACCAGTTGATGGTCGTATTGCTGAAGAAGGGAACAGTAGCAGCACGGCCTACCTCTTGGCTGCTATAGATCAAGGGTACCCCACCGCTAAATGCTGCAATCGTAAACGCAGCCATCGACCCATCATTGCCACCAAATAGATTGATCGGTGTTGCATCCCAAGCGCTTTCATCATGGTTGGACGTAAACCTCAGGCGACGCTGGCTAGGGTTCAGTGCCCGCATCTCAGTCTCATGGGTTGACTGCAAAACCGATGGTAGCCCCCCAGTCCTAAAGACATCCTTCAACCTTGCAAAATGATCCCATGCAAAATTGAGCTGAAAGCCTGCCGTAAAATGATCAGCACGTGCCCCCTCAGCAAGCATGATAATCTTGCGGGTAGTTAGGCGCTTCATTGAGTCATTGGCTTGTTTCCAGAACGGATAAGGGACCAAGTCAGCAGCATCACAACGGAAACCATCCACATTCGCCTCGGATACCCAGTATTTCATGGCTGCAATCATCGCCTTACGCATATCCTGGTTATCGAAGTTCAGGTCAGCTACATCATTCCAAGTCTGCCCTGGCACAGAAGGCGACACAATTGTGCCATTAACTCGAGTGTACCAAGTCGACGTAGCAATCCAGGGATTGTCCCATGACGTGTGATTAGCTACCCAGTCCAAGATAACAGCCATACCCTTTTGATGTGCCTTATCAGTCAAAGAACGAAGGTCTGCCAAGGTGCCATACTCTGGGCTCACCTCCTTGTAGTTCTGAATTGCGTAAGGCGAACCAACACTGCGCAACTGGCCTTGGCGCATAATCGGCATCAGCCAAATCACATTCGCACCCAAGGCTTTGATACTATCTAGTCGATTAATCACTCCTTGAAGATTCGCCTGCGGACTAAGCGCACGAAGATTAACCTCGTACATCACCATATTATCGACTGTCGGCACGTTCTGCATTGGTGTCCCATAATCATTGTTCGTTGGGGTTACAGGAGCCGCAGGTGTTGGTGCATCGTCTGCCTTTTTGCAGCCTAATGCCACAACAAGCAGCATGGCTAAGGTCAGAATCGATAGTCGTAGTTGGTTAATTATCATACAGCAAGATACCAAATTTGGACCACCTCTCTTGAATTTCTAGACCGCTCATAACAAGGCCAAATCCTAAGTACCGAAAACACCATAACTTAACTCCTTTCGTTATCTTGCTATACAAATAGCACAAACATTCCATTGATGCCTATTCAGAACTTCCTAAACTGCATCATAAAGGTGTTTGGTACATTCACCATCTTAATCTGTGCTTGTTCATTTTGTTATGCTCAGGCGCATTTTGGTGCACGGCCAATATCGTCAAGAGATAGTATCGAAAAGGCGTTTGCACCGAATGATCTGGCCCTTGTTGTCGAAGAGCAACCCACCTACCCAGGTGGGGATTCAGAGTTGATTGACTTTATCCGTAAACACACAGTCCGACCAAGTGGCGAGCTTGACTCCTTAGGAATAACCGGAACGGTCTATGTGTCATTCGTGGTGACAAAGGATGGCGAAAATAAGTTCTTCCATATCCAGAGGGGGTTGTCACCTAAAGCTAACGCTGAAGCCCTAAGGGTAGCTCGACTGATGCCCCATTGGTCCATTGGGCGAACTCAAAAACAACCAGTCAATAGCCGCGTTACCATACCAATCTCATTCAAAAAGAAAGGCATTGCCTGGGATTGAGTCTATCAAATCAATGGTCTTTAAGGAATTCAATATTGATTCCTACCTTGGCCTAACCTCACCGCGCCCGCCCTTCTGCTCCACGATCAGCTCTGGGTTGCCGACAAAGTTAACATCTCCCGTACCCTCCATGCTGACATAAAGTAACTTATCAGCCCGCACAGTGATGTCATGTTCACCACGGGCATAGATATAGACCGTCTCGGCGGCGCAAGCAGTAGCATCAAACCGATTGAACAGGGCTGTGAAGATTTGCAAATACTTTGTCCTGCCGCTGAGGTCAAAATCCCCATTCCCGTTGAGGTCCAGGATCATCCAATTGGTTTTGACCTTGAGTTCCACCTTACCTGCACCATACTGATTAACCCTAATGGTATCGCCCCGCAATGTATCCTCATTGCTTAGGGAGCCGTAGCCTCCTAGGTCAAAAAAGCGCCAACTACCCTGCCCCATTGGCAAGCGCACCAATAACTGATCAGGTGTTGCACGTGCCAGATTGCAACCGTTTTCATTACGCAGGTCAAGTGTCGGGCCAATGCCGTCGACCTTTACCTTCTCGAGCAAATTCGCGCCACCTTCCACAGCGTAGGCTTCAGGTCCAAGGTCCGTACTTAGCCGTATGTTTACCCCATCAGTTGTTTTAACCGCATTCACACCATTAGGCAAAACCCGCTGTTCCTGACGCCACTCCCCTGAAGATTTAAGGCAATCCCAAGCATTGGGGTCATTGCAGGTGCTGAGCCCAAAGGACAAGGCAAGAGCACCAAGCCAACTCCAGATCCGATTCCATATCATATTCTCCATAGCTTGATTGGGTATGAGGACAACCTTGTCTCAACCTAAGCCCTTACCGACTAATAGCTCAGGACCTAGCCCCAAAGATAGCAGTCCCGATCCTGACCATGGTGCTACCTGCTGCTAAGGCCAGATCCAAATCTTGGCTCATACCCATGCTTAGCTCTCTTAGGTCGATACTGTCATGTTGGTACACATCAGCCCAGTCCGTTCTCCGCTCCGCCAAGCCTGCAAACTCTTTTGCCACTTGCTCCTTGTCATCGGTGAAGGAGGCCATACCCATTAGCCCTACTATCCTGATGTTAGGCAATGGGTGCATGACCTGACCAGCTAATATTTGCCTAGCCTCCTGGTCATCAAGTCCAAATTTGGTATCCTCTGCGGCTATATAGATCTGCAAAAGCACGTCAACAACTCGGCCAATCTTCTGGGCCTGTTTGCTAACCTCCTGCAACAACTTCTGGCTATCAATACTCTGGATCAGGTGGACAAAGGGTACAATGTACTTGACCTTATTACTCTGCAAATGTCCTATGAAATGCCAAAAGACATCCTTTGGGCAGGCCTCATACTTATCCACAAGCTCCTGGACATAGTTTTCTGCAAAGTGCCGCTGCCCTGCTTCGTAAGCCAACAGCACATCTGCGGCTGGCTTTAGTTTGCTCACGGCCAACAGCTGGGTGTCTGTTGGGTGGCAAAGGTTGGCATAATGCGCAATGGCATTTGCTATTGTCTTTTGAGTTGGCATATCGGATGACGACTTATACTGTTAGGTGCAACTAGCCAATTAGGCTCCTAGGCAAAGCGCAACATTAGTTACAAAGTTAAACTTAGGCAGATCAAACCATGGCTGTTGTTGATTCACAATCCATCAAAAACAAACAGGCCCTAAACACAGCAGTGATCAGGGCCTGTTTGTAGTGTATCACAAGTGAGATGCCGTTTAACTTAGCGGCATCAAACTACTTGATGGCATTCTTGAAGTTGTCTGCACCAAAGTAGTTCATGAACTCAAGGTCGTTAACCGCCCGAGCACGCAGGTTGTCATCTAGCTTGATGGCAGCCTTCAGACCACGCTCCATCAATGCTTCATCCTTTTTGCGGGCTCCTGTAACGGCTAGGGCATACTGGGCAACAGCAAGGTTCGGATTTACTGCAAGAGCCTCCTCAAGGGCTGACTGAGCGGCATCGTAGTTTTTGGCAAGCAAGTTGGCAAGGCCACGGTTATAGCTAACAAGGTCTTGGCTATTGCCTTCAGCCAAAGCAGCTACCGCAGCAGGGTACTTACCAAGACGTATCAACAAGGCACCTTTCATGCTATTGATGTTCCGACGTGTTACGTCATCTGGGCGCAATTGTCCAGCACGTGAAATATTCTCAGCTGCTTTGGCAGTATTGCCTTTCAACAGATAAGCTGCCGATAAGTTTGCCAATACTGTCGGCTCTTCTTTCAGGCCCTTGGCTATCTCAAGGCTCGTGATGGCCTTGTCGGCCAAGGCAATCCTATCTGTACCTGACAGTTTCATTGCCTGCTCGATGTAAACCGCTGCTAGGTTATTATGCGCCTTCCAGCTATTGCGGAGTTTCGTAGCAGATTGGTACAACCGTTTCTTCTCATCCAAAACTGGGGTCTTGGCAGCTGCAAAGAAAAACTCAGCTTCGTTAAGCGAAGCAATATCACGTTTGCCTTCGACAATTTCGTTGGCATAAATGCTGATCTGGGCCTCCGTTTTCTTTGCCTTCAGATCCAAGATCTCGGTGTTCGCTGTCCTGAGCTTAGGGTACACCTCATTAAGGAGCTGATTATAGAATGGCAACTTGGCCAGTTCTAGCTCCGTGGTGGCAAAATCAGCAGTGCTTCCATCGATGATGGTGAAAACTTGCGCCTTCTGCTCGGTGGTCAGACCATTGTACTTAACAAGTGAATCCTTGAAGGGTTTCCAATCCTGAACAAGCGAACGGGTTACAAACTTGATGCTATCAGCCTTGAGTTTGTAGGTGTACTTCTTCATCAGGTCACGATAGAACTTCTCGATGGCCTTTGCACGTCCTTCTGACAATGCATAGTTCCGAACCTCACGCCCCTCAGGACTATGAGAGCCAGTAATGATTACAGTACGAGTAGGGTTCTTGGCAGCAATGAATGCACCAAGAAGCTTGCCACGGTCCCCCTTAATCTCCACATCGCGCAATTTGTCCTGACCTTGTTCGAAGTAGAACTTCACTGTTGACGGAGTAAACTCCTCCTGGTCATTATAACCATGGTCGGCATAGCTAGCATAAAACACATCGCGTACCAAACGACTTGTTGTAATGACGCCCTTATTGCCAAACGAAATATCAGTGGTTTGCTTTTGCTTGCCACCTATGTTACTCGCAATCCCGACAAAGACCAAGTCGCCGCGATCCATAGCACTTCCTTTGTATGGAAAACTAAAGCGTTTAGCCGATTTTGGCTCTTTTTCGTCGCTCATCGGGTAGTCATTACCCTTGAAGACAATTTCACCCAAGATCAAACGCTGATCTCCATACATGTAGTTCGGGCTAAGTGCATAGATTTTGTTGGGCTTCAGCATCTTGGTTGGCAAGGAAACCTGGACATCAAATGCAACTGAATCGCCATGCAGCTCTAGGGTCGTAGGCACAACCGTAACAGTTTGGTCCTTAGCCTTTTTTAGCATCCGGGCCAAGTCACAACCCGGCAGGACCAACAAAACAGCAGCAGAAGCGGCCAAACCGTACAAACGAATGCGCGAGGGAATATTGTTCATGTAAGAGAGACGCTAGTTTCAAAAAAGGTCTTGCTTTTGACCCAGTTTTTTTGTTAATTTTGGTGCAAGTTTACCACAAAATCTCCGAACTGACCGTTATTGGACGAGAATGCCCAATAACTTGTGATATTTGTGGTCAGCCATCACATAAACCTAACCATTTACGATCATGATACAGTTGCTGAAGTCAGAGTTGGAGCGCAACGCCTTTGGTGTCTGTGCTTGGCTTGGGGACAAAACTGGCATTTCGGCCGGAAGTGTCAGGTTGTTTTTCATCTACACCTCCTTCCTAACGGTTGGGAGCCCAGTGATATTATACATGATACTCGCCTTCTGGCTGGACTGGAACAAACACAGCCGCAAAGGACGTAGTACCATTTGGGACATCTAAGCCAAACCAATTTTCTACCTCCGCGGCCTCAATGCGCTCAATCAGCATAAAAACATAGGCAACTACCAAGCCATAAATAAAGCCTAGTATCTACTTCAGGATACTAGGCTTTTGTTTTTTTAACCTCAACGAGAATAAACCTGCACACTACTTGATATCTTGTGCAAAGGCTTTCTTGAACTTATCCACCTTTGGTTTGATCACGTAATTACAATAGGGTTCCCGACCATTTAGGTTATAATAGTCTTGGTGGTAGTCCTCAGCCTTATAGAATACGGAAAAAGGCGACACCTCCGTCACAATCGGGTCAGGCCATGATCCTGACTTATCAAGCTTCGCAATTACCTCCCTAGCCTGCTGCCTTTGGCTGTCAGAGTGGTAGAAAACCACAGAGCGATACTGCGTACCGACATCATTCCCTTGACGATTGAGTGTTGTCGGGTCATGACTGTAAAAAAAGACCTCTAGCAATTTCCCAAAGGTCACTTGTGTCGGATCATACGTAATCTGGATAACTTCGGCATGACCAGTGTTACCACTACAAACCTCCTTATAGGTCGGATTGCTGATTTTGCCACCGCTATAGCCACTTTCCACCTTGATCACCCCTTTGAGACTCTGGAAAACAGCCTCTGTACACCAAAAGCAACCGTTTCCAAATGTTGCAACCTCTGTCGCTTGTCCTGCTAGCACTTCCATGTCTTTTGTTTTAGTGGTTGAAATTGAGTCAGCCTTACGCTCAGCCTCTGACTGTGGCCCTGCTTGGCATTGGGTCAACGTAAAACTAGTCAAGGTCATGAGTATGACATGGGCTAGAATCCGAAACTTACTTATCTGGTCTGTTAACATAGTGATAGGACATTGGCTTGTTATGCTTTGGCCCGTCCTTGCATATATACGCATGTAAGGTCAAAATAGTTTGCCAGAACAAAAAAAGTCCTGACAAGGCTAACCTTATCAGGACTTTTAGGGAAAGTATAGTCAAGAGCTGATTAAGCAACTGCTGGTGGGACAAAAAAAGTGATCCCAACTTGCAGATTTACTTATTCAATAATCTTGAAGCTAATACGGCGGTTCTTGACACGACCGTCAGAGGTAGTATTGTCGCCAATCGGCAATGTGCTGGTATAGTTGTTTTTAGACAGCTTGCTAGCATCAGTGCCTTTGCCAGTCAGATAATCAAAACCAGCGTCACAACGACGGCTACCGACGATTTGGTTCTGGGCATCTGTACCAATTGTACAAGTGTGGCCACCAATCTCGACGCGCATATCTGGGTGATTTTTCATCACTTCAGCTAGGTCTTCGAGTTGTTTTTTGCTTTCGCTAGACAGCTCCCAATCATTGAGATTGAACGCTGGTTTGCGGTTCAGTATAGCAATCTCAGCAGGTGTCAACTTGTACTTGCTGGCTAGTGCTACGTTGTTACGATCGATTGCATACTTGGCCTTGCCACCTTTGACGGACTTTGTAGCCTTAGCTCCTTTACCACCACGACGCGGTTTGCGTTTGATAGGTTTGACAGGCTTTACAGGCTTAACAACTGGTTCCTCTACTACTGCTGGAACAGGAGTCACAGGCTCAACCTTCACTGGCTCTGGCTCGACAACTTTTGGCGGAGCAGGAGGTGGTGTTGGTTTGACAACAGGGGCTACTGGTTTTACAGTATCACGCTTAGGAGTAACTGGTGGCGGCGTTACATCGACCTTAGGACTTGCCTTATAACGGTTCATCCGGTAACCAACTACAATTTCGTGGGTGCTAGCTGCTGCATTACGCGCTAGGTTAGACACAGTAGCATCATAGCTGTAACCAGCAAAGAAGTATGGGATAGAAACCTCAGCCGACAAGATTGCAGCATTGTTGAGGCTATACCAAGCACCTACACCGATATGACCATAAGTGGCATCGCTCTCATCTAACTTGTACTTGAACAAAGACCCAAGGTTAATTTGGTTGTTGTCCGCGTTTAGATATACGGCACGGAAGTTAGGCTCCACAACAAACCTGTTTTCCACAGGTAAGATATTGATCCCACCATCAACAACAAAAATCGCAGGCAGGTTGGCTTTTGGAGCTGCATTGAACGAATAGAGCGGCTGGTTAATGTTCTGCCAGGCGAGACCAATGTGGTGACGAACTTGGCTATCAACCTCCCTGAAGTATTGGACACCACCGTTGACAACAGCATAATTAGTCGAGTTGTTACCGCCGGTAAGCTCAAGCTCGCCAAAGTTAAGACTCGGATCATAGCTGCCAGTGCTACCATTGAACTGCGCACCTGACCTCAGGAGATCACGGTTAACAGAGCGGTTGTAGAATCCAACCTGAATACCAAGGCCTATGCGGTGCTCTTCGTTGAGGCTCAGGTTGTAGCTGTAGCTACCCATGAACCCATTGACATTGAGCAACCCACCAATGCCTGCACGGTCGGACACATAGGTCAAACCTACGTGGCTGGTGCGCACTTGCTGGCCATTGCGCTCTCCGAAAAACGGATAAGTCAATGAAACAGCGTGGCTGATGAAACTGTTGGCGCCGATTGACTGCTGGCGCTGTCCGTACAAGACTTTGAAATCATTGTCCAGACCAGCAGATGCCGGATTGACGAGAGTCGGAGTGAGATGAAACTGCGAAAAGTCGCGGAAACTCTGCGCCGACGCACCCGCAGCGACTGCTAGGCTTAGCCCTGCCGAAAGGGCAACCCTGCGCGCTGTGCGGCGCAGGATTGCTGTAGCTGTTGAAACTTGACGATTCATTGTATGTCGAGTTCTGTTGTTTAGATAGGGGTGGTCTGACAATTATTTCTGTACGTAAACTGAACCAGTGTTACGTCCTTCAACCTTGAGCTCTGTTCCGTTGACAAGCTTGCCTTTGATAACGTAGTTATACGAATCTGTTGGCACGTTGCTAGCATCCCATCCGTTAGGATAAGTTACGTCGACAGGGTTGGTTGTACTGTAAACCAGACCTCCATAACGGTTGAACACGCTAAAGCTAAAGTCAGCTGGGCTGATGCCGTAGCCAAAGATGCTCAATTTGCGGTTCCTAACGTCGTTGTTACCACCGTTAGGCGAGATGAAGTTCGGGATATAGACCTGACGATTGATGACCAATGTCACGGTCCGTGTTACAGTACATCCTCCGACGTTATAGGTAACAGTATAGATCTGATTATCAGTTGCATTAACTGTCAGTGCAGCACCTTGTTGGTTAACACCATTTCCAGTCCAGGTATATGTACCAGTACCAGGGTTGCCAGCAGCAAGGAACGTAACTGCATCACCCTCTAGGGCTACTACAGTATCGCCTTTGAAGGTCTGAACACCCGAGTAAGTAACTGATACAGTCAGGTTACCAGAGTTAACATCAATGCTAACAGGGGCGGATGTAGCAGTACAACCATTTTGGCTTACTGAATAGGTCACCGTTAGGGTTCCAGATACAGTCGGGGTGTAGGTGCTACCAGTGATAGCTGAACCATTGACAGTGAACGTACCACCAGTTGTTGTTGCAACGAAGGTGAGCGGAATGTTAATACAACCAGCAGTCGGAGCAGTGAAGCTTGCATCTGGCAAGGCATTTACTACTACTGTATTAGTCGTACTATCCTTGCAACCACTTGAATTGGTCAGGACATACTTAACGCTGATCGTACCAGCAGTTGTAGGTGCAGTGATTGGCAAGGCTGTAGCCACACCGTTCACATAGAACACACCACCAGTTGTACCTGGAGTGATGGTTAGCGGCTGACCTGCGCAAATAGCGGCGTCAGAAGTAAAGGCTGAGTTCGGCTTGGCATTAACCAAGACGTTCTGACCAGTTGTATCTGTACAACCAGCATTTGTTACTGAGTAACGAACGCGGAACGTACCAGCATTAGCAAACACTACACTCGCACCAGCTTGGGCCACACCATTCACGAAGAAGGTACCGCCAGCAGTGGTTGGTGTCAGGGTTACAGTTTGGCCTGCACAGACAGCATTACTGCTCGCTGTAAATGTGGCAACTGGTAGCGGGCTAACAGTGATACTGCCAGTGCTCGTTGCTTGGCAACCATTAACTGTAATGGTGTAAGTAACGACAAACGTACCAACAGTGGTTGGGCTGAACGAGGTACCGGTAACACCAGTACCAGAGAAGACACCACCAGCAACCGTCGGAGTCAAGGTCACAGGAGCAGCACCCAAACAGAGGGTGGCTGGCAGACCAGTGAAGGTGGCGACAGGTAGCGGATTGACTGTTACGTTAGTCGTTGTGTTAGCAGAGCAACCATTGACGGTGATCGTGTAGGTGATTGCGAAAGTACCAGCAGTGCTAGGGTTAAAGCTATTGCCAGTGACACCAGTGCCTGAGAACACACCACCAGCAACTGTTGGTGTAAGCGTAACTGAGGCAGCGCCAGCACAATAGTTGGCAGCAAGACCAGTGAAAGTAGCATCTGGGATAGCGTTTACAACAACCGTAGAGGTCGACGTATTAGCACATCCGTTGACAGTAACCGTGTAGACAACGTTGAACGAACCAGGTGTGCTAGGAACAAAGGTGTTGCCAACAACACCAGTACCAGAGAAAGTACCGCCAGCAACAGTTGGTGTCAGAGCGATGGCTGTAGTGCTAACGCAAGTATTTGCAGGCAGGCCAGTAAAGGCAGCAGATGGAAGGGCGTTAACAGTTACCACTTGCGATGTTGTATCAGTACAGCCATTAGAAGTAACTGAATAACGAACAACGAAGCTACCTGCTGTGGTAGGATCAAACGTGGTACCAGCAATAGCTGTTCCGTTCACGAAGAAAGTACCGCCAGTAACCGTCGGTGTCAGCGTGACAACAGGAGCACCTGCGCAATAAGAGACAGCAAGGCCAGTATATGTAGCATCCGGAACCGCATTGACAACAACTGTTGAAGTCGTTGTATTGCTACAACCATTGACAACAACAGTATAGACAACGTTGAAGGTACCAGGAGTGCTAGGCACAAACGTATTACCAACAACACCAGTACCAGAGAAGGTTCCGCCAACAACAGTTGGTGTCAGAGGGATGGCTGTGGTACTAACGCAGGTTGTCACTGGCAGGCCGGTGAAGGCAGCAGATGGAAGTGCGTTCACAGTTATAACTTGCGAGGTTGTATCAGTACAGCCATTGACTGTTAATGAATAACGAACAACGAAGCTACCAACCGTGGTTGGGTCGAACGTGGTGCCAGCGATGGCAGTGCCGTTGACGAAGAATGTACCACCAGCGACTGTAGGAATCAGGTTCTGAACGGCGGTGCCTTGGCAGACAACAGAGGTTAGACCAACGAATGCGGCATTTGGCTTAGCGTTCTCAGTTACTACAATCGGATCAGACGGAGCTGAAGGACAAGCACCATTGCTAACAACCACAGTGAATGAACCTGGTGTTTTAACAAAGATAGATTGTGTCACCTTGCCATTGCTCCAGACATAGCTAGTAAAGCCAGTTGGTGCAGTTAGTTGTAACGAGTCACCAACACAGTAAGATGTACCGGTTGAGGTAACAACTGGCTTGGTCGGGATCGGATTAATCGTCAAGTTATCACCATTGTCGGTACCTGTAAAGGCAGCATCAGATGATACGATACGGATCCTGTAACCAGTACCAGCAACAGCGGTTAGCGGAATAATGGTACGGATAGTGTCACGTGAAGTACGAGTGATCGAACCAAGAACTGTAGGTGTAGTAAACGAACCAGTTGCATCGCTCAGCTGAGCTGTGAATACGTTAGGAGCGTTAAACAGATCAGTGGTTTGAGCTACAACTTTCAACGAGTCGCCTGGGCAAAGAGCAGTAACAACACCACCACGGATACCAACAACCTCAGTTGCAAGTGCAAACGGAGTGTCATCACGCACAACAGCGAATTGACCAAAATTGCTAATCTGTGCTCCGGCATTAGCTGAAGACGTACTGACAGCATTGTATGTAGAAGCATAACGTACCCAGTTGCCACCATCAAGATTCAGGATCCTGGTATTGACATTCAAAGGTGGATTGACTTCGTTAACAGCCGGATTCCAACCAAAGTTGAAAGTCGGAGCGTTTCCACCAACAACACGCTCGTTGATGTCATACTCGACATTGACGAAGGCCGTCGCAGCGGCTGGTAGGGCTGTAGTAAAGGTTGCAGCTGAGCGGCCCTCACGTACTAAAACACCAAGTGTGTCAGCAGTAGAGTTGGCATCTGTGATGGTAACAGGGTTGTAGCTATTGCTAGTGCCTACCGGGAAGGTCACAGCAGTGTTGTTAACACCTTGTTTCACAAAACGTCCAGCAGCATTGGTAAGGACATAAGAGCCTGCACCGCCGTTGCCAGAGGTAGCAGCAGGTGTTAAGGTCAGGTTATTACCACCAAGGGTGATGTTACCGTTGTTAAGCACCAAGGCTGTTGTGAGTTTGAACGGAGATGCCAAGGTAAGGTTTCCACCAGCGGCATTCATTGTCAAACCAGATACGGTTACTTCGTTAGAGGTAGCTTCAGCCTCAAAAGTCAATGACTTGTCAACAGAAACATTCTCAGTTAAAGCGGCAGGCTGGATAAGGACTGTGTTATTGGCAGATGCACCATCGACACCACGTTGTATGCTAGCAACAGTCGTAAGAGGACTAACGAAGCTGTTGTTAGACACATAGAGCGTACCAGGAGTTACAGTCAACAGACCAAGTGGGCTGAAGGCAGTCGTATGCTGCAATTTGCTTTCGAGCTCAAATAGCTCAGCACGAGACATGATGCTTGGGGCTTTGAGACCACCAGCAACCGTGTACAGGTTGTCAGCAATATTGACATTGGCATCTGTAGGACCAGCAGTCGTTCTACCAAGAACGTTAGTGGTTGCAATACTCCATGGGTAGATACTGATGGTATTACCTGAAGTGTGATCAAGCGTAACAAATTTCTGGAGTGAACCAGCAAACCTGTTAGCAGCACCAGGGCCACCTACAGTTAGCGTACCCCAAGTAGTTGCGCCACCAGTGATATCGTGATCACCAAATAGGATACCAGTACCACCACCAACAGTCGAACCATTGAAGACGTTATTAGTCACAACGATACCGTTTGTAAAGGCTGGCTCACCAAGAGCAGTTGTGCGTTGCTTGCTATTAACATGGATGTGGGTAAAGTTACGAGCAGTATCAGCAGGCGTAAACGTGTTGGCAGTTACCGTCACATTATTACTACGTGTACTAAACACACCATAGTTGACATATCCGTTAAAGCTATTGCTGTCAATCAAGACTGAAGCAGTGGCCTCTACATTGCTCTTAAGCTCAATTTGGGTCAAGGCATCGTTAGGGATACCTGCATCAAACCTGTTATTGCGGACGATATGTGCACCCGTAATTGGGGTGTTGATCTCGAGACCTTGTAGGAACAGGTGGTTGTTGCGGATATTGGTACTTCCACCATCGAAGTTCGCCATTTGTAGGGCAAACAAGGCATAGACGTGGTTACTATCAGCAGGCGTTGCGCCACCGATGGTTCCGTATCCACCAAAAGTCCTGATACCACGGCCAAAGATCCGGGCCTGATTGCTTCTAGTAGTAATTACGTTGCGCGCAATGGTCCAATTTTCCCTATTGCTAGTGCCATCAATATAAATAGCCCAGGTACGGAAGAACGTTAAGTCCGCAGGCGTACGGAGCGTGTTATCAGAAACAAGGCGGTTGTTAATGATGGTCAGGTTATTTACATCACCGTTAACGGCATCAATACCACGATCAACATCACGGCTGTAATCAACCCTGATTTCGAAGTTATCGATAGTTACGTTGCGAGCAGATACTGTCACAACAGAGGTCGTAGTGATACCGTTAATGACAGGCTTAACAGTACGGTTGCTGTCGTTACCTATCAGAGTCAACTGCTTGTTGACAATGATGTTTTCACGATAGCCATAGGTGCCATCCGTACGAACAACAATCGTATCACCATCTACCGTACGGTTAATGGCATTTGTGATTGTCCTCCATGGAGTGTTCGGGTTAGTAGCGATGACGTTAGCACGGGAGTTGTCACCAATGAGGCTATCAACATAGTACTTAATGCCACTAAGCTGATCAGTGCTGTAGATCGCATAGGTGTTGCCCAATGAGCTAAAGCCAGTAGACGTTCCGCTGTTCGTACCAAGTGTTATGGATAGCGGGTTCCAGCTAAGGCCAGAAGCGGTTGCTAGGACAGTATTGGTCGTTAGTGGACCATTTACCAAAGCAGAAGGAACCCAACCGAAAGTAAGGCTAGCATTGTTGGTGCCGCGGTTACCTTCGCCTATAGTCCATTGCAAACCTGGGAAGCGATTAGCATTACCCGGTAAAACAGGGTTGAAAGACCCAGCTAAAGGCGCTGCAGCAACACCAAAGGAGACAGAGTCACCACTTGCATTGGCATCAGCAACTGTAACTGGAGCGTAGAAATTGGAAGTACCAATTGGGAACGTAACAGTAGCAGCAGGCAGGCCAGCATGTGTAAGCACACCAGAACCAGATGTCACAACGTAAGCATTGGCATCTCCACCAGCGATAGTAGCGGTTGCAGCTAGATTTAGCTGATTGTTGCCGGTCAGGACTTTACCACCATTGATACCGAACGCCAAGCTGTTTGTCAGACGGAAAGGTGAAGCCAAGGTGAGGTTACCACCCGCGGTGTTCATATTCAGACCAGTCAGCGAAACTTGGTTAGTGGCAGTTTCTGCCTCGAAAGTCAACGACTTATCAACAGTTACGGTTTCAACGAAAGAAGTTGGCTGGATCAGGACAGTGTTGTTTGCCGAAGCAGCATCCACACCACGTTGTAGGCTAGCAACAGTCGTGAGCGGACTAACGAAGCTGCTGTTAGACACATAGAGCGTACCAGGAGTTACAGTCAACAGACCAAGTGGGCTGAAGGCCGTGGTATGCTGCAATTTGCTTTCGAGCTCAAATAGCTCAGCACGAGACATGATGCTTGGGGCTTTAAGACCACCAGCAACCGTATACAGGTTGTCAGCAATATTAACATTAGCATCTGTAGGACCAGCAACCGTAACAGCAAGTGTGTTGGTAGTTGCGATATTCCATGGATAGATACTGCTTGTATTGCCTGAAGTTGCATCAAGGGTGACAAACTTACGAAGCGAACCTGCAAACCTATTAGGCGCACTAGGACCACCGACGGTAAGTGTACCCCAAGTTGTGGCACCACCAAAGTTATCAGCGTCTCCAAACATGATACCAGTACCACCACCAACAGTCGAGCCATTGAAGGCGTTGTTCGTAACAGTAATTCCATTAGTGAAGGCAGGCTGAGCAATACTGGTCGTACGCTGCTTGCTGTTGACATGGATGTGCGTAAAGTTACGCGCAGTGTCAGCCGGGGTAAACGTGTTGGCAGTTACAGTAACGTTGTTACTACGGGTGCTGAACACGCCATAGTTAACATATCCGTTAAAGCTGTTGCTATCGATTAGTACACTAGCTGTGGCAACATCGTTACTTTTTAGCTCAATTAGCGTCAAGGCATCATTAGGCGAGCTAGCATCAAATCTGTTGTTGCGGACAATGTGTGTACCAGTGTTAGGGGTATTGATTTCAAGACCTTGCAAGAACAAGTGGTTGTTCATGATTCTTGTATTACCACCACTGAGGTCAGCCAATTGCAATGCGAACAATGCATTAACATGGTTACTATCTGCAGGTGTTGTACCACCAATGGTTCCGTATCCACCAAAAGTCCTGATACCACGGCCGAAAATACGAGCCTGATTGCTCCTGGCTGTAATAACGTTACGAGCAATGGTCCAGTTCTCCGTGTTGCTATTACCATCAATGTAAATGGCCCATGTGCGGAAGAATGTCAGATCAGTAGGGGTACGTAGCGTGTTGTCAGAAACCAGACGATTGTTTATGATGGTCAGGTTGTTAACATCACCGTTTATAGCATCAATACCACGATCAACGGATTTGCTGTAATCAACACGGATCTCGAAGTTATCAATGGTCACGTTCGGAGCAGATACCGTTACAACAGAGGTCGTTATGATACCATTAATCACTGGTTTAACAGTGCGGTTGCTATCGTTGCCAATTAGGGTCAACTGCTTGTTAACAATGATGTTCTCACGATAGCCATAGGTACCATCCGTACGGACAACAATCGTATCTCCATTTACCGAACGGTTAATGGCGTTTGTGATTGTTTTCCATGGTGTGTTCGGGTTGGTAGCTGTTAGGTTAGCACGACCGTTATCACCGATGAGGCTATCAACATAATACTTTCTACCGCCTGTCAAGACATTGTCATATACAGCATAAGGCGAGAAGCTAGTGAAACCAGCAGCAGAAGCCGAGGCTGTACCTAAGGTCGCAACGCGCTCTTCCCATGCAAGGCCATTATAGTGACCAATAACAGCGCCAGCGGTTGTAATTGGACCACCAAGGGCAGCAGATAGAGGCCAGCCAAAAGTCAGGGTGGCATTACTTCCACCAGCTATGCCTTCTTTCAGATCCCACTCGGCACCAATGTATTTGGTAACGCCAGATGGAAGACCACCAGCGAAGGCGCCCGTTGTATTTGCAGGGCGTACACGAGCAAGGATGCTATCACCGCTGTTATTGGCATCGGTGAAAGTGACTGGGGTATAACCCAAGCCATAAGCTCCAATCGGGAAACGACGAAGTGTGTTGCCAACATTCAGCTGCACAAGACCACCAGTGTTGGTGTTAGTGGCTACGTAGCTATTGGTTGATCCATCAGCAACAGTAACAGTTGAGCGAAGAGCTAGTTGATTCGTATTGGCGTCAACGATACCACCTTGCAGAGCAAGCAGGTTGGTGAGCTCAATGCGCGAACCAAGGGTGAGTGTATCAGCAGGATTGCTGACAGTGATACCATTCAGGGTCAAGCTTGGTGTGAAAGCAGACTGTAGCGTTACGTTACGGCCGATGATGCTTTCAGGATAGCTAGCGCTTTCGGTCAAGACTGTAGCATTAGCAGCAGAGTAGGTATTGACACCGTTGATACCACGCTGAACACTAGAGACTGAAGTGTATGGCAGGATGAAACTATTGTTACCAACATAAGCTGTGTTTGGCACAACAGTCAAGAAACCAAGTGAGTCATAATGCGTCTTATGCAACAATTTGCTCTCAACTTCGTAAAGCTCAGTCAGTGTCATTGCAGATGGAGCTTTGAGGCCACCAGCTACTGTGAAGACGTTATTGGTAAGGTCAACATTGACTTTAGCTGGGCTTGTCAGGGTGACAGCAAGCTGATTGTCTGGTCCACCTCTCCATAGGTAGTGCTGATTAGAGCTCAAAGAAAAGGTATCAAGTGACACAAAGCGGTTGAATCCACCAACGAAACGGTTGGCATTTGCACCTGTACCACCGATAACGATGTTACCAAGTGAGCTTGTGTTATCATGGTTTGCGATCTCGATACCGACACTGTTGGAAGTGACCGAACCGTTGATTGTGTTGCCAATGATGGTCGCATCAACAGATATTGGGCCGTCCTGACCTGCGGTTTGTTGTTTGGTATTGATACCAATAGACCTTGGTTTAACAGCTGAAAACGGATTCAGCGTGTTATTGCTAATGGTCACGAAACGTGAGTGGCCAGCAAGGATACCAAAGTTGTGGAAGTTAGAAACAACGTTGCTATCAATAACAACAGAGGCGTTAGCGTTCGTTGCATTCTTGACCTCGATGCCAGCAACAGCACTGTCAATGACAGCTGGGAAGTTGACAACGTTACCACGGACTGTAACACCACCGCTATTCGTAGCAGGAGCGTTAATTTCGACTGTGTAGTTCAGCTTGTTGTTGAGGACATAAAGCGGACCGCCATTTACGTCACCAGCCTGAACTGAATAGAGTGCATAAATAGAGTTGCTATCAGCTTTGCTGACACCACCAATATAACCCCAACCGCCGATCATCCGGACACCACGGCCAAAGCCAAGGCGACTAGGATCTTTGCGGGCAATGTGGTTACGTTGGATGGTAACTCCAGAAGTTCCTTGACCACCAAGGTAAACTGCCCATGTCAACCAAACGATTGGTTTGCCAGCAGATGGGCCAGGGAACATAGAAAGAATGTTGTTATCAAGAACCTTGAGGTTGTTATAGCCATTGCCACCAGCATCAGTGAAGATACCATAGATGGTGTTGACCTGCTGAACTTCGATCGTAAGGTTCTGGATCGTGACGTTACGTGCATTGACGGTGAAAACTGCCTGACCGCTGGTACCATTAACAACAGGCTTGTTAACCTTGTTGGCTGGGTTACCGATGATCGCAATCTGCTTGTTTATATTGACGTTCTCAGGGAAAGTACCACTGATGACAATGATGGTATCACCATCTGTCACGCTAGCAACAGCTTTATTAAACGTCCTCCAAGGAGAGGTTGGATCTTGGGCTTGTACATTCGTACGGGTATCAAGGCCAGTATCCGCTAGGTAATAAACGTTACCAGAAAGCATCTTCTCGCCATAAACCGCGAAAGAGCGGAACTCAGTAGTAGGGGCAGTAGCTGTACCTGATGGTGCAGAAGCAGCAGCAGTTTGAGTCCAGCCAGTACCTGTCAGGTTGGCAACGTACGACTGTGTTGCGGTCAGTGCACCACCCACAACGCTAGCACTAGGCCAGCCTAAGGTGATATTGGCGTTTGAACCACCGCTTGTACCTTCGGTCAGCAACCACTGAACGTTCACGTACTGCTCGGCAGACGGGAACAATGGCGGAACGAAACTACCAGGTGAGCTACGACCAGCGAGCAAAACAGACCAAGTATCATTGGTATTGTTAGCGTCATTGATAGACAAAGGATAATAGCCAGTTGCAGTACCAACAGCAAAGTTAGTAACACCACTACCAGCACCTTGCTTAACTACCTTACCAGAGGTAGCCAAGACGTATCCGTTAGTAGCACCAGCAGCCATTGTTGCACTTGGCAACAAGGTCAGATCATAGGTCTTAGGATCAACAATACCACCAGCGGAGGTATTAACAGCTGTTGCGATGCTGAAAGGTCCGTCAAGTGTGATGGTTTTGCCAGCAGCATTTGTGATGAAAGATCCTACAGTAGTTGCATGGTTAGCAGTTGGGCTCAGCGTAATAGCTTTAGTGAACGTGATGTTATCACTCAAGAAAGAAGCACCGGTAAACTTAACATTGCCAGCTTCAGACAGAACTGCAACCGCACGCCCAAGGCTAGCAGAAGTTGTTTTAGGGCTTATGAATGCATTGTTGCTTACGTAGGCTGTGTTGTTGTCGAAGGAAAGATAGCCAAGGCTAGACCAGTCAATCGCATCCCAAACCTTGTCGCTAAAGTTAAAGCGTTGGCTGTCGTTCATGCTGGTGACAGCAAGACCATCAACACGGTTGTTACGGATGTCAGCATTGACAACTGCAGGCGAAACATTGGTGATCGAGGTAGGATTTTCTCCGCTCCACTGTGCCAACTGACCGCTGAAACCAGCAGCCGTATCTTGGTAAACATAAGCACCAAGGCGGCTTGCAAAGCTGTTCTCTTGACCAGAAGCACCTACAACGACGTTTGCGAAAGAGCAAAGATTGTTGTGGTTATAGAATCCGATCGCGATACCACCATTGGCAGTTGTCGCAGCGTTGAAGTTGTTGCTCGTGATGTTAATCGAGTTCACCAAAGCTGTCTCACTTGTAGCAGGACCATTGGTACCTTGTTTGGTATTAACATTAACCGCGATGAATGACGTAGTGTCGTATGGGTTAAACGTGTTACCTCTAAGAGTCACTGCATTGCTACGTGTGCTGAACACACCATTGTAGGCAAAGTTGTTGAACATGTTGTTTGACACAGTCAACGAAGTACCAGTCGCAAACACATTACGAATTTCAATTAGGCTTGCCACGAACTGTGGGAAGGCCGCATCAAAACGGTTGCCACGAACGATGTGATTGCCAGAGTTGGCCGCAGGCGCATTGAAATGCATGCCTTGGAAATACATGTGGTTGTTCTCTACAACAACCGGACCGCCACTCGCCCCAACGATCTGGGTTGAGTACACAGCTAAAAACATATTGCTATCAGCAATTGCAGCTCCACCGACAGTTCCGAAACCTCCGTTGGCACGGAAACCACGGCCGAAGATACAGGTGTTACCATCTGTGGTCAGTGCCGAGACAACGTTGCGTGTGATGGTGTACCTATTAGTACCGATGTTACGTAACCAAATACCAACAGTGTTGAAACGTGAGCAATTACGAGCTTGTGCTACCGACAAGATGATGTTGTCTGTAATGATGACACCGTTCACATTGTTAGAGCTAGCTAGCACACCATAAAGTGTAGTGGCTTGGCTAACGTGAATCCTGAAGCCAGAGATGGTAACGTTAGGTGCTGAGACTAAGAAAACAGCAGAGTCAGCATCACCGTTTACGACAGGACGACCAAGTGTTGTACCTGAAACAGTAACGCTACGATTGACGTTAACATTCTCGGTGTAAGTGCCTGCATTAACAAGAACAGTTCCGTTAAGGGCAACATTGTCAACACCACGTTGGATGCTACCTGCCATGCTCCGAGGAGCTAGGAAACTAGTCGGGGTGACATAAGCAGTACCAGTGGTAACAGTGACAAAGCCAAGTGATGAAAGGTCAACACCATGTTGGATATGATCTTCAAGCTGGAACAACTGAGCGATCGTCATAGCAGAAGGCCTTATTGTACCCCCTGAAACGCCAAAATTGTTACCCATCGCATTGACGGCAACATTGGCAGGTGACATCGTGGTTGATGTAATAGGAGTTTCGTCAGGGTACAAGGGGTTAAGGATACTAGGGCCGCTTGCAGTATCGAGGGCTATGTAGTTTTTAATACCTATATTAAAGGTATTGGCCAAAGCACCAGCCCCACCAATGGTGATAGGGGCAAATGTAGCAGGACCAGCAATGTTATTATGGTCAGCAAACCAAACACCAATTCCTGTATTAGGATAGCTTGGGGCACTACGGAAAGTATTGCCTGTGACGACGATACCGTTCGTGAAAGCGGTTTGTGAGGCAGCAGATCCAGCAGTTTCTTGCTTGGAGTTGACCATGATGTGCGCAAACGAAGAAGTGTCACGTGGCGTGAAACTATTGTTTGCGATAGTGACATTATTAGAGCGAGCAGAAAGTACACCTATATAATTATAGTTGCTGAGCGTATTGCCAGTAACGTTAACCGCAGAGTTGGCTCGAGTCACACCACGCACTTCGATTAGTTGTGGAACCGATCCAGGTACCCCAGGCTCAAGACGGTTGTTAGTGACATTGTGGGTACCAGAGTTTGCCAATGGGTCAACAATGTGTACACCAATACCGAACATGTGGTTGTTAGAGATCGTCACAGGGCCTGCCGGACCAGCCAGCTGCACTGAGTAGTAGGACCCAAACAAGTTGCTATCAGCAAGTGTAGGACCACCAATTGTACCACGCCCACCGACTACACGTACCGAACGACCAAAGACGCAGGTTGTAGCTGGATTCTTCGGATAAACGATGTTCCGACTGATGGTGTAGGATGATGTGCCGATTCCTTGCAAAAAGATACCCATCGTCGGGAACTGCAGGCAGAGCGGATTACCGGACACAGCGGTGCTGAGAATGGTGTTGCTCGTGATCCTGAGACCGTCGATATTAGTACTGTTTGAGATGATGCCATACAGATTATTGGCCTGATCGACCTCGATCACAAAACCGTTGACAGTCACATTAGGCGCTGACACCGAGATGACAGCATTCCCTCCGCCAGTGCCTCCAAGCAATACTGGCTTGGATACACCTCCACCTGTCAGGGTGATGGATTTGGTGATGGACAAATTTTCTGGATAGGATCCAGGGGCAACCACTATAATATCGCCGTCAACAGATTGGGAAATTGCAAAAGCAATCGTCTGCCATGGTGTAGCGATGTTACGTGCAGTCGCCGGCGGACGTATGTCATCTCCTGAGTTGGCCACGTAATATGTGGCAGCTCGAGCGGTGTACATAGCCACAACCGATAGCACTAGTGCCGCGAATGAGGTTAGGACGCTTTTTCTCATGTTAAGTGTACTTATTTGAAGGGGCGAAGCTAACCCAATTTTAACGTCATTACAATACTAGGCAAACATAATCGTTAGTTTTTTTTCCTGAGATGACCTCACGTGCCTGTGTGGATATAGTGTACCCTGCTTTTTTTTGAACCATATTTTCGACAAAAGTTAGGCTAAATACTATCAAGTTTGCGTTTTTGTCAGTCAAATATCTTAATATGGAAGTCTAAAAATGATTTGTAAAGTATTCTAGATTTCTGTTTTGAGCTACCAAAATTTTATGGTTACTTTTACGGTCAGGTTGGTATCAACCTAAAGTACACCCCACCTGAATAAATTAGCTTACCTACGAATTTACTTTATGAAAATCAGACCTTTACAAGGACCTCTACTTGTCCTTGGGCTGCTCTTGCTCAGCTACTGGACCTCAGCAACAACCCTATATGTCAGTTCGGCTGGTAACAATGGCAGGTCCTTTGTTCAAGCACAAAACCGTGACTCGTCTTTATTGACCATCGCCCAGGCCATCTCCTTGGCATCTGATGGCGACAACATCATTGTCGGGCCAGGGACCTTTGCCGGATTCACACTTTCTAAGCGGGTTAACATCATTGGCGCTGGTAACGAGACGACAGGAGGAACCATTATTAACTCTACTGTTACTGCATCGGCTGCACTTAACGGTAGCCTACGTCAGGAACTTCGTAACCTCCGGATCAATAATGCCGGCACAGGTGTTGCGATCACAACAGGCAAACTATCCCTCTATAACGTCACCATCATCGCTTGCACCTCGTTTGGCGTCAACGTCACTGCCACCAGCGACGATCTTGTCATGATAGGTTGCAACATCACCGGCAACGGCAACGGCATAACGGTTGCAAACAATGTTGGCGTTGACGGTTGGGTAATTCGAAACACCCAAGTTAGGGCCAATACAGGTCCTGCTATCACACTCACCCAGACAACAAACCCAAGTACAGTCGATGTCAACAACCTGACCGTGACCAACTGTGCTTTTGATCAAAATCAAACAGCATCAGGCTCCAACCTGCAGGTGCTCCAGATCCAGAAGTTGTCGAACGCAACATTCCAAAACTGCGTTTTCCACCGTGCTGGCACCAATACAGGGGCCAGTAACTTGGTCAACTTTGTGCAGGTTGGCAAAACGTATTCTAACCTGACATTCAAGTATTGCCGTTTTTATAGCACACATAGTGAGTCTATCTCACCTAGCAATCTCCAGAAGCGTGGCATTTACTTCCAGCCAACCGCAGGCAATGCCTCGATCAGCAACATCACGGTCGAAGGTTGCGAGTTTAGCTCTGCTTTGACTGGCAAACTGCAGGTCGGCATCAATATGCAGAATGACATCACTGGTACCCTTTCTATTCGTTACAACGCCTTCCCACAAGCACACCGCAGCTCCGGTGGTCTGCAAGTCTTTGGTGGCGCAACTACTTATGGCACGGTAACAGCTACCAATAATTACTGGAATGCCCTAGGCGCCAGCAAGCACTCCAAAGTATTGGCAGGCCTTGCCGGCACAACAAATGGATCAAACCAAATATCAACATCTGGGATCATAGCTGCTAACAACCCCACAGCTGGACTAACGGGATCAACCACACCTGCTACACCTTTTGCAGGCACAGGAGGTGCATTCGGCGTTGTAGCCTTTAACGCTGGTACTGGTGTGATTACATCCAACCCAAGCGCAGCATCAACAGCTGCTGTTCAGCTAGGGCTTTTTGATGCCACTACACTCGAAGGTGCTTCACAATATACTGCCTATACCAACTGGAACACCAACCTAGATATCTCGGGATTCCAGACAACTGCCCTCACGAGCGGCTATAACAGCCCAGTTTTTAGGGTCAATAGCAGCAATACGTTCCAAGCCACACATACTGACCTTGCTACTGCCCTTGCAGCTTCTGCCAATGGCGATGTTTTGCTCAACATTACTGCCAAGACCATGTCAGGCTCTGATGCCACACTCACCATCCCGACAGGCAACACAGTCACGTTTATAACCTCAGGCTCAGGACGCTTCAATCCTGCCTCTGCCGTTGTCTACAACAACATTAGCATCCCATCCACCAGCACCCTAAAGCTGGGTAGCGATGTTTTGGTTTCGGGTACCCTCACCATAAACGGAACCCTTGACCTTAATGGTTTTAACTTGGTGATGTCTGGTAGCAGTGCTTTTGCAGGCTCCGGTAGCATCTATGACGCCACAGGATACGGCAACATCGTCCTTCGTGGTAGTGGTCGTGCCCTAGGCACGGTCAATTTTGCTTCTGGGACATCATTGGGTGGTATCATTGACAGCACAACAGCTGGTGGTAGCCTAACCACAACCGGCACCATCGGCCTGACAAAGAATAGCTATGTCCGCCTCGTCAGCACTGTCACAGCTACAGGACTAGCCCTCACAAATGGTGGTTATGGTTTCCAAGGTACTGGCACCATTAACTTCGGATCATCTGGTACTTATGCAGTCAATGCTGATGCACCTGTTGCCCTGCCAACCGGCACGTTAGGTAACATCACCATCATTGGCGAAGGCGCATACCTAGTTGGTGCCACGAATATTTCTGGCACTGTTACTTTGACATCTGGCACCCTCAGGGTCTTCACTAACACCCTGACCATCAGCGGATCAGTTTCAACAACGAGTGGCCAAATTGCCACTACGCAGAACTCTAGCCTAGCCCTCACAGGCAGCTCGACCTACACTTTGCCCACAGGCGTTATGGCTGTTAACACCCTGACCATCAATACATCTGGCGTTGTGACCCTCGGCGGCAATCTCACCACTTATGGCACCGTCAACCTCACCAACGGAATTTTGGCCCTCAACACAAGCCGCCTAGCATTAAACCATAGCAGCTCATTCTCTGGCTCAGGAGCCGTAATCCGCGGCACGGGCTCAGGTACCATCTACATACACGGACCTCTTACGGGTGGTGTGACCTCAGCAGGTGGTGTTGGTTTTGACAATGCCCCTAACAACAGGATCAATACCATCTGGACCGTCCGCAGCCTAACCGTCAATACGGACGTCCAGATCGGTGGTCGTGTTCGTGTTCGTCGTGGCACGCTTGCCTTAGGTGGTAATAATGTGGTTTTCCTCAGCTCTGCTGCAGGCACTGCTGTACTTGATACAATCGATGCCTCAGGGTCAATTACAGGCATCAGCAACATCACTGCACAACGCTATTTTGGCACTACCCCACGTTGGATGCTAGTTGGAAGCCCTATCAGCAGCAAAACCCTTGGTGACTGGTCTGAAACTGCCCTTGGCTCCAACGGCATCAACTTTACCTTCTCGACTGGTGGCGGTACGCAACCAAGTGTTTTCACGTTCAGCAATGGTGGTACATGGGCAGGCGGCACTGCCGCTACCCTTAGCCAAACATTTGCACCAGGCCGAGGTCTAAGGATCTATGCTCGCACACCTTTTTTAACCCTAAACAATGGTGCTACAGGCCTCTACGGCCCTCCTGCTGGCCCTGGCATTATGTACTGGAACGGCACGCCTGTAACAGGAACGCACAACTTTGCTGGCATCACAAACGCTGGGAATGCCTGGAACTTGGTCGCAAACCCATACCAAGCCCCAATTGACTGGGAAGCGGAAAGCAATTGGATCCGTACTAACGTCCAGAATACGATGATGTATTACACTGGTTCGCAGTATAAAGGCCTGATCAAAGTTGGCCCGACCTACGTGTCATACAATAGTGGGTCTGGCATTATCCCGAGTGGCCAAGGTTTCTTCGTTCAGGCAAGTGGAGCATCCCCAGCTTTGAGCGTAACCGAGAACGCCAAAACCTCTGCAACTGCCTCATTCTACCGATCTGGCAACAATTCCGTGATGCGTGCCGTCCTTACAAATGCCACTGGCACCTCAGACGAAGTTTTGTTTGCCTTTGACAACAACAGCGGTTATAGCCGTAACAAAGATGCCCAGCACGACGTCCCTAAGTTCAGCGGATCGACCCTCAATATTGCTAGCTACAGTGGTGACAACTTCCTGCTAACCGCTGATCTACGCCCAATGCCTGCCACCCGTGACAGCATTAGGCTATACGTTCAGGCAGCTGCAAGTGGTGCTTACACACTCAATTTCAGCAACTTGCCTGCAAACGCCACTTGGTATCTAAAGGACCGCAAACTCCGCACCTATACCAACTTGGCTGTTAATCCTGCATACGCATTCAACATCCTCAATACCGACACCACCACCTTTGGTTCTAATCGTTTTGAGCTAGTCTTCACCCCAATGGTTACCAACCTCAATACACTGGTTGTCGGTAAGTCTGCCAATATCTACCCGAACCCAAGTGCTGGTAACGCACTAATGTTGGCCCTCAATGGCTTCGAAGTCGGCGAGTCAATCAGCATCCAAGCGATTGATGCCGTTGGTCGTGTTGCCGCCACCAGCAAAATCATCGTCAGCAGCACTGCCGAGCATATTGCCGTTCCGATGGGCCTCAAATCTGGCCTGTACACCATCCTGATGGGTAGCAACAGTGGTGTCAAATCACAACAGATCCTCATCCAGAACTAAATTTCCACTCGCAAGCGCCAATTGGGGTGTAGTTAGCCTGCACCCCAGCGGTCTTGCCCAAAAAGCGGTCCCTAGGCCATCCAGGCCAAGATCAGCTAAAGACATAGATATGAAAAAGGCACTTATTCTGTCATTTGCCCTCCTGATGTTGACCTTGGTCAGCCATGCACAAGAGCCACCAAACTTTGACGACAATCCACCTGAAGGCGGACCGGCACCAATCCCAGTAGATGGTGGCATAAGCCTGATTGCCGCTGCCGGAATCGGCCTTGCAAGCAAAAGACTGAAGTTATTCAGCAAAAAAGCCAAAGCTGCCTAATTCGCAGCGTCAATTGGCATTACAAAAGCCACCTATGTACCAAGGTATGTAGGTGGCTTTTTGTTTGGTTTCGGTCCCACTTAGGTCCAAGTATTCCGTTTGATATATCAATAGCCTAACAGTCAAAAGCAAAGTGATCATGACATAAGGGGCATTTCTCAGCTATCAGGCCGTTTCCAGATCAAAAACTAGTATTTTGCCCACCGATCCTTGCCAACAATCGTGGCATAGCGGTTTTGGTAACTGAGCCAAGTTAACTGCACTAATCAGGTCAGATCGAGTCAAACCAAAATCGCACAACGCCCTACCCTACCCTTCCTGCAATGTCAGCCAACCGAAAACTCTTTTTGCTCGATGCTTTTGCCTTGATCTATCGCGCCCACTTTGCATTCAGCAAAAACCCGCGGGTGACCTCCAAAGGCATGAGCACTGGACCCATTTTCGGCTTCCTGAATACCTTACTTGAGGTCATCAACAAGGAAAAACCTACACATATTGGTGTTGCTTTTGATACCGCCTCCCCTACTGTGCGGCATATCAGCTTCGAGCAATACAAGGCCAACCGAGCAGAGCAGCCAGAAGATATCTCGATTGCGGTGCCCTATATTATGCAGATGCTAAATGGCTTTGGCATACCGATCCTGCTGGCCGAGGGTTATGAGGCTGATGACGTGATCGGCACCCTTGCCAAAAAAGCTGAAGCAGCTGGTTTTGAGGTCTATATGATGACCCCTGACAAGGACTATTGCCAACTCGTGTCTGAGAATATCTTCGTTTACAAACCCGCCTTCATGGGCAAAGGGCCTGAAAAACTGGGCGTTGCAGAGGTCTTGGAGCGTTGGGAAATCAGCCGCATCGATCAAGTGCAAGACATCTTGGGCCTGCAAGGAGATGCTGTGGATAATATCCCGGGTATCCCGGGTATTGGGGAGAAAACAGCCAAAAAACTCATTGCCGAATACGGTACAGTCGAGAACTTGATCGCCAACGTCCATCAGCTCAAAGGCAAAATGGCCGAAAATGTGGCGCAGTTTGCTTCACAAGGCCTCCAGAGTAAGGAGCTAGCCACCATCCTACTAGACGCACCTGTAGATTTCGTCGAGGATGATCTTTTACTTAACGCACCTAACAAGGACCTCCTTAAACCACTTTTCGAAGAGCTGGAATTCAGGACCATTGCCAAGAAAATCTTAGGCGAAGAAATCGGTAGCCCAACAGCGGCACCGACCAGCAAACAACAGCAAAAAGCCGCTGCAGCAGGCCAGTTTGATCTCTTTGGTGCTGCTACGTCTACATCTGATAAACCAGCGTCAGAGCAAGACCTATCAGACCAAGATGGTAATACCCAATTTATTGAGCTAGCTACTGCAGATACCACACCCCACCTTTACCACATCTGCCAGACGGAGGCCAAAATCAAGGCACTGACTGCCCACCTAGCCACCCTCACGAGTTTCTGTTTTGATACCGAAACTGACTCGCTTGATGCCGTGGATGCCCGTTTGGTGGGTCTATCATTTGCTTGGACCAAGGGTGAAGCCTATTACGTCCCCATCCCGACAGATGAAGCTGAAGCAGCCCAAATCTTAGCTCATTTTGCCCCAGTTTGGCAGGATGATAATATCACCAAGATTGGCCAGAACCTCAAATATGATATCCTGGTGCTCAAGAAGTACCAGATAGAGGTCGCTGGTCCCATTTATGATACTATGTTGGCCCACTACCTGCTGGAGCCTGACAAACGCCATGGCATGGACATCATGGCTGAGACTTTGCTCAGTTACAAAACCATTAAAATCGATAGCCTAATTGGCAAAAAAGGCAAGGCACAAGGTACCATGCGCGATGCCGACCTGGCTGATGTTGCAGAATATGCCGCCGAAGATGCAGACATCACCTGGCAGTTGGCACAGGTCCTGAAACCACAAATAGACCAAGTAGGCCTCAATAAACTACTAGATGAGGTCGAAGCACCGCTAGTCAATGTCTTAGCTGATATGGAGTTTGAGGGTATCACCGTGGACACCTCCGTTCTGGGCGAGCTTTCGACGACAATGGCACAAGAAGCCAAAATCATCGAACAAGAGATCTATCAAGTTGCTGGTGAGGAATTTAACATTGCGTCCCCTGCTCAATTAGGTCGAATTTTGTTCGACAAACTCAAGCTAGATGCCAAGGCCAAAAAGACCAAAACAGGCCAATATGCCACAGGGGAAGAGATCCTGAGTAAAATGGCAGATGAGCATAAAATTGCCGCACTGATCCTAGAATATCGTGAGCTCCAGAAACTCAAAAGCACCTATATCGATGCTCTCCCGAGTCTCATTAGCCCATCGGATGGGCGGGTGCATACAAGCTATAACCAAGCTGTAGCTGCTACTGGCCGCCTCAGCAGCACCAATCCTAACCTCCAGAACATCCCGATAAGGACGGCTAGGGGGCGGGAAATCCGCAAGGCATTTGTGCCACGATCTGCGGAATACACCATCTTGAGTGCTGATTATTCGCAGATTGAGCTCCGAATCATGGCCGCCTTTGCCAACGATGCCACCATGATTGAGGCCTTTAGACAGGGCAGTGACATCCACTCCATCACGGCCAGCCGTCTGTATAAAGTGGACCTCAACGATGTGGATAGCGATATGCGCCGGAAGGCCAAAACAGCCAATTTTGGCATCATTTATGGCATTTCTGCCTTTGGACTTAGCCAACGCCTCAGTATCCCTCGCAAAGAGGCTGCCGAGATCATCGAGAACTACTTTCTGGAGTTCCCTGCTGTCAAAACCTATATGGAAAAGGTCGTTAACGATGCCCGGGAGCAGGAATACGTTACCACCATCTTGGGCCGTCGCCGCTACCTGCCAAATATCAATAGCCGCAACATTACCGATCGTGGTTTTGCCGAACGCAACGCAATCAATGCCCCAATCCAAGGCTCCGCTGCTGATATGATCAAGGTTGCGATGATCAATATCCAACGCTGGATGAAGGCCGAAAAACTGCGCAGCCGCATGGTCCTTCAAGTACATGATGAATTGGTATTTGATGCACATCTTGAGGAGGTAGAGCTACTTAAAACCAAGGTTGAAGAACTGATGCGCACTGCCATTGAGCTCCCCGTCCCGATGGAAATTGGGATGGGTACAGGTGCTAATTGGCTTGATGCGCATTAAGTGCTGGGCACATTTAGACTATTGAATAAAGTACCTCATAATTTACCAATCAATCTCACTCTCCAGAATAGATTGATTGGTAATTATATTTTAATGATCTTGATTAAGATTATTGATAATTAATTTCATAACTAGACTCCTATCCAAGACAAAAACCACTAATAATTGCCACAAAAATCGCAAATCAATCATCATACTTCGAGTCAATAACCATTCCGATTTCTACAATAAGACTTATCAGAAGGTAGATTTAGTGTCTGTCGGATGGGACTTTATGGTACAATAACAGCCTGCACATCAATTATTAATTGCGCAATTAAAAAACAAAACAAACACGATTCAATCGACCAGAATCACCCCAAACCCAGAACAATCCACCCCTAAAGGCCGTATCTTTGCTCCCATGCTCAATCGTATCCCACAACTGAGCCCAGGCGTGCGCCTCATGTTGCTCAGCACCTTGGCATACCTCGGAGTCAATACCTGTGTCAAGCAGCTGGGGCATTGGCCCACCCACCAGCTGATCTTCTTTCGGTCGGTGATTTCGCTTGTCATCACCATGACTTACCTCTGGCAAGCTGGCGTACGACCGATCTTTGGCCATAGACCTATGGTACTCGCCTTGCGTGGTCTAGCTGGTATTGGTGCCTTGTATTTCTACTTCTACACCCTACAGCGTATCCCGATGGCTAGCGCTGTTACCATCCAGTACCTAAGCCCCATATTCACGGCAATTGGTGCCTATTTCATCTTGGGCGAAGGAATGAAACCCCAGCGATGGCTCTACTTTCTAGTCTCATTCTGCGGGGTCTTGTTAGTAAAGGGCATTGATGTCAGGCTAACAACACTTGACGTAATGATGGGCATTGCTGGTGCCCTCTGTAGTGGCCTAGCCTATACCTTTGTGCGCAAAGCCAGCGGTCATGAGCATGCCATGGTCATCATCTTGTACTTCCCCTTACTAGCAACCCCGATTACAGGCTCGCTATGTTTGTGGGAGTGGCGGATGCCAGTTGGCCAAGAGTGGCTTTGGGGCATCGCAATGGGGCTTTTTACCCAAATGGGGCAGATCTGGGCAACCTCAGCCATCCAGAAAGAAGCCCTAAACAAAGTTACCTATATCAATTACCTAGGGATATTCTATGCCCTCGTAATTGGGTATTTTTTCTATGACGAAGGCTATGACTTGGTATCAGGATGCGGGATGCTTTTGGTCATAGTAGGTGTAGTGCTCAATCTGCTGGACCAAGACAAACGCCGTCGCCTTAAGGTGATGGTCATCAAACGGCAACAAAATGGGCCAGTCAGACCTCATCGAGTAAAACCAAACAGTAATCCTTATAAATTATAGCCTACAGAATACTTATTCATATCACCTCTCCAGCTAAGGAGGAGGCAATCTCCAAAACCGAAGACCTCAAATCGCTCATTCTTGCGATGGAACGTCGGTTGGATGCAAAATTTGACAAAATCGAGGATAGGTTTTCCAAAATCGATGACAAGCTTGAAAAGTTAGAAAGCAAGATTGATAACGAGATTTCCGAGTTAATGACCGTATTGACAACCAAATACTTGCCTTGATTGGCGCCGTTGTAACCTTGATCATTGGTTTCTTTGCCATAATCTCTGGCAGATAATATAGATTCCATTCGATTTTGGGTTACTACTTCCCTTTCTTCACACGTTTCCCAATTTCCATCCTAAAAGTCAACCGATGATGTGGAGTTAATCCCAACTCCGCAACAGCTAGTTTATGCATCAGCGTCGGGTAACCCATGTTGTGCTCCCAGCCATAGCCAGAATGCGATTCAGCTAATGTTGTCATCAACCGATCCCGATGGGTCTTGGCTAATACTGAGGCCGCCGCTATACTCAAAAAACGTGCATCCCCTTTAACCAAACAAACATGGCTCAGGAAGGGATATGGCCGAAAGCGATTGCCATCAACTAACAATAATTCGGGCACTAGGCCAGTATTTCCCGCTATAATCTTGTCAACAGCCAGGTGCATCGCCTTAATGCTTGCCTGAAGGATATTGATTTCATCAATCTCGGCAGCGGAAACCTCGGCGATAGCCCAAGCGATTGCCTGTTCTTTAATCATTGGCTCAAGATCAAATCTTTGGGCCTCTGTGAGCTGTTTACTGTCATTGATCAAGGGAAGTCTAAGGGTCGGAGGCCAAATCACGGCAGCCGCCACAACGGGCCCAGCTATGCACCCTCGGCCAGCTTCATCCAGCCCACACTCGACGGTGTTGGCAGAATAGTAGGGTTGCAAAAGAGTTGGCGAACCTGACATTCGGCAAAGGTAGACGCTGAGATCCTAATCCCAGCTTTGTAACCATCTTGCAGCCTGCAATCAAGTCATGCAAACCCAGAAATGTTGGATCTTATCCTAGCTGGATGGACCTCAGGGGCAGCAAGACGGCAAAAAATTTGCCCATCCCATTAGTTTTGGCAACCTTTGTTTCCCGAATTATGTATCCCGACCAGGTTACACAACACTCCATGATCGACCTAGCAGGTTTTAAGCAGCTCCTTAGCACACCACAGCGGGTGGTTATCACCACACACCACAAGCCTGACGCTGATGCCTTAGGCTCCTCGTTGGGTTGGGCTAGTTTGCTCAAGAAACTTGGCCATGTGGTCAATGTCATCGTCCCGTCAGACTACCCCAGTTTCCTAAAATGGATGGAAGGTGAAGCTGATGTGCTCCAATTCGATGCTGTAAGTAAGAATGCCCTTGCCAAAGCCCTCATCGCTGATGCAACCCTGATTTGCTGCCTGGACTTTTCGGCCCTCAACCGCATCAACGAGATGGCTGCTATTGTCCGTGCAAGTTCAGCAGTTAAGGTTATGGTTGATCACCACCTTGAGCCTGAGTCCTTTGCTGACTTCATGTATTGGGACACCAAAGCAGCCGCCACTTGCGAGCTGATCTTTGACCTGATCCATGACCTAGGCTACGAGAACCTGATCGACAAGGGTATGGCCGAATGCCTATATGCTGGCATCATGACCGATACAGGGTCGTTCCGCCACCCTAGCACCACAGCCAAGGTACATAAAGTCATAGCCCAGCTCATTGACCTAGGGGCTGACAACCACCGGGTTCATAAACTCATCTACGACACCAGCACCGAGGACCGCTTGCGGTTATTAGGCTACGTCCTGTCCCAAAAGATGGTCGTCCTGCCCGAGTATGCCACGGCCTACATCGTTCTGACAGCTGACGAACTCAAACAATATCACAGCCAAACAGGCGATACTGAAGGATTTGTCAATTATGCCCTAGGTATCGAGGGTGTACGCTTGGCTGCCATCATTGTAGACCGCACAGAGGCCATCAAAATATCATTTAGGTCAACTGGCTCCTTTTCGGTCAATGACTTTGCCCGTGCCCATTTCGAAGGGGGCGGACACCGCAACGCTGCTGGCGGTAAAAGCAACGATACCCTCAGTAATACCGTTAAGCATTTCATCGATCTACTCCCCCAATACCAAGACGAGTTGATAAAACCCGTCTAAGCCCCTTTTATGAACAAGCAAATTTGTGCACTGAGCCTCGGTGCCGCCCTATTGGCCTCTGTCTTTGCGCTTGATGCACAGGCACAAACCAAAAAAACGAAGTCCACCAAAGCCACCAAGGTCGAAAAGCCAGCTGCAAAAACAGCTGAAACACCTGCCTCACAGGATCATACCGACCACACTGGCCATAACCATGGGGCAGAAGGTCAGGCACCTGCCGGAAAAGGTTCTATTAAGTTTATCAAGGATGTTCCTGGTACCGCTGCCGCACTTGGCTCAATCGTACAAGGCCATATTACTGTCATCGACCCACAGGGGAAATTGGTACAATCCAGCCGTAGCCAAGGAAAGTCGGTGATGTTTAAGCTCCAAGCACCTCAGTTCGCAAATGACCTTAACGAACAGCTAGGCAAAATGAGCAGTGGTGACTCTGCCCTCATCACCATCCCGACTGACGAGATGATGAAAGGTGTGCCAGACGAACAACGCCCACCTATGTTCCCTAAAGGCAGCAATGTCGTCTTCGGAGTACAGCTTGAAAATGTACTGACCGCAGAAGCCTTTGACGCCGCCCAGACCAAGCGTCTGATGGATTATGCCACTGCCAAAGGCCTCAAGCCAACCACCTTGCCAAACGGACTGATGTATGGCATCACAAAACCTGGCAAAGGACCTAACGTAAAAGTTAAGGACGTGGCATCGGTACATTACACTGGCAAGCTGCTAAACGACACCATTTTTGATAGCTCAATCCCACGTAATTCCCCATACCCAGTCACTGTTGGCACACGCTCGGTCATTCAAGGTTGGGACGAAGGCCTCCAGATGTTTAACAATGGGGCCAAAGGTTATCTACTGATTCCTTACCAACTGGGTTATGGAGAGCAAGGATCTCCACCGAAGATCATGCCATTTGATCCCTTGTTTTTCGAAATCGAAATCACTGATGTCAAGCCAGCTGCCCCCCCAGCACCACCGGCCGCACCAGCCATACCAGCACCTGCCAAATAAGTGCTCTAAGGCCAATCCACAACAATCCTTAACCAAACCCGTCCTGTTGCAACTCTTGCGCAGTCCGATCACTTAGTTTCACACTTAACAACTCCTGATGCGCAAGTTTTTTGCCTTGGCGCTGGTAGCGATCGCCGCTGCCGCCTTCACCGCCTGCGATACCACCGGCCTAATGTCTGGTGACAACAAAACCACAACCAACGGTCTCGAATACAAAATCGTTGAAGACAAAGATGACTCGGTCGCCAAAGTCGGTAACGTGCTCGAACTTTACCTCACCGTCCGTAACCACAAAGACTCGGTCCTTGGCAGTACCTACCAACGCAACACAGGGCCTGATATCGTTACCCTAACTGCCCCAAGCCGTAGGATGGACCTTATGGGTGGCTTAGTCCTACTTTCTGCTGGTGACTCCGCAATCTTTTACATCCCGACTGACTCGATGTTCGCTGGTCAGGCAGCCGCCAATCGCCCAGCCTATCTACCTGCTGGTAGCAAACTGGCTTATCACATTCGGGTCAAGAACCGCTATTCGGACCGTGGCGCTATCGTCACCAAACAGCTCGAGAGCCTCAAAGCATTCGCCGCTACCAAAAGCCTGAAGGTAGAACAAGATGCTGACGGTATCCTGTATGCGATCACTGAGAAGAAAAGCACTAAAGCCAACCTGCCTGACGACTCTGTTGCCATTGCATACAAAGGCACCACTTTGGCTGGCACCATCTTTGACGAAAGTGGCCAACGCGGGCCGTATGGCGTCATCCTTGGCCAAGGCCGTGTGATACCAGGTTGGGATAAAGGCCTGTTGCACTTTGGCGAAGGTGATAAAGGTTACCTCATGGTCACCTCAGACAAAGCCTACGGCGATGGTGGTGATGGTACGGGCTTGATCCCACCTTTCACCCCGCTGATCTTTGAGATCGAGATCGTCAAAAACTACGGCAGCAAAAAACAATAACACATTTGGGGCAGGTAGCTGACTATCAGCTATTTGCCCCAATACCCATCCGTAAAGTATCATCCACCCAAATGGGGCAAGGGTAGGTAAACAGCTGTGCTGAGCAAACGGTGGTCAAGCAATTCGTCAAAAAAATCTTGTCCATTACTGTTGCAAATCCCAGACTTATTGCCGACTTTTGCAACCCCATTTGACATAGAGCATTACTCATGATCATTATCCAGGTTAAAGAAAACGAGAGCATTGACAAAGCGCTGAAGCGTTTTAAGAAGAAATTTGAGCGTACTGGTGTACTTCGTGCACTCCGTCGCCGTTCATACTTCGAGAAGCCTTCAATCACCGAGCGTACCACACGCTTGAAGGCCGCTTA
>JAIXYP010000057.1 GCA_027490155.1 Cytophagaceae bacterium | reverse complement strand
TATCGACAGAGTACCTGCTATTGGCAAAATCGTCATAAAACCCATACCGCGGATCCAACTGGAGGGTATCACGCTGGGTTACAAAGGTCCGTAATGGGCCCAGATTTGGTCGGCTTTTGACTTGTTTGCTTGCAACCCTGTTTGGCCTGATTGCCGCTTGGCTACGGTACCCAACAGAAGCAGTACTTGGCTGATAAACTTGGTAGAATGAGCTGGGATTTGTAGCCCTACCCAATGGTAGCCCAGTCCTGATCTGGGCAACTGCCTTTTGGCCTAAACCCAATCCCACAAAAAGCAAAATCATTAGTAATGCACCTCGCCCTATCGAAGTCCGTCCTTTGCCAAATAACACTACACATAGATCCACCCCTAGGCCCCGACCTAAATGGTCAGCCCTAGTCAGGACGGCTATATTGCGTGGAGCGATTGGCATTGGTTAGCTTGATGCGATGTTACTTAGGTTGTGGCGGTCTGACCTTAGTCGGAAGCTGGGAGTGATTGTGCGGGGTCGCTGCCACGTATCCAGACATCCACAACATCACCGACACGGACTTTGCTGCCCTCGGCTGGTTTTTGGCGCAGGATGATGTTTTGCGAGCTATCTGGCTGTGGTTGGTAGATGATGCTACCGAGCTGCAGGCCACTACCACCCAAAATGGTCTGGATTTCTTCAAACGGTTTGCCCCTGAGGTCTGGCATGTCAAACTCTTGGTTGCCAAGGCCATCCCCTACGACAAGGTCAATGACGCTACCCTTAGGCACGGGGCTACCTTCTGCAATCTCTTGGCCTTTGTAGCGCTGCTCGAGCACCATATTGACCTGGATATCAGGCTTATAGACTGCCTTGCCGAACAGAAGGCCATAGCTTTCTAGCTCGCTCTGCGCATTGGTGAACGAGCGGTTGATGAGCTTAGGCATCTTGACCATGGGCGGGTTCTTCGCATTGATGGTCAGGAAAATCTTGCGGCCTTGTTTGACTTTGGCATTCGGTGCCGGGTCTTGCGAGTGGACCGTCAGCGGCTGGGCACGCGGGTCGTAGGTGCTATCATCGACGATGTACTCTAGGTCACGGTCGCTCAGGAAGTCATCGACTTTTTCCAGCGGCATACCCTTCAGGTCTGGCACCGAGACGGTCTGGCCATGGTTGGTGGTATAGGGCAGGTAGATGTAGAAAAACGCGAGCACAAACAGCACAAAGATGGAAATGATGATGCCCAAATGCAGGGCTACATCGCGCTTTGACTCGGCCTTAAAGGATATTTTCACAGGAGGATACTGGTCTGGGGACGGATGACTGATGCCAAATCGGATGGGGTGCTACTGGGCTGCTGGTGTGGTAAGCCGCAACCAGTGGTTTTTGGCCAAGGTAGGTCCAGCATCTAAAACGCTAAAATAAGGGCTAAATTTTGTCTATCGGTATCAATTTGGTCCAGAAGGGCAATTTCTAACCTCGGTCAAGCCATCCTTATTAAGGCTTTACGGTCGCTCGAGCCCATCACTCAGAACGCCACCTTTATAGGGGATGTCCAATCCGCTGGTCCGGAACGGCAGCACAAACCGCGTCCCGAGCACAAAAATGGGCCAGGCGTCTTTGACGGCTTGCTGGTTTTTTAGGGGCACTTGCGAGTTGCCTATCACCAAGTTGGCAGCCATAAACACCTGCCCCGTCCCATAACTGTAGCCGATCTCGGGCTTCAGGATATAGGCATCCGAAACGCTAATTCTCCTGTTGTTGTCGGGGTCGTCAACTTTGGTATTGCCCACCGAGCCGATCTGAAATCCTAAATGCAGCTGCTCAGCCACCGTGCCCGAGCCCCCGATCATGAAGCCCACCAGTCCTTTTGACGGAACCCCCACAAAGCCTAGCAGCATGCCACCCCAATGTGGTCGCTGCTTCACCAGCCGATTGGTGGGGTACATATATCCTACCGAATAGCCCACCTCGACCATCAAATGGCTGCCTAGCCCTGCACCAAAATAAGGTCCATGGCTGAAGTACGGGAACTCATAACCCAAGGTGTCCAGCTTGAGGCCCACCCGCTCCATATATTCGGTGTCATGAGCCAGGGAGTAGGCGAAACCCATGTGCAACAAAGCCCGCATCTGCGTTGCCTTGCCAGCCTCTTCGCCCTCTTTTGCCGCAATTTCGGGTGCCAGCGATAGCCAGTTCACCGAGCTCATCACAAGCCGAAACCGCATACTATCCATCCGGACCCTATACCTTTCGTATAGCTCGTAGTCAGTTTTGTAGGCCTTTTTGAAACCCTTGAGGGTCTCACGATAAAGCATAGCGCGATCCTGAAACAGCGCCACATCCATTGGGTTGAGCTCTAACTTGGCTCTGACCTTTGCTAGGCGGGTGGTCATCAGGTCGTAGTAGGCCGGAAACTCCACCTCTGGGTCTGGTTCGGTCCTCCGCTGTAGCGACTGAGCCCATGTAGGCATAGCCCAGCATAGCCACAGGCCCCATACGATCGTCCATTTGCCCCAGTGCATCAACATGTAGCAAAGATGCAGCTAAACGGGCAGGGAAGCACCTACCCTAAATAAAATTTGGCCTTTCCGTTGCTTATTTGCCCCCGCCTGCTACCTTTGCAGTCCTGAAAATTTCGGGGAAGGCCTAGCAAATGCGCTATGCCGCTTTATGAGGGGGATTAGCTCAGTTGGCTAGAGCGCTTGCATGGCATGCAAGAGGTCACCGGTTCGAATCCGGTATTCTCCACCACCAAAAACGGCCTTAGAGATCCTCTAAAGCCGTTTTTTTATGTCCAATGTAAATTTTGTGACAACTTCTGTGACAAATCAGGCCGATTTTCGGGCTGAATTAGACCTCTCACAGATGACAGAAGTTGTTGAAAATCCGTCAAAATCTTACAAGCTGTGCAAACTTTTTGACGCTGGTGGAGACCCCCTCAAACGGTGGTACATCGAGTTTTATGTCTTCAATATCGAGACTGGAAAGCTAGAACGTCAGCGTTACGTCAAAGGCTTCAACACCATCAAGACCCTGCGTGAAAAAAAGCGGGCTGCCAAGGAAGTCATGGCAGAGATAGACCGCCTTCTTGTCAGCGGTTTTGTCAAGGGCCAGAAGCCTGAAGCCCCAGAGTTTGACACCCAGTTCCACCCTCGGTTGCTTACCCTTCAGGCTGCTTATGAGTACTATCACGAGCAGAAGAAGGCCGAATGCCGGGCCTCCACTTTCAGAGGCTACCTGACCACCAAACGCCTCCTTTTTGGTTGGATGGCTGAAAACAGGATTGGAAAATTGCTACTTGTTGACTGGACTGCGGAACACTCTTTCCGATTTGCCGAACACTTGAAGCGACAAACATTCGGCAATAAGACCTTCAACAATCATATCACGAACATGAATGCCTACTTCCAATACTGGCTGGATCGTGAGGTGATCAAGAAGCACCCTTCTAAGGGTATCAAGAAGCTCAAGGTTGAGTCAGGACACCATGTGCCTTTCAATGTTGAGCAAATGAATGCCATCAAACAAAAGGCACTGGCAAAGAATGAGGTGCAACTCTACATCTTCATCCACTTCGCCTACTACACGCTGGCACGGCCTCGCAAGGAGCTTCGCTATCTTCAGGTTAAAGACTTGAGGGAAAGAACAATCTTCATCCAACCTGAGAATGCGAAAACGGCTAAAGGGCAGCACATCATCATTCCACCACCATTGGAGAAGTTGATAGGCGAATACAAGCTCCGCAGCTATCCAGGGAACTACTACATCTTTGGCAAGGAAGGTAAGCCAAGCCTCAAGCCAACACACTTCAACTACTTCTACCTCAGGCACAAGTCCATCCTTGATGAACTGGGCTACTCTGACATCGACGACTATGACCTCTATAGCTGGAAGCATACAGGGGTTATAGCCATGTACAATGCAGGTATGGACATCAAGACCATTCAAGCCCAATGCAGGCACAGCAATGTGTCCCAGACTGACAAATACATGAAGGATTTGGGGCTGTTCAGGAACGAGGAAGTACTCAACAACTTCCCTGTTCTCTAGGACTTCAGCGGAAGTTCTCCATCATTCAAATAGCCTAGGATTCTAAGGGCATCAAAGCGGGTGAGATACTTCTTGCCTCCTTTGGTGCCCTTTTTCTTGCCAGGATTATCCCAACGAATGACACCAGCTTCTATCAATGGCTCTACTGCTTTGCGCAATGTTTGAACTGTGCTAATGCCGCACGCTTCAGCAACTTCAATTTTCAAGAGCAGGCTGCGGTTTTCAGGTAACATGCAAACTTAAAAACTAACAATTATATCAGTAAATATACCATAAATGCACGAACAAGTCATGAGTTGATGCGAAAATTACTGAAAAAAATGTGAGTGAATTCGGATGAAGCGAATGAATCCAGATGAAGCGAACCCACATTTTTAGTAGCCCTAACCTTGTCCCATAATCCACTGGCAAGGTGATCAGACGACTCACAAAAGGCAAAGGAAAAACTTACCTCGGCATTGCCGCTGGGGTACTCGCAGTAGGCGCAGGAACCACTTGGGCCATCCGTCTAGGTCGGATTGCAAAGGAAGTTGTCATCATCACCCGTTCAGACTTTGACAAGACCAATTTTCAGTACATCGTCCATGTAAGCATCAAGAATCCCATTAGCCAAAGCATAAGGGTCAAGTCCCCATTTGTTAGGCTCAACTACCAGGACAAAGTCATCGCCTCCTCTCAACCCAGTGATCAGGTTTTGACCATCCCTGCCAACGGCACGAGTGATACCACCTTGCGCATCGCTTTTGATCGAGACAAGCTGCTTTCAGCTGCTCCTTCAGTAGCCACCACATTATTGGCAGGAGGTAAGATTTCCCTCACGGCGACCACCCTATCTGGACTGGTGACTATGCTGGGCACTACAGAGTTTTCCAAATCCGAAACTTGGAAACTGGGATGGTAAAGCAAGGACTTG